>NZ_JBITTJ010000001.1:0-1240781 GCF_044541845.1 Streptomyces sp. NPDC085481
GCCGGCTACCCGTCGTCGCCTTGGTGAGCCATTACCTCACCAACAAGCTGATAGGCCGCGGGCTCATCCTTCACCGCCGGAGCTTTCAACCAGCTTCCATGCGGAAGCCGGTGTTATCCGGTATTAGACCCCGTTTCCAGGGCTTGTCCCAGAGTGAAGGGCAGATTGCCCACGTGTTACTCACCCGTTCGCCACTAATCCACCCCGAAGGGCTTCATCGTTCGACTTGCATGTGTTAAGCACGCCGCCAGCGTTCGTCCTGAGCCAGGATCAAACTCTCCGTGAATGTTTACCGGTAATCCGGTCGAACACCACGAGAGCGGAACAGATCGGAGGAATAGTCCGATCCGTTCACAGCGTCCTCGCTGTGTGCCACCCCGTGGGGTGGACTTTTTCAAAGGAACCTCGACCATCCGAAGATGGACGGGGTATCAACTAATCTGGCGTTGATTTTTGGCACGCTGTTGAGTTCTCAAGGTGCGGACGCTTCCTTTGTACTCACCCTCGCGGGCTTTCCTCCGGGCGCTTCCTTCGTTTCCGACTCTATCAGATCTTTCCGATCCGATTTCCTCGGCGCTTTCCGGTCCCTTTTCGCTTTCGCTTTCGGGCCCTTCCGGCGTGTCCACTACTTTAGCCGATTTCCCTGGAGACTCAAATCGAGCCTTTCGAAACAAATTTCGGCATGCCGAAATGAGCCCCGTTGGGATTCGTCGTAAGGAAGTGGATGGCCGCTTCGGGAGGCTTGAGTAAGCGCTGCCCGTCTCAAGCGGCTCGGGCCACATTACGCATCTGCTGCGCCCGAGTCAAGGCGACGCTTCCGGGGGACGTGGGCCCGGTACGGGCTCACGGTGCGGTCGCCGTCGATCCAGTAGCGCCAGGGGTGGGGAGCGCCGTCGCCGCCGACTCCCGTGCGGGGGCCGTTGCGGACCCGGTCGGGCGGGGGCGGGGTGCCCATGAGCAGGGAGAGCGGGGCGTCCGGGCCGGCGCAGGTGTCGGTGCCGTTCAGGGAGAGGGCGACGTCCAGGGCGGTGGCCAGGCGGGCCGGGCCCTTGGCGAGCTCGGAGTCGTATCGGGCCGAGAGTCGACGCTTCCTGGCCTGTTCCGCTCCCTTCAGGATCTCCCCCGCGCGCAGCAGGACTCCGCTCGCGTGGCCCTCCGGGCCGCACACCAGGTTGAGGCAGTGCCACATGCCGTAGGTGAAGTAGACGTACGCGTGTCCGGGTGGGCCGAACATGACGGCGTTGCGGGCGGTGCGGCCACGGAAGGCGTGGGAGCCGGGGTCGATGGCGCCGGCGTAGGCCTCCACCTCGGTGATGCGGAGCTCGATGGGGCCGGCCGTCGTGTTCCGTACAAGGGTGCGACCCAGTAGGTCGGGGGCGACCTCGAGGACGGGACGGTCGAAGAAGGCCCGCGGGAGCGGCGTACGGTCGGGGCTCTCGCTCATGGAGTCCGAGCGTAGTGGGGGTGCAACCGGGCGGGGTGCGGAACCGGCTACGGTCGTCACGCGTATGTAGGGGTCAGGACTGCGCAGGACAGATCGCACGACATAGAGGGAGTCGTCATGGGATTCAAGAAGCTGCTCGCGAGCCTCGGTGCCGGCGGCGCTTCGGTGGAGACGGTGCTCACCGAGGCGAACGTCGTCCCGGGTGGTGTCGTCCAGGGTGAGGTGCGGATCCAGGGCGGTTCGGTCGCCCAGCAGATCGAGGGTCTCTCGGTCGGCCTGCAGGCGCGGGTCGAGGTCGAGGGTGGGGACCAGGAGCACAAGCAGGACATCGAGTTCGTGAAGGTGCGGCTCGGCGGGGCCTTCGAGGTGCAGGCCGGGGCGGTGCACGTGGTGCCGTTCGGGCTCGAGATCCCGTGGGAGACGCCGGTCACCGCGATCGCGGGGCAGCAGCTGCGCGGGATGAACATCGGGGTGACGACGGAGCTGGAGATCGCCCGTGCCGTGGACTCGGGTGACCTGGACCCGATCAACGTGCACCCGCTGCCGGCGCAGCAGGCGATCCTGGACGCCTTCATCCAGCTGGGCTTCCGGTTCAAGAGCGCGGACATGGAGCGTGGCCACATCCGCGGGACGCGGCAGAAGCTGCCGTTCTACCAGGAGATCGAGTTCTTCGCGCCGCAGCAGTACCGGGGTCTGAACCAGGTCGAGGTCAGCTTCGTCGCGGACGACCGGGAGATGGACGTCGTCCTGGAGATGGACAAGAAGCCGGGTCTGTTCACCGAGGGCAGCGACTCGTTCCGCGCGTTCAAGGTGGGTCTGGACGACTTCCACACCACCGACTGGGCGGCGTACCTGAACCAGTGGCTCGCCGAGGTCGGCGGCCGTCGCAACTGGCTCTAGTGTCGCTTGCGTAGGACTGGTCAGCGATACGGAGGTTCAGACGTGGCCGATGCCAAGAGGGCGCCGCTCCCCCATGACTTCCATCCGCCGGTGGCGGAGTTCACGGTGGTGAGCGACGACATCGTGCCGGGTGGTGTGCTGAAGGACGCTCAGGTGTACGCGGCGGGGAACACCTCCCCGCAGCTGAGCTGGGAGGGCTTCCCGGCGGGGGCGAAGAGCTTCGCCGTGACGTGCTTCGACCCGGACGCGCCGACGGGCAGCGGGTTCTGGCACTGGGTGCTGTTCGACATCCCGGTGTCGGTGACGGAGCTGCCCGCGGGTGCCGGTACGGGGTCGTTCGACGGGCTGCCGGCGGGTGCCGTGCAGGCGCGTAACGACTACGGCTCGAAGGACTTCGGCGGGGCCGCGCCGCCGGCCGGGGAGAACCACCGCTATCTCTTCACGGTGTATGCGGTGGACACCGAGAAGCTGGGGCCCGACGCGGACGCGTCGCCCGCGGCGGTCGGCTTCAACCTGCGTTTCCACACGTTGGGGCGTGCGCAGCTGATCGCCGAGTACACGGGTCCCGCGGACAGCTGAGCGTTCGTTTGTTGTTTGCCCGCTTCTGGTCTTGGAGAGATCAGAAGCGGGCATCTTTCTTTGCGCGGATATTGCGTTGTCCTACCCGGCGCGCCCGGCCAGAGTTGATCCAAGCCCGCCACGGGGGTGGGCCGGCACACGGGAGGTGGGCATCATGCGGGACACGCTGGTTCTGAACGCGAGCTTCGAGCCGCTTTCGACGGTCACATTCAACCGTGCGGTGGTCCTTGTCCTGCAGGACAAGGCCGTCGTGGAGCAGGCGCACCCCGGTCTTCGTGTGCGCGCGGCGGCCGTGGACATGCCGGTGCCCCGGGTGATCAGGCTCTGCAGGTACGTCCGGGTGCCGTTCCGAAGACAGGCCCCGTGGTCGAGGCGGGGGGTGCTGGTGAGGGACCAGCACCGGTGCGCGTACTGCGGGAGGCGCGCGACGACCGTGGACCACGTGGTGCCGCGGGCGCAGGGGGGCGGGGACAACTGGCTGAACACGGTCGCCTCGTGCGCGGAGGACAATCACCGCAAAGCGGACCGGACGCCGGAGCAGGCGGGGATGCCGTTGCTGCACGAGCCGTTCGTGCCGACGCCGGCGGACGCGATGCTCCTGGCGATGCGGGCCGGTGAGCGGTCGGAGCTCCCCGGTTGGCTGGCCGGCCAGGCCGCGTAATCGAGGCGTCGTGAGCAGGTCGTGTGGGCCCGCCCCGGTCACGGGGCGGGCCCCGCCGTCATTTCAGGGTGAGTTGGAGGATGGCGACGATGCCGACGGCGATGATCACTCCGCGCAGGACGGTGGGTGACAGGCGCCGTCCGACCTTGGCTCCGATCTGGCCGCCGATGGTGGAGCCGACCGCGATGAGGAGCACGGCGGTCCAGTCGAAGTCGGCGACGAAGAGGAAGAAGACGGCGGCGACTCCGTTGACGACGGCGCCGAGGATGTTCTTGACGGCGTTGATGCGTTGCAGGCTGTCGCTGAGCAGCAGTCCCATGAGCGAGATGTAGAGGACGCCCTGGGCGGCGCCGAAGTAGCCGCCGTAGATGCTGGCGAGGAAGAGGCCGACGAGGAGGGCCGCGCCGCCGTGGGGGTGGGCCTCGGTGCCCTTGGCCTCGCGGCGCCGCTTGACGGCGGCGGCGATGCGGGGCTGGAGGAGGACGAGGACCAAAGCGAGCCCGATGAGGACGGGGACGATCGCGTCGAAGGCGTCGGAGGGCAGCGCCAGGAGCAGGATGGCGCCGACGAGTCCGCCGAGGAGGGCGGCGGTGCCGAGGCGGAGGATGCGGGCGGTCTGGCCCTTGAGTTCGCTGCGGTAGCCGATGGCTCCGCTGATGGAGCCGGGGACGAGGCCGAGGGCGTTGGAGACGTTCGCGGTGATCGGTGGCAGGCCGGTCGCGAGCAGGACGGGGAACGTGATGAGCGTTCCCGATCCGACGATCGTGTTGATGGCGCCGGCGGCGGTGCCGGCGCCGAAGACTGCCAGGGCTTCCCAGATGGACAACGCCATCTCCTTACATGGTCAGTGAGTCGCCTCCCCGCTCTGGGATCGCCAGGGTCGAGGGGCTCGCACCGATCATGCACGAAAATTACGTGTACGTGTCAGTCAACCCGGGGTTCTTCCCGGCGCTCGGCGCCGTCGTTCGCCGCGCCGCCCTTGGTGTTGAAGCCGGGGGTGCCGCCGGGCCCGAGGTTGCCGAAGGCGCCGGAGAGGCCCTTGAGGGCGTCGCCGATCTCGCTGGGCACGATCCAGAGCTTGTTGGCGTCGCCCGCGGCGATCTTCGGGAGCATCTGGAGGTACTGGTAGGAGAGCAGCTTCTGGTCGGGGTCGCCGGCGTGGATGGCCTCGAAGACCGTGCGTACGGCCTGGGCCTCGCCCTCGGCCTTGAGCGCGGAGGCCTTGGCCTCGCCCTCGGCGCGCAGGATCGCGGACTGCTTCTCGCCCTCGGCGGTGAGGATCTGGGACTGCCGGATGCCCTCGGCGGTGAGGATGGCGGCGCGCTTGTCGCGGTCGGCGCGCATCTGCTTCTCCATCGAGTCCTGGATGGAGGTGGGCGGCTCGATCGCCTTCAGCTCGACGCGGTTGACGCGGATGCCCCACTTGCCGGTGGCCTCGTCGAGGACTCCGCGCAGGGCGGCGTTGATCTCCTCGCGGGAGGTGAGGGTCCGCTCGAGGTCCATGCCGCCGATGATGTTGCGCAGGGTGGTGACGGTGAGCTGCTCGATCGCCTGGATGTAGCTGGCGACTTCGTAAGTGGCGGCGCGGGCGTCGGTCACCTGGTAGTAGATGACGGTGTCGATGTTGACGACCAGGTTGTCCTGGGTGATCACCGGCTGGGGCGGGAAGGGCACGACCTGCTCGCGGAGGTCGATGCGGTTGCGGATGCGGTCGATGAACGGGACGACGATGTTCAGGCCGGCGTTGAGCGTGCGGGTGTAGCGGCCGAAGCGCTCCACGATCGCGGCGCTCGCCTGCGGGATGACCTGGATGGTCTTGATCAGGGCGATGAAGACAAGCACCACCAGAATGATCAGGACGATGATGACTGCTGACATCGCGCTCCCTGTGCCCTTCGCTGCCGGTTGAATAACCAGATGATGATCGAGTTTCCCAGACCTCGGAGCGTCATGGGCGAGGTTCGGTCACATGACGACCGCGGTGGCTCCGTCGATGTCGACGACGTCCACCTGTTCGCCCGGTTCGAAGCTCTGCCCGGTGTCGAGTGCGCGGGCGGACCAGATCTCGCCGGCCAGCTTGATGCGGCCGCCGTTGCCGTCCACCCGTTCCAGGACGACGGCTTGACGGCCCTTCAGGGCGTCGATCCCGGTGGCGAGTTGGGGGCGGCCGTCGCGGTGGCGGGCCGCCACGGGGCGCACCACGGCGATCAGGGCGACGGAGACGACGGCGAAGACGACCACTTGGGCGACGATGCCGAAGCCGAGGGCGGCGGTCACCGCCCCGGCGACCGCGCCGGCGGACAACATGCCGAACTCGGGCATCGCCGTGAGGACGAGGGGAATGCCGAGCCCCACCGCGCCGATCAGCCACCAGATCCATGCGTCGAAGTCCACGTGGTCATGGTAGGGCGGTGGGGTCCTTCGGGACAGGGCGCGGCTCTGTGCGGTAGCGACGCCCCGGCGACTACTTCAGCGGCAGGCCCTGGGCGGTGTAGCGGTCGCCGACGTGCTCGACGACGAGCGGCAGGCCGAAGCAGAGGGAGAGGTTGCGGGAGGTCAGCTCGGTCTCCATGGGGCCCGCGGCGAGGACCTTGCCCTGGCGGATCATCAGGACGTGGGTGAAGCCCGGCGCGATCTCCTCGACGTGGTGGGTGACCATGATCATGGAGGGGGCGTACGGGTCGCGGGCGAGCCGGCCGAGGCGGCGGACCAGGTCCTCGCGGCCGCCGAGGTCGAGGCCGGCGGCGGGCTCGTCGAGGAGCAGCAGCTCGGGGTCGGTCATCATCGCGCGGGCGATGAGGGTGCGCTTGCGCTCGCCCTCGGAGAGGGTGCCGAACTTGCGGTCCAGGTAGTCGGTCATGCCGAGACGGTCGAGGAAGGCCTTGGCGCGCTCCTCGTCGACCGGGTCGTAGTCCTCGTGCCAGGTGGCGGTCATGCCGTACGCGGCGGTGAGGACGGTCTGCAGGACGGTCTGGCGCTTGGGCAGCTTCTCCGCCATGGCGATGCCGGCCATGCCGATGCGGGGGCGCAGGTCGAAGACGTCGGTGCCGACGCCGCCGAGGCGCTCGCCGAGGAGCGTGGCGGTGCCGCTGGTCGGGAAGAGGTAGCTGGAGGCGATGTTGAGGAGGGTCGTCTTGCCCGCGCCGTTGGGGCCGAGGATGACCCAGCGCTCGCCCTCCTTGACCGACCACGAGACCTCGTCCACCAGAGCCCGTCCGTCGCGGACCACGGATACGTCCAGCAGCTCCAGTACATCGCTCATGAGCGCGTTGTCTCCCCTTGCGGTCGAGTCGTGTCGTCGCCTTGCGCCTGTGGACGCGGCGTCCAGGGAAAACCTACGCCACCGGGGGGCCGGGCCGGTCCTTAGGGCGTCCTTTAGTCCCTACGCTGGGGGGCATGCTTTCGGAACCACGCTCAGGACGTCTGGCCGCCTGGGGCAATGCCCTGCTGGCCGGGGCGGTGTCGCCGGATGACGCGGCGCTCGCGATTGTCGGACAGGACGCGGTGCACCGCGTGGAGGGGCTGCCGGGCGAGGCGGGGCCGGTGGGCCTGACGCTGGCGCTGGGGCGGCTGCGGCGGCTCGGGGTGACCGGGTGGCGGGTGGCGCTGCCCGCACCGGGGCACCCGCTGGGGCTGAGCGGTCCGCCGGAGTTCAACGCGCGGGCGCTCGACGCGGAGGAGGCCGCGGTCGGGTTCGGCGCACCGTACGGGCTCGTGCCGGAGGTCACGGAGGCGGGGCCGGCGGGCGACGTGCACGTGGAGGTCATATGGCACTGTCTGGCGGTCCGGGAGGCGCCGCCGGCGGACGTGCCGTCGCTCGGCGAGGCGGAGCGGGAGCTCGCGGACGCCCTGCGGGAGGCGACGACGGTCCTCACCCGCCTGGACGTGGCGGCCTCGGGTCCCGCCGCGGACGCGGGCCGGGACGCCTACCGGGCCCGCGCGGAGACCGGCCGCGAGGTCCTGGCCCCGGGCTATCCGGCCCGCGCGGCACGGGTGCTCGAACTGGCCCAGCGCATCGGCCTCCTGGTCGACCTGGCGTACGACCACGGCCACGGCGGCGCGGTGAGCGCGGCGGAGATGGCGGCGCGGGGGGCTGCGTTGCGGCCGGTGGAGCGGGTGGCACGGCGGGCGCAGGTGGCGGCGTACAACGCGTATGTGGAGGAGAGGGAGCGGGAGCACGGGTTCTAGCGGGTCAGGGGACCAGGGGCCAGACGGTCCACGGCGCCGGCCACGCTCTGGAGGCCGGCGCCCTGGAGGAAAAAGGACCGGCCCCCGGGGGATCGTCCGGGGGCCGGTGGTTCAGCGGGGGCGTCAGTGGTTGACGGCGCCGTTGCCGAAGGCGGGGTTGAGCAGGCCGATCACGTTGACCGTGTTGCCGGAGACGTTCACGGGAACGTGGACCGGGGCCTGCACCAGGTTGCCGGAGCCGACGCCCGGCGAGTGGAGGGCCTGCCCCTGGGCGTCCGCGTTCGCGGAGGCAACACCGGCACCGGCGGCGACGATGCCACCGGCGACCATGGTGAGGGCAGCGGCCTTCTTGAGGTTGTTCACTTCAGGATCCTCCTGGTCATCGCTGCGGCCGGTCCGCCGCAGCACGCCATGGAGAACGCCGCCACCCCCGCTCGGTTGCGCCGAACGGGGGACATACACACGACGGTATGAAAAGGGGAACGGCCGTGCCTACGAGGTCAGGCCGTGCCGTACGGCCCAGAGCGCGGCCTGGGTACGGTCCGCGAGGTCCAGCTTCATGAGGATGTTCGAGACGTGGGTCTTCACCGTCTTCTCCGAGAGGACGAGCGCGCGGGCGATCTCCCGGTTGGAGCGGCCGTCCGCGATCAGGCCGAGCACCTCCCGCTCCCGCTCGGTCAGCGCCGAGCCGCGACCCGAGCCGCCGCCCTGCCCGTGGTCGTCCTGGCTGAGCAGGGCGCCGGCGACCTCGGGCTGGAGCAGGACGTGGCCCGCGTGGACGGAGCGGATGGCGCCGGCCAGGGCGTCGGGGTCGATGTCCTTGTAGACGTATCCGCTCGCGCCGGCGCGCAGCGCGGGGACGACGGTGCGCTGCTCGGTGAAGCTGGTGACGACGAGGACGCGCGCCGGGTTGGCCAGCTCGCGCAGCTTCCGCAGCGCCTCGATGCCGTCGGTGCCGGGCATCTTGACGTCCATGAGGACGACGTCCGGCCGCAGCCGCTCGGCGGCGGCGACGCCCTCGGCGCCGTCGGCGGCCTCCCCCACCACCTCTATGTCGTCCTGCACCTCCAGGAAGGTGCGCAGGCCGCGGCGGACGACCTGGTGGTCGTCCACCAGCAGCACGCGGATGGGATTCTCAGCCACCGGGGACCTCCATCTCGATCGTGGTGCCCCGCCCCGGGGCCGATGTCACGGTGAGTCTGCCGCCGACGCCGCCGGTCCGGTCGCGCATCGAGACCAGGCCGAGGTGGCGGCCCGCCCGCCGGACGGTCTTCGGGTCGAAGCCCTTGCCGTCGTCGGTGACGGTGAGCCGTGCTCCCTGCCCGCTGCGGGTGAGGGTGACGGAGACGAGGGCCCCGCCGGAGTGGCGCAGCGCGTTGTGCAGGGCCTCCTGGGCGACCCGGAGCACGGCCTCCTCCTGGGCGGCGGGCAGCGCGCGGATGCCGGGGCTCGCGAAGGTGACCCGGGCGGAGTGGGCGCGGTCCAGGACCTGGATCTGGGTGCGCAGGGTGTGCACGAGGCCGTCCTCGTCGAGGGCGGCCGGGCGCAGCTCGACGACGGCCGCGCGCAGCTCGTCGGCCGCTTCCGCGGCGAGCTCGGCGACCTGCTGGAGCTCGCCCTTGGCGCGGGCCGGGTCGCGGTCGACGAGGGCCGCGGCGGCCTGGGCGGTGAGGCGCAGGGAGAAGAGCTTCTGGCTGACCGCGTCGTGCAGCTCGTGGGCGAGGCGGGAGCGCTCCTCGGCGATGGTCAGCTCGCGGCTGCGCTCGTACAGCCGGGCATTGGTGAGGGCGATGGCCGCGTGCTGGGCGAGGATCGTCAGGAGCTCCTCGTCCTCGGCGGTGAAGCGGCAGCCTTCCCCGGACTCCGTCCCGGGGGACCCCCACGGCTTGGGGCAGCGCTTGTTCGCGAGGAAGAGTGCGCCGAGGATCTCGTCGCCGTCGCGGATGGGCAGTCCGAGGAAGTCGGACATGTCCGGGTGGGCGGCGGGCCAGCCCTCGAAGCGGGGGTCCTCGCGGACGTCGGCGAGACGCTCGGGCTCGGCCTTGTGGAGCATGGCGGCCAGGATGCCGTGCTGGCGGGGCAGCGGGCCGATGGCACGCCACTGCTCGTCGCTGACGCCGTCGACGACGAACTGGGCGAAGCCCCCGTGGTCGTCGGGGACGCCGAGCGCCGCGTATTCGGCGTCGAGCAGCTCGCGCGCGGAGGTGACGATCGTCTTGAGGACGTCGCGGACCTCCATCTGGCGGCTCATCGCCAGCAGGGCGCTGCTCACGGCGGCCAGGCCGGAGCTCGGTCGGTGGCTCATGTGTTCACCGTACCGGCGGGGGTGACGGTCCGTATCCGCCTGTGGACGGCGGTCGGCCGGGACCGGGGGCCTAGGTCGAAGTGCCCTGGTCGGTCGGGGCCCGCGGACGAGGCGGCGGGGTGGGTCGGGTGACGAGGCTGGACGGCATCGGTTCGCACGCGGGACACCGGACGCGGATGTGGCCCGCGGATGTCGGACGCGGACGTGGAGATGAGGGGATGGATCATGCCTGTCGCGATCGTCACGGGGGCGTCGAAGGGGCTCGGCCGGGCGCTGGCCGCCGGGCTCGCCGAGCGGGGCTGGGACCTGGTGCTCGACGCCCGTACGGCGGGGGTTCTGGAGGAGAGCGCCCGGGCGGCGCGGGAGCGGGGAGCGCGGGTGGTGGCGGTGGCCGGGGACGTGACGGACGCGGCGCACCGGGCGGAGCTGGTGGCCGCGGCGCGGGGGCTCGGCGGGCTCGACCTCCTGGTGAGCAACGCCAGCGCGCTGGGAGCGGAGCCGCTGGTCCGCCTTGAGGCGCTGCCGCTGGACGGGCTGCGGGCGGCGTTCGAGACGAACGCGGTGGCCGCGCTCGGGCTCGTACAGGAGGGGCTGCCGCTGCTGCGGGAGAGCGCGGCGGGGGCGGTGGTCCTGGTGAGTTCGGACGCGGCGGCGGAGGCGTACGAGACCTGGGGCGGCTACGGGGCGTCGAAGGCGGCCCTGGACCAGCTGGCGGCGGTGCTCGCGGTGGAGGAGCCGGGGTTGCGGGTGTGGGCGGTGGATCCGGGCGACATGGCGACGGATCTGTACGCGGCGGCCGTGCCGGACGACACCGACCCGCGTCCCGAGCCCGCGGTGGTGGTGCCGGGGTTCCTGAGCCTGGTGGAGCGGCGGCCGGCGAGCGGGCGGTACGCGGCGGCGGCGCTGGTGGGGGTGGGCAGGTGACCGTCCTCCTGGAGGGACTGAGGGTGCCCGAGGAGCTGTCGGCGCGGGTGCCGGCCGAGCAGCGGGGGCCGGGGCGCGGCCGGGACGACGTACGGCTGATGGTGTCGCGGGGCGGGGAGGTGGCGCACCGGGCGTTCCGGGAGCTGCCGGGGCTGCTGCGGGCCGGGGACGTGCTCGTGGTGAACACGTCGGCGACGCTGGCCGCTGCGGTGAACGGGCGGCTCGGGGCGGAGCCGGGCGGGGAGCGGGTGGTCGTGCACTTCTCCACCCGGGGTGATGACGGCCGGTGGGCGGTGGAGCTGCGTGCGCCGGACGGGGCCGGGACGACGCTGCCGCGGCCGGGCGGGCCGGTGGGGGCGGTGGTGCGGCTGCCGGGCGGCTCGCGGCTCGTCCTGGAGGAGCCGCTGGCGCCGGGGGCGGTGCGGCTGTGGTGGGCGCGGCCGGAGGTGGACGTGGCGGGGCTGCTCGCCCGGTACGGGCGGCCCATCCGTTACGGATACACGGAGCGGGACCAGCCGGTGGCGGCGTACCAGACGGTGTTCGCGCTGCCCTCGCCGGACGGTGCGGGGTCGGCGGAGATGCCGAGCGCGGGGCGGCCCTTCACGGCCGGTCTGGTGGCGGAGCTGGTGAGCCGGGGGGTGCAGTTCGCTCCGGTGGTCCTTCATACCGGGGTCGCGTCGGCGGAGGCGCACGAGCCGCCGTATCCGGAGCGCTTCGAGGTGCCGGCGACGACGGCGTGGCTGGTGAACGCGGCGCGGGCCGGCGGGGGCCGGGTGATCGCGGTGGGCACGACGGCCGTGCGGGCGCTGGAGTCGGCCGTGGCGGAGTGCGGGGTGCGGGGTGCCGCCGGGTGGACGGACCTGGTGGTCACGCCCGAGCGGGGGGTGCGGGTGGTGGACGGGCTGCTCACCGGGCTGCACGAGCCGGAGGCCTCGCATCTTCTGATGCTGGAGGCGGTGGCCGGGCGGCCGGCGCTGCGGCGGGCGTACGCCGAGGCGGTGCGGGAGCGCTACCTCTGGCACGAGTTCGGGGACGTCCACCTCATCCTTCCGGAGGAGGGCCCTCACCGTATGCATTGCTGATGCAACGCTTGGTGAGGTTGTTACACGCCCGATGTGAGCCCGCGCATAGGACGCAGGTCACTTACGAATCCCCCTAGTGGACACGTAAAGGACAGATGAGTACTGCCGGGGCTGGTCGATGCCGGGTCCGGCGGCACCCTCGCGCGGGCCCTGATCCACTACCCGGGATCGTACGTCACACCTTTGCCACAGGATTTTGCTGCCGCTAAGAATTGCGTCCGTCGCCGCCGAGCAAGGCGCAGCGCCGCCCCGGCCTGAGCGACCCCCAGCGATTCGAAGAGGTATTCCTGCATGTCTGCGAAGACCCCTGGCCACAGTCGTGGTCTGAAGAAGACCCACAAGGCCACCATCGCCGGCGTCGCCGCTCTGAGCGCCGCGGCGCTCGGCTTCACCCTCATCCCGGGCGGCGGCTCCACCGAGACCGAGCCGCAGGCCCTCGCCCACACCCAGCAGGTCGCCTGGGCCTACGACGCCGCCAGCCCGCAGGCGAAGGCCCTGGCCGCCTCGCTCGACCAGCAGCAGAGCGTCATCGGCCTGCAGGCCAAGCAGGAGGCCGCCGCCAAGGCGAAGGCCGCCGCTGACGCGAAGGCGAAGGCCGACGCCGCCGCCAAGGCCAAGGCCGCCGCCGAGGCGAAGGCGAAGGCCGCCGCCAAGGCCAAGGCCGAGGCCAAGAAGCGTGCCGCGGCGAAGGCGGCCGCGAGCCGCGCCGCCGTCCGCAAGCCGGTCTTCGCGAACAACCTCGACGGCTGGATCCGCGAGGCCATGTTCATCATGGACAAGCACAACATTCCGGGCACCTACAACGGCATCCACCGGAACATCATGCGCGAGTCCAGCGGCAACCCGCTGGCCATCAACAACTGGGACATCAACGCCATCAACGGCGTCCCGTCCAAGGGTCTGCTGCAGGTCATCTACCCGACCTTCAAGGCGTACCACATCCCCGGCACCAAGTTCGACCAGTACGACCCGGTCGCCAACATCGTCGCCGCCTGCAACTACGCGGCCGACCGCTACGGCTCGATCGACAACGTCAACAGCGCGTACTGATCGGCCTGACCGGCCTGGTCGGCTGCGCACATGCCGAAGGGCGGCACCCCGTGCAGGGGTGCCGCCCTTCGGCGCAGGCCTCACGGCCTCACGGCCTTACTTGCGCATGACCTCCGGCTCGTGGCGGCGCAGCAACCGCGCCACGAGGACGCAGCAGAGGGTCGCCATGAGCAGCTGGATGCCGAGGTCGAGGCTCCACTGGCCGACCGTGTGCTCCCACAGCGGGTCGGTGTTCGTGGGGTCCTTGTGGTCCCACGGCGGCATCAGGTGCGCCAGGTCGAGCGTGGTGCCCGCGCCGGCGATGCCCCAGCGCGACGGCATCAGCCAGGCGAACTGCTCCAGGCCGGGCGAGCCGTACACCTGGAAGAGGATGCCGGTGAACACGACCTGGATGATCGCGAACATGACGAGCAGCGGCATGGTCTTCTCGGCGGTCTTCACCAGGGCCGAGATGACCAGGCCGACCATCATCGAGGTCAGGCCGAGCGCGATGACCTGGACGCACAGCTCGACCGCCGGCGGCATGAACAGGCCCTCGGCGGGCAGGTCGCGGGTGGAGAAGCCGATGCCGCAGATGATCACGCCCTGGAAGGCGGTGATCACGCCGAGGACGATGACCTTGGACATCAGGTACGCGGAGCGGGACAGGCCGGTGGCGCGCTCCCGCTCGTAGATGACCCGTTCCTTGATCAGCTCTCGTACGGAGTTGGCGGCGCCCGAGAAGCACATGCCGACCGCGAGGATCAGCATGATCGTGCCGGCGTCGCCGTTGAAGCGGGACGGCGGCTTGGGCGGGGCCAGGCCGAAGTCGGCCGGGATGACCACCGAGACCGCGCCGAGGACGGCCGGCAGGATCACCATCAGGGCCAGGAAGCCCTTGTCGGAGGCGATCACCGACACATAGCGGCGGATCAGCGTCCACAGCTGGGAGCCCCAGCCCTGCGGCTTGGGCGGGCGGGTCAGCGCCTGCTGGGCCTGGTGCGGCAGCTGGACCGGCTGTGCGGCGACGGCGTCGATCTCCGCGGCGTACATCTGGTAGTGCTGCGAGCCCTTCCAGCGGCCCGCCCAGTCGTAGTCGCGGTAGTTCTCGAAGGCGGAGAAGACATCGGCCCAGGTGGAGTAGCCGAAGAAGTTCAGTGCCTCCTCCGGCGGGCCGAAGTACGCCACCGAGCCGCCGGGCGCCATCACGAGCAGCTTGTCGCACAGGCCGAGCTCGGCCACCGAGTGGGTGACGACGAGGACCGTACGGCCGTCGTCGGCGAGGCCGCGCAGCAGCTGCATGACGTCGCGGTCCATGCCCGGGTCGAGACCGGAGGTCGGCTCGTCCAGGAAGATCAGCGAGGGCTTGGTCAGCAGCTCAAGGGCGACCGAGACGCGCTTGCGCTGGCCGCCGGAGAGCGAGGTGACCTTCTTCTCCCGGTGGATGTCGAGCTTGAGCTCGCGCAGCACCTCGTCGATCCGGGCCTCGCGCTCGGCCTCGGCGGTGTCGCCGGGGAAGCGCAGCTTGGCCGCGTAGCGCAGCGCCTTCTGGACGGTCAGCTCCTTGTGCAGGATGTCGTCCTGCGGGACCAGACCGATGCGCTGGCGCAGCTCGGCGAACTGCTTGTACAGGCTGCGGTTGTCGTACAGGACGTCGCCCTGGTCGGCGGGCCGGTAGCCGGTGAGCGCCTTGAGGAGGGTCGACTTGCCGGAGCCGGAGGGACCGATGACGCCGATGAGCGACTTCTCGGGGACGCCGAAGGTGACGTCCTTGAGGATCTGCTTGCCGCCCTCGACCGTCACCGTGAGGTGGCGGGCCGAGAACGAGACCTCGCCGGTGTCGACGAACTCCTCGAGCTGGTTGCCGACGATGCGGAACGTCGAGTGGCCGACGCCGACGATGTCGTTGGGGCCGAGGAGGACGGAGCCGTTCTTGGGGATCGGCTGGCCGTTGACGTACGTGCCGTTGTGCGAGCCCAGGTCGCGGATCTCGAAGCGGCCGTCGGGCGTCGCGTGGAACTCGGCGTGGTAGCGCGAGACCTGGAGGTCGGAGACGACCAGTTCGTTCTCGAGCGCACGGCCGAGGCGCATCACGTGGCCGAGGTTCAGCTGGTGGAAGGTGGTGGGGCTGCGGTCGCCGTAGACCGGCTGCGCGCCCTGCGGCCCTGCCTGCTGGTGCGGGACCTGCGGCTGCTGCGGGTGCTGCGGCGCCTGCTGCTGCGGGACCGCGTGCTGCTGCGGCTGCTGCCAGCCCTGCTGCTGAGCCTGCTGCGGCGGGGCCTGGTGGGTGGCCCAGTCCGCCTGGGCGGCGGCCTGCTGTGCGTGCTGCTGGGCGGCGTGCCCGGCGGCCTGGTGCGCGGCCTGCGGAGGCTGCTGCTGGGCCGCCTGCGCGCCGGCGGCGGCGAGGTTGAGCCGCGGGCCGTCGGTGGCGTTGCCGAGGTTGACGGCCGAGCCCGGCCCGATCTCCACCTGGTGGACCCGCTGGCCCTGCACGAACGTGCCGTTGGTGGAGCCGTGGTCCTCGATGACCCAACTCCGGCCGCCCCAGCTGATGGTGGCGTGTCGCCACGAGACCCTGGCGTCGTCGATCACCAGGTCGCCCTGGGGATCACGGCCCAGGGTGTACGACCTGGACGGATCGAGAGTCCAGGTCCTTCCATTCAATTCCAGTACGAGTTCTGGCACTCCATGCCCCACTACTTGTCCCCCGATGTACCCCCGTCGTTGGGAGCCCAGGGATGGTGAACATCCTGGGGAACTATTTCAGGCCGGAAGCCGTATCCGAAAGTCGGGCCGCGTGAAGAGCTTGCGTACGCCTGCACGGGGCACGCCCGCGTGGCAAGAGTGCGGCCGGGCGGGTGTCCGGCAGGCGGGACGGGGGGTCGGGTGGCACCCGGTGCCCGATACGGTGGAAGCACCATGAGCGCATCGCAGACATCGGACGTTCCCGCCGAGGACGTTCCCACTCTTCTCGTCAAGATCTTCGGGAAGGACCGTCCCGGGATCACCGCCGGACTCTTCGACACCCTCGCCGCCTACTCCGTCGACGTCGTGGACATCGAGCAGGTCGTCTCGCGCGGCCGTCTCGTGCTGTGCGCGCTCGTCACCGAGCCCACCGTCGCCTCCCAGGGCGAGCTGCGGGCCACCGTGCACAGCTGGGCCGAGTCCATGAAGCTGCAGGCCGAGATCATCTCGGGCACCGGCGACAACCGTCCCCGTGGTGAGGGCCGCTCGCACGTCACCGTGCTCGGGCACCCGCTGACCGCGGAACAGACCGCCGCCATAGCGGCCAGGATCGCCGGGGCCGGCGGCAACATCGACCGGATCTTCCGGCTCGCCAAGTATCCGGTGACGGCGGTCGAGTTCGCCGTCTCGGGCTGCGAGACGGAGCCGCTGCGGACCGCGCTGGCCACCGAGGCGCACTCGGTCGGCGTGGACGTGGCCGTGGTCTCCGCCGGGCTGCACCGCCGTGCCCAGCGTCTGGTCGTCATGGACGTCGACTCGACGCTGATCCAGGACGAGGTCATCGAGCTGTTCGCGGCGCACGCCGGCTGTGAGGACAAGGTCGCCGAGGTGACGGCGGCGGCGATGCGCGGCGAGCTGGACTTCGAGCAGTCGCTGCACGCGCGGGTGGAGCTGCTCGCGGGTCTGGACGCGTCGGTGGTGGACAAGGTCCGCGCCGAGGTGCGGCTGACCCCAGGGGCGCGCACCCTGATCCGTACCCTCAAGCGGCTCGGCTACCAGGTGGGGGTCGTCTCCGGCGGCTTCACCCAGGTCACCGACGACCTCAGGGGGAAGCTCGGGCTCGACTTCGCCCAGGCGAACACCCTGGAGATCGTGGACGGCAGGCTGACCGGCCGGGTGACCGGCGAGATCGTGGACCGGGCGGGCAAGGCGCGGCTGCTGCGCCGTTTCGCGGCGGAGGCCGGGGTGCCGCTGGCGCAGACGGTCGCGATCGGCGACGGCGCCAACGACCTGGACATGCTGAACGCGGCCGGGCTCGGGGTGGCGTTCAACGCCAAGCCGGTGGTGCGCCGGGCGGCGGACACCGCGGTCAACGTGCCGTTCCTGGACACGGTGCTCTACCTCCTGGGGATCACCCGCGAGGAGGTCGAGGCCGCGGACGGCGGCGCGGAGGACCTGCTGCACTGAGACGGCGTACGTGCGAGGGCCCGGCTGTCTCGCGACGGCCGGGCCCTCGCGCGTACGGGTCAGGTGAACGCGTCAGGCGTGCGGGCAGGAGTGCGGGGCAGGCGTACGCGTCAGGAGTGCGGGGCCCAGAACTCGACCAGCTTGCCCACCCCGTGCTCGACGGACTTCCAGCTGCCGTCGAAGGTGACGACGGCGAAGGCGGCGGTGGGGAAGCCGCTGCGGGTCATCCGGGCGAGGTGGTCGCCCTCGGCCTCGCCGGCCAGGGCGTCGGCGAGCGCGTGCATTCCCGGGTTGTGGCCGATGAGCAGGAGGCCGTTCACCGTGTCGGGCGTCTCGTTGACGAGGGCGATGAGCTCGCCGAGGGAGGCCTCGTACAGCCGGTCCTCGTACACCGTCCTGGGGCGCTCGGGCAGCTCCTGGACGGCCAGCTTCCAGGTCTCCCGGGTCCTCGCGGCGGTCGAGCAGAGGGCCAGGTCGAGGTCGATGCCGGTGTCGGCGAGCCTGCGGCCCGCCACCGGGGCGTCCGTGCGGCCGCGCTCGGCGAGCGGCCGCTCGTGGTCGGAGGTCTGCGGCCAGTCCGCCTTTGCGTGTCGGAGCAGCACGATCCTGCGGGGTGTGTCGACGCTCATGCTCCACAGCTTCGCATGAATCAGGCCGGGTTGACTCAGAGAGAGAGCGTTTGCTGGACCCGCTCCAGGACGCGTCCGAACGCGGGGTCGACGCCCGCCGCGCGGGCCTCCCCGGGGCCCGCTATCAGCAGGAAGAGGGCGACGAAGGCGAGCACGGGCAGACCGAGGGCCCACCAGGGCAGCCGGGTGTCGATGCCGGTCGGTCCGGTGCGTGAGCCGGTGTGGGTTCGCGCCGTCATGGCCGCCTCCGTGGGGTGGGATCTCCTCGACGTCTCCAACCTACGGATCGGGCAAGGCCCGTCCCATCCGGTGATCCACCCACTTCACCCTGACACTCACCCCCTAGGGGACGGGGGGACAACCCCACCCTCCCCCTCAGGGGGACGTGGGCTCAGGGAGAGGCGAGGGAGGCGATGACGGCGATGACGGCCGTGATCGCCATCATCGTGCCGAACACGATGAGGAGCTTCTTCTGGCCGTTCGGGGGGTTCGGTTCGAGTACGGGCATGGGCTCAGTCTCGCATCTCAGCATTCGTCCTCGACGGTGCGGTCCCGGCCGGCGAGGGTGCCCACGATCATCTGCGGGATCATCAGGCCGCCCATGAGGGCGATGGGCAGCCCCCAGCCGCCGCTGTGCTGGTAGAGGATGCCGACGACGAGCGGTCCGGGGATGGAGATGAGGTAGCCGACGCTCTGGGCGAAGGCGGAGAGCTTCACGACTCCGGCGCCGGTCCGCGAGCGCATCCCGATCATGGTGAGGGCGAGCGGGAAGGCGCAGTTCGAGACGCCGAGGAGCAGGGCCCATATCCAGGCGCCTGCGGCGGGCGCGACGTACAGGCCGGTGTAGCCGGCGAGGCCGCACAGGCCGAGCGCGACGACGATGGGGCCCTGGTTCTTCATGCGCGTCGCGAGCCGGGGGATGACGAAGGCGAGCGGCACGCCCATCACCATGGTGACGGCGAGCAGCACGCCGGCGGTCGAGGCGGGGACGCCGGCGTCGCGGAAGACCTGCGGCATCCAGCCCATGGTGATGTAGGCGCCGGTGGCCTGGAGCCCGAAGAAGACACCGAGCGCCCAGGCGGTGCGGCTGCGGACGACCCGCGGCGCCGCGGCGACGGGCTCGGCGACGGCCGGAGCGGCACCCTGCCCGGCGGTCGGGTCGGCGCTCCGCCCGGCGGTCGGGTCGGCGCCCTGCCCGGCGCTCCGCGCGCCCGCGCGGCCGGCCGCGCCGCGGTCGCGCACCAGCGCGAGCCACGGCAGGACGGCGAGGGCGGCGAGGACCGCCCAGACACCGAGGCCGAGCCGCCAACCGCCGCCGAGGGCCGCGGTCATGGGGACGGTCGCGGCGGCCGCCACGGAGGTGCCGAGCGCGAGGGCCATCGAGTAGAGGCCGGTCATGGAGCCGATGCGGTCCGGGAAGTACTTCTTCACGATGACGGGCATGAGGACGTTGCTGACCGCGATGCCCATGAGGGCGAGGGCACTGGCCGCGAGGAAGCCCGCGGTGCCGGAGGCGAAGGGGCGCAGGACGAGGCCGGCGAAGATCGCGGCCATGCCGGCGCAGACGACGGCGGCGGGGCCGAATCGGCGGGCGAGGCGCGGGGCGGCGATGCCGAAGACGGCGAAGCAGAGCGGCGGTACGGAGGTGAGGACGCCTGCCACGCTGCCGCTCATGTGGAGCCCCTCGCTGACCTCTTCCAGGAGGGCGCCGAGGCTGGTGATGGCGGGGCGCAGGTTGAACGCGGCGAGGACGAGTCCGGCGGTGACGAGCCCGACGACCCAGCGGGTGGGTCCGGCGGGTGCGGGAGAATCGGCGGCGCCCGCGACGGGGCGGGTCGCCGTGCGGGCGGGGTCGAGGGTCAGCGGCTCGTCAGGCATGGGGCCATCATAGAATCATGGGATGATTGGTTGTCCAATCCCGAACGAAACGGTAGGTGCAGCATGGCGCTCGGCCATCCCCGGCGTACCGGGCTCTCCGATCAGGTGATCGCCGAGCTGCGGAACCAGATCACCTCCGGCGAGTGGCCGGTGGGGTCGCGGATCCCCACGGAGCCGGAGCTCGTCGAGCAGCTGGGCGTGGCCCGCAACACCGTCCGCGAGGCGGTGCGCGCGCTCGCGCACAACGGCCTGCTCGACATCCGGCAGGGCTCGGGCACCTATGTGGTGGCGACGAGCGAGCTGGCCGGGGTGATGCACCGCAGGTTCGCCGGCTCGGACCCGCGGCACATCGCGGAGCTGCGCTCCACCCTGGAGTCGTCGGCGGCCCGGCTCGCCGCGCAGCGGCGCACGGACCGGGACATGAAGCAGCTGGACGCGCTGCTGCTGCGCCGCGAGGCGGTGTGGGAGTCGGGCGACGCGGAGGAGTTCGTGACGGTCGACGCGGCCTTCCACCACGCGGTGGTGGTCGCCTCGCACAACGACGTGCTGACCGAGCTGTACGCCGACCTCGGGCACGTGCTGCGGGACTGGCTGCGCGGCGACGTGGGCCGGGAGCTGCGACCGGAGAACCACATGGACCACGCGCGCCTGGTGGAGGCGATCCGGGAGGGCGACGCCGAGCGGGCGGCGGCGGAGGCGGCCAGCTATCCGTTCCTGTGCCTCAGGAGCCCCGAGCCGCCGGTTCGTGGGTGATCCAGGCGGAGCGGACCTCCTTCCAGCAGCGTCCGCTCACCTGGGCGTAGTCGGCGGGACCGACGTCGACGGGGGCGCTGTCGCTGTCCAGGTCCCACCAGCGCGCGCACTCGACGTGCAGGCGGACCCGGTCCGTACGCGGGAAGGGGTTCTGGCAGTGCGCGGTGACGGAGGAGCCCTCGACGACGGTGCGGCAGGAGGCGCCGACGTTCTCGTCCTCCGCGGCCGCGGGGACGGAGAGCGGCGCGTCCTCCGTGGGGGCGGGAGCGGCGCGGACCTCGGCGGCGACGGCGAGGCCGGCCAGACCCGCGAGGAGTGCGGCGGCCGAGACGAGTGCGGGAGCCCTGGGGTGCAGCGCGCGCATGCCCGTACCTCCTCCCCATCAGCAGCCGGAGTGTCACGCTGTGACCAGTCTGGGGCGATTCGGCCGACTTTTCGACTCGGGGCCCGAGTTGCGAAAACGGCGGGGCCGGGCGCCCGCCCTGGAGGCGGGCACCCGGCCCCTTCGTACGGCTGCCGAAAGCGTCAGGCGCCGATGGCGTGCAGACCGCCGTCGACGTGGACGATCTCGCCCGTGGTCTTCGGGAACCACTCGGACAGCAGCGCGACGATGGCGCGCCCGGCCGGCTCCGGGTCGGCCAGGTCCCACTCCAGCGGGGAACGGCTGTCCCAGACCTTCGCCAGGTCCTCGAAGCCCGGGATGGACTTGGCGGCCATCGAACCGAGCGGGCCGGCCGAGACAAGGTTGCAGCGGATGTTCCGCTCGCCCAGGTCACGCGCCATGTAGCGGCTGGTGGCCTCCAGGGCGGCCTTGGTCGGGCCCATCCAGTCGTACTGCGGCCACGCGAACTGCGCGTCGAAGGTGAGGCCGACGACGGAGCCGCCCTCGGTCATGAGCGGCAGCAGCGCCATGGTCAGCGACTTCAGGGAGAAGGCGGAGACGTGCATGGCGGTGGCCACGGACTCGAACGGCGTGTTCAGGAAGTTGCCGCCGAGCGCGTCCTGCGGCGCGAAGCCGATGGAGTGCACGATGCCGTCGAGGCGGTCGCCGAGCTGCTCGCGGACCTGGCCCTCCAGTCGGGCGAGGTGCTCGTCGTTCGAGACGTCGAGCTCCAGGACCTTGACCTTGTCGGGCTGGGGCAGCTTCTTGGCGATGCGCTCGGTCAGCGTCGGACGCGGCCACGCGGTGAGGATGATCTCCGCACCCTGCTCCTGGGCCAGCTTCGCGGCGTGGAAGGCGATGGAGGACTCCATCAGCACACCGGTGATGAGGATCTTCTTGCCCTCGAGGATTCCAGCCATGGTTCAGTGACCCATTCCCAGTCCGCCGTCAACCGGGATGACGGCTCCAGTGATGTACGAGGCGTCGTCCGAGGCGAGGAACTTCACCGCGGCGGCGATCTCCTCGGGCTGCGCGTAGCGGCCCAGCGGCACCTGGGACACGATGCCGGCGCGCTGCTCGTCGGTCAGGACGGCGGTCATGTCGGTGTCGACGAAACCGGGCGCGACGACGTTGAACGTGATGTTGCGCGAACCGAGCTCCCGGGCGAGGGAACGCGCGAAACCGACCAGGCCGGCCTTCGAGGCGGCGTAGTTCGCCTGGCCCGCCGAGCCGAGCAGGCCGACGACCGAGGAGATCAGCACGACGCGGCCCTTCTTGGCGCGCAGCATGCCGCGGTTGGCACGCTTGACGACCCGGAAGGTGCCGGTGAGGTTGGTGTCGAGGACGGACGTGAAGTCCTCCTCGGACATGCGCATGAGGAGCTGGTCCTTGGTCACGCCGGCGTTGGCCACCAGGACCTCGACCGGACCGTGCGTCTCCTCGATCTCCTTGTACGCCTGATCCACCTGCTCGGCGTCCGTGATGTCGCACTTCACGGCCAGGAAGCCGGCCGGCGGCTCACCGGAGCGGTACGTGATGGCGACCTTGTCGCCGGCATCGGCGAACGCGCGGGCGATGGCGAGGCCGATGCCCCGGTTTCCTCCGGTGACGAGAACCGAGCGGCTCAACGGATCACCCTTTCGATAGCGGTCTGGTATGCCGAAAACCTATCGGTCCCTTCCGCGATACGGAGAATCGGGCCCTGACAGTGGCGTACGGATGTCACTGTCGGGTCCCTACAGAAAGCTCTGGGCATCGCGGCCGAAAGCGCGACATGATCAGGGACGACCGGTCTCACACGACAGGAGACAAACGTGCCATCTGGCCCCCATTCCCTCGACGAAGCCTTCACGGCGCTGCCGCTTCGGGCGCTCGCCGACGCGGCGCTCGCCCGGGCGCGCGCGCTCGGCGCCGACCACGCCGACTTCCGCCTGGAGCGGGTGCGCAGCGCCGCGTGGCGGCTGCGGGACGCCAAGCCCTCGGGCTCCTCGGACACCACGGACCTCGGCTACGCGGTGCGGGTGGTGCACGGCGGGGCCTGGGGCTTCGCGTCCGGCGTCGACCTGACCATGGACGGGGCCGCGCGGGTCGCCTCGCAGGCGGTCGCCATGGCCAAGCTGTCGGCGAAGGTGATCGCGGCGGCCGGGTCGCAGGAGCGTGTGGAGCTGGCCGAGGAGCCGGTGCACGCGGACCGGGTCTGGGTCTCCTCGTACGAGATCGATCCGTTCACCATCTCCGGTGAGGAGAAGAGCGGGCTGCTCGCCGACTGGAGCGCCCGGCTGCTGCGGGCCGACGGCGTGGCCCATGTGGACGCCTCGCTGCTCACCGTGCACGAGAACAAGTTCTACGCGGACACCGCGGGCACCGTCACCACCCAGCAGCGGGTCCGGCTGCACCCGCAGCTCACCGCGGTCGCCGTCGACGAGAACACCGGCGAGTTCGACTCGATGCGCACGATCGCGCCTCCGGCCGGGCGGGGCTGGGAGTACCTGACCGGCACCGGCTGGGACTGGGACAAGGAACTCGACGAGATCCCCGGGCTGCTCGCCGAGAAGATGCGGGCGCCGAGTGTCGAGGCCGGCCGCTACGACCTGGTCGTCGACCCGTCGAACCTGTGGCTGACCATCCACGAGTCGATCGGCCACGCCACCGAGCTGGACCGCGCGCTCGGCTACGAGGCGGCGTACGCGGGCACCTCCTTCGCCACCTTCGACCAGCTGGGCAAGCTGACGTACGGCTCCTCGATCATGAACGTGACGGGCGACCGGACCGCCGAGCACGGTCTGGCGACCATCGGCTACGACGACGAGGGCGTCGAGGCGCAGTCCTGGGACCTGGTCAAGGACGGCACGCTCGTCGGCTACCAGCTGGACCGCCGGATCGCGAAGCTCACCGGCCTCGGCCGCTCCAACGGCTGCGCCTTCGCCGACTCGCCCGGCCATGTGCCGGTACAGCGGATGGCGAACGTCTCCCTCCAGCCCGACCCGGGCGGACTCTCCACGGAGGACCTGATCGGCGGGGTGGAGCGGGGCATCTACGTGGTCGGCGACCGCTCCTGGTCGATCGACATGCAGCGCTACAACTTCCAGTTCACCGGCCAGCGGTTCTTCCGCATCGAGAACGGCCGGCTCGCGGGCCAGCTGCGGGACGTCGCCTACCAGGCGACGACCACCGACTTCTGGGGCTCGATGGAGCAGGTCGGCGGCCCCCAGACGTACGTACTCGGCGGCGCCTTCAACTGCGGCAAGGCCCAGCCGGGCCAGGTGGCCGCCGTCTCGCACGGCTGCCCGTCCGCCCTCTTCCGGGGCGTCAACATTCTGAACACGACGCAGGAGGCCGGTCGATGAGCCGCGTCAGCAAGCCGTACGAGATCGTCGAGCGGGCTCTGGAGCTGTCCCGCGCGGACGGGTGTGTCGTCATCGCCGACGAGGAGTCCTCGGCCAATCTGCGCTGGGCCGGCAACGCGCTCACCACCAACGGCGTCACCCGGGGCCGCACCCTGACCGTGATCGCCACCGTGGACGGCGCCCAGGGCACCGCCTCCGGCGTGGTCTCGCGCTCCGCCGTGACCGCGGCCGACCTGGAGCCGCTGGTCCGGGCCGCGGAGGAGGCGGCGCGGGCGGCGGGTCCCGCCGAGGACGCCCAGCCGCTGGTCGAGGGCGTGGCCGCCTCCCCCGACTTCACCGACGCACCGGCCGAGACCTCCTCCGCCGTCTTCGACGCCTTCGCGCCCGCACTCGGCGAGGCCTTCGCCCGGGCCCGGGCGGGCGGCCGGGAACTGTACGGATTCGCCAACCACGAGCTGACCTCGACCTACCTCGGCACGTCCACCGGGCTGCGGCTGCGCCACGACCAGCCGAACGGCACCCTGGAGCTCAACGCCAAGTCCCCCGACCGCTCGCGCTCCGCGTGGGCCGGCCGCTCGACCCGCGACTTCAAGGACGTCGACCCGGCCGCGCTCGACGCCGAGCTCGCCACCCGCCTCGGCTGGGCCGAGCGCCGCATCGAGCTGCCGGCCGGCCGGTACGAGACGCTGCTGCCGCCGACCGCCGTGGCCGACCTGCTGATCTACCAGCTGTGGTCCTCCACGGCCCGGGACGCGGTGGAGGGCCGTACTGTCTTCTCCAAGCCCGGTGGCGGCACCCGGCTCGGCGAGACCCTCTCCCCGCTGCCGCTGACCCTGCGCAGCGACCCGAACGAGCCGGGCCTGGAGTCCGCGCCGTTCGTGATCGCCCACTCCTCCGGCGACGACTCCTCCGTCTTCGACAACGGCCTGCCGCTGTCCCCGGTGGACTGGGTACGGGACGGAGCGCTGGCGCATCTGATCACCACCCGGCACACCGCGGGCCTTACCCGGTTGCCCGTGGCGCCCGGAGCCGGGAACCTGATCCTGGACGGCGGCGGCGAGCGTTCCCTGGAGGAGATGGTGGCCTCCACCGAGCGGGGCCTGCTGCTGACCTGCCTCTGGTACATCCGCGAGGTCGACCCGGCGACGCTGCTGCTCACCGGCCTGACCCGGGACGGCGTCTACCTGGTCGAGAACGGCGAGGTGGTCGGAGAGGTGAACAACTTCCGGTTCAACGAGTCGCCGGTCGACCTGCTGTCGCGGGCCGCCGAGGCGGGCCGGACGGAGAAGACACTGCCGCGCGAGTGGAGCGACTGGTTCACCCGCGCCGCGATGCCCGCCCTGCGGGTGCCGGACTTCAACATGAGTTCGGTCAGCAAGGGGGTCTGACCGGCCTAGACTGACCGGGACAACTCTCTCCCTCATTCATCACAAGGAGACGGACGACGTGACGGACATCGTCGACGAGCTGAAGTGGCGCGGGCTGTTCGCCCAGTCCACCGACGAAGACGCTTTGCGCAAGGCTCTCGCGGACGGTCCCGTGACGTTCTATTGCGGCTTCGACCCGACCGCGGCCAGTCTCCACGTGGGCCACCTGGTCCAGGTCCTCACCGTCCGCCGGCTCCAGCAGGCCGGGCACCGGCCGCTGGCGCTGGTCGGCGGGGCCACCGGCCAGATCGGTGACCCGCGGCCGACCGCCGAGCGCACCCTGAACGACCCCGAGACGGTCGCGAACTGGGTGAACCGGCTGCGCTCGCAGATCGAGCCGTTCCTCTCCTTCGAGGGGGAGAACGCCGCGGTCATGGTGAACAACCTGGACTGGACCGCCGGGCTGTCGGCGATCGAGTTCCTGCGGGACATCGGCAAGCACTTCCGGGTCAACAAGATGCTGACCAAGGACTCCGTCGCCCGGCGCCTGGAGTCCGAGCAGGGCATCAGCTACACCGAGTTCAGCTACCAGTTGCTCCAGGGGATGGACTTCCTGGAGCTGTACCGGCGCCACGGCTGCACCCTCCAGCAGGGCGGCTCCGACCAGTGGGGCAACCTGGTGGCCGGCCTCGACCTGATCCACCGGCTCGAGCCGGAGGCGCAGGTCCACGCGCTGGCGACCCCGCTGATGGTGAAGGCCGACGGCACCAAGTTCGGCAAGACCGAGAGCGGCGCCGTCTGGCTGGACCCGGAGATGACCACGCCGTACGCGTTCTACCAGTTCTGGCTGAACGTCGACGACCGTGACATCTCCACGTACATGCGGATCCTGTCCTTCAAGTCCCGCGAGGAGCTGGAGGAGCTGGAGAAGCTGACGGCCGAGCGGCCGCAGGCCCGTACCGCCCAGCGGGCGCTCGCCGAGGAGCTCACCACGCTGGTGCACGGCGCGGACCAGTGCCAGGCCGTCATCGACGCCTCCAAGGCGCTGTTCGGCCAGGGCGAGCTCGCCGGGCTCGACGAGGCGACCCTGGCCGCGGCCCTGTCCGAGCTGCCGCACGCGCGCGTGCCGGAGCTCGGCCTGGTGGTGGACCTGTTCGCCGAGGTCGGCCTCGCGCCGAGCAAGTCGGCGGCCCGCCGCACGGTGAAGGAGGGCGGCGCCTACGTGAACAACGTCAAGGTGACCGCCGAGGACGCCGAGGTGTCGGCTGACGAACTGCTGCACGGGCGCTGGCTGGTGCTGCGCCGCGGCAAGAAGAACCTGGCCGCGATCGAGGTCGTCACCGGCTGACGCCCGCCTCGCCCGACGCCGAGCGGCCGACACCGACCGGCCGGCGTCGGCCGGCTCATGACCGGAGGCCCGGTACGCGCGCTGTGCGCCGTACCGGGCCTCCGGTCGTGTCAGGGGGCGTCACGCCCGTTGCCTGCCGCCCTTGATCGAGGCCCAGAGCATGTCCCCGACCCCCACCACGGCCACCGCGCCGATGAGCTGGAACAGGTGACGGGTCCAGTCGATGCCCCTGGTGTCGTTGACTCCGATCCACGTGGCGACCGCGTTGCCCAGCACGCTGCCGAGAATGCCGAACACGGTCGTCAGCCACAGTGGGATCTGCTGCTTGCCCGGCAGGATCGCCTTCGCGATCAGGCCCAGGACGAAGCCCACGATGATCGCCCACAACCAACCCATCGTCGCCTCCTCGTGCGGATGTGTGCCCAGTCTCGGCCCGTCGGCCATACGGCGCATGTCGGACGACGCCATACGTGCCCCGGTCTCCTCGGCATGGCACGCCGGGCGTACCGTGGAAGGAGGTCCGGACCAGGGAGGGTCCGGTGAGGCAAGCGGGTGGTGGATGTGATGCGGAAGCATGGCGGGGCCGAGGTCTTCCGGATCACCGGTGCCCGGCAGGGCCTCGCGGACGACGTCCGCGGCCGGCAGCGGCGGTACGTCGTGTCGATGACCGTGCGCACGCTGGCCGTCATCGCGGCCGCGGTGCTGTGGAACGTGGAGCGGCACGTGGCCATCGTGGCGCTGGTGCTCGGGGCGGTGCTCCCCTATATCGCGGTCGTGATCGCCAACGCGGGTAGGGAGTCCGCGCCGCCCCCTCTCGCCACCTTCGTCCCCGCGCCGACGCGGCCGGAACTCTCCCCCGGCGAGTCCACGACGGAGACCGGAGCGGAACCTCCGCCCACCCGGAGTTGATCACGCACCGTGAGCACGCCCTCGCTCGAAGCTCAAGAACTGCTCAGATCAATCATGAAGTTCCGGTGCACCGCACCCCATGGGCCGTGACATACTGCCTACGCGCTCCGCATCCCCCGTCGGAGCGACGGACCGATGCCGGGCAGCTCCCCCCGTGGCTGCCCGGCATCGCCCTTGCTGGACAATGATCAGGTGAGCGAAGAGAAGCCGATCTGTTCCGCCAAGGGCTGCCGGGCCGACGCCGTCTGGGTGCTCGCCTGGAACAACCCCAAGCTGCACACGCCCGAGCGGCGCAAGACCTGGCTCGCGTGCGAGGAGCACCGCGAGCACCTCTCCCAGTTCCTGGGTGTACGGGGTTTCCTCAAGGACGTCGTCCTGCTGACCGACTGGGAGTCCGGCGACGCCGGGGGTTCCGGCGAGGCCGGGGGTTCCGGCGAGGCCGGGGGTTCCGGCGGCTGATCCGCCTCAGCCGCCGATCGCCGACATCGGGCGGTCGGGCTGAAGGAAGCTCGGGTCGTCGAGGCCCGAGCCGGCCTTCTTGCCCCACATCGCCTTCTTCCAGATCTCCGCGATCTCCAGGTCCTCGGCGTCCGACCGGAGCGCCGCCCGCAGGTCGGTCTCCTCGGTGGCGAACAGGCAGGTGCGCACCTGGCCGTCGGCGGTGAGCCGGGTGCGGTCGCAGGCCCGGCAGAACGGACGGGTCACGGAGGCGATGACGCCCACGGTGTGCGGGCCGCCGTCGACGACCCAGCGCTCGGCGGGAGCGGAGCCGCGCTCGACCTCGCCCTCGGGGGTCAGCTCGAAGCGGGTGCGCAGCGACTCCAGGATGTCCCCGGCGGTGATCATGCCGTCGCGCTTCCAGCCGTGCTGGGCGTCGAGGGGCATCTGCTCGATGAAGCGGAGCTCGTAGTCGTTCGCCACGGCCCAGGCCAGCAGGTCGGGGGCCTCGTCGTCGTTGAGCCCGGGCATCAGGACGGCGTTGACCTTGACCGGGGTCAGGCCCGCGTCGCGGGCGGCGGCCATGCCGTCGAGGACGTCGTGGTGGCGGTCGCGGCGGGTGAGGGTCTTGAAGACCTCCGGCCGCAGGGTGTCGAGCGAGACGTTGACCCGGTCCAGGCCGGCCGCCTTGAGGGCGGCCGCGGTGCGCTTGAGGCCGATGCCGTTGGTGGTGAGGGACATCCGGGGGCGCGGCTCGAGGGCGGCGCAGCGCTCGACGATGCCGACGAGGCCGGGGCGGAGCAGCGGCTCGCCGCCGGTGAAGCGGACCTCGGTGACGCCGAGCTCGGTGACGGCGATCCGGACCAGGCGGACGATCTCGTCGTCGGTGAGCAGGTCGGGCTTGGCCAGCCACTGCAGGCCTTCCTCCGGCATGCAGTACGTACAGCGCAGATTGCACCGGTCGGTGAGGGAAACGCGCAGGTCGGTGGCGACTCGGCCGTACGTGTCGATGAGCACTCGTGCCCCTCCCCTTCTTCCGGTTCGCTTCTCGTTCGAGCCTACGTGACCCCTCCGACATCGGGCACGGCCCGATTGTCACGAGGACCGGGACGGCCGCGTCGTAGAACTCTACGACGCGGCCGATGGTTCACAGCGGAACGTATACGAATCAGTGCGCTCCGACACCGGTGAGGGACTTGACCTCCAGCTCCGCGTACTTGCCCTTGTCCGGCTCCTCCTTCGACAGCAGCGAGCCGAGCCAGCCCAGCAGGAAGCCGAGCGGGATGGAGACGATGCCCGGGTTCTCCAGCGGGAACCAGTAGAAGTCCACGGTCTTGAACATCGAGGTCGGCTTGCCGGAGACGACCGGCGAGAACAGGACCAGGACCACCGAGGAGATCAGGCCGCCGTAGATCGACCAGAGCGCTCCCTGGGTGGTGAACCGCTTCCAGAAGAGGCTGTAGAGGATCGTCGGCAGGTTGGCCGAGGCGGCGACGGCGAAGGCGAGGGCGACCAGGCCGGCGACGTTGAGGTCGCGGGCGAGGGCGCCGAGCGCGATGGAGACGACGCCGATGAGGACGGTGGCCCAGCGGGCGGCCCGTACCTCCTCCTTCTCGGTGGCCTGGCCGCGCCGGATGACGTTGGCGTAGATGTCGTGCGCGAACGACGAGGACGAGGCGAGGGTGAGTCCGGCGACGACGGCGAGGATGGTGGCGAAGGCGACGGCGGAGATGACGGCGAGCAGGAGCGCGCCGCCGGTCGAGCCGGCACCGCCGCCGATCTCCAGGGCGGCGAGCGGGGCCGCGGTGTTGCCGGCCTTGTTGGAGGCGATGATGTCGCTGTTCTTGAGCAGGGCGGCGGCGCCGAAGCCGAGCACGATCGTCATCAGGTAGAAGGCGCCGATGATGCCGATGGCCCAGTTGACGGACTTACGGGCGGCCTTGGCGGTCGGCACGGTGTAGAAGCGGATGAGGATGTGCGGCAGGCCGGCCGTGCCGAGGACGAGCGCGATGCCGAGCGAGAGGAAGTCCAGCTTCGAGGTGCCGGTGGCGCCGTACTTGAGGCCGGGCTCCAGGAAGGCGTCGCCCTTGCCGCTGTTGGTGGCGGCCGCGCCGAGCAGCTCGGAGACGTTGAAGTGGAACTTCCACAGGATGAGGAAGGTGATCAGGAGCGTGCCCGCGATGAGCAGCACGGCCTTGACCATCTGCACCCAGGTGGTGCCCTTCATGCCGCCGATCGTCACGTACACGATCATGAGGATGCCGACGAGGGCGACGATCGCGATCTTCCCGCCGTCGCTGGTGATGCCGAGCAGCAGGGAGACGAGGACGCCGGCGCCGGCCATCTGCGCGAGCAGGTAGAAGATCGAGACGACGATCGTGGAGGTGCCGGCCGCGGTGCGGACGGGCCGCTGGCGCATCCGGTACGCGAGCACGTCGCCCATGGTGAACCGGCCGGAGTTGCGCAGCGGTTCGGCGACCAGGAGCAGGGCGACCAGCCAGGCGACGAGGAAGCCGATCGAGTAGAGGAAGCCGTCGTAGCCGAAGAGGGCGATGGCGCCGGCGATGCCGAGGAAGGACGCGGCGGACATGTAGTCGCCGGAGATCGCCAGGCCGTTCTGGAAGCCGGTGAACTGCCGTCCGCCGGCGTAGAAGTCGGCGGCGCTGCGGGTCTGGCGGCCGGCCCAGACGGTGATGACGAGGGTGGCGACGACGAAGGCCGCGAAGAGGGTAACGATCAGGGTGCGGTGCTCGCTGGTGGCGCTGCCGGCGGCCAGCAGGACGGGAGTGCTCATGCGTCGGCCTCCATGCGCTTCTTGATGGCCTCGGCCTGCGGGTCGAGCCGGTTCGCCGCGTGCCGCGAGTACAGCCAGGCGATGAGGAAGGTGGTCGCGAACTGGCCGAGGCCGAGGACGAGGGCCACGTTGACGTTGCCGAAGACCTTGGTGCCCATGAAGCCGCCGGCGTAGTTGGACAGCAGGACGTACAGCAGGTACCAGGCGATGAAGGCGACCGTCAGGGGGAAGGCGAAGGAGCGGTAGGTACGGCGCAGTTCGCCGAACTCCTCACTCTCCTGGACCTCGACGAACTCCTCCGTCGTGGGCTGGGCGGGGGCGGCGGGAGCCGTGCCGCTTCGGGGCGGCGGCGCTGCGTCGGTAGCCACGGAATCTCCTCGTGACGCGGGTACGGCGGGCATGGACAAGGGGGCCTCACTGGGGGTGGGGAGACGGGGCCGCCGGACGGAGCCCCTCCCCTGCCCAACGGCACGGAGCGCGGCGGGAAGTGGTTCACGCGGGTGGTTTTCTTTCTCCGGATCTTCATGAAGTCTTCTCAACTCATTGATGACCGGGGAAGATCGGCGATAGCTTCACTCGTCATGCACCTGTCGGCGCGCAATCGGCGCGCCGACAGTACATACGGATGATGTGGAGAACCCATGGCTCATCTGGGATCGAGGCGCGGCCGAGTACTCGCTCTGCCGGCCGGTCTCGCGCTCACGGCCTCGCTCGGCTTCCTTCCCTCCGGCGCCGCCTCGGCCGCGGAGCTGAGCGACGCCCCGGCCGCCGCCGTGGCGACCGACGGCCCGAAGCTGTCGTACGTCGTCAACATCGAAGGGGGCCGCTGGACGGCCGCCTCGGTGAAGAAGGCGATAGCCGCCGCGGGCGGCGAGGTGGTCGTGACCTACGACCGGATCGGCGTGATCGTCGTCCACTCGCAGAACCCCGCCTTCGCGCAGACGATCCGTACGGCGCGCGGCGTGGTGTCCGCCGGCGCGACCCGTACGGCTCCGCTGACCGTGCAGTCCGACGACTCGGTGGGCGAGGGCGCCCAGGCGCTGACCCCCGCCGAGGTCAAGGCCGCCACGGCCGCCGCCGCGGACGACCAGGACCCGCTGGAGCCCCTGCAGTGGGACCTGCCGGCCATCAAGGCCGACAAGGCGCATGAGAAGACGCTCGGCAGCAAGCGCGTCACCGTCGGCATCATCGACACCGGCGTGGACGACACCCACCCCGACCTGGCGCCGAACTTCGACGCCAAGGCCTCCGCCAACTGCGTGAGCGGCAAGGCCGACACGACCCCCGGCTCGTGGCGCCCCAACCCGGGCGAGAGCGACCACGGCACGCACGTCGCCGGCACCATCGGCGCCGCCAAGAACGGCATCGGCGTCACCGGTGTCGCGCCGGGCGTGAAGCTCGCCGGCATCAAGGTGTCGACGCCCGACGGCTTCTTCTACACCGAGGCCGTGGTCTGCGGCTTCATGTGGGCGGCCGAGCACGGCATCGACGTCACCAACAACAGCTACTACACCGACCCGTGGATGTTCGCCTGCAAGAACGACGCGGACCAGAAGGCCCTCATCGAGGCGGTCACCCGCGCGACCCGCTACGCGGAGCGCAGGGGCACGGTCAACGTGGCGGCGGCCGGCAACTCGACGTTCGACCTGGCGGCCGACTCGATCCTCGACAACAGCAGCCCGAACGACACCACTCCGGGCGACCGCGTCATCGACCCGAAGCAGTGCTTCGACTACCCGGCGATGCTGCCGGGCGTGGTGACGGTCTCCGCGACCGGCGCCAAGGGCCTGAAGGCGTCCTACTCCAACTACGGCCTCGGCGTCATCGACGTGGCGGCGCCCGGCGGCGACCGCACCGAGTACCAGACCCCGGACGCCCCCGCGGTCAACGGCCGCATCCTGTCGACCACGGTCAACGGCGGCTACAACTACAAGGCCGGCACCTCGATGGCCTCGCCGCACGTGGCGGGCGTCCTCGCGCTGCTGAAGTCGACGCACCCGCACGCGAGCGCGGCGGCCCTGAAGGCGCTGCTGTACGCGCAGGCGGACGAGCACGCGTGCACCAACCCGTACGACATCAACGCCGACGGCAAGGTCGACGCGGTGTGCGAGGGCGGCAAGAACAAGAACGGCTTCTACGGGGCCGGCATCGTGGACGCGCTCGCCGCCGTCCGCCGGTAACCGATTCGCCCGAGGGGCCCTGGTGTGGTCGGCCACACCAGGGCCCTTCCGCGTGGCACCGAGTGCCATCATGCGTCCATGGACAACACAGTGCGTTCGGCTACGGAGTTGTTGTGGTCGGCCCTGGGCGGCGATCCCGCCCTGGTCCACCGGGTGGCCTACGGCGGCCCGTCGGGGCTGCTCCCGGCCCGGCTGCCGGTGATGGACCTGGCCCGGGCGACCGTCGCCGTGGCAGGGCTCGCCGCGGTGGAGCGAGCCGGGCTCACGGGGCCGGTGCGGGTCGACGACGGGGCGGTGGCCACCGCCTTCGTGAGCGAGCGTCATCTGCGGGTGGACGGGCGGGCCCCGGTGAGCTTCGCCCCGTTGTCGCGGTTCTGGCGCGCCGCCGACGGCTGGGTGCGCACCCACGCCAACTATCCGCACCACAGGGAAGCGTTGCTCGCCGCGCTCGGCGTGCCGTCCGGGTCGGTGGAGGCGGTGGCCGCCGCCATCGCCGAGCGGACGGCGCAGGAGGCCGAGACGGCCGTGTACGGGGCTGGGGGCCTCGCCGTCGCCCTGCGCACCCCCGAGGAGTGGGCGGCGAGCGAGCAGGGCCGCGAGGTGGCGGCGCGCCCGCTGCTGACCCGGGAGCGGCTCGACGAGGCCGCGCCGAGGAAGCGTTCGGGCCGGCTGCGGGTCCTGGACCTGACGCGGGTCATCGCGGGCCCGGTCGCCACCCGGACGCTCGCGCTGCTCGGCGCGGACGTGCTGCGGATCGACCCGCCGGGCAACCCGGAGCTGCCGGACCAGCACGCCGACACCGACGTCGGGAAGCGGACGGCCGCACTGGATCTGGAGCGGCCGTCGGACCGGCGTACCTTCGGCGAACTGCTCGACGCGGCGGACGTGCTGGTGACCGGGTACCGGCCGGGCGCCCTGGACCGCTTCGGCCTGGACCGGCCGGGGCTCGTGGTGGCCCGGCTGTCGGCCTGGGGCGACTACGGGCCGTGGGGCGGCCGGCGCGGCTTCGACAGCCTGGTGCAGGTGGCGACGGGGATCGCGGCCGTGGAGGGCTCGGCCGATGAGCCGGGGGCGCTGCCGGCGCAGGCCCTGGACCACGGCACCGGCTACCTCCTCGCGGCGGCGGTGCTGCGCTCGCTGACCGAGCAGGACCGCGACGGCGGCACCCGCCGCGTACGCCTCGCCCTGGCGCAGACCGGGCACTGGCTCACGCACGCGCTGCCCCGGTACGACCCGGAGCGCTACCTGACGGAGACGGAGGGCCCCCTGGGGCGGCTGCGGCACGCGCTGTCGCCGGTGGCGTACGAGGGCGGCCCGGCGGGCTGGTCGCGCCCGCCGGGCGTACCGGGCGGGGACGACCCCGCCTGGGTCACGGCCTGACCCGGGTCACGGCCTTACCCGGGTCACGGCCTGGCCCGGGTCACGGCCTGACCTGGGTCACGGCTTGACGAGGACCTTGAGGGCGGTGCGCTCGTCCATCGCCTGGTAGCCGCCGGGCACGCCGTCCAGGCCCACGGTCAGGTCGAAGACCGGGGAGGGGTCGATCGTGCCGTCGAGGACGTCCGGGAGCAGCTCGGGGATGTACGCGCGGACGGGCGCGACGCCGCCGCGCAGGGCGATGTTCCGGTCGAACATGACGGACAGGTCGAGGCCGGTGCCGCTGCCGTGCGGGACGCCGACGTAGCCGATGGCGCCGCCGTCGCGGGTGATGGCGACGGCGGTGCGCATGGACTGCTCGGTGCCGACGGCCTCGATGACGGCGTGCGCGCCGTGGCCGCCGGTGAGCTCGCGTACGGCGGCCTCGGCGGCCTCGCCGCGCTCGGCGACGACGTCGGTGGCTCCGAAGGCGCGGGCGATGTCGGTACGGGCGGTGTGGCGGCCGAGCGCGATGATCCGCTCGGCGCCGAGCCGCCTGGCGGCGAGGACGCCGCACAGGCCGACGGCGCCGTCACCCACGACGGCGACGGTGGAGCCCTTGCGCACGCCGGCGCCGAGGGCGGCGTGGTGGCCGGTGCCCATGACGTCGGAGAGCGCGAGCAGGGCGGTGAGCAGGTGGTCGTCGGAGGCGGCGTCGGCCGGCAGCTTGACGAGGGTGCCGTCGGCGAAGGGGACCCGGACGGCCTCGCCCTGGCCGCCGTCGGAGCCGACCGAGCCCCAGAAGCCGCCGTTGGGGCAGGAGGTGTGCAGGCCCTCGGCGCAGTAGGCGCAGGTGCCGTCGGACCAGACGAACGGGGCGACGACGAGGTCGCCGGCCGCGAAGCCGGTCACCTCGGAGCCGGCCGCCTCGACGATCCCGAGGAACTCGTGGCCGATGCGCTGGCCGGGGCGGCGGTCGGACTCGCCGCGGTAGGCCCACAGGTCGCTGCCGCAGATGCAGGCACGCACCACCCGGACGACGACGTCCGTGGCGTCCTGGACGACGGGGTCGGGCACGTCCTCCACGCGCATGTCGAAGGGGGCGTGGATGGTGGTGGCGCGCATGGCGGACTTTCCTTGCTGTGCTCAGACGTTTGTACGACATTCACCGTACATCGCGCGCAGGGCTCCCCCGGTCAGCATGAGCCAGAGGTCCGGGACGGGCAGCTGGGGCCGACCGGCGACGCCGGTGGCGAGCAGGGCGGCGCCCCGCCGCATCCGGCCTAGACCCCGGCCGCACCCAGCAGCGATCCCGCCCCGTAGGTCACGGCCATCGCCAGGGCGCCGCCGCACACGTTGCGGAGGATCGCGGGGGCGGCGGGCGCGGTGCCGAGGCGGGCGCTCCACCAGCCGGTGAGGGTGAGGGCGGCGAGGACGGAGAGGACCGTGATCCACAGGCGGGAGGAGGGTGGGGGCAGGACGATCGCCAGGAGGGGGAGCAGGGCGCCCACGGTGAAGGCGAGGAAGCTGGCGCCGGCGGCGTGCCACGGGTTGGTGAGGGCGTCCGGGTCGATGCCCAGTTCCACGCGGGCGTGGGCGCGCAGGGCGTCGCGTTCGGTGAGCTGTTCGGCGGCCTCGCGGGCGACGTCCGCGGACAGGCCGCGGGCCGAGAGGAGCTCGGTCAGTTCGGCCAGCTCGGCCTCGGGCTGTTCGCGCAGTTCGCGCCGTTCCTGGGCGAGGGCGGCCTTCTCGGAGTCGCGCTGGGTGGAGACGGAGACGTACTCCCCCGCCGCCATGGACATGGAGCCGGCGAGCAGCCCCGCGAGGCCCGCGGTGAGCAGGGCGGCCTGGGACTCGGTGGCCCCGGCGACGCCGACGACGAGGCCCGCGGTCGAGACGACCCCGTCGTTGGCTCCGAGCACGGCGGCCCGGAGCCAGTTGAGCCGGGTGCCGAGGCCGCCGCCGTGGGCCTCGTCGTGTACGGGGGCTTCAGTCACCCCAGGAGGGTCGCACCCCGCGCGTCACCACACGCGGACCGACCCGCCCGGTGCGAACGCGGGGCTCGTCGCGCCCGCGGGGACCTCCTTCAGGGGCTCGGCGATCTCCTCGACGGCCGGGCCGTGGACGGCGGCCAGGGCGTCGAGGCGGGTCAGGTCGAAGCCGTAGACGCGGGCCGCGTTGCCGCCCACCATGGCCGCGACCTCGTCCCGTGGCAGGCCCGCGTAGGCGATGCGGAGGCCCTCGCGGGAGTACGGGGTGGTGCCCTCGTCGTGCGGGTAGTCGCTGCCCCACATGATCTTGTCGAGGCCGATCCGGTCGCGCAGCGGCACCTCGTGCGGGCGCATGAAGCTCGCGCCGACGAAGCAGTTGTCGCGCCACACCTCGCGCGGGCCCTTGCCCATGGACTCGGCGAGGCCGGCGCCGAACTTCGACTCCGCGGTGCTCGCCTTGGCGGAGGCCGCCACCAGGCGGCGGTGGTAGTAGTCCAGCATCTCCAGGACGCCGGGGATCCAGCCCGAGCCCTGTTCCGTGAGGACCAGGTTGAGGCCGGGGTGGCGGCGGAAGACACCGCCGAACATCAGGTGCCACAGAGCGCGGTGCGAGAACCAGGTCGTCTCCACCATGAACACCGCCCGGGCGGCCGGTTCGTCGCCGAGCGGCGGCGACGCGGAGCCGCCATGGTGGTTGACGGGGACGCCGAGCTCGTCGCAGACCGCCCAGATCGGGTCGTACGTCTCCGAGTACAGTTCGGGCACCGGCGAGCCGGGCGGGACCCCGGGCAGCAGGATGCCCCCGGTCAGGCCGGCCTCGCGGGTGCGGCGGATCTCCGCGACCGCCGCGTCCACGTCGTTGAGCAGGATCTGCGCCACTCCCGCGCGGCGGCCCGGCGCGTCCGCGCAGAAGTCGGCCAGCCAGCGGTTGTGCGCCTGGAGGCCGGCCCAGCGCTGCTCGTACTCGGCCCGGGTGGGCGGCTGGGCCATCAGGGAGGCCTTGGGGAAGAACGGCGGGATGGTGTTGGGGAAGACGACCTCGGCGACGATGCCGTCCGCCTCCAGTTCGCGCAGCCGGCGCTGTGAGTTCCAGTTGCGGTCGGCGGTGTCGGCGAGCAGGTCCTCGTACGGGTTGACGTAGGTCGCCGCCCAGGCGTCGAAGTCGTCGTGGTGCTTCTTCTCCAGGTACGGCTTGTAGTCGAGCAGGTCGGCGCCGGCGTGGCAGTCGGCGGAGACGACCGTGTAGCGGTCCGTCGCGTCGAGGGTCACGGCGTGACCCCCAGGACCGGGAAGTCGTGGTCCGTCAGCCAGTGGCGGCCGACCTCCCGGGAGCGGGCCCAGGACGCCTCGACCGCGGACTGGTCGGCCGGCTGGCCGAGCTCCGCGGGGGTGGGCCCGATGCGACGGGATATTGGATCCAACTTCTGGACATCGAATCCGAAGACGTCCGCCGCCGCCAGACCCAGCATCCGCCGGGTCTCCCCCACCGGGATGTCGTGGAAGGTGTTCCGCAGCCACGCCCGGGTGTTGGGCCAGGTCCCCTCAGGGTGCGGGAAATCGGATCCCCACAGGATGTTGTCGACGCCGATCTCGTAACGCTGCGCCAGTTCGCGCCGCTTGGTGTTGGTGGCGCAGATGAACATCTGCCGGTCCAGGTACTCACTGGGCGGACGCTTCAACTCGGCGAAGGGGGAGAGTTTCTTGCCGCCGTGCGCCCCCAGATAGAGCCGGTCCATGAACCACAGCAGGTTCGGCAGCCACCAGCAGCCGGACTCGGCGACGCCGAACCGCAGCCCCGGGTGGCGCTCGAAGACCCCCGACCAGAGCAGGAACCACAGCGGCCGGGCCGGCCACCAGGTGACCTCGGAGACGTAGATCCCGAGGTGATCGCCGTACTCCTCGCGCGGTGCGGCGCCCGAGTGGGTGACCACCGGCATCCCGGTCTCGGCGGCGGCCGCCCACACCGGGTCGTAACGCCGGTCGTGGTAGGGCTCCTTGTCGACCCACATGGAGGGGATCATCAGCGCGCCGAGCCCGGACTCCCTGGCGCGGTGGATCTCGGCGACGACCTCGCCGACCTCGGCGGTGACGGGCAGGAGGGCGACCCCGCGGTGCCGTTCGGGGTGCTGCGAGACGAAGTCGGCGAGCCACCGGTTGTGCGCCCGCGCACCCGCCATCCCGAGCTCCGGGTCCTGGTCGCCGGAGAGCCCGAGACCGACGCCGAAGGGCGCGGCGGTCTGGCTGTCGACGGCGTCCGCGTCGGGGAAGACGACCTCGCCGGCCACCCCGTCGCCGTCGAGCTCCTTGATCCGCTGCGCGGCGTCCCAGCCGCCCCGCAGCCCCTCCTCGTTGTCGCTGAACCACTTGTTCGCGAAGGCCTCGTTGCGCACCCCGAGCCGGGTCATGGCCTCGCGGCGGGCGTCGCGCCCGGCGAGGAAGTCGTCGAAGGCGCGGTGGAAGCGGGAGTCGAGATAGGGCCGGTACTCCTCCGTGGGAAGCCCGGCGTGGCAGTCGGACGAGATGATCAGATACGGATCCTCATGGCTCATGGTGCAGCCTCCTCCGTGGGGTCAGTCGAGGATGAAGCTCTCCAGGTACGACGGGTTGGCCCGCTCGAGCATCGACTGCGAGCGCGCCCTGATCTGCCGGTCGCTGTGCTCGCTCGCGGGCAGCATCCAGAAGCGGTCGGCCCGGATGCCGTCGACGACGTGCCCTGCGACCTCCTCGACCGGGGTGAAGGCGACCTCGTGCCCGGCCTCCTTCATGGCGGACTCCCACTGGTCGAGGCTGCGGTACGGGGTCTTGCGGGGGCGCTGCTTGGCGTACCGCTCGGGCCGGTTGCGGTGCGACTCCCACAGGCCGGTGCGCAGCATGTGCGGGCCGGGGAACAGGACGGAGGCGCCGACCGCGGCGCGTTCCGCCTTCAAGTGGGCGTAGAGCGACTCGGTCATGGTGACGACGGCGGACTTGGTGACGGCGTAGACGGAGGCGGTGGGCAGCGGGGCGATGCCGCCGTCGCCGGAGGAGGTGTTGACGACATGGCCGGGTCCGCCGCCGGCGAGCATGCGCGGGACGAAGGCCTGGATGCCGTGGAAGACGCCCCACACGTTGACGGCGAAGGCCCATTTCCAGTCGTTCGGCTCGTGCTCCCACATGCGGCCCTCGGCGCCGGAGCCGACGCCCGCGTTGTTGCACAGCACGTGGACGGCGCCGAAGGTCTCGTACGCGGCGTCCGCGAAGGCCCGTACGGATCCTGCGTCGCTGACGTCGACGGTACGGGCGAGGATCTGCGCCCCCTCGGCCATCAGCTCCTCGGCGGCCTTGGCGAGCGGGGCCTCCTCGACGTCGCCGAGGACGACGGCGAGCCCCTCGGCGGCGAAGCGGCGGGCCATGGCGAGGCCGATGCCGCTCGCCGCGCCGGTGACGACGGCGACCTGTCCGTCACGCAGTTCCATCAGACACTTCCTTCGGGCGGCGCGTCGAGGGCCTGCTGCGGGTCGTCGTAGCGCTGGTGGAGGTAGGGCAGCAGGTCCTGGGCGCTGACGCGTTCGACGACCCGGCCCTGCTGGTCGGTGGTCTTCTCGCCGATGGTGATCTCGACGAGCCGGCGGACCGGCAGGTCGGCGACCGGGTCGTACATCGACTCGCGCAGGACGACGTCGCCGGTGATCCGCTCCAGGCGGCGCACCTTCTCGTTGCGGACGCAGTGCACGAGGACCGGGTCGCCGTCGAAGCCCGAACCGGCGCCGTCGACGGAGGGCAGGAACTTGAAGTAGAAGTCGGTCTTCACGGCGGGCTCGGGCAGCGGCAGCGTGCCGGAGACGGCGCCGCGCACCTCGACGAAGGCGATGCCGTGCCGGGCGAGCGAGGCGGTGACGACGAGGCCGTCGCGCTCGACGAGGACCTCGCCGAGCTTCTTGGGCTCGCCGAAGACCTCGCGGCCGCCGGTCAGGGCGCGCTCGTGGGTCATCGGCATGACCAGCGGATACCAGCCCTCCTGGTCGCCGTGGGCGGCGGCGACGGCGACGGATCCGGCGCCGAGGGGGTAGCCGGGCAGGTCGACCTTGCTGATGTTGACGCGGACGAGCGGGCGCCCGGTGGGTTTGAGCGGCGGCGGCAGGACGGCCGCCACGACGTCGGGGGCGGTCTCCCAGACGGCGACGACTCCGGTGGACCAGATGTCGGGAAGCCCGGCGCTCCTGGCGCGCGTCGCGGCGATCTCCGCCTCGGTGCGCGCCCCGTACCGTACTCGTGCCATGACGTACCACCTTTCGGGAACGTATCGGCCTGTAACACAGTTACACCGACGGCCCGGAAGGGTAAAGAGCCGTGCACGCACGGGAGTTGGGGGATCCGATGGCACGCACCGCGCTGACCCGGGACCAGGTCCTTGACACCGCCGCCGCCCTGGTCAGGGAACACGGCCCGGCGGCGCTCACCATGCGCCGGCTCGCCGCCGAGCTCGGCACCGCCGTGACCTCGATCTACTGGCACGTCGGCAACCGCGAGTCGCTGCTCGACGCCCTCGTCGAACGCACCGTCGCCGACCTCGGCACCCTCCGCCCGAGCGGCGGGGACCCGGCCGAGCGCATCGTCTCGGTGGCCCGCCTCCTTCGCGGCGCCCTGCGTGACCGCCCCCATCTGGTCGCGATGGTCCACGAACGGGGCCTGACCGAGCGCATGTTCCTGCCCGCCCAGCGCGCCCTCGTCCACGAGGCCCACGCGGCAGGCCTGCGCGGCGCCCGGGCGGCGGAACTGGTGCGGGCCGTCCAGTTCCAGGTCGTCGGCCACGTCCTGGTGGAACGCAACCGGGAACGCGCCCCCGCCCAGTCCCCCGCCGAGACGGAGCTCTGGGCCACGGACACGACCCCCGGACCCGCCGAGGCGGACCCGCCCCTCGCCCGCGCTCTGGCCGCCCCGATCGACACGGAGCGGCTCTTCACGACGGCGGTACGGGCCTTGGTGGCCGGGCTGCTGCGGGAGGAGGAACCGGAACCGGCCGGGGCCCGCTGAGCTTCCGCCTGCGAATTCCCGTGCGGGCGGGCCCGGGTGGGCCCGCGGCCCGCTTCGCCGTTCGCCGGCGGCGTACGGTTCCGGCCAGGGAAGTGGGCACCGGGAGCAGGGGTGTCAGTGAGGGCCCGTATTCTCAGTGACCATGCTCGACGACCGTACGACAGCAGTGACGTGGCCGGCCGCCTACCCACAGGGGTACGCGGTCGTCGACGTGGAGACCACCGGCCTCGCCCGCGACGACCGGATAGTGTCGGCTGCCGTCTACCGGCTCGACGCCCAGGGCAACGTCGAGGACCACTGGTACACGCTCGTCAATCCGGAGCGGGACCCGGGCCCGGTGTGGATCCACGGGCTCACCAGCGACCTGCTGGAGGGCGCGCCGCTGTTCCCGGAGATCGCCGAGGAGTTCTCGGCGCGGCTCGACGGGCGGGTGCTCGTCGCCCACAACGCGATGTTCGACTGGCAGATGATCGCCCGCGAGTACGCGCGGGCCGAGCGCACCGCGCCGGTGCGGCAGCGGCTGTGCACCATCGCCCTGTCCAAGGAGCTGTCGCTGCCGCTGCCCAACCACAAGCTGGAGTCGCTGGCCGCGCACTTCGGCGTGGTGCAGCAGCGGGCGCACAACGCGCTCGACGACGCCCGGGTGCTCGCGGAGGCGTTCCGGCCCAGCCTGCACGCGGCCGCCGAGCGGGGGGTAAGGCTGCCGCTCCTGGAGTGCCGGCCGCTGACGGAGTGGGCCTCGGCTCCGGCGCAGCCGCGGATCGGCTACCAGGCCTCGTACCGTACGAACGGCTGGCGGCCCTCGCGCAAGCGGCCGCCCTGCCCGTACCCGAACCCGGGGCGCTACGCGGTGGACCGGCCGCTGAAGCAGGGCATGCGGGTGGCGTTCTCCGGCGACACGTCGGTCGACCGCGAGCTCCTCGAGGACCGTACGGTCGAGGCCGGGCTGCACGTGGCGACCAGTGTGTCGAGGCTCACCAGCCTGCTCGTCACCAACGACCCGGACGCGGCCACCTCCAAGACCCTGAAGGCGAAGTCGTTCGGGACGCCCGTCGTCGACGAGGCGGCCTACACGCAGCTGCTGCGGGACGTGGCCCCGGCAGACGAGTGACGGGCCGGGCGCGCCGCCCGGCCTTCGCGCGCCCGCGGCGCCACCCTGTGGCGCATGGCACGTTGTGAGGTCTGCGGAAACGACTACGGCATGTCCTTCGAGGTGCACGCGCAGGGCGCCGTGCACGTCTTCGACTGCTTCTCCTGCGCCATCCACCGCATGGCGCCCATCTGTGAGCACTGCCGGGTCCAGATCATCGGGCAGGGCGTCGAGGTGGAGGGGAACTGGTACTGCGGTGCGCACTGCGCCCGTGCGGAGGGAAAGGCGGGCATCGTCGACAAGGTGTGACGAAACGATCCTTTCGGGCGGTGAGGGAACCGGAACCCCCGTGCGTGCACCCCATGGCCCGAGTTGTACGGTCATGGGGTGTACCGCTTCCTGTTGTCCCGGCAGTGGGTGATCCTCACCCTGCTCGCCCTCGTCCTCATCCCCGTGATGATCGAGCTGGGCTTCTGGCAGTTCCACCGGCATGAGCGCCGGGTCGCCCAGAACACCCTGATCGCGGACAACCTGGCGGCGAAGCCCGTCCCGGTCGAGGAGCTGACCTCCCCCGGGCACACCGTCCCGCGCGCCGAATACTGGCGCCAGGTGACCGCCACCGGCACCTTCGACACCGCGCACGAGGTCGTCGTACGGCGCCGCGTCTCCTCCGACGAGCAGGTCGGCGTGCACGTCCTGACCCCGCTGGTCCTGGCGGACGGCAAGGTCGTCATGGTCAACCGCGGCTGGGTGCCGGCCGCCGGCGACCAGCACTCCTTCCCGAAGGTGCCGCCCGCCCCCAAGGGCGAGGTCACCGTCACGGGCCGGCTGATGGCCGACGAGACGACCGGCGCCAGCGGCATCAAGGACCTCAAGGGCCTGCCGGACCGTCAGGTGATGCTGATCAACAGCGCGCAGCAGGCGGCGCTGCTGGGCCGTACGGTCCTCGGCGGGTACATCGAGCAGACCGCGCCGGAACCCGCCGGGGACACCCCCGAGCTGATCCCCGCGCCCGACCACGACTCGATCGGCGCGCACATGGCGTACGCCGTGCAGTGGTGGCTGTTCTCCGCCGGCGTGCCCGTCGGCTGGGTGATCCTGGTCCGGCGCGAGAAGCGCGACCGGGAGGCAGCGGCCGGCGCGGGCTCCGCCGCAGACACAGACGGCACAGATGACACGGACGACGCAGACGACCCAGAGGACCCAGAGGACGCGGACGGGACGGACGGGGCGTCCGCGACGGCGGGTGCGACGGCCTGAGGGCTCCTTCGGCGTCCACGCCTCTGATTGACCGTCGCCGCTTCCGGGAACAGCCCAAAGCGTGACGCAACGTATCGACGACTACGCCCTCATCGGGGACCTCCAGACCGCCGCGCTCGTCGGCCGTGACGGGTCGATCGACTGGCTGTGTCTGCCCCGCTTCGACTCGGCCGCCTGTTTCGCCGCGCTCCTCGGCGACGAGAACAACGGCCACTGGCGGATCGCCCCCAAAGGCGCCACCCGCTGCACCAGACGCGGCTACGCCGAGGACTCGCTGGTCCTGGAGACCTACTGGGAGACCCGTACGGGCACCGTCAAGGTCGTCGACTTCATGCCGCAGCGCGACAAGGCCCCCGACGTCGTGCGGATCGTGGAGGGCGTCAGCGGAAGCGTCGAGATGAGCGCGGCGCTGCGGCTGCGCTTCGACTACGGCTCGATCGTGCCGTGGATGCGCCGCGCCGACGGCCACCGGGTGGCGGTCGCCGGGCCCGACTCGGTGTGGCTGCGCAGCGAGCCGCCGGTGAAGACCTGGGGCCAGCAGTTCGCCACCTGCTCGGCGTTCACCGTCGGCGCGGGCGAGAAGGTGGCCTTCGTGCTCACCTGGCACCCCTCGCACGAGCCGCGCCCGGACCTCGTCGACCCCTTCGAGGCGCTCGACCAGTCGCTCGCCGACTGGCGGGAGTGGGCGGCCCGCTGCACCCACGAGGGGCCCTACCGCGACGTCGTGGTGCGCTCCCTGATCACCCTGAAGGCGCTCACGTACGCCCCGACGGGCGGCATCGTCGCCGCCGCGACCACCTCGCTGCCGGAGGAGCTGGGCGGGGTGCGCAACTGGGACTACCGGGCCTGCTGGCTGCGCGACTCCTCGCTCACCCTCGGCGCGCTGCTCACCGCGGGGTACGTCGAGGAGGCGGCGGCCTGGCGCGACTGGCTGCTGCGGGCGGTGGCCGGCGACCCGGCCGATCTGCAGATCATGTACGGGCCGGCCGGGGAGCGCAGGCTGCCCGAGACGACCCTGCCGTGGCTGCGCGGCTACGCGGACTCCGCGCCGGTGCGGACGGGGAACGCGGCCGTGGAGCAGTTCCAGCTCGACGTGTACGGCGAGGTGATGGACTCGCTGTACCGCGCCCGGGAGGCCGGGATCCCGGCGCGGCGGCACGCCTGGAACCTCCAGTTGAGCCTGCTGGGCTTCCTGGAGTCGACCTGGCGCGAGCCGGACGAGGGCCTGTGGGAGGTGCGCGGGCCGCGCCGCCACTTCGTGCACTCCAAGGTGATGGCGTGGGTGGCGGCGGACCGTGCGGTGCGCACCCTGGAGGCCGATCCGTCGCTGCCGGGGGACGCGGCGCGCTGGCGCGCGATGCGCGACGAGATCCACGCGGAGGTGTGCGAGAAGGGGTACGACCCGGCGCGCAACACCTTCACGCAGGCGTACGGTTCGCTCGAGCTGGACGCGGCGACGCTGCTGATCCCGCAGGTCGGTTTCCTGCCGCCGGACGACCGGCGGGTGGTGGGGACGGTGGACGCGGTACGGGCGGAGCTGCTGCAGGGCGGGTTCCTGCGCCGCTACTCGACGCAGAGCACCTCGGTGGACGGGCTGCCCGGGCAGGAAGGAACGTTCCTGGTGTGCTCGTTCTGGCTGGCGGACGCGCTCCGGCTGACCGGGCGGGTGAAGGAGGCGCGCGAGCTGTTCGAGCGGCTGGTCGGGCTGTGCAGTGACGTGGGGCTGCTCGCGGAGGAGTACGACCCGGTGTCGGGCCGGCAGCTGGGGAACTTCCCGCAGGCGTTCAGCCACATCGGTCTGGTGAACACCGCTCTCGCACTCGCCGCGGAGGAGGCGGCAGGATAGGTCCATGGATCTTGGACTGAAGGACCGTGTGTACGTGGTGACCGGCGCGACGCGGGGGCTCGGCCGGGCCTCGGCGGAGGCGCTGCTCGCGGAGGGCGCGAAGGTGCTGCTCACCGGGCGGGAGGAGAAGACGGTCGCGGAGGCGGCGGCCGCGCTCGGCCCGGACGCGGCGGGTGTCGCCGCCGACAACACCGACCCCGGGACCCCGCAGCGGCTGATCGCTGAGGCGCGCTCCCGGTTCGGCGGCTTCGACGGGGTGCTGATCAGCGTGGGCGGCCCGGCGCCGGGCTTCGCCGCGGACAACACGGACGAGCAGTGGGCGGCCGCTTTCGACACGGTGTTCCTGGGCGCGGTGCGGCTCGCCCGCGCGGCGGCGGAGACGCTGCCGGAGGGCGGAGTGATCGGCTTCGTGCTGTCCGGCTCGGTGCACGAGCCGATCCCGGGCCTGACCATCTCCAACGGACTGCGGCCGGGCCTGGCCGGCTTCGCCAAGTCCCTCGCCAACGACCTGGGCCCGCGCGGCATCCGGGTGGTGGGCCTGCTGCCGAGCCGGATCGACACCGACCGGGTCCGCTCGCTCGACGCGCTGTCCGGCGACGCGGACGCGGCCCGTGCGGCGAACGAGGCCGCGATCCCGCTGCGCCGCTACGGCACGCCGGAGGAGTTCGGGCGCACGGCCGCGTTCCTGCTGTCGCCGGCGGCCTCGTATCTCACGGGCGTGATGCTGCCGGTGGACGGCGGGGCGCGCAGCGGCTTCTGAACGCGGCTCAGGCGACGCGGACGCGCCCGCCGGCCCGGGCTGCTCAGGTGACCCGGCGGGCCCGGTGCTTGACCGCCCGCAGCCTGGCCTCCGTCGGCAGGGCGCGCAGGCCGGCGGAGGTACGGGCGTTGCCGAGGGCCTCGGCGGACAGCGCGGTCAGGGTGTCGGCCGGGGAGGCGTACGGCTCCAGGAGGAGCGCGACGCGGGTACGGGGTGCGGCGCGGCGGCCGGTGAGCGAGACCCGGGCCCGGGCGACGCCCTCCTGGGCACCCGCGTCGGCCTCCAGGACCGCCTCCAGGGCCCGGCCGCGCACCACGGCCTCCTCGCCGTCGCCGCTGTCGACGACCACCTCGCGGAGCCGGGCCCGGCGGAACTGGACGATCAGCCACCACAGGGCGAGCAGCACGACGAGCCCGAGCACGGCGATGACCACCGGCCACCACCAGCTCTCGGCGCGCCAGTGCTGCCGCTGGGAGCGGGTGAGCAGCACGTCGTCGCGGTCCGACCAGGGCCACCAGGCTGGTACGGGCAGGTCGAAACCGGCCGCGAGCACGGCGCCGCCGCCCACGACGAGCAGCAGGCCGGCCAGGGCCAGCACGATCCGGTTGACGCGCCGGAGCACCACGGTCACCCCGTCACCCCTTCCTGGGCGGCCTGGCCACCCGGACCGTCAGGGCCGGCGGGTGGGCGAGCCCGAGTTCGTCGATGCCGGCGGCGAGGACGTTCTCCAGGTCGGAGCGGACCTCGTCGAGTTCGCGGAAGTGGGAGACGGCGCGGGCCGCGACCTTGGCCCGGCCCACCCGGACCCGTACGGACCGGACTCCGGACACCTCCATCGCGCGGTCGCGCAGCGCGAGCGCGGCGGCCTCCCGGTCGAGTCCGGCACGCACGTCGGCGTGCTCGCGGCGCATCGGCAGGACGGCGCGCAGACCGGGGGTGAGCGCGAGGAGCAGCAGCCAGGCGCCGAGGACGACGGCGAAGCTCGCGCCGGCGAGGACCCGGACGTCGTCGAGGGGCCGGGTCGCGAGGTCGTCGGCGAGGGAGCGGCGCCAGGCCATGGCGCCGCGGTCGGCGCGCACAGCGGCCACGTCGTACAGGAGCAGTCCGGCGCCGCCGAGGACGACGGCGGCGAGGAGGGCGGCGGGGATGCGCCGGACGGACCAGAAGCGGCGTACGGGCCGGGCCGGGGCCTCCTCGGGGGGCGGCACGGGCGCGGTCCCGGGCCCGGTCTCCGGCGCGGGTCGCGGTGCGGACTCCGGTTCGGGTTCGGTGGTCATCTCAGGCGCTCCCGGGCCTTGTCGGGTGCGGTGTGCGGGGAGTGCAGTCGCTCGACGTGGACGGTGACCTCGTGGACCTCGAGCCCGGCGAGTTCCTCGACCCGGTGGCGTACCCGGCCGCGTACGGCGCCGCACTGGCGGCCGATGTCGGAGGGGTAGCCGAGTTCGAGGCTCACCGCGACGCGGGCGGCCTCGCGGTGCACGACCACCGAGGCGTGCGGGGCGGAGCCGCCCTTGGGTACGGCGGTCAGGGCCTCGCGGGCCGCCTGGGCGGCGATCTTCGCGACGACCCGGTCGGCGACCGTGGTCGCTCCCCGGCCGGCCGCCCCCACCCGGTCGCGTACGAGCTCCGCCACCCCGGGTCACCGCCGCCGGTCGCCGCGGTCGCGGCCCCGGAAGAGGTCGCCGGGTTCCAGGTCCCCGTCGAGGAACCTGCCCGCGACGAAGCCGATCGCGCCGAGCGCGGCCACCAGGACGAACGCGCCGAAGCCGCCGAAGTACCCGGCGAAGCCGAGCGCCATGCCGGCCACCAGGCCGACCACCGCCATGTTGCTCATGCCGATCCCTTTCCGCTTCCGCCGTGCCGCCCGTGGCTACTGGAGCCGCGTCTCCGGCTCTTCTTCCTCTTCCTCCGGGAGCTTGACGTCGCTGACGGCGATGTTGACCTCGACGACCTCCAGGCCGGTCATGCGCTCGACGGCGGCGATGACGTTCTCCCGTACGGCGCCGGCGACATCGGCGATGGAGACGCCGTAGTCGACGACGATCTCCAGGTCGAGGGCGGTCTGCAGCTCGCCGACCTCGGCCTTGACGCCGCGGGTGACGCCCGACTTCCCGCCGCCCCCGCCGGGGACGCGGTCGCGGACGGCGCCGAGGGTGCGGGAGATGCCGCTGCCCATGGCGTGGACGCCGACGACATCGCGAGCGGCGAGTCCGGCGATCTTCTCCACGACGCCGTCGGCGATCGTGGTCCGGCCGCGCAGGGCGGGGTCGCCGCCGCCGCGCCTGGTCACCGCGTTCTGCTGGTCGGAGTGCGCGCTGTCGGCCATCGCCATCCGTCCTTCCCTCACACCTGGGTGTTTTGCCTTATTCGCCCACATTAAGGGCGGTTGCCCGGTTTCGCGCCGGGGATGCGGCAGGCTGGAGCAATGACGACTGCTGAGGCGTGGCGCACGACGGACCGGCTGCTGCCGCTCGGCGGGCCGGCGGACGGCGCGTGGATCGCGGAGCGGGCGGTACGGGCGCTGCTGGCGGAGACGGCGCGGGGGGTACGGGGTGTGGTGCCGGCCCTGCCGCGGTTCCGGCTCGCGGGCGAGGCCGGGGCCGCCGCCGGGCCGCGGTTCCCGGTGCCGCCCGGCGGACTGCCGGCCGGGGAGCTGCGGATCGCCCTGGAGTTCGCGGCCCGGCTCACGGTGGTGTCGGGGCGGCCGCTGCCGGAGCTCGCGGACGCCCTGCGGGCGGCGCTGCTGGGGGCGGCGGAGGGCCTCGGCCTGGTGGTGGCCGGGGTGGACCTGCGGGTGACGGAGCTGCTCGACGACGCCCCGGGCGATCCGGCGCCCGCCGCTCCCCCGCCCGGGCGAACCTCGCCGCCCACGCCCGACGACCCGGCGGCTATGGCCGCGCTCGCGGTGCCGGGCGTGGCGGCCCTGACCGATGTGTTCGGCGCGCCGCTCCGGCGCGCACCGGGCCTGCTGCGCGTCGAGCTCGCGGTGACCGCGGACCACCGTGCCGTGGAGGTGTGCCGCGCGGTCCGGACAGCGGTGACCGCCGCCGCCCCGGGGGCGACGACGGTCACGGTGCTGGTGTCGGAGCTGCGCTGAGGGGGGCCGGTCCACACTGAGGGGGCCGGACTGCGCTGGGGGCCGCGTACTGCGCCGAAGGGGCCGGCCCGGTGCCCGCGGGGCCGGCGGGGCCGGCCGGGTCGCCCGGGGGCGGGTCCCCGTCAGTCGCCGAGGCCCGCCAGGTCGCGCAGGCGCCGGGCCTGGGCGGCCCGCTCGGCGGTGCGCTGGTCCTCGTACGTGCGGCCCGAAGCGGCCTGGAGCAGGGCCTTGGTCTCGATGACCGCGGAGCGCGGCGCGGCGAGCAGGGCGGCGCTCAGGTCCCGTACGGCACCGTCGAGTTCGGCGGCGGGCACGGCGATGTTGGCCAGGCCGGTGCGCTCGGCCTCCTCGGCGTGGACGAACCGGCCGGTGGCGCAGATCTCCAGCGCGCGGGCGTAGCCGACGAGGGAGACCAGGGGGTGCGTGCCGGTGAGGTCCGGGACCAGGCCCAGGCTGGTCTCGCGCATGGCGAACTGCACGTCGTCCGCGACGACCCGCAGGTCACAGGCGAGCGCGAGCTGGAAGCCCGCGCCGATGGCGTGCCCCTGGACGGCCGCGATCGACACGATGTCGCTGCGGCGCCACCAGATGAACGCCTCCTGGTACTCGGCGATGACCGCGTCGAGGTCCTCGTCGGAACCGCGTGCGAGGTCGAGGAAGGACGGCTCTCCGTCGAAGCCCTCGGGCGTGAACGCCTGCCGGTCGAGGCCCGCGGAGAAGGACTTGCCCTCGCCGCGCAGGACCACGATCCGCACGCTGCCCGGCAGTGACCGGCCGGCTTCCGTCAACGCCCGCCACAGAGCGGGAGACTGGGCGTTGCGCTTCGCCGGATTGGTCAGGGTCACCGTGGCAACGGCGTCCTCGACGGTGAGCCGTACACCGTCCTTGTCGAAAACGAGCTCAATGTGCTCGGAGTCGTCGAGCGTAGTCATGGGGCGCCTCCGGTTCCGGTGCAGCACTGCATCCGATGCTAAGTGACTGCACAGTAACCACCCGGCCGGCCGCACGGCCGACCGGGTGGCCACCGAAAGATCCGGTGGACCGGTCGAGCCGCCCCGCTGTCAGGCCGAAGCCGCCTTCTTGCCGCGCGTCGCGCCACCGCGACCGCGCAGCACGACTCCGGACTCGCTGAGCATCCGGTGGACGAATCCGTAGGACCGGCCGGTTTCCTCGGCCAGTGCCCGGATGCTCGCACCGGAGTCGTACTTCTTCTTCAGGTCTGCCGCGAGCTTGTCGCGCGCGGCGCCGGTCACCCGGCTGCCCTTCTTCAGAGTCTCGGCCACCCGTGCCTCCTCATGGGAAGTGCGCTCTGGACTTCTCATGATCACCCCTCTCGGACGTCCTGGCCACCCATTCGACAAGGTCTGTGCCATGAGCTTGGTCCGGACGGAAGCGACCGTCACGATCGGAATTGATCGTTCCGGTGGGTCGGGAAGCCGGCCGGGAGCCGCCCCGGACGGGAAGTACCAGGTCAGCGGCGCGGGGGGAACACCAGTACGGCGCGGGTCCAGGCGGAAGGATTCCGCAGGGCCCGCGCCGGGGGTACGAGACGCACTCACTCAGATGAAGGATCACCCATGAGCCGAATGATCCAGCCCGGCATGATCACACGGCACGATCACCGGGTCCGCCCGGTCAGGCCAGGGCGACCAGGTCCGCGTAGTCCGCGCCCCACAGGTCCTCGACGCCGTCCGGGAGCAGGATGATCCGCTCCGGGTCGAGCGCCTCGACGGCGCCCTCGTCGTGGGTGACGAGCACGACCGCGCCCTTGTACGTGCGCAGCGCGCCGAGGATCTCCTCGCGGCTGGCGGGGTCGAGGTTGTTGGTGGGCTCGTCCAGGAGCAGCACGTTCGCCGAGGAGACGACCAGGGTCGCGAGCGCGAGCCGGGTCTTCTCGCCGCCGGAGAGCACCCCGGCGGGCTTGTCGACGTCGTCGCCGGAGAAGAGGAAGGAGCCGAGCACCTTGCGCACCTCGACCAGGTCGAGGTCGGGGGCGGCGGAGCGCATGTTCTCCAGGACCGTGCGCTCGGGGTCCAGGGTCTCGTGCTCCTGGGCGTAGTAGCCGAGCTTGAGGCCGTGGCCGGGGGTGACCTCGCCGGTGTCGGGCTGCTCGACTCCGCCGAGGAGGCGGAGCAGGGTCGTCTTGCCGGCGCCGTTGAGGCCGAGGATGACGACGCGCGAGCCCTTGTCGATGGCGAGGTTCACGTCGGTGAAGATTTCGAGGGAGCCGTACGACTTGGACAGGCCCTCCGCCGTGAGCGGGGTCTTGCCGCAGGGCGCGGGCTCCGGGAAGCGGAGCTTGGCGACCTTGTCGGAGACGCGGACCGCGTCCAGGCCGGCGAGCAGGCGCTCGGCGCGCTTGGCCATGTTCTGCGCGGCGACGGTCTTGGTGGCCTTGGCGCGCATCTTGTCGGCCTGCGAGTTGAGGGCCGCGGCCTTCTTCTCGGCGTTCTGGCGCTCGCGCCTGCGGCGCTTCTCGTCGGCCTCGCGCTGCTGCTGGTAGAGCTTCCACCCCATGTTGTAGACGTCGATGGTGGAGCGGTTGGCGTCCAGGTAGAAGACCTTGTTGACGACGGTCTCGACCAGGTCGACGTCGTGGGAGATGACGATGAAGCCGCCGCGGTAGGTCTTCAGGTAGTCGCGCAGCCAGACGATGGAGTCGGCGTCGAGGTGGTTGGTCGGCTCGTCCAGGAGGAGGGTGTCCGCGTCCGAGAAGAGGATGCGGGCCAGCTCGATGCGGCGGCGCTGGCCGCCGGAGAGGGTGTGCAGCGGCTGGCCGAGGACCCGGTCGGGCAGGCCGAGGGCGGCGGCGATGGTGGAGGCCTCCGCCTCGGCCGCGTAGCCGCCCTTGGTCAGGAACTCGGTCTCCTGGCGCTCGTACTGCTTGAGGGCCTTCTCCCGGGTGCCGCCGGAGCCGGTGGCGATGCGCTCCTCGTTCTGCCGCATCTTGCGGATGAGGACGTCGAGGCCGCGGGCCGACAGGATGCGGTCGCGGGCCAGCACGTCGAGGTCGCCGGTGCGCGGGTCCTGCGGGAGGTAGCCGACCTCGCCGGAGCGGCTGATGGTGCCGCCGGCGGGCTGTCCCTCGCCCGCGAGGCACTTGGTGAGCGTGGTCTTGCCCGCTCCGTTGCGGCCGACCAGGCCGATGCGGTCGCCCTTGGCGACACGGAAGGAAGCGGACTCGATGAGGACGCGGGCGCCGGCGCGCAGCTCGATGCCGGAAGCGGTGATCACGGACAGACTCCAGGGCGATGGGGAACGGCGGAAGGACGGCTGAGGAGGGCTTCGACGCCGCTAATGCACGGGGAGAATGGCCATACGGCCAGTCTAACGGGCGCTTGCAACTGGTTTTCGGCCACAGATCACAGGAGCGGCGAACTGGGTCACATGTCACAGATCGTTCGCATGCCTCTCAAAAGGGGTGAATCCGTCTGGCGTGCTCGATACTCGGCGCAGGGCGGCGGTCACTGCCGCGGCGGCGACACCAAGGGCGGTGGCCATGCAGTTCGACGACGATGCCGACCTGGACACCTCGGAGGTCAAGGACGTCCGGGGCAGCCGCATCCCGGGCGGCAGGGCCACCGTCGGCGGCGGGATCATCGGCTTCATCGCCCTGATCCTGGGCCTGCTCTTCGGGGTGGGCCCCGACCAGCTTGGCCTGTCCTCCGGCGGCGACGAGCCGGTCGCGACCTCCTCGCCTGCCGGCCAGGTGGGCGCGGCCTGCAAGAAGGGCCGGGACGCGAACACCCGCGAGGACTGCCGGATCGTCGCGGTCGTCAACAGCGTGCAGGACTTCTGGCGCTCGGAGTACGCGCGGCGGGGCGGCCGGTACACGGACGCGTCGACCGTGATGTTCGCCCAGCGGGTCCCCACCGCCTGCGGCAACGTCACCTCGGCGGTCGGCCCGCTCTACTGCCCCCTCGACCGGCAGGTCTATCTGGACCTGGGCTTCTTCGACGAGCTGCGCACCAAGTTCGGCTCGACGGGCGGGCCCTTCGCGCGGGCGTACGTGGTGGCGCACGAGTACGGCCACCATGTGCAGAACCTGCTGGGGACGCTGGGCAGGGCCCAGGACGGGCGGACGGGGGCGAACTCCAACGCGGTGCGGGTGGAGCTCCAGGCCGACTGCTACGCGGGCGTGTGGGCCCGGCACGCGACCACCACCCCGGACGGGAAGACCGGGAGGCCGCTGCTCACCCGGCTCACCGACGACGACGTCCGCGACGGCCTGGACGCGGCCGCGGCGGTCGGCGACGACCGGATCCAGGAGCGCTTCCAGGGCCGGGTGACGCCGGAGAACTGGACGCACGGCTCGGCCGCCCAGCGCCAGCAGTGGTTCTACCAGGGCTACAGCACCGGTGACATGGCCCGGTGCAACACCTTCCGGTGACTTGTCGGCGGCGGCTGCGAGACTGAGATCCAGGTCACATCGAGAGGAGTGATCGGGATGGCTGAGTCACCCGACATCTGCCCGACGCTGAGGTTCGACGACGCCAAGGGGGCGATCACGCTGCTCACGGAGGCGTTCGGCTTCACGACCACCGCGGTGTACGAGGGCGAGGACGGCAGCGTCATGCACGCCGAGCTCGCGTACGGGAACGGGATGGTGATGCTCGGCAGCAAGGGCACCGGCAGCGAGTTCGACAAGCTCATGGCCGGCGGCGGCCCGGTCGGGGTGTACGTACGCGTGGACGACGTCGACGCGCACCACGCGCGGGCCGTGGAGCACGGCGTCGAGATCGTGATGCCGCCGACGGACCAGGACTACGGCTCCCGGGACTACATGGCCCGGGATGCCGAGGGCAACGTCTGGAGCTTCGGGACGTATGCCCCCGGCGCGGCGGCCGCGGGGTAGGCCGTGCCCGTCGGCGGCGGCGTGGCTCCCCGCCGGTTCAGGCGCCCCCGGTGTGGACCTGGAAGGCGGCCCGGCGCACCGCCTTCGCGAGGGCCGGGTCCGGGTGGGCGGCCGCGAGGGCGACCAGGACCTGGACGGTACGGGGGTGGCCGACGGCCCTGACCTCGTCGAGGAGGGCGGGGACCGTGCCCTGGACCGCGGAGTCGAGGTGGCGGACGAGCAGGGCGCTCTCGCCGTGGTCGGCGACGGCGGCCGCGGTGTCCACCCACAGCCAGGTCGCCTCCTCGCGGGTGAGCACCTCGGGGGCGTCGTCCGGGTCCGCGCCCTCGTACTCGGCGAGCCACAGCAGGGCGTACGGGCGCAGCGAGGGCTCCGCGAGAGCCGTCCTGACCTCGGGCTCGGCCGGAGCGCCGACCACCCGCAGGGCCTCGAAGGCGAGGCCGCGCAGCAGGGCGTCCTCGCCGCGCGCGACGGCGATGAGCTCGGCCACGGCGCTGGAGAGGGTGCGGGCGGCGAGCCAGGCGCGGTACTCGTCGCGGGCCGGGCCCGGGGTGAGGCGGGCGCAGCCGCGGAGCATGTCCTCGGCGGACTGCTCGATGTTGCCGGCCGGGCTCTGCGCGGCGACGCAGATCTGCTCCAGCTTGACCCAGACCGCCCAGTTGCCGAGCGGCGTCAGGGTGGCCTGCCCGCCGTCGGGGGTCGCGCCCAGGGTCAGGGCGCCGACGGCGGCGAGGCCTTCAAGGGCCCAGTCGAGCAGCGCCGGCAGGCCCTCGGCGGCGGGGGCCGCCTCGACGGTCGTGCCGGGTGCCGGGACCTCGCAGCGCTCCTCGCGGAGCTCCTCGACGCGCTGGCGCAGCAGGTCGAGCAGGCTCGGCACCGCGACGGGCCCGGCGGACAGCTGGAGGAGCGAGAGGACCTGGGGGACGGCCTCGACGACCTCGGCGACGGCGCCGGCCGCCACGTCCGCGGGGGCCGGGTGGACCAGCGACCAGGCGTCGAAGAGGGCGACCCAGCCGCGCAGTACGGCGGAGTCGTCCCGGTCCCAGGCGTGCAGCCGCCAGCCGGGGCGGGCGGTGTCGCCGTGCAGCTCGACGAGGCCGGCGAGCCGGGCCCGGTCCCAGCCGGCCAGGACCTGGGCGGGCGTCAGATCCAGCGCCGCGGCGGCCCGTTCCCCGTTCGGGGGTGCGGTCTCGGCCTGCCGGTCGACGGCGGCCCAGCGGGCGATCCGTACGGCGTCGGCCAGGACGGCACGGGCCTGGCCGGCCAGTTCCGCCCGGGGCGGTGTCCCCTCGGGCGGCCGCGGCGCCGGGCGGGTGCGCCGGGTCGTCACGGCCCTTCGAGCGGTGGCGAGGGCCCGCGGACGGACGAGTCGGAGTCTGGAGTTGCGCGCCAATGGTTCATCGGGCTTTCGAGACGTCACGGGGGCAGTCTTCCCGCTGACGGCCCGAAAGCCCAATCGGAATCCGCAACGCCGCTGCATCGCCCCGCGCTTGCACGGAAGCGGGGGCCCGGCCCGCCCGGGCGAAGGCCTGGTCCGCGTCCTAGACGAGCGGGGTCAGGAAGCGGCGCAGGGCCTCCTCGTAGCGCAGGGGGTCGGCGTTCCACATGGCCGCGTGGGGGGCGCCCCGGACGGTGGTCAGGGTGACCAGGTCGGGGCGGAGGGCGGCCAGCTCCTGGGAGCGGGCCCAGGGGGCGATCGTGTCGTCGGGGCCGTGGAAGACCAGGGTCGGCACGCGCAGGGCCTCGGGGTCGGCGGCCTCCTGGAGCCGGTCGCCGTGGAGGCCGGTCCTGCCCTGGGCGGCGCGGACGGCGAGCGGGATCAGCGGGCCTGGGATGCGGCGGGCCGCGGCCAGGTTGCGCAGGGTGGCCTCCCAGTCGAGGACCGGGGAGTCGAGGACGAGGCCGCGGATCCTGTCCCGTACCCCCGAGCTCGCGGCGGCGTGCAGGGCCATCGCTGCTCCGGTGCCCCAGCCGTGCAGGATGACGTGCTCGGCGCCCCGGCGGACGGCGTAGCGGATGGCGGCGTCGACGTCGCGCCACTCGGAGTCGCCGAGATGGGCGAGCCCGTCGGGGGAGGCGGGCGCGCCCTCGTCGCCCCGGTAGGCGGGGATGAGGACGGGAATGCGCCGGCGGTGGAGGAAGGGGAGCAGGTTGAGCGGGTGCTCGCGGGTGGCGCCGAGTCCGTGCAGGGCGATCACCCAGGTGAGGCGGGGTCCGGGGACGACCCAGGCGGGCAGGTTGCCGAGTTCGCCGGGGATCTCGACGTCCTCGTAGGGCAGGCCGAGGGCGGTCTCGGGGGTGCCGCAGTGCAGCTGCGGGGTGAAGCGGATCCGGCCGCCGGTGGCGAGGGTGCCGAGCTCGACCCGTTCGAGGCGGCGCACCACGGTGTCGGCGGTGTGCGGGACGCGGTCGAGGACGGGGCCGACGACGGCGTGCAGTCCGGTGGCCTCGATGCCGTAGGTGCCGGCGCGCAGGGAGGCGAGGCTGCGGGTGAGGGTGATCCGGCCGGGTCCCGTGGCGTGCACGGTGAGTTTGGGATCGCCCGGCAGCGGGCGTCCGGACGGCACCTTGAGGGCGGCGTCGCTGGCGTACCGGCCGGCCGCCACCGCGGCCGCGCCGACACCGATCACTGTGGTGACGGCCGCTGCCGTCGCTGTAGCCGGGCGCACGCTCCCAGTGTCGGCAGCCGGGGCCCGCCCTGCCACCGGGCGGGCCCTCCCCGGAGTGACGTGGGTCTCCTCGCGGGCTCCTCCGAAGGGCTGAAGTGGTCCACGGGACGGAACGGGGCGAGAGTGGCGGAAGGCGCACGTGTCGCATCCGTCCAGGAACGGCACGGCTTACCCGGGGTCGCACCCTGACCGCATCGTGGACAGGAGGTCCGTCCACCCCGTAAGCGGAATCTCCTGACCCCGGTTCGGGACACCACACCGCCCGGCCCAGTTCACCTTCCGTTCACTCAGGTTGACTACGTTCAACCAGCCACTGACGTCAAACGATTGCCTGGGTAAATGGAACACATCACGCTGCTGCTCGCGATTGTGGTCGTGACAGCTCTCGTGTTCGATTTCACGAACGGTTTCCACGACACCGCCAACGCGATGGCGACGACCATCTCGACCGGTGCTCTCAAGCCCAAGACGGCGGTGGCCATGTCCGCCGTGCTGAACCTCGTCGGCGCGTTCCTGTCCGTGGAGGTCGCCAAGACGATCTCCGGCGGGATCATCAACGAAGAGGGCATTCGTACCGAAGTGATCTTCGCGGCGCTCGTCGGCGCCATCCTGTGGAATCTGCTGACCTGGCTGCTCGGCCTGCCGTCCAGCTCCTCCCACGCCCTGTTCGGCGGCCTCATCGGCGCCGCGGTCATGTCGGCCGGCTGGGGTGCCGTCAACGGCTCGACCATCGTCACCAAGGTCCTGATCCCGGCGGTCGCCGCCCCGATCGTCGCCGGTCTCGCCGCGATGGCCGCCACCAAGCTGACCTACCGGATCGGCGCCAACCCGAAGACGAAGGCCACGGCCAAGGGCTTCCGGGCCGGCCAGATCGCCTCCGCCGGTCTCGTCTCGCTCGCCCACGGCACCAACGACGCCCAGAAGACGATGGGCATCATCACCCTCGCCCTGGTCACCGGCGGCGTCCTCGCCCCCGGCTCCAACCCCCCGATGTGGGTCATCGTCGCCGCCGGTCTCGCGATCGCGCTCGGCACCTACCTCGGCGGCTGGCGCATCATCCGCACCATGGGCAAGGGCCTCACCGACCTCCAGCCGCAGCAGGGCTTCGCCGCCCAGACCAGCGCCGCCACGGTCATCCTGGCCTCCTCGCACCTCGGCTTCTCCCTCTCCACCACCCAGTCCTGCTCGGGTGCCGTGATGGGCGCGGGCCTCGGCCGCAAGGGCGGTGTCGTCCGCTGGTCGACCGCCACCCGGATGTTCGTCGCCTGGGGTCTGACCCTGCCCGCCGCGGGCCTGGTCGGCGCCGCCGCCGAGTTCCTCACCAAGCAGGGCACCTGGGGCATCGTCGCCGTCGCGATCCTCCTGATCGCCGGCTCCGGCGTCATCTGGTCGCTGTCCCGCCGCAAGCCGGTCGACCAGCACAACGTCACCGCCGACGACCTGGACGCGCAGGCCGAGCCCGCGGGCGTCGTCACCACCGCCATCGCGGCCGTCACCCCGCCGCCGCCGGCCGGCTCCGTCGCCGCCGTCACGGACGAGGACCTGAAGACCACCATCCCCGCCCCGAGCCCGGCGGACCCGGCCGCTCCCCCGGCCCCCGCCGCCGCGGTCTAAGGAACTGGAACCAAGCATGAAGATCGACTGGGCAGCTCTCGGCTCCGTCTTCGGAGTCAGCCTCGTGGCGACCGTCGCCCTCGTGGGCCTGTTCACCCTCGGCGTCGTCGGCCTCTCCAAGCAGGAGGAGGCCGCGGCGAACGGTGGCTCCGCCACCCTGGCCCGCACCGGCGCCTACGCCTGCTTCGCGCTGTGCGCGGCAGCCGTCGCGTACGGCATCTACCTGATCGTCGTCTGACCCGCGACACCTCGTCGTGCCCGGCACGACACCCTTCCGGCCGGGCGGCCCGCACCTCGCGTGCGGGCCGCCCGGCCGTCGTGTCTGTGGCGCTTCGCACAGTGACCCGACGCAGGTCAAAGGTGAGTTGACGGCTCTTCGCGCAGCGTGGTGGACTGCCGAGGCCATTACGGCGGCAAGCAGAGGAAGTCCGGTGCGAATCCGGCGCGGTCCCGCCACTGTGACCGGACCCGAGCGGTCCGGGAGTCAGGAACTCTCGCCGCCGGTCACGTCGATCCAGGGCGCGGACCCTGAGTGAGGACCTAGCGCCATGCCCGGCCGCAGCAGTGCCAGCCCCCCGTTCCCGGGCGGATTCGCGTACGGAGCGGCCGCCGGCCTCGCCGTCGACCTGCTCCTCGGCGACCCCCGCCGCGGGCATCCCGTCGCCGCGTTCGGCCGCGCCGCCGCCGCCGTCGAGCGCCGGCTGTGGCGCGACGACCGCGGCCGCGGCGCCCTGCACACCGCCCTCTGCGCCGGCTCGACCGTGGCGCTCGGCGCCCTCGCCGCCCGTACGGTACGGGGCAGCCGCACCGCCTCGATCGCCCTGACCGCCGCCTCCGTATGGGCCGTCGTCGGCGGTACGACGCTGGGGCGCGAGGCCCGCGCCATCGGCGGGGCGCTGGCGGCCGGGGACCTGGAGGTGGCCCGGGAGCGGCTGCCGCACCTGTGCGGGCGCGACCCGCACTCCCTGGACGGGCCCGCGATGGCCCGGGCGGTCGTCGAGTCGGTCGCCGAGAACACCTCCGACGCCGTCGTGGGCGCCCTGTTCTGGGGCGCGGTCGCGGGCGTGCCGGGCCTGGTCGGCTTCCGGGCGGTGAACACCCTGGACGCGATGGTCGGCCACAAGTCCCCGCGGTACCGGCGGTTCGGCTGGGCCTCGGCCCGCCTGGACGACCTCGCAGGCTGGCCGGGCGCCCGGCTCACCGCCGTACTCGCCACCGTCGCCGGGGGGAATCCGCGCGGTGCGCTGAGGTCCTGGCGTACGGACGCGTCGAAGCACCCGAGCCCCAACGCGGGCCCGGTGGAGGCCTCGTTCGCGGGGGCGCTCGGCGTACGGCTCGGCGGCACCCTGGCGTACGGCGGCCGCGTCGAGCACCGTCCCGTACTGAACGGGGAGGGCCGGGCCGTCGAGGTCGCGGACATCGACCGGGCGGTACGGCTCTCCCGCCGGGTCACCGCACTGACCCTGGCCGCCTGTGTGGGCGGCCGGCTGATCGCGAGCAGGCTGAAGCGGAGGAACGCATGAGGGGTGGGGGGCTGCTCGTCGCCGGCACCACGTCCGACGCGGGCAAGAGCGTCGTCACGGCCGGCATCTGCCGGTGGCTGGTCCGGCAGGGGATCAAGGTCGCGCCGTTCAAGGGACAGAACATGTCCCTGAACTCCTTCGTGACCCGGGAGGGCGCCGAGATCGGCCGCGCGCAGGCCATGCAGGCGCAGGCCGCCCGCGTCGAGCCGACCGCCCTGATGAACCCGGTGCTGCTCAAGCCCGGCAGCGACCGCTCCAGCCAGGTCGTCCTCATGGGCAGGCCGGTCGGCGAGCTCAGCGCCCGCGGCTACCACGGGGGCCGGCAGAAGCAGCTCTTCGAGCCGGTCCTCGCATGCCTGGAGGAGCTGCGGGGCACGTACGACGCCGTGATCTGCGAAGGGGCGGGCAGTCCGGCCGAGATCAACCTGCGGCGCACGGACATCGTGAACATGGGCATCGCGCGGGCCGCGCGGCTGCCCGTCGTGGTCGTCGGCGACATCGACCGGGGCGGCGTGTTCGCCCAGTTCTTCGGGACGACGGCGCTGCTCGCGCCGGAGGACCAGGAGCTCGTCGCGGGCTACCTCGTGAACAAGTTCCGCGGCGACGTGACCCTGCTCGAACCGGGCCTCGACATGCTGCACGGGCTCACCGGGCGCCGCAGCTACGGCGTCCTGCCGTACGCGCACGGCCTCGGCATCGACGAGGAGGACGGCCTCAGGGTCTCGCTGCGGGGTGCCGTGCGCGAGTCGGTCGTGGCGCCGCCGGTCGGCGAGGACGTGCTGCGGGTCGCCGTCTGCGCCGTACCGCTGATGTCCAACTTCACCGACGTGGACGCGCTGGCGGCGGAGCCGGGCGTGGTGGTGCGGTTCGTGGACCGCGCGGAGGAGCTGGCCGACGCGGACCTGGTGGTCGTGCCCGGCACGCGCGGGACGGTGAAGGCGCTGGCGTGGCTGCGCGAACGCGGCCTGGCCGACGCCCTGGCCCGGCGCGCGGCCGAGGGCCGGCCGGTGCTCGGCATCTGCGGCGGCTTCCAGGTGCTCGGCGAGCACATCGACGACGAGGTCGAGTCGAGGGCCGGCGCCGTCGGCGGGCTCGGCCTGCTGCCCGTACGGGTACGGTTCGCGGCCGAGAAGACGCTGGCCCGGCCGGTCGGCGAGGCGCTCGGCGAGCGGGTCGAGGGGTACGAGATCCACCACGGCGTCGCCGACGTACGGGGCGGGGAACCGTTCCTGGACGGGTGCCGGGTCGGCGCGGTCTGGGGCACCCACTGGCACGGCTCCCTGGAGTCCGACGCCTTCCGCCGCGCCTTCCTGCGCGAGGTGGCGTCGGCGGCCGGCCGCCGTTTCGTCCCGGCGCCCGACACGTCCTTCGGCGCCCTGCGCGAGGAACAGCTCGACCGCCTCGGCGACCTGATCGAGGAACACGCCGATACGGACGCGCTGCTGCGGCTGATCGAGCAGGGCGCCCCGAAGGGGCTGCCGTTCGTGCCGCCGGGTGCGCCGTGAGCACCCCGTCCACCCGCCGTTGCGTACGACATCCCGTACGACCCGAAGGAGCGACCACCCGATGAGCACCCGCTTTCCGTTCACCGCCGTCGTCGGCATGGACGACCTGCGGCTCGCGCTGCTGCTGAACGCCGTCAGCCCGGCGGTGGGCGGTGTCCTCGTGCGCGGTGAGAAGGGGACCGCGAAGTCGACCGCCGTGCGGGCGCTCGCGGACCTGCTGCCGGAGGTGGCCGTGGTCGCCGGGTGCCGGTTCAGCTGTGATCCGGCCTCGCCCGACCCCGCCTGCCCGGACGGGCCGCACACCGACACCCCCGCGTCCGCCCGTCCCGCACGGATGGTCGAGCTGCCGGTCGGCGCCTCCGAGGACCGGCTGGTCGGCGCGCTGGACATCGAGCGGGCGCTCGCCGAGGGCGTGAAGGCCTTCGAGCCGGGCCTCCTCGCCAACGCGCACCGCGGCATCCTCTACGTCGACGAGGTCAACCTCCTCCACGACCACCTGATCGACCTTCTGCTCGACGCCGCCGCCATGGGGTCCTCGTACGTCGAGCGCGAAGGGGTCTCCGTGCGGCATGCCGCCCGGTTCCTGCTCGTCGGCACCATGAACCCCGAGGAGGGGGAGCTGCGGCCGCAGCTGCTCGACCGGTTCGGGCTGACCGTGGAGGTCGCGGCCTCGCGGGAGCCCGAGCAGCGGGTGGAGGTGGTGCGGCGGCGGCTCGCGTTCGAGGACGACCCCGGGGCGTTCGCCGCTCGCTGGGCGGACGAGGAGGCCGCCCTGCGGGAGCGGATCGTCGCCGCGCGGGCCCTGCTGCCGCAGGTGGTGCTCGGCGACGCCGCGCTGCTGCAGATCGCCGCGACCTGCGCCGCGTTCGAGGTGGACGGCATGCGCGCCGACATCGTGATGGCCCGTACGGCCACCGCGCTCGCGGCCTGGGCCGGGCGCACGGAGGTCACCTCCGAGGACGTACGGCAGGCCGCCCTGCTGGCCCTGCCCCACCGGCGCCGGCGCAATCCGTTCGACGCGCCCGGCCTTGACCAGGACAAGCTCGACGAGACGCTGGAGCAGTTCAGGGGCGAGGAGCCTGAGGAGGACCCCGAGCCCGACGGCCCGGGCGACGGCGGCCCCGACGGCGGGGGCGGCGGTGGGGGCGGCGGGGGCGGCATCCCGCCGCAGAGTGACGGGCCCGAGGGGCCCGCGGCAGAGGCGTCCGCACCCGAGGCACCCGAGGCACCCGAAAGCGCCCCCGCGCCCCGGACCGGCGGGCCCGGCTCCGGTGAGCGCGCCGCCGTCAAGGCCGCCGAGCCGTTCCGTACGAAGATGCTGAGCGTGCCCGGTCTCGGCGAGGGCGCCGCCGGCCGGCGCTCCCGGGCCAGGACCGAGCACGGCAGGACCACCGGCGCCACCCGGCCGCGCGGCACGCTGACCAGGCTGCACCTGGCGGCGACGGTGCAGGCGGCCGCCCCGTACCAGAAGGCGCGCGGCCGCAGCGGCCCCGGCCTGGTGGTGCGGCGGGACGACCTGCGCCAGGCGACCCGCGAGGGCCGCGAGGGCAACCTGGTCCTGTTCGCCGTGGACGCCTCCGGCTCTATGGCGGCCCGGCAGCGGATGAGCGCCGTCAAGGGCGCGGTCCTCTCGCTGCTCCTCGATGCCTACCAGCGGCGCGACAAGGTCGGCCTGATCACCTTCCGCGGCCGCGGCGCCGAGGTCGCGCTGCCGCCGACCTCGTCCGTGGACGCGGCCGCCGCCCGGCTCGAACAGCTCCCTACGGGTGGCCGCACCCCCCTGTCGGCGGGGCTGCTCAAGGCCCACGACGTCCTGCGCGTCGAACGCCTCAGGGACCCCTCGCGCCGCCCGCTGCTCGTGGTCGTCACCGACGGCCGGGCGACCGGCGGCGGAGCCGACCCGCTGGCGCTCGCCGCCCGCGCCGCGCGGCTGCACGCCGCCGACGGCACGGCCTCGGTGGTCGTGGACTGCGAGACGGGCCCGGTGCGGCTCGGGCTCGCCGGGGAACTCGCCCGCGAACTGGGCGGCACCGCCGTCACCCTCGACGAGTTGCGCGCCGACTCGATCGCCGGGCTCGTCAGGAACGTACAAGGCAACAGCTCTATGAGGAGGGCCGCGTAGTGCCGAAGGGACAGCCGAGCGTCGTACCGGAGGACGGGCTGACCACCCGTCAGCGTCGTAACCGCGCACTCGTGATGGTGCACACGGGCGTGGGCAAGGGGAAGTCGACCGCCGCCTTCGGCATGGCGCTGCGCGCCTGGAACCAGGGCTGGCCGATCGGGGTGTTCCAGTTCGTGAAGTCCGCCAAGTGGCGGGTCGGCGAGGAGAACGCCCTCAAGGCGCTCGGCGAGACCGGCAAGGGCGGCACGGTCGTCTGGAACAAGATGGGCGAGGGCTGGTCCTGGATCCAGCGCGAGGTCGCCGAGGGCGAGCAGTCCCACGAGGACAAGGCGCGCGAGGGCTGGGAGCAGGTCAAGCGCGACCTCGCGGAGGAGAAGTACAGGTTCTACGTCCTCGACGAGTTCGCCTACCTGCTGCACTGGGGCTGGATCGACACCAGGGAGGTCGTGGAGGTCCTGCGCGACCGTCCCGGGCAGCAGCACGTCGTCATCACCGGCCGCAACGCCCCGCAGGAGCTGGTGGACTTCGCGGACCTGGTGACCGACATGTCGAAGGTGAAGCACCCGATGGACGCGGGTCAGAAAGGCCAGCGGGGCATCGAGTGGTAGCACGTCTCGTCATCGCCGCCCCGTCCTCGGGCGCGGGCAAGACCACGGTCGCGACCGGCCTGATGGCCGCGTTCGCCGGCCGTGGCCTGGCGGTCTCCCCGCACAAGGTCGGCCCGGACTACATCGACCCGGGCTACCACGCGCTCGCCACCGGCCGCCCCGGCCGGAACCTCGACGCGTACATGTGCGGTACGGAGCTGGTCGCGCCGCTCTTCGCGCACGGCGCGCGGGGCTGCGACCTGGCGGTCGTCGAGGGTGTGATGGGCCTGTACGACGGGGCCGCGGGCCAGGGCGAACTGGCCTCCACCGCGCAGGTGGCGAAGCTCCTGAAGGCGCCGGTGGTGCTCGTCGTGGACGCCTCCTCGCAGTCCCGGTCGGTGGCGGCCCTCGTGCACGGCTTCGCCTCCTGGGACCCACAGGTGCGGCTCGGCGGGGTGATCCTCAACAAGGTCGCCACCGACCGGCACGAGCTGCTCCTGCGCGAGGCCCTGGAGGAGTCCGGCGTGCCGGTCCTCGGCGTGCTCCGGCGCGCCCCGGCCGTCGCCACGCCGTCCCGTCACCTGGGGCTCGTCCCGGTCGCGGAGCGGCAGGCGCAGGCGGTGGACGCGGTGGCGGCGCAGGCGGAGCAGGTACGGCGGGGGTGCGACCTGGACGCGCTGCTCGCGCTGGCGCGGTCGGCGCCGGAACTGGCCGGCGACCCCTGGGAGCCCGAGCCCCACGGGCCGTCGGCCGCGGCGAACGAGCCCGGCCGCAGGCCGGTCGTCGCCGTCGCGGGCGGGGCCGCGTTCACGTTCTCGTACGCCGAGCACGCGGAGTTGCTGACGGCTGCCGGCGCCGATGTCGTCACCTTCGACCCGCTCCGCGACGAGGCCCTCCCCGAGGGCACGAGCGGGCTCGTCATAGGCGGCGGTTTTCCCGAGGTGTACGGCGAGGAGCTGTCCGCCAACGCGCCGCTGCGCAAGGCCGTCGCGGAGCTCGCCGCGTCCGGGGCGCCGGTCGCCGCCGAGTGCGCCGGGCTGCTGTACCTGGCTCGCTCGCTGGACGGGCGGCCGATGTGCGGGGTGCTCGACGCCGACGCGCGCATGTCGGAGCGGCTCACCCTCGGGTACCGGGACGCGGTCGCCGTGAGCGACAGTGTGCTCGCGGCGTCCGGGACGCGGATGCGGGGGCACGAGTTCCACCGCACCGTGATCGAGCCGGGCGCCGGGGCGCTGCCGGCCTGGGGGCTGCGGCAGCCGGAGCGCCGCGTCGAGGGCTTCGTCCGGCAGGGGGTGCACGCCAGTTACGTGCACACGCACTGGGCGGGGGCTCCGCAGGCCGCCGCGCGTTTCGTTGATCACTGCGGGGAGCACCGCGGGGAGCACCGCGGGTGAGCTCAGCCGCCGGACAGGCCCACCACGAGCCAGATGAACGCCACGCCCGCCACCGTGCACAGCAGGGTGGTGCGGGCGGGGTGTTCGTGGTGGGCCTCGGGCAGGATCTCGGCGGCCGCGAGGTAGAGCAGGGCTCCGCCGAAGAACCCGAGATAGCTGCCCAGGAGTTCCTCCGGAAGGGTGAACAGCAGGGTGGACGCGGCGCCGACGACCGGGGCGACCGCGTCGGCGACGAGCATGGCGACGGCTTTGCGGCGGGCGTTCCCGTACAGGCTGGTGATCGTGTACGTGGTGAAGCCGTCGGCGAAGTCGTGGGTGATGACGGCGAGGGCGACGGTGGCGCCCATGCCGCCGCCGACCTGGAAGGCGGCGCCGAGGGCGACGCCGTCCATGAGGCTGTGCAGCACCATGGCGGCCGCCGCGGTCAGGCCGACCTGCGGCACCCTCCCACCCGTCTCCCGGCTACCACCCGTCGTCGGAGCGCTCTGCGCCGCCCCCCAGTTCGCCTCGGCACCGTGGGCGGCGCTGCGGACGGCGAGCAGGCGCTCCACGACGTGGGCGAAGAGGAAGCCGCCGACGAAGAGCAGCAGGGCCTGGGGGACGCCGTAGACCTTCCGGCCCGCCGCCTCGACGGCCTCGGGGAGCAGGTCGAGTCCGACGACGCCGAGCATGAGGCCGCCGGCGAGGCCGAGGACGAGGTGGCGTCGGTCGGTGACGCGCTGGGCCGTCCAGCCGCCGAACAGCGTCATGAGGAACGCGCCGAGCGCGACGACTACAGCCATGGGCCTTTGCTATCGGATCGCGGCTCCTTCGCGCACCTCGAGGTGGTGGTCGGTGTGGGCGTCCGTTCCGGGGCCGCCGTGGACGAGGTGCTGGGCCTGGTCGGGTCGGTGCTGCGCGAGGCGGGGCTGAACGCCCGGGACGTGGTGGCGCTCGCGACGCTCGACGCACGGGCCGCGGAGCCGGGGATCGCGGGTGCGGCCGGGCGGCTCGGGGTGCCGGTGCGTGGGTTCGCGAGCGGGGAACTGGCCACCGTGGCCGTACCGCATCCCTCGTCGGTGCCGCTGGCCGCGACGGGGACGGCGTCCGTGGCGGAGGCGGCGGCGCTGCGGGCGGCGGGTCCCGGGGCTGTGCTCCTCGTACCGAAGCGGAAGGCCCGGCGCGTAACGTGCGCACTTGCCCGTTCCGTCCCGGTTTCTCCGAACGAAGATGCCGTGGGCGTACGGTTGTTGCCCTCGGGCCACGGGTATCTCGCTGGCGAGCCCCACTCATCCCCCAGCTCATCCCCCACGCGCACCATCCCCATCCCCACCCCCCACACGACGGCGGCCATGGACACCCACACTCATGCTGATGCACACGATCTGCGTCACCACGGCGACGCGGAGGTTCGGGACGAGAAGCTGATCGACCTCGCGGTCAACGTCCGGGCGAACACGCCGCCGGACTGGCTGCGGGAGCGGATCGCCGACTCCCTCACGGGCCTCGCGGCCTACCCGGACGGCCGGGCGGCGCGGGCGGCCGTGGCCGAGCGGCACGATCTGCCGGCCCGTCGGGTGCTGCTCACGGCGGGGGCGGCGGAGGCGTTCGTGCTGCTCGCGCGGGCGCTGCCGGTGCGGCGGCCGGTCGTGGTGCATCCGCAGTTCACCGAGCCGGAGGCCGCGTTGCGGGACGCCGGGCACGAGGTGGAAAGGGTGCTGTTGCGCGAGGAGGACGGTTTCCGGCTCGATCCGGCGGCGGTGCCGGAGGAGGCGGATCTGGTCGTCATCGGCAATCCGACCAATCCCACCTCGGTGCTGCACCCGGCGGCCGCGATCGCCGCGCTCGCCCGGCCCGGGCGGACCCTGGTGGTCGACGAGGCGTTCATGGACGCGGTGCCGGGCGAGCGGGAGTCGCTGGCCTCGCGGACGGACGTGCCGGGTCTGGTCGTGCTGCGCAGCCTGACGAAGACCTGGGGTCTCGCGGGGCTGCGGATCGGCTATGTGCTGGCGGCGCCGGAGACGATCGAGGCGCTGGAGCGCGTACAGCCGCTGTGGCCCGTGTCCACGCCGGCGCTCGTGGCGGCGGAGGCGTGCATGTCGCGGGCGGCGCTCGCGGAGGCGGAGTACGCGGCCCACCGGATCGGGGTGGAGCGGGCCCATCTGCTGGCAGGGCTGGCGGAGTTCGACGAGGTACGGGCGGTCGCCGCGGCGGAGGGCCCGTTCGTGCTCGTACGGATCGAGGGCGCGGACGCGGTACGGGACCGGCTGCGGTGCCTGGGCTTCGCGGCCCGGCGGGGCGACACCTTCCCCGGGCTCGACCGGAACTGGCTGCGGCTCGCGGTGCGGGACCGGGTGACGACGAACCGCTTCCTTCAGGCGCTTGACCAGGCGCTGTTGATGCTGGGCTGAACCGCCCTGGGGGCCGTGGGCGGAGGGCGGTGCCCCGGTGGCGCCGCCCTCCGCTTCTCGTCCCCCTGCGCTACCCCCTCGGGCCGGTCAGCCGCGCGCGCGGCCGCGGCCGCGGGCGAGGGCGCCGCCGCCGGCCCCGAGCAGCAGGGCCGCGCCGCCGGCCAGGTACGGGGTCATGGAGCTGCCGCCGGTCTCGGCGAGGTTCTGGGTGGGGGTGGTGCCGCCGTTCTGGGTGGTCACCCCGCCGTCGCGGCCGGGCTGCGCGGAGGGCTGCTCGGTGGGGTGCTCGGTGGGCTGCTCGGCCGGCTTGGTCGGCTTGGTCGGCTCGTGGCCGGCCGGGGTCGCGCAGGTGGCCTCGGCGAGGGTGACCTTGCCCTGGACCTCGGCGACGTTGAGGTGCAGCGGGTTGACCGAGACCGTCAGCTCCAGGGCGGTGGCGGCGGCGGTACGGGAGGTGGTGGAGGTGCGGGAGAGGTCGAGGACGACCTCGCCGACGCCGGGCACGCCGACCTTGGTCCGGCCGCCGGTCGACAGGGTGGTCTTCTTGCCGAGGACGGTCACGTGGCCGAGCAGGTTGGTCTGGGCGACCGGGCGCTTGCCGGCCTCGCAGACGGCCTTGGAGGTGACCTTCTCCAGCTCGATGAGCGAGAGCGCGGGAAGTCCGGGGACGTGGACCCGGGCCTTGGCGAGGTTGACGTACCCCCGGGCCGTGTTCCCCTCCACGGTCGCCTCGGAGGTGGCGGCGTCCGCCCGCAGGACGTCGACGGGCCGGCCCCTGTCGGCGCCCTGCACCTTCACGCTGAGCGCGGTCTTCCCGGCGCTGGCCGGGGCCTCGACCTCGTTGAGGGAGGCGCGCAGCGGCACGTTCACCGCCTTGTCGAGCAGGTCGACGTCGAGGCTCGTGCGCAGGACGACGGCGGTGGCATGACCTTCGCCGCCCTCGCCGCTGCCGCCCCTGCCGTCCGTGGTGCCCCTGCCGTCCGTGGCGCTCGGGCCCTCCGTGGCGTGGGCGGCCGGGGCGGCCGCGAGGACCAGGGGGCCGGCGGCGAGCGCGGCGACGGTGGCGGCGGCGGCGCAGCGGCGTGCGGGCATGCGGAAGGTGTTGCTGTTCAAGACGGTGGAACCCCCACAGGAGACATGGCGTCGCCGGCCGCTCGCCACGGGGACTGTGGGTCGTTGCGGCGACGGCGACTTGAGACACCGGAATCTTTACGCACTGTGGGTGAACTGACAGACACCTGGCGTGAGTTCACTCCAAAGGGTGGTTTCCGTGCCCATATTCGAATCTTTCGGCACAGGTGTTCTCGCGAGCCCCGCGTGTTGCGGAGTGCGCGGGCGCGGGGGCGCGTTCACGGGAGGTGCTTTAACGACGTGCGCCGGGTGGAGGTAACGGATCGTCAACCCGCCGCCAGGCCCTCCGCACGCTCGCGCGTGGGCCGCCAGTAGCCGAGCGCGTGGACCCGCTCCTTGGGCAGGGCGAGGTCCTTGCGGACGTACGAGGCGAGGGTGCGGGTGGTCGCGGTGTCGCAGGCGATCCAGACGTACGGGGCACCGGCGGCGGCCGCGAGCGCGGGCAGCTCCTCCCTCACCCGGGCGACCAGGGCGGCGCCGGCGTCCTGCCGGGGCACCCGGCGTACGTCGTGCAGGTCGCCGTCGGTCCGCAGCGGCAGCTCCTCGTCCGAGGCGTGCACGGTCTCGAACCAGAGGGTGGCGGGGGTGGCGGGGAAGGCGTCGAGCAGGGAGTTGACCGCGGGCAGCGAGGCGGCGTCGCCGATCACGAGGAGGCGGCCGGGCACCGGCTCGGGCGCGGTGAAACCGGTGCCCTGGAGGGTGGCCTCGATGGTGTCGCCGGGGGCGCAGGAGCGCGCCCAGTCGCTGGCGGCGCCGTCGTGCAGGGCGAACTCCAGGCTGAAGGTGCCGGCTTCGGGGTCCGGGTCGACGAGGGTGTAGGCGCGCTGGTGCGGCTTGCCCGCGTTGTCGAACCAGAGCCGTACCCACATGGTCGGGTGGACACCCGCGGCGGCGAGCAGTCCGCCGTCCGTGAAGCCCACCCGGCGGTAGTGCGCGGTCACCTGCTCGGCGCCGGTCACGGTGAACGTGAAGTCCCTGCCGCGGAACAGCTTGAGGACGACGCCCTCCCAGCCGTGGCCCGTACGACCCACGGTGATCCCCTCCCCTGGAGTCCTGTAGATTAATTTAGGTCAGCCTAACCTAAGAAATGTTGATCCGATCGGGGCCGTACGCAGTGAGCATCGAGGTCTACCGGGACGCCTGGGGCGTCCCCCATCTGCGCGCCGCCGACCCGCGCGAACTGGCCCACGCCCAGGGCCTGGTGACCGCCCGGGACCGCGCCTGGCAGCTGGAGGTCGAGCGGCACCGGGCGCAGGGGACGACGGCGGGATTCCTCGGTGCCGCGGAGGCCGGCTGGGACACCTTCGTCCGTCAGGCCAGGCTGGCCGACACCGCGCGCCGGTGCTACGACCGGCTTGACACGGAGACGGCGGCCTGGGTACGGGCGTACGTGGACGGGGTCAACGAGGGCCTCGCTGCGGGGGCCCGGCGGGCGCCCGAGTTCGCCGCGACCGGCCTGGAACCGGGCCGCTGGGAGCCCTGGACGCCGCTCGCGGTGTGGCTCTCCACCCACATCCTCTTCGCCGGCTTCCCCACCAAGCTGTGGCGGGACCAGGTCGCGCGGCGGCTCGGCGAGCAGTGGACGGAGCTCTTCGCCACGGACGGCCCCGGCACGGCCGGCTCCAACGGCTGGGTCGTCTCCGGCGCGCGTACGGCGAGCGGGGCGGCGATCGTGGCCGGCGACCCGCACCGCTTCATCGAGGCGCCGGGCGTCTACCAGCAGATCCGGCTCGCCTGCCCCGAATACGACGTCCTCGGCCTCGCGGTCCCGGGCGTCCCCGGCCTCGCCCACTTCGGCCACACGGGCCGGGTGGCCTGGGCGATCACCAACGCCATGGCCGACTACCAGGACCTCTACCGCGAGCGGCTGCGCCGCCGGCCCGACGGCCGCGTGGAGGCCCTCGGCCCGGACGGCTGGGAGCCGGCGACCGCGCACTCGGAGACGATCCGCGTGGCGGGCTCGGCCGAGCCGGTGCGGATCGAGGTGATCGAGACGGGCCGGGGTCCGGTGATCATCGGCGCGGGCGGGGGCGGGGGCGGGGGCGGGGACTGGGGCCCGGACGCGGACATGGACGTGGACACGGACGACGAGGGCGGGGTCCCCGAGTGGGAGGCCGTCAGCCTGCGCTACCCGCCCCGCGTCACCGGCGAGTCGGGCTTCTCCGTGCTGCCCGCACTGCTGGCCGCGCGCGGTGTCGGGGACGTGGACCGGGCGCTCGACCGGTGGGTCGAGCCGGTGAACGTCGTGCAGGCCGCCGACGTCGACGGCGGGCTGCTGCACCGGGTCGCCGGGTACGTGCCCGTACGCGACCGGGACAACGCGCTGCGGGTCGTGCCCGCCTGGGAGGCCGCCCACGCCTGGTCGGGCCGGGCCGCCGCCACACCCCGTGCCGAGGTCGACGGGCACGCCGTCATGGCCAACGCCCGCGGGCTCGCCGGGCCGCTGGGCGTCGAGTTCGCGCCGCCGCACCGGGCCGAGCGGATCACCGCCCTGCTGGACGCCTCGGCGTCCTGGACGCCGGCCACGACGGCCGCCGTCCACACCGACACCGACAACCCGTCCGCCCGCCGCCTGCTCGACGCGGTCCGGGGCGCCGACGAGACCGCCCTCTCGCCCGCCGCCCGGGCCGTGCGCGCGACGCTGCTCGCCTGGGACCGGCGGATGGCCGCCGACAGCGTGGACGCCGGTCTGTACGCGGCCGTGCGCGGGGCGGTCGTCCGGCGGCTTGCCGCGCACGAGGCGTTCGCGGTGCTGCGCGAGCCGGCTCCGTACCCGGAGCTGTTCCGGCCCTGGCTGGCGCTCGGTGCGCGGGTCGCGTTCGCCCTGGAGACGCTGCTGGTCAGCGGGCCCGTACCGGCCGGGGACATCGCGCGGATCGTGCGGGAGGCGCTCGAGGAGGCCGGGGCCGCGGAGACCCCGCCGGCGTGGGGGGTGACGCACCGGCTCGCGCCGTGGCAGGCGCTGCCCGATGGCGACGACGCGCAGTGGCCGGGGCTCGCCGGCGACCACGACTGCGTGCTGTCCACGTCCAGCGTGCCGGGGTTCACCGACCGCGGCGCGCGCGCCTCGGCCGCCCGGTACGTCTGGGACCTGGCCGACCGCGAACGCAGCCTGTGGGTCGTGCCGTTCGGCGCCTCCGGGGTGCCCGGCGACCCGCACCACCGCGACCAGCTCCCCCTGTGGCTGCGGGGCGAGCTCGCCCCCGTCACCACCGACTGGAAGTCCCTCACACCGGAGCACGAGGAGCAGGAACCGCATGACCACCGCTGAGCACATCCAGGACGTCGAGGGCTTCGGCACCGTCCGGATCGACCGCATCGACCCCGAGCGGGACGCCCCGCTCATCCACGCCTGGGTGAACGAGGAGCGCGCCCGCTTCTGGGGCATGGCCGGCACCACCGTCGAGCAGGTGCGGGACGTCTACGCGCACCTCGACTCGCTCAGCACCCACCACGGCTTCCTGGTGCGGCGCGACGGCGAGCCGGTGGCGCTCTTCCAGACGTACGAGCCCGAGGCCGACCGGGTCTCCGAGTGCTACGAGGCGCAGCCCGGCGACCTCGGCGTGCACCTGATGATCGCGCCCTCGGCCGCGCCGCGGCGGGGCTTCACCGCGGGGGTGCTCACGGCGCTGATCGATTTCGCGCTGACCGGCCACACCCGGCTGGTCGCCGAGCCGGACGCCGCCAACGGGAAGGCGATCGCCCGGCTGGCGCGCGCCGGGTTCGAGCTGGGCCCGGAGGTCGTCCTGCCGGAGGTGGACCTGCCGGAGGTGTTCATCCCGGAGAAGAAGGCGCGGCTGGCCTTCCTGACCCGCGAGACGAGGGCGGCGGCCGCGGCGGCGCAGGCGTAGCCGACCGGCCGGAGGTTGGATCCGAAATCCGGGATCCAACCTTCGAATATTGGATATCGGATCCAATCAGGTGGAGCCGGCCGGGCGAGACACCCCCTAGCCGATCACCCGTCCGTTCACCACCACCCGCCGCGGCGCCGCGAGGACCCGGACGTCGGCGCGCGGGTCCTCGCCGTAGACGACGAGGTCGGCCGGGGCACCCTCCTCCAGGGACGGGCGGCCGAGCCAGGCGCGGGCCGCCCAGGTGGTGGCGGACAGGGCGTCCAGGGCCGGGATGCCGGCCCGGGTGAGCTCCTCGACCTCGGCGGCCACCAGGCCGTGCGGCAGGGAACCGCCCGCGTCGGTGCCGACGAAGACCGGGATGCCCGCGTCCCAGGCGGCGCGGACCGTGTCGTAACGGCGCTCGTGGAGCCTGCGCATGTGCGCCGACCAGCGCGGGAACTTCTTCTGGCCGCCGTCCGCGAGGTGCGGGAAGGTCGCGATGTTGACCAGGGTGGGCACGATGGCGACGCCCCGCTCGGCGAAGAGCGGGATGGTGTCCTCGGTGAGTCCCGTGGCGTGCTCGATGCAGTCGATGCCGGCCTCGACCAGGTCGCGCAGCGAGTCCTCGGCGAAGCAGTGCGCGGTGACGCGGGCGCCGAGCCGGTGCGCCTCGGCGATGGCCGCCTCGACCTCGGGGCGCGGCCAGGACGGCGAGAGGTCGCCCAGGTCGCGGTCGATCCAGTCGCCGACCAGCTTGACCCAGCCGTCGCCGCGCCGGGCCTCACGGCCGACGTAGGCGACGAGCTCGTCGGGCTCGATCTCGTGGGCGTAGTTGCGGATGTAGCGGCGGGTGCGGGCGATGTGCCGGCCGGCCCGGATGATCTTCGGCAGGTCCTCGCGCTCGTCGACCCACCGGGTGTCGGAGGGCGATCCCGCGTCGCGAATGAGCAGGGTGCCGGCATCCCGGTCGGTGACGGCCTGCTTCTCGCTGGTGACCTCGTCGACCGGGCCGTGCTTGTCGAGCCCGACGTGGCAGTGGGCGTCGACGAGACCGGGCAGCGCCCAGCCCTCGACGGTCAGGACGTCCCGGGCCGGGCCGGCGGGCCGCTCGAAGGTGACGCGCCCGTCGACGCACCACAGTTCGTCCCGGACGTCCTCCGGGCCGACGAGCACCCGCCCCTTCACATGCAGCACCACGTGATCGCTCATACCCGCACTCTACGAGCCGCCGCCCGGGACCCGGGCGGCGATGTTCGTCACCTTCGGGCCGTGACCGCCGGGCCCCTCACGGGCGCCAGTCGGCCTCAAGGTCGTGCGAGCCGGCCTTGGTGAGCTGGGTCGGTGCGGTGCCGTCGGCCCGTACCAGGAAGAGGTGCTCGGGGTCCGCGTCGTCGGTACCGCCCCGGGTGAAGACCAGGCGCCTGCCGTCCGGCGACCAGGAGGGGTACTTGTCGTTGGCGCGGGCCGAGGTGATGCGGTGCAGCCCCGAGCCGTCGGGGCGGACGACGTAGAGGTGGGCGAAGCCGGTGGAGTCCACCCGGCTGAAGACGATCCGGTTGCCGCGTGACCAGTCGGGCGTCCAGTCGTGGGAGCCGGACAGGGTGACCGGCGTCTGGGCCAGGGTGGACAGCTGGATCCGCATCAGTCTGCTGAGTCCGGACGCGTCGGCGCGGCTGAACGCCAGCTGCCCGCCGTCCGGGGACCACGTCGGGTGGAACTCGTCCGCCGCGGTGTGGGTGAGCCGGGTCGCGGGGGTGCCGTCGATGTCGGCGACGTAGAGCTCGCGCTGGGTGCCGACCGGCTTGGAGTAGGCGATCCGCTTGCCGTCGGGGGACCATGCCAAGTCGGAGGCGCCCTGGGTGCCGGGCACGGGCTTCAGGTCGCCGCCCGTGGACTTCATCGTCCAGATGCCGTCGATCGCGCCACCGGCACCGTAGCGGAGGAACGCCACCCGCTTGCCGTCCGGGGACCAGCTGGGCATCACGTCGCTGACGGTGGGGGTGTGGGTGAGCTTGACGGGCGCGCCGCCGGCCGGGGAGATCGCGTACAGGTCCTCGACGGGCGCCGCCGCGGTGTAGCGGGCGAAGACGATCGGGTGGTCCGCGGCCACCCGCACCGCCCCCGGCACGGCGGCCGGCCCCGCCACCCCTGCCGCGCCCGCGTCCGCCGCCGCACCGAGGGTCAGCGGCGCGGCGACGGCGAGCGCCGCGGCGGCCGCGGCCGCCCGGCGCAGCCGCGCGCCGCCGTTCGCGCCGGCTCCGCCGGATCTGTGGGTTCTGTCGGTTCTCCGAACCATGGTGTCCACCCCGATTCCTCCCGGCGGCCCCCTGCGGGGCCGCTCCGGCCCGCAACATCCCACCGACGGGGCTGCGGGGGAAGCGTCCGCGCCCGGCGGTACGAGCCCTGTGACACGTTCCGGACGCCGCCGTGACGGCGGGTCGCGCGCGCCGGCCGGCACGGCGCCGCCCTCGCGACCGGCGGGCCGGCGGACGGGGCATCTAGGCTGGCACGAGCTCGACCCCGATGTATGCGACACGCATTCGACACCGAAGAAGGCACCGCCGTGACCGTGACACACCCGCTTCTCGACCTGGCCCCGCTGACCGCCGCGCAGTTCGCGTCGATCGAGCGCCGGGTCGCCGCGCTGCTCTCCACCGAGCAGGACGTGGTGATCACCCAGGGCGAGGCGCTGCTGCCGCTGGAGGGCTGCATCCGCAGCGGGGCGCGGCCCGGCTCGACCGCGCTGAACGTGGTGACCGGTCCGTACGGGCAGACCTTCGGCAACTGGCTGCGGGACTGCGGTGCCACGGTCGTCGACCTGGAGGTGCCGTTCCACACCGCGGTGACCGCGGACCAGGTGGCGCGGGCCCTCGCCGAGCACCCGGAGATCGACTTCGTGTCCCTGGTGCACGCGGAGGCGGCGACCGGCAACACCAACCCGGTCGCCGAGATCGGCGAGGTCGTGCGGGCGCACGGCGCGCTGTTCTACCTGGACGCGGTGGCGTCGATCGGCGCCGAGCCGGTGCTGCCGGACGCGTGGGGCGTCGACATGTGCATCATCGGCGCGCAGAAGGCGATGGGCGGCCCGGCGGGTGTCTCGGCGGTGTCGGTGAGCGAGCGTGCCTGGGAGCGGTTCGCCGCCAACCCGCGGGCGCCGCGCCGCTCGTACCTCTCGCTCCTGGACTGGAAGGAGCGGTGGATCGACGGCGGCCGCAAGGCGCTCCTCCATGCCCCGGCGCAGCTGGAGATGCTGGCGCTCGAGGCGTGCCTGGAGCGGATCGAGGCGGAGGGTCCTGCCGCGTTGATGGGACGGCACGCGGCGGCCGCGGCGGCGACCCGGGCGGGCGCGCTCGCGCTCGGCGGCGGTCTCGAGCCGTACGTCCACGAGGCGAAGGACGCGGCCCCGGTCGCGACGACGCTGCGCTCGCCGGCCGGGGTGGACGCCGCGGAGCTCGTGGCGAAGGCGCTGGCCGCGGACCCGTCGCTGCCGCTGATCGCGGGTGGCGGGGCGCTGGCGAAGGAGATGATCCGGGTGAACCACTACGGGGTGGACGCGACCCCGGGCGCGGTGCAGTCCTCGCTCGCGGCGCTGGGCGCGGCGCTGGCGGAGACCGGCCGGCCGGTGGACCTGGAGGGCGCACGCCGGGCGGTCACGGAGGCGTGGGGCGGCCGCTAGGGAGTGTCCGGTGAGCGGCCGCCCGCGTCCGGGCCGTCGCTACAGCGCCGGGTAGTCGGTGTAGCCGCGGTGGTCGCCGCCGAAGAAGGTCGTGCGGTCCGGGGTGTTGTACGGGCCGCCGGCCCGCAGCCGGGCGGGCAGGTCGGGGTTGGCGATGAACATCGCGCCGTACGCGACGAGGTCGGCGGTGCCGTCCTCGATCAGCGCCAGCGATTCGGGGCCGGTGGTTCCGTCGGTGGCCGGGTTGAGGACGAGGGTGCCGGAGAACCGCTTGCGCAGCGCGAGGGTCGTCTCGCGCACCTCGGGCCCGATCTCCAGGAGGTGCAGATAGGCGAGGCCGAGGGGTTCGATCGCGTCGACGAGGCGGGTGTAGGTCTCCTCGGTGTCGGTCTCGGCGATGTCGTTGTACGGGTTGCCCGGGGAGAGGCGGAGGCCGGTGCGCCCGGGGCCGATCTCGGCGGCGACGGCGCGGGTGACCTCGACGGCGAAGCGGATCCGGTTCTCGACCGGGCCGCCCCACTCGTCGGTGCGGTGGTTGGAGCCGGTGGCGAGGAACTGGTGGACGAGGTAGCCGTTGGCGCCGTGGATCTCGACGCCGTCGAAGCCGGCCTCGATCGCGTTGCGCGCGGCGGCGGCGAAGCCCTCGATCGTCTCCCGCACCTGGTCGCCGGTGAGTTCGCGCGGGGTGGTGAAGTCGATGAGTCCCGAGCCGGCGAAGAGCTGTCCGGCCGGGGTGACGGGGGACGGTGCGACGGGGTGGAGGTCGCCGTCGAGAAGGTCGGGGTGGCCGATCCGGCCCGAGTGCATCAGCTGGGCGAAGATCCTTCCGCCGCGCTCGTGGACGGCGTCGGTGACCTCGCGCCAGGCGGCGATCTGCTCGCGGCTGTGCAGTCCGGGGGTGTTCGGGTAGCCCTGGCCCTCGGGGACCGGCTGGATGCCCTCGGTGATGATCAGTCCGGCCGAGGCGCGCTGGGCGTAGTACTCCGCGGTGAGCGGGGTGGGGGTACGGCCCTGGGCCTCGGCCCGGCTGCGGGTCATGGGCGCCATGGCGATGCGGTTGGCGAGTCGGGTGCCGGCGAGGTCGACGGGGTCGAATGCGGTGGTCATGACGGTCCCCTCAGGATTTATGTGGTCGGCCAACTATCTCCGTACGAACGCCACTGTAACCCATTCCTTGGCCGACCAAGTTATTCTGGGGCGGAGCCCTTGAGGAGGAGGCCCCCGATGCCCGCGAGCGAACCCTTCTGTACCGACCCCGGCCCCGCCGGCCACCTGCCGTCCGCCGCACGCGGCGGGCCGGTCAGCCTCGCCCTGTCCCGGGTGGCCCGGCTGCACCGGGTCGAGGCGGGGCGACTCCTCAAGGAACTGGGGCTCTACCCGGGCCAGGAGTTCCTGATGATGGCGCTGTGGGACTGCGGTCCGGTCCGGCAGTCCACACTGATCCAGTCGCTCGGGCTCGACCCGTCGACGGTCACGAAGATGCTCCAGCGCCTGGAGCAGTGCGGCCATGTCCGCCGCCGCCCCGACCCGGCCGACAAGCGGGCCGTCCTGGTCGAGCCGACGGAGCAGGGCGAGGACCTGCGCGCCCGGGTCGAGGAGGTCTGGACGGGCCTGGAGCGGCACTCCCTGGCCGGCCTCGACGAGGCCGAACGCGCGGAACTGGCCCGCCTCCTCGGCCGTCTGGAGGGGAACCTCTGCCGGGAGGCGGGCGAGTGCTGAGGCGTCAGGCCACGGCCTCGGGCGTCTCGCCGATCACCCCGGGCCGACGAGACACCCCCTAGCGCGCCAGGACCTCCAGGGCCCGGTCCACGTCCGCCGAGGAGTTGTACAGGTGGAAGGAGGCCCGCAGGTTGCCCGCGCGGGCGGAGACGAGCACGCCGGCCTCGCGCAGCGCGTCGCTGCGGTCGCCGAGGCCCGGGATGCCCACCACGGTGGAGTCGTCCGCGACCGCGGGGTGGCCGAGGGCGTCGAGCCCGGCCCGGAAGCGGGCGGCCAGCGCCTTGTTGTGGGCCTCGATGCGCTCGATGCCGATCTCCTCGAGGAGGGCGAGCGAGCGGGCCGCGCCGTGGTATGACAGGAAGGCCGCGGGCTCGTCGAACCGGCGTGCGGAGCGGGCCAGTTCGCGCACCGGGCCGTAGCTGTTGGCCCACAGGTCCTCGCCCGTGACCCAGCCCGCGTGGATCGGCCGCAGCACGTCCTGGGCCTCTTCGGTGACGGTGATGAAGGAGGCTCCGCGCGGGCAGAGCAGGTACTTGTAGCCGCCGGAGACGGTGAAGTCCCACTCCCCCGCGTACAGCGGCAGCCAGCCCGCGGACTGGGTGGCGTCGAGGAGGGTGCGGGCGCCATGGGCGGCCGCCGCCGCGCGGACGGCCGCGAAGTCGGCCGTCCGGCCGTCCGCCGACTGCACGGCGGAGAACGCGACGAGCGCGGTCTCGGGCCGCACGGACTCCGCGAGCCGCTCCAGCGGCACGTAGCGGATCTTCAGGTCGTCGCGGACGGTGAAGGGGGTGATGACGGAGGAGAAGTCGCCCTCGGGGAAGAGGATCTCGGCGCCGGCCGCCATGGACTGCGCCACCATGCCGACGTGGACGGAGACCGAGCTGCCGACCGCGACCCGGTCGGGGGTGACGTGGGCGAGCCGGGCGAAGGTGGCACGGGCCTCGTCGACGATGTCGAATTCGCCGGCGCCGCCGGGGCGGCCGGCCGCGGTCTCCTCGGCGAGGAGCGTGACGGCCTCGACCGTGCGGCGGGGCATCAGGGCGCAGGCGGAGGTGTTGAGGTAGGTCTGCTTCGGGGCGAACTCGGCTCCGCCCAGAGGGTCCAGGGTATCCATGGGCCCAGCCTGGATTCCCCACGATCTCACGTCAATTGTTGAAGATCATGGAGAATCCCCAAGGCCTGCTTATGGCCGAAACCCGGTCGGTTCCGCTCGGCGGGTCGGCGGCTCGCCAGGTCGGCAGGTCGGCAGGTCAGCGGCTCAGCAGGTGCCGTCGATGTCGCAGGCGGCGGCGTCCCCGCCGACCGGCTGCAGGGTGCGGCCCTGCCAGGCCTGCTCCAGGGCCTGGGTGAAGACCTCGGCGGGCTGGCCGCCGGAGACGCCGTACTTGCGGTCGAGGACGAAGAACGGCACGCCGTTCGCGCCGAGTTCGGCTGCCTCGCGCTCGTCGGCCCGTACGGCGTCGGCGTACGCGGTCTCGTCGGCGAGCACCGCTCGGGCCTCGGCCTCGTCGAGGCCGGCCTCGACGGCGAGGGCGACGAGGGTCTCGGCGTCGAAGACCGAGCGCTCCTCGGCGAAGTTGGCGCGGTAGGCGAGGTCCAGGAGCTCGTTCTGCCTGCCGCGCTCCTTGGCCAGGTGGAGGAGGCGGTGGATGTCGAAGGTGTTGCCGTGGTCACGGCCCTCGGTGCGGTAGCCGAGGCCCTCGGAGTGGGCGTTGGAGGCGACGTGGGCCTCCATGGCGCGGGCCTCGTCGAGGGTGCGGCCGTATTTCTTCGCCAGCATCTCCAGGACCGGGCCGGTGTCGCCCTTGGCGCGGTGCGGGTCGAGCTCGAAGGAGCGGTGCACGACCTCGATCTCGTCGCGGTGGGCGAAGGCCGCGAGTCCCTGCTCGAAGCGGGCCTTGCCGATGTAGCACCAGGGGCAGGCGATGTCGCTCCAGATCTCGACGCGCATGGTGTGGCTTCTCTCCTGGACTGGGGGGCGGGTGTTCCGTGGCGGAAACGCCCCGGCCTGCCGGGTTCATTCCGCCGCGGGGCCCAGTGTGAGGCGGAGCACGAAGGGGGTGCCGGAGCGGGGGGTGTCGGGGTCCGGTGTCCAGCCGAGGGCCGCGCAGAGGGCCTGGGCGCGGGTGCCGTTCTCGTTCGGATCTCGGATATTGGATCTCGGATATTGGATCTCGGATATTGGATCCGATCATGATTCGTCAGGACGCGGAGACCGCGGGCGTGGCTCCGGCGAGGCGGCTGAAGGACGCCCGGTAGGCGCTCGGGGTGAGCCCGGTCCTGCGCAGGAGGTGCTGGCGCAGCGAGTCCGCCGTGCCGAGGCCGCTCGCCCGGGCGACCTGGTCCATGGGCAGGGAGGTGGTCTCCAGGAGTTCCTTCGCGCGATCGACGCGCTGGTGCAGCAGCCATTGGAGCGGGCTGACGCCGGTCTCGGCGTGGAAGCGGCGCGAGAGGGTGCGCACGGACACCCCGGCGTGGCGGGCCAGGTCGGTGAGGGTGAGCGGCCGGTCGAGGTGCTCCATGGCCCAGGCGCGGGTGGCGGCGAAGGAGACCCCGCGCTCGGGCGGCAGCGGAGTGCGGGTGAACTGGGCCTGGCCGCCGGGCCGTACGGGGGCGACGAGAGCGAGCCGGGCCACCGCGTTGGCGACGGCGGCGCCGTGGTCGGTGCGGATGATGTGCAGGCACAGGTCGATGCCGGCGGCGTAGCCGGAGGAGGTGAGCACCTGGCCGTCCTGGACGAAGAGCACGTCGCCCTGGAGGTCGACCGTCGGATGGCGTTCGGCGAGCAGCTCGCGGTAGGCCCAGTAGGTGGTGGCCGCGCGCCCGTCGAGGAGCCCGGCGGCGGCGAGCGCGAAGGAGCCGGTGCAGATGGAGGCGATCCGCTTGCCCGCGGCGGCGGCGCGGCGCAGCGCGTCGAGGATGCGCGGATCCGGGTCGGTGTACGAGCCGCTGCCGGCCAGGATCACGGTGTCGGCCGAGTCCGCCGCGTCGAGCCCGAGCGGCACGTGCAGGTCGAGGCCGCCGGTGGTGGCGACGGGGCCGGGGTCGGGGGCGCAGAGGACCGTCTCGTAGCCGGGGGCGCCGTCGATGTCGACCTTGGCGAAGAGCATCTCCGGGATGGCGAGGTTGAACATGGAGACGGGCGGGGCGGCGATGACGGCGACGCGCCGGACACAGGACATGGCCAGAACCTCCGGTCATATGGCATTCGGGCCACTACTCTACGGCCGCCATGATCACCAGGCTGGGCGCATGACAACGACCGACCTCTCCGACACCCCCGGATCCACCGCCGCCTCCCCCGGATCCACCGTCGCCTCCCCTGGACCGACCGTCGCCTCCCGCGGGGCCGCCGCCCCGGCCCGTACCGGATCGCCCGGCCCGGCGCTCGCCGCCGCGATGCTCGGTTTCGCCCTCATCACCCTCGACACCTCGGTGGTCAACGTCGCCCTGCCCGCGATCGGCGCCGACCTGCGGGCCGGGATGACGGGTCTGCAGTGGGTGGTCGACGCCTACACGCTGGCCTTCGCCGCGCTGCTGCTGTCCAGCGGGGCGCTCGCCGACCGGATCGGCGCGAGCCGCGCGTACGGCGCCGGGGTCGTCGTCTTCGCCCTGGCCTCCGCCGCCTGCGGCCTGGCCCCCGGCCTGCCGGCGCTGCTCGCGGCCCGTACGGTGCAGGGCGCGGCGGCAGCGGTGATGCTGCCGGCCTCCCTCGCGCTGGTACGGGAGGCGTACGGCGATCCGGTACGGCGGGCCCGCGCGGTGTCGCTGTGGGCGGCGGGCGGCACGGTCGCGGTGGCGCTCGGCCCGGTCGCGGGCGGTGCGCTGACCACGGCGTGGAGCTGGCGCGGGATCTTCTTCATCAACTTGCCGCTCGGCCTCGTCGCGCTCCTCCTGCTGGCCCGGGTGGCCGCCTCGGCCAGGCGTCACGCGCCGCTGGACCTGCCGGGGCAGCTGACGGCGATGGCGGCGCTCGGCGCGCTGACCTTCGCGGCCATCGAGGGCGGCACGGCCGGGTGGTGGGCGCTGGGTGTCGCGGTGGTCTCCTTCGCCGCCTTCCTGCTGGTCGAGGCCCGCCGGGCGCACCCGATGGTGCCGCTGGGGCTCTTCCGCGACACGACGGTCGCGGTGGCGGTGGCGGCGGGCTCGGCGAACAGCGTGGCCTTCTACGGCATGATCTTTGTCTTCAGCCTGTTCTTCCAGCAGGTCCTCGGGCTGTCGGCGCTGGGCGCCGGCCTGATGTTCCTGCCGATGACGGGACTGCTCGCGGGCGTGAACGTGCTGTCGGCGAAGGTGGCGGCCCGGTACGGGGCCCGGCTGCCCATCGTCGTGGGCCAGGTCGTTGCGGTCGCCGGTCTGCTGGGCCTGCTGACCGTGGACGCGGACACCCCGCGTGCGGCGCAGGCGCTGCTGCTGGTGCCGCTGGCGCTCGGGGCCGGGTTCTCGCTGCCGCCGCTGATCGCCTCGATGATGGAGGCCGTTCCGGCCGAGCGGGCGGGCACGGCGGCGGGTCTGCTCAACGCGATCCGGCAGACGGCGGGTGCGCTGGCCGTCGCGGTCTTCGGCTCGCTGGCCGCCGAAGGCATGGCGACGGCGCTGCGGACCTCGGCTCTGATCAGCGCGGCGCTCGTGACCGTCACCGCCCTGGCCTCGACCCGGCTGCCGCGGCACCGTCAGGCACTGCGCCGATAGCGGCCCGGGGCCACTCCGTACTCCCGCTTGAACGCCTTGGCGAAGGCGAACTCCGAGGAGTAGCCGGCGCGTTGGGCCACGGCCCGCAGCGGCAGGTCGTCGGTGCGCAGCAGCCGGCCGGCCGTGGTCATCCGCCACCAGGTGAGGTACGCGAGCGGCGGCCGCCCCACCAGGGTGGTGAACCGGCGGGCGAACGCGGCCCGTGACAGGCCCCCGAGGGAGCCGAGCTCCTCGACCGTCCAGGCGCGGGCCGGGTCGTCGTGCAGGGCGCGCAGGGCGCCGGCGACGGCCGGGTCGCTGAGGGCGGCGGACCAGCCGGTGGACCGGTCGGCGCGCTCGGTCAGCCACCAGGTGCGCAGCAGGTAGAGCAGCAGGGTGTCGAGCAGGGCGGGGACGATCCTGTCGGATCCGGGCTGGGGTTCGGCGAGTTCGGCGCCGAGCAGGTCGACGGCGGCGCGCAGCCGGGGGTGGGCGCCGATCCGGGCCGGGATGTGGACGTACGGGGGCAGCTCGGTGAGCAGGGGGTGTGCGCGGGCCCGGCTCAGCTGGTAGGCCCCGCACAGGAGCAGGGTCTCCTCGGTGCCGACGGGCCCGCGGTCGGGTCCGGTGGGCCAGGAGCCGTCGGGCGCGGGGACGGCGTCGGCGAGCGGGGTGTCGGGGCGGTCGGCGAGGCCGTGTCCGGTGCCGTGGGCGAGCAGCACGACGTCGCCGGGGCCGAGCCGGACGGGCGCCGAGCCGTCGGGGGGCAGCAGCCAGGCCGTGCCCTGGAGGACGACGTGGAATCCGGCGCCTCTGGTGGCGGGGAAGCGGATGCCCCAGGGGGCGAACCTGACGGTACGGGAGGAGTGCGGCCGGCCGGTGCGCATGGCGGCGATGGCATCGCTCAGTACGTCCATGCCCGGCACCGTAGCGCGCTCCGTGGGGAGGGAGACGATCGGACATGGTCGGGAGAGATCGGGATATGGATCGTCTCTGCGCGTACGCCTAGCGTCGTGGTCATGGGAAATGACATGAAGACGACGGCGGTGGTGTTCCACGAGCTCGGCGGCCCGGAGGTGCTGACCGTCGAGGAACTCGTCCTCGCGGCGCCGGGGCCGGGCGAGGTGCGGGTGCGGGTCGAGGCGATCGGTCTCAACCGCGCCGAGGCGCTGTTCCGTTCGGGCGGCTACTACTACCAGGCGACGCTGCCCGGTTCGCGGCTCGGCTACGAGGCGGCCGGGGTGGTCGAGGAGGTCGGCGAGGGCGTCACGGCTTTCGCGCCGGGCGACGCGGTGATGGCGGCGGCCAACTTCGACTTCGGGGTGTACGGGGTGTACGCGGAGCGGGTGGTGCTGCCGCAGGAGTACCTGGTGTCGCGGCCCGCGGGGGTGGACGCGACGGCCGGGGCGGCGGCCTGGCTGGCGTACTCGACGGCGTACGGCGGCATGGTGGAGGCGGGCGGGCTGCGCCCCGGCGGCCATGTGGTGATCACCGGCGCGTCCAGCGGGGTGGGTACGGCAGCGATCCAGACGGCGCTGCGGATCGGGGCCGTGCCGATCGCCGCGACCCGCGGGGCGGCCAAGCGCGGGCGGCTCCTCGACCTGGGCGCGCCGCACGTGGTGGCGACGGACGAGACGGATCTGGTCGACGAGGTGCGGCGGATCACCGGTGGCCGGGGTGCCGACGTCGTCTTCGACCCGATCGGCGGCCCCGGTTTCGCCCGGCTCGGCGGTGCGCTGCGCCCGGAGGGCACGGCGGTGCTGTACGGCTGGCTGGACGAGCGGCCGGCCGAGGTGCCGATGCAGTGGCCGCTGACGGTGCGGGGCTACGCCAACGGCGCGGTCGTGCGGAGCCCGGAGGGGCGCGCCCGGATGGCCGGGTTCATCGGCTCCGGGCTGCGCGACGGCTCGCTGGCGCCGGTGGTCGCCGAGACCTTCGAGGGTCTCGCGGCGATGCCCGACGCCCACCGGCTGATGGAGTCGAACACCCACACCGGGAAGATCGTGGTGCGGGTGTAGGGGGTCCCGGGCGCCTCCGAGCGCGGCACGCCCGGCGGGCGGTCCCGGGCGCCTCCGAGCGGGGCACGCCCGGCGGGCGGTCCCGGGCGCCTACGAGCGGGGCACGCCCAGCGGGTTGTCGTCGCGCAGTTCCGGCGGCAGCAGGTGCTGGGGGGTCGACTGGTAGGTGACCGGGCGCAGCCAGCGTTCGATCGCCGTCCCGCCCACCGAGGTGCTGGTGGAGGTGGCGGCCGGGTAGGGGCCGCCGTGGTGCTGGGCGGCGGCGACGGCGACGCCGGTGGGCCAGCCGTTGACGAGGATCCGTCCGGCCAGCGGTGTGAGTTCGGTGAGCAGTGAGGCGGCGGCGGGGTCCTCGCCGGCGATGTGCAGGGTGGCGGTGAGGTTGCCGGGCAGCATGCCGAGGATGGCGCTGACCTGGTCGCGCGAGGTGTAGCGGGCGACGACGGTGACGGGCCCGAAGCACTCCTCCAGGAGCAGTCCGTGGCCGCCGCCGGGCAGCAGGCCCGCGTCGACGGTGAGGACGCCGGCGCTGACCGTGTGCTCGCCGCCGGCGCCGGGGGTGACGGGGGCGGTGACCTCGGGCAGCGCGGCCCGCTCGCGTACGCCGTCGAGGAAGGCGCCGCGCATGCGGTGGTCGAGCATCACGCCGGGTTCGGTCTCGCTGACGGCGGCGGTGAGCGCGGCCACCACGCGGTCGCCGGCCTCGCCCCGGGGCGCGAGGACGAAGCCGGGCTTGGTGCAGAACTGGCCCTCGCCCAGGGTCATGGAGGCGGCGAGCCCGGCGCCGAGCTCGTCGGCCCGCTCCTCGGCGGCGGCGCCGGTGATCACCACCGGGTTGAGCGAGCCGAGTTCGCCGTGGAAGGGGATGGGTACGGGCCGGGCGGCGGCCGCGTCGTGGAGCGCCCGCCCGCCGCGTACGGAGCCGGTGAAGCCGGCCGCGGCGATCAGCGGGTGGCGGATGAGCCGCACGCCGGCGTCGAAGCCGTGCACGAGGGAGACGACGTCCTCGGGCAGGCCGGCCTTGGCGGCGGCCCGGCGCAGCAGGGAGGCGCAGAGCTCGGAGGTGGCCGGGTGGTCGGGGTGGGCCTTGATCACGACGGGGCAGCCGGCGGCCAGGGCGCTCGCGGTGTCGCCGCCGGGGACGGAGAAGGCGAGCGGGAAGTTGCCGGCGGAGTAGACGGCGACGACACCCAGCGGGATCTTCATGCGCCGCAGGTCGGGGGTGGGCGGGGTGGTCGTGGCATCGGGCAGGGAGATCGTCACGTCGAGGAAGGCGGCTTCGTCGACGATGTCGGCGAAGAAGCGCAACTGGGCGGTGGTGCGGGCGAGTTCGCCGGTGAGCCGGACCGGTCCGAGCGCGGTCTCGGCGTCGGCGGCCTCGATGACGTGGTCGCCCGCCTCGTCGAGCAGGTCGGCCGCGGTCCGCAGCAGCGCGGCGCGGGCGGTGCGGTCGGCGAGCGCGCCCCGGGCGGCGTGCGCGGCCCGTACGGCCCGGTCGATCTCCTCGGCTGTGGCCTCCACCGCAACCTGTTCCCGCGGCTTTCCCGTCCGGGGGTCCACACTCCACACTGGTTCTGCTGCCACCGCCACGCACCTCGTTCGCTATTCTGAACACTGTCCCTGTAGGTGAATCCGCAGCGGACTCTATTGACGGCCGAGCCGTCTCCACAAGAGGCTTCGGGAAGAGGGGCGAGGGCGATGTCGACGAACGACGCGGGTGGGGCCCAGGTCAAGTCCGCCGTACGGACCGTGGAGTTGCTGGAGTACTTCGCCGGGCGGCCCGGCATGCACTCCCTCGCGGCCGTGCAGGAGGCCGTCGGCTACCCCAAGTCCAGCCTGTACATGCTGCTGCGCACCCTGGTCGAGCTCGGCTGGGTGGAGACCGACGCGACCGGCACCCGGTACGGCATCGGCGTGCGGGCGCTGCTCGTCGGCACCTCGTACATCGACGGCGACGAGGTGGTGGCCGCGGCCCGGCCCACCCTCGACCGGCTCTCCGACGACACCACGGAGACCATCCACCTGGCCCGCCTCGACGGCACCAACGTGGTCTATCTGGCGACCCGCCAGTCCCAGCACTACCTGCGGCCGTTCACCCGCGTCGGGCGCCGGCTTCCTGCCCACTCCACCTCGCTCGGCAAGGCGCTGCTCGCCACCCACAGCGACGAGCAGGTGCGCAAGCTGCTCCCCGAGACGCTGCCGGCGCTCACCGAGCACACCCTCACCGACCGCGAGCAGCTGATCGAGGAGCTGCACGTCATCCGCGAGCAGGGGTACGCGGTGGACCGCGAGGAGAACACCCTGGGGCTGCGCTGCTTCGGCATCGCCATCCCCTACCGGACCCCGGCGCGCGACGCCATCAGCTGCTCGGTGCCGGTGGCCAGGCTGACCCCGGGGCACGAGCAGCTGATCAAGGACGCGCTGTTCGACGCGCGCGACCGGCTCGCGCTGGCGACCCGCCGCCTCTGACCCTTCGGGGCGGCCGCTCTCCCCCGTGCGGCGGAGGCGGTTCGTCTCGAGGCAGGAGGTGGCGGGGCCGGTCCTGGCGGGACGGTGGGGGCATGACGACACCGACCCTTCCCGCCATCACCGCCGCCGCGCCTGCCGGGCCCCTGCGGCTGACCCTGCGCGTCCTCGCGATGGTCGCCTGCCTCCCGTACATCGTCATCAAGGTCGCCTGGGTGGCGGGCAGCAGGATCGGCATCCCCGACGGCAGCGTCCTGCTCGACCATCCCGCGATGATGGCCGTCGGCAACGGGATCTCGGTCGTCGCCGACGCCGTCGTGGTGCTGCTCGCGCTGCTCCTCACCCGGCCGTGGGGGCTGCGGGTACGGGCCTGGCTGCTCCTCCTGCCGGTCTGGGCGGCGATCGGGCTCATCGGCCCGATCATGGTGGCCTATCCGGCGCAGGTCGTCGTCTCCCTCTTCGGCGCCTCCGCCACGGGCACCCCCGCTGCTCCCCCGGAGCCCTTCCTCGACTCGTGGGTCTTCCCCGTCGTCTACGGCGGCTTCATCGTCCAGGGCCTCACCCTCGGCACCCTCTTCGTCCTGTACGCCCGGGACCGCTGGGGCCACGTCTGGCGCGGGCGCCTGGGAGAGCTGCCGGCCGGCGTGAGCGGCCCCGCCGTGCGGGCCTGCGCCGTCGCCGCGGCCGTCATCGCCCTCGTACCCGCCGCGCTGCACACGCTGTGGGCCTGCGGCATGGCCCGCGGCCTCCCCCGCGACCTCGCCGCCGCGTACGACGCCGACAACGCGATCGTGGACGCCATGCGCGCCGCCTTCCTCGTCCTCGCCGCCGTCGTGACCCTCCTGCTCGTGCTGCGCCGCCCCGCCGGGCTGCGGGTGCGCACCGCGATGGCCCTGGCGTGGGTGTCCTCCGGGGCGGCCGGGTGCTGGGGCGCGTACATGTCGCTGGTCGTGCTCATGCCGCAGACCGATGCCGGGAAAGAGCCGCCGGGCCTGATGACCACCGCCTACGCTGGCGAAATGATCACCGGATTCCTGCTGGCCGGCTGCCTGGCCGTGGTCCTGAGCCGCCGGAGCACCTCGGTATGACCCGGCTGTGGGGCGCCCTCTTCGGGCAGCGGGCCAGGCGGCGCTGGCTCCATCTGATCCTGGGCGGCGCCCTGTTCATGCCGTACTGGCTGGTCGGTTCCGTGGTCGTGGGGCCGTTCGGCGGCGGGAACGGGACCTTCTCCGGGAGTCTCGGCTTCCAGCTCGCGGCGTACGCGGTCGGGCTGCCGATCGCCGCGGTCACCGCGCTCTTCCCGCTCGCCCGGCCGATGTCGGTGGCGGCGGCGCGGGCCCTGTGCGGGGTGGCCCCGGACCGGTTCGCGGACGGGCCCGCCCGGGGGCGGGGCGCGAAGACGCGGACCTCCGGCTGGTTCGTGCTCCACGTGGGGGCGGGCGCGCTGCTCAGCGGGGCCACGCTGGCACTGCCGCCGTTCGCGCTCGCCGTGATGGCGCTGCCGTTCTCGGCGGAGCTGCGCGGCTCGGAGGTCGGCCGGTTCTGGCATCTGGACCAGGCATGGCTCGCCTGGGCCGGGGTGCCGCTCGGGCTGCTCCTGCTGCTCGCCCTCGCGGGTACCGCCGCGGCGACCGGCGCGCTCCTTGCCCGGCAGGCGCCCCGGCTGCTCGGGCCGAGCCCCGTGGACCGGCTCGCGGCGGCCGAGCGGCGCGCCGCCGAACTGGCCGTACGCAACCGGCTCGCGCGCGAGCTGCACGACTCGGTGGGCCACGCCCTGAGCGCGGTCACCCTGCAGGCGGGCGCGGCGCGCCGGGTGCTCGACTCGGGGACCGACCCCGGCTTCGTACGGGAGGCGCTCACCGCGATCGAGGAGACCACCCGGCGCACGGTCGGCGAACTCGACGCCGTCCTCGGCCTGTTGCGCAGCGGCGAGGACGACGGCGAGCTCGCCGCGCCCGGCCTCGACGTGCTCGACGCGCTGGTGAGGGGTGCCGGGCCGCGGGTGGCGCTGAGCGTCCGCGGGAGCCTGGAGGGCCTGCCGGATGCGGTGTCGCGCGAGGCGTACCGGATCGTGCAGGAGGGGCTGACCAACGCCGTGCGGTACGCGCGGGACGAGCAGGTGACGGCGCGGATCGCGCTGTCGGGGGACGAACTGGAGATCACCATGGAGAATCCGCTGCCCGGCAGCGCGCCGGTCAGCCGCCCGGACGGCGGGCGCGGCCTGCGCGGCATCGCCGAGCGGGCCCGGCTGCTCGGCGGCACCGCCCAGGCGGGCCCGGTGGACGGCACCTGGCGGCTGGCCGCCCGCCTGCCGGTGGGAGGCGGGCGGTGATCCGGGTGGTGCTCGCCGACGACGAACGCATGGTCCGCACCGCGCTGCGCGTGATCCTGGACGCGGAGCGCGACCTGGAGGTCGTCGGGGAGGCGTCGACCGGCGCCGAGGCGGTGTCGGTGGTGCGGGAGCTGCGGCCCGACGTGGTCCTGATGGACGTGCGGATGCCCGATGTCGACGGCATCCAGGCGACCCGGCAGATCCTGGCCTCGCTGCCCGAGGCCCCGCGGATCGTGGTCGTCACCACCTTCGAGAACGACGCCTACGTGTACGACGCGCTGCGGGTGGGCGCGGCCGGCTTCCTGCTCAAGCGGGCCGCGGCGGAGGATCTGGTGGGCGCGGTCCGCCTGGTGGCGCGCAGTGACTCCCTGCTCTACCCGGCCGCCGTCCGCGGCCTCGCCGCCGAACACGCCCGCCGCAACCCGCCGGTCGCCCCCGCCTGGGCGGCCCGCCTCACCGAGCGGGAGGCCGAGGTGCTGCGCTTGATGGCGAAGGGCCTGACCAACGCGGAGATCGCCGCACCGCTGGGCGTCGGCCCGGCGACCGTGAAGACGCACGTGGCCTCGGTCCTCGCGAAGACCGGCGCCAGGGACCGTACGCAGGCCGTGATCGCCGCGTACGAGTCGGGCTTCATCACACCCCGCTGACGGCGGGGCCGGCCGACCACGGGGGTGCCGGCCGGCCCCGCGGCACCTCTGGTGAACGTGCGCTGAGAAACCTGAGAATCCTGAGAATCACGCCACATCCGGAACGCCCGCCCCCGCTCCGCTCGTCCCGCATATGGGATGAACAAGACGATCAGGCGCGCCTCGGTCTTCTCGTTGCTCCTGGTGCTCGCCCTCCTCGGGCGGGCCACCTGGGTGCAGGCGTACGAAGGCAAGGCCCTCGCGGACGACAAGACCAACCGGCGGAAGATCATCGCGCAGTACGCGCAACCGCTCGGGAACATCATCGTGGCCGGTTCGCCGGTCACCGGTTCGAAGGAGACGAAGGGCGGCGACCTCGCGTACAAGCGGGACTACACCGACGGCGAGCTGTACGCGGCGGTCACCGGGTACAGCTCGCAGGCCTACGGGGCGACCCAGCTGGAGGGCATCTACTCGCACGTCCTGGACGGCACCGACACCCGGCTGAAGAACCCGGTGGACGCACTCACCGGCAAGCAGGCGGAGCCGGGCGCCGTCCTGACGACGATCGACCCGGCCGTGCAGAAGGCCGGCTTCGAGGCACTCGGCGACAAGAAGGGCGCAGCCGTCGCCATCGACCCCAGGACGGGCCGGATCCTCGGCATGGTGTCGACGCCGTCGTACGACCCGTCGAAGATCGCCGGGCTGACGGACGGCGACGTGTGGCAGCGGCTCACCGAAGACGAGAACAAGCCGCTGGTCAACCGGGCGCTCAGGCAGCCCCTGCCGCCGGGATCGACCTTCAAGCTGGTCGTCGCGGCCGCGGCCCTCGAGGACGGCCTGTACGGCTCCGTGGACACCGCGACCGACAGCCCCGACCCGTACAAGCTGCCCGGCTCGACCCGCTACCTGAAGAACGAGAACCCTTCCGCGCCCTGCGAGAACGCGACCATCCGCACCGCGCTGCAGTACTCCTGCAACAACGTCTTCGCGAAGATGGCCGTCGACCTCGGGCAGGACAAGGTGAAGGCGATGGCGGAGAAGTTCGGCTTCGACGACAAGGAGCTCGACGTCCCCGTGCGCGCCTACCCGAGCGTGTACCCGTCCGGCATGGACGAGGCGCAGACGGCACTGAGCGGTATCGGCCAGTTCGACGTGACGGCCACGCCCCTGCAGATGGCGATGGTGTCGGCGGCGATCGCCAACGACGGTCTCCTGGCGAAGCCGCACATGGTCTCGAAGGTGGTCGACGCCGACGGCGACGCGCTCCGGTCGTACGAGGACGGTGACACCACGCGGATCGTGTCCTCCGCCACGGCGGAGCAGCTGCGCAGTGCGATGCGGACGGTGGTCGACAAGGGCACCGGCTCGAACGCGGCGATCGACGGCATGGAGGTCGGCGGCAAGACGGGCACCGCCCAGCACGGCGAGAACAACAGCAAGACCCCGTACGCCTGGTTCACCTCGTACGCGAAGGACCCGGCCACCGGGAAGGAGGTCGCCGTCGCGGTGATGATCGAGGACTCGGGAGCGGCCCGCTCCGAGGTCAGCGGCAACGGCCTGGCGGCGCCGGTGGCGCAGAAGATGATGAAGGCCGCGCTGAAGTGAGCCGAAGGCGGGGTGAGGTGAGCCGGCTGAGGCGCGGTGAGGTGAGGTGAGGTGAGCCGGCTGAGGCTCGGCCACGTGGGCTGAAGGCGGGGGCCGGTGGAGCGGCCGCCCCCGCCGCACGGTATGCAGGTGTCCTGTCATGCCCCGTGCATATCCTCGACCTCGCGGAGGACCGCCGTGCGTCTGCCCCGTTCCCTGTCCGGCTGGACCATGGCCGTCTTCGGCGTCCTCGCCGCGGTCCTGGGCGTCGTGGGCCTGGTCTCCCCGGACACGATGATCCGCCTCATGGGTTTCTCGCCGGTACCCGGGGCGAGCCGCGCGGACGGCGACCACACCCTCGTCTTCCTGACGGCCTCCTCGATGGCCGCCCTCAACATGGGCGTCTACTACGTCCTGGCGGCCCTGGCCGACTGGAAGCCGTTCTTCCGCTGGACGGTCCCCTTCCGCCTGCTCACCTGCACCGTGTTCACCCTCGCCGTCGTCACCGGCCGCGCTCCGTCCGGCTTCCTCGGCGTGGGCCTCTGGGAGGGCCTGGGCGCGCTGACGACGGGGGCGGCGCTGCGGTACGAGACGCGGCGGGCGCGGCGGCAGGCGGTGGCGTGACGGCCGGCCGGCACGGCGGCCCGGTGCGGCGTGGGCCGGCTGGGCGTGGCCCGGGCAGGCGGCGAACCTGATGCTCCGGCGGGCCCGCCGTCGTGTCGCGTCGCGACCAGGCGGCGGGGGAACGGAACCCGGGCGCCCGGAACTCCGGCGCGCGCCCGGTCAGTCGACACGGGCGACGATGGCCCGCGCGCACTCCAGGGACTCGGCTCGTGTCGTGTCGACCTCCAGGTCGTAAAACACGCCCTGATGCACGACGTCCGCCTGGAGGGCGGCCATCCCCCGGACGCGGTCGCCCCGGGCGATCTCCCGCCCGGCGGCGACCGCGCCGTCGCACCGGACCCCGACCCAGAGCACGTCCAGGCCGTCGAGGACCTTCCGCCATCGCTGCTGGGACTCCGCGCCGCCGAGGAAGACGTCGTCGACGACGATCCGGGCACCTGCCCGCGCCATAGCGGCGATGCCCTCGGCCCAGGCCGCCTCCAGTGCCCGGAATTCCGTCCCTACGCTCACCCCGCCGTCCGCGCCGATCTCCAGCCCCCCGTCCGTCCCCTCCATCGTGGCGGGCATCGCGTCGACGAAGGAGTCGACCCCGAACGCGAGCCAGGGATCGGGCAGTACGGCCTGCAGACACCGTACGATCCCGGACTTCCCCGAGCTGGACCCACCGTTGAGAATGATCATCCGAGTCGTCACGGCGCCACACTAGGCCGCTCCCCATACCGCGCGCGAAGCGAATATCGCGACGCCGGCCAGCCCCTTAGGGCATCTGCCCGATCCGGCGCGCCCTCCTCAGACGTCAGCCTGCCGTCATGCGCATCCCCCTCTATCTGACGGCGGTCCTCGTCTCCGGCTTCGGCACCACCGCGATGTGGCTGGTCTCCGGCATCTGGGTGAAGTCCCTGACCGGCTCGGACTCCCTGGCGGCCCTCAGCACCTTCGCCCTGTGGGCACCGGTCCTCCTGGGCCCCGTCCTCGGCTCGCTGGTGGACCGCGTGCGCCGCCGCCCCCTCCTGATCGCGGCGAACACCACGATGGCGGCGCTGCTCCCCCTGCTCCTCTGGGTGGACCGGCCCGGCCGGGTGTGGCTCCTGTTCGCGGTCCTCGTCGTGTACGGGGCACAGGGCACGGTGCACGAGGCGGCGGAGACCGCCCTGGCGGCGACGGCTCTGGACCGGAACCGGCTCGGCGACCTCAACGGGCTGCGCATGACGGTCAACGAGGCGATGAAACTCATCGCCCCACTGGCGGCCGCCGGCCTCTTCACCGCGTACGGCGGCGGACCGGTCGCCCTGCTCGACGCGGCGACGTTCGCCGCGGCGGCAGGCGTCTTCACGCTGCTGCGCGTGCGGGAGGAACGACCGAAGCGCACCGAACGGCCTCCCGTCGCGGACGGCGTCCGCCTCCTCTGGGGGTCGCCCTCCCTGCGCCCCCTGGTCCTGGCCGGCGGCTTCACGATGCTGCTCGCGGGCCTCAACGGGGCTGCGATCTACCCGGTGGTGGACCGGGGGCTGGGCCACGCACCCGCGTACGCCGGGGTGTTGTACGCCGTGCAGGGCGCGGGTTCGGTGGTGGCGGGCCTCGTGGCGGGCCCCCTGCTGCGACGTACCGGGGAACGGACCCTGGCGACGGCCGGCCTCGCCCTCTTCGCCCTGGGAGTCGGCGCCCGAGCCCTGCCGGACGACCCGACGGCTCTGGGGGCGAGCGGCCTGATCGGCCTCGGCCTGCCCTGGGTGCTGATCGCCACGATGACGGCGGTCCAGCGGGAGGTCCCCGCGGAGGCGGTGGGCCGGGCCGCCGCGACGGCGAACACCCTCGTCTTCGTGCCGAACGCCGTGGCCCTGGCTCTGGGGGCGGGCCTGGTCGCGATGACGGACGTACGCGTGCTGTTGCCGCTCCTCGGCGTGGCCGGCCTGGCGGGAGCGACGGCACTGGGGACGGGCAGGCGCGACAACCCCGTCACGCCGTAACGGCGGCCCGTTGGAGGAAGGGCCGCGCCCGGAAGGCTTGCCCGGAAGGCCGTGCTCTCCGTTCAGCCGATGCTCGTCAACGCCTCCCGTACCGCCACCAGGTCCGCGTCCGAGGCCAGCCCCGCGTGGTAGAGCCGCAGTTCGGTGGCCCCGGCCTCCCCGGCACGCTTCGCGTCCTGGGCGAGGGTCGCGGGCGACCCGCCCATCCCCGTCACCACACCCAGGTTGGCGACGAGCACGGTCCGGGCGCGGGCATGCGCGGCGAAGGCCGCGACATCGGGCGCCGGCGTCACGACCCCGTCGGCGACCCGGAGGATGTGCTCCGGGTCCGTGCCCGCGTTCGCCCCGCTCCGGTACGGGGCCGGGTCCGCGTGCAGCAGCACGCGAAAGCCCCTGGGCGCGGCGGCCCGCACGGCGGCCACGGCGGCCTCCTGGAGGCCACGAGCCGCCTCCAGGCGCCAGCCGAGGGCCGCCTCCGCGAGGGCGGCGTCCAGCGCGGCCTCCCCCGAGCCCCGCCAGACCGGCTCCAGGGCCCCCCGCACGGCCCCCGCCAGGCGCTCCGGGTCCGCCCCGTGCCTCCCGTACCCGGCGCGGCAGGAGGAGCAGAAGCACAGCGACATCAGATACCGCGCCGTGTCGTCCAGACCGACACCGGCCGTCTTGTCGTGGCCGTGCAGGTGCGCGAAGCCGTACCAGCCGCACGATTCCAGCTCGGTGCCGGCCGCCCCCTGCCGTACCGCCGCCTCGGCCGCGAGCTCCACCAGGTGGGCACGGACGGCGTCCTGGCCGATGCAGGGGGCCCAGGGGTAGCGGTCGCCGTACGCGTTGACGACGGACGTCTCGGGGTGTTCGGCGCCGAGCCGGGAGTTGTGGGCGAGGACGACCCAGCTGTGGACCTCGAGGCCCGCCTCGGCGAGGGCCTCCGCGGCCGCCCCGTACGCGTCGCCAGGAGCCCAGTCGCCCGCCGCGTACGGCTTGAGGGCGTGGCCCTGCCAGCGGGCGGCGTCCGGCGGGTAGAGGACGGCCGCGTGGGAGGCGGTGACGATGCGGTGCCGGGGGTGGCGGGGGGTGAGGGCGCGCGTGGAGTGGTAGGCGGAGGCGAGGGTGACCTGGTCGAGGCCCAGCCCGGCGAGGCGGCCGGCAGCGGCGGGATCGCCGTTGACGTCCCATGGATAGACGAAGGCTCCGGTCCGCGTCATCGGCCGCCCTCCGTGAGAAGGACGCGGCCGCGCTCGATGATGCCGGCCAGCTCCTTGAGGTGCTCGGGCGCCGGTTCGCTGAGCGGCGGGCGGACCTCGCCGACGTCGAGCCCGTTCATCCGGACCGCCGCCTTGACGAGGGAGACGGCGTATCCGCGGCCGCGGGAGCGGAGTTCGGCGAGCGGACGGTAGAAGCCGTCGATGAGCCGGGTGGCGGTGGCGTCGTCCCCGGTGGCGAGGGCCCGGTGGAAGGCGAGGGCGATGTCCGGGGCGAAACAGAAGACGGCGGAGGAGTAGAGGGTGACGCCGATGCCCCGGTAGGCGAGGCCGGTGAGTTCGGCGGTGGGCAGGCCGTTGAAGTAGAGCAGGTCGAGCCCGGCGGTGCGGACGGCGCTGACGATCCGCTGCATCAGGTCGAGGTCGCCGAGGCCGTCCTTGAGGCCGATGATGCCGTCGGTGCGGGCGAGGGCGACGGCGGTCTCGGGGGTGAGGACGGCGTTGTCGCGCTGGTAGACGATGACGTCGAGCGAGGTGGCGGCGGCGAGTCCGGCGTAGTGGCGCAGCAGGCCGGCCTGGTCGGCGACGACCAGGTACGGGGGCATGGCGAGCAGCCCGTCGGCGCCGGCGTCCTCGGCGAGCCGGGCGTAGCGGACGGCCAGCGCGGTGCCGTAGCCGGCGCCGGCGAGGACGGGGACGCGGCCGGCGGTCTCCTCGACGGCGGCGGCGACGCAGTCGCGGAACTCCTCGGGGGTGAGGGCGTGGAACTCGCCGGTGCCGCAGCAGGCGAAGACCGCGCCCGCGCCCGCGTCGATCCCGGCGCGGACATGGGCGCGGAAGGTGTCGAGGTCGACGGTGCCGTCCGGGCCGAATGCGGTGACGGGGAAGAAGAGAAGGCCGTCGAGCCGTTCGGCGAGCGGGGCAGTGGTCACGGGCGCTCCCAGGGGCAAAATCTGTCGTGCACCATTCTGACTGTCGTCCATATTCATGAACGCCTTCACGCTAGAGGAGGGCGGAAGGGCCGGTCAAGATACAAACTCCTCATGTCACATGGTTCCTTGACGGTCCGGCATGCCACTGCCTAGCGTGACGCCTCGTCCATGTTTGTGAATGCGCTTTACGGACGGAGACCGCCCTCATGACCCCCGCCCCCCGCACCGTCCTGCTCACCGGCGCCGCCGGCGGCGTCGGCACCCTGATGCGGGAGCTGTTGCCCGCGTACGGATACGAGCTCCGCCTGCTCGACGTGGCCCCCGTCCCCGGCGCCCCGGACGCGATCGTCGCCGACCTCGCCGACCGTGCGGCGCTGCGGGAGGCCGTCCGCGGGGCGGACGCCGTGATCCACCTCGCGGGGATCTCCCTGGAGGCGGACTTCGACAAGATCGTCGCCGCCAACATCACGGGCACCCACAACCTCTACGAGGCCGTGCGCGAGGAGGGGGTGCCCCGGGTCGTCTTCGCGTCCAGCAACCACGCCGTCGGCTTCACCACGCGGCCGCGCCCGGGCGAGCCGCCGCTGCCCGTCGACACCCCGCACCGGCCCGACACCTTCTACGGCCTGTCCAAGGCCTTCGGCGAGGACCTGGCCCAGTTCTACTGGGACAAGCACGGCGTCGAGACCGTCTCGGTGCGCATCGGCTCCTGCTTCCCCGAGCCGGCCTCGGTGCGGATGCTCTCGATCTGGCTGAGCCCCGCCGACTGCGCCCGGCTGTTCCACGCGGCGCTCACCGCGCCCGAGGTCGGACACACGGTGGTGTACGGCTCCTCCGCGAACACCCGGGAGTGGTGGGACCTCTCGTCCGCCCGCGCGCTCGGCTACGAGCCGAAGGACGACTCCGAGATCCACGCCGAGCGGATCATCGCGGAGAACGGCCTGCCGGCGCCGGGCAGCGCGGACGACGTCTACCTGGGCGGGCACTTCTGCGTGAACCCGCCCCGCTGGCCGCACTGAGCGCCACCCGGACCCGGCGGGCCGGCGGAATCAGCGGAGGGCGGACCCGGCGGGCCGCACGGGGAAGTCACGGGCCCGGCCGGACAATGCGGGGGAGCCGGCCGGGACCCGGGTCGACACGTGCGCTGCCGCACGCGGACAAGCCGACGATATGCGCCCGTCAAGATCATCGCGAGCCGCGGAACGCGGCAACTGTCCGCAAAGCGCGATGCGTTCACTCGCGCTCCACACGAGGGGCGCGACGCCCTCACCCGCGCAGCGTGCGCGAGGGCGTTTCGCCGAACCGCGCCCGGTACTGCGCCGCGAACCGTCCCGGGTGGGTGAACCCCCAGCGCCAGGCCACCTCGGTCACGCTCAGCCCGTCCGGGTCGCCCGTCCGCAGCTCCGCGTGGACCCGCTCGAGCCGGACCTCGCGCACGTACGCCATGGGGGACATCCCCACGTACTCCCGGAACGACTCCTGGAGCCGGCGCACGCTCACCCGGGCGAGGGCGGCGAGTTCGGTGCTGGTGAAGGGGTGCTCGGGGCGGGCCCGCACCGCGTCCATGGCCCGCTTGACCGGCGCGGGCCTGGCCGGCTCGCCCGGCCGGGCCAGCTCGTCCCGCCAGGGGTGGTCGGCCGCGAGCAGCAGCCCGTTGAGCAGCGCCTCCTGGAGCGGCCGCGCGACCAGCTCGTGGGTGGCAAGGCCGTCCCCGGCGAGCGCCCCGTACGCCACCTGCCGGGCGAAGGTCACCCAGCTCAGACCGGGACCGCGCGTGATGTCGAGGCCCGGGCCGAGGGCGAGCCGGCCGCGCGGCGCTCGCCCGAGCAGCTGTTCCAGGCGGTCCCGGAGGGCGGCCGCGCCGACCTTGACCGAGAGGGTGCGGCAGTCCCCGCTCCACCGGTCGAGGAAGGTGTCCCCCGCCGGGTCGAGCAGCACCGCGTCCTGCGCGGTGGCGACCAGCCGGCGTCCGCCCGCGCCCTGGCGCAGCTCCATGGTCCCGCTCATCGGCGCGTTGATGTGGAACGCCCCCAGCTCACCGAAGCGCATCCGCACGTCCGTGCCGCAGCTCAGGTCGCCGATCATCAGCGGCCCGAGCCCGACGGTGTCGAAGCGCGCCGCGAAGGGACGTTTCTGCGCGTCGATCACGTCCATGAAGTTGGCGTAATAGCGCGCGTCGATCTCCTCGCGCGCCTCGTCCACGTCCCGCGTCCGGAAAGAACTCCCACCCACGGTCCGAAAGAATATTCATATGACGGACGTGACCGGGAACGGCAGGATGCCCGTCATGCCACAGCCACGGGGATTTGCCTACGAACAGCGCGCGGACAGCACCGTCGCCATCACGCACCACGGCCGCGCGGCCGCCACCCTGCGCGGCGGACGCGCGGAGAAGTTCCTGGCGGAGGTCGAGTCCGGGGACCCGCAGCTGGTCATGGCCCGCTGGACGGGGGCGTACAAGTTCGGCAACGAGCGCATGGCGCGCAACCACCCGCGTAACCGGAGTGGCCGAACCGGCGGAAGGTAAGGGAACGGCAAAGGTGTCTCGTTCGTTACCCCGGTCATGACCGCTATGACCCCCGGCTCGAACATCCCTCTCACCGCCGCGCGCGTGGCGGTGGACGTGGCCGCCCCCGTGCGGCTCGACGTCTCGGGCCTGCTGCTCGGCGCCGACGGCAAGGTGCGCTCCGACGACGACTTCATCTTCTACAACCAGCCCACCGGCCCCGGTGTCAGCTACCGCTCCGGCGGCGGCACCGCGCCGGACGCGATCCTGGTGGACACCGCCGCCGTGCCGGCCGGCGTCGAGAAGATCGTGGTGACCGCGAGCCCGGACGCCGCGGGCCAGACCTTCCAGGGCATCGAACCCACCGCGACCCTGCGCAACGCCGACGACGGCAGCGTGCTGGCCACCTTCACCCCGCCGCGGCTCGGCACCGAGACGGCGCTCGTGGTCATGGAGATCTATCTGCGGGGCGGCGCCTGGAAGGCCCGTGCGGTGGGCCAGGGGTACGCGAACGGGCTCGCCGGGATCGCCACCGACTTCGGCGTCAGCGTGGACGAGGAGCCCACGCCCACGCCGGCATCCACGCCGACGCCCGCCCCCGCCCAGGCCCCCGCTGCCACCCCGGCTCCGGCGCCGGTCGCGGCCCCCGCCCCGCCCGCCGCTCCCCCGGCCCCGCCGGCCGCGCCGCCCGTGGGCACCGGGAAGATCAACCTGGACAAGGGCCGGGTCAGCCTCCAGAAGAACCAGACGGTGTCCCTGGTCAAGGGCGGCCGCCCGCTCCTGTCCCAGGTCAAGATGGGCCTCGGCTGGGAGCCCGCGTACCGCGGCAAGGACATCGACCTCGACGCCTCGGTCATCGCCTACGGCCCCCAGCGCAACCACATCGACAGTTGCTACTTCGGCAAGCTGTCCATCCTGAACGGCGCGATCAAGCACTCCGGCGACAACCTGACCGGCGAGGGCGCGGGCGACGACGAGGTCATCGTGGTCGACCTCGGCCGGCTGCCCGCCGACGCCACCGGCCTGGTCTTCACCGTGAACTCCTTCTCAGGCCAGAAGTTCACCGAGGTCGCCAAGGCCTACTGCCGGCTCATCGACGCCGCGAGCGGCGAGGAGCTGGTCCGCTTCGACCTGACCACGGCGGAGCCGCAGACGGGCGTGATGATGGCCAAGCTCATCAAGCAGTTCTCCGGCGAGTGGGAGATGACGGCGATCGGCGAGTTCGTGAAGTCCCGCACGGTCCGGGGCATGGTGAAGCCCGCCGCCCAGGCGCTGTGATCAGAACAGCGTGCTGTACGCGTTGAGGGCCGGCTGGCCGCCGAGGTGGACGTAGAGGACGGTCGAGTCCGAAGCGATCTCGCCCCGGTCCACCAGGTCGACCAGTCCGGCCATCGACTTCCCCTCGTAGACGGGGTCGGTGATCATGCCCTCCGTGCGGGCGGCGAGCCGCATCGCCTCCAGGGTGGCCTCGTCCGGGATGCCGTACACCCCGGCGTGGTAGCGGTCGTCGAGCTCGACGTCGGCGTCGTCGAGCGGGCGCTCGACGCCTATGAGGGCGGCCGTGTTCCGGGCGATGCGGGCGATCTGCTCGCGGGTGGCCGCCGGCTCGGCCGAGGCGTCGACACCGACGACCCGCCGGGCCCGGCCGCCCTCCTCGGCGAGCGCGGCGAAGCCCGCGACCATGCCGGCCTGGGTGGAGCCGGTCACCGAGCAGACCACCACGGTGTCGAAGAAGACGCCGAGCTCGTCCTCCTGCTCGGCCACCTCGTAGGCCCAGCGGGCGAAGCCGAGCCCGCCGAGCCGGTGGTCGGAGGCACCGGCCGGGATCGCGTACGGCCGGCCTCCGGCCTCCTCGACCTCCCGCAGGGCCTGCTCCCAGCTCTCCTTGAACCCGATGCCGAACCCGGCCCGCACGAGCCGCACGTCGGCGCCGGCGAGCCGGCTGACGAGGATGTTGCCGACCTTGTCGTAGACGGCGTCGGGCCAGTCGACCCAGCTCTCCTGCACCAGCACGCACGTGAGGCCCGCGTGCGCGGCGACGGCGGCGACCTGGCGGGTGTGGTTGGACTGCACGCCGCCGATCGAGACGAGGGTGTCGCATCCCTGGGCGAGGGCGTCGGCGACCAGGTACTCCAGCTTGCGGGTCTTGTTGCCGCCGTACGCGATGCCGGAGTTGCAGTCCTCCCGCTTGGCCCACAGCGTGGCCCCGCCGAGGTGGTCGGTGAGCCGCCGCAGCGGGTGGACGGGCGAGGGCCCGAAGAGGAGCGGGTAGCGGTCGAAGTCGGCGATCGTCGGCATGCGGGCTCCCGGAGTGGTGGCGGCCTGTGGCCTGGATTCCTGAGGGGTCCTGCCGGCCAGGCCGGGCCGGACCGGGGCGGACCGGGGCGGCCTGGCCGGCAGGGCCCGTCAGGAGTCCGCGGCCTCGTCCGCGAGCTCTTCGAGGGCGCGCCATATCTCCGTCGTCACCCGGACCGCCTCCTCCGTGTCTCCGGCCTCGCACGCGTCGATGAGACGGGCGTGCAGCTCGGCGGAGCCACAGGTGCCGGAGTCGCCGAAGAGGCGGCGCTCGACCCGGCGGATCAGGGGTGTGTAGCGCTCGATGGTCGCGGCCAGCGCGTGGTTGCCGCTCGCGCCGACGAGGATCTGGTGGAGTTCGTCGTCGGCGCGCAGCGCGGCCTCGACGTCCGCCGCGCACACGGCCGCGGCGAAGCGCACGTTGGCCTCGCGCATGGCCCGGATGCCCTCGGGGCCGAGCAGCGGCACGGCGGTGCGGGCGGCGAGTTCGTGCATCACCCGCACCACGGAGGCGGCGTCCCGTACGACCCGGCTGACCAGCCGGGTGACCCGGGTGTAGCTCTGCGGCTTGGTCTCGACGAGCCCTTCGTCGCCGAGCCGGGCCAGGGCGTCGCGCACGGGTGCGCGCGAGAGCCCGAGCCGTTCGGCGACGTCGGCGTCCTTGACCACGGAGCCGGGTGCGAGCTCGCCGCGCACGATGGCCTCGCGCAGCGCCTCGTACGCGCGGTCGCGCAGCAGGGTCCGGCCCACGGGCCGCAAGGCGTCCATGGGCTGACATGTTAGGTGTCAGCGGCCCTCGGGAACAGGACCGGACCGGCCCTCGGGATCAAGGCGGTACCGGCTCCGGACCTGGGCCGGGCACGGTGTCAGCGGCGGGGCTGGCGGCGCCAGGGTCCGGTGATCGCGACCATGATGCCGGGCGTCTGGATGTTGGCGAACAGGGTGTCGCCGTCGGGCGAGAAGACGACGCCGGTGAACTCGCTGTCGTTCAGGTCGTTACGGGCGATCGGGTACGTGCGGCCGCTCTCGGTCGCGCCGAACAGGTGCTGAACGCCCTCGCCGTCCTCGGCGATGACGAGACCGCCGTACGGGGAGACGGTGATGTTGTCCGGGCCGTCGTAGGCGCCGTCCTCGTCGGGGGCGGCGTTGACGCCGAGCAGCACCTGGAGGGTGAGGGTGCGGCGCTTGGGGTCGTAGAACCAGACCTGGCCGTCGTGCGGGGCGCCGGGGCTCTCCTCACGGGCGTACGAGGAGACGATGTACGTGCCGCCGTCGGCCCACCACATGCCCTCCAGCTTGCGGGCGCGGGTGACCTCGCCGGCCGCGAACTGCTTGCGGACCGGGGTCGTGCGGGCGTCGCGGTCGGGGACGTCGACCCAGTCCACGCCGTAGACGGTGCCGATCTTCGTGGCGCGGGAGAGGTCGTCGACGAACCGGCCGGCCGAGTCGAAGCACTTGGGGGCCTGCAGGACGCCCGCGTCGTCGGCCAGGGTGTCGAGGCGGCCGCGGCCGTGCTCGAAGCCCTTCGGCGGGACCCAGCGGAAGAAGAGGCCGTTGGGGCCGGAGGCGTCCTCGGTGAGGTAGGCGTGGCCGCGCTTGGGGTCGATGACGACGGCCTCGTGGGCGTAGCGGCCGAAGGCCTTGATCGGCTTGGGGTCGCGGTTGGCCCGGCGGTCGTGCGGGTCGACCTCGAAGACGTAGCCGTGGTCCTTGGTCATGCCGTTCTTGCCGGCCAGGTCCTCGGTCTCCTCGCAGGTCAGCCAGGTGCCCCAGGGGGTGCGGCCGCCCGCGCAGTTGGTGGAGGTGCCGGCGATGCCGACCCACTCGGCGACGGTGCCGTCGCGGTGGACCTCGACGACCGTGCAGCCGCCGGAGGCCGCCGGGTCGTAGACGAGGCCGTCGGTGAGCGGGACGGGGTGGGCCCAGTCCTTGCGGGGGCCCTTGAGCTCGTGGTTGTTGACGAGGTACGTGGTGCCGCGGCGCCCGGCGAAGGTGGCGGTGCCGTCGTGGTTGGAGGGCGTGAACTCGCCGGTCTCCAGGCGGGTGACGCCGCTGTGGGTGATGACGCGGTAGGTGAAGCCCTCGGGCAGGGCCAGCACGCCCTCCGGGTCGGCGACGAGCTCGCCGTAGCCGAGGCGGCGGCCGTGGTCGTGCCCGTGACCGTGACCGTGGCCCTCGGCGGCCACCTCGTGCGGGTCGTCGGCGGCCAGCGCCTGCGGGGCGGTGGCGAGCGCGCCGACGGCGCCGGTGAGGGCGAGTCCGGCGCCCGTGGCGGCGGACTGCTTGGCGAATTCCCTGCGGTTGAGAGGCATGACGGTCTTCTCCCTGTCGGCACCCGATGTCGCGGCACACGGTCGCGCCCCCGTATAAACGGCGGTTGAACAGAAAGGCGATCCCCCATGAACCTGCTCACGAACGGCCGGAGCGTTCTCGTCAGTGGTGCGTCGCGCGGTCTGGGCCGCGCGGTGGCCCGGACCTTCGCGGCCCACGGCGACCGGGTGGCCGTGCACTACGGCTCCCGCGCCGAGGAGGCGCGCGAGACCCTCGGCTCGCTCGAGGGCACCGGACATGCGCTGGTCTGCGGTGATCTCTCCGACCCCGCGGGCGCGGCCCGGGTCGCGGACGCGGCGGCGGAGGCGCTCGGCGGCATCGACGTGCTGGTCAACAACGCGGCCGTGAACCTGCCGCACCCGCCGGCGACGACGCCGTACGAGGAGTGGGCGGAGCTGTGGCAGCGGCATGTGTCCGTGAACCTCTTGGGCACGGCGTATCTCAGCCATCTCGCGGCCCGCCGGATGATCGACGCCGGGAACGGCGAGCGCGGCGAGACGGGGGTCCGTCCGGCCGGAGGCCGCGGGAGGATCATCAACATCGGTTCGCGCGGTGCCTTCCGGGGCGAGCCGGACCACCCGGCGTACGGCGCCACGAAGGCCGCCGTGCACGCCCTGGGGCAGTCCCTCGCGGTCGCCCTGGCTCCGCACGGGATCGGCGTGGCGTCGGTGGCGCCCGGGTTCTTCGCGACCGAGCGGGTCGCCCCGCGTCTGGAGGGACCGGAGGGGGAGGCGATCCGGTCCCAGAGCCCGTTCGGCCGGGTGGCGACGCCGGAGGAGATCGCGGCGGCGGTCCTGTGGCTCGCCTCGCCCGAGGCCGAGTGGGCCTCGGGCACGGTGCTCGACCTCAACGGGGCGTCGTACCTGCGGACCTGAGGGCACAACGGGCACGACCGGCGCGACCGGCACGACCGGCACGACCGGCGCGACCGCGCGTCAGCCGCGCGAGCGCGCCTTGAAGGCGGCCTTGCGGGCCTCCTTGGCCGTGGGCTTGTCGCGGTGGAGGCGGCCCATGGCCTCCAGGACGTCGGCCGTCGCCGGGTGCTCGATGCGCCAGGCCGCGTCGAAGAAGCCGCCGTGGCGGCTGGTCAGGCCCTCGATCAGGTCCTGGAGTTCGGTCGGGTCGCCCTCGGCGTCGAGGTGGGCGGCGATCGTGTCGATGGCCAGCCAGAAGATCATCGACTCCGGGGGCGCCGGGATGTCCGCCGCGCCGTGCTCGGCGAGCCAGACGCGTGCGAGGCCGCCGAGCTCGGGGTCGTCGAGGACCTCCCGTACGGCGGGTTCGGCCTCGGCGCCGACGAGGGAGAGGGCCTGCTGGGCGTGGAGGCGGCGCAGCGGGGAGCCCGGGTCGGTGCCGCGGGCGGCGGCGAGGAGTTCGCGGGCGGCGTCGGCGGGCTTACGGGCGGTGAGCCAGCCCGAGGTCTCGGCGCGGGCGGCGTCCTGCGGGTAGTGGGCGATGGCGTCGAGCAGCACGTCGGCGCCCTGGTCGGCGAGTTCGCCGACGACGGGGGCGGTGAGGCCGGCCTCCAGCATGCGGGCGCGCACGCCGTACAGGCCGAGCGGGGTGAGCCGGACCATGCCGTAGCGGCTGACGTCCTCGTCGTCGACGGGCGGGGCGGGCTCGTCGCCCTCCTCGGCCATCAGGGCCTCGTCGACCGGCCGGTACTCGACGAGGCCGATCCCTTCCAGGATGCGGAACTGCTCGTCGAGCCGCATCATCGCGTCGGAGACCTGCTCCAGGACGTCGTCGGTGGGCTCGCCCATGTCGTCGGGGACGACCATCGACGCGGCGAGCGCGGGCAGCGGCACCGGGCCCTCGCCGGCGCCGCCCTCGGCGACGGTCAGGAGGTAGAGGTTGCCGAGCACGCCCTCCAGGAACTCGGCCTCGCCCTCCGGGTCCCAGTCCAGCGCCTCGAAGTCGATCTCGCCGTTCTCGCCGACGAGCGCGTCGAGGTCCTCGATGTAGGGGGCGGCGGCGTCGGAGAAGACCGCGTCGAAGCCGTCGAGCCAGATCGTGAGGACGTCGTGCGGCGAGCCGCCGGTGACGAGGGGCAGGTTCTCGCCGGCGGTGACGGTGCCGGGGGTCTCGACGTCCTCGGTCTCCTCGCCGTCCTCGACGTCGACCAGGCCGGTGTCCACGGCGAGCCGCCAGGCCTCGCTCGCGTACGCCTCGCCGTCCTCGTCGTCGGCGAGGCCGAGCAGCTCGGCGGCGGCGGGCAGTTGCTCGTCGACGAGCTCGCCGCCGGCGCCTACCCGGGTCTCGGGTCCGGCCCAGCGGGCGAGGCGCACGGCGCGGGAGAGGAGGGGGGCGGCCAGGGCGTCCCGCGCCAGCTCCGCGTCCGAGAGCAGCAGGACGGGGGGCAGGGTCTGGCGGTCCGGTGCCATCTGGGGTGTTCTCCTCGGCGAGTACGGGCGGGCTGCGGGGCTGCGAGTGGCTTCGAGCCGCCTTCAGCGTAGACGCATTCGGGGGCCGGCCCGGCGGTTCACCGGGGCGTCAGCCTTCGTACACCCGTCGACCCTTGACAAGGGCAGTGCTCTGACAGGAAATTGACGCGCGTAGATCAATCGATCGATTGCCCAACCCTCACGGAGTGCCTTGATGCCTTCCTCCATACCGAGATCCGCCGCGCGGTCCGCTTCCGTCGCCGCGGTCGTTTCCGCCGCGCTCGCCGCCGGTCTGCTGGCCGGTTCCACCAGCGCGTCCGCCGACACCGCCGCCGACGCCGTGCGGATCCACGACATCCAGGGCACGACCCGGGTGTCGCCGCTCGTCGGCAAGCAGGTCACCGGTGTCACCGGCATCGTCACCGGTGTGCGCACCTACGGCTCGCGTGGATTTTGGATCCAGGATCCAATGGCCGATGACAACGAGGCCACCAGTGAGGGCATCTTCGTCTTCACCAGCTCCGTCCCGACCGTCGCCGTCGGCGACGCGGTGAGCCTGAACGGCACGGTCACGGAGTACGTCCCCGGCGGTCTGAACTCCGGCAACCAGTCGCTGACCCAGATCTCCAAGCCGGTCGTCACCGTCCTGTCGAAGGGCAACCCGGTCCCGGCCCCGGTGACCATCTGGGCCGGCTCCGTCCCCGACGCGTACGCCCCCGAGGGCGATGCGGCCGCCGGCGGCTCGATCAACGGTCTCGCCCTGGAGCCGGACACGTACGCCCTGGACTACTACGAGTCCCTGGAGGGCACCAACGTCCGCATCGGCTCCTCGCGGGTGGTCGGCGCCAGCGACCCGTACTCCGAGCTGTGGGTGACGGTGAAGCCGTTCGAGAACGGCAACCGCCGCGGCGGCGCCGTCTACGGCTCGTACGACGCGCAGAACACCGGCCGGCTGCAGATCCAGCAGCTCGCCCCGATCGCCCAGCAGCCCTTCCCCAAGGCGAACGTCGGCGACTGGCTGGCCGGCCCCACCGCGGGCCCGCTGGACTTCAACCAGTTCGGCGGCTACACCCTGGTCGCGAACACCCTCGGCAAGCTCGTGGACCTCGGCCTGGAGCGCGAGGTGACGCAGCGCCAACACAAGAACGAGCTGGCGGTCGCCACGTACAACGTGGAGAACCTCGACCCGAGCGACCCGCAGGAGAAGTTCGACGCGCTCGCCAAGGCGGTCGTCGAGAACCTGGCCTCGCCCGACATCGTCGCCCTGGAGGAGATCCAGGACGACAACGGCGCCAAGAACGACGGCACGGTCACGGCCGGCGAGACGCTGAAGAAGTTCACCGCGGCGATCGTCGCGGCGGGCGGCCCGGCGTACGAGTGGCGCTCGGTCGACCCGGAGAACAACAAGGACGGCGGCGAGCCCGGCGGCAACATCCGCCAGGTCTTCCTCTTCAACCCCGAGCGGGTCTCCTTCGTCGACCGCGCGGGCGGCGACGCGACCGCCGCGACCGCGGTGACCGGGAGCAAGGGCGACGCCCACCTGACCCTCTCCCCCGGCCGCATCGACCCGGCGAACACCGCCTGGGAGAACAGCCGCAAGCCGCTCGCGGGCGAGTTCCTCTTCCGCGGCCGCACGGTCCTCGTGGTCGCCAACCACTTCGGCTCCAAGGGCGGGGACGAGTCCCTCGTCTCGCACCACCAGCCGCCGGTCCGCTCCTCCGAGGCCAAGCGACTGCTCCAGGCGCAGGCCGTCAACGGCTTCGTCAAGGACGTCCTCGCCCTCGACAAGCAGGCCGACGTGCTGGTCCTCGGCGACATCAACGACTTCGAGTTCTCCGGCACCACGAAGGCGCTGACCGACGGCGGAGCGCTGTTCCCGGCGGTGAAGTCGCTGCCGCGCAGCGAGCGCTACTCGTACGTCTACCAGGGCAACAGCCAGGTCCTCGACCAGATCCTGACGAGCCCCGGCGTGCACCACTTCGCGTACGACAGCGTGCACATCAACGCGGAGTTCGCGGACCAGAACAGCGACCACGACCCGCAGGTGCTGCGCTTCCGCCCGTAAGGGAGCGACCGCACGGGTGTGCGAGACTGCGGCCGTGATCCTGCGCCTCGCCACCCGTGCCGACCTGCCCGCCGTCCTCGCGCTGCTGGCCGACGAGGAGCGGGTCGTGGACCCGGCCTCGGTGACCGTCACCGCCGCCTACGAGCGGGCGTTCACGGACATCGAGGCCGATCCGCGCAACGAGCTCCTCGTCCTCGCCGACGAGACGGACGACGGGCTCGTCCTCGGCTGCCTCCAGGCCACGTACATCCCGGGCCTCGGCAAGGGCGGCGCCGAGCGGGCGCTGATCGAGGCGGTCCGGATCAGGGCCGACCGGCGCGGCGCCGGCCTCGGCCGGGCGCTGATGGACCTGGCGGTGGCGCGGGCGCGCACCCGTGGCTGCGCGCTCGTCCAGCTGACCAGCGGCAAGGCCAGGACAGACGCCCATCGCTTCTACACCTCGCTGGGCTTCGCCCGCAGCCACGAGGGCTTCAAGCTCGGCCTGTAGGGGGCGTCCCCGGCGGAGACAGCGGGCTAGCCGCGGGCTAGCCGAGCAGGTGCCCGCCGCCGTCCACGAGCAGCACCTCGCCGGTGATGTACGAGGCGTTCGCCAGGTCGTGGACGGCCTCGGCGATGTCCTCGGGGCGGCCCACCCGGCGCAGCGGCACGACCGAGGCCACGTGCTCCTTGGCGGCGTCGGCGCCCTCGACCCCGTCGAACCACGGGGTGTCGATGAGGCCGGGCGCGACCGCGTTGACCCGCACCCCGGGGCCGAGGGTCTTGGCGAGCAGCTTGGTCATGTGGTTGACGGCGGCCTTCGTCACGGCGTACGGGATGGAGCTGCCGCCGGGCCGGACGCCGGCCTGCGAGGAGATGTTCACGACGGCGCCGCCCGCCGCGCGCAGGTGCGGCACGGCGGCGGTGACGGTCTGCCAGACGCCGATGACGTTGACGTCGTACAGCTGCCGCCACACGTCGGGCGAGGCGGCGGCGAAGTCGTCGTGCGGGATGAAGCGTGTGGTGCCCGCGCTGTTCACCAGCAGGTCGAGGCGGCCGAAGTGCGCCACGGTCTCCTCGACGAGCCGGGTGGCCTGGGCCTGGTCGGAGACGTCGGCCTGGAGGTAGTGGGCGCCGGGCAGTTCGGCGGCCAGCTTCTCGCCGGCCTCGACGGAGCGGGCGGAGTTGACGGCGACCCGGTAGCCGGCGGCGGCGAGGCGGCGGGCGACGGCGGCTCCGATGCCGGAGGACGAGCCGGTGACGAGGGCGACGCGCTGTCCCTGCTGTCCCTGCTGTCCCTGCTGTTCCCGCCGTTCCCCCAATTCCCGCACTTCCCGCACTTCCCGCAGTTCACGCTGTTCACTCATAGGAATGTTCTCTCCATGTCCTCCTGTCGCGCAGGAGGATCATGTCAGACGGCCCGCCGCCCCGGGCAGGGGCGGCGGGCCGTCCGGCCGGGCGCGTGGATCAGTTGTGGCTGTGCAGGATCTCGTTGAGGCCGCCCCAGACCGCGTTGTTCGGGCGGGCCTCGACGGCGCCGGTGACCGAGTTGCGGCGGAAGAGGATGTTCGAGGCGCCGGAGAGCTCGCGGGCCTTGACGATCTGGCCGTCGGGCATGGTGACGCGGGTGCCGGCGGTGACGTACAGACCTGCCTCGACGACGCACTCGTCGCCCAGCGCGATGCCGACGCCCGCCTCGGCGCCGATGAGGCAGCGCTCGCCGATGGCGATGACGACGTTGCCGCCGCCGGAGAGGGTGCCCATGGTGGAGGCGCCGCCGCCGATGTCGGAGCCGTCGCCGACGACGACGCCGGCGGAGATGCGGCCCTCGACCATGGAGGTGCCGAGGGTGCCGGCGTTGAAGTTGACGAAGCCCTCGTGCATGACGGTGGTGCCGGCGGCGAGGTGGGCGCCGAGGCGGACGCGGTCGGCGTCGGCGATGCGGACGCCGGCGGGCACGACGTAGTCGGTCATGCGGGGGAACTTGTCGATCGAGGTGACCTGGAGGTGCAGGCCCTCGGCGCGGGCGTTCAGCCGCACCTTCTCGATGTCGTCGACGGCGACCGGGCCGAGCGAGGTCCAGGCGACGTTGGCGAGCAGGCCGAACACGCCGTCCAGGCTCTGGCCGTGCGGCTTGACCAGGCGGTGGCTGAGCAGGTGGAGCCGCAGGTAGGCGTCGTGGGCGTCGAGCGGCTTGTCGTCGAGCGAGGCGATGGCGGTGCGGACGGCGACCACCTCGACACCGCGGCGGGCGTCCACGCCGAGGGCCTTGGCGGCGCCCTCGCCGAGGGCGTTCACGGCCGCTTCGGGGCTGAGTCGCTCGGTGCCGGCGGGGCCGGGGGCGTCGGTCAGCTCGGGGGCGGGGAACCAGGTGTCGAGAACGGTGCCGTCACCGGCGATGGTGGCGAGGCCGGCGGCGACGGCGCCGGTGGAGCGAGGAGCAGTGGTCATGACGGAAACCTAACCGGCGGGCCCCCGCGCGGGCCAACCGGTCTCAGGTGTCGGGCCGCCGCCCTGGCGGTTCCGACGAGTTCCCGGCCCGCCCGTTGGGTCCTTCGTTCAGACCGTGGCGTTCAGCACCCGGGCCAGCATCTCGCGCGCGTACCCCTCGTCGTAGCGGCCGTCGGTGAGCAGGACCTGGAGGCAGATGCCGTCCATGAGGGCGACGACGGCGCGGGCGGTGGCCGGATCGGTGCGGGCGGCGAGGATCCCGGTGACGTCCTCGGTCCACTCGGCGGCGACGGGGCGCAGGGCGGGGTGGCGCAGGGCGGCGAGGTAGAGCTCGTACTCCAGCTCCACGCCGCCTCGCTCGCCGCCGAGCCACTCGCCCATGAGGCGGGCGAGGAGGGCGGCGAGATCGGTGCCGGGGCCGGTGCTGCGGGTGCTCTCGCGCAGGGCGCGGCCGAAGGTGTCGTCGGCCTTGCGCAGGGCGGCGACGAGGAGTTCGTCGAGGGAGTCGAAGTGGTACGTGGTGGAGCCGAGCGGCACGTCGGCCTCGGCGGCGGCGGTGCGGTGGCTGAGTCCGGCGATGCCGTCGCGGGCGACGACGCGCAGGGCGGCGTCGACGATCCGTTCGCGCCGCTCGGGGTCGTGGCGGCGGGCGCGGGGGCGGGAGGGGGCCATCAGCGGGCGCCTGCGCACGTGGGGCGGGTGAGGGCCATCAGTGGGCGCCGCCGAGGTTGAGGACGGCGACGCCGGCGATGATCAGCACGAGGCCGGCGATCTTGGCGAGGTTCATGGACTCGCCGAGGAAGAGGGCACCGATCCCGGCGACCGCGGCGGTGCCGACGCCGGACCATATGGCGTAGGCGGTGCCGACCTGGAGGGTCTTGAGGGCCTGGGCGAGGAGGGCGAAGGCGAGGAGGTAGCCGGCGCCGGTGAGGAGGGAGGGGCCGAGCCGGGTGAAGCCGTCGCTGTACTTCATGGAGGTGGTGGCGACGATCTCCGCCGCTATGGCGCCCGCGAGCAGTCCGTATCCCATGTGTACGAGTGTACGCATCGATGGGTACGGCCGTACGCAACGACTGCCGATACGGTGTGCGCATGACATACCCCTCGGGTCCGCACGGCTACGGCTACGCCCCTCCGCCCCCACCGCCGAAACCCGGCGTCATACCCCTGGCTCCGCTGAGTTTCAGCCAGATCCTGACCGGCGCCTTCAGCACCTTCGGGCGCTACTGGAAGCCGCTGCTCGGCGTCGCCGTGACCGCCTACGCGGCGGCGACGCTGCTGGTCGGCGGGGCGATGCTGCTGGCCTGGACGACGGTCGCGGACCACGTCGACCGGCTGACCCACCTGCCCTCGCAGCAGGAGCCGGACTTCGCGGACATCCAGCCGCTGCTCGTCGCCTTCGGCTGCGTGTGGCTGGCCGGTGTGACCGGCCTGATCCTGGCGAGCGGCCTGGTCTACGCGGCCGCGCCGGCCGTCGCCCAGGAGGCGGTGCTCGGCAGGCCCCTCGGCTTCGGCACCGTGTGGCGGCGGGCCTGGTCGCGGCTCGGCTCCGTGCTCGCCTCCGTCTTCCTGACGATGCTCGCCTCGTTCGTGCCGATGGTGCTCTGCATGGTCGGCCTCGGCTTCCTGATGACCAGCGTCTTCATGGGCGTCGCGGCGTCCGAGAGGGGCGGCGGTGACAACGGCTCCGGCCTGGCCGTCATCGGCGTACTGATCTTCCTGGGCGCCCTGGCGACCGCTCCCCTCGCCCTGTGGCTCTGGGTGAAGTTCAGCCTGGCCCCCTCGGTCGCCGTCATCGAGGGCCTGGGCGCCACGGCCTCGATGCGCCGCTCGTCGCACCTGGTCCGCGGCTCCTGGTGGCGGATCTTCGGCTGCATGCTCGCCGCGGGCGTGATCGTGGCCGTCGTGAGCTGGGCGATCCAGCAGGTCTTCTCGGTCCTGGCGATGTTCCCGATGTCGGCGGTCGACACCGACGCCGGCACGAGCGCCGGCGAGATCATCGGCACTCTCTCGGGCACGATGGCCGTCCTCTTCGTCGGCACCATCGCCTCCCAGGCCGTCCTGGCCCCCCTCCAGCCCCTGGTCTCCGCCCTGCTCTACGTGGACCAGCGCATCCGCAAGGAGAACCTGGCCCCGGTCCTGGCACAGGCGGCGACCTCCGGCCCGTGACCCCCGTACGGAGAAACGGCCATGCCCTCCAGTCAGCCTGGAGGGCATGGCCATTTCGCGGGAGACCCGCGGTCAGACGTTGAAGCCGAGCGCGCGGAGCTGCTCGCGGCCGTCGTCCGTGATCTTGTCCGGGCCCCACGGGGGCATCCAGACCCAGTTGATCTTGAGTTCGCTGACGATGCCGTCGGTGGCGGCCTTCGCCTGGTCCTCGATCACGTCGGTCAGCGGACAGGCCGCCGACGTCAGGGTCATGTCCAGCGTCGCGACGTTCGAGTCGTCGATGTGGATGCCGTAGATCAGGCCGAGGTTGACGACGTCGATGCCCAGCTCGGGGTCGACGACGTCGTACAGCGCCTCGCGGATCTCTTCTTCGGAGGCCGGCTTCATCGTGGCCTCGGCGTTCTCGGTCATGCCGACTTCCTCACAGAATTCTGGTCGTCCCCGCCCAGCGCCTGGGCGGTCGCGTCCTTCCACGCCATCCAGCTGAGCAGCGCGCACTTCACCCGGGCCGGGTACTTCGAGACACCGGCGAACGCGACCGCGTCCTCCAGGATCTCCTCCATGGCGTCGTCCGGCTCGATCTGGCCCTTGGACTGCATCAGCTCCAGGAAGGTGCCCTGGATCTTCTGCGCCTCGGCCAGCTCCTTGCCGACGAGCAGCTCGTTGAGGACGGAGGCCGAGGCCTGGCTGATCGAGCAGCCCTGGCCCTCGTACGACACGTCCTCGATGCGCGAGCCGTCGTACTTCACGCGCAGCGTGATCTCGTCGCCGCAGGTCGGGTTGACATGGTGCACCTCGGCGTCGCCGTCCCTGAGACCACGACCGTGCGGGTGCTTGTAGTGGTCCAGGATGACGTCCTGGTACATCGAATCCAGCTTCACGAGCCGTCCCCTAGCCGAAGAAGTTCCGTACGTGCTCCAGACCCGCGACCAGGGCGTCGACCTCGGCCGGGGTGGAGTACAGATAGAACGACGCTCGCGTGGTCGCCGGAATTCCGTAGCGCAGGCAGACCGGACGCGCGCAGTGGTGTCCGACGCGGACCGCGATGCCCTGCTCGTCGAGGACCTGGCCCACGTCGTGCGGGTGGATGTCGCCGAGCGTGAAGGAGATCGCCGCGCCGCGGTCCTCGGCCGTGGTGGGGCCGATGATCCGCAGGTCCGGGACCTCCTGGAGGCGCCGGACGGCGTACTCGGTGATCGCGTGCTCGTGGCGCTGGATGTTCTCCATGCCGATCGCCGAGAGGTAGTCCACGGCCGCGCCGAGGCCGACGGCCTGGGCGATCGGGGGCGTGCCGGCCTCGAACTTGTGCGGGGCCGGCGCGTAGGTGGAGGAGTGCATCGAGACGGTCTCGATCATCTCGCCGCCACCGAGGAACGGCGGCAGGTCCTCCAGGAGCTCCTGGCGCCCCCACAGCACGCCGATGCCGGTCGGGCCGCACATCTTGTGGCCGGTGAAGGCCACGAAGTCGGCCTGCAGCGCCTGCACGTCGAGCACCATGTGCGGCGCGGCCTGGGAGGCGTCGATGCAGACGAGCGCACCGACCTCCTGGGCGCGCCGGATGATCGTCTCGACCGGGTTGATCGTGCCCAGCAGGTTCGAGACCAGCGTGAACGAGACGATCTTGGTCTTCTCGGTGATGACCTCTTCGATGTTCGAGAGGTCGAGACGGCCGTCGTCGGTGAGGCCGAACCACTTCAGCTTCGCGCCGGTGCGCTGCGACAGCAGCTGCCACGGGACGATGTTGGAGTGGTGCTCCATCTCCGTGATGGCGATCTCGGTCTCGTGGTCCACGCGGTAGGGCTCGTCGGCCCAGCCCAGCATGTTGGCCACGAGGTTGAGCGACTCGGAGGCGTTCTTGGTGAAGATCACCTCGTCGCGGCTCGGCGCGTTGACGAAGGCGGCGACCTTGTCGCGGGCGCCCTCGTACAGCGCGGTGGCCTCCTCGGCGACCGTGTAGACGCCGCGGTGGACATTGGCGTTGTGGCGCTCGTAGTACGTGTTGAGCGCGTCGAGGACCTGGCGCGGCTTCTGCGAGGTCGCCGCGGAGTCCAGGTACACGATCTTCTTGCCGTCGTGGACCACGCGATCCAGGAGCGGGAAGTCCTTGCGGATCGCCTCGGTGTCGAGGAGGCCGGTCAGCCCCTGATGGGCAGAAGTCACGCGGATGCGCCACCCTTCACGTACGCCTCGTAGCCCTCGTTCTCCAGCTTGTCCGCGAGCTCGGCGCCGCCGGACTCGACGATGCGGCCGTTCGCGAAGACGTGCACGAAGTCGGGCTTGATGTAGCGGAGAATCCGCGTGTAGTGCGTGATCAGCAGGGTGCCGACCTCGCCGGTCTCGCGGACGCGGTTGACGCCCTCGGAGACGACGCGAAGGGCGTCGACGTCGAGGCCGGAGTCGGTCTCGTCGAGGATCGCGATCTTCGGCTTGAGCAGTTCGAGCTGGAGGATCTCGTGCCGCTTCTTCTCACCGCCGGAGAAGCCCTCGTTGACGTTGCGCTCGGCGAAGGCCGGGTCCATCTGGAGCTTCTCCATGGCCTCCTTGACCTCCTTCACCCAGGTGCGCAGCTTGGGCGCCTCGCCGCGGACGGCGGTGGCGGAGGTGCGCAGGAAGTTGGAGACCGAGACGCCGGGGACCTCGACCGGGTACTGCATGGCGAGGAACACGCCGGCGCGGGCGCGCTCGTCGACCGACATCTCCAGGACGTCCTCACCGTCGAGGGTGACGGTGCCGCCGGTGATCGTGTACTTCGGGTGGCCGGCCAGCGAGTACGCCAGGGTCGACTTGCCGGAGCCGTTCGGGCCCATGACGGCGTGGGTCTCGCCCTGCTTGATGGTCAGGTCGACACCCTTGAGGATCTCGCGCGGACCGTTCTCGGCCTCGACGGAGACGTGCAGGTCGTGGATTTCAAGCGTTGCCATGGGTGACTCAGGACTCCTGGGTGACGGAGACGAGCACATCGTCCCCTTCGATCTTTACGGGGTATACGGGGACGGGGCGCGTCGCGGGGAGGCCGGACGGCTTGCCGGTGCGGAGGTCGAAGCTGGAGCCGTGCAGCCAGCACTCGATGGCGCAGTCCTCGACCTCGCCCTCCGAGAGGGAGACGTTCGCGTGCGAGCAGATGTCGTTGATCGCGAACACCTCGCCGTCGGTGTGGACGACCGACACCGGCGTGCCGTCGACCTCGACCCGCTTCGGGGTGTCGGCCTCCAGCTCGCTCAGTGCGCAGACTCGGACGAAGGCCATCAGACGGACGCCTCCAGCTCGGCCTCGATCTTGGCGATGAGGCGCTCCTCGACGTCCGGAAGACCGATCTGCTGGACCAGCTCGGCGAAGAAGCCGCGGACGACCAGGCGGCGGGCCTCGGACTCCGGGATACCGCGGGACATCAGGTAGAACAGCTGCTCGTCGTCGAAGCGGCCGGTGGCGGAGGCGTGGCCGGCGCCGGCGATCTCGCCGGTCTCGATCTCGAGGTTCGGCACGGAGTCGACCCGGGCGCCGTCGGTGAGGACGAGGTTCCGGTTGAGCTCGTAGGTGTCGGTGCCCTCGGCCTTGGCCTCGATGAGGACGTCGCCGATCCACACGGCGTGGGCGTTCTGGCCCTGCAGCGCGCCCTTGTAGGCCACGTTGGACTTGCAGTGCGGGACGTTGTGGGTGACCAGGAGGCGGTGCTCCTGGTGCTGGCCGGCGTCGGTGAAGTACAGACCGAAGAGCTCGGCCTCGCCGCCGGGGGCGGCGTAGGTGACGCGCGGGTGGATGCGGACGACGTCGCCGCCGAAGGTCACGACGACCGACTTGAAGGAGGCGTCGCGGCCGACCAGCGCGTTGTGCTGGGCGACGTGGACGGCCTTCTCGTCCCAGTCCTGCACGGAGACGACGGTGAGCTTGGCGCCGTCGCCGAGCACGTAGTCGACGTTGGCGGCGAGCACCGCGTCACCGGTGTGGTCGATGACGACGACGGCCTCGGCGAAGGCGCCGAGCTCGATCACCTGGTGGCCGAAGGCCACGCCGCCCTCGCCGTGCACGGCGATCCGGATCGGCTCGGTGAGCACGGCCTCCTTGGCGACGGTGACGACCGAGGCCTTCTCGAAGGCGGAGTACGCCTGGGCGGCGACCCGGTCGACCGGCGTGCCGGCCTTGCCGAGGCGCGCGTCCTCGCGGCCCACGGTCTCCACGGTGACGCCCTCGGGGGCCTCGATCTCGACCTTGACGCCCTCGCCGGACGCGACGGCGGTGCCGTCGTGCAGGCCGCGCAGGCGCTCCAGCGGGGTGAAGCGCCACTCCTCCTCGCGGCCGTGCGGGACGGGGAAGTCCGCGACGTCGAAGGACGGCGGCGCGCTCATGCGCGTGGCGACGGTGGACTCGGCGGCCACCGCGATCGAGCCGGCGGTGGTGGAGCCCGCCGGGATGTTCTGAGCCTCAGCCATGGCTGTCGTGTTGCTCTCTTCCTACGTATTGCGATCCGAGGCCCGCCCGGTGAGGCGGGCCACTAGCTGCTGGAGGCGGGGCTCTTAGCCGACCGCGCCTTCCATCTGCAGCTCGATCAGCCGGTTGAGCTCCAGCGCGTACTCCATCGGCAGCTCCTTCGCGATGGGCTCGACGAAGCCGCGGACGATCATGGCCATCGCCTCGAACTCGGTGAGGCCACGGCTCATCAGGTAGAAGAGCTGGTCCTCGGAGACCTTGGAGACGGTGGCCTCGTGGCCCATGGAGACGTCGTCCTCGCGGACGTCCACGTAGGGGTACGTGTCCGAGCGGGAGATCGTGTCGACGAGCAGCGCGTCGCACAGCACGTTCGACTTGGCGCCCGGCGCACCCTCGCCGATCTCGATGAGACCGCGGTAGGAGGTGCGGCCGCCGCCTCGCGCCACCGACTTGGAGACGATGTTGGAGGAGGTGTTCGGGGCCATGTGGACCATCTTGGCGCCGGCGTCCTGGTGCTGGCCCTCGCCCGCGAAGGCGATGGAGAGGGTCTCGCCCTTGGCGTGCTCGCCCATCAGGTAGACGGCCGGGTACTTCATGGTGACCTTGGAGCCGATGTTGCCGTCGACCCACTCCATGGTGGCGCCCTCGTAGGCGACGGCGCGCTTGGTCACCAGGTTGTAGACGTTGTTCGACCAGTTCTGGATGGTCGTGTAGCGGCAGCGGCCGCCCTTCTTGACGATGATCTCGACGACCGCGGAGTGCAGCGAGTCCGAGGAGTAGATCGGGGCGGTGCAGCCCTCGACGTAGTGGACGTAGGCGTCCTCGTCGACGACGATCAGCGTCCGCTCGAACTGGCCCATGTTCTCCGTGTTGATACGGAAGTAGGCCTGGAGCGGGATCTCGACGTGCACGCCCTTCGGCACGTAGATGAACGATCCGCCGGACCAGACGGCGGTGTTCAGGGAGGCGAACTTGTTGTCGCCGACCGGGATGACGGTGCCGAAGTACTCCTTGAAGAGCTCCTCGTGCTCCTTCAGCGCGGTGTCGGTGTCGACGAAGATGACGCCCTGCTCCTCCAGGTCCTCGCGGATCTGGTGGTAGACGACCTCGGACTCGTACTGCGCGGCGACACCGGCGACGAGGCGCTGCTTCTCCGCCTCGGGGATGCCGAGCTTGTCGTACGTGTTCTTGATGTCCTCCGGCAGGTCCTCCCAGGACTCGGCCTGCTTCTCGGTGGACCGCACGAAGTACTTGATGTTGTCGAAGTCGATGCCGGACAGGTCGGAGCCCCAGGTCGGCATGGGCTTCTTGCCGAACAGCTTCAGGCCCTTGAGCCGCAGCTTCAGCATCCACTCGGGCTCGTTCTTCTTCGCGGAGATGTCGCGGACGACGTCCTCGGAGAGTCCTCGCTTGGCGGCGGCACCTGCCGCGTCCGAGTCGGCCCAGCCGTACTCGTACCGACCCAGGCCCTCGAGCTCGGGGTGGCTGATCTCGGTGGTCATGCGGGGTTCCTCCCGGCCGTACTTGCGGATGCTGATGGTGGTGTGGTCTGTGGGGCGCCGTGCGGGATGAACGTCGTACAGACGCCGTCACCATGCGCGATGGTGGCCAGGCGCTGGACGTGGGTCCCGAGGAGGCGGGAGAAGATCTCCGTCTCCGCCTCGCACAGCTGCGGGTACTGCTCGGCGACGTGGGCGACCGGGCAGTGGTGCTGGCAGAGCTGCTCGCCGACCGGCGCGTTCCGCGCAGTGGCAGCGTACCCGTCGGCGGTCAGCGCCTTGGCAAGAGCCTCGGTGCGCTGGTCGGGGTCGGCGGAGTCGACTGCCTTGCGGTAGGCCTCGGCCTGTGCCTCGATCCGGTCGCGGGCGAAGGCGGCGACGGCCGCCTCGCCTGCGGCCCCTCCGCCGGCGCTCCGCTCGATCCAGCGGAGCGCGTCCACGGCCAGCGTGTCGTACGACTGGTCGAAGGCGTCCCGGCCGCAGTCGGTCAGTGCGAAGACCTTGGCGGGCCGGCCGCGGGTACGGGCGCCGTAGACCCGCTTCTCGCGCGCCTCCACGACGTTGTCCGTGACCAGCGAGTCGAGGTGGCGGCGGACGGCGGCCTGGGTGAGGCCGAGTCGCTGGGCCAGATCGGCGACGGTCGAGGGGCCGTGGTCCAGGATGGAGCGCGCGACCCGGTTGCGGGTGGACCGCTCACCGGTCGCGAGTTCCTCCGTGGGAGCCTCACCGACGTTTTTCACAACGCCATTGTTGCGTAATTAATCAGGGACTGACAAGCGAGGTCCGGGCCGCCGGCGGTGCCGTGCGTCACGCAGGTAAGGCTTACCTGACCTGCGGAAACGATCATTCATGGGATGAATCACCAGGCCGGTGACCAGCGCTTTCCCTCCCCGCGGGCCGTCCCGCGGGCGCCACCGAGGACCTGCCCAGCGCCTCCACCACACGGATGAAAGTTTCCGCGTTTCGGACCGCAGCGCCGCCCGCGTCGTTGTTGAGGAACACGTACACGTCCGCCTGGTCCCGCCAGGTCTCCGCGAGCCGGTCCGCCCAGGTCGCGAGCGCCTGCCGCCCGTACTGCGGGTGCGGCAGCGCCCGGCCCTCGTGCAGGCGCAGATAGCCCCAGTCCGCCGTCCGCCACAGCGGGGTCACCGGCCGCGAGCCCCGGTCCGCCCAGCACAGCGCGGCGCCCCGGTCCGCCAGGACCCCGGCGGTCCGGTCCGTCCACCACGACTCGTGCCGCGGCTCGACCGCCACCCGCACTCCGGCCGGGAAGCATCCGAGCACCGCGTCGAGGAGCGCGTCGTCGGCGCGCAGCGTCGGCGGCAGCTGGAGCAGGACGGGCCCGAGCCGGTCGCCGAGACCCGCCGCGCGGTCCATGAGGCGCGCCACGGGCTCCTGCGGGTCGTGGAGGCGCCTGATGTGGGTGAGGTAGCGGCTGGCCTTGACGGCCATGACGAAGCCCTCGGGTGTCCGCTCCCGCCACTCGGCGAAGGTGGCCCGCTCGGGCAGCCGGTAGAAGGCGTTGTTGTTCTCGACGGCCGCGAACCGTCCCGCGTACTCCTCCAGCCAGAGCCGCTGCGGCACGCCCTCGGGGTAGAGAACGCCGCGCCAGTCCCGGTACTGCCATCCGGACGTGCCGATGAACACGGGCATACGGTGCCCCTGCCCGATTCCGGACCGTCCACCCCGCTTCCCGGGGCCGGATCCGGACCGGATCCGGGGCCGCGGCCCGGGCCGCCCGGGCGGGTCCTTAGACTTCCCGGCATGCGAAACGAGTCCGTCGAGTACGCCGTCCGGGTCCGGGGCCTGGTCAAGCGGTACGGGACGAAGACCGCCGTCGACGGCCTCGACCTCGACGTCCGGGCCGGCACCGTCACGGCCGTCCTCGGGCCCAACGGCGCCGGCAAGACCACCACCATCGAGAGCTGCGAGGGCTACCGGCGACCGGACGCCGGCACCGTACGCGTCCTCGGCCTCGACCCGGTCGCCGACGCCGCCGCCCTGCGGCCCCGGATCGGAGTGATGCTCCAGTCCGGCGGCGTGTACTCCGGCGCCCGCGCCGACGAGATGCTGCGCCACACGGCGAAGCTGCACGCCCACCCGCTGGACGTGGACGCCCTGATCGAGCGCCTCGGCCTCGGTTCCTGCGGCCGCACCACCTACCGCCGGCTCTCCGGCGGCCAGCAGCAGCGCCTGTCGCTCGCCATGGCCGTCGTGGGCCGCCCCGAGCTCGTCTTCCTCGACGAGCCGACCGCCGGACTCGACCCGCAGGCCCGCCGCGCCACCTGGGACCTGGTCCGCGAGCTGCGCGCCGACGGGGTGACGGTCGTGCTGACCACCCACTTCATGAACGAGGCGGAGGAGCTCGCCGACGACGTCGCCATCGTCGACGCGGGGCGGGTCGCCGCCCAGGGCAGCCCCGAGCAGCTGTGCCGCGGCGGCGCCGAGAACACCCTGCGCTTCACCGGCCGTCCCGGCCTCGACCTCGGCTCGCTCCTGAAGGCCCTGCCGGACGGCACCGCCGCCGCGGAGCCGACGCCGGGCACGTACCGGCTGACCGGCACGGTCGGCCCGCAGCTGCTCGCCACCGTCACCAGCTGGTGCGCGCAGCACGGCGTGATGCCCGACCGGATCTCGGTCGAGCGCCACACCCTCGAAGACGTCTTTCTGGAGCTGACCGGCAAGGAGCTGCGCGGATGAGCACGGGTACGTACGCGCCGAAGCCGGGGGCCGCGCCCGTCGGCCGGATGATCGCCGCGCAGACGGCGCTGGAGACCCGGATGCTGCTGCGCAACGGCGAGCAGCTGCTGCTCACCGTGATCATCCCCTCCCTCCTGCTCGTGCTCTTCTCGACGGTGGACATCGTCGACACGGGCGCGGACAGGGCCGTCGACTTCCTCGCCCCGGGCGTGCTCGCGCTCGCGGTGATGTCGACCGCCTTCACCGGGCAGGCCATCGCGACCGGCTTCGAGCGCCGCTACGGGGTCCTGAAGCGGCTCGGCGCCTCACCGCTGCCGCGCTGGGCGCTGATGACCGCCAAGACGCTGTCCGTGCTGGTCACCGAGGTGCTGCAGATCGCCCTCCTGACGGTGATCGCGCTGGCGCTCGGCTGGTCCCCGCAGGGCGACCCGGTCTCGGTGCTCGGCCTGCTCGTGCTCGGCACCGCCGCCTTCTCCGGGCTCGGCCTGCTCATGGCGGGCACGCTCAAGGCGGAGGCGACGCTGGCCGCGGCGAACCTGGTCTTCCTGCTGCTCCTGGTGGGCGGCGGGGTGATCGTGCCGCTGGACAGGTTCCCGGAGGCGGCCCGCTCGGCCCTTGAGCTGCTGCCGATCTCGGCGCTCTCCGACGGGCTGCGGGGGGTGCTGCAGGGCGGTGCGGCGATGCCGTGGGGCGACGCGCTGATCCTCGCGGTCTGGGCGCTGCTCGGGCTCGGGGCGGCGGCCAGGTTCTTCCGCTGGGAGTAGCACACGCCCTGGTCGCCGGGTGACGTACCGGGACGACTCGCCCCGTACCCACCCCCTCGTGAAAGCGTGCACAAGCCCCCGCCTACGATGGTGGCCGTGCAGACCCCCCTCGCCTTCATCGCCCAGCGCTGGACGCCGTCCCCCCGGACGCTCCGGCGCGCTGCGCTCACCGCCGTCGTGATGAGCGTGATCATCATCGTCACGGGTGGCGCGGTCCGGCTGACCGGCTCCGGTCTCGGCTGCGACACCTGGCCCAAGTGCACGGACGACAGCCTGATCGTCACGCCCGAGCAGGGCTACCGCGGCCTGATCGAGTTCGGCAACCGCATGCTGACGTACGTCCTGTCGGCCGCGGTCGGCTGGACGATCATCGCCGCGCGCTCCCTCAAGCCCCGCCGGCGCGGGCTGACCCGGCTCGGCTGGGCCCAGTTCTGGATCGTGATGAGCAACGCCGTCATCGGCGGCATCACGGTGTGGATGGGCCTCAACCCGTGGACCGTGGCCGGTCACTTCCTCGCCGCGAACGCGCTGCTCACGGTGGCGGTCGTCACCTGGCACCGCACCGGCGAGGGCGACACGAGCGCGAAGCCGCGGGTCCCGGGCCCGGTGCGCAAGCTGTCCTGGGCGATCGTCATCGGCTCCGGGCTGCTCATCGCGCTCGGTACGACGGTGACGGGCGCCGGCAAGCACGCCGGCGACAGCAGCGAGGTCCCGCGCATGCCGTGGGACTGGACCGCCGCCGCCCACCTCCACGCCATCGCCGCCTGGGTCGTCTGCGCGCTCGCGCTCGCCATGTGGCTGGTCCTGCGCGTGGTGGACGCCCCCGACGACACCCGGGCCCGCGCCCGCGACCTGCTGATCGTGCTGACCGCGCAGGGCGGCATCGGCTACGTCCAGTACTTCACCGGCGTCCCCGAGCTCCTGGTCGCCGCGCACATGCTCGGCTCCTCGCTGATGTGGATCGCGGTCCTGCGGCTCGCCCTGAGCCTGCGCGAGCGGCCGCTGAGCCCGCCGGAGATCCCGTCCCAGCCGGACGCGGAGCTGGCAGCCGCCTAGGGGTCCGCCCGTAGCTCCGAGGGCCACCGGGTGCTACCCCAGCCGGTACACCCGCCGCGCGTTCCCCGCCGCGATCATGTCGGCGACCCGCTGCGCGTCCGTACGGGACCAGGCACCGTCGCCGACCCACTCGCCGAGCACCCGGTCGAGCGCGCCGCGGAAGACGCTCGCGGCGACCACGTGCAGCTCGGGCAGGGCCCGGGCGCCGCTGGAGAACAGCAGCTTGCCGAAGGGCGCGAGCTCCAGGAACTCGGCGAGCACGGCCGCCGCCCTGGCCCCCGTGCGGGCCACGACGGGGCCGAGGTCCGTGTGGACGTGCGGGAAGTGGCCGGCGAGCCGCGCGGCCTGGCGGTGGTACGGATAGTCGGGCAGCAGCACCAGGTCCGCGCCCAGGCCCCCGGTGGCCGCCGCGAACCCGGCCAGGTCGCCGGGGTCCCGCTCCCCCACGTGCAGCTGGAGCGGCCGCCCCGAGCCGACCGCGATCCACAGCAGATGGCGCAGCAGGACGGGGTCGTCCAGGGCTCCGCCCGCACTGCGCCGGGCCAGCCAGCGCCCGGCCGCCCCGCGTACCTCGCCGGGCCAGGGCGGCTCCGGCGCGGCCGTGAGCCCGCCGCGCGCCCCCGCGACGGAGGTGAAGGCGACGGCGACGGTGGCGGCCCCGTGCACGGCCTCGGCGAGGTTGGCCAGGAAGGCCTCGACGGTGCCGGAGGTGTCGGCGACCTGCTGGGCGAGGGGTTCCAGGCGGACGATCTCGTGCGCGGCGGCCGCGCCCGCGGCGGCCAGTTCGGCGGGTCCGGTCAGGTCGCCGTGCGGTCCGGTGTCGACGAGGTAGGTGGCGATGCCGGAGGCCCGCAGCAGCCGCCGGTGGGACTCGACGACGCCGAGTTCGCGGCGCCGGGCGAGGTAGCGGGCGGGCGGGCAGTGCGGTTCGAGGCCGAGGAGCGGCGGGCACCAGCGGCGTACCGCGAAGCCGGTCTGGGTGTCGAAGAAGGTGGTGCCGGCCGCGGGCGGGGCGGCTGTCGGGGCGAGATGCGTCTCGAAGGTGCCGAGGCCGAGCTCCGTACGGAGCACCCCGTGGCAGTACTGGTCCACCAGGCTCGGAGTGTCGATCATCGGGGCTCCCACGTGTGGACGGGCTTCACCCCTCCTAACGGGTGAGCCCCGCGTGAGGTTGTTGCCTCGGGCACCCCTGTCGTAAGGGCTCAGGCGTTGGCCGGGCCACCGATCTGGATGCCCGCCATACGGGTCCACTCGTACGGGCCGGTGACGACCTTGGCGGCGAACTCGCCGTCGAACTCCTCGTGGAGGGTCAGCCCGGCCCGCTCGGCGGCCGCCTGCGCGACCGCGTACGTGGGGGCCACCAGGTCGCCCCAGCCGCCGTCCTCGCCCACGAGGACGATCCGGGTGCCCGCCTGGCCGATGTGGGCGAGCTGCCCCTCGGCGCCGCCGTGCTGCGCGGCGAACGCCTTGATCTGCTTGGCGAGCCGGGCCGCCTTGCGCTCGCCCCGCTGCGTGTCCGCCTGCTTCGTGTCTGCCATGAAAAAGATGCTACTCGCGGGTAGATCATGTGGCGACGGCCGGGGCACGTGGTGTGGGCCACGTGCCCCGGCCGTCGCCGGGATTCGGGAGGGGCTAGCTCCGTGTCCGGGAGGGGCTAGCGCAGGAAGGGATCCACCGCGACCGCCACGAAGAGCAGCGACACATAGGTGATGGACCAGTGGAAGAGGCGCATCTCCTTGAGCTTGGCGCCCGTCGCGCCGGCCTTGGCGCGGTTCAGGAGCCCGTGCGCCTCCCACAGCCACCAGCCGCCGGTGGCCAGCGCGACCGCGGTGTAGAACCAGCCGGTGTAGCCCAGCGGGGTGAGCAGCAGGGAGACCGCCACCATCACCCAGCTGTAGGCCACGATCTGCTTGGCGACGACCTTGTTGGAGGCGACGACCGGGAGCATGGGCACGCCGACGCGCGCGTAGTCCTCCTTCACCTTCATCGACAGCGGCCAGTAGTGCGGCGGCGTCCAGAAGAAGATGACCAGGAAGAGGATGACGGCGGCCCAGGACATCGAGTTCGTCACGGCCGACCAGCCGATGAGCACCGGCAGGCAGCCGGCGATGCCGCCCCAGACGATGTTCTGGGTGGTGCGCCGCTTGAGGAGCATCGTGTAGACCACGACGTAGAAGAGCAGCGCGCCGAGCGAGAGCCAGGCGGAGAGCCAGTTGACGAGGAAGCCGAACCAGAGCGTGGAGACCACCGCGAGGGTGAGGCCGAAGACGAGGCCCTCGCGCGGCGAGACCATGCCGGTGACCAGCGGGCGCTGGGACGTGCGGTCCATCAGCGCGTCGATGTCGCGGTCGATGTACATGTTCAGCGCGTTGGCGCCGCCCGCGGACAGGTAGCCGCCGAGGCAGGTGGCGAGGACCAGCCACAGGTCGGGCACGCCCTGTTCGGCGAGGAACATCACCGGAACGGTGGTGATGAGCAGCAGCTCGATGATCCGCGGCTTGGTCAGCGCCACGAATGCCTTGACGCGGGCCCCGAACGGCCGATGGCCCCCCGGGCTGGGAGTCAAGACGACCCCTGCGGGTCGGGACTCGACGGCCGTCACGCACACCCCTGACAGAGAATTTCCCAGCAAGCTCCCCGGATGAAGACGGGGTGAAGACTTGCGCGTACCACGCCACTGTAGACGTTGCCCATACGCCGATCTTCGCGGGGGTGGGGTCGTGTTGGCGGGCCTCACCCGGCGGTGCGTCCCAAGGGATGGACACCGCGTCGGCCGCGCCTCGGGAGGCGAACCGCCCCGGCCACCGGCAGTCTTGCCGTGTGCGCTCATATGAGGGGCATGGACACGAAAAGAGGGGCGAATTCCGGGGGTAGGCTCGACATCGCCGGGACACCCTCAGTCACCGGCTCAAGACATGCGGAGAGGAGCCCTGACTCAGGGTGAGCACTAAGCCGACGACCACAGACCTCGAGTGGACCGAACTGGACCAGCGGGCCGTGGACACCGCCCGCATCCTGGCCGCCGACGCCGTACAGAAGGTCGGCAACGGCCATCCCGGAACGGCCATGAGCCTCGCGCCCGCCGCGTACACCCTCTTCCAGAAGGTGATGCGGCACGACCCCGCCGACCCGGAGTGGGTGGGCCGCGACCGCTTCGTGCTCTCCGCCGGGCACTCGTCCCTGACCCTGTACACCCAGCTGTACCTGGGCGGCTTCGGTCTCGAGCTCGACGACCTGAAGGCGTTCCGCACCTGGGGCTCGAAGACCCCGGGCCACCCGGAGTACGGGCACACCGCGGGCGTCGAGACGACCACGGGTCCGCTGGGCCAGGGTGTCGCGAACGCGGTGGGCATGGCGATGGCCGCCCGCTACGAGCGCGGTCTGTTCGACCCGGACGCCGCCCCGGGCACCTCTCCCTTCGATCACCACGTCTACGTGATCGCCGGCGACGGCTGCCTCCAGGAGGGCATCTCCGCCGAGGCCTCCTCGCTCGCCGGGCACCAGAAGCTCGGCAACCTGACCCTGCTGTGGGACGACAACCACATCTCGATCGAGGGCGACACCGAGACCGCCGTGTCCGAGGACACGATGAAGCGGTACGAGGCGTACGGCTGGCACGTCCAGCGCGTCGAGGCGCAGGCCAACGGCGACCTGGACCCGGCCGCCCTGTACGCGGCGATCAAGGCCGCCGAGGCCGAGACCGAGCGCCCCTCGTTCATCGCGATGCGCTCGATCATCGCCTGGCCGGCGCCGAACGCCCAGAACACCGAGGCCGCGCACGGCTCGGCGCTGGGCGACGAGGAGGTCGCGGCCACCAAGCGCGTCCTGGGCTTCGACCCGGAGCGGACCTTCGAGGTCACCGACGAGGTCATCGGCCACACCCGCTCGCTGGGCGACCGCGGCCGCGAGGCCCGCGCCGAGTGGGAGAAGTCGCTGGCCGCGTGGCGTACCGCCAACCCGGAGCGGGCGGCCGAGTTCGACCGCATCCAGGCCAACGAGCTGCCGGCCGGCTGGGCCGAGAAGATCCCGGTCTTCGAGGCGGGCCAGGGCGTCGCGACGCGTGCCGCTTCCGGCAAGGTCCTGCAGGCGCTCGGCGCGGTGATCCCGGAGCTGTGGGGCGGTTCGGCCGACCTCGCCGGCTCCAACAACACCACGATCGACAAGACGTCCTCCTTCCTCCCGGAGGGCAACCCGCTGCCCGAGGCGGACCCGTACGGCCGGACGATCCACTTCGGCATCCGCGAGCACTCCATGGCCGCGGAGATGAACGGCATCGCCCTGCACGGCAACACCCGTGTCTACGGCGGCACCTTCCTGGTGTTCTCCGACTACATGCGCAACGCCGTGCGCCTGTCCGCGCTGATGCACCTGCCGGTGACGTACGTGTGGACGCACGACTCGATCGGTCTCGGCGAGGACGGCCCGACCCACCAGCCGGTGGAGCACCTGGCCTCGCTGCGTGCGATCCCGGGTCTGAACGTGGTCCGCCCGGCCGACGCCAACGAGACGGCGATCGCCTGGCGCGAGATCATGCAGCGGCACACCAAGGTCTTCGGCAAGGGCGCCCCGCACGGTCTGGCCCTGACCCGCCAGGGTGTGCCGACCTACGCGCCGAACGAGGACGCGGCCAAGGGCGGCTACGTGCTGTTCGACGCCGACGGCGACGCTCAGGTCGTGCTGATCGCGACCGGTTCCGAGGTGCACCTGGCCGTCGAGGCCCGTGAGCAGCTGCAGGCCGCCGGCGTCCCGACCCGTGTGGTCTCGATGCCGTCGGTGGAGTGGTTCGAGGAGCAGGACCAGGCGTACAAGGACGCCGTTCTGCTGCCGTCCGTCAAGGCACGCGTGGCGGTCGAGGCCGGTATCGGCCTGACCTGGCACAAGTACGTCGGTGACGCCGGCCGGATCGTGTCGCTGGAGCACTTCGGTGCCTCGGCCGACGCCAAGGTCCTGTTCCGTGAGTTCGGGTTCACGCCGGAGGCGGTCGTCGCCGCCGCGCGGGAATCCCTGGACGCCGTCGCGCGCTGACGCGCATACGTACGACTTAATGGAGATGCAACTCTCATGACAGACGCTCTCAAGCGCCTCTCCGACGAAGGCGTCGCGATCTGGCTGGACGACCTCTCGCGCAAGCGGATCACGTCCGGCAACCTGGCCGAGCTCATCGACCAGAGCCATGTGGTCGGTGTGACCACCAACCCGTCCATCTTCCAGAAGGCCATCTCCTCGGGTGACGGTTACGAGCAGCAGCTCGTCGACCTCGCCACCCGCAAGGTGACCGTGGACGAGGCCATCCGCATGATCACGACGGCTGACGTGAGGGACGCCGCCGACATCCTGCGTCCCGTCTTCGACGCGACCGACGGCCAGGACGGCCGGGTGTCCATCGAGGTCGACCCGCGGCTGGCCCACGAGACGGCGCCGACCATCGCCGAGGCCAAGCAGCTGGCCTGGCTGGTGGACCGGCCCAACACCCTCATCAAGATCCCGGCCACCAAGGCGGGTCTGCCGGCGATCACCGAGGTCATCGGCCTCGGCATCAGCGTCAACGTGACGCTGATCTTCTCGCTCGAGCGCTACCGCGCGGTCATGGACGCCTACCTGGCCGGCCTGGAGAAGGCCCGCGAGCGCGGCCTGGACCTGTCGAAGATCCACTCGGTGGCGTCCTTCTTCGTGTCCCGCGTGGACACCGAGATCGACAAGCGCCTGGACGTCATCGGCACCGACGAGGCCAAGGGCCTCAAGGGCAAGTCCGCCCTGGCCAACGCGCGTCTGGCGTACGAGGCCTACGAGGAGGTCTTCGGCTCCGAGCGCTGGGCCGCCCTCGACAAGGCGCAGGCCAACAAGCAGCGTCCGCTGTGGGCCTCGACCGGCGTGAAGGACCCGGCGTACAAGGACACCCTGTACGTGGACGACCTGGTCGCCCCGGGCACGGTCAACACCATGCCGGAGGCCACCCTGGAGGCCACCGCCGACCACGGCCGGATCACCGGCGACACCATCCGCGGCACCTACGACGAGTCCCGTGCGGTGCTCGACGCGGTGGCGAAGCTCGGCATCTCGTACGACGACGTCGTCCAGGTCCTGGAGGACGAGGGCGTCGACAAGTTCGAGGCGTCCTGGAACGACCTGCTCAAGTCGACCGAGGCGGAGCTCGCCCGCCGCACACCTTCGGAGGCGTAATCACCTTGAGCGCAGTCACCGGAGCCAACCCGCTCCGTGACGCCGCAGACCGACGGCTCCCGCGTATCGCGGGGCCGTCGGGTCTGGTGATCTTCGGTGTCACGGGCGATTTGTCCCGTAAGAAGCTGATGCCCGCCGTCTACGACCTCGCCAACCGGGGTCTGCTCCCGCCGGGCTTCTCGCTCGTCGGCTTCGCCCGCCGCGAATGGCAGGACGAGGACTTCGCGCAGGAGGTCTACGAGGCCGTCAAGCAGCACGCGCGCACGCCGTTCCGCGAGGAGGTGTGGCACCAGCTGATCCAGGGGATGCGCTTCGTCCAGGGCGACTTCGACGACGACGACGCCTTCGACCAGCTGAAGACCACCATCGAGGAGCTGGACAAGGCGCAGGGGACGGGCGGCAACTTCGCCTTCTACCTCTCCGTGCCGCCGAAGTTCTTCCCCCTGGTCGTCCAGCAGCTCAAGAAGCACGGCCTGGCCGACCAGAAGAACAACTCCTGGCGCCGCGCGGTCATCGAGAAGCCCTTCGGCCACGACCTGGCCTCCGCCAAGGAGCTCAACGAGGTCGTCCACGAGGTCTTCCCGCCGGACGCGGTCTTCCGGATCGACCACTACCTCGGCAAGGAGACCGTCCAGAACATCCTGGCGCTCCGGTTCGCCAACACCCTCTTCGAGCCGATCTGGAACCGGTCGTACGTCGACCACGTGCAGATCACCATGGCCGAGGACATCGGCATCGGCGGCCGCGCCGGCTACTACGACGGCATCGGTGCCGCCCGTGACGTCATCCAGAACCACCTCCTCCAGCTGCTCGCGCTGACCGCGATGGAGGAGCCCGCCTCCTTCGACGCCGACGCCCTCGCGGCCGAGAAGACCAAGGTGCTCGGCGCGGTGAAGCTGCCGAAGGACCTGGCCAAGTCCACCGTCCGCGGCCAGTACGCGGCCGGCTGGCAGGGCGGCGGGAAGGCCGTCGGCTACCTGCAGGAAGACGGCATCGACCCGCAGTCGAAGACCGACACCTTCGCGGCCATCAAGGTGGAGATCGACAACCGCCGCTGGGCGGGCGTCCCCTTCTACCTGCGGACGGGCAAGCGGCTCGGCCGCCGCGTCACCGAGATCGCGGTGGTCTTCCAGCGCGCCCCGCACTCCCCCTTCGACCAGACGGCGACGGAGGAGCTCGGCCAGAACGCGCTCGTCATCCGCGTCCAGCCGGACGAGGGCGTCACCGTGCGGTTCGGCTCCAAGGTGCCGGGCACGCAGATGGAGGTCCGGGACGTGTCGATGGACTTCGCCTACGGCGAGTCCTTCACCGAGTCCAGCCCCGAGGCCTACGAGCGGCTCATCCTCGACGTCCTGCTCGGCGACTCCAACCTCTTCCCGCGGGTCGAGGAGGTCGAGCTGTCCTGGAAGATCCTCGACCCCATCGAGCAGTTCTGGGACAAGCACGGCAAGCCCGCGCAGTACCAGTCCGGGACCTGGGGTCCGGTCGAGGCGGACGAGATGCTCGCACGAGACGGACGGAGCTGGCGCCGGCCATGAAGACCGACCTGACGGACACCACGTCCTCCAAGATCAACAAGGCGCTGGTGCTCGGGCGGCGGGCCATCGGCACCCCGGCCGTCGGCATGGTGCTCACCCTCGTCATCGTCACCGACGAGGAGAACGCCTACGACGCGCTCAAGGCGGCCAACGAGGCGTCCCGCGAGCACCCCTCGCGGACCCTCGTCGTCATCAAGCGGGTCTCGCGCTCCCCGCGGGACCGCGCCAAGGCGCGGCTCGACGCCGAGGTCCGCCTCGGCGCCGACGCCAGCACCGGCGAGACGGTCGTGCTCCGGCTGTACGGCGAGGTCGTCGACCACGCCCAGTCGGTGGTGCTGCCGCTGCTGCTGCCGGACGCGCCCGTCGTCGTCTGGTGGGCGGTCAACGCGCCGACCGACCCGGCGAACGACCCGCTGGGCGCGCTCGCCCAGCGCCGTGTGACCGACACGTACGCCGCCGAGCAGCCCATCCAGGAGCTGACCGCGCGCGCGGACACCTACACCCCGGGCGACACGGACCTGTCGTGGACCCGGATCACGCCGTGGCGCTCGATGCTGGCCGCCGCGCTCGACCAGGTCGAGTGCGAGGTCACCTCGGCCGAGGTGGAGGGCGAGGAGTTCAACCCGAGCGTCGAACTGCTCGCGATGTGGCTGGCCGAGCGGCTCGCGGTGCCGGTGCGGCGCGCGAAGTCCGCGGGGCCGGGCCTCACCTCCGTACGCATGCAGACCACCACCGGTCCGATCGTGCTCGACCGGCCGGACGGCTCGCTCGCGACGCTCTCCATCCAGGGACAGCCGGACCGTGCCGTGGCGCTCAAGCGCCGGGACACGGCCGAGCTGATCGCGGAGGAGCTGCGCCGGCTCGACCCGGACGACACCTACGCCTCGGCGCTGAAGTTCGGTCTGGAGCGGCTCGACGAGGACGCGGCGACCACCGCCCCCGTCACCGTCGAGGAGGCACCCGGGGCCGCGGCTCCGGCGGCCAAGCCGGCGGCGAAGAAGGCCCCGGCCAAGAAGGCGGCGGCCAAGTGAGCACCCCGCAGCTCGTCGTCCACCGCGACAAGGAGCTGATGGCCGAGGCCGCGGCGGCCCGGCTGATCACGAAGATCGTGGACGCCCAGGCCGCCCGGGGCTCCGCCTCGGTGGTGCTGACCGGCGGCCGCAACGGCAACGGGCTGCTCGCGGCCCTGAGTGCGGCGCCCGCGCGGGACGCGGTCGACTGGTCGCGGCTCGACCTGTGGTGGGGCGACGAGCGGTATCTGCCCGACGGGGACCCGGAGCGCAACGTCACCCAGGCCCGCGAGGCGCTGCTCGACAGCGTCCCGCTGGACCCGGCACGGGTGCACGCGATGCCGGCCTCGGACGGCCCGTACGGCAACGACGTCGAGGCCGCCGCGGCGGCGTACGCGGCGGAGCTCGCGGCGGCCGCGGGTCCCGGTGACCACGGCGGGGTGCCGACCTTCGACGTGCTGATGCTGGGCGTCGGCCCGGACACCCATGTGGCCTCGCTGTTCCCGGAGCTTCCGGCGGTCCGCGAGACCGAGCGGACGGTGGTGGGCGTGCACGGCGCGCCGAAGCCGCCGCCGACCCGGATCTCGCTGACGCTGCCGGCGATCCGGGCCGCGAAGGAGGTCTGGCTGCTCGCGGCGGGCGGGGACAAGGCGAAGGCCGCGGCCATCGCGCTGTCCGGCGCAGGCGAGGTGCAGGCCCCGGCGGCGGGCGCCTACGGGCGGGCGCGCACGCTGTGGCTGCTCGACGCGGCGGCGGCGTCCGAGCTGCCGCGGAGTCTGTATCCGCCGGCCTCGGCCTGAGGCTGAGTCGTCGAGGCCCGGTTCACCCGCTGGTGGACCGGGCCTTCGGCGTGTCCGGGGCCTTCGGCTCCTCGGGCGGCTGCGGTGTCGTCACGGACTCGAGGAAGGGCGCGAGGAGATCGGGTACGGCCTCGGCGGCGAAGGTCAGGCCCTGGCTCTCGCCCGCGTCGTGCACGTCGTACGCGCCTTCTCCGGCGGCGGTGGTCGCGCTCAGGGTGAGCAGGCCCGCGCGGCGCTGGAACCAGGACTGCTTGACGGTCCAGCCGATGACTCCGGCGCGCTGCAGGGCGACCGTGGAGCGGCGCACGGTGCCCGAACGGGTGACCAGGTAGCCGCCGCTGACGCCGTGTCCGAGGTTGCGGTAGGCGTCGAGGGCGAGGAGCAGCGCGACCGGGGTGAGGACGACGGCGAGGCCGCCCGCGAGGTAGCCGAGCACGGGGGTGAGCCAGGACCCGAGCAGGGCGAGGACGGCGGCGGGGCCGAGGGCGGTCCATAGCGCCCGGCGCAGCCGCCGGGTGCGGGCGGCGCGGGGGTGGGCGGCGAGCGGGGCGCGGGTGGGCGGCTCCGCCTCGCGCAGGACCTGGGCGGCGACCCGGTCGGCGACGGCGCGGGGCGCGGGCGGCAGCAGGTTCTTGAGGTCGGCGTGCTGGTCGTCGTCGTCCTGGGCGAGACCGGTGGCGACGGCGTCGACGCGGGCGGCGTGGAAGAGCCGTACGCCGAGGGGTTCGACGAGTTCGACGCCGCGCAGGCGCCGCTCCTCCAGCGAGATCGAGCGGGCGGTGAGCAGGCCGCGGCGGACCCTCAGGGTGCCGCCCGGCTCGCGCTCCAGGCGGTAGTCGGCCCACATCTCGACCCACAGGCCGAGGGCGCCGATCGCGCCTGCGGCGGTGGCGAGCAGCACCAGGTCGACGATCATCCAGGGCAGGGAGACGTCCTCGAAGCGGTCGCCTATCCAGTGGATGACCTCGTCCTGGGCGCCGAACCAGTCGCTGACCTGCATGACGGCCCCGGCGGCCGCGCCGCCGAGCAGCGGGGCGACGAAGGAGACGGGGGCGTAGCGGATCCAGCGCGGGTCGAGGGTGGCGAGGACGCCGTCGTGGGCCGGGTCGTCCACGGAACCGGCGGGGCGGGCGAGCAGGGTGCGGCGGAGGTGTTCGCCCTCGGCGCGGGTGACCAGGTCGAGTTCGAGGGTGGACTCGCCGTCGGTGTGCTCGCCGGTGCCGATCCTGACCTTGACCAGGCCGAGGAGGCGTTCGAGCGGGTTGGCGGTGAGGTCGACGCTGCGGATCCGCTCGCGGGCCAGGGAGCGGCGCTTGACGACGAGGAGCCCGGTGTGGAGGTCGACCCGTTCGCCGCCGACGCGGTAGCGGGTGCGGCGCAGCCGGATCCAGTCGGCGGCGGTGCCGCCGCCGATGAGCAGCACGGCGCCGGCGAGGACCCACGCGACGGCCTGCCACAGGGGGCGTGAGCCGGAGGAGAGGCTGAGGGTGGCGGGGAGCGCGGCGCCACCGGCGATGCCGCACAGGACGGCGGCGGCCGCGAGGACGGTGCCGGGGGCGAGCCGTCGCCACTCCTCGCCCGGGCCGTCCCTGCCGGCGTCCGGGCCGTCCGTAGCGGCGTCCGGGCCGCCCGTACCGGCGTCGGCGCTCATGTGGCGTCCCCGGGGGTGGCCCGGGTGATCGCGGTGAGCCGCTCGGCGAGCTCGGCGGCGAGCTGGTGGTCGAGGCCCTCGATCCGCAGCGCCCCCTTGGAGGAGGCCGTGGTGACCGTCACGGTGGCGAGCCGGAACGTCTGCTCCAGCGGGCCGCGTTCGGTGTCGACGGTCTGGATCCGGGACATGGGGGCGATCCGCCACTCCTGCCAGAGGGCGCCGGTACGGACGTACACGGCGTCCTCGGTGACCTCCCAGCGGTGCACCCGGAACCACCAGGCGGGGAAGAACGCGGTGCAGGCGAGCCCGAGGACCGCCACGGCCGCGGCGGCGGCGAACAGCCAGGTCCTGGCCGGTCCGACGAGCGCGCCGAGCGCGGCGAGCACGGCCACCGGCACGGCGGTGGTGACCAGGAGCCGGACCCGCCACCAGACGACGGCCCGCCCGTCCACGGCGTTCCTGGGCGGGCGCAGCCGTACCGCGTTCTCCCCCGTCATCCCGTCAGCTCCGGTCGCGCAGCGTGCGGTAGGCGGCGACGAGCCCGGCGGTGGAGCTGTCGAGGCGCTCGCCGCCCTCGCCCCCGGTGAGGACCGGCTCGATCCTCTTGGCGAGGACCTTGCCGAGTTCGACGCCCCACTGGTCGAAGGAGTCGATGTTCCAGACGGCGCCCTGGACGAAGACCTTGTGCTCGTAGAGGGCGACGAGCTGGCCGAGGACGGAGGGGGTGAGCGCGTCGGCCAGGATCGTGGTGGTGGGGTGGTTGCCCTGGAAGGTCTTGTGCGGGACGAGCTCCTCGGGCACGCCCTCGGCCCGTACCTCCTCGGGCGTCTTGCCGAAGGCAAGGGCCTGGGTCTGGGCGAAGAAGTTGGCCATGAGCAGGTCGTGCTGGGCGACCAGGCCGGGCAGCAGGTCGGTGACGGGCCGGGCGAAGCCGATGAAGTCGGCCGGGATGACCTTGGTGCCCTGGTGGATCAACTGGTAGTACGCGTGCTGGCCGTTGGTGCCGGGGGTGCCCCAGACGACGGGCCCGGTCTGCCAGTCGACGGGCCGGCCCTCGCGGTCGACGGACTTGCCGTTGGACTCCATGTCGAGCTGCTGGAGGTACGCGGTGAACTTCGACAGGTAGTGCGAGTACGGCAGCACGGCGTGCGACTGCGCGTCGAAGAACGCGCCGTACCAGATGCCGAGGAGGCCGAGGAGCAGCGGCACGTTGTCCTCTGCCGGGGCGGTGCGGAAGTGCTCGTCGACGAGGTGGAAGCCGTCGAGCATCTCGCGGAAGTGCCGCGGTCCGATGGCGATCATCAGGGAGAGGCCGATGGCGGAGTCGTAGGAGTAGCGGCCGCCGACCCAGTCCCAGAACTCGAACATGTTCGTGGTGTCGATGCCGAATTCCTCGACCTTCTCGGCATTGGTCGACAGGGCCACGAAGTGCTTGGCGACGGCTTCCTGGCCGGCCTGCAGCCCGGTGAGGAGCCAGTTGCGGGCGGAGGTGGCGTTGGTGATCGTCTCGATGGTGGTGAAGGTCTTCGAGGCGACGATGAAGAGGGTCTCGGCCGCGTCGAGGTCGCGGACGGCCTCGTGCAGGTCGGCGCCGTCGACGTTGGAGACGAAACGGAACGTCAGATCGCGCTGGGTGAAGGAGCGCAGGACGTCGTAGGCCATGGCCGGGCCGAGGTCGGAGCCGCCGATGCCGATGTTGACGATGTTCTTGATCGGCCTGCCGGTGTGGCCGGTCCACTCGCCCGCGCGGACCCGGTCGGCGAAGGCGGCCATCTTGTCGAGCACGGCGTGGACGGCGGGCACGACGTTCTCGCCGTCGACCTCGACCACGGCGCCGCGCGGGGCGCGCAGCGCGGTGTGCAGGACCGCCCGTTGCTCGGTGGTGTTGATCTTCTCGCCGCGGAACATGGCGTCGCGCAGCTCGGCGACGCCGGTCGCGGCGGCCAGGTCGCGCAGCAGCGCCAGGGTCTCGTCCGTCACCAGGTGCTTGGAGTAGTCCAGATACAGGTCGCCGAGGCGCAGCGTGTACCCGGTGCCGCGCTCGGGGTCGGCGGCGAACAGCTCGCGCAGGTGGGTGTCGCCCAGCTGCTCACGGTGCTTGCCGAGGGCCGCCCACTCGGGCAGCCGGTTGAGCCTGGTGCGGCCTTCGTTCGTCATCTCGGACATCGCCCATTTCCTCGTCTTACTGCGTGTGTGTCCCGCTGCACCTCCCAACCTAATTGATCCGTTGTGCGAAAGCCTTCAGTGTCCGCCACGGTGCAGCCGTCCCGCGTAGCGGGCTTCGAGGAGGGCGTTGCGCTCATGGCCGCCGGGGAGGTTGGCGGAGACGTAGACGGGCGGTTCGTGGCCCTCGGTGAGCAGCAGGGCGACGGCGTCGGCGACGACCATCTGGACGAGCAGGGAGGAGGTGAACGTGGAGATGCCGCACAGCGCGCCGCCGTCGGGGAGCGGGAGGACGGCGTCGCCGGCCGGGGCGCAGTTGTCGAGCACGGCGTCGGCGAGGTCGGCGAGCCGCCTGCCGCTCGCGTGGAGGGCGGGGACGGCGTGGGTGTGCTCCAGGGAGGTGAGCGCGACGAGGGAGTGCCCGGCGCCGGTGACCTTGAGCGCGAGGTCGACGATCGCGTTGTTGACGCCGGAGTTGGAGATGATGACGAACAGGTCCTGCGGGCGGGGTGTGGCGAGCGCGTAGAGCCGGTCGGCGAGCCCCGGGGAGCGCTCGAGCAGCGGATCGTCGAGGATCGCGGGATCCTCACCACCCCGCAGCACGAGGTCCGCCAGCGCGATCCGGCTGGTCGGTACGAACCCCCCGGCCCGCCCGGCCACTTCGAGGGCGGCGGCCTGCGAGTGCCCGGTCCCGAAGGCGTGGATCACCCCGTCGGCGGCCACACAGTCGGCGAAGAGGCGCGCGGCGAGGGGCACGGAGTCCTTGTTGGCGGCGACGGCCTGCTCGAGGGCGTGGCGGGCGTGGTCGGCGAACCGGGCGGAGGTGGGGGCGGGTTGGGCCATGACGGGACTCCTCTGGTTGGGCAAACCGAGTGTGGCGATCCTGGCCGGTTCAATGAACCAGCAGGGCGCGGAGCGCGTCAAGGGGGCCCATGCCCACACCGGGGGCGCGACGACGTCAGAGCGACAGCCGGGCCAGGGCCACCGCCCCCGCCAGGCCGTCGGGTACGGGACAGGGGGTCAGGCCCGGCTCCTCGACGAGCGCGGCCAGTCGGGCCAGGAGGGGCCCGCCGGGCCCGAGCAGCCCGCCCGTCACCACCAGGGGCTCGCCCGGCCGGGGCGCCAACGCCCGTACCGTGGCCGCCAGTTCCTCGGCGGCCCGGTCCAGCAGGGTCGCGGCGACCGCGTCGCCGGCGGCGGCCGCGTCCACCACCAGGGGGCTCAGCCGCGCCAGCCGGACCGGGTGCGCGGCGTACGCGTACCCGACGACGCGCTCCTTCGTCAGGCCCCCGCACAGCTCCCCCACCGGACCCGCGAGGGCCGTCCCCGGCCCCCGCCCGTCCAGTGCCCGCAGCACCGCCCGCAGCGCCTCGCGCCCCAGCCAGAAGCCGCTGCCGGCGTCGCCGAGCAGCCAGCCGTCCCCGTCCACGGCGCGCACCATGCGGCGCCCCGCCACCCGCGCACCGGCCGCGCCCGTGCCGGCGATGAGGACGAGCCCGTCGGCAGGGGTGCCGGGCCCGGCCGCGAAGGCCACCTCGGCGTCGCCACGGACCTCGACGCGCGCCGGCCGCACCACCCCGACCTCGGCCAACGCCGCCGCGAGCGCCGCCTGCGCCCGCTCGCACCCGCCGCCCGGCCCGCCGCCCGCGAAGCCGGCCACCACCGCCGCGACCTGTCCCCCGCCACCCGGCGGCAGCGCCCCGCGCAGCGCCTCGGCCAGGTGCCGTACGAGCTCCTCCGCGGGCACGCTCAGCGCGTTGCCCGGGCCGCCCGCGCCCTCGCCGCGGACCCGGCCGGTCGCCGCCTCGGCGAGCCGTGCCCTGGTCCGCGTACCGCCGGCGTCGATGCCCACCACGTACTGAATCCCGGATTCGTCCATCAGCCCGCATGCTGGTTGATAGATTCACCGGACCACAAGACCCGCGCCGGAAGGCACTTCGTATGATCACCGCACGGATCCGCTCCGAACTCCCCCGGATGTCGGGATCCTTGCGCAAGGTCGGCGTCTGGGTCCTGGAGAACCCCGGCCGGGTCACCCGACTCTCCGCCGCCGAACTGGGACAGGAGACCGGGACCTCTCAGGCCACGGTGACCCGCTTCTGGCAGGCCCTCGGTCTCCAGTGGTACCGGGACCTGCAACTCGCCCTGGCGCAGGAGCGGAACGCCGAGACCCGCCCCCTCGGTCCGGACATCGGCCCCGACGACCCCCTCGACCAGGTCGTGGCCGCCGTCGCCCAGGCCGATCTGGGGGCCCTGCGCGCCACCGCCGGACAACTCGACCTCGACGCCCTGGAGCGGGCCGCCCGCGCCCTCGCCCAGGCGCGCAGGATCGACGTGTACGGGGTCGGCACCTCGGGCGTGCTGGCGCTGGAGACCCAGGCCCGGCTCTTCGGTATCGGCTGCGAGGCCCGTGCCTGGACCGAGGTGCACGCGGCGGAGACCTCGGCGGCCCTGCTGACGGCGGGGGACGCGGTCGTCGCCCTGTCCCACTCGGGTGCCACCCGGGAGGTGCTCGCTCCGCTGCGGCTCGCCGCCGAGCGGGGCGCGGCCACCATCGCCGTCACCGGCGACCCGCGTTCCGCCGCGGCGAAGGCGGCCGGTGTCCACCTCACGTCGACCTCCGCGGAGACCGGCTTCCGGCACGGCGGCTTCGGCACCCGCCACTCGGTCCTGCTGATCCTGGACTGTCTCTACGCGCGCGTGGCACAGCTGACCTTCTCGCGTGCCAGCGCCGCCCTCGCGGCCACCGCGCACATCGCGGCCGACCACCGCAGGTGAGACGCAGGTCAGACGGTGTAGACGGTGAGACGCGGACGGGCCCTGTCCGCGAACTCGGTTCGCGGGCAGGGCCCGTCCGTCACATCGTCACACCACGCTCAGATCTCGCCGCGGAGCTTGGCCAGCGCCTCGGCGAGGATCGCCTCGCCGTCCGCGTCGCTGCGCCGCTCGCGCACGTACGCGAGGTGCGTCTTGTACGGCTCGGTGCGCGGGGGGTCCGGCGGGTTGTCCCGGTCCTGGCCGGCCGGGAAACCACAGCGCGGGCAGTCCCAGGTGTCCGGAACCTGTGCGTCACTGGCGAAGCTCGGCTGCGTCTCGTGCCCGTTCGAGCACCAGAAGGAGATGCGGAGGCGCGGTGCCGACTCGCCCCGCTCGGCCTCCCCCATCGGCCCCGCTCCGACCCGGCTTCCCCGGATCGCGTTGCCACTTGCCACGGTCGTAACTCCCTGCGTGATGGTGCTCGAAGATGCCCCAGTCTACGTAAGGCCCAACGCGCGTCCAGTGATTGGAGTTACCCGTCCAACTTCATCAGCAGACCAAGTACGACAATGCTCGCGAACCACAGCACACCGACCACGAGGGTGATGCGGTCGAGGTTGCGCTCGGCGACCGAGGAACCACCGACGGACGACTGCATTCCGCCACCGAACATGTCGGAGAGGCCGCCGCCCTTCCCCTTGTGCATCAGCACGAGCAGCATCAGCAGCGCACTGAAGACGATCAGGGCGATCGAGAACCCCATAACCACGGCTGGACCAACTTCCTCGGACTTATACGGACGGGGGCCGGACAGGGTACCTGCCCGACCCCCGCAAGGGTACGACGGATCGTCGCTACGGCATACTCACCGGTCGCGTCACTGGTCGCGGAAGCGGACGATCTTGACGAACTCGTCGGTGTCCAGCGAGGCACCGCCGACCAGGGCGCCGTCGATGTCGGCCTGCGCCATGATCTCGGCGACGTTGCCGCCCTTCACGGAGCCGCCGTACTGGATGCGGACCTTGTCGGCCAGCTCCTGCGAGTACAGCTCGGCGAGCTTGCCGCGGATGGCCGCGCAGACCTCCTGGGCGTCCTCGGCGCCGCAGACCTTGCCGGTGCCGATGGCCCAGACGGGCTCGTAGGCGATCACGACGGACTCGGCCTGCTCGGCCGGGACGTCCTTCAGACCGCCCTCGACCTGGGCCAGGGTGTGGGCGACGGCGTTGCCGGCCTCGCGGACCTCCAGCTCCTCGCCGACGCACAGGATCGGGGTCACGCCGTGCTTGTAGGCGGCCTTCACCTTGGCGTTGCAGACCTCGTCGGTCTCGGCGTGGTACTGGCGGCGCTCCGAGTGGCCGACGGCCACGAAGGCGCACTTCAGCTTGGCCAGCATCGGGCCCGAGATCTCACCGGTGTACGCGCCGGAGTCGTGCGCCGAGATGTCCTGGGCGCCGTACTTGATCTTGAGCTTGTCGCCGTCGACCAGCGTCTGCACGGAGCGCAGGTCGGTGAAGGGTACGAGGACCGCGACCTCGACGGCGTCGTAGTCCTTGTCGGTCAGCGCGAAGGCGAGCTTCTGGACGTGGGCGATGGCCTCGAGGTGGTTGAGGTTCATCTTCCAGTTGCCCGCCATCAGCGGGGTGCGGGTGCTCATGGAAAGGTCAGTCCTCCAGTGCGGCGAGGCCGGGCAGCGTCTTGCCCTCGAGGTATTCGAGGGAGGCGCCGCCGCCGGTCGAGATGTGGCCGAATGCGTTCTCGTCGAAGCCCAGGATGCGGACGGCGGCGGCGGAGTCGCCACCACCGACGACCGTGAAGGCCGGGGAGTCGACGAGCGCCTGGGCGACGGCCTTGGTGCCCTCGGCGTAGTCGGGGTGCTCGAAGACGCCCATGGGGCCGTTCCAGAAGACGGTGGCGGCGTCGGCGAGCTTCGATGCGTACAGCTTGCGGGTCTCCGGACCGATGTCCAGGCCCTCCTCGGTGGCCGGGATGGCAGTCGCGGCGACCGTGGTCGGGTTGGCCGGGGCCTTGGTCTTCAGGTCCGGGAAGTCGGCCGAGACCAGCACGTCGACGGGGAGCACGAACTCCACGCCGCGCTCCTTGGCGCGCTCCAGGTACTCCAGGCAGGCCGGGATCTGGTCCTTCTGCAGCAGCGAGATGCCGACCTCGTGGCCCTGGGCCTTGAGGAAGGTGTACGCCATGCCGCCGCCGATCAGGATGCGGTCGGCCTTCTCCAGGAGGTGGTCGATCACACCGAGCTTGTCGGAGACCTTGGCGCCGCCGAGGACGACCACGTACGGCCGCTTGACGTCGTCGGTGAGCTTCTTCAGGACACCGACCTCGGTGGCGATCAGGAAGCCCGCGGCGTGCGGCAGGCGCGCCGGGAGGTCGAAGACCGAGGCGTGCTTGCGGTGCACGGCACCGAAGCCGTCGCCGACGTAGACGTCGGCGAGGGCGGCCAGCCGGTCCGCGAAGGCTCCGCGCTCGGCGTCGTCCTTGCTGGTCTCGCCGGCGTTGAAGCGCAGGTTCTCGACGACGGCCACCCGGCCGTCGGCGAGGCCCGCGACGACCGCCTGGGCGGACTCGCCCACGGTGTCGGTCGCGAACGCCACATCGGCACCCAGCAGCTCGCCGAGGCGCTGCGCGGCCGGGGCGAGTGAGAACGCCGGGTCCGGGGCGCCCTTGGGGCGGCCCAGGTGCGAGGCGACCACGACGCGGGCACCCGCGTCGGCGAGCGCCCTGACCGTGGGGACGACGGCGCGGATGCGGCCGTCGTCGGTGATGGTGGTGCCGTCGAGCGGCACGTTGAGGTCGGCGCGGACGAACACCCGCTTGCCGGAGACGCCCTCGGCGAGAAGCTCGTCGATCGTCTTCATCTGTCACAGACTCCTTGGTACGCGGTGGAGCACACAAACAGGGCTCGCACAGCGCGGCGTTGCGCTGCCCGAGCCCTGCTCACATCGAAAGCCCGCCCTGAAGCTTAGAGCTGGCCGCCGACGAAGACGGTGAGGTCGACGAGACGGTTGGAGTAGCCCCACTCGTTGTCGTACCAACCCAGGATCTTCACCGTGTTGCCTTCCTGGACCATGGTCAGAGAGGCGTCGAAGGTGCAGGAAGCCGGGTCACTCACGATGTCCGAGGACACGATCGGGTCCTCGGTGTAGAACAGGATGCCCTTGAGGTCGCCGTCGTCGGCGGCCTTCTTGAACGCGGCGTTGACCTCGTCCTTGGTGACCTCGCGGTCGAGGGTGACGACGAGGTCGGTGGCGGAGCCGGTGGGGACCGGGACGCGCATCGCGATGCCGTCGAGCTTGCCCTTGAGCTGCGGGAGGACCAGGGCGGTGGCCTTGGCGGCACCGGTCGTGGTCGGGATGATGTTCTCCGCGGCGGCGCGGGCGCGGCGCAGGTCCTTGTGCGGGAAGTCCAGGATGCGCTGGTCGTTGGTGTACGCGTGGACCGTGGTCATCAGGCCCTTGACGATGCCGAAGTTCTCGTCGAGGACCTTGGCCATCGGCGCGACACAGTTGGTGGTGCAGGAGGCGTTCGAGATGACGTCGTGCTTCGCCGGCTCGTACTTGTCCTGGTTGACACCCATGACGATGGTGATGTCCTCGTCGGAGGCCGGAGCCGAGATGAGGACCTTCTTGGCGCCGCCGGCGAGGTGCTTGGCGGCGTCGGCGCGCTTGGTGAAGATGCCGGTCGACTCGATGACGATGTCGACGCCCAGCTCTCCCCAGGGGATGTCGGCCGGGTTGCGCTCGGACAGCACCTTGATGGTGTGGCCGTCGACGGTGATGGTGTCGGCGGTGTGGGTCACCTCGGCCTTGAGGCGGCCCAGGATGGTGTCGTACTTCAGCAGGTGTGCGGTGGTCGCGGTGTCACCCAGGTCGTTGACAGCCACGATCTCGATGTCGGCACCCTGCTCAAGGAGCGCGCGGAAGTAGTTGCGACCGATACGGCCAAAGCCGTTGATGCCTACGCGGATCGTCACGAACCGATCTCCTCGTTAGGTACGCCGGGTTTCGACGCCCGGCGAGCTTCTCTTTTGGGATGTCCCCGACCGCTTACGACCCTACCTCTCCCGATGGCCGGGCGTGACATCCAGTGCAGCCGTACACGCCCGGAAAGTGCGGGAAAAAGGCCGACAGCCCTTGCCTACCAACGGGTAAGGGCCCTCGGGGGACCTTGGGTCTCATTACGCTGAGTCACCGAATTCGGCGCTCGACTGAGCGCCGCATTCAGCGTCGGAGCGAATTAAGGGCCTTTCCGAGCAGAGCCGCCCGTTCCGTCGTATTCGGGACGTGTTCCAGGCCGAAGCCGAACAGGACGGTGTCACGGGTGGTGACCGCGGCCTGGGAATGGAACAGCGCTTCGGAAGAGGTCCAGTCGCTGCCGTTTCCGGGACTTCCGGCCGGCGGTCCCGGTACGGACCAGCTGCCGGTGCCGGTCTCGAAGCCCTCGGTGTCGGTGCCGGACCCGGTGGTCAGGCGCAGGTCGTCGACGAAGGCGCCCGTCTCGCCGGTGCCGGGGTCGGAGATGTACGAGATCGCCAGCTCGACCTGCTTCCCGGCGTAGCCGCTGAGGTCGACCCTCGCCTGCCGCCAGCCGTTGGAGGGGCCGGTGAAGGCGTTCCAGGCGCCGCTGGTGCCGGTGGCGGTGCAGTCGTCCTGGCCGACGGTGAGGTAGTGGCCGAGGAAGGGGTGGTCGCGGACGTAGTAGCCCTCGCCGCAGTCGGCGGGCGGTTCGGCGGAGGTGCCGCCGTTGGCGTCGGGCAGGGTGGTCCAGTCGTCCTGGCCCGCGGTGCGGGCCTCGACGACCAGGTTGTCGTAGCCGGGCTCGGTGTCGTAGCTGACCTGGAAGGTCAGGTTCGGCCGCGCGGCGGCGTCGGTGCCGGTGAGGTCCACGGTCCGGCTGAGCCGCCCCCAGGTGCCGTCGGTGTGGCGCAGGGCCGCGAAGCGGCTGCCCTCGTACGGCTCGAAGGGGGTGCGGATGCCGGGGAAGTCGCCGGCCGCGGCGCTGCTCGCGAACTGCGGGAAGCGGTCGGGCTCGAGGGTGTCGGAGGTGACGGTGTAGGCACCCGCGTTGTCGAGCGGGTTGCCGGCCGCGGGGCCGAGGCTCGCGCCGCTGCCGCCGAGGCGGCCGCCGCCGGCGAACAAGGGCGGGGCGCTGAGTCCGGTGCGGCGGTAGGCGCCGAGGTAGTACTGGGCGAAGTCGTTGGACTGGGCCCGGCCGACCGTGACCAGGCCGCCGGACTTCTCGCCCGCGTTGATCAGCTTGCCGCCCTCGTTGAGGTAGGCGCGCACGGCGAGCAGCACGGAGCCGGAGGGCTCCTCGGCGCCGGAGTACCAGACGACGGTACGGAAGTGGCTCAGTACGCCGAGGGCGTGCGGGGCGCCCTGGGTGGCGACGTCCCAGACGGCGGCCCTGCGGCCGTTCGCGGCGAGCGCCTTCACATAGGCGCCGGCGTGCTGCGCGGCGGCGGTGCCGCCCTCCTCGGCGAGGACGAGGACGTCGCCGCGGGGCCGCTCGGCCACGGTGTAGGTGAACGGGGCGGACGCGGTGGCCCTGCCCTCGCGGGTGCGGGCGGAGAACCAGACCTCGACCCGGTCGCCGGGCCGGGCGCCCCCGACCTCGGCGCGGTACTGGTCGAAGTACAGGTTGTCCTCGCCGCCGTAGGTCTCGCCGCCCCTCCAGGGCGTGAGGCCCTCGTGGTGGGTGCGGCCGCCGTTGATCCGGTAGTTGAGGGTCTTGTTCCGCAGCGCCTTGCGGGCGGTGACGGAGACCTCCTGGTCGCCGCCGCCGGCGTACGAGGTCGCGAAGGTGTCCGGGGTGAGGTCGGGGGCCTCGATGCCGACCGGGGAGACGGGCCGGTCCGGGTGGGCGGCGGTCTCGGCGACGGCGAGCGCGAAGGGGACGTTCTTGGCGAACTCGGCCTGGATCAGCTTCTCGTCGTCGGGGAAGGTGAAGACGGAGGCGCAGTCGGCGGGGTCCCAGGCGTCGTTCGGGTCGACGCGGGAGGCGGTGGCGCAGGTCGACATCTCCGGGGTGAACATCTGCATCCCGTTGACGTTGGCGGCGTGGCCGTCGGCCTCGCCGTTGGTGATGTAGAGCTCGGAGGAGACCTGTGGGCGGTAGCCGGGGATCGCGGGCTTCTGCGGGGTGCCGGCGAGCGCCTTGAGGGCCACGTCGTCCGGGGTGTCGGTGGCGACCTGCCAGCCGACTCCGTACAGCAGGAGCTGGGCGGCGGAGTGGTAGTTGACGCCGTAGCGGAAGCCGACGCGCTTCTCGAAGGCGTCCAGGGCGCGGGTCTCCGGCTCGGACATGGCGCGGCTGCCGCGGTAGGTCTCGCTGTCGGGGGAGGGTGACGAACCCTCGTCGTCGTAGCCCCACTTGTAGGCGAAGTTGCGGTTGAGGTCGACGCCGTCGCCGGGCCCGGTGCGGCCGTCGCCGTCGTTGTCGCGCAGGTTCTTGCGCCACTGGCGGTTGTCGGGGTCGGCGTGGGTGAAGTCGTAGCCGTCGGGGTTGGCGGAGAGCACGAACCACAGCTCGGTGGTGTCGACCAGGCCGGTGACCCGGGCGTCCTTGCCGTAGCCGTCGAGGTAGTAGTGCATCAGCCGCCGGGTCATCTCGGGGGTGATCCACTCGCGGGCGTGCTGGTTGGACATGTACAGCGTGGCGGGCCTGCTGCCGTCCTTCGCCTTGGCGGCGCCCTTGCTGATCTTGAGGGCGAGGATGTCCTGGCCCTTGAGGGTCCTGCCGATGGAGACGACCTTGGTGAGGCCCGGGTGGGCCTTGGCGGTGTCCAGGATCTCCTGCTTGAGGCCGCCCTTGCCGCCGTACGGGCGGAAGACGCCGTCCCCGGCGCCCGCGACCCGTTTCGCGGCCCCGTCGCTCAGGGTGTGCGCGGCGAGCTCGACGCCCTGGCCGCGCAGCTGCCCGGCCTGCTCCGCGGTGAGGTAGAGCTCGACGGTGGCGGTGCCCTTCGCGGGCACCTGTTCGGTCAGTTCGTGAGCGTCGGTGCCGGCCTGGAGCAGCAGCGGAACCTGCTCCTTGGTGACCTTCGCGCGCCACACGGAGAGGGTGTCGCCCTCGTCGCCGCCCGGCCGTGCTCCGGCGGCCGGCGCGGCCGCGAGTCCCGCGATCAGCAGTGAAGCCGCGGCGAGGATCGATCCCGCTCTGCGTCTCATAAGCCCCCCTTGCTGTTGTCTGCCACGAAAGTGAACAGACGCCAGGCTCGTGGGGGCTCATGGGGGTGTCAAGAGTGCCTGCGGCGCGTCGAAAAGGAGCTGCCGGCGCCTCAGAAAGGCACCGGCAGCGGGGAATCGGGGGTTCCGGGCAGGTCAGCCGACCAGGCTGTCGTCCAGCTCCTCGGTCAGGTTGGACTCGGTCCCGGGGATGCCCAGGTCCTGCGCCCGCTTGTCGGCCATGGCGAGCAGCCGGCGGATCCGGCCGGCCACCGCGTCCTTGGTCAGCGGGGGGTCGGCGAGCGCGCCCAGCTCCTCCAGGGAGGCCTGCTTGTGCTCCATGCGCAGCCGGCCGGCGGCGGCGAGGTGCTCGGGCACCTCCTCGCCCAGGATCTCCAGGGCCCGCTGCACCCGGGCGCCCGCGGCGACCGCGGCCCGGGCCGAGCGGCGCAGGTTGGCGTCGTCGAAGTTGGCCAGCCGGTTGGCGGTGGCGCGGACCTCGCGCCGCATCCGCCGCTCCTCCCAGGCGAGCACCGACTCGTGCGCGCCGAGCCGGGTCAGCAGGGCGCCGATGGCGTCACCGTCGCGGACCACCACCCGGTCCACACCCCGTACCTCGCGGGCCTTGGCGGCGATGGACAGCCGCCGGGCGGCGCCGACCAGGGCGAGCGCGGCCTCCGGGCCGGGGCAGGTGACCTCCAGGGAGGAGGAGCGGCCCGGCTCGGTCAGCGAGCCGTGCGCCAGGAAGGCACCGCGCCAGGCCGCCTCGGCGTCGCAGGTGGCACCGGAGACGACCTGCGGGGGCAGGCCACGGATGGGGCGGCCGCGGCCGTCCACGAGGCCGGTCTGCCGCGCCAGCTGGTCACCGCCCGCGACCACCCGGACGACGAAGCGCGAACCGCGGCGCAGCCCGCCCGGGGCCATCACGATCAGCTCGGAGCTGTGCCCGAAGATCTCCAGGATGTCCCGCTTGAGCCGGCGGGCCGCCATCGCCGTGTCCAGCTCCGCCTCGATCACGATCCGGCCGCTCACCAGGTGCAGCCCGCCCGCGAACCGCAGGATCGACGAGACCTCGGCCTTCCTGCAGCAGGTCCGGGTGACGGGGAGCCGGGAGATCTCGTCCTTCACCGCTGCCGTCATCGCCATGGGCCGATCCTTCCATGCATCCGAAAAATACGGTCGTACGCGGCGGCCAACAGCTCCGGATCATGCTTCGGAGCACCGTCGGGCCTGGCCACCGGCGCCAGCTCGACCGCGGCGCCGAGCCGCTTGGCGGCATCGGCGAGGGACTCGCGGTCGGGCACGGCGGCCTCGTCGGCCAGCACCACGTCCAGGGCGAGTTTAGGGGCGTGTCGTGCCAAAACCTCCAAATGACGCTGCGGGGAGAAGCCCTCGGTTTCTCCGGGCTGCGGCGCGAGGTTCAGCGAGAGCACCCGGCGGGCCTTCGTCTCCATCAGGGCGTCGAGCAGTTCCGGCACGAGCAGGTGCGGGATGACCGAGGAGAACCAGGAGCCCGGGCCGAGCACCACCCAGTCGGCGTCCAGGACCGCGGCGACCGCCTCGGGGACGGCCGGCGGGTCGGCCGGCACCAGGTGCACGGACTGCACCTCGCCGGGGGTGAGCGCCACGGTGGCCTGGCCCCGTACGGTGTCCACGTCGTGCGGGCGGGCCGGGTCGTGGCCCCTGACCAGGGCCTGGAGCTCCAGCGGTACGGCGGACATGGGCAGCACCCGGCCGTGCGCGCCGAGCAGGCGGCCGACCAGGTCCAGGGCCTGCACGGGGTCGCCGAGCTGCTCCCAGAGGGCGACGATCAGCAGGTTGCCGACCGCGTGACCGTGCATCTCGCCCTTGGACTGGAAGCGGTGCTGGATCACCCGGGCCCACGTCTGGCCCCAGTCGTCGTCGCCGCACAGCGCCGCGAGCGCCTTGCGCAGGTCACCCGGGGGCAGCACGCCCAGCTCCTCGCGGAGCCGGCCGCTGGAGCCCCCGTCGTCGGCGACGGTGACCACGGCGGTCAGGTCGCCGGTGATCCGGCGCAGGGCGGCGAGGGAGGCGGACAGGCCCATGCCGCCGCCCAGCGCGACCACCTTCGGCTGGGCGCCGCGCCTGCGGAGCGTACGCACCGAGAGGGTGGAGGTGCGCCGGCGGTACGGCCTCACTCGCGCCCCATGTCCCGGTGGACGACGACGGTCTCCACGCCCTCCGAGGCGAGCCGGGCGGCCAGCTTCTCGGCGGTGGCCACCGAGCGGTGCTTGCCGCCGGTGCAGCCGACGGCGATCGTCACGTACCGCTTGCCCTCGCGGCGGTAGCCGGCGGCGATCAGCTGGAGCAGCTCGGTGTAGCGGTCCAGGAACTCCTTGGCGCCGGGCTGGTTGTAGACGTAGTTGGCGACCTCCTCGTTCAGGCCGGTGAACGGGCGCAGCTCCGGGACCCAGTGCGGGTTGGGCAGGAAGCGCATGTCGACGACGAGGTCGGCGTCGACGGGCAGGCCGTACTTGAAGCCGAAGGACATCACGGTGGCCCGCAGCTCGGGCTCCTCGTCGCCGGCGAACTGGGCGTCCATCTTGGCGCGCAGCTCGTGGACGTTGAGGCTGGAGGTGTCGATCACCAGGTCCGCGTCGCCGCGCAGCTCGCGCAGCAGGTCGCGCTCGGCGGCGATGCCGTCGACGATGCGGCCGTCGCCCTGGAGCGGGTGCGGGCGGCGGACCGACTCGAAGCGCCGGACCAGGGCGTCGTCGGAGGACTCCAGGAACACGATCCGGCGGGTGACCTGCTTGGCGTCGAGGTCGGCGAGGGAGTCCTTGAGGTTGTCGAAGAACTGCCGGCCGCGGACGTCGACGACGACCGCGATCCGGGCGACGTTGCCCTGGGAGCGGGCGCCGAGCTCCACCATGGTGGGGATCAGCGCGGGCGGCAGGTTGTCGACGACGAACCAGCCGAGGTCCTCCAGGCACTTCGCCGCGGTGGACCGGCCGGCGCCGGACATGCCGGAGATGATCACCAGTTCGGGGATGGCCGCGTCGGCGTTGTCGCCGGCGGGCTCCGTCGTGCCCGTGTCCATGTCTGGCGCTCCGTCTTCATTCTCGTGCTGCTCGTCGTGCTGGTCGTGCGTGGTCATGCCGTCGTGCCCCCGTCGTCTTCCATGATCTCTCCTGTTGCCGTGTTCACGGCGGGCGCGGCCGGGGCCGCCTGCGCGAGGGCCACCGCCACGGCCTCGGCCGTCTTGCGGCCCATGCCGGGGACCTCGCAGATCTGCTCGATTGTCGCCTGCCGGAGCCGTTTGACCGAGCCGAAATGCTTGATGAGCGCCTGTTTGCGGGTGTCTCCCAGGCCTGGGATCGCGTCCAGGGGGCTGCTGCGGATGCGCTTGTTCCGCTTGGACCGCTGGTAGCGGATGGCGAAGTCGTGAGCCGTGTCACGTACCCGCTGAAGGAGGTACAGGCCCTCGCTGGAGCGGGGCAGCACGACCGGGTCGTCGTCGCCGGGCAGCCACACCTCCTCCAGGCGCTTGGCGAGGCCGCAGACGGCGATGTCGTCGATGCCGAGCTCGTCCAGGGCCCGCCGGGCGGCGGCGACCTGCGGCTGCCCGCCGTCGACGACCACGAGCTGCGGCGGGTAGGCGAAGCGCTTGGGCCGGCCGTCGTCCTCGCGCCCCTCGGCCCCGGGCTCCGCCGGGACCTCGCCGTCCACCCACTCGCCGGTCTTCTCCTTCTCGGCGAGGTAGCGCTTGAAGCGGCGGCTGATCACCTCGTGCATGGACCGGACGTCGTCCTGGCCCTCGAAGCCCTTGATCTGGAAGCGGCGGTACTCGCTCTTGCGGGGCAGCCCGTCCTCGAAGACGACCATGGAGGCCACGACGTCCTCGCCCTGGAGGTGCGAGATGTCGAAGCACTCGATGCGCAGCGGCGCCGAGTCGAGCTCCAGGGCGTCGGCGATCTCCTCGAGCGCCCGCGAGCGGGTGGTCAGGTCGCTGGCCCGCTTGGTCTTGTGCAGCACGAGCGACTGCTGCGCGTTGCGCGCGACGGTCTCCATGAGGTCCTTCTTGTCGCCGCGCTGCGGGATGCGCAGCGAGACGTGGGAACCCCGCCGGCCGGTGAGCCACTGGGTGACGGCGGCCGCGTCCTCGGGCAGGGCGGGGACGAGCACCTCCTTGGGGACCGCGTCGCCGCTCTCCTCGCCGTACAGCTGCTGGAGGGCGTGCTCGACGAGCCCGGCGGTGTCGACCGCCTCGACCTTGTCGGTGACCCAGCCGCGCTGGCCGCGGACCCGGCCGCCGCGGACGTGGAAGATCTGGACGGCGGCCTCCAGCTCGTCCTCGGCGAGCGCGATCAGATCGGCGTCGGTGGCGTCGGCGAGCACCACCGCGTTCTTCTCCATGGCCTTGCGCAGCGCCTCTATGTCGTCGCGCAGCCGGGCGGCCTTCTCGTACTCCATGTCCTCGGCCGCGAGCATCATCTGCTTCTCCAGGCGGCGGATGTACGTGCCGGTGCGGCCGGCCATGAAGTCGCAGAACTCCTCGGCCAGTTCGCGGTGCTCCTCGGGGCCGACCCGGCCGACACAGGGCGCCGAGCACTTCCCGATGTAGCCCAGCAGGCAGGGGCGGCCGGCGGAGGCGGCGTTGCGGAAGACGCCCGCGGAGCACGTACGCACCGGGAAGACCCGCAGCATCAGGTCGACGGTCTCGCGGATCGCCCAGGCGTGCGCGTACGGCCCGAAATAGCGCACGCCCTTCTTCTTGTGCCCGCGCATGACCTGGACGCGGGGGAACTCCTCGTCGAGCGTGACCGCGAGGTACGGGTAGCTCTTGTCGTCCCGGTACTTCACGTTGAACCGGGGGTCGTACTCCTTGATCCAGGAGTACTCCAGCTGCAACGCCTCGACCTCGGTCGAGACGACCGTCCACTCCACGGAGGCGGCCGTGGTCACCATCGTCGCCGTGCGCGGGTGCAGGCTCGCGACCGGCTGGAAGTAGTTCGCCAGCCGCTGACGCAGGGACTTCGCCTTCCCGACGTAGATCACCCGGCGGTGCTCGTCGCGGAATTTGTAGACCCCCGGCGTGTCGGGGATCTGCCCCGGCTTGGGGCGGTAGCTGGAGGGGTCGGCCATGGCTCCCACCCTACTGGCGGGGACCGACACTCCGGCCGCGCGCGCTCGTTGGCCGGACATGGTGAACGAGACCTCAGGGCGGCTGGCGGACCGGGTGTGCGTGATCACGGGCGCGGCCGGCGGAATCGGGCGGGCGACAGCGCTGCGCTTCGCGGCGGAGGGCGCCCGCGTGGTGGCGACGGACGTGAACGCGGAGCGCCTCGGCACACTCGGCCACGGCATGGTGACGGTGACCGGCGACGTATCCAAGGAGGAAGACGCCCGGCGCATGATCGCCACGGCGGTGGACCGTTTCGGCCGGCTCGACGTCCTGGTGGCGAACGCCGGGGTGATCCCGCTGCTCGACGTCACCGAGGCGAGCGCCCACGACTTCGACACGGTCATGGCCGTCGACGGCCGTGGCATGTTCCTGACCTGCAAGTACGCGATCGAGGCGATGCGCGGCACGGGCGGCGGGGCGATCGTGTGCACCTCGTCGGTCTCGGGCGTGGCGGGCCAGGCCCGGCAGGCGGTCTACGGACCGGCGAAGTTCGTGGCGACGGGTCTGACCAAGCACCTGGCGGTGGAGTGGGCCGCCCACGGGATCCGGGTGAACGCGGTGGCCCCCGGCACGATCGAGACGGAGCGGGTGGCCGCGGTACGCGAGGAGCCGGGCGGCCTCGCGTACCTGGAGACGGTCGCCCGCGCCCATCCGATGGAACGCTTCGGCAAGCCGGAGGAGGTGGCCGCCGCGATCCTGTTCCTGGCCTCGGACGAGGCCTCCTTCGTGACGGGGGCGGTACTCCCGGTCGACGGCGGATACCTGGCGCAATAGCGGCGCCGCGCCCGTCGACGGCGGGGAGGGGCCCGGGGCCTCCGCGGGAGGCCGGGGCCCCCACGGAGGCCCCGGCCCCCTCCGGCCCCCTACCGGGAGCGGCGGCGCCGCAGCACCGCGGTGGCCCCGAGGGCGAGCGCCAGCACAGCGCCCGCACCGGACACCGTCGAGGCGGTGAAGACGGCGGGCTCGGCGTGGGGCGCGGGAGCGGCGGCCTTCGTGGCGTCGTAGCCGCCCGCCGCCCCCTTCCCGGCGTAGGCAGAGCCGGGAAGCTTGTCGCCGTACGCCTTGACGACCCGGTCCCGATAGGCGCCGAGGGTGGTGCCGTTCCTTCCCACGGCCCGTACGGCGTCCTCGTCCAGCGGGAGCACCTTCGGCCCCTTCTGCACGTACCAGGCGTCGATCTGCGGCTCGCGGAAGACGATCCCGCCGGGCAGCGCCCGCCGCCCCTGCTCGGTGTAGCGCTGCTCGTCGTCGCCGGTGGCGATGTTCACCACCTGCCAGCCGCCGCCCGCCCCGCGAACGGTCCACAGCGAGGCCGTCCGCCCGTCCGCGGCGACCGCCTTGCTGGCGTGGAACTCGACGCGGGCCACCGGAGCCCCCGGCTTCCCGGCCACGAAGTCGGGCGAGAGGATCCGCACCGGCACGGAAGCGCCGTCGATCCGGGGTTTACCGGCGGACCGCGCAAGAGCGCCGGCCCGGGCGCCCTGCGCGTCCCGGCCGAAGAACCGGGTGAGCGTGTCGAGCGTCCGCGGCGCGGCGACCGCCTCCTCGGGGGTCGCCGCCGTCGGCTGCGGCTCGGCCGCGCCGGCCGGGAGCGCGCCGAGGACGACGAGGGCGGCGGCGGTCAGCAGGCCGGCGCCCGCGGCACGTACAGGGGTGCTCATCGTCGTCACGCCCCGATCCGGTAGAGCGAGTGGGTCCAGGAGAAGGAGTTGTTGTCCACGTACCAGGCGTGCGAGGCCCAGTTGTAGCGGTCGTTCGACGGCCACGGGTCGCCCCAGTACACCCAGCTGTCGGCGTCGTCGTAGCCGTAGATCACATGCATGTGACCGCCGCCGCTCGACCACTGGATCCGCGTCTCGACCGGCCGGCCGGCGTTGATCTCGGTCTGCACGGTCGAGTAGCGCAGCCAGCCGTCGACGTACGAGCCGGGGTTGATGCCCGCCCAGCTCAGCCCGGTCTGGACATTGCCGAGGGTGGCCTGCCAGTTGGGGCAGTCGTAGCCCTGCTGGCGGTTGAAGGCGGCGTTGCAGAACTGGTTCTGGCTGTAGTTGCGGCCGAACCAGGTGGCGATGGTGTTGCCGCCGGCCGCCCAGCACCAGTTGTTCTTCTGCTGCGCCTGCATGGTGATGCCGAGCCGCTTGTACGCGAGGGTCGAGGCGTCCTCACCCGTCGGCGCGGCGGACGCCGAAGGGGCGGGGACGAGGAAGAGGGCTGCGGTCGCGGCGAGCGCCGCGAGGGCCTTTCTACTGCGCATCGCGTTCCTCCCGGTGTGGGGATGTGGGGAGTTGGAGGAGAGGAGCGCGTCCGGACGCTGATCTGGAGCATCGGACGTTGTCCGGATCCGGTCAACACGCTTCAATGCGGGGTGACGGCGAGCTGTGAACGGTGTGACCCGGCTGTGAACGGCCCTCCCCGGCCCACCTGCCCGTCCGCCCCCGGCGGCACCGTGCTCCGCCTCCCCTGCCGTGAACGTTCACTGAGGAGCCCTCGTGAGTCACACCGAGGCCGATCTGGCGCAACTGCTGCACACCGGCCCGTTCCATCTGGCGCTGCGGACGGCGCTCGCGGTGCGCGGGCTGCCGCTCCAGCGGGTGCAGCACCATCTGGCGCACCGGGGCATCAAGGTCGGGGTGACGTCCCTCAGTTACTGGCAGCAGGGCGCCCGCCGTCCGCAGCGGCCCGAGTCGATGAAGGCGGTGCGCGCCCTGGAGGAGGTGCTCCAGCTGCCGGGCGACTCGCTGATCCGGCTGCTCGCCGACGACACGGCCGCCCGCGCCGACGTGGACCGCCCGGCGACCCGCTCGTACCGCTCTCTCGTGGAGGCCCACGGCGTGGTCGAGGAGCTGCTCGCCGAGCTGGAGAGCCCGGCGGACGGCGGGCTGCACACGGTCGGCCACCACGAGCGGGTACGGATCGGGGCGGGGCGTGAACTGCTCGGCCGGGACTCGCAGCACGTGGTGCGGGCGCACCGGGACGGCATCGACCGCTATCTGGCGATCCACCGGGGCGACCCGGGCTGCGACCCCTCCCGGGTGGAGGTGCGGGCGACGGAGAACTGCCGGACGGGGCGGGTGCGGCGGCACGCGGAGACCGGGGTGCTCGTCGCGGAGCTGCTGTTCGACACGCGGCTGCGGGCCGGCGAGACGTACTTCTTCTCGTACGGCTTCGAGGACGGCACGGGCGGTCCGAGCCGGGAGTACCAGCGCGGGTTCAGCTTCGCGGGCGGGCAGTACGTGCTGCAGGTCGCCTTCGACGAGGCGGCGCTGCCGGTGCGCTGCCGGCGGTTCGCGCAGGCGTCGACGGGGGCGCCGCGCGGTGGCCGGACCGAGCTGACGCTGAGCGGCCGGCACCGCACGGTGCACCTGGTGGAGCAGGGGGTGCGCCCGGAGATCCTGGGGATCGACTGGGACTGGGCGTAGGAGTCCAGGCCGTCGGGTCCTGGGCACTCGGGTCCTCAGGCCTCCGGCCCGGCGACCAGCTTCCCGTTCTCGACACGGACGGGCACCTCGGGGAGCGGGACGGTCGCCGGCCCCTGGAGCGCCTTGCCGGTGGTCACGTCGAAGCGGCTGCCGTGGCAGGGGCAGTTGCCCTGGTTGTTCTCGATCCTGTCGAGGACGCAGCCGGCGTGGGTGCACTGGGCGCTGAACGCCTTGTACTGGCCCTTGGCCGGGCAGTGCACCAGGAGTCGCTGCTCGCGGTAGAGCTTGGCGCCGCCGACGGGGACCTCGTCGGGGGCTCCGAGGGCGACCGGCGCGGTCGGCGTCGGGTTCTCGGCGTGGCCGAGCTTGGACTCGGTGGAGCAGGCGGCGACACCCAGCCCGGCGGCCCCGGCGAGGGCGGCGCCTTTGAGGACGGTGCGGCGGGTGGACTGGCCGGACATGAGCGCTCCACGGTGACGGATCGGGGACAAGGCGTCCCGAGAGGGGACCGAATCGACGATACCGGCGGGTCCTGGGAGCCCCGCGCCCGGGTTGACGCCCTGCCCGGCCGCAGGTGTCTGTCGTGACGGGCGGCGAATGGGTTACGTTCCGGTGCGTGATCGTCGTCGCCGGTGAGTCCCTGATCGACCTGGTTCCGGACGGGGCCGCGGGCCCCCTGTCCCCGCTGCTGCCCCGGCCGGGCGGCGGCCCGTACAACACGGCGGTGGCGCTCGGCCGGATCGGCGCGGAGGTGGCCTTCTGCTCGCGGGTGTCCACGGACGCCTTCGGCGAGGCGCTGCTCGACGGGCTGCGGACGGCGGGGGTGGCGACCGGTCTCGTCCAGCGCGGGCCGGAGCCGACGACCCTGGCGGTGGCCTCGGTGGGCCCGGACGGCTCCGCCCGCTACGGCTTCTACGTGGAGGGCACGGCTGACCGGCTCTTCGCGCTGCCGGAGCGGCTGCCGGAGGGGGTGCGGGCACTCGCCTTCGGGACCTGTTCGCTGGCCCTGGAGCCGGGCGCGAGCGCGTACGAGTCGCTGCTGCGGCGCTCGTCGCGGGAGGGCGCCTTCACCCTGCTCGACCCGAACATCCGGCCCGGCCTGATCCCGGATCCGGCGGCCTACCGGGAGCGGTTCGCGGGCTGGCTGCCGTACGTCTCGCTGCTGAAGCTGTCGGAGGAGGACGCGGCCTGGCTGGGCGGTTCTCCGGCCGGGTGGCTGGAGCGGGGCCCGGCGGCGGTGGTCCTCACCCGGGGCGGCGCGGGTCTGACCGTCTTCACGCGCGGGTACGAGGTGTCCGTCCCGGCCCTGCCGGTGCCGGTGGTGGACACGATCGGCGCGGGCGACACGGTGAACGCGGCCCTGCTGCACGGTCTCGCAGGCCGCCCGGTGGCCTCCCTGACCCGGGAGGAGTGGCGGAGGCTGCTCGCGTTCGCGGCCCGGGCGGCGGCGGTCACCTGCACCCGGGCGGGCGCGGAGCCTCCGTACGGGCACGAGCTGGGCGATGCCTGAGGGGGCGGCCCCGTCGCCGCGGGTCCGCCCCCTGGTGGGGGCCGGCTCATGTGGGCCGGCCCGTGACCGTCAGGCCTTGCGGGTCCTGGCCGTCGCCTTCTTGGCGGCGGTCTTCTTGGCGGGCGCGGCCTTCTTGGCGACCGTCTTCGAGGCCGCGGCCTTGGTGGCCGTGGTCTTCTTCGCCGGCGCCTTCCTGGCGCTGGGCGCGGCCGGGACCGAGGCGTCGCTGATGCGGTCGGCGCCCAGGATCTCGCGGAGGAACTTGCCGGTGTGGCTGGCCGGGACCGAGGCGACCTCCTCGGGCGTGCCCTCGGCGACGACCAGGCCGCCGCCGCTGCCGCCCTCGGGGCCCATGTCGACGACCCAGTCCGCGGTCTTGATGACGTCCAGGTTGTGCTCGATGACGATCACCGAGTTGCCCTTGTCGACCAGGCCGGAGAGGACCTTGATCAGCTTCGAGATGTCCTCGAAGTGGAGGCCCGTGGTCGGCTCGTCCAGGACGTAGACCGTGCGGCCCGTGGAGCGCTTCTGGAGCTCGGAGGCGAGCTTGACGCGCTGGGCCTCGCCGCCGGAGAGGGTCGGCGCGGACTGGCCCAGGCGGACGTAGCCCAGGCCGACCTCGTGGAGGGTGCGCAGGTGGCGGGCGATGGTCGGGACGGCCTCGAAGAAGCCCAGGGCCTCCTCGATCGGCATGTCCAGGACCTCGGCGATGGACTTGCCCTTGTAGTGGACCTCCAGGGTCTCCCGGTTGTACCGGGCGCCGTGGCAGACCTCGCAGGGGACGTAGACGTCCGGGAGGAAGTTCATCTCGATCTTGATGGTGCCGTCGCCGGAGCAGTTCTCGCAGCGGCCGCCCTTGACGTTGAAGGAGAAGCGGCCGGGCAGATAGCCGCGGACCTTCGCCTCCATGGTCTCCGCGAAGAGCTTGCGGACGTGGTCGAAGACGCCGGTGTAGGTCGCCGGGTTGGACCGCGGGGTGCGGCCGATGGGCGACTGGTCGACGTGCACGACCTTGTCGACGAGGTCGTCGCCGTCCACCCGGGTGTGCCGGCCGGGCACCGACCTGGCGCCGTTCAGCTCGCGCGCCAGGTGGGTGTAGAGGATGTCGTTGACCAGGGTCGACTTGCCGGAGCCGGAGACGCCGGTGACGGCGGTGAGGACGCCCAGCGGGAAGGAGACGTCGATGTCCCGCAGGTTGTTCTCACGGGCGCCGTGCACGGTGAGGCGGCGGCCGGGGTCCACGGGGCGGCGGATGTCCGGGGTGCCGATGGCCTTGCGGCCCGACAGGTACTGCCCGGTCATCGACTCCTCGTTGGCGAGGAGCTCCTTCAGGGATCCGGAGTGGACGACCTTGCCGCCGTGCTCGCCGGCGCCGGGGCCGATGTCGACGACCCAGTCGGCCACCTTGATGGTGTCCTCGTCGTGCTCGACGACGATGAGCGTGTTGCCCATGTCGCGCAGCCGTACCAGGGTCTCGATGAGCCGGTGGTTGTCCCGCTGGTGCAGGCCGATGGACGGCTCGTCGAGCACGTAGAGCACGCCCACCAGGCCGGAGCCGATCTGGGTGGCGAGCCGGATGCGCTGGGCCTCGCCGCCGGACAGGGTGCCGGCGGCCCGGTTGAGCGAGAGGTAGTCGAGGCCGACGTCGACGAGGAAGCGCAGCCGCTCGTTGACCTCCTTGAGGACCCGCTCGGCGATCTTCTTGTCGCGGGCGTTGAGGGTGAGCCGGCCCAGGAAGTCAGCGCAGTCGCTGATCGACATCGCGGAGACCTCGGCGATGGACTTCTCCATCACGGTGACCGCGAGCACGATCGGCTTGAGGCGGGTGCCCTCACAGGTGGGGCAGGGCACCTCGCGCATGTAGCCCTCGAAGCGCTCGCGGCTCGAGTCGCTCTCGGCCTCGCTGTGCCGGCGCTTGACGAAGGAGACGGCGCCCTCGAAGGCGGGCGTGGTGTAGGCCCGCTCGCGGCCGTACCGGTTGCGGTAGCGCACCTCGACCTGGGTCTTGTGGCCGTACATCAGGGCCTTCTTGGCCCGCTGCGGCAGCCCGGCGAACGGGATGTCGGTGCGGAAGCCGAGGGCCTGGGAGAGGCCGCCGATGAGCCGGCCGAAGTACTCCTTGGTGTGGCCGTGCGACCAGGGGTGGATGGCGCCTTCGTCGAGGGACTTGTCCTCGTCGGGGACGACCAGCTCGGGGTCGACCTCCATGCGGGTGCCGATGCCGGTGCAGTCCGGGCAGGCGCCGAAGGGCGAGTTGAAGGAGAAGGAGCGCGGCTCCAGCTCCTCGAAGGACAGGTCGTCGTACGGGCAGTAGAGGTGCTCCGAGTACATCCGCTCGCGCTCGGGGTCGTCCTCGGCCAGGTCGACGAAGTCGAGCACGACCATGCCGCCGGAGAGGCCGAGGGCGGTCTCCACGGAGTCGGTGAGGCGCCGCTTGGCGCTGTCCTTCACGGTGAGGCGGTCGACGACCACCTCGATGGTGTGCTTCTCCTGCTTCTTCAGCGTCGGCGGCTCGCTGAGCTGGATCGTCGTGCCGTCGACCCGGGCGCGGCTGTAGCCCTTGGTCTGGAGGTCGGCGAAGAGGTCGACGAACTCGCCCTTGCGCTCGCGCACCAGCGGCGAGAGGACCTGGAAGCGGCTGCCTTCGGGCAGCTCCAGGACCTTGTCGACGATGGCCTGCGGCGACTGGCGGGAGATCGGCCGGCGGCACTCGGGACAGTGCGGCTTGCCGATGCGGGCGAAGAGCAGGCGGAGGTAGTCGTAGACCTCGGTGATGGTGCCGACCGTGGAGCGCGGGTTGCGCGAGGTCGACTTCTGGTCGATGGAGACGGCGGGCGACAGACCTTCGATGAAGTCGACGTCCGGCTTGTCCATCTGGCCGAGGAACTGGCGGGCGTAGGAGGAGAGCGACTCGACGTACCGGCGCTGCCCCTCGGCGAAGATCGTGTCGAACGCGAGGGAGGACTTGCCCGACCCGGAGAGCCCGGTGAAGACGATGAGGGAGTCACGGGGGAGGTCGAGCGAGACGTTCTTGAGGTTGTGCTCGCGAGCGCCACGGACGATGAGACGGTCGGCCACGCCGGTCCGCACCTTTCTTGAGAGAGCGGATGTGCCTGAACACCCAACAACCAAGGATGCCGGATGCTTCCTCCGAGCCTATAGCACGCACATTCGATTTCCGGCGGCCCGTCGCCCTCTTCACCCGAACGAGTGGCGGCGCCGGGGCGTCCTGCCTGGTCGGGGCCCGACGGGCCTGGCCGGACCGGCCCGGAACCCCCTAGGGTCGGCGCCATGATCGACCATCTGCGTGACCTCGCCTCCGTGCGCGAGGCGACCGACCGGCTCATCGACGCCGTGTCCTCCTGGGACAACGCGGCGCTCGCCGCGCCGTCACGGCTTCCCGGCTGGACCCGCGGCCACGTGCTCGCCCATCTCTCCCGTAACGCCGACGCCCTGGTGAACGTGCTCCAGGGCCTGCCGATGTACAAGGACGGCGCGACCCGCGACGCCGACATCGAGGCCGGCGCCGGCCGGCCGCTGGACGTCCAGCTCGCCGACCTGCGCGCCACCGCCGACCGCTTCGACGAGGTGTGCCGCGAGCCCGCCGACTGGGACCGGACCGTGGAGCTCCGCAACGGCGTCACCGACCGGGCCGCGCGGGTGCCCTTCCGCCGCTGGGTCGAGGTGGCCCTGCACCACGTCGACCTGGGCTCCGGCTACGACCTCGCGGACCTCCCGGAGGACTTCCTCCGCCGGGAGATCGACTTCCTCGCCGACCGCTGGTCGGGCCGGCCCGAGGTCCCGCCGGTGACCCTGCGGACCCCCGACGGCGAGGCCACCGGGAAGACCGGCGGCACCGAGGGAGCCCCCGTCACCGTCTCGGGCCCGCTGGACCAGCTGCTCGGCTGGCTGGCCGGACGTGGCGACAAGGGTGCCCGCCTGGTCACCGAGGGTGGCCCGCTCCCCCAGCTCCCGCCGCTGTAGCCCCTGTTGCCGCCCCGGGGGGCGCCACCCGGGGCTAGGCTGAGGCCATGACGTACAGCGGAGCGGTGAAGGTCGGCGGACCTGCGGACGTGCACGAGCTGACCGGCCTGATGATCTCGAAGGTCGCGGTCGGCCCGATGGACAACAACGCGTATCTGCTGCGCTGCCGGGCGACCGGCGAGCAGCTGCTGATCGACGCGGCCAACGAGGCCGACACGCTGCTCACGCTGATCGGTGACGACGGCATCGCGTCCGTCGTCACCACCCACCAGCACGGCGACCACTGGCAGGCGCTCGCCGAGGTCGTCGCCGCCACCGGCGCGCGCACCTACGCGGGGGCGTACGACGCGGAGGGCATCCCCGTCGCCACCGACGTCCGCGTGGAGGACGGCGACACGATCACGGTGGGCCGGGTCGAGCTGACCGCCCGCCGGCTCGTCGGGCACACGCCCGGCTCGATCGCCCTCGTCTACGACGACCCGCACGGCCACCCCCACGTCTTCACCGGCGACTGCCTGTTCCCCGGCGGCGTCGGCAACACGTGGAAGGACCCGGAGGCCTTCGCGAGCCTGATCCACGACGTGCAGACCAAGCTCTTCGACGCCCTGCCGGACGAGACCTGGGTCTACCCGGGGCACGGCAAGGACACCACGCTCGGCGACGAGCGCCCGCACCTTCAGGAGTGGCGCGAGCGCGGCTGGTGACCCCGGGCGCCTCCGCACGCCCCCGTAACCCGGGCGGGCGGCGGGTAGTTGGCGCCACATGCACCACAGTCACTCTCCGTCGATGGGGCGGCTCGCCGCCGCCTCACTCGCCGGCACGGCCATCGAGTTCTTCGACTTCTTCGTGTACGGCACGGCCGCGGCCCTCGTCCTCGGCCCGCTCTTCTTCCCCACCTTCTCCCCGCTGGCCGGCACCCTCGCGGCCTTCGGCACCTTCGCGGTCGGCTTCCTCTCCCGCCCGCTCGGCTCGGTCCTCTTCGGCCATGCCGGCGACCGCCACGGGCGGCGCCCGGTCCTGTTCGCCTCGCTGCTGCTGACCGGCTGCGCCACCGTGGCGGTCGGCTTCGTCCCCACGTACGAGACGCTCGGCATCGCCGCACCGGTCCTGCTGCTCGTGCTGCGCTTCCTGCAGGGGCTCGGCCTCGGCGGGGAGTGGGGCGGCGCGGTGCTGCTCACCGCCGAGCACGCCCCGGAGGGCAAGCGGGCGCTGTGGGCGAGCTTCCCGCAGATCGGGCCCGCGGTCGGCTTCCTGCTCGCGAACGGCGTGATGCTGGCCCTGACGGCCGGGCTGAGCGACGCCGCGTTCCGCTCCTGGGGCTGGCGGGTGCCGTTCTGGGCGGCGGGACTGCTGGCCGCCGCCGGACTCCTGCTGCGTTCCTCGCTGGCGGAGACGCCCCGGTTCGAGGAGCTGGCCGCCTCGGGGCGGCGGGCGAAGGCGCCGCTGACGGAGGTGGTCCGGGGGCACTGGCGGCTCGTGCTGTTGACGGCGGGCGCCCTGGCGGTCGGCTACGCCGTGTTCTACACGGTCTCGACCTGGGCCCTGGCCTACGGCACCGAGCGTCTCGGCGTACCCGGCACGGTGATGCTCACGTGTGTGATGGCGGCGGTCGCGATCAAGGGGGCGGTGACGCCCTTCGCCGCGATGCTCGGCGACCGCTTCGGACGCCGGACCATGTGCCTGACCGGCTGCGCGGCCTCGGCCCTGTGGATGTTCCCGATGGTGGCGCTGCTGTACACCGGGCGGCCACTGCTGATGTTCCTGGGCTTCCTGGGGTCGATGCTGGCGTTCATCACGATGTTCTCGGTGGTCGCCGCCTATCTGCCCGAGTTGTACGAGCCCCGGGTGCGGTGCACCGGCGCGGCCGTCGGCTACAACCTGGCGGGCGTGCTCGGCGGGGCGCTGACCCCGATCGTCGCGACCGCGCTCGCGGAGGGCGGTTCGGGCCCGCCGTGGGGCGTGGCGGCGTATCTGACGGTGGTGGCGCTGGCGAGCCTGGGCTGCTTCGCCCTGCTCCCGGAGACCCTCCCGGCCCGGGCGGTGGTCCCGGAGCCGGAGGCGGCGCCCGCGTAGGGCACACGGCAGGGGCCGGTACGGGCGGCGGTGTGCCGCCCGTACCGGCCCCTGGTGGCGTTCCGGCGGGTTCCCGGCCGGAGCCGGGCCCCGACTGCGCGGGGTCAGGCCCCGACGCTGTCCTTCTCGGTCTCGCCGTTCCCGGTCCGGGTCTCGGACCCGGCCTCCGCCCCGGCCACGACCTTGGTCTCGTCGCCGCCCTCGGCGGCCTCGCGGTCCGCCTGCCTCTTCGAGGCGATGAGGCTGGTGATCGTGGTGATGATCAGGACACCGCAGATGACGGCGAGCGAGAACGGGATGGAGATCTCGGGGACGTGCACCCCGGACTCGTGCAGGGCGTGCAGCACCAGCTTCACGCCGATGAAGCCGAGGATCACCGACAGGCCGTAGCTGAGGTGGACCAGCTTCTTGAGCAGGCCGCCGATCAGGAAGTACAGCTGGCGCAGACCCATGAGGGCGAAGGCGTTGGCGGTGAAGACGATGTACGGGTCCTGGGTGAGGCCGAAGATCGCCGGGATGGAGTCGAGGGCGAACAGCACGTCGGTGGTGCCGATGGCCAGCATGACGATCATCAGCGGGGTCAGCACCCGCTTGCCGTTGTTGCGGATGAAGAGCTTGGTGCCGTGGTAGCGGTCGGCGACGCCGAACTTCTTCTCGACCGACTTGAGGAGGCGGTTCTCCTCGAACTCGTCCTCCTCGTCGTCGGCGCGCGCCTCCTGGATGAGCTTCCAGGCGGTGTAGATCAGGAACGCGCCGAAGAGGTAGAAGACCCAGGAGAAGTTGGAGATGATCGCGGCGCCGGCGGCGATGAAGATCGCGCGGAGCACCAGGGCGATCAGCACACCCACGAGCAGCACGCGCTGCTGGAGGTGCGAGGGCACCGCGAACTTCGCCATGATCAGGACGAAGACGAAGAGGTTGTCGACGCTGAGCGACTTCTCCGTGATGAAGCCGGCGAAGAACTCTCCCGACGCCTGGCTGTTGCCGAACACCATCAGGCCGAGGCCGAACAGCACGGCCAGGACGATCCAGACGACCGTCCAGATTCCGGCTTCCTTCACCGACACGTCATGGGGCTTGCGCCCGATGAAGAAGTCGACTGCGATCAGGGCGCCAAGACCGAGAATGGTCAGCACCCAGAGGGTCATCGAAACGTCCACTGCGCCTCCGGCGTCGTACGGCTTGTGATCAGCGTCGTCGCTGCCGGAGGTCTCTTCCACCCGGGGGACTGACCGGGCCGACGCCCCGGGATCAGGTCACCGACCTGTCCGTACTGACGGGTGCGCCGCGCTTGGGGAGTACTCCCCTCCGCGGAAAGAACAGTACCCGAACAACCAAGGAAAGGTAAAGGGAAGGGTAAAGAGAGCCCAAAACCGCAGGTCAAGGGCGTTTACCTGGTCACGGCCGTCAACGGCCCCACTGCCGGCGCGACTCGGCCACCTGACCCAGCACCTGCCGCAGCACCGCGCTGCCGTTCGGCACGGCCGGCGGCTCGTACGTCCAGGCGTGACCGACCCACGGATCGGCGAGGTGGTCGTCGGGGACCGGCGTGAGCCGCATCAGCGAGCGCCACAGCGGGTCGAGCACCGGCCCGTACGCGGCGGCGTCCTCCCGGTCCGCGACCATCAGCAGGTGCAGGCCGACCGCCGGGCCCTCGTCGGCGAGGTAGCGCAGCTGGTTGACCGCCCGGTCGTCGAAGCCGTGCGGGAAGTCGTGGACGACCAGGAGGTGCTCGGCGGTGTCGAGGCCGGGCGGCAGGTCGTCGGCCGCACCGGCGCGCAGCGCCATCTGCAACAGGTCGACCCGCTCGGTCAGCTGGGCGAGCACGGCCGAGACCCCGGCCGCACCGGCGGCCGGCGGGCCGGCCAGCACGCCCGCCTCCACGAGCGGCGCGAACGCACTCGCGCCGGCCCCCGCCGGGTCGATCAGCTGCACCCTGAGACCGTCCGCCGGGTGCACCGCGATCAGCCGGGCCACGTGCAGGGCGGCCGTGTCCAGGGCGAGCCGGCGCAGCTCGGCCGTGTCCAGGAGCGCCGCCGCGTCGGAGTGACCCCGTCCGCTGTCGATCCACAGCCCGCGAGCCAGGGGGAGGCGTGCCAGGAACGGGATGCGCAGTCCGGTGCGCTCGGGCAGGTGCAGGTCGCCCAGGCGGACGGCCATCGGCGCCTCCATCGGGACCCGGTAGGCCTGCCAGACCGGGCTGTCCCAGCGGGCGTAGGCGGCGGGCAGGGCCGGCTCGACGACCTGGGACTCGGCGGCGAGCTGGGCGAGGTCACGGTCCAGGGCCTCCTGGGCGCGGGCGGTGAGCTCGTCGTGCTTCGCCTTCGCGGCGGCCCGGGCCGCGTCGCCGGCGCCGCCGATCCGGTTGCGCGGGTCGGACAGGGCGCGGTCCAGCTCCTGGTCGAGCCGGGACTCGGCGAACTGGCAGGCGCTGCGGTACGCGGCGGCGGTGCGGGCCAGGTCCTCGAACATGCCCCACACCTGGTTGTAGAGCCGCTCGTCCATGGACCAGCCGGTGGCGTCACCGGCGATGGGGGCGGGGTGCGCGGGCGGGGCCGACGGCAGGGCGGGCGGCGGGCCCTGCGTCGTCTCGGGGGCGGGCCGGCGGCCCCGGTGCGTGTAGTCGATGGGCCCGCCGGTGGCGACGGGCGCGGTCTGCCGGACCCGGTCGGTGTCCGGGACCCGCGGGGGCGGGGCGGCGACCGAGCGTGCCAGGCCCTGGGCGACGGCCTCCAGGATCGTGCCGGCGAGCTCTGCGGGACGCTGGAGGCCCTGGTCGGCGAAGAGGGCGGCGAGCCCGCCCTCGTACCCCTGGCCGACGGCCCGGACCTTCCACGCGCCCTGGCGGCGGTAGAGCTCCAGGGCGACGACGGCGGACTCCCGGTCGAGGCCGGTGATCGTGTAGTCGGCGATGCCGGTGCCGTCGGCCGCCGTGACGGTGACGACGGGCGCGGCGCTGGCCCCGAACCGGTCCGGGCCGTCCACGCCGACGGGCAGGGCGAGCAGGACGCACACGCGGTGGACGGCCTCCTCGACGGCCTCCAGGTCGACCGCCAGCCGGTGCTGCGCGGCGGCCTGGCGGGGCACCTCGACCCCGGGCAGCGCGGCCGCCCCGGGGTGGGCGACGGCTCCGGCGCCCGCGATCCGGCCCTGCTCGTCGCCGAGGGTGGCCGCGGCGACGACCGGATGACCGGCCGAGGCCCGGATCTCCAGGCGGGTGTGGGGCAGGGGGTGGTTCTGCCCCCGGACCAGCTCGGCGGTCATCTTTTCCGTCTCTCCGTACGAACGTGTGGGCCGGGCGGTCGCGTTAAAGGACCGGGAAGATGGACGGCATCAGGTCCTGGAAGGTGCGGCCGTTGGCCGGGTTGCCCAGGGCCGTCATCTGCCAGCCGGAGCCGGCCCGGTGCACCTTGGCCATGATCTGCGCCGTGTACTGGCCGCCGCCGTTGAGGGTGTAGCGGGCGAGCTCCTGGCCGTTGGTCTCGTCCACGATGCGGCAGAAGGCGTTCTGCACCTCCTGGAAGGTCTGCCCGGTGAAGGAGTTCACCGTGAAGACGATCTGGTCGATGTGGACCGGGACGCGCTGGAGGTCGACCAGGATCGCCTCGTCGTCGCCGCCCTGGCCGACACCGCCCACCAGGTTGTCCCCCGTGTGACGGACCGAGCCGTCGTCGCTCACCAGGTGGCGGAAGAAGACCACGTCCACCGGCTGCTTGTCGGCGAAGAGGACCGCCGAGGCGTCCAGGTCGATCTCGCGGGTGCGCGAGCCGAACAGACCGCGGCGGGGTGCCGCCTGCCAGCCGAGCCCCATCCGTACGGAGGTGAGGCTGCCCCCGCCCTGCTTCTCCAGGCTGATGGCCTGCCCCTTGGTCATGTTGACCGTCACGCGCTGCCCCTCTCATCGGTTTGGGCAGAACCCTACGCAGGGGGACTGACAACGCGCGGGGAGCGGCCCGGTTTTGTGTCGGTCTTGCAACACACCGGGCCGTCGCCGGACCCCTCTGACCACCCTCGTTACGCGAGCCCCGCCTCCTTCATCTGGCGCAGCTCCTTCTTCAGCTCCGACACCTCGTCGCGCAGCCGGGCAGCGACCTCGAACTGCAGCTCGGCCGCGGCGGCCCTCATGCGGTCGGTCATCTCCTCGATGATCCCGGCCAGTTCGGCCGCCGGCCGATCGCCGAGCTCGAGGGTGGAGCCCGCCTTCGCGCCCTTGCCCTTCGTGGTGTGCGCGGCGAGCGAGGGCACCGGGGCCTTGGCGCCCTTGCCGTCCTTCCCCTGGCGGTAGCCGCTGCCGAGCAGCTGCTCGGTGTCGACCTCCTCGCGCGCGATGGTCGCGACGATGTCGTTGATCTTCTTGCGCAGCGGCTGCGGGTCGATGCCGTTGGCCTGGTTGTAGGCGACCTGCTTCTCGCGGCGCCGGTTGGTCTCGTCGATGGCCTGCGCCATCGCCGGGGTGATGGTGTCCGCGTACATGTGGACCTGGCCGGAGACGTTACGCGCGGCGCGGCCGATGGTCTGGATGAGCGAGGTGCCGGAGCGCAGGAAGCCCTGCTTGTCGGCGTCGAGGATGGCGACCAGGGAGACCTCGGGCAGGTCGAGGCCCTCGCGGAGCAGGTTGATGCCGACCAGGACGTCGTACTCGCCGGCCCGCAGCTCGCGCAGCAGCTCGATCCGGCGCAGGGTGTCGACGTCGCTGTGCAGATAGCGCACCTGGATGCCGAGCTCCAGGAAGTAGTCGGTGAGGTCCTCGGCCATCTTCTTGGTGAGCGTGGTGACCAGGACCCGCTCGTCCCGCTCGGTGCGCAGCCGGATCTCGTGCACCAGGTCGTCGATCTGGCCCTCGGTGGGCTTGACGACGACCTCGGGGTCGACGAGGCCGGTCGGGCGGATGATCTGCTCGACGAAGCCGTCGGAGCGGGACAGCTCGTACGTGCCCGGGGTGGCGGAGAGGTAGACGGTCTGGCCGATCCGCTCCTGGAACTCCTCCCACTTCAGCGGCCGGTTGTCGAGCGCGGACGGCAGCCGGAAGCCGTGGTCGACGAGGGTGCGCTTGCGGGAGGCGTCGCCCTCGTACATGGCGCCGATCTGCGGGACGGTGACGTGCGACTCGTCGATGACGAGGAGGAAGTCCTCGGGGAAGTAGTCGAGGAGGGTGTTGGGCGGGGAGCCGGGCTCGCGGCCGTCGAAGTGCATCGAGTAGTTCTCGATGCCGGAGCAGGAGCCGATCTGGCGCATCATCTCGATGTCGTACGTGGTGCGCATCCGCAGCCGCTGGGCCTCCAGCATCTTGCCCTGCTTCTCCAGCTCCTTCAGGCGCTGGTCGAGCTCGGTCTCGATGTCGTTGACGGCCCGCTCCATGCGCTCGGGTCCCGCGACGTAGTGGCTGGCGGGGAACACGTACAGCTGGCGGTCGTCGCTGATGACCTCGCCGGTGAGCGGGTGCAGCGTGGACAGCGCCTCGATCTCGTCGCCGAACATCTCGATGCGGACGGCGAGCTCCTCGTAGACCGGGAAGATCTCGATGGTGTCGCCGCGGACGCGGAAGGTGCCGCGGGTGAACGCCAGGTCGTTGCGGGTGTACTGGATGTCGACGAAGCGGCGCAGCAGCTGGTCGCGGTCGATCTCGTCGCCCACGTTGAGGGAGACCATCCGGTCCACGTACTCCTGGGGGGTGCCCAGGCCGTAGATGCAGGAGACGGAGGCGACCACGACGACGTCCCTGCGGGTGAGCAGGGAGTTGGTCGCGGAGTGGCGCAGCCGCTCGACCTCCTCGTTGATCGAGGAGTCCTTCTCGATGTAGGTGTCCGACTGCGGGACGTACGCCTCGGGCTGGTAGTAGTCGTAGTACGAGACGAAGTACTCGACCGCGTTGTTCGGCAGCAGCTCGCGGAACTCGTTCGCCAGCTGGGCGGCCAGCGTCTTGTTCGGCGCCATCACCAGGGTGGGGCGCTGAAGCTGCTCGATCATCCAGGCCGTCGTCGCCGACTTTCCGGTGCCGGTGGCGCCGAGCAGGACGACGTCCTTCTCGCCGGCGCGGACGCGCCGGTCGAGCTCGGCGATGGCCGCGGGCTGGTCGCCGCTGGGCTGGAAGGGGCTGACGACCTCGAAGGGCGCCACCGTACGTTCGATCTTGGAAACGGGCCGCATGCAACCACCGTACGACCCGGCACTGACAGCCGGGGGGCGATCGGCTCGGCGCCCTGGTCGTACGGGGTCGCTCACCAGTCCTGGGAGCGGTAGGTGTCGCGGCGGGCACCCCTGCGGGCGGGGCGGGCCGACCAGTTCGCGGGCTCGCCGTAGGCCGGGACGCGGCGGGCGGCGGGCACCCCGGGGGCGCCGTGGCGGTAGCCGCCGGCCGCCGGCTTCTGCCAGTCGGGCTCGCCCATGACGAGCAGCGGGTCGAACATGACCACGACGGCGGCGAGCAGCAGGAAGACGCCCGGTCCGATCAGCATGGGCAGCAGGAGCGAGGCGGCGGTGTCGCCGGTGCTCTGGGCGGGCGTGCCGTGCAGCTTCACGTCGACCGCCGCCATGGCGGTGTAGTGCATGCCGCTGACGGCGAGGCCCATCACCAGGCTGGCGCCGAGGCTGGCCATGAAGCCGTGCACGGAGACGGCCGCCCACAGGGCGGTGGTGGCGGCGACGACGGCGATGACGACGGACAGGGCGACGGTGAGGGTGTCGTACTCGATCCGCCCGTGCAGTCGCATACCGGCCATGCCCAGGTAGTGCATGGTGGCGACACCGAGTCCCGTGATGGTGCCGCCGGTGACCAGGGTCAGCGGGGTCGCGCCGCGGTAGCCGACGATGAAGATGCCGATGCCGACCATGACGACGGCGACGGCGAGGCTCGCGAAGGTGATGGGGCGGTCGTAGCTGATCGGGGCCTGCCGGACGGAGAAGCCCATCATGGCGATGAAGTGCATGGTCCAGATTCCGGTGCCTATGGAGGTCGCACCGAGGGCGAGCCAGCCCGCCTTGAAGCTGTCGCTGTGGCGCAGCGAGCGGGTGGTGCAGCGCAGCCCGAGCGCACCGCCGAGGCAGGCCATGAGGAAGGCCGCCACCGGGGTGACCAGGCCGTAACTGAATCCGTCGACCGTGCCCTGCATGAGCGTATGTCCTCCACCCGTGGTGCAACGTCGTCCGAAAACAGTCGGTACCGCTGAGTAGTGCTACCGGATTATGGCGCCCGGTGCGGCCCCTCGGCCACGCGGTCCGCGAATTGGGCGGCCCGGTTGTCGGTGCCGGGTCGTACGGTGAACGGCATGGACAGCGACGAGCCGGAGACGGCGCAGGAGGCCGGGCGTGTGGAGTGGGCCGTGGTGGCCAGCGGCATCGGTCCGCTGCTGCTGGCCGCGACGGACCGGGGTCTGGTGAGCGTGGTCTTCCACGCCGACGAGCGGGTGCGGGACCGGGCCCTGGAGCGGCTCGCGGGGGCGCTCGGAGGGGAGCTGGTGGAGCGTGCGTCGGGCCTGCTCGCCGAGCCGGTCCGGCAGCTGGCCGCGTACTTCGACGGGAGGCTGCGAAGCTTCGACGTCAAGCTGGACTGGACGCTGGTGACCGGATTCAACCGCCAGGTCCTGCGCGAGCTGGCGGACGGCGTCCCGTACGGGACGGTGGTGGGGTACGGGGATCTGGCGCGCCGGGTGGGACAGCCGGCGGCCGCGCAGGCCGTCGGGGCGGCGATGGGTGCCAATCCGCTGCCGGTGGTGGTGCCGTGCCACCGGGTGGTGGAGAGCGACGGCGGGATCGGGGGCTTCGGCGGGGGCCTGGAGACCAAGCGCAGGCTGCTGGCCCTGGAAGGGGTGCTGCCGGAGCCGCTGTTCTGAGCCGTGGCGGGCCGGGCGGGGGCGGGGCGGGCGGCGGGGGCGGGTCGGCGCGGGCGGCGGGCAGCGGGCGGCAGGCAGCAGGCAGCAGGCGACGAGGGTGCCGCGCAGGCGGCGAGGGTGCGGGTGGCGTTCCCACGCTGTGGGAGGACTGGCACTATGCGTAAGTGACCAATGCCCCTGACGCTCCTGACGCGCTCCTGTCGACCGAGCCGTCCGTTCCCGTCTCCCCCGCCGTGCTGCCGGCCCTGCGGCGCCGAATACAGGCGGTGCTGATCGCCACCCAGATCCTCGGCGGACTGGGGATAGCCATCGGCGTCGCGCTCGCGGCGGTGCTGGCCAAGGAGGTCAGCGGTACGGAGGCGCTGTCGGGGCTCGCGTCGACGGCCACCGTGGCGGGGCCCGCGCTGCTCGCGATGCCGCTCGCCTCGCTGATGGCCACCCGGGGGCGGCGCGCCGGACTCGTCCTCGCCTATCTCGTCGGTGCGGTCGGGGCGGGGGTCGTGGTCCTGGGTGCGGTGACCGGCAGTTTCCCGCTGCTCCTGGCCGGCCTGGTCGGCTTCGGCGCCGGCTCCTCGGCCAACCTGGCCGCCCGGTTCGCCGCCGCCGACCTGGCCGAGCCCGACCGGCGGGCCCGGGCCATCTCGACCGTGGTGTGGGCCACCACCATCGGTGCCGTCGTCGGCCCCAACGTCGCCGCCCCCGCCGGGGACAGCGTGGCCGGCCTCGGGATCCCGGCGGCGGCCGGGCCGTTCGTCTGGGCGTCCGGAGTGTTCGTGGTCTCCGCCGTCGTGGTGGCGCTGCTGCTGCGGCCCGATCCGCTGCTCACCGCGCGGGCGATGGCCGGTCCCGAGGACGAGGCGGCGGCGGAGGGGCGCTCGCTGAAGGCCGGGATGCGGGCGGTACGGGAGTCCTCACGGGCCCGGCTCGCCCTGGTGACGGTGGCCGGCTCGCACACGGCGATGGTGTCGATCATGTCGATGACCCCGGTCGCGCTCAGCCACCACGGGGCGGACATCCGGCTGATCGGCCTGGTGATCAGCGGTCACATCGCCGGCATGTACGCGTTTTCGCCGGTCATGGGCTGGCTCTCGGACCGGCTCGGCCGGCTCTCGGTGATCGGGCTCGCGGTGGCGCTGATCGCGGTGGCGGCCCTCCTCGCCGGCACGGCGGGGCCGAGTCACGGGCAGACCGCGCTCGGCCTGTTCGTCCTGGGGCTCGGCTGGTCGGCCGGGCTGGTCTCGGGCTCGGCACTGCTGACCGACTCGGTCCCGCAGGCGGCTCGGGCCGCGGTCCAGGGACTCTCCGACTTCATCATGAACACTTCGGCCGGCGTCGGCGGTCTCGCGGCGGGGCTGGTCGTCTCCACGGTGGGATACGGTTGGCTGAACCTGCTGGGCGCGTGTCTGCTGGTGCCGATGACGCTGCTGGCGGTGCGGGGCGCGGCGCGGCGCGCCTGACGCAGGGATATCGGATACGGGATTTTGGATATTGGATCCGATCTCCTCAGCGCAGCACCACCGGTGATGTGGCCCCGGCCGCCGTGCGGCTCGGGGCGCCCGAGCCGTCGGCGGGTACGGTCCACACCGCGCCCTCATGGGCGTAGGCCAGGGTGCCGGGGCCGGTCCACGCCGCCTGGTCGTCGACCGAGCGCGTCTCGGCGAGCGGGTGCTCGCGCAGGGTGGCGAGATCGAGGACGTACAGCCGCCAGGGTGCGCGCGGGTCGGTGGAGACCTTCTTCTTGTAGGCGATGCGGGTGCCGTCCGGGGAGAGCGAGGGGCATTCGACGTTCTCCTTGACGGCGCGCGCCGACCAGTTCCGCAGGTCGCCCTCGACGAGGTGGGTGTGCCCCCGGGTGGCGACCGTGGCGTAGAAGCGGTTGTCGTCGCCGGCGAAGCTCACACCCCAGTAGTTGACGTCGGGGGCGTGGTGGCGGCGTCCGTCGAGGGTGAGCGGGATCTGCTCGATGTTCTTGATCAGGTAGCCGGTGCGGAGGTCGAGGATCGAGGTCCGGGTGGAGAAGGCGGAGGTGGCGTACGAGTCGCCGGTCGCGAAGGTCGTCCAGGCGAGTACCTGTCCCGAGGCGGAGACCCGGGCCCGGTCGGGGATGCCCGGCAGGCTCATCCGGCGCAGTTCGCGCAGCCGCCGGTCGAGGACGAGGACGTACGAACGGGCCGGCAGCCCCGGTCGCCGCTGGAGGCAGAGCGCGGTGGGCCCGGCGGCGTGGAAGCGGTCGCAGCGCGGCCCTTGGGCGACGCGGGAGCCGGGCGCCGCGGGGTCCTGGCGGGCGACGCGCCCGGTGGCGGTGTCGCGGAAGTAGAGCGTGCCCGGGGGCGCGTCGAGGCGGAAGCCCGGGTCCGCTGCCGCGGCCGCGTCGGGCCGCCCGGCGGCGGCACGCAGGGTGTACGCGGTGGCGCCGCCGGCGAGGAGCAGCACGCCGAGGAGGAGCGCCCACAGGCGACGCCCCGCGAGGGCGGGTAGGGCGGTCATGACGGCTTCCTTTCACGGGGCGGGTCCGAGGGCAGCAGCCGGCCGGCGCAGCCGAGTGCGGCCGCGAGCCCTCCGAGGGCGAGGAGGAGCGCGGCGGTCGGCCCCCACAGCGTCCAGGCGGCTCCGAAGCCTGCCGCGGCGGCCACCTTGGCCAGGGCCTGCGCGGTCTGGACGGCGGCGAGTCCGCTCGCCCGCCGCGCGGCCGGGAGGAGCGGTCCGGTGAGCGCCATGAGGACCCCGTCGGTGGCGGCGTAGAAGGCCCCGAGCAGGACGGGGACCCCGGCGAGGAGGACCGCGTCGGGTACGGGGGCGAGGAGCAGCGCCATGGCGAGGAGCAGGGTCCCGTGCCCGTACAGGAAGGGGCGCCGGCGGCCGATGCGGTCGGCGAGCCGCCCGGCCGGTACGGCGAGCAGCAGGTAGGCGGCAGCGGCGCCGAGCGGCAGGAAGGGGAACCAGGTGGCGGCGAGGTGGGTCCGGTGCTGGAGCAGCAGGTAGAGGAACGCGTCGCCGACGGTGGCGGCGCCGAGGAGCGCGGCGGCGAGGGTGACGCGGCGTAGGGCGGGCGCCCGGAGCGGGGCGAGGAGGGCGCGCCGGGCGGTGGGCGGCCCGGCGGGGGCGCCGTCGGCTGCTCGTCGTCCGCCGGGGACGAGGACGACGAGGAGCAGTACGCCGAGGAGTCCGGTGCAGAAGCTGACGACGAAGACGGCGTCGTACGCGTCGGCGGTGGCCCACAGGAGGGCGAAGGCGGCGAGGGGGCCGAGGAGGGCGCCGGTGGTGTCCATGGCGCGGTGGACGCCGAAGGCGCGGCCGAGGGCGTCGGGCGGGCTGTCGAGGGTGATGAGTGCGTCGCGCGGGGCGGTGCGGATGCCTTTGCCGAGCCGGTCGGCGGCGAGCGCGGTGGCTGTCCAGCCGGTGGCGCCGCCGGCGAGGAGGAGGCCGAGCCGGGAGCAGGCGGAGAGGGCGTAGCCGATGCCGGCGATCCGTTTGTGGTGGCCGCCGCGGTCGGCGGCGTGGCCGCCGAGGAGCCGTACGAGGGCGGTGGCGCCGGTGCACAGCCCGTCGAGGAAGCCGAACTGGAGGGGGGTCAGGCCGAGTCCGATGACGAGGTAGAGCGGCAGGACGGCGGTCACCATCTCGGAGGAGACGTCGGTGACGAGGCTGACCGTGCCGAGGGCGAGGACGGTGGCGGAGACGCGCCGCCGCGCCCCGGTGGGGGCGGGCGGTGCGCCGCGGCGACCGGTGGTCGCGAGGTACATCAGTGGCAGGTGTAGGTCGGGCCGGTGTCCTTGACGCGGCCGTCGGTGCCGACGTACTGCCAGGTGTACGTGGTGTCGGTGAAGTCCAGTTGCAGGACCCCGTAGGTGCCGCTGATCCGCTTCTGGCTGTTCGGCTGGACGGTCTCGATGGGGTAGGGCTCGGCGCCGCCCATGCCGCCGACTATCTCGACGATGCCGTCGGTGGTGGCGCGGCCGGCGGGATCCTGCGGGGCGAAGCGCTCGTAGTGGTGGTCGTGGCCGTTCAGGACCAGGTCGGTCCTGGCCGCGTAGAGGATCTGCCAGACGGGCTTGGAGACGGGGTCGTTGCCGTGGCCGCCGGAGGAGTAGAGCGGGTGGTGGAAGTAGGCGGCGACGCAGCCCTTGGCGTTGCGGGCGAGGTCGTCTTTGAGCCACTGGATCTGGGCGGCGTCGTCGAAGGAGTTGGAGTCGAGGGCGATGAAGTGCCAGTTGCCCTGGTCGTAGCTGTAGTAGGGCTTGCCCTGCGGGTAGGCGAGGGCGCCGAAGTACGCCTTGTAGCCGGCGAGCGGGCCGGCGGGGTCGTAGGTCTCGTGGTTGCCGGGCGCGGGGCGGGTCTTGGCCTTGAAGGCGCCCCAGGTCTTGTCGTAGTAGGCGCGGTAGTCGCTCAGGCGGGCGTCGTCGTACTGGTTGTCGCCCATCGTCAGATAGAAGGCCGGGTTGATCCGTTGGGCCTGGGCGGCGGTCTTGGGGTGGGCGCAGGAGCTGCTGGAGGCGGTGCACTGGGCGGCGATGTCGCCGGCGGCGACGACGGTGAAGGCGCCGGTGGGGGGCGGGGTGGTCGGGGGCGGCGTGGTGGGAGGCGGCGTGCTGCCGTCGGTGGTGCCGTAGACCTCTGCTTCGTAGAGGGAGTAGCCGTACGAGGTGCCGCGGGCGGTGCCGAGGATGCGGAGGTAGCGGCCCTTGCCGGTGAGTGCGGTCCAGTCGTCGGTGCCGCCGTTGCCGGCGGACTCGGTGGCGAGGGTGGTCCAGGTGGTGTCGTCGGCGGAGATCTCGACGCGGTAGGCCTTGGCGTAGGCGGCCTCCCAGGAGAGGCGGACGCGGGAGACGGTGGCGGGGGCGCCGAGGTCGACGCGGAGCCACTGGGGGTCGCTTCCCTCGGCGCTGGCCCAGCGGGTGGCGGGGTCGCCGTCGAAGGCCCTGGCGGGGGTGAGGGTGCTGTCCTCGTCGGAGGAGGAGGTGGCGGGCCTGCCGCGGGAGAGGAGCGGGTCGGCGGCGTCGGCGCGGCCGGGGGCGGCGAGGAGGAGGCCGCCGGTGAGGAGCAGGACGGCGGCGAGGAGGAGGGTGAGTACGGTGCGGCGGGGTGGGGCGGAGGCGTGCGGGTGCATTCGTGGGCTCCCTGGCCTGGGGGCGGTGAGAGCTGGACACGGTGCGGGCAGCGCGGCCCGGCCCTCGTGGCGCCGGGCGCCACGGGGCGTGCAGCGGTGCACCGCGGCCGGGTCAGAGCTCTCGCTGAGCGCGTCACGCGGGCTCCCCGGGGGTGCCGGGGAGCGGGCGCCGCGCCAAGCCGCTGCCGGGGATGCTAGTGGACAGGAAGGTTTCCTACCAGAGTCTGAACCCGGCTTCCCTCAGGGGGAGTTCAGAGGCTGATGTGGTACGCCTTGCGCAGGGTCTCGTGCACGGTCCAGGTGGTGCGGTCGCCCTCGCGCAGCACACAGGCGTCACCCGGGCCGATCTCCAGGGTGCCGCCGCCCTCGACGTCGACGGTGGCGCGGCCGCTGACGACGACGAAGAGCTCGTCGGCCTCGGTGTCGGTGACCACGCCGGGGGTGATCTGCCAGATGCCGCGGATCTGCTTGCCGTCGGCGGACTCCCACAGGACCTTCCCCGTCACCTCGGGGGTGCCGGAGACGATCTGACCGGGGTCGAGCGGCTCGGGCTCGAGGTCGGCGTCGGGGATGTGGACGGCGAAGGAGGGCTGCGCGTGTGTCGTCATGGGCGGTGACTGTAGCGCGGGCCGAGGGCCGGTTACGGTGCCGGGACCACCCGGAAACAGGCCCTCCGTTTCAGCTCCGACCAGGGCGGTTCCTCCGGCCGGCCGGTGCGACGGAATCCGAAGGAGGGGTTTGCGGCCGGGGCGCGCCCAAAGGGGCCGAGTGGGGACGCGGGGCGGTGGGGCCGGGCACCGATTCCGTAGTCGCCCGCGTGCGCGCGCGAGGAGGCGGATTCGGCCGTATGGGCGTGTTCTCGTCCCCCGGGCGCCGAAAACCACTCCGCCGTGCGGGTGGTGGCCGCGCGCGTCCGCGCTGGTCGGAGGCGGCGCCTTTGGTGGGCCCAATGTTGGTCCCGGGGTTTGCGTCGAGCCCCCTGTAAGTGGGGGCCCGAGCGAGTCACACTCCCCCCAGGCTCCTTCCTCCCCGCTTCCCCCACCCGGACAGGAGAGCGCGATGCCCGCCGCCCCCACCCGTCTCCGCACCGCCACGCCCATCCTCCTCCGCGCCACCGTTCTCACCGCCGCGGCCCTGCTGACCGCCGTGACGGCCGCCCCCACCGCCACCGCCGACGCCGACGCCGCTGCCACGGTCGCGGCGGATCCCGCGCCCGGCGCCGCCTACAAGGCCGCACACGACACGCTCGGGCCGCAGCGGCTCACGCCCGAACAGGAGAGACTCTCCGCCGCCAAGCAGGCCGTGGCGGAGCGGACGTACGAACGGGCGAGCGTCTTCGGCGCCCTGGGCGTCGTCGCCGGGTACAAGCTCTCCGGCGGCTTCCACCAGTCGCAGCAGACCTCCTACTGGTGTGGCCCGGCCACCCTGGTGATCACCCAGTCCGCCCACGACGGCGTCGGCGGCCGATCGCAGCAGGACGCGGCGAACCTGCTCAGGACGAACACCAGCGGAACCGCCTGGTACGGCATCGACATCAACGTCCCGAACCCGACCGGCTACCCCATGGCGGACGCGCTGAACTACCGCCTCCCCGGCGCCGACTACGTTCCCAGGGCCCTCCCGTACACGCCGACGGCCACCGACAAGGCGAACTTCAAGCAGCACATCACGCACAACACCGACAACGACTACGCCATCGCCGGCAACGCCTGGGAGGTGCCGGGCGGTCCGCACCTCGTGGGCCACCCCAACATCGAGATCTTCCACTGGGTCGCGATCGACGGCTACAACACCGACACGGCCGCCGGGCAGGTCAACTACCTCGACCCGGTGGGCGGCGTGAGCACCAGCGTCATCTCCTGGGCGGGCCCGGTCCCGAAGTCGGCCCACATCTCCTCCGACACGATCACGACCATCATGGGCGGCCGTGGGTACGTCTGGTAGGCGACCGCTCCCGGCGGGCGCCCTGCTGGCGGCTCTGCTGCTCGCGGGGTGCTCGTCGGGCGGACCGGGGCCCGGCCCCAGCCTGGTGCCCACCGCCACGCGGACGCCGGCGGTGCGGGCCGTGGCCTGCCGGGTGGCGCTGCCGGCCGCGTGGCGGTCCGCGTTCGCCCGGGGCGAGTACCGTCCGCCGGCCGGGCAGCGCGCGGTCCTCACGGACGCGGGCCCGGGCTGGACGGCGCTCCAGCTGTCCGGCGCCGAAGGGCGCGGCGCCGTCCTCGTCCGGCGCGGCGAGACGGCTCCCCGCCTCCTGCTGCGGTTCGCCGACCCGGTCGAACACCAGCTGCTCGCCGCCGACTTCGACGGGCGCCGCTGGGCCGCGTTCGCCGTCCTTGAGGGCCGGACGCTGGACAGCCCGTGGAGCCTGTACGTGTGGGACGCGGCCACCGGCAGGGCCCGGCGGCTCGCCCGTGCCGACCGGCCGGGGCCCCTCCCCCGCCCCGTCGTCCACGACGGCACGGTCGTGTGGGCGCAGGGCACGGGCCCGGGGAAGGCCACCGTCTTCGCGGCCCCCGCCAAGGGCGGCGCCCCGCGGGCGTGGCACACGGGCGTCTTCGACACGCCGTTCACGGCCGGGGGCCTCCTGGTGTGGCGGGAGGCCGAGGGCGCCCGGACGCGACTGGTGGCGGCCTCTCTGAAGGACGGGCGACCGGCGGAGCTGCCGGCCCCGATCGCCGCCGTGCGCGACCTCCGCGCCCCGGTGTCCGACGGCACGACGTGGGCCTGGGTGGCGGGTGACAGCACGCCGCGCCTGATGGTGTGGCGCACGGGCGAGGCGCGGGCCTCGGCCGCGGTGACCGCCTCCCCCGCCGTCGACGGCATGGACCAGGTGCGGGTCACCGGCCGGCTGGTCACCTGGCGCACTCCGGAGACCTCGTACGCCCTGGACCTCGGCTCGGGCGCGTACACCGAGATCACGCCGGCCTACGGGTACGCCCAGGCGGCGGGAGGTGCGCTGGCCGTGGCGTACAGCGTCGGCAACGCGAAGTCGGCCGGTGCCCGCGCCGTCGTCCAGGTGGTGGACGCGGCGCGGCTGCCGGGGCTGCCGCGCTGTGGCTGAAGCTCGCCACCGAGGTTTGCGGGGCGCGTGGCCGCGCCAGAGATCCTCCATGTCGACACATGTGTCCGAGGAGGTACGGGAGGCGCTCCACGAGGGGCGCCCCGTCGTCGCGCTCGAATCGACGATCATCGCCCACGGCCTGCCGCGCCCGCGCAATCTGGCGGTGGCGCGGGAGCTCGAGGCCCTGGTGCGGGAGGGCGGGGCGGTGCCCGCCACCATCGCGGTGCTCGACGGCACGGCCCGGGTCGGCCTGGACGAGGCCGGGCTGACCCGGATCGCCGAGGACCCGTCGGTGCGCAAGCTGGGCCACCGCGATCTGGCACCCGCGCTGGCGACCGGGGCGACGGGGGCGACGACCGTCTCCGCGACGGCCTGGCTCGCGGACCGGGCCGGTATACGGGTCTTCGCGACCGGCGGCCTCGGCGGGGTCCACCGGGAGTGGGCCCAGACCCAGGACGAGTCGGCGGACCTGCGGCTGCTCGCCCAGGTCGGGGTCACGGTGGTGTGCGCCGGGGTGAAGTCGATCCTCGACGTGCCCGCGACGCTCCAGCGTCTGGAGACGCTCGGGGTGACCGTCGCCGGCTACGGGACGGACCGGTTCCCCGGCTTCTACCTCGCCTCGTCGGGCGAGCCGGTCGACTGGACGCTGCGCACGCCGGACGAGGTGGCGGAGGTGATACGGGCCCAGGACGAGCTCGGCGGGCCCCGGGCGGCGCTGATCGTCGCCAACCCGGTGCCGCGCGAGGACCAGCTCGACCCGGCGCTGCACGACCGGGTGCTCGCGCAGGGGCTCGCGGCGGCGAAGGAGAAGGGGATCACGGGGCAGGCCGTCACGCCCTTCCTCCTCGACCATCTGACGGTGCACACCGAAGGGGCGTCCCTGGAGGCGAACCTGGCGGCGGTACGGGGCAATGTGCGGCTCGCGGCCCGGATCGCGACGGCCTACCGCGCGCGGCCGTGACCGGGCCCGCGGGTCCCGCCGGGCTCCTGGTGGCCGGGGACGTCGTCACGGATGTCGTCGCCCGGCACCACAAGCCCCTCGCGGCCGCGACCGACACACCGGCGCGGATCCGCACGCTGCCCGGCGGTGCGGGCGCGAACGTGGCCTGCTGGGCGGCTCGTTCGGGCTGCGCGGACGTCCGGCTCCTGGGGCGGGTGGGCGCCGACGGGGCGGACTGGCACGACCGTGAGCTGCGCCGCGCCGGGGTACGGCCGCTGCTCGCCCTGGACCCGGACGCGCCCACGGCCACGGTGATCGCCCTGGTCGGCCCCGACGCGGAGCGCACCTTCCTCACGGACAGCGGGGCGTCGCTGCGTCTCGCGCCCGAGGACTGGTCGCCCGGGCTGCTCGACGGGGTGGCCCGGGTGCATCTGTCCGGCTACCTCTTCTTCGCCGGGCCGAGCCGTGAGACGGCCGGGTGCGTGCTGCGGGACGCGCGGGCGGCGGGCCTCGCGGTGAGCGTGGATCCGGCGTCGGCCGGGTTCCTCACGGAGCTGGGCGCGGAGCGGTTCCTCGCGGAGGTGGCCGGTGCGGAGTGTCTGCTGCCCAACGCCGACGAGGCCCGGCTGCTCACGGGGTGCGCGGATCCCGGCGAGGCGGCCGCGGCCCTGAGCCGCCGCTTCCCGCTGGTCGCGGTCACACTGGGCGGCGCGGGCGCCGTCCTCGCCGCGGACGGCCGGGTGACGGCGAGCGTGGCGGCGCCGTCCGTGCGCGCGGTGGACTCCACGGGCGCGGGCGACGCGTTCACCGGCGCGTTCCTGGCGGCCCGGCTGGCCGGCGCGGACCCGGTGCGGGCGGCGGAATCGGGCTGCCGCGCGGGTGCGGAGGCGGTGACCCGGGTGGGCGGGCGGCCCTGACGGTGTCGGTGTGGGCGGCCCGCTGCCGGCAGTCGGGCGGGCGGGGCTGACATCAGCGGGGCGGGCGGGCGTGACGGCGGTCGGCCAGGCGCGCGACCGACGGCGGTCGGCGGGCGTCGGCTCAGTCGCGGAAGCCGGCCCAGGCCGGGCGGCGCGGGTCGTCGGCGCGCACGACGGCGTCGGCGGTCTCCGCGGGGCCGACCTCGTTCTCGTACCGCTCGAAGGCCGGCAGGGTCCAGGCCTGCTCGGTGCGGCGGGCGAGTGCGCCCGGCGACAGGTGCAGATGGACCGTCAGGTCGAACGGGAACCAGTGGCCCAGCAGGAAGGGCCCGTGCAGGACGAGGACACCACCGGGCGGCAGCGGTACGGCGGGGCTGCGCGTCGCGCGGTCGGTGACCGGATCCCACAGGTCGGGCAGCACACGGCCGTTGCCGCCGGGCTCCAGCGGCTTGAAGACCTCGCGCCACAGCGCCCCGGTGTCGAACCAGTCGCCGTAGTAGGAGTCCGGGTCCTGCCGGCCGTGCTCGTAGCGCAGGGAGGCCGGCCGCAGGAAGCCGCCGGTCCCGACGACGAGCACGGACCGTCCGCGCAGCCGCAGCGCGTCGCCGACGTGCCCGGCCAGTTCCGCCGTCGGCGCGGCGGGGGCGCCGTCGATCCCCACCTTGAGCCACGGGCCGCCGTCGGCGGGCTCGGCCCGGTCGAGCCGGCCGGCCATCGCCTCGGCCAGCCGCTCCCAGCTGATCGGTTCGAATCGCATCCGTCCCATCCTGCCCCACGGACTTGACCTTGCCCTTGGCGGCAGGGTTCGAGGATCACGGCATGGACAGCGACACGCAGCGCAGCGGCAGCAGCAATGACAGGGGCAGGGGTACGGGGAGGGGTACGGGCAGGGTCGTCGTGGTCACCGGGGCCGGGACGGGGATCGGGCGGGCCACGGCCCGGGCCTTCGCTCGGGAGGGGGCGACCGTGCTCGCCGTGGGCCGCAGGCCGGGGCCGCTCGCGGAGACCGCCGAGGGGTTCGGGGGCGTCCGGCCGCTGGTCGCGGACATCACGGCGGACGGCGCGCCCGAGGAGATCGTGCGGACGGCCGTCGACGCGTACGGCGGGCTCGACGTCCTCGTCAACAACGCGGGCATCGCGTCGGGCGGGCCGCTCGGCACCCTCGGCCGCGAGGTGATCGGCCCGCTCCTCGAAACCAATCTCGTCGCGCCGGTCCTGCTCACGCAGGCCGCGCTGCCGGCGCTGACGGCCGCCGGGGGCGGGGTCGTCGTCAACGTGACGACGACGGTGGGGCAGCGCGGCTGGCCGGACAACTCGGTGTATCCGGCGACGAAGAGCGCTCTGGAGACACTGACCCGGTGCTGGGCGGTGGAGCTCGCGCCCCGCGGGGTGCGGGTGGTGGCGGTCGCGCCGGGGGCGGTGGAGACCCCGATCGCCGACCACATGGGGCTGACGCAGGAGCAGCGCCGTGCGGTGCGGGAGTGGCAGATCGCGCACACGCCGCTGGCGCGGGTCGGCCGCCCGGAGGAGGTGGCCTGGGCGATCACCTCGCTGGCCTCGCCGGATGCCGCGTATCTGACGGGCACGGTGCTGCCCGTGGACGGGGGCGCCCTGGTGGCGTGATACGACTGCGCGGGGAGGTGCTGTTCTTGCGCATCGGTGAACTGGCCCGCAGAACGGGGACGACGGCTCGCGCCCTGCGCCATTACGAGCAGGCGGGGCTGATCGGTTCGGTCCGCGCGGACAATGGATACCGGGTGTACGACGAGGGCGCGTTGGTTCGTGTATCCAATATCCGGTACCTGCTCGGCGCCGGGTTGACGCTCGACGACGTGGCCGCGTTCGCGTCCTGTCTCGACGGTGACATGCCCGCCGCGCCGCCGTCCGCCCGCGGACTGGAGATCGCTCGCGAGCGGCTGGCGGTGCTCGACGCGCGGATCGCGGCGCAGACGGAGGCCAGGGACCGGCTCGCGGCCGCCCTGGCCTCACAGGCCGTGGATCAGCGCCGCGGCGCCGTCGCGCACGCGGGGGCCGGCTCGTCGGCGGCCAACGGCTCCGCCTCGGGCTGAGTCGCGGCGGTCTCCGCCAGTTCGGCCCGCCCCGACTCGACCGCCTGGGCGAGCGTCAGTTCCCCGCTCGCCAGGGCCCGGCAGGTCGCCGCGTCCGTGTGGAGGCGTACGTCGGCGTCGGCGGCGGCTCCGTCCCCGTACTCGGCCCGGCCGCCGGCCCCGGTCCGTACATGGAACTCGCCTTCGTCCAGGGTGACCTGGACGACCCGCGCCCCCAGCCCCTCCAGGGCGGTGAGGAGCGGGATCGCGAACCAGTGGGCGCGTACGGCGTCCGTCGGCCGGGGCGCGTCGAGGGCGGGGGCGCCCCAGGCGGCGAGAGCGCGCAGGACGGGGAGGAGTTCGCGGCCCCGGTCGGTGAGCTCGTACACGGACGCGGAGGCGGGCGGCGGCAGCCTGCGGCGGGTGACGAGTTCGGCGCTCTCCATGTCCTTGAGGCGGCCCGCGAGCATGTCGGTGCTGACGCCGGGGAGATCGGCGTGCAGGTCGCTGTAGCGGCGCGGCCCGGCGAGGAGTTCACGGACGATCAGCAGCGTCCAGCGGTCGCCGACGGCGTCGAGGGCGCGGGCTGCGGCGCAGTACTGGTCATAGCTTCGGCGGCGTGGCATGCGACGCAGTCTAGACATGTTGTTGGACTTTCCAAGCTCGAACTTGGTAAAACCAAGCAACAACACTTCTGGGGAGGTCGGCGCATGCAGTTCCGGCAGTCGAGCAAGCTGAGCGAGGTCTGCTACGAGATCCGCGGCCCGGTCATCGAGCACGCCAACGCCCTGGAGGAGGCGGGCCACAGCGTCCTGCGCCTCAACACCGGGAACCCGGCGCTCTTCGGCTTCGAGGCGCCGGAGGAGATCGTCCAGGACATGATCCGCATGCTCCCCAAGGCGCACGGCTACACCGACTCGCGCGGCATCCTCTCCGCCCGCCGCGCGGTCGCCCAGCGCTACGAGTCGATGGGCCTGCTGGGCGTGGACGTCGACGACGTCTTCCTCGGCAACGGGGTCTCGGAGCTGGTGTCGATGGCCGTCCAGGCGCTCCTGGAGGACGGCGACGAGGTTCTCGTCCCGGCCCCCGACTTCCCGCTGTGGACCGCGGTCACGACCCTCGCGGGCGGCAGGGCCGTGCACTATCTGTGCGACGAGTCGGCCGACTGGTACCCGGACCTCGACGACATGGCGTCGAAGATCACCGACCGGACCCGGGCCGTAGTGATCATCAACCCCAACAACCCCACGGGCGCGGTGTATCCGAAGGAGATCGTCGAGGGCATCCTCGACCTCGCCCGCCGGCACGGCCTGATGGTGTTCGCCGACGAGATCTACGACCAGATCGTGTACGACGACGCCGTGCACTATCCGGCCGCCTCCCTCGCGCCCGACCTGGTCGTCCTCACCTTCGGCGGGCTGTCGAAGACCTACCGGGTGGCCGGCTTCCGATCCGGCTGGCTGGTCGTGACCGGCCCCAAGGAGCACGCCAGGAGCTATCTGGAGGGCCTGACCATGCTGGCCTCCATGCGGCTGTGCCCCAACGCCCCAGCGCAGTACGCCATCCAGGCCGCCCTCGGCGGCCGGCAGTCGATCCACGAGCTGACCGCCCCCGGGGGCCGGCTGCACGAACAGCGCGACCGCGCCTGGGAGAAGCTGAACGAGATCCCCGGCGTCTCCTGCGTCAAGCCGAAGGGCGCCCTCTACGCCTTCCCGCGCCTCGACCCGGCCGTGCACCGGATCCACGACGACGAGAAGTTCGTCCTCGACCTGCTCCTGCGGGAGAAGATCCAGGTCGTCCAGGGCACCGGCTTCAACTGGCCGAGCCCGGACCACTTCCGCATCCTGACGCTCCCTCACGCGGACGACCTGGACGCGGCCATCAGCCGCATCGGGCGCTTCCTCGGCGGCTATCGGCAGTAGTCCACCCGGCGTAACGCCCGCTCCCCTGCGATGATCTGTCCGACCTTCCGGCGGAGAGCACTGCCGGCCCGGAACTGCCGGTGGACGGACCGCCGGTGGAGAGGAGCGAACCCGTCATGGATGCGGCGCTGACAGCCGTCGTCGGCACCCTGTTGGGCGTGGTGGCCACCCACTGGTTCCAGGGCCGCGCCGCCGAGCGCACGGCGGCGCTCGCCAGGACCGAGCAGCTGCGGCAGGAACGGATCGCGGCCTACAGCACCTTCGCGGGCGAGGTCGTCGACTACCGGCGCAGCCAGAACGAACGCTGGTTCCGCGGCAGGCTCGAACCGGGCTCCGAGGAGGCGGAGGAGTCCCGCTTCGCCTCGTACCGGCAGCGCACCACCGCCCGGCAGGCCCTGTTCCGGGTCCAGCTCGTCTGCGACGACCCGGACACCCGCCGACTGGCCGAGTCCGCCTTCGAGATCACCAACTCCATGCACGAGGCGGCGGACGACGAGGAGCGGGGCCGGCGCTCGGCGGAGGCCAAGGAGGCGCTGGCGCTCTTCATCGCCGCGGCCGCGCCGGGCGTGCGCTGAAGCGCTGAGCATCGGGCGCGCGCCCCGCGGGTAGAAGTCGGGCGTGGATCTCGTCGCCCCCGTCGTGGTCGAACCGCTCAAGCGACGCCGCTGCTCGGAGTGCCACCAGGGGCCGCTGGAGCGGATGGTCGTCGAGTTCAACGCGCCCGTCTGCCTGGACTGCGCGGATCTCGGGCATCTGGTCTTCCTGCGTCGCGGCGACACCGCGCTCACCCGTCGCGCCCGCGAGGCCAGTGCGCTGTGGGCGGTGGTCGTACGGCACAACCGGCGCCGCACGCGCTACGAACGCCAGGGCCTGCTCGTCGAGGAGGCGGCGCTGCGGCGTGCCGAGGCGGCCTGCCTCGCGGACGCCGAGGCACGGGCGCGGCGCCGGGCGCGGGACGCCGCGCGCCGGGCGGACCGGGACGCGGCGGTCACGGTGGCCCTGGAGGCGGAGATCCTGCGGCTGTTCCCGCGCTGCCCGGCGGACCGGGCAGCGGAGATCTCCGGGCACGCGTCGGCGAAGGGCAGCGGCCGGGTGGGGCGCACGGCCGCCGGCCGGGCCCTGGACCGGGGCGCGGTCACAGCGGCGGTGCGGGCCTCGATACGGCATGTCGACACCGACTACGACGCGCTGCTGATGGCGGGGGTGCCCCGTCACCAGGCCCGGATGAGGGTCGCTCCCGCCATCGAGGCGGTGCTCCGGGCCTGGCGTACGGGCTGAGGGGCGCGGCGGAGGGTCCGGCGGATCGGGCGGGCCGGGAGCACTCGGTGCTCAGGCCCGGTCGCCGCGCGGCAGGCCCTGCGGGCGCCCGGTGCTCAGCCCTGGTCGCCCGCGCGGCGGGCCCTGCGGTACATCAGCGCGCCGCCGAGGAGCAGTGCGGCGCCGGCCGGCGCGGCGAGGCCGATGGCGTCCGAACCGGTGCTGGCGAGCTGGACCGAGTTGGACTGCGGGGCCGGGCCGGGCACCTCGTGGTCCGTGCTCGGGGCGGGCGGGATGTTGCGGACGGGGGTCTGCGGGCGCGGCGTCGGGGTCTCGGGGTGCTCGCACTCCTCCTCGGACTCGTTGACCGCGGTGTTGCCGATGGCCGGGTTGCCGATGCCGACCACGTTGACGGAGTTGCCGCTCAGGTTGACCGGGAGGTCGAGCGGCAGCTGGAGGCCGTTGCCGGAGAGCACGCCGGGGGAACCCTCGGCGTGGCTCCCGGCGGTGGCGCCGCCTCCGTTGGAGGAGCCGCCGCCCATGGACGAGCCGCCGTGGGACGAGCCGCCGCCCTCGTGGTGGCGTCCGCCGTCGGTGGAGCCGGCGCGGGGGGTGCCCGGCTGGTCCTTGTGCCTCAGGCCGCTGTCCTCGGAGCCGTGACCGTCGGAGCCCGAGCGGTTCGCACAGCTGTTGCCGACCGCCGGGTTGAGCAGTCCGACGACGTTGACGGTGTTCCCGCAGACGTTGGCGGGCACGTGCACCGGCAGCTGTACGGTGTTGCCGGAGCCGACCCCCGGCGAACCGACCGCGGCGCCGTGCGCCGTGGAGTCGGCGTGGGCGGCGCCCGCCGAGAGCGCGAGCGCGCCACCGGTGACCATCAATGTGGCCAGACCACTTCGGCGAATCTGCCTCATGGCTTCCTGCCTTCCGGATGTCTTCACGGGCAGTCGCCCGTATCCGAAATAACGTCATCCGCGAGGGGCGCGGATCCGACAGACGGCGTGTTTCACTCCATCGAGCGAGTGTGAGGCGGCGGATCATGCCTCGACGTCGGTTGTTTCCGGAGGGTTATCGTGACCCGGAGAGGGGTGGGGTGACGGTGGGGCTGGAGCCGCTGCGGGTGCCTGTGGGGCCGGACGCGGCCCGCTGGCGTACGCGCGGGGCGGTGCGCACCGTGCTGTTCGTCGTCCACAACGTCACCTCGGCGACCCGGCTGCTCGACGTGTTGACGCTCTTCGACGACGCCCTCGACGTGCAGTGTCTGGCGACGTGCACGGGGTCCTCGCCGTTCCTGGCCGGTGTTCCGGAACTGCTGGCGAAGACGGGCCTGCCGGTGGTCCCCTGGGAGCAGGCGAAGGAGCTTGCGGCGGCCGACCGCATCGACCTGGCGATCGCCGCGAGCTACGGCGGTGAACTGGAGGCATTTCAAGGGAAGTTGACCGTCGTTTCGCACGGCGCCGGATACAATAAGAGGCTGGCGACACCGGACACCGGACACCGGACACCGGACACCGGACATAGGGCTGGGACAGGGACAGGGACAGGGCCGGGGGCTGCGCCCGGCGCCAGGGCGCGGGAGCCGGAAGGCGGCGCTCCCGTCTTCGGAATGGCCCCGGAGTGGGTGCTCCACGACGGCCGGCCGCTCGCGACGGCGACCGTCCTGTCGCATCCCGAACAGCTCGACCGGCTGCGGCGCGCCTGCCCCGAGGCCGCCGGGACCGCCGTCCTCGCCGGTGACCCCTGCTACGACCGGCTGCTCGCGCTCCGCCGCCGGCGCCCCGCGCTGCGCCGCGCCTTCGGTGCCGGCGACGGGCGCCGGCTCGTCGTCCTGAACTCCACCTGGGGGCCCACGTCCCTGGCCGGTTCCGACGCGTTTCCGGCCCTGCTGCGGGAGTTGACCGAGACCCTGCCGGCGGACGAGTACCGGCTGTGCGCGGTGCTCCACCCCAACATCTGGTACGGGCACGGGACCGGCCAGGTCCATGGCTGGCTGCGCCGGGCCGAGCACTCCGGGCTCACCGTGATCCACCCGCTGGGGCACTGGCGGCAGGCCGTCGCCGCGGCCGACTGCGTCATCGGCGACCACGGCTCCGTCACGTACTACGCCGCCGCGCTCGGGCTGCCCGTCCTCCTCGGCGCGTTCGCGTCCGAGGACCTCGATCCGGCGTCGCCCGTCGCCGCACTCGGGCGGGCCGCGCCCCGCCTCCGGCCGGGGACGCCGCTGCGTGCTCGCCTCGACGCGGTGATCGACGGGCATGTGCCGGGGCGCTACGACGGGTTCGCGGCGGCCGCGAGCGCCGACCCGGGTGACTCCGCCCGGCTCCTGCGCTCGCTCTTCCACACGCTGCTCGGCCTGCCCGAGCCGGCGCGTCCGGCCCGGCTCGCCCCGCTGCCGGTGCCGTTGCCGCCGGAGCTGGGGATCCCGCCCGTCACCGTGCCCGTACGCGTCCTCACCTCACTCCGGGCTGCCGGGGCCGAGGGCCTGCCCGAGGTCACCGTCACCCGCTACGCCGACCCTGCGGCGGAGCCGGACACCCCCGACGCCGACGACGCGCACACGGCCGTGGACGAGGCGAACGGCGACGAGGGACGGCTCGCCCTTGCGGACGTGGTCGTCGATCGCGAACGGTCCGACGAGCCGCCGGGCCCCCGCGCGGCGGAGCTCCTCGAGCAGCAGCCGTATGCCGGACTCGCCGCGGTCCTGACCGGCCCCGGGAGCTGCCTGGTCCGCACCCGGGACGGCTCGGTCCTCGAACTGGCCGCGCTCCCCCGCCCGGACGGCTTCGCCGACCCGTGCGACCCGGCCGCGTACGCCTCCGCCGTCCACGCCTGGCAGGCGGACGGCCGCGGACTCGCCGCCCTCGCGGACGCCGGCGGCCTGGTCGTGGTGACGGGTGCGATCCGGCACCGGGTCGCGGTGCGGACCGTGGCCGGCTCACGCCTGTCCGGCCCTGATCCGGCCTGATCCGGCCTGATCGGCCCTGATCCGGCCTGATCGGCGGGACACCCCCTGGCTAGCCCTGTGCGTCCCGTTGCTCGCGGAGCGCCGCCGCCGCGGGTGAGCCGAGGCGTTCGTACCGCTCGATCGCCTCGGTCAGGAAGCGCCGGCGTTCCTCCGGTGTGGCGGCGGCCCGGGCGCGCAGGGCGGCGATGGCCGCCTCCTGGACCGGGGCGCGCTCATGGGCCATCCGCTCGGCCGCCTCCGCCAGACGGGCGGCGGCCGAGTCGCGGTCGCCCGCGGCGAGCGCGGCCTCGCCGAGGCTGGTCAGGACGCGGGCCTCGTTGTACGGGTCGGGCAGCGCGCTCATCAGGTCCCTGGCCCGCTCCAGGGTGGCGGCGGCCTCGGCGTGCCGCCCCCGGCCGGAGAGGGCGCGGCCCAGGTGGTGTTCGAGGAGGGCGCGGGCTCGGGGGTCGTCGGCGAGGCCCTGGGCGGCGCGGAAGGAGTGGGCCGCCTCGGCGTACCGGCCTTGGGCGAGCCGTACGAGGCCGAGCGACTCGACGGCCGTGGCCTCGCCCCTGCGGTGCCCGCAGCGCCGGTCCGCGTCGGCGGCGGAGGTGAACGCGGCCTCGGCCTCGTCGTGGCGGCCCAGGCCGAGGAGGGCGAAACCGAGCTGGGCGTGCATGCGGCCCTCGGCTTCGGGGGTGCCGGGGCAGCGGGCGGCGGCGTGGACGCCGAGGCGGTGGGTGGCGAGCCAGTCCTGGTGGAAGCCCTGCCTCAGGAAGAGGCTCCACAGTGCTTCGCACAACTGCCAGGTGAGGTCGTCGAGTCCGTACTCGTCGGCGGTCCGTACCGCCTCGACGAGGTTCTCGCGCTCGGCGAGCTGCCAGTCGGTCGCCTCGCCGGGGGTCCCGGGGCCTTCGGGGACGCGGGTGTAGGCCGGGCCGAGGCGCCAGCGGCCGGGCATGAGGCGGGCGTCGGCGGCGGCGGCCGCGGCCAGGTGGTGGCGCAGCAGCCGTCCCACCGCGGCGGCGGAGCGGGCGGGGCCGTCCTCCTTCAGGGCGCGGCGCTCGGCGTGGGTGCGCAGCAGGTCGTGGTAGCGGTAGCGGCCGGGCGCGGACTCCTCGACGAGGTGGATGGAGGCCAGTTCTTCGAGCAGGGCGGCGGCCCGCTCCTCGGGCAGGTCGACGAGTGCGGCGGCGGCCGGGGCGGTGAGGCCCGCCCAGGGGCGCAGTCCGCCGAGCCGGTAGAGGCGGGCGGCGTCGGGGGTGAGGTCGCCGTATGAGGTGTCGGCGGTGGCGGTGACGGGGTCGCGCCCGGGGCCGTCCTGGCCGTCCGGGCGGTCGTGCGCTGCTGCCGATGCCACGTCGTGCTCCAGCTGCTGCCAGGTGAGGTGAGTGCGTACGGCGAGGCGTTCGCCGGCCATGCACAGGGCGAGCGGCAGGCCGCCGCAGCGGCGGGCGACGGCTGCCGCGCCGTCGGAGTCGGAGTCGGTTCCGGGGGCGCGGCCGGCGAGGCGGGTGAGGAGCAGGGCGGCGTCGGCCGGGCCGAGCGGCGGGAGAGCGAGGTGGTGGGCGCCGGCCGCGCTGCGCAGGCCGGAGAGCCGGCGGCGGCTGGTGACGAGGGTGAGCGAGCCGGGTCCGGTGGGCAGGAGCGGGAGGACCTGGGCGACCGAGTGCGCGTTGTCGAGGACGGTGAGGAGGCGGCGGCCCGCGGTCAGGGTGCGGAACCAGTCGATCTGCTCCTGCTCGTCGGCCGGGACGTACGGGGGTGCGACACCGAGGGCGCGGAGGAAGCGGACCAGGACGGTGGAGGGCGCGGCGGCGGTGGCGGTGGCGTCGCCGCGCAGGTCGGCGTGGAGCTGGCCGCCGTCGTAGCGGTCCTTCAGGCGGGCGGCGAAGTGGAGCGCGGTGGCCGATTTGCCGATGCCTCCCGTGCCGGTGAGGACGACCACGCGGGGTGCCGGGTCGTCGTCCGCGTCCAACAGGGCGGAGAGCCGGTCGAGTTCGGTGCGCCGGTCGGTGAAGTGGCGGGCCGGGGCCGGGAGTAACCGGGGGGTCGGCGCGCCGGGTACGAGCGCCGGGACGACGGCCTCCTGAAGGGTCAGGGTGCCGATGTGCTGGGCCTGGACGACGGTGCCGTGGACCGTGCCGCCGACCTCGTTGCGCACCGCCGGGTCCGGGTTCACGGGCGGGTGCCGTCCTGGCCGTCGGGGCCCGCGGGGCCCGGCTGGTCGCCGATCCGGAGGTGTCCGATGGTGCCGGTCTGGATCACGACGCCGTGCTGGACACCGCCGTTGATGGCGTTGGAGACGGTGAGGGGCGGCGGGGCAGCGCTCTGTTCGTCGTGCGCGAGGTCGGCGAGGATGCGGCGCAGTTCGCCGGCGGAGCGGGGGTCGGCGAGCAGGCTGCGGCGCATCCGGGCGCGCCATTCGACGCGGGCCTCGGAGGTGGCCTCGTCGACGGCTTCCGAGTCGCCGTCGCGTGCGGCGCGCAGCAGTTCGTCGCGGGCGGATTCGAGTTCGGCGCCGACCGCTTCCTCGTCGGCTCCGGAGCGGGCGGCGAAGAACGTGGCGATCCTGGTCCGCGCCCGCTCCCAGCCGTCGCCCACCATCTGCTGTACGAGGGCGGTCGCCCCCGCTGTCGCCAGTGCCACCAACTCGGCTTCCACCAGGCCCCCTTCGGCGCTTCGATCGTCGCTCCAGCCTATCGGTCACCTCCCGAGGAGGTCGGTGACCACACCGACCGGGTCGGCGTCGGGGGTGCCGCGCGGCCACCAGTCCTCGCGGTCGGGGTCCGACTCGTATCCGTACCAGAGGCCGTCCCGGCCGAAGCGGAGCTGGAGGGAGCGGGTGGACAGCCGGTTGCGCCAGGGGCGGAAGGCGGGGAGGTCGGCGGCGAGCAGGGCGGGTCTGGCCCGGTCGAAGGGTCCGGCGGGCGGGTCCCAGGGTTCCTCGAGGACGGCGAGTCCTGCGGACCCGCCCTGGCGCCAGGCGGCGACGGCGCGGGCGAGGTCGGTGGTGTTGCGGTCGAGGGCGTAGGCCAGGTCGCGGTAGAGGGCGCGGGTGGAGGCGGTGAGGCCGGAGCCGGGGTGCGCGGCGGCCAGCCGTACGGCGTCCTGCCACGGGGTGAGTCTGGCGACGGGGTCGTGGCCGGTGGTCAGGAAGGTGTGGGCGCGGGCGGCGGCCTCGGTGGCGAGGAGGTCGAGGGCGAGCGGGTCGGGGGCTTCGGGGTCGGCCGGGAAGACCGCGGGGCGGCCGGGGTGGGCGGGTGCGGGGAGCGGTGGGGGCAGTGGCGGGAGGGCGTGTCCGGTGAGCGGGGTGAGTGCGGTGCGGGCCGGGAGGGTGGGCATGGTGGGGGCGGCGACGGCGCTTTCGGCGGCGGAGCGGGCGGCGTTGCGCCGGGTGAGGTCGGCGAGGAGCTCCTGTTCGCCGCGGCCGCGCATGAGGAAGAGGACGAAGGGGTCTTCGTCGAGGAGGCGGGCGGACTGGTAGCAGAGGGCGGCGGCGTGCTTGCAGGGGTAGCCGTCGTCGGGGCAGGAGCAGTCGGGGACGAGGTCGCCGGGGGCGGGCAGGAGTCCGGTGACGGCTTCCAGGGCGTGCGGGACGTCCTTGTCGAGGAGGGCGGCGATGTGGTCGGGGCGGGCGGCGGCCTCGTCGAGGAACCGTTCCCAGTCGTCGTCGCCGAGGGTCCGCAGCCGGATCTCGGTGCGGTAGGGGCGGGGGCGGCTGCCGTGGACGTAGGCGACGACCCGGCCGGGGGTGACGGTGATGGCGTCGACGTGGCCGCGCTGGGCGTACGCCTTGCCGCGGGCGAGCCGGGCCGGGTCGAGTGCGGTGTCCTCCAGGGCCTCCACCCAGGCGTTGCCCCACCAGGTGGCGGCGAACCGCCCGTCGGGCGCCTCGTGCGGGGCGACCTGGGGGAAGGTGCGGCGGCGGTCGTCGTGACGGGGCAGCGCGGCGCGGGCGGCGGCGGGGCGGGGGCGGCCGGGGAGGCGGGGGGTCATGACGGCCTCCTCAGGGACACCAGGTCGGCCAGTTCGCGGTCGGTCAGTTCGGTGAGTGCGGCTTCGCCGGAGCCGAGGACGGCGTCGGCGAGGGCCCGTTTGGCGCGCAGCATCTCGGCGATGCTGTCCTCGACGGTGCCTTCGGCGATGAGGCGGTGGACCTGGACCGGCTGGGTCTGTCCGATGCGGTACGCGCGGTCGGTGGCCTGCTCCTCGACGGCCGGGTTCCACCAGCGGTCGTAGTGGACGACATGGCCGGCCCGGGTCAGGTTGAGGCCCGTGCCCGCGGCCTTCAGGGAGAGCAGGAAGACCGGGACCTCGCCGGCCTGGAAGCGGTCCACCATCCGCTCGCGCTCCGGGACGGGCGTGCCGCCGTGCAGGAGTTGGGCGCCGATGCCGCGGGAGGCGAGGTGGTCGGCGAGGAGCCGCGCCATCGACACGTACTGCGTGAAGACGAGGACGGATCCGTCCTCGGCCACGATGGTGTCGAGGAGCTCGTCGAGCAGGGCGAGCTTCCCCGAGCGTCCGGCGAGCCGCACGGAGCCGGCCCCCGAGAGGGCTCCGCCGCCCTTGGGGGAGCGCTCCTTGAGGTACTGGGCGGGGTGGTTGCAGATCTGCTTGAGGGAGGTCAGCAGCTTCATGACGAGTCCGCGGCGGGCCATGCCCTCGGCGCCCTCGATCTGGGCCATCGTCTCGCGCACCACCGCCTCGTAGAGCGAGGCCTGTTCGCGGGTGAGGGCCACGGGGTGGTCGGACTCGGTCTTGGGCGGCAGTTCGGGGGCGATGCCGGGGTCGGACTTGCGGCGGCGCAGCAGGAACGGCCGGACCAGCCGGGCGAGGCGCTCGACGGCCTCCTCGTTCTCGATCTCCTCGCTGTTCTCCACGGCGCGGGCGTGCCGGGAGCGGAAGGCCTTCAGGGGTCCGAGGAGGCCGGGGGTGGTCCAGTCGAGGAGTGCCCACAGTTCGGAGAGGTTGTTCTCCACGGGGGTGCCGGTGAGGGCGATCCGGGCGGGTGCGGGGATGGTGCGCAGGGCTTTGGCGGTCGCCGAGAAGGGGTTCTTGACGTGCTGGGCCTCGTCGGCGACGACCATGCCCCAGGGCTGTTCGGCGAGGCGGGCCGCGCTGGTGCGCAGGGTGCCGTAGGTGGTGAGGACGAAGCCGCCGTCGAGTCCGTCGAGGGTGCGGTCGGCGCCGTGGAAGCGGCGGACGGGCACGCCGGGGGCGAAGCGCCGGATCTCCCGCTGCCAGTTGCCGAGGAGCGAGGCCGGGCAGACGACGAGGGTGGGGGCACGATGGGAGCGGCGCAGGTGGAGGGCGATGAGGGTGACGGTCTTGCCGAGTCCCATGTCGTCGGCGAGGCAGCCGCCGAGGCCGAGGGAGGTCATCAGGTCGAGCCAGGCGAGGCCGCGCAGCTGGTAGTCGCGCAGGGTGGCGTCGAGGCCGGGCGGCGGGGGGATGTCCTCGGGTCCGGCGAGGAGCCGGTCGCGGAGTGTGGCGAGGGTGCCGACGGGGACGGCGGGGACGGTCTCGCCGTCGACTTCGGCGGTGCCGGTGAGGGCGACGGCGAGCGCGTCGACGGGCTGCAGCAGCCCGAGCTCGCGCTTGCGGACCTTGCGGACGAGGGCGGGGTCGACGACCACCCACTGGTCGCGCAGGCGGACGACGGGGCGGTGGGCCTCGGCGAGGGCGTCCATCTCGCGCTGGGTGAGGGGGTCGCCGTCGAGGGCGAGCTGCCAGTTGAAGCGGAGCAGTTCCTCGCTGTCGAAGAAGGTGGTGCCGTCGGTGGCGGAGCCGGGCGCGGTGCGGGCCGGCCGGACGACGGCGGAGGCGGTGAGGGAGCGGGCGAGGTCGCGCGGCCAGTGGACGGCGACTCCGGCGTCGGCGAGCCGGGCGGTGGCGGGGCCGAGGAGCTCGTACAGCTCGTCCTCGGTCACGGACATGACGTCGGGCACCTCCCGTTCCAGGAGGCGGCCGAGCGGCGGCCACACGCGGGCGGCGCGGCGCAGGGCGAGGACGGCGTCGATCCGGGCGCGGGGTCCGAAGTGCTCGTCGCCGTCGCCGGCCCACAGGGCGGCGGCGTCGATGACGAGGGTGGGATCGGCGAGGCTGTGCACCTGGAGGAGCGCGGCGGCGGCCTGGCGTTCCTCGCCGGTGCCGTCGTCGGAGAGGTCGAAGAGTTCGTATCCGGACAGGTCCAGGCGGAGGGAGACGCGCACGCCCGCGTCCATGCCGGCGGCGGCCTCGGCGGCCCAGGCCCGCGCACGGGGCAGGTGCCTGGGCTCGCGGGCGGCGAACGGCGCGCCGACCGCGTGGGGCGCGGCGGGGGTGCGGGGCAGGGTGTCGGCGACCGCGTCGAGGAAGGCGCGCACGAGTGCCTCCGGCTCCGGCAGCCGCAGCGGGCCGGGGGCGGGCACGGGGACGGCGTGGGCCTCGTACGGCATGGCGGCGGCCACGGCCCGCAGGTGGGCGATGTCCTCGGCGTCGAGCGGGCCGGCCCGCCAGGCGTCGTGGTCGTCGGCGGTGAGTCCGGGCAGCAGTCGCCCACGGGCGACCAGGTGCAGGGCGTGCAGGGCGGCGGCGCCCCAGCAGGCGGTGGCGGGGTGGGCGGCCGGGTGCCGTCGGGCGGTGACCAGGTGGGGCAGCGCCTCGGCGATGGGCAGGATCACGGCGGGTACGGTCCTGCCGCGCACGCCGGCGCCGTGCCGCCGTACGACGGTGAGCTCGCCCCGTACGGCCGGGTCGGGGAGGTGCGCGTCCGCATCGGGGACCCGCACGGCCGTGCCGTCCGGGGACCAGAAGGCGACGCGGCCCTCACGGGGCAGGGCGGCGGGCAGGAAGACGGCGGCGCTGCCGAGCAGGGTTGTGGTCACGGCGCTGCTCACCTCCCGGTCCGCGACGGATTTCCGACTGGACTTCCGACCATACGGGTGGGGTCTGACAACGGCCGTGCGCGGCGCTTCGCCCGGGCGGCCCAACCGGACATGACACCCGGCGCGCAACGCGGCAGGGTGGCCGGGAACAGGCTTCCACGGCCCATGCCCGACAGACGAGGATCTCCGCCCATGTCTCTTCACCGGCGTCTCTCCATCGCCACCGGGGCCGCCCTGCTCTCGCTCGCCGTCGTGGGCTGCTCGGGCCTGGGACGTACCGCGGTGGGCACGGTCGACTACGAGACCGGGCACGAGATCGGGGTGAGGGTGACCAGCCCGTCCGTGAAGGGCTGCCACCGGCTGGCGCCGACGGGGGTGACGAGGATCGAGAACAACACGCTGGTGGACCTCGTGCTGTACCGCACGCGGGACTGCACGGGCAAGGAGTCCACGTACCTGCCGAGCAACACTGGCAACGAGATCGTCCCGGGCACGCTGCCCTGGCGCAGCTACAGCGTCATCCACTAGCTCCGGCGGGCCGGGCCCGTACCCAGGTGCCGTCGTCGGTCAGATAGGCGTCGAGGGCGAGCCCCGCCTCGGCGAGGTGGTTCTCGAACGCTTCTCGGGTGAGCGGGCGGGACAGGAAGGTCTGGGTCCAGCGCGCGTCCGGGAAGACGTACTCGGCGAACACGGAGTGGACGCCGTCGCCGACCGGACGCGCGGACACGATCCGTACGGTGTAGCCGGCGGGGTCGCGCCGCTCCCTCGGCAGGTTCTCGTGGTAGTCGGCGCCTTCGCGCTGGATCAGGACGAAGCCGTCGTCCTTCACATGGCGGCGGCAGCTCTCCAGGAGCGCCTGCCGGGTCCGGTGGTCCGCGGTGTGCACGAGGAACGAGCCGAGGACGACCGCGTCGAAGCGCCGGGGCAGCCGGAGGGTCTCGATGGGGCTGTGGACGGTCTCGACGCCCGGCACCCGTTCGGCGACCGCGGCCAGCATCTCGGCCGATTCGTCCACCGCGGTCACGGCGAAGCCGCGTTCGGTGAGCGGCAGCGTCACACGGCCCGCCCCGCTGCCCAGTTCGAGCAGGGCGGCCCCGGCCGGCAGCGCGGCCTCGATCACGTCGGCCTCGCTGCCGACGGCGAGCCGCCGGTACAGCTCGACGGCGCAGCCGTCCGGGGTGATGGGCCCGGGGCCGGTCCCCCGGTGGCCCGTCCGCCCGCGGCCCGCGCTCCTCGGTTCCCTCATGCCCTCACGTCCTCTCGCCGCCAGGTGTGCTTCCGGATCGCGTTCCGTGGGTAGATGCTGGAAGTGCTCTCAGGGGTCCTGTCCGGGAGATGCGATGTCATGCGTACGGGGAGTGAGCCACTGACCGCACGCAGTCCCCTGCGGTTGCGGTTCTGGCTGAGTCTGTGGGGCGTGCTGTGGGCCGGCTTCGGCACCACGGTGTTCTCGCTGCTCGAGCGGCCGGGGTGGGCGGCGGCGTGCGGGGTGCTCTTCGTGGTGGCGGCGGTCGACCTGATCATGGTCGCGCACCATCTGCGGCAGGGCCCGCACTGGCAGCCGGGCCGGGACATCCCCCCGTACGAGCCGGATCACGGCGGTCGCGGCCGCCGCTGACGTCCCGGCGTCCGGTCAGTCGCCGGCTCTGTCGAACCGGGCCGCCTCCAGATACTCCGGCTTCGGGTCGAGCGCGGCGGCCAGGCGGAAGTGGCGGGTGGCCTGGTCGGAGCGGCCGGAGCGCTGGTAGGTGCGGGCGAGCGCGAAGTGCGCGAACGCGTTGTCCGGCTCGCGCTCCAGGACCAGCTCGAACTCGAGCTCGGCGGGGCGCAGTTGGGCGGCGGCGAAGAAGGCGCGGGCGCGCAGCAGCCGGGCCGCGGTGTTCTCGGGATGGGCGGCGATCACCGAGTCGAGCAGTTTGACCGCGCCACGCGGGTCCCGCGCGGCAAGCAGCTGCTCGGCGGCGCGGAAGTCGATGACGTGGGTCTCCGGGTTCCTCTCGGCCACAGTGGTTCCTTTCCCCTCGCTCCGGCCGTTCAACAGCGGGCACGGCGGCCGTATTCCGCGGGGTGCCCGGCAGCGGCATTCCCCGTGAACGTCATCTCTACCCCGTCCGGGGCCTCTTGCGACGCGCCGCTTCCCTATCGGCCGCCGGCCGCCCGCTCGCGGAGCTCGTCCCAGACCTTGCGCACCTGGGGTTCGAGCGCCTCCAGCGGGCCGTCGTTGTCGATGAGCAGGTCGGCGACGGCGCGCCGTTGTGCGCGGGTGGCCTGGGCGGCCATCCGGGCGCGGGCCTCGGGCTCGGTCATGCCGCGCAGCCGTACGAGCCGGTCGAGCTGGGTCTCCGGGGCGGCGTCCACGACGACGACGAGGTCGTAGAGGGGGGCGAGGCCGTTCTCGGTGAGCAGCGGCACGTCGTGGACGACGACGTCGCCGGCGCCGGCCCGGCTCTCCAGCTCGGCGGAGCGGGCGCCGACGAGCGGGTGGACGATGGCGTTGAGGGCGGCGAGGCGCTCGGGGGCGTTGAAGACGATCGAGCCCAGCTTCGGCCGGTCGAGGGTCCCCTCCGGGGTGAGGATCTCCGGCCCGAACTCCGCCACGACGGCCGCGAGCCCGGGCGTTCCGGGCTCGACGACCTCACGGGCGATCCGGTCGGCGTCGATCAGCACGGCTCCGTACGAGACGAACAGCCGCGACACTTCACTCTTGCCGGCGCCGATTCCGCCGGTCAGGCCCACCTTCAGCATGAGCGGCAGCTTAGATCCCACCGTACGGCGACTACGCCTCGCCCTCCCGTTCGGCGAGGAAGCGTTCGAACTCGCGGCCCAGTTCGTCCGCGGAGGGAAGGTCGACGGGTTCGGCGACCAGGCTGCCGCGGGTCTCGGCTCCGGCGACGGCGTCGTACTGGTGCTCAAGGCCCTGGACGAGTGCGACCAGCTCCTCGTCGCCCTCGCCGATCTGGCGCTCGATCTCGGTCTGGGTGCGGCGCGCCTCGGTGCGCAGGGAGTGCGCGACGCCGGGCAGGACCAGGCCGGTGGCGGCCGTGACGGCCTCCAGCGCGGTCAGGGCCGCGTCCGGGTACGGGGAGCGGGCGACGTAGTGCGGGACGTGGGCGGCGACACCGAGGGTGTCGTGGCCGGCCTCGGTGAGGCGGAACTCGATGAGGGACTCGGCGCTGCCGGGCACCTGGGCCTCGTCGAAGGGGCTGCGGTGGCCGGGCATGAGGTCGGTGCGGCTGCCGTGCGGGGTGAGGCCGACGGGGCGGGTGTGCGGGACGCCCATGGGGATGCCGTGGAAGTTTACCGAGAGCCGGACGCCGAGCCGCTCGACGATCTGGCGCACGGCGACGGCGAAGCGCTCCCACTCGACGTCGGGCTCGGGCCCGGAGAGCACCAGGAAGGGCGCACCCGTGGCGTCCTGGACGAGGCGGACCTCGATCGCGGGCGTCTCGTACCCGGTCCAGCGGTCGCGGCGGAAGGTCAGCAGGGGGCGGCGGGCCCGGTAGTCCACCAGCCGGTCGTGGTCGAAGCGGGCCACCAGCTGGTGGGGCAGGGTGTCGAGCAGCCGCTCGACGATCTGCTCGCCGGTCTCGCCGGCGTCGATGTAGCCGTCGAAGTGATAGAGCATGACCAGTCCGGCCGACTCCTGAGCCAGGGCCATGTCGACCACGGCCAGACCCTTCTGGTCCCATTCGTACAAATCCTGGGGATCAAGCACGATTTCCGCTCCTCCTCGCGTTCTTCCTGGAGAACGCCGACCGGCGCACCACCATTCCCCGTGCCCCGGATTTGCCACCGCACCCGCCCACTGGTCCAGACCTTGGCATGCCCACACTCGATCCCTACCTTCACGGAACAGCACCGCGTTCACCATCTCGTCTGGCGTACACATACGAGAACCTCTGGCGTCGACCGGAAGGCACCCCCATGCGCACGCGAACGCTGCTCCTCCCCCTCCTCCCCGCTCTCCTGACCCTCCCCCTCGCGACGGCCGCGCCGGTCGAGGCGGCCACGATCGAGGTGTCCACGGCCGCCCAGCTCAAGACGGCGCTCGCCGACGCCCGCCCCGGGGACACCATCCACCTCGCGGACGGCACGTACACCGGCAACTTCAAGGCCACCGTCCCGGGCACCTCCTCGGCGAGGATCACCCTCACCGGTTCGTCCCGCGCGATCCTCAGGGCCGGCGGCGGCTACGGGCTGCACCTCGACGGCGCCGCGTACTGGACGGTCCGGGGCGTCACCGTGACCGGCGGCCAGAAGGGCATCATGACCGACACCGCGAACGGGGTGGTCATCGACGGAGTGACGGTGCACGACCTCGACATGGAGGGCGTGCACTTCCGCAACTCCAGCAAGAACGGCGTCATCAGGAACTCGAAGATCTACGACACCGGGCAGGACGGCCGCGGCATGGGCGAGGGCGTCTACGTCGGCACGGCCAACACGCTCTCCGACAAGAGCGACGACGTGCAGATCCTCGACAACGTGATCGGCCCCGGCGTCGGCGGTGAGAACGTCGACGTCAAGGAGGGCACGACGGGCGCGAGGATCATCGGCAACACCTTCGACGGCAGCGGCCTGACCGGCGCCAACTACGACGACTCCTGGGTCGACGTGAAGGGCAACGCCGTCCTGGTGGAGAACAACACCGGCCGCGGCACCACCAACAACGGCTACGAGACCCACACCCAGCAGAGCGGGTGGGGCTGCGGCACCGTCTTCCGCGGCAACCGGTCCGACCTCACCGGGGCGAGCGGCGCCAAGCGGCTCGCCGTCTACGTCACCAACCAGAGCGGCGGCTGCACGACCACGGTGCACAGCTCCAACACGGTCACCGGCGGCAACGGCCTGACGAACATCGCCGTCACCCCCTGATCCCGCGCGACCGGGACAGGCACGAAAAGACCGAGGCCCGCCTCCCCGAAGGGAGGCGGGCCTCGACGCTAGCTACTCGAGCTCAGCGGTGAGCCTGTTCAGCTCTGGCCGCCGGCCAGCTTCTCGCGCAGGGCAGCCAGGGCCTCGTCCGACGCCAGGGCGCCGGAGGTGTCGTCCGACTCCGAGGAGTACGAACCACCGGAGACGCCCGCCGGGGCACCGGCCGGAGCGGCGGCGCCACCCTCGGCAGCGGCGGCCTCGTCGGCCTCGCGGGACTTGATGACCTGAGCCTGGTGCTGCTCGAAGCGCTGCTGCGCCTCGGCGTACTGGGTCTCCCACGCCTCGCGCTGGGCCTCGTAGCCCGGCAGCCAGTCGTTGGTCTCGGGGTCGAAGCCCTCGGGGTAGATGTAGTTGCCCTGGTCGTCGTAGGACGCGGCCATGCCGTACAGGGTCGGGTCGAACTCGACCGAGGCCGGGTCGGCACCGAAGGACTCGTTGGCCTGCTTCAGCGAGAGGCTGATGCGACGACGCTCGAGGTCGATGTCGATGACCTTGACGAAGATCTCGTCGTTGACCTGGACGACCTGCTCCGGGATCTCCACGTGGCGCTCGGCCAGCTCGGAGATGTGGACCAGACCCTCGATGCCCTCGTCCACACGGACGAACGCACCGAACGGAACCAGCTTGGTGACCTTACCCGGGACGACCTGACCGATCTGGTGGGTCCGGGCGAACTGCTGCCACGGGTCCTCCTGCGTCGCCTTCAGCGACAGGGAGACACGCTCGCGGTCCATGTCCACGTCGAGAACCTCGACGGTGACCTCCTGGCCGACCTCGACAACCTCGGACGGGTGGTCGATGTGCTTCCAGGACAGCTCGGAGACGTGCACGAGACCGTCGACGCCACCCAGGTCCACGAAGGCACCGAAGTTGACGATCGAGGAAACGACGCCGGAGCGGACCTGACCCTTCTGCAGGGTGGTGAGGAACGTCTGGCGAACCTCGGACTGGGTCTGCTCGAGCCAGGCGCGGCGGGACAGGACCACGTTGTTGCGGTTCTTGTCCAGCTCGATGATCTTCGCCTCGAGCTCCTTGCCCACGTAGGGCTGGAGGTCGCGGACGCGGCGCATCTCGACGAGGGAGGCCGGCAGGAAGCCACGGAGGCCGATGTCGAGGATGAGACCACCCTTGACGACCTCGATGACGGTACCGGTGACGATGCCGTCCTCTTCCTTGATCTTCTCGATGGTGCCCCAGGCACGCTCGTACTGGGCGCGCTTCTTCGAGAGGATCAGGCGGCCTTCCTTGTCCTCCTTCTGGAGAACAAGGGCCTCGATCTCGTCGCCGACCTTGACGACCTCGTTCGGGTCGACGTCGTGCTTGATCGAGAGCTCGCGGCTCGGGATGACACCTTCGGTCTTGTAACCGATGTCGAGCAGGACCTCGTCCCGGTCGACCTTCACGATGACGCCGTCGACGATGTCGCCGTCGTTGAAGTACTTGATCGTCTCGTCGATCGCGGCGAGGAAGGCTTCCTCGTTACCGATGTCGTTGACCGCAACCTGCGGGGTGGTGGCGGTGGTCTCGGTGCTGCTCGTCATGTGGGAAAGGGCTCCGGTACGGACATTGAAGTCGTAGGTACTGCTACGCCGAGAGCCCGTATCGCAGCTGAAGAAGCCGGACAGCCAAGGAAGCACCTGCCCGAACGAACGGGTGGGGCCTCGAAAACCGAGGGGACATACAACAGATGCGAGCGCAGCCTGCTACGTCTGAGGCGCGCAGGCCCGCAGCGCAACCTTTAGCATACGGGGGCGGCCGGACGGGGTCAATGCGCGAAGCGCGCACCCGGGGCGGATCGCCTCATACCCGGCACAACTCGTGTCGGCCCAGGCCATCCTGGCCGCGACGGACCGCGCCGCAGCAGACCGTGTCCGGTCCGAGTGCGGCACTGAGCGCAAACTACATCGACGGGCGAGATGAACCAAGAGTACGGACAGGAAGACGGCCCCGAGGAGGAGCCGGCGGCGACCCGGCGTGATGCGGGGGACGCGGAGAGCAGCCGGGCGAGCCGGGGCTGGTGGGACCGGAACGCCGACGAGTACCAGAGCGAGCACGGAGCGTTCCTGGGGGACGACCGGTTCGTCTGGGGCCCCGAGGGGCTCGACGAGGCGGACGCGGGGCTGCTCGGCCCGGCCGGTTCGCTGAAGGGGCTCGACGTCCTCGAGATCGGCGCGGGCGCGGCCCAGTGCTCGCGCTGGCTGGCGGCGCAGGGGGCAAGGCCGGTGGCCCTGGACCTCTCGCACCGGCAGTTGCAGCACGCGCTGCGGATCGGCGGGGAGGTGCCGCTGGTGGAGGCGGACGCGGGGGCGCTGCCGTTCCGCGACGGCTCCTTCGACCTGGCGTGCTCGGCGTACGGCGCGGTGCCGTTCGTGGCCGATCCGGTGCAGGTCTTCCGGGAGGTGCGGCGGGTGCTGCGGCCGGGCGGGCGGTGGGTGTTCTCGGTGACGCACCCGATCCGCTGGGCGTTCCCGGACGAGCCGGGGCCCGAGGGTCTGTCGGTGGCGGCCTCCTATTTCGACCGGACGCCGTACGTGGAGCAGGACGAGCAGGGCCGCGCGGTGTACGTCGAGCACCACCGGACGATCGGGGACCGGGTGCGGGACGTGGTGGCCGGGGGCTTCCGGCTGCTGGATCTGGTCGAGCCGGAGTGGCCGGCCTGGAACGGCCAGGAGTGGGGCGGCTGGTCGCCGCTGCGGGGGAATCTGATCCCGGGGACGGCGATCTTCGTGTGCGAGCGCGCCGGGGACTGAGCGCGAGGGCCGAGACCCGCGCAAGCCCGCCGATTAGTCGTATTTATCGGCGGGCCTGTGGACAGCCGGGCCCGACGGACTTCCGGGACGTACGAGACTGACTGCGTGATCCGAAACGACGCACTCGACCTGCTTCCCGTCCGTCACGCCGTCCCCGAGCTGCTGACCGCGCTCGAGGAGCGCGGCGCGGCGGTGCTGTACGCCCCGCCCGGGACCGGCAAGACCACGCTGGTCCCGCTGGCCCTCGCGGGGCTTATAGGGGACGGACCGCGGCGACGGGTGCTGGTGGCCGAGCCGCGCCGGATGGCGGTGCGGGCGGCGGCGCGGCGGATGGCGTGGCTGCTCGGCGAGGAAGTCGGCGGGTCGGTCGGCTTCTCGGTGCGCGGTGAGCGGCGGGCCGGGCCCGCCACCCGGGTCGAGGTGGTGACCACGGGTGTCCTGCTCCAGCGGCTCCAGCGCGATCCGGAGCTGGCCGGGGTGGACGTGGTGCTGCTCGACGAGTGTCACGAGCGGCATCTGGACGCGGACACGGCGATGGCGTTCCTGGTGGACGTGCGGGCGACGCTGCGGCCGGAGCTGAAGCTGATCGCCGCGTCGGCGACGAGCGACGCGGAGGCGTGGGCGCAGCTGCTGACCGTGCTGGACGGCAGCGGCGGGCCGGCTCCGGTCGTGCGGGCCGAGGGGCGGATCCACGGATCGGCGATCCGCTTCGCGCCGCCGCCGGCCGGGGTGCGACCGGCGCACGGCACGTGGGTGGACCCGGCGCTGCTGCGCCATGTCGCCGCCACCGTCCGGGATGCGCTGGAGCGGCACGAGGGCGACCTGCTCTGCTTCCTGCCGGGGACGGGCGAGATCGCCCGGACGGCCGGGCTGCTCGCGGACCTGGATGCCGAGGTGCTGCAGCTGCACGGGCGGGCTCCGGCGGCGGTGCAGGACGCGGTGCTGCGGGGCGCCGAGCCGGGCGGGCGGCGCCGGGTGGTCCTGGCGACCTCGGTGGCGGAGTCGAGCCTGACGGTGCCGGGAGTGCGGATCGTGGTGGATTCCGGGCTCTCCCGGGAGCCACGGATGGACCACGCACGGGGACTCGGCTCGCTGGCCACCGTGCCGGTTTCGGTCGCGGTGGCGACCCAGCGGACCGGCCGGGCCGGGCGTGAGGCCTTCGGAACGGTGTACCGCTGCTGGTCCGCGGCGGAGGACGCGCGCCAGGCCCGGTTCCCCTCCCCCGAGATCAGGGTCGCCGATCTGACCGACTTCGCCCTGCGGGCCGCGTGCTGGGGCGATCCGGCGGCCGCGGGGCTCGCGCTGCTCGACGCGCCTCCCGCCGGGGCGATGGCGGCGGCCCGGGGCGTCCTGGCGGCGATCGGCGCCGTGGACGAGGACGGCCGGGCCACCGACCGTGGCGTACGGATGTCCCGGCTCGGCCTGCACCCACGACTCGGCAGGGCCCTGCTCGACGGCACGCCGGAGGTGGGCGCCCGGCGGGCGGCTGAGGTGGTGGCCCTGCTGAGTGAGGAGCCGCCCCGGGAGTACGGGGACGACCTGACCGCGGCCTGGCGCGAGGCGCGCAGGGGCGGCGACGGGTACGCGGCGCGCTGGAAGGCGGAGGTGCGGCGGCTGGAACGCTCCGCAGGCGAGGAGGGGAGCGCGGAGACGGGCCGCACGGCCGGCCGGGCCGGTGCCGGGGGTGCGGCCGAGGACGCGGTGGCCGGGCTGGTGACGGCGCTCGCGTTTCCGGAGCGGGTGGCCCGGGTGCGGGAGCAGGGTGGGTATCTGATGGTGTCGGGCACGGGGGCGCGGCTGGGCGAGGGGTCGGGGTTGCGGTCCGCTTCGTGGCTGGCCGTGGCGGTGGCGGACCGGACGGTGCAGAACGCCACGGCCCGGGTGCGGCTCGCGGCCGTGGTGGACGAGGAGGTGGCACGGCGGGCGGCCGGGCATCTGTTCTCGAGGGGTGAGGAGGTCCACTGGGAGGACGGGGACGTGGTGGCCCGGTCGGTGGAGCGGCTCGGCGCGGTGGAGCTGACGGTCCGCCCGCTGCGGGCGGACGCCGATGCCTCGCTCGTGCGGGAGGCGCTGCTGGAGGGGCTGCGGCGGGAGGGGACGGTGTTGCTGCGGTGGAGCCAGGGGGCCGTGGAGTTGCGGCACCGACTGGCGTTTCTGCACCGGGAGTTGGGTGCGCCGTGGCCGGAGGTGTCGGAGGAGGCGCTGCTGTCGCGGGCGGACGAGTGGCTGGAGCCGGAGCTGTCCCGGGCGCGGCGGCGGGCGGATCTGGGCCGGATCGACGCGGGCCAGGGGTTGCAGCGGCTGTTGCCGTGGGCGTCGGGCGAGGCGGGGCGCCTCGACGAGCTGGCGCCGGAGCGGATCGAGGTGCCGAGCGGTTCGCGGATACGGGTGGACTACGGCGGGGAGCGGCCGGTGCTCGCGGTGAAGCTGCAGGAGATGTTCGGGCTCGCCGAGACGCCGCGGGTGGCGGGGGTTCCGGTCCTGGTGCATCTGCTGTCGCCGGCCGGGCGGCCGGCGGCCGTGACCGCGGATCTGGCCTCGTTCTGGCGGGACGGGTATCGCGCGGTGCGGGCGGAGCTGCGGGGTCGCTATCCCAAGCACCCGTGGCCGGAGGACCCTTCGGCTGCGGAGCCGACCCGGTTCACCAGCGCGCGGCTCAGACGGGAGCGGTGACGGGCGCCGGTCCGGGGCCGGCCTCCCGCAGGGGTCGGGTGTCCGGCCCGGGGCGGCGGGAGCGGGCTTCGAGCCAGAGGGAGAGGGCGAGGAGGGCGAGGCCGAGCAGGGTGAAGGTCCACGGCAGATAGGAGACGAGCATCAGGACCATCAGGCGGTTGGACTTGACCAGGTCGACGACGCTGACGATGTAGTCCTCGCGCATCTTCACATGGCCTTCGAAGACGGTGATGGTGTCCTGGCCCATCAGGGCGCGGGCGTTGCGGAGCTCCTCCTTGTGGATCTCCTCGCCGTTGACGGGCGCGCCGGTGACGGGGTCGATCCAGAACATGCGCTTGGTGCTGTACCAGCGGGTGAGGCCGGTCTTGGCCAGGACGTCGGGGGTGATGCCCTTGACGGGCATCGTCTTGGGCATGGGGACCTGGGTCCAGGGGATGGTCTGCTCGAAGTAGTAGACCTCGAGGCCGCGGAAGGTGCGGGTGCCCTGGTAGTGGATGGGCGCGGAGGTGCGGGTCTGTGCGTCGAAGTACTGGTAGTCCCGCTTCTCGGTGAGGAAGGGCCACTTGAACTCGATGCCCTCGCGCCGGACCGGGTCGCCGTCGACCGATTCGCCGGTGGCGTGGACCGGGTCCTGGGTGTGGGCGTCGAAGATGTACCGCTCGGGGATCTTGGAGACCATCTTGCCGTCGGGGCCGGTGACGTAGGAGAGGGAGTCCCAGACGACGACATCTCGGCCGGCGTCGCGTTCGATCCGCTTCGACTCCTCCACGTTGCCCTTGAGGGTCTGGATGATCGTGATGCTGTCGACCTTCTCGGCCTTGAGGGTGGAGTAGTTGAGCAGGGTGGCGGGCTTCGCCTCCAGGACGGTCTCCTGGTACTGGTTCGGCGGGATCTTCGCGAGGCGCGGGAAGGCGTACCAGCGCAGGGTGGGCGCCATGGCGGCGAAGAAGACGGCGAAGGCGAGGAGGACGAGGCTGGCTCGGCGGCGCATGGTCGGTCCCCTCTACTTCTTGGGGCCGGGGTCGGCGGTCAGGAGGGGCTTGGGCGAGGTGGGTCCGTCCGGCGGCAGATCGACCAGGGAGACGAGGAGGACGAACAGGAGGACGGGGACGAGTCCGATGGCGGCGGCTGCAAGGGCGCGCAAGGTCGGCCTCCCGGTGCTCGATCTGATACGTCGTCAGGGCGGGGGCACCGTAGCAACGCGGCCGCGAGATGAGAACACGTTGCACTCAGAACGCACCGCGCCGCCCGCGCATCCGGTGCGGACGCGGGGCGGCGGCGGGAGCGGCGGCCGGAATCCCGAGGACCCGAGGGGTCAGGAGGTCGGCGTGGCCTCCGGGGTGCCCGTGGACGACGAGGGGGACGGCGTCGGGGTCGGGGTCGGCTCGACCGGGGCGCTGACCGTCAGCTTGACGTCCACCGTCCCGCCGCCGGGCGCGGTCAGCCGCAGCAGGAAGGTGCCGGCCTTGTCGCCCGCGTAGATCTTCGGCAGGGTGAGGACACCGTCGGCGTTCGTCTTCAGGCCGGTGAGGGTGCGCAGGGCGGCGCCGTCCGCGTCCTTGAAGAAGGGGCCGTCGGTGGCGGTCTGCGGGTCGTCCGCCGCGGTGATGAAGGTGGCCGTGAGGGCGACACCGGAGGCGATGGCCGCGCCGTCGGTGGCCTTGATCTGCACCTCGTCGGCGAACTCGGCGCCGGTGGTGGCCGCCAGTTCCTTGGCGTCGAGCCGGGTGAGCTTGTCGGCGCGGCGCTCGGCGACGGTCGCGCTGAACGAGACCGCGTTCAGGGTGCGGCCCACGACGGCGGCGCGGACGGTGAAGCCGCCGGTCCGCTCGCCGGCCCTGAGGCTCGGGGCGACGGCCTTGCCGTTGCTCGCCGTGGTGGCGGTGATCTCGCGCGCGCCGATGCCGAAGCGGGAGTCGGTGTCACCGGTGACCTGGAAGCGCACCTGGACTCCGCCGACGGGCTTGCCGGACAGGTCGAGCGCCACGACCGAGGGCCGGGTGGCGAAGGTGCCGCCCGCGGTGGCGGTGAAGGTGGCCGGCGAATCGGCCTTGAGGCGCATCACCCTGGCCAGCGGGGAGGTGGTGGGCGGGGTGGTCGGCTTCGGGGTGACGGGCTTCGACGGGGTCGGCTTCGACGGCGTCGGGGACGGCGTCGTGGGCGTCGTCGGGGACGGGGTGGTCCGGCCGGGGGTGGTGGGGCCGCGCTCGTCGCTGCGGTTGTCGGGCAGCACGCCCATGCCGTCGGGCACCTGGTGGGTGCCGCGCTTGTAGTACTCGAACCAGGAGAGCACCGTGTTCAGGTACTCCGTCGAGTGGTTGTAGCTGAGGATCGCCCGGTCCAGGTCGGCCTTGACGGCGAGGTTGCGCTCGTTGGCGCAGAGGTAGAGACCGGCGGCCTGGGCGGCGTCGTAGATGTTGTTGGGGTCCTTCTTCCCGTCGCCGTTGGCGTCCTGGCCCCAGGTGGCCCAGGTGGCCGGGATGAACTGCATCGGGCCTATCGCCCGGTCGTGCACGCTGTCGCCGTCGTACAGGCCCTTGTCCGTGTCGGAGATGTTGGCGAAGCCGACACCGTTGAGGACGGGGCCGAGGATCGGCGAGGTGGTGGTGCCGTTGGCGTCGACCTTGCCGCCGCGCGCCTGGCCGGACTCGACCTTGCCGATGCCGGCGAGCAGCTGCCAGGGCAGGTTGCAGCTCGGGTCGGTCGACCTGATCGACTCCTCGGCGCGCTTGTAGGCGGCGAGCACGGACGCGGGTATGCCTGCCTCGGCGGGGCCGGTGATGATCGGCAGGTTGGTGGGAGCGCCGGGCTTGTTCGGGGTGTTCAGCGGCGGCAGGTCGGTGTAGTACGGCGAGTTGCCGGAGGCCGAGCCGTCCGGGGGCGTGGTCGTGTCACCGGCACCGACCGGCACGTCGCCGCTCGCGTTGTCCGCGGGCGGCGGGGCCATGTCGGGTGCCTGCGAGGCGGCCAGCGCGGCGACCGCCGCGGCCACCACCGCACCGCTGGTGGCTCCCCTGCGCAGCCGGCGGCCCAAGTGCGCTGCCATACGTGTGGTCCCTCCCCGTTACCCGCTTCCGCGCTCCCCGCGCGAAGTCTGACCACGTGACCCTATGCCAACTCCGGGCACGGCGGGACCGGGCCCTGACCGTGTTTCACGGTTTCGTCACCACTTGGCCGCCCTCGCGTTCTGTGCCGGCCGCTCCGGGATACTGGCGGCAGACCGTACGAGGGGGACTCAGCGTGCCGTTCACACTCAGCCATGCCGCCGCCGTGCTGCCCGGCATCCGCAAGGACGGGACGGCCCGCGGGCCGCTCGTGGCGTCGGCGCTGGTCGCGGGCTCCTTCTCGCCGGACATGACCTACTTCGCGGCCACCGCCGTGCCCGGCGCCATGTTCTTCGGCGACGTCACGCACTCCCCCGTCGGGGTCGTCACCGTCGACGTCCTGATCACGGCGGCGCTGGTGGCGGTGTGGCTGATGGTGCGTGAGCCGCTGGTGGCGCTGCTGCCTCGGGGGTGGCGGGGCCGGGTGTACGGGGTCCTCCGGGGCCGGCCGTGGCGGGAGCGGCGCCGGGCCGGGGCGGCGGTCTGGTTCGGCGTCTCGGCGGTGCTCGGGGCGACGACCCACGTGGTGTGGGACTCGTTCACGCACCTCGACCGGTGGGGCACGCGGGCGATCCCCGTCCTGGGCGAGGTCGTGGGCGGCTTCCCGGTCTACCTGTACGCGCAGTACGGGGGGTCGGCGCTGGCCCTGGTCCTGCTGTGCCGGTTCTCGGTACGGGCCCTGCGCGCGGCGCCCGCGGGGGCGGAGCAGCCGGCGCGGGTCCCGGTGCTCGACCGGCGGGCGCGGTTCCTCGCGGTGGGTGTGATCGGGGCGTGCGTGGTGGCCGGCGCGGTGCATCGGGTGCTGCGCTGGTACGCGTACTGGGGGCGGATCGACACCCCACTGGACGTCATCCCGACGCTCTGTTTCGGGGCGGGGTCGGGTCTTGCGCTCGGTCTGGTGCTGTACGGGGCGGGGGTGCGGCTGCGCCCGAACGCCCCGGCCCCGGAGCCGGACCAGACACCGGGGCAGGCACCGGGCCAGGCACGGGACCAGACACCGGGACAGGCACCGGGCCAGACACCGGACCAGACACCGGGACAGGCACCGGGGCAGGCACCGGGCCAGGCACGGGACCAGACATGGGGCCAGGCACCGGACCGGGCGCCGACGCCGACGGCCGCGCCGGGTCGTTCGCCGGAGCGCTCCCGTCCGGGACCTCGCTGATCCCCTCGTCCGGGGTGCAGTCGCGGGCCGCCGCCGCACTGCCGCCGAGGCGCCGGTGGACGGCGAGGGCGACCCTTTCCAAGGTGCGCACGCCGTACCGCATGGTGGCGTTGTCGTGGCTGAGCAGGGCGAGCCGGTAGTCGAGGCCGGTGCCCCGGGCGACGCCGATGCTGTGCACCCGCCAGCCGTGGGTGGCACGGGGCAGCCAGCCGTTCTTGAGGTGGACGGTGACGCCGTGCGGGGCGCCCGCGGTGACGCCCCAGGCCTGTCGGCGGATCACCTGCCCCATCAGGGCGAGGGCCGCGGGCCGCTTTGCGACGGCGGCGAGCAGGGCGAGCTGGTCGCGGGCGGTGGTGCGGGTCAGCCCCCAGTAGTTGTGGTGGCCGGGGACGGTGTCGACGGCCCCGGCCTCGCGCAGGACGCGCCGTAGCCGGGCGCGGGACAGCCCGGACCACAGCTTGGTCGCGGAGTCGTTGTCGGAGCGGGTGATCATCGCCCTGAGCCGCTGGGACTCCAGGCGCGTGGGCGCCCTGCCCAGTTCCTCGGCCCGGCCGAGAACGGCCTCCATGATCAGCACCTTGGCGATGCTGGCGGAGTCGTACGAGCGGGTGTGGGCGAGCCGGCAGCGCAGCCGGCGCCTGGGGTCGTGCAGGGCGAGGGACACGGTGCCTTCGCGGCCCGCGAGCGCGGTGCGGATGTCCTGCGACAGCCGCGCGGCGAGCGCGGGTTCACGCGGCGAGCTGCACAGCTCGGACGCGCCGCGGGCCCCGGCGGCCCGGGGCACGGCCAGCACGCCGAGGACGACTCCGAGCAGAAGCCAGGCGCGCAGGCGGATACGACGGCGGGTGACCATGTCCCCCAGTCTCGGGACCCCCGGGCCCCCGGCACCCCACGGCTGGTCCACCTGGCGCAAGGCCGGGATCCACGGGGCGGGGCGTCCGGGGGCTCAGGGGCTGCCGCGGCCCCAGCCGCCGCCACCGTCCCTCAGTGCGCCGCCGAGTCCCAGTCCGGGCCCACGCCCACCGACACGTCCAGGGGGGCGCGCAGTTCGGCCGCGCTCGCCATCTGGTCGCGGACCAGGGTCTCGACCCGGGTGCGCTCGCCGGGGGCGATCTCCAGGACGATTTCGTCGTGGACCTGGAGGAGCATGCGGGAGGCGAGGCCCGCCTCCGTCAGGGCGCGGTCGACGCCCAGCATCGCGACCTTCACGATGTCGGCCGCGGTGCCCTGGATCGGGGCGTTGAGGGCCATGCGCTCGGCGGCCTCGCGGCGCTGACGGTTGTCGCTGTTGAGGTCCGGGAGGTAGCGCCGGCGGCCCAGCATCGTCTCCGTGTAGCCGGTGGCGCGGGCCTCGTCGACGACGCGGCGCAGGTAGTCGCGCACGCCGCCGAAGCGCTCGAAGTACGTGTCCATCAGGCCACGCGCCTCGGCGGGGTCGATGCCCAGCTGCTGGGAGAGGCCGAAGGCGGACAGGCCGTACGCCAGGCCGTACGACATGGCCTTGATCTTGCGGCGCATCTCCGCGTCGACGGCGGACCGCTCGACGCCGAAGACCTGCGAGGCGACCGTGGTGTGCAGGTCCTCGCCGGAGGCGAAGGCCTCGATCAGGCCCTCGTCCTCGGAGAGGTGGGCCATCACGCGCAGCTCGATCTGGCTGTAGTCGGCGGTCATCAGGGCCTCGAAGCCCTCGCCGACGACGAAGCCGTGGCGGATCGCGCGGCCCTCGTCGGTGCGCACCGGCACGTTCTGCAGGTTGGGGTCGGTGGAGGACAGGCGGCCGGTGGCCGCGACCGTCTGGCTGAAGGTGGTGTGGATGCGGCCGTCGGCGGCGACGGTCTTGATCAGACCCTCGACGGTGGAGCGCAGCCGGGCCTGCTCGCGGTGCCGGAGCATGATCACCGGGAGCTCGTGCTCGGTCTGGCCGGCGAGCCAGGCCAGCGCGTCGGCGTCCGTGGTGTAGCCGGTCTTGGTCTTCTTCGTCTTGGGCAGGTTGAGCTCGCCGAAGAAGACCTCCTGGAGCTGCTTGGGCGAGCCGAGGTTGAACTCATGGCCGACGGAGGCGTGCGCCTCCTTCACGGCCTGCTGCACGGCGCCCGCGAACTGCTGCTCCAGGGCTTCCAGATGGTCGCGGTCGGCGGCGATGCCGTGCCGCTCCAGGCGGGCGAGGAGGCGGGAGGTGGGGAGCTCGACCTCATGGAGGAGCTCGCGGGCGCCGACCTCGGCGAGCCGCTCGTCGAAGGCGGTGCCGAGGTCGAGGACGGCGCGGGCCTGGCTCATCAGGGCCTCGGCCTCGGCGGTGTCCTCGGCGCCGAAGGCGAGCTGGCCGTCGGCGGTGGCCGCGGGGGCGAGCTCGCGGCCCAGGTACTCGACGGAGAGCGCGTCCAGGGCGAAGGAGCGGCGGCCAGGCTTGACCAGGTAGGCGGCGAGCGCGGTGTCCATGGTGACGCCGGCGACGCTCCAGCCGTGCTCGGGGAAGACCCGCATCGCGCCCTTGGCGTTGTGCAGGACCTTCGGCTGCTCGGGGTCGGCGATCCACTCGGCCCAGGCCCGCTCGTCGGCCTCGTCGAGCCGGCTCGGGTCGAACCAGGCGGCCGCGCCGCCGGCGGCGGCGAGCGCGATCTCGGCGACGTTGCCGGTGCCGAGCGCCCAGCTGTCGACGGTGGCCACGCCGAGCGGCTGCCCGCCGTGCTCGGCGAGCCAGCCGGCGAGCTCGCCGGTGCCGAGGACGGTGAAGTCGAGGGCGACGCCGGCGGCCGGAGCGGGGGCGGTCTCCTCGGCCGCGCCGGGATCGACGGCGAGGAGCCGCTCGCGCAGGGAGGGGTTGCGGATCTCCAGGGTGTCGAGGACGAGGGCGACGGCCGTGCGGTCGTACGGCTCGCGGGCCAGGTCCAGGACTCCCTTGGGCAGCTCGACGTCGCGGACCATCTCGGTCAGGACACGGTTGAGCTTGACCGACTCCAGGTGGTCACGGAAGTTCTGGCCGGCCTTGCCCTTGACCTCCTCGGCACGCTCCACCAGCTCGGCGAAGGAGCCGAACTGGTTGATCCACTTCGCGGCGGTCTTCTCGCCGACGCCGGGGATGCCGGGCAGGTTGTCCGACGGGTCGCCGCGCAGAGCGGCGAAGTCCGGGTACTGCGAGGGCGTCAGCCCGTACTTCTCCTGGACCTTCTCCGGGGTGAAGCGGGTCAGCTCGGAGACGCCCTTGGTCGGGTAGAGCACGGTGGTGTGGTCGCTGACCAGCTGGAAGGAGTCCCGGTCGCCCGTGACGATGAGGACCTCGAAGCCCTCGGCCTCGGCCTGGGTGGCGAGGGTGGCGATGACGTCGTCCGCCTCGAAGCCCTCGACGGCGAAGCGGGGGGCGTGCATGGCGTCGAGCAGCTCGCCGATCAGCTCGACCTGTCCCTTGAACTCGTCGGGGGTCTTGGAGCGGTTCGCCTTGTACTCGGGGAACTCGGTCGAGCGCCAGGTCTTGCGGGACACGTCGAAGGCGACGGCGAAGTGCGTGGGCGCCTCGTCGCGGAGCGTGTTCGCCAGCATCGACGCGAAACCGTAGATCGCGTTGGTCGGCTGTCCCGTCGCGGTGGTGAAGTTCTCCGCGGGCAGCGCGAAGAATGCCCGGTACGCCAGGGAATGCCCGTCCATGAGGAGCAGGCGCGGACGGTTCGCTTCGGTCATATCGGTCTTCTTCGCTGCTGTCTCGGCCACACGACGATCCTGCCACGCGCCACTGACATTCCGGTCCACCCTTCCCGTCCGCACCGACCGGGCGTGGGCCGCTGTCGGTGCGGCGTGACAGGATCGTCGGAGGTACGAGATTTCAGTTTTCCGCTCAAGGGAGAGCGCGATGGTGAGCAAGCCGCCCGCCGGTGACCCGGTCCAGGACGCGCCGCAGGTCGCGGCGCCGCAGCACTCCGCCGCGGGGCTGCCCGCGATCGCGCACACCCTGAGGATCGCGCAGGCGCAGATGGGCGTGCGGCGCACCGCGCGGACGCTGCTCAAGGTCAACCAGAAGGACGGCTTCGACTGCCCCGGCTGCGCCTGGCCGGAGGGCGACAAGCGGCATGTGGCGGAGTTCTGCGAGAACGGGGCGAAGGCGGTCGCCGAGGAGGCGACGCTGCGCCGGGTGACGCCGGAGTTCTTCGCCGCGCACCCGGTGGCGGACCTGGCGACGCGCAGTGGGTACTGGCTGGGGCAGCAGGGCCGGATCACCGAGCCGATGTATCTGCCGGAGGGCGCGGACCGGTACGAGGCGGTGTCCTGGGAGCGGGCGTTCGCGATCATCGCGGAGGAGCTGACCGCGCTCTCCTCCCCCGACGAGGCGCTGTTCTACACGTCGGGGCGGACGAGCAACGAGGCGGCGTTCCTGCTCCAGCTGTTCGCCCGCGAGTTCGGCACCAACAACCTGCCCGACTGCTCCAACATGTGTCACGAGTCCTCGGGCTCCGCGCTCAACGAGACGATCGGCATCGGCAAGGGCAGCGTCTCGCTCGAGGACCTGCACCAGGCCGATCTGATCGTGGTCGCCGGGCAGAACCCGGGGACGAACCATCCGCGCATGCTGTCCGCCCTGGAGAAGGCGAAGGCGGCCGGCGCGAGGATCATCTCGGTGAACCCGCTGCCGGAGGCGGGCCTCGAGCGGTTCAAGAACCCGCAGACACCGCAGGGCATGCTCAGGGGCGCCGCGCTCACCGACCTCTTCCTGCAGATCCGGATCGGCGGCGACCAGGCGCTGTTCCGGCTGCTCAACCGGCTGGTCCTGGACACCCCCGGCGCCGTGGACGAGGAGTTCGTCGCCGAGCACACCCATGGGTACGAGGAGTTCGCCGCGGCCGCGAAGGCCGCCGACTGGGACGAGACGCTCGCCGCGACCGGGCTGTCCCGCGCCGAGATCGAGCAGGCGCTGGAGATGGTGCTCGCCTCGGAGCGGACGATCGTCTGCTGGGCGATGGGTCTCACCCAGCACAAGCACTCCGTGCCGACCATCCGCGAGGTGGTCAACTTCCTTCTGCTGCGCGGCAACATCGGCCGGCCTGGCGCCGGGGTGTGCCCGGTGCGCGGTCACTCCAACGTGCAGGGCGACCGGACGATGGGGATCTTCGAGCGGCCGGCGGCGGCCTTCCTCGACGCCCTGGACAAGGAGTTCGGGATCGTCTCGCCGCGCCACCACGGCTTCGACGTGGTCCGCTCCATCCAGGCGCTGCGCGACGGCGAGGCGAAGGTGTTCTTCGCCATGGGCGGCAACTTCGTCGGGGCCACCCCGGACACCGAGGTCACCGAGGCGGCGATGCGGCGGGCGCGCCTCACCGTCCACGTGTCGACGAAGCTGAACCGCTCGCACGCGGTCACCGGTACGCGCGCGCTGATCCTGCCGACGCTGGGCCGCACGGACAAGGACGTGCAGAAGAGCGGCAAGCAGGTCGTGACGGTCGAGGACTCGATGGGCCTCGTGCACGCCTCGCGCGGCAACCTGCCGCCGGCGGGCCCGCACCTGCTGTCCGAGCCGGCGATCGTGGCGCGGCTGGCGCGGGCCGTCCTCGGCGAGGGCTCTGCCACGCCGTGGGAGGAGTTCGAGGCGGACTACGCGACGATCCGCGACCGCATCGCGCGGGTGATCCCCGGCTTCCAGGACTTCAACGCGCGGCTCGCCGCGAACCCGGGTGGCTTCGCGCTCCCGCACGCCCCGCGCGACGAGCGCCGCTTCCCGACGGCGACCGGCAAGGCCAACTTCACGGCCGCGCCGGTCGAGTACCCGAGCGTGCCCGAGGGCCGGCTGCTGCTGCAGACGCTGCGCTCGCACGACCAGTACAACACCACGATCTACGGCCTCGACGACCGCTACCGCGGCATCAAGGGCGGCCGCCGGGTGGTCCTCGTCCACCCCGACGACGCGACGGCCCTCGGCTTCGCGGACGGCGCGTACGCGGACCTGGTCGGCGAATGGACGGACGGCACCGAGCGCCGGGCGCCCGGATTCCGGGTGGTCCACTACCCGACGGCCCGCGGCTGTGCGGCGGCGTACTACCCGGAGACCAACGTCCTGGTGCCACTGGAGTCGACGGCGGACATCAGCAACACGCCCGCGAGCAAGTCGGTGATCGTCCGGCTCGTCCCGCAGGCGGCGGGCGACTGATCCGGCCGTCGGGGGGGGCGGTGACCGTGACCGGTTCTGCCCTGCCCGGAGGTGCCCGCGGATCAGTATCCTCCCCTCCCGCGCCGCGGCAGTCGGCCGCCGGCCGAGGACGCCACGGGGGTCCCGTTGTCCACCCCAGCCACCGGCGGGCCGCCGCCGGAGCAGAACCCGCCGCCCGTTCCGCCCCCTCGACCGGCCCCGTCGGCTCCGCCGCCCCCGGTGCCCTCGGCGCCCGTCGAGGGCCCGGCACCGACCGCCGAACCGGCAGCCGCGCCGGAGCCACCGGGTCCGTCCATCTGGGACACCCTGTTCGAACGGATCGCGCCAGGCGCCCAGGTGCCTGCCTCGCGAAGGACCCGGTTCCTGTTCCAGAGCCTGCTGGTGATCGTCGCGGGGCTGCTGGCCACCGCCGCACTGGGCCAGGTCATCACCTACGGCTACGACACCTGGTTCGCGAAGTCCCGGGCCCAGGCCGAGGACGACGCCCAGAGGCAATTGGACCAGGAGGAGGCCCCCTTCACCGCAAGGGCGGAGGCCGACGTCTCGGCGCTCGACGGCAATGACTGGACGATCGTCCTGGACCGGCCGCTCACCGCTGCCGAGGTGCGCTCGCTCGAGGCGCTGGACTCGCTCGCGAGCACGTACCCCCGGGATGCGTGGCAGCTCCTGGGGCCACTGGGAGGGCGGGTGATCGGCCCCGTCCCGCGTCTGCAGATGGTGCACTACGGTGGCGACTTCCTCCCCGACGGCCCGACGACCGTGGTCCGGCTGAACCTCTTCAGCGAACGGACCGCCCAGCTGTCGGTCACCGGCATGCAGGCGCGGATCGTCCGCTGCGGCCCTTCGTCCGCGCGCTTCGTGCTGCGCCATCCGCCCCAGGGCGAGGCCTTCTATCCAGGTGTCCTCTTCGATCTGCGCCGGAAGAACCCGGTGCCCGTCGTCACCGACGAGGGCAAGGACCAGGGCCGCGCCTACTTCGACCAGCGGAAGATCGACCTGGGCGGCGGCAACACTCCGGGCGGCCTTCGCGTGGCGGCCACGGTGGGCGAGGAGAGCTGCGACTGGGAGATCAAGGCCACGTACGAGGACGCGGCGGGCGGCGGGGAGGTGGTGCTCCGGAACGGCGACCGCCCGTTCCGGGCCGAGTCGCCGCCCAGGGCACCGGACCAGCTCTTCCTCTACCACTCCACTCTGATGCGAGTCGTCCCCTGCCACGGACCGCAGTACGCGACCGACGTGATCTGCCGTTCCCACCTTCGGGACCCATGACACAATCACCCTCGCCTAAGCGTTTGCTCAGGCAGATCAGCAGATAGCCGTACGAAGACGAACGGAGCCGGGCCCATGGGTGAGCAGCAGCACGTGAAGTTCCCGCAGGAGGTCATCGACGAGTACGCCTCGCTCGGTGTGGACCTGCCCGCGCTCTTCTCGGCCGGGCACCTCGGGAACCGGATGGGCGTGCAGATCCTGGAGGCCTCGGCGGAGCGCGTGGTCGGGACCATGCCGGTGGAGGGCAACACCCAGCCGTACGGGCTGCTGCACGGCGGGGCATCGGCGGTGCTGGCCGAGACGCTGGGGTCGATCGGGTCGATGCTGCACGGCGGGGTGTCCCGGATCGCCGTCGGCGTGGACCTGAACTGCACCCACCACCGCGGGGTGCGCAGCGGCCTGGTGACCGGTGTGGCGACGCCCGTGCACCGGGGGCGGTCCACCGCCACGTACGAGATCGTGATCACCGACGAGCAGGACAAGCGGGTCTGCTCGGCGCGGCTGACCTGCCTGCTGCGTGAGGCCGGCGCGAAGGACGCGGGCAACCTGCCGGACGCCGGCCGGGTCGACGGCGCGGGCGCCTAGCACCCCCGCACACGAGCACACGCACGCACCGACCCGCACAACTCCCGCGGCCCCGTGGCGGATTACTCCGCCACGGGGCCGCGGCGCGTTTCAACTCCCCTTCCCCCGACCCCCCCTTGCCCTCGCCGACCGCACACGCTTGACTGGCGCACCGTGAGCGTCGTAGCGCCGACTCCCCCGGGCCGCAGGCGGATCGCCGCCGGCGTGGCCGGCTGCGCCCTGCTCCTGGCCGTCGGCTGCGGCGAGGCTCCGGCCCCCGGGCCGCGGCCGAGCAGCCCCGCGGACGTCTGTACGAACCTGGTGTCGTACTGGGTGAAAGAGGCGCTCAAGGGCAGCAAGTGGGCAGGGCTCGACTGGGAGCAGAAGGGGTTGTCCAACGAGCAGTACGTGATCCATGACGAGGTGCTGGCCGCGGCACGCGCCGAGGAGCGGCGGGCGGGCCGGGATTCGGCCCTCGCACTGGCCGATCGGGAGAGCCGGCGGCGGTGCGAGAAGGCGAAGGGGGCGACGGGAAGTTCCGAGAACTGGCGCCCGCCCAGCGAACAGAGAGTTCCCATAAACGGTGTCCAGCCATGATCACCGTAACGCTGAGTGACGTGCGCGCCGTGGCGGAACGGAGCGTTCCGGTCAGCTATCCGTCCGGTGACGTTGAGGGCGGTGTCCGATATCCGGATACCTCTCCGGGGGGCCGGTCAGGAGCCAAAACCACTCAAGCCCCTTAGCGGAACTGCATGTTCTCACTATGTGAACACTGCACTACGGCCAGTTATGCCCCGGTTTGCCCCCCGCCTGCACACCATCTCCCCCCGTCGGCATAACAAGACAGTCACATCATGACCTGGGCGCTCCCCGACCCTCCCCACCTGCGCCTAGAGTCACGGCCAGTCACCGCGCCGCCGGGCGCTTCGCCTCATGCACGGCCCTGCTCCACCCAGTACGGCCCGGCATCGAAAACGGCACCTCTAGCTACAAAGCTTCACGGCACCGCCTCAGCTCGAGGGGGCCGCGCCAGGGAAAGGATTCTTCGTGCGACACCGTTCCTTGCTCATCCTCACCAGCGTGCTCACGACCGGAGCACTCACTCTCACCGCCTGCGGTTCGCGCGACGACAAGGCCAACGGCGGCGGCGACAACGCCGGCGGCACCACGACCGTCGTGATCGGTGTCGACGCCCCGCTCACCGGTTCGCTCTCCGCGCTGGGCCAGGGCATCAAGAACTCCGTCGACCTGGCGGTCCAGACCGCCAACAAGAACAAAGAGGTCCCCGGGGTCACCTTCAAGATCGAGGCCCTCGACGACCAGGCCACCCCGGCCACCGGCAAGGCCAACGCCACCAAGCTCGTCGGCATCAAGGACGTCCTCGGCGTCGTCGGCCCGCTGAACTCCGGCGTCTCCCAGTCGATGCAGGCCGACTTCGACAAGGCCAACCTGACCCAGGTCTCGCCGGCCAACACCAACCCGTCGCTCTCCCAGGGCGACAACTGGGGCAAGGGCGAGTTCAAGCGTCCGTTCAAGACGTACTTCCGTACCGCCACCACGGACGTCATCCAGGGCAAGTTCGCCGCGAACTACCTGTTCAAGGACGCCGGCAAGAAGAAGGTCTTCGTCGTCAACGACAAGCAGACCTACGGCGCCGGCCTCGCCGCGATCTTCAGCGACGAGTTCAAGCGCCTCGGCGGCACCGTCGTCGGCACGGACTCCGTCACCGTGAAGGAGACCGACTTCTCCTCCACCGCCAACAAGATCAAGGCCTCGGGCGCCGACTCCGTCTACTTCGGCGGCCAGTACCCGGAGGGCGGTCTCCTCTCCGACCAGGTCAAGAAGGCCGGCGCGAAGATCCCCACCATGGGTGGCGACGGCATCTACGACCCCGAGTTCATCAAGGCGTCGGGCGAGGCCAACGACGGTGACCTGGCCACCTCGGTCGGCTACCCGGTCGAGAAGCTCCCCACCGCCAAGAAGTTCATCGACGACTACAAGGCGGCCGGCTACAAGGACGCGTACGCGGCCTACGGCGGCTACTCCTACGACGCCGCCTGGTCCATCATCCAGGCCGTGAAGGCCGTCGCCGCCGCCAACAACGGCAAGCTGCCCGAGGACGCCCGCGCCAAGGTCACCGAGGCCATGGCCAAGGTCTCCTTCGAGGGTGTGACCGGGACGGTCGCCTTCGACCAGTACGGCGACACCACCAACAAGCAGCTCACCGTCTACCAGGTCAAGAACGGCGCCTGGACCGACGTCAAGTCCGAGACCTTCAAGGACTGACCCCCGCACCGCCCCGCACAGCAACACGCACCACATGAACCAAGCCGCGCGAGGGCGCAAACAGCGCCCTCGCGCGGTGTCATATCCGACACGCTCATCGGAGGCCCTGCGGTGAACGAACTGCCGCAACAGCTGGCCGACGGCCTTGCCCTCGGGGCCCTTTACGGGCTCATCGCCATCGGTTACACGATGGTCTACGGCATCGTCCAGCTCATCAACTTCGCCCATGGCGAGATCTTCATGATCGGAGGCTTCGGCGCCCTCACGGCGTACACGATCCTCCCCGACGGCACCGCACTGGCCATCGCCATCCCGGTGATGCTGGTCGGAGGCGCGCTGGTCTCCGTGGCGGTGGCCACCGCTGCCGAACGCTTCGCCTACCGTCCCCTGCGCGGCGCCCCCCGCCTCGCCCCGCTGATCACGGCGATCGGCCTGTCGATCGTCCTCCAGCAGCTCATCTGGGGCTTCTACCCCGGCGCCAAGAGCGCCGTGAAGTTCCCCGAGTTCAAGGGCGACAGCTTCCAGATCTTCGAGAACCTGGCGATCTCCCGCGCCGACACGTTCGTCCTCGTCGCCGCCCCCGCCTGCATGCTCGCCCTCGGCATCTTCGTCCAGAAGAGCCGCAGCGGCCGCGCCATGCAGGCCACGGCCCAGGACCCGGACACCGCGAAGCTCATGGGCATCAACACCGACCGCATCATCGTGATGGCCTTCGCCATCGGCGCCGCCTTCGCGGCGGTCGCGGCGGTCGCCGAGGGCCTCGACAAGGGCCAGATCCGCTTCGAGATGGGCTTCCTGCTCGGCCTCAAGGCGTTCACCGCCGCCGTGCTCGGAGGCATCGGCAACATCTACGGCGCCATGATCGGCGGCGTGGTGCTCGGTCTCGCGGAAACCCTCTCCATCGCCTACGTCGAGCACATCCCCGGGATGGCGCAGTTCGGCGGCGGTGCCTGGAAGGACATCTGGGTCTTCTCCCTCCTCATCCTCGTGCTGCTGTTCCGGCCCCAGGGTCTGCTCGGACAACGCACAGCGGACAGGGCGTGATCGTGATGACGACCGACCTCACCAAGTCCCCCGAAGAGTCCGGCACCCCCGCCGTGACGGCGGAGAAGACCGCGGCGCCCCAGGGCCCGGGCCTCCTCCACTGGGCCGTCGCCGCCGGTGGCCTCGCCACCGTCGCCTCGACGTTCCTCGCCTGGACCTACACCACCGCGTTCCCCGGCGACCTCACCGTCACCGGCTACCCCGGCGGCCTCCAGGTCCTCACCCTGGTCGCCGGCGCGCTCCTGATCCTTTTCGCCCTCTCCGGGCTCGGCATCAAGGGCCTGCGCTGGCTGACCCCGGGCGGCTCCACGAAGGCACTGCGGTTCCTCGCCCTCGGCGCGTTCGCCACCACCTGGTACACCGTGCTCGCGATCGCCGTACAGCTCGGCGGCCTCGTGCACCTGGAGCCCGGCGGCTTCATAGCCGCCGTCGCCACGCTGGTCCCGCTGACCGCCTTCCTGCTGAAGGACGACTCGCGCAAGCCGGCCAAGCCCAGGGAGATCCCCTCCTGGGCGGAGATCCTCGTCCTCGTCGCGGCGTTCGCCATCGGCATGTACGCGGTGACCTACGGCATCTCCACCGAGTACGGCGAGCTGTTCATCGGCTACCTGCTCCTCGCGGGCTTCGCCGCGGCCGCCTTCAACAAGTCCGGCCTGATGTCCCGGGTCTCGGCCATCGCCTCCAAGAACAAGCAGGTCGCCGCCACCGCGGCGTTCGTCGCCGCGGCCGCGTTCCCCTTCACGCAGACCACGGACACGTTCACCGTCATCGCGGTCAACATCCTGATCTTCGCGACGGTCGCGCTCGGCCTCAACATCGTCGTCGGTCTGGCGGGTCTCCTCGACCTCGGCTACGTGGCCTTCCTCGGCGTCGGCGCCTACACCGCCGCCCTGGTGTCCGGGTCCACAGCCTCCGCCTTCGACATCCAGCTGCCGTTCTGGGCCGCCATCGTCATCGGCGCGCTCGTCGCCCTGGTCTTCGGCGTCGTCATCGGCGCGCCGACCCTGCGGCTGCACGGCGACTACCTCGCCATCGTGACCCTGGGCTTCGGAGAGATCTTCCGTATCACCGTCAACAACATGGACGGCGACAACGGTCCGCAGATCACCAACGGACCCAACGGCATCCCGAACATCCCGGCGCTCGACATCTTCGGCTACGACTTCGGCGCGACGCACACCGTCCTCGGTGTGGAGATCAGCTCGTACGCCAACTACTACCTGCTGATGCTGCTCGTCATGGTCTTCGTCGTCCTGGTCTTCAGCCGGGCGCAGGACTCCCGCATCGGCCGCGCCTGGGTCGCCATCCGCGAGGACGAGACCGCCGCCACCGCCATGGGCATCAACGGCTTCCGGGTCAAGCTCATCGCCTTCGCCCTCGGCGCCACCCTCGCCGGCGTCGCCGGCACGGTCCAGGCCCACTTCCAGGGCACGGTCCTCCCCGAGATGTACGTGTTCGCCGGCCCCGTCGCCCCGAACTCCGCGTTCCTCCTCGCGGCCGTCATCCTCGGCGGTATGGGCACCATCCGCGGCCCGCTCCTCGGCGCGGCGCTGCTCTTCCTGATCCCCGAGAAGCTGGCCTTCCTCAAGGACTACCAGCTGCTCGCGTTCGGCCTCGCGCTCATCCTGCTCATGCGCTTCCGCCCGGAGGGCCTCATCCCCAACCGGCGCGCGCAGCTCGAGTACCACGAGCACGACGAGGGCGCCGACAAGCTCGACGTACCGGAACAGCGGCTGTCCGCCGACTCCGGCGCCGGAACCGCGAAGGCGGGTGCGTGAACGCCATGACGACCACCACCACCACGAAGGCCACGGCCACCACGGTCCTCGACGCCAGCGGTGTCACGATGCGCTTCGGCGGACTCACCGCCGTGCGCGGGGTGGACCTGACCGTCCGCGAGGGCGAGATCGTCGGCCTCATCGGCCCCAACGGCGCCGGCAAGACGACCTTCTTCAACTGCCTCACCGGTCTGTACGTGCCGACCGAGGGCCAGGTCAGCTACAAGGGGACGGTGCTCCCGCCGAAGCCGCACCTGGTCACCCAGGCCGGCATCGCCCGCACCTTCCAGAACATCCGCCTCTTCTCCAACATGACGGTCCTGGAGAACGTCCTCGTCGGACGCCACACCCGGACCAAGGAGGGCCTGTGGTCCGCGCTGCTGCGCGGCCCCGGCTTCAAGAAGGCGGAGGCCGCCTCGCGCGAACGCGCCATGGAACTCCTGGAGTTCGTGGGCCTCGCCGCCAAGGCGGAGCACCTGGCCCGCAACCTGCCGTACGGCGAGCAGCGCAAGCTGGAGATCGCCCGCGCGCTCGCCAGCGACCCCGGTCTGCTGCTGCTCGACGAGCCGACGGCCGGCATGAACCAGAACGAGACCCGCACCACCGAGGAGCTGGTCTTCGCGATCCGGGACCTCGGCATCGCGGTCCTGGTCATCGAGCACGACATGAAGTTCATCTTCAACCTGTGCGACCGTGTGGCCGTCCTCGTCCAGGGCGAGAAGCTGGTCGAGGGCACGGCCGAGGTCGTGCAGGGCGACGAGCGCGTCGTGGCCGCCTACCTGGGCACGCCGTACGAGGGCGCGCCGGGCGCCGAGGAGGCGGCCGAGGTCGAGGCGGCCGAGGCCCACGCGGCCGAGGAGGCCGCCGAGGCCGACGAGAGCGCTGAGGCCGTCGAGACGGCTGAGGCCGACGAGGCCGCTGAGGCTGTCGAGGCCGCCGAGGCCGACGAGACCGCTGAGGCCGTCGAGGCCCCCGACGCCGACGAGACCGGCGAGTCCGAGGCCGACGAGGCCGACGACACCCCCGCGGCTGAGGCTCCGGCCGGCGAAGCCCCGGCCGACGAGGCGGCTCCGGCCGCCGACGCGGACAGCACCACCGAAGGAGACTCCAAGTGACCGCACTCCTCGAGGTCGAGGACCTCAGGGTCGCCTACGGCAAGATCGAGGCCGTCAAGGGCATCTCCTTCTCCGTCGAAGCCGGCCAGGTCGTCAGCCTGATCGGCACCAACGGCGCGGGCAAGACCACGACCCTGCGGACCCTCTCCGGCCTGATCAAGCCGGTCAGCGGGAAGATCACCTTCGACGGTCGAGTGCTCAACGGCATCCCGGCCCACAAGACGGTCTCGCTGGGCATGGCCCACTCCCCCGAGGGCCGGCACATCTTCCCCAAGCTGACCATCGCCGAGAACCTCCAGCTCGGCGCCTTCCTCCGCAAGGACAAGGACGGCATCGCGCAGGACATCCAGCGGTCCTACGAGCTCTTCCCGATCCTGGGCGAGCGCCGCAAGCAGGCCGCCGGCACCCTCTCGGGCGGTGAGCAGCAGATGCTGGCGATGGGCAGGGCGCTGATGTCCCGGCCGAAGCTGCTGATGCTGGACGAGCCGTCCATGGGTCTCTCCCCGATCATGATGCAGAAGATCATGGAGACGATCGCCACCCTGAAGGCGGAGGGCATGACGATCCTGCTCATCGAGCAGAACGCGCAGGCCGCCCTCTCGCTGGCGGACTACGGCTACGTGCTCGAGGTCGGCAAGATCAAGCTGTCCGGCACGGGCCAGGACCTGCTCGTCGACGACGAGGTCCGCAAGACGTACCTCGGCGAGGAGTAGCCCCTCCACCCCAAACGGAAGGCCCGCCCCACAGTGACGTGGGGCGGGCCTTCTTCGCTTGACTACCGCCGGCGACGACTGGCGACGACTTCGGGCCGGCCGCGCCTACTGGCCCTTCGCGGCCTTCTTCTCCTCGGCGTCCTCGATGACGGCCTCGGCGACCTGCTGCATCGACATGCGGCGGTCCATGGAGGTCTTCTGGATCCACCGGAAAGCGGCGGGCTCGGTCAGCCCGTACTGCGTCTGCAGGATCGACTTGGCGCGGTCGACGAGCTTGCGGGTCTCCAGACGCTGGGAGAGGTCGGCGACCTCCTTCTCCAGGGCGCGCAGCTCGGCGAAGCGGGAGACGGCCATCTCGATGGCGGGCACCACGTCGCTCTTGCTGAAGGGCTTGACCAGGTACGCCATGGCGCCGGCGTCCCGGGCGCGCTCGACGAGCTCGCGCTGCGAGAAGGCGGTCAGCATCAGGACCGGGGCGATGGACTCGCCGGCGATCTTCTCGGCCGCGGAGATGCCGTCGAGGACGGGCATCTTCACATCGAGGATCACCAGGTCGGGGCGGTGCTCGCGGGCCAGCTCGACGGCCGTGGCGCCGTCGCCGGCCTCGCCGACGACGGTGTAGCCCTCCTCCTCCAGCATCTCTTTGAGGTCGAGACGGATGAGGGCCTCGTCCTCGGCGATGACGACGCGGGTCGTCAGCGGCGGGACGTGGGACGCGGTGGCGGCGTCGTCGTCGGCGGCGGGCTGGGGCGACTCGGGGGCGGTCACGCGGGCTCCTCGTTCAAGGCCTCGTTCCAAGGGGGATCGAGGCGGATACAGCTCCCCATGAGCCTACCTACCTCCTGTAAGGTGGTGGTCCGCAGGGCCCATGCGGCCCTGTGTTTCCAAGGCCCCAGTACTCCAATTGGTCAGAGAGGCCGCTCTCAAACAGCGGACAGTGTGGGTTCGAATCCCACCTGGGGCACCTTCCATTGATTCCAAGGTTCCGCCTCCCGCTCGACTGTTCACCCACACTGGTGAACACCTCTTCGAATACGAGACGCGTGGACACTCCGCCCACGAAGCTCGCACGTATGTATGACCTTGCGACGCGCGCACACGCCCTCGCCCTCGTCTCCGATGGCCACAGCCTCAGCTCCGTGAGCAGACAGACCGGTATCTCGCGTTCCGCTCTGCGTGCCTGGCAGCTGCGCGACGGGGCTCCTCCGCACGCCAACGGACGGGCTTCCACCTGCGCGAGATGTCGCCCCCTCCCGGGCCCGCCCGACGACACGGCGGCGTACGCCTACCTGCTGGGCCTGTACCTCGGGGACGGCTGCATCAGCGACCATCCCCGGGGCGGCCGGTACCTCCGCATCGCGTGCGCGGACGCGTGGCCCGGGCTCATCGAGGCGTGTCGAACGGCGATCCTGGCGGTTCGCCCCGAGGGCAGCACCTGCGCCCTCCAAAAGCAGGGGTGCGTCATGGTGACCAGCTACGGCCGGCACTGGACGTGTCTGTTCCCCCAGCACGGCCCCGGCAGGAAGCACGAACGCCCCATCGTCCTCGAGACCTGGCAGCAGGAGATCGTCGAGGCCCGTCCGTGGGAGTTGCTCAGGGGGCTCATGCACTCCGACGGGTCGCGGATCGTCAACCGGACGCGGAAGACCATCGCCGGGCGGACGAAGCATTACGAGTACCCCCGCTACTTCTTCACCAACACGTCGGACGACGTCGTCCGGCTGTACACCGACACCCTGGACCGGGTCGGAGTCGCCTGGCGGAGCCGACGGCGGGCGACGGGGGCTCAGGACGTGTCCGTCGCCCGCCGGGACTCCGTCGCGCTCATGGACGCCCACGTCGGCCCGAAGTACTGAGCGTCAGCTGCTCACCGGGTCCCCGATGTGGTGGACGCGGACCAGGTTGGTGGAGCCCGCGACGCCGGGCGGGGAGCCGGCCGTGATGACCACGATGTCCCCCTTCTTGCAGCGGCCGATCCGCAGCAGTTCCTCGTCGACTTGGGCCACCATCGCGTCGGTGGAGTCGACGTGCGGGCCGAGGAAGGTCTCGACGCCCCAGGTGAGGTTGAGCTGGGAGCGGGTCGCCGGGTCGGGCGTGAAGGCGAGCAGCGGGATCGGCGAGCGGTAGCGGGAGAGCCGCTTGACGGTGTCGCCGGACTGGGTGAACGCGACCAGGAACTTCGCTCCGAGGAAGTCGCCGATCTCGGCGGCGGCCCGGGCCACGGCGCCGCCCTGGGTGCGGGGCTTGTTGCGCTCGGTCAGCGGCGGCAGGCCCTTGGCGAGGATGTCCTCCTCGGCGGCCTCGACGATCCGGCTCATGGTGCGCACGGTCTCGATCGGGTACTTGCCGACGCTGGTCTCGCCGGAGAGCATCACGGCGTCGGTGCCGTCGATGACGGCGTTGGCGACGTCGGAGGCCTCGGCGCGGGTGGGGCGCGAGTTGTCGATCATCGAGTCGAGCATCTGGGTGGCGACGATGACCGGCTTGGCGTTCCGCTTGGCGAGCTTGACGGCCCGCTTCTGGACGATCGGCACCTGCTCCAGGGGCATCTCGACGCCCAGGTCGCCGCGGGCGACCATGATGCCGTCGAAGGCGGCGACGATGTCGTCGATGTTCTCGACGGCCTGCGGCTTCTCGACCTTGGCGATGACCGGGATCCGGCGCCCTTCCTCGTCCATGATCCGGTGGACGTCCTCGACGTCGCGGCCGCTGCGGACGAAGGAGAGGGCGATGACGTCGGCGCCGGTGCGCAGGGCCCAGCGCAGGTCCTCGACGTCCTTCTCGGACAGGGCGGGGACGGAGACGGCGACTCCGGGCAGGTTGAGACCCTTGTTGTCGGAGACCATGCCGCCCTCGACGACCAGGGTGTGGACGCGGGGGCCGTCGACGGAGGTGACCTCGAGGGTGACCCGGCCGTCGTCGACGAGGATGCGCTCACCGGCGGTGACGTCACCGGCCAGGCCGGCGTAGGTGGTGCCGCAGCAGTGGCGGTCGCCCTCGACCGGCTCGACGGTGATGGTGAACTCGTCGCCGCGTTCAAGGAGTACGGGGCCCTCGCGGAATCGGCCGAGGCGGATCTTCGGGCCTTGAAGGTCGGCCAGGACGCCGACGCTGCGGCCGGTTTCGTCGGAGGCCTTGCGAACGCGCTGGTAGCGCTCCTCGTGCTCGACATAGCTGCCGTGGCTGAGGTTGAGGCGGGCCACGTCCATTCCGGCCTCGATCAACGCCTTGATCTGGTCGTATGTTTCGGTGGCGGGCCCAAGGGTACAAACGATTTTTGCTCGGCGCATGAGGCGAGCCTAGGGCTTACCCACGGGTAGCGAACGGGCCGGACATGACTACTCAACAACCTTTCCGTGAAAGGCTGTTGACAAGTCTTGAATCTGTGCACCTGACTGCTCCGATGAGCGGATTACGGGCCCGGCGCACGGTTGTCTCAGAGTACGGGCGGCGCCATGGTGAACCGCGCCGCGACCTCCGCCGTGACCGTCTGCCGCTGTGGCTCCAGGTCCAGCGCGGCGGGCGCCGGGACGGCCTCCGCGGCGAACGCCATCCGCGGGCTGCCCGTCCCGGCGGGGGCGAGCGGGGTGAGCCCGGTGTCGGAGAGTTCGAGCAGCGCCACCAGCGACGAGCCGAGCGACTGCGCGTACTCGCGGGCCCGCCGCACCGCCTCCCGTACGGCCTGCCGGCGCGCCTCCGCGTACGCCGGGGAGTCCGGGCGCAGCGCCCACCACGGCCCGTCCACCCGGGTCCACTCCAGGTCGGCGAGGCGGGTGGTCAGTTCGCCGAGGGCGGTGAAGTCGGTGAGCTCGGCCGACAGGTGCACCCAGCCCTGGTAGCCGCGCACGCGCTCGCCGCGGCCGTGCCGGGCGGGTTCGGGGGTGACGGACAGGCCGCCCGTCTCCAGCGTGGTCACGGCCTCGCCGTACGACTTGACGAGCGCGATCGCCTCGGCGTTACGGCCCGTCAGCGCGGCCAGGACCGAGGCCCGGTCGGTGCCCCTGGCGCGTACGGAGACTCCGATGCGGGCGAGCTCAGGTTCGACCTCGAGGCGGCCCTCGCCGCGGACCGTCACCTGGGGCGCCTCGGGGGTGGGGTGCGGCTGTGTCATACCGAACACTTTCCCACTCCGTAACCCGAAAGGGCTGTTGCGACAGTGCGGTCTGAGCCAGAATCTACGCGCGTTGTGCGCCGTGGGAGGCGCCGGCGTCACTGAACCAAAGGGGAGAGAACACATGCCGCTGAACCGCAGGACGTTCCTGGAGCGCTCGGCCGCCGCCGGGGCCGGAGTGGCCCTCACCGGCGCCGCCGCCGTCCCTGCCGAGGCCCACGGCGGCCACGGCCGCCCGCGTCCGCAGAAGCGGTACTCCTTCACCGTGATGGGCACCACCGACCTGCACGGAAACGTCTTCAACTGGGACTACTTCACGGACAGGGAGTTCGACGACAAGGCGCACAACGACGTCGGCCTCGCCAAGATCTCCACCCTGGTCGACCGGGTCCGCAAGGAGAAGGGCCGCCGCAACACCCTGCTCATCGACGCCGGCGACACCATCCAGGGCACCCAGCTGTCCTACTACTACGCCAAGGTCGACCCCATCACCCAGGCCGGCGGCCCGGTCCACCCGATGGCGCAGGCCATGAACGCCATCGGCTACGACGCCGCCGCGCTCGGCAACCACGAGTTCAACTACGGCATCCCGGTGCTCCGCAAGTTCCAGGAGCAGTGCGACTTCCCGCTGCTCGGCGCCAACGCGCTGGACGCGAAGACCCTGCGCCCGGCCTTCCCGCCGTACAGCATCCACCGGCTGCGCACCCCGCACGGCCGCGACGTCAAGGTCGCCGTCCTCGGTCTGACCAACCCCGGCATCGCCATCTGGGACAAGGCCAACGTCAGCGGCAGGATGGTCTTCCCCGGCCTCGAGGAGCAGGCGGCCAAGTGGGTGCCGAGGCTGCGCTCCCTGGGCGCCGACGTGGTCGTCGTCTCGGCGCACTCCGGTTCCAGCGGCACCTCCTCGTACGGTGACCAGCTCCCGTACGTCGAGAACGCGGCCGGGCTGGTCGCCGAGCAGGTCCCGGGCATCGACGCGATCCTCGTCGGCCACGCGCACACCGAGATCCCCGAGTACCGGGTCAGGAACAAGGAGACCGGCAAGGACGTCGTCCTGTCCGAGCCGCTCAAGTGGGGCCAGCGCCTCACCCTGTTCGACTTCGACCTGGTGTGGGAGAAGGGCCGCTGGGTCGTCGAGAAGGTCGGCGCGCAGGTGCTCAACTCCAACACGGTGGCCGAGGACCCGGAGATCACCGGGCTGCTCATCGACGAGCACAAGAAGGTCGTCGAGTACGTCAACCAGGTCATCGGCACCTCCACCGCCGCCATGACCACGGCCGACGCGCCGTGGAAGGACGAGCCGATCATCGACCTGATCAACGTCGTCCAGGCCGAGACCGTCAAGGCCGCCCTGGCCGGCGGCGCGTACGCGAGCCTGCCGGTGCTCTCCCAGGCCTCCTGCTTCTCCCGCACCGCCCGCATCCCGGCCGGCCAGGTCACCATCAAGGACGCCGCGGGGCTCTACCCCTTCGAGAACACCCTGGAGGCGCGCCTGATGACGGGCGCCCAGCTGAAGGACTACCTGGAGTTCTCGGCGCGGTACTACGTGCAGACCCCGGCGGGCTCCCCCGTCGACACGTCGAAGCTGACCAACGCGGACAACACCCCGGACTACAACTACGACGCCGTGTCGGGTCTGACCTACGACATCGACGTCGCCAAGCCGGTGGGTCAGCGGATCGCGAACCTCGCCTTCCAGGGCAAGCCGCTCGACCCGGCCGCGCAGTTCGTGCTCGCGGTCAACAACTACCGGGCCAGCGGCGGCGGCGCCTTCCCGCACGTGGCCAAGGCCCAGCAGCTGTGGGCGAACTCGGAGGAGATCCGCAACACGATCATCCAGTGGGTGAAGGCGAAGGGGACGGTGGACCCGGGCGGGTTCGCGTCGGTGGACTGGAAGCTCACCCGCGACGGCGTGCCGGTCTTCTGATCCCCCGTTCTCAATGCTGTACGAGAGGCGTCAGCTTCTGGCCCTGGGCCGGAATGCCCGGCGCCTCTCGCGCGTCCAGGCCGAAGCTGGTGAAGGCGGTGCGGCGCGGCAGCGGGTACGGCTCCTTGCCGGTGACCGAGTTGAGGATGACGGCGCTGCGCCAGGCGGCGAGCCCCAGGTCGGGGGCGCCGACGCCGTGGGTGTGCTTCTCCGCGTTCTGCACGTAGACCGAGCCGGTGACCGAGTCGTCCAGGACGAGCCGGTACGCGGCGTCGATCCGGGCCCGGCCGGCCGAGTCGTGGCGCAGATACGGGTCGAGGCCGGCGAGCATCCGCTCCACGGGGCGTTCGCGGTAGCCGGTGGCGAGGACGACGGCGTCGGTGGTGAGCCGGGAGCGGCTGGCCTGCTGGACGTGTTCCAGGTGGAGCTCCACCTTGGTGGTGGCGACCCGGCCCGCGGTGCGGACCCGCACGCCCGGGGTGAGGACGGCGTCCGGCCAGCCGCCGTGCAGGGTGCGGCGGTAGAGCTCGTCGTGGAGTGCGGCGATGGTGTCGGCGTCGATGCCCTTGTGCAGCTGCCACTGGCGGGGCACGAGTTCGTTGCGTACGGGCTCGGGGAGCGCGTGGAAGTAGCGGGTGTAGTCGGGGGTGAAGTGCTCCAGGCCCAGCTTGGAGTACTCCATCGGGGCGAACGCCTCGGTGCGGGCCAGCCAGTGCAGCCGCTCGGCCCCGGCCGGGCGGGCGCGCAGCAGGTCGAGGAAGATCTCGGCGCCGGACTGGCCGGAGCCGATGACGGTGACGTGTCCGGCGGCGAGCAGGGCCTCGCGGTGGGTGAGGTAGTCGGCGGAGTGGATGACCGGTACGCCGGGCGCTTGGGCGAGCGGGCGGAGCGGCTCGGGGACGTACGGCTCGGTGCCGACGCCGAGGACGACGTTACGGGTGTGGGTGCGGCCCAGCGCCTCGGCCTCGCCGTCGGCGTCGAGCTGGGTGAAGTCGACCTCGAACAAGCGGCGTTCGGGGTTCCAGCGGACCGAGTCGACCTGGTGGCCGAAGTGGAGTCCCGGCACCAGCTCGCTGACCCAGCGGCAGTAGGCGTCGTACTCGGCACGCTGGATGTGGAAGCGCTCGGCGAAGTAGAAGGGGAAGAGCCGGTCGCGGGAGCGCAGGTAGTTGAGGAAGGACCAGGGGCTGGCCGGATCGGCGAGGGTCACCAGGTCGGCGAGGAAGGGCACCTGGAGGGTGGCGCCCTCGATGAGGAGCCCGGGGTGCCAGTGGAAGGCGGGCCGTTGCTCGTAGAAGGCGGTGTCGAGGCCCCCGGGGACACCGTGGGCGAGGGCGGCGAGCGAGAGGTTGAACGGGCCGATGCCGACACCCACGAGGTCGTGCGGCCGGTCGAGGTCGTGCTGCGGGATGCTGCCGGTCATCGGTCGGTGCCGCCTTCCACGAGGGTGATGATCTGTGCCAGGTCGCCGGGGGTGGCGTGGGGGTTGAGCAGGGTGGCCTTGAGCCACAGCCGGCCGTCGGCCTCGGCCCGGCCGAGGACCGCGCGGCCCTCGGCGAGGAGGGTCCGGCGGATGTCGGCGACGGCGGCGTCGGCGAGGTCGTACGGGCGAAACAGGACGGTCGTGAGGGTGGGCCGCGCGTACAGCTCGAGGCCGGGCGCCTTCTCCACCAGGTCGGCCAGCTCCCCGGCGAGACCCATGCACGTGTCGACGAGGGAGCCGAGGCCCGAGCGGCCGAGGGCGCGCAGGGTCACGGCGGTCTTGAGGACGTCGGGGCGGCGGGTGGTGCGCAGGGAGCGGCCGAGGAGGTCGGGGAGCCCGGCGGCGGTGTCGTCGTCGGCGTTCAGGTAGTCGGCGGTGTGCCCGAGTACGGCGAGGTCGTCGGCGTCGCGTACGGCGAGGATTCCGGCGGCGGCGGGCTGCCAGCCCAGCTTGTGCAGGTCGACCGTGACGCTGCGGGCCCGGTCGAGACCGGCGAGGAGCGGGCGGTGGGCGGCGCTGAACAGGACGGGCCCGCCGTAGGCCGCGTCGACGTGCAGCTCGGCGCCGTGGGCCGCGCACAGGTCGGCGATCTCGGGGAGCGGGTCGATGAGTCCGGCGTCGGTGGTGCCCGCGGTCGCCGTGACGAGGAGGGGGCCGGTCAGGTCGGTGAGGGCCTCGTCCAGGGCGACGGGGTCCATGGTGCCGTTCGGGGCGGGGACGACGACCGGCTCGGGCAGGCCCAGGATCCAGGCGGCGCGCCGGAAGGAGTGGTGGGCGTTGGCGCCGGCGACGGTCTGGACGGTGCGGTGCCGCTCCCGGGCGAGGAGCAGCGCGAGCTGGTTGGACTCGGTGCCGCCGGTGGTGACGAGGGCGTCGGGGCGGGGTGCGGCGGGGAACACCTCGGCGGCGAGGGCTGCGGTGACCAGGGCTTCGAGCGCGGCGGCGGCCGGGGCCTGGTCCCAGGAGTCCAGGGAGGGGTTGAGCGCGGAGGCGGCGAGATCGGCGGCGGCCGCGAGGGCGAGGGGTGGGGTGTGGAGGTGGGCCGTGCACAGGGGGTGGGCGGGGTCGGCGGCGCCGGCGGCGAGGGCGTGCACGAGGGTGCGGAGGGCTTCGGTGGGGCCGGTGCCCTTCTCGGGCAGGGCCTGCCCGAGGGCCTGCCGGATGTGGCCGTCCACGGCGTCCGGGCCCCCGGCCGGGAGGGGTCCGCCGCGGGTGGCGGCCCCCTCGGTGAGGGCGTCGAGGACGGTGTCGAGGAGGCGGCGCAGGGTGGGGGTGTCGGCGGCGAGGGCTGGGGGTTCGGCACGCATGGACGACAGGGTGCCGGGGGTTGTCGGGGTTTGTCCGGAGAGTACGGTCGTGTACCCCGAACGGGGGACACGGGCTCTGTACTGGGCGCCGTGCCCCGGTAGTAGGGGACGGGTGCGGCAGAGGGGGCGGGTGCGGCAGAGGGGGGCGGGTGCGGCAGAGGGGGCGGGTGCGGCCCGGTGGTCGGGTTGCGCCCGCCCGTCCCGCCTGTGGGACGACTGCCCGGGGCCCGACGGCGGGGTGGGCCCCGGCGCGGGCGGGGCCCGGCCCCGCGGCTAGCCGCGGACCCGCAGGGCCCGGCGCAGGTCGTCGAGCTGGTCGACGAGTTTGCGGTGGAGGGCCGGGGTGGTGGGGGTCTGCGCGAGGTGGCGCTCGCCCAGGGTCAGGGAGGTCGCGTCGATCGCGTAGGAGGGGAAGGCCCAGCGGCCTGCCGCCTCGGCCATGGCGGGGCCCCGGCGGGTGGCGAGGGCGGTGGCGGCGGGGTAGAAGCGGGCGACGTAGTCCCGTACCAGGTCGGACTGTTCGGGCTTCCAGAAGCCCTGGGCGGTGGCCGTGAACAGGTAGTTGGAGAGGTCGTCGGTGTCGAACATCGCCGCCCATGCGGCCGCCTTCGCCTCCGCCGTCGGCAGGGCGGCGCGACAGCGGGCGGCGCCCTCCTGGCCGCTGGCGCTCGGGTCGCGGTCGAGCTCGGCGGCGATCGCGGCCTCGTCGGTCGCGCCGAGGACCGCGAGGCGGGCGAGGATGCGCCAGCGGAGCTCGGGGTCGAGCTCGGGGCCGCCGTGGACGGTGCCTTCCTCGAGCCAGGAGGCGATCTTGTCGGGGGTGGTGGCGCTGTCGATGTAGGTGCGTACGGCGGTCAGGCGCAGGCCGGGCGCCTCGCCGTCCTCGGTGCGGCGCATCAGGTCGCGGGCGATCTCGCAGATCGTGGCGAGGGCGGCGGGCCGGTCGGCCTCGGAGAGGTAGCGGTCGGCGATCTGCGTTCGGGCGAAGCCCAGGACGCCCTGCACGACGGCGAGTTCGGTCTCGCCGCAGAGGTGGGCGCGGGCGGTCTCCAGGTAGGCGGAGGGCTCGAGGACGCCGTCGCGGACCGTATCGCGCAGGTTGTTCCAGACGACGGCTCGGGTCAGCGCGTCGGGGATGCGGGACAGCGAGCGCAGCGCCGTCTCCTCGGACACCTCGTCGAAGCGCATCTTCGCGTACGTGAGGTCGGCGTCGTTGAGGACCACGAGGGCCGGGCGCGGGCCGGTGAGGTCGAGCGGGGCCTCCTGCGGGACGTCGGCCCACGGCCGCTCGCGCAGCACGAGGTCGCCGGCGGCGTCGCGGTCGTACACGCCGACGGAGAGGCGGTGCGGCCGGCTGCCGTCGTGGTCCACGCCGAGCCGCCAGCGGTTGCCCTCGCCCGTGAGGCGCGGGGTGAGGGTGTCGACGCCGGTGGTGCGCAGCCACTGCTCGGCCCAGCCGTGGACGTCGCGGTCGGTGGCGGCGGCCAGGTTGTCGATGAAGTCGGCGAGGGTGGCGTTGCCGAACCGGTGCCGCTTGAAGTGGATGTTGATGCCGGCGAGGAAGTCCTTCTCGCCCATCCAGGCGACGAGCTGCCGCAGCGCCGAGGCGCCCTTGGCGTAGGAGATGCCGTCGAAGTTGAGGAGGGCGGAGGCGGTGTCGGGGACGGCGTCGGGGTCGGGGGCGACCGGGTGGGTGGAGGGGCGCTGGTCGGCCTCGTAACCCCAGGCCTTGCGCGTGACGCCGAAGTCGATCCAGGTGTCGGCGAAACGGTCGGAGCAGGCCTCGTTGACGGTCTGGAAGCCCATGTACTCGGCGAAGGACTCGTTGAGCCAGATGTCGTCCCACCAGCGCAGGGTGACGAGGTCGCCGAACCACATGTGGGCCATCTCGTGGGCGATGACCATGGCGCGGGTCATCCGCTCGGTGTCGGTGACGGCGGAGCGGAAGACGAACTCGTCGCGGAAGGTGACGAGTCCGGGGTTCTCCATGGCGCCCGCGTTGAACTCGGGGACGAAGGCCTGGTCGTACGAGTCGAAGGGGTACGGCTCGTCGAACTTCTCGTGGTAGCGGTCGAAGCAGGCCTTGGTGATGTCGAGGATCTCGTCGGCGTCGGCGTCGAGGTGGGGGGCGAGCGAGCGGCGGCAGTGGATGCCGAAGGGCAGGCCGGCGTGCTCGGTGCGGACCGAGTGCCAGGGTCCGGCGGCGACGCAGACGAAGTAGGTGGAGAGCAGCGGGGTGGGGGCGGCGGTCCAGCGGCCGTCGGACTGCTGCTCGGTGATGCCGTTGGACAGGACGGTCCAGCCGTCGGGGGCGGTGACGGAGACCTCGAAGACGGCTTTGAGGTCGGGCTGGTCGAAGGCGGCGAAGACGCGCTGGACGTCCTCCATGAACAGCTGGGTGTAGACGTACGCCTCGCCGTCGGTGGGGTCGGTGAAGCGGTGCATGCCCTCGCCGGTGCGCGAGTAGCGCATGGTGGTGGCGATGCTGAGGGTGTGCTCGCCTTCGGTGAGGGTGAGGGAGAGCCGGTTGCCGTCGAGGGCCGCGGGGTCGAGCCGCTCGCCGTCGAGGACGGCGGAGTGGAGGGTTTCCGGCTTGAGCTCGACGAAGGTGTCCCCGGCGGCGCGGGCGGTGAACCTGATGAGGCTGGTGGACTCGAAGGTCTCGTCGCCGGTGGTGAGGTCGAGGTCCACGGTGTAGTGGTGGACGTCGAGGAGCTGGGCACGGGTCTGCGCTTCGTCGCGCGTCAGTACGGACATGGGCCCATGCTGCCTGATGAGACCGGGCAGGGGTACGGCGATCCCGCAATGCCCGATTGCGCCATGTTGCCCGGTTAGGGCCTGATCCGCCGGTCCGCCGGAGGCCCGGGACGCCCCTAGGCCAGGCCCGTGCCGTCGAGGTGGGCGAAGGCCGCGGAGATCCGGGGCCGGTCGTAGCCGGCGGGTCCCTTGGCGCCGCTGGAGAGCAGGGCGTGCAGCAGCAGCCGGGCCTTGACGGGGGCGAGCGGGCCGGCCGGGACGAGGCCGCGGTGCAGCAGGTCGTACTCGGAGCCGGGGCCGCGGTAGGTGTGCGAGAGGGTGGCGCCCGCGCCCGTACGGGAGGCGAGGACGACCGGCATCCGCTCGGCGAGCGCGGCCAGCGGCTCGACGAGCCAGCCGGGGACGTGGCCCGCGCCGAAGGCGGCGACGACCAGGCCGTCGTACCGCTCGGCGACGGTGTCGAGGAGGTCGCCGCGGTCGCCGACCGAGAGGGTGAGGAGGGCGACCCGTACGGCGGGGTCGAAGGAGAGGTGGCACGGCGCGGCCGCTCCGGCGGGGCGGAGCAGGATGCGCGGTTCGCCCTCCACGACGGCGCCGAGGGGGCCCGCGCCGGGCGAGGCGAAGGTGGCGACGGAGGTGGTGTGGCTCTTGTGGGCGAAGCGGGCGGCGTGGATCTCGTCGGCGAGGACCACGAGGACGCCGAGGCCGCGGCAGCCGGGGGCGGCGGCGACGGCGAGGGCCGCGGCGAGGTTGGCGGGGCCGTCGGCGCCGGGCAGGTCGGGGCGGCGCATGGCGCCGGTGACGACGACCGGCTGTTCGGTGGTGCACAGCAGGTCGAGGAGGAAGGCGGTCTCCTCCAGGGTGTCGGTGCCCTGGACGACGACGACGCCGGAGCCGGCGGCGACGGTCGCCCGCACCTCGTCGGCGAGCTCGGCCAGGTCCTCGAAGGAGAGCGAGGAGCTGGGCACCCGGCGGAAGTCGCGCAGCTCGACGTCGAGGTCGGGGCCGGTGGCCGCACCGAGCTCGGCGAGCACCTCGGTGCCGGTCATGCGCGTCGCGTCACCGCCTCGCGCGGAGATGGTTCCCCCCAGCGTGAATACGGTGACGCGCGCCATCAGCGTGCTCCGTCCGCGATCGTCTCGTGGTGGCGGATGACCTCCGCGATGATGAAGTTCAGCAGCTTCTCCGCGAACGCCGGGTCCAGTTTCGCGCTCTCGGCGAGTTCGCGCAGCCGGGCGATCTGGCGCGCCTCGCGGGCCGCGTCGGCGGGCGGCAGGTTGTGCTCGGCCTTGAGGACGCCGACCTGCTGGGTGCACTTGAAGCGTTCGGCGAGCATGTGGACGACCGCCGCGTCGATGTTGTCGATGCTCTCCCGCAGCCGGGTCAGCTCGGCGCGTACGGACTCGTCGATGCCGGTGGTGGCGCTGGGGTCACTGGTCTCGCTCATGATGGGCGAGCCTATCCGGATCTCGGGGGGATCGTGGGCGGGTGTTCGGGATCCGGAACGGTGTTGCTCCAGCCGCCGTGGACGGTCCTGCCCTGCTGCTCGCGGAAGCGGATCGGGGCGGTGCCGACGCGACGGGTGAAGAGCCGGGAGAAGTAGGCGGGGTCGTCGTAGCCGACCCGGCGGGCGACGGCTGCGACGGGCAGGTCGGTGGCGGCGAGCAGCTCCTTGGCGCGGCCGAGGCGGACGGTGAGCAGGTAGTCCTTGGGGCTGCAGCCGGCGGCGCGACGGACGGCGGTGCGCAGCTCGGCGGGGGTCATGCCGTGCCGGGTGGCGTGTTCGGCGACGGTGAGGCGGGTGAAGGCGTCACGGGCGAGGGCGGCGAGGACGGGGGCGCCGTCGGCGTTGGTGTCGGCGCGGGCGCGGCGCAGGGCGACGAGGAGTTCGTGGACGGCGGCGGCGGTCTCGACCTCCAGGAGGGGGTTGCCGGGGCGGGCGGCGCGGGCGATGCGGCCGATGGCGGCGCGGGCGGGGGCGGCGTCGGAGAGGGGGACGACGGGCCGCTCGGGTTCGATGTAGCCGAGTTCGGTGTAGGTGGCGGTGGCGGGACCGGTGAAGTCGACGAAGGACTCGTCCCAGCCGGTGCCGGGGTCGGCGGAGTAGTGGTGCGGGGCGCCGGGGGTGAGCCAGATCAGCGCGGGCGCGGTGACGGTGGTGCGGCGGCCGTCGGGGCCCCGGTACCAGCCGCTGCCGGAGCTGACGACGACGGCGACGTGGTGGTCGAGGGTGCGCGGGCCGACGGCGGGCAGCGCGCCGTGCTGGAGTCCGACGCCGAGGCAGACCAGGCCGAGGCGGTGGTGGACGGGGCCGGGCGTGAAGTAGCGCATCCAGGTGTGGTACATCGCGCGGCAGCCTCCCGAGCACCCGACTGAACGTCCAAACTGCGACGATCTTTGTCCATGGACCGGTCCGCCGCCAGAGGGCGAAGGTGAGGCGCATGAGCGAGTTCGTGGTGGGTGACGAGGACTTTCTCCTCGACGGGCGGCCGGTGCGGCTCCTCTCGGGAGCGCTGCACTACTTCCGGGTGCACGAGGAGCAGTGGGAGCACCGGCTCGGGATGCTGCGCGCGATGGGCCTCAACTGTGTCGAGACGTACGTGCCGTGGAACCTGTACGAGCCGGAGCCGGGCCGGTACGGGGACGTGGGCGCGCTCGGCCGCTTCCTGGACGCGGTGGAGCGGGCGGGGATGTGGGCGATCGTGCGCCCCGGCCCGTACATCTGCGCCGAGTGGGAGAACGGCGGACTGCCGCACTGGCTGACGGGGCGGCTCGGCCGGCGGGTGCGGACGGACGACGCGGAGTTCCTGGTGCACGTGGACCGCTGGTTCCGCCGGCTGCTGCCGCAGGTGGTGGAGCGGCAGATCGGGCGGGGCGGCCCGGTGATCCTGGTGCAGGTGGAGAACGAGTACGGCAGTTACGGCACGGACGCCGGGTATCTGCGGCACATGAAGGACCTGCTGCTCGCCTGTGGCGTGGAGGTGCCGCTGTTCACCTCGGACGGCCCGGAGGACCACATGCTGACGGGCGGTTCGGTGCCGGGGGTGCTGGCGACGGCGAACTTCGGCTCGGGGGCGCGGGAGGCGTTCGAGACGCTGCGGCGGCACCGGCCGGAGGGGCCGCTGATGTGCATGGAGTTCTGGTGCGGCTGGTTCGACCACTGGGGCACGAAGCACGTCGGGCGGGACGCGGCGGACGCGGCGGCGACGCTTCGGGAGATCCTGGAGTGCGGGGCGTCGGTGAACGTCTACATGGCGCACGGCGGCACGAGCTTCGCCGGGTGGGCGGGGGCGAACCGGGCGGGACGCCTTCACGAGGGGGCGCTGCGGCCGACGGTGACCTCGTACGACTACGACGCGCCGGTCGACGAGGCGGGGCTGCCGACGCAGAAGTTCTGGCGGTTCCGCGAGGTGCTCGCCGAGTACGCGGAGGGGCCGCTGCCCGAGGTGCCGGAGCCGCCGGTGCGGATCGGCGCGCCGGTGGCCGGTGCGCCGGACGGCTGGGCGCCGCTGCCGGAGGTCCTGGCGGTGCTGGGCGACGAGGAGTCGGACACGCCGGTGCCGCCGACCTTCGAGGAGCTGGGGGTGGACCGGGGTCTGGTCCGCTACCGGCTCGAGGTGCCGGGCCCGCGGCAGCCGTATCCGCTGGCGGTGACGGGGCTGCGGGACCGGGCGACGGTGTACGTGGACGGGGCTCTGGCCGGGGTGCTCGAGGCGGAGGAGGCGGAGCTGCCGGAGCCGGTGGCGGGGCCCGCGGTGGTGGAGCTGTGGGTGGAGTCCCTCGGCCGGGTCAACTACGGGCCGCGGCAGGCGGAGGCCAAGGGCATCACGGGCGGGGTGCGGCACGAGCGGCAGTATCTGCACGGGGTGCGGGCGCGGGGGCTGCGGCTCGACGCGTTCGAGGCCGGGGCGGTGGGGAGGGTGCCGTTCGGCGAGGTCCCCGCGGCGGCGGGGCCGGGCCTGTACCGGGGCACCCTGAACGTCCCGTCGCCGGGCGACGCGGCGCTTCGGCTGCCGGGGTGGACCCGCGGCTTCGTGTGGGTGGGCGGCTTCTGCCTGGGCCGCTACTGGAACGCGGGCCCGCAGGATTCGCTGTTCGTGCCGGGCCCGGTGCTGCGGGAGGGCGCCAACGAGGTGTGGGTGCTCGAGCTGGAGGGCGGGGCGGGGGGCGCGGTGGAGCTGGCGTAGGGCAACGCCGCGGGGCGGGCCGCCGCAAACGGGCAGTGCCGGTTCGGGCGCCGCGGGCGGCCGTGCAGGGGAGCGGGGGCCGCGTGCGCCGCGTGCCGGGGGCGTCCTCGTACGCGCGGGTGCCCGGGGCGCGAGGCCCCGGGCACCCGATGTCGTTCAGGGGGTCACAGCGATGCCGCCGCGGCCTTGATCGCGGAGGCGAAGGTGGAGACCTCGGTGTAGACACCGGGGTAGCCGGCGCGGGCACAGCCCTCGCCCCAGCTCACGATGCCGACCTGGACCCAGGCGTTGCTGTTGTCCTTGCGGAACATCGGGCCGCCGGAGTCACCCTGGCAGGTGTCGACGCCGCCCTCGTCGAAGCCGGCGCAGATCTCCTCGCCCGGGACGAGGGAGCTGCCGTACGCGGACTGGCAGTCGGCGTCCGAGACGAACGGGACGGTCGCCTTGCGCAGGTACCGCTGCTGGCCGCCGCCCTCGCGGGTGGCGCCCCAGCCGGCCACGGTGAAGGTGCCGTTGTTGTACGCGGTGGTCTCGGCGATCTTCAGGTTGGGCAGGCTGCTGATCGGCGAGGCGAGCTTGATGAGGGCCCAGTCCTTGCCCTGGCCGTTGTAGCCGGGGGCCTGGTAGACCTTGGTCGAGCGGACCTTGATGGCGCTGCCGGACTGGAGGTCCACGACACCGGCGGTGGCGGTGATGCTGGTGTTGTTGCCGGAGCCGTTCACGCAGTGCGCGGCGGTGAGCACGACCTGAGGGGTGATCAGGGAGCCGCCACAGCCCATGGAAAGCCGGACCATCCAGGGGAACTCGCCCTGGGCGGCGCGGACGCCGCCGACGACCGGCGCGGGAGCCGCGGAGGCGGTGGTGGGCTGGAGGCTGACGGCGGCGAGGACGACGGCGCCGGCCGCGGCGAGTTTCTGCAGTGCGCGAACCAGTCTGTTCTTCTGCATTCGACTGCCTTCTTTCATGGGGGGTTGATCTTGATGGCATGTGCCCGTCAAGAACTGGTCCGGATTATGGACAGCGCGCAACGGGCGTCACAAGGAGGCCTTTTCGGCCAGATGGGGGACACGCGGGGACATGGGCGCCGCCCGTACCCTGGACATCAGGGGGTGGTCGCTTTGCCGCACAGCGATGAAGTCTCCCGTGTGGTCCACGGCTTCGAGCACCTCGACACGGTCCGGGCCGCGATCACCGCCCTCTACCGGCGGCTCTCCCCCGACGGCGTACGGCGCTACGAGACGAGCGTCCCGGCCTCCGACGTCGCCGTGGAGGACCCGGCGGAGCTGTTCCTCGGCACCCAGCGCGCGGCCCGGGCCCTCGTCCGCCACCTGCGGCTTCCCGACGCCCGGATGGTGGTGAGCTTCCGCACGATGGAGCACGCGGCGAGCGTCGGACTGACCTCCGGCCCCGAGTACTTCGTCGAGCTCAACGACCGCTTCCGGCACCACCGCCGGGACATCGGCGCGGCCCTCGCCCACGAGATCACCCACGTCCTGCTCCACCGCCTCGGCCTCGCCTTCCCCACGACCAGGGAGAACGAGATCCTCACCGACGTCGTCACGACGTACCTCGGCGCGGGCTGGCTGCTCCTCGACGCCTTCCGGCAGGACGGCATGTCGAGCCAGAAGCTCGGCTACCTGACGCCGGAGGAGTTCGGCTACGTCCTGGCCAAACGGGCCGAGGCCTTCGGGGAGGACCCTTCGCCGTGGTTCACCAGCGCGGTGGCGTACGACGCGTGGGTGCGGGGCCGGGACGAGGCCGCCCGCGACTGGCGGCGCCCGCCGCTCGCCGGCGCCGGGTGGGCGGCCCGCCGGCGCGCCCGGGCGGTGGGCGACGGCGTGTTCCGCTGCCCGGTGTGCTGCCAGCGGCTGCGCGTGGCACCGGGGCGGCGGGTGAAGGCGCGGTGCGGGGTGTGCCGCACGGTCCTGGAGTGCGCGCCGTAGCGAACGGGCCATGTATTTGCGCCGTTCGGGCGCTTCGGGTGAAGGTCGGCGCATGAGCAAGCTGTTCGAGGCGCTGTGGCGCGGGGACGACGACGGGGTGGTCCGGGCCCTGCGGGAGGGGTCGGACCCCGAGGCGAGGGAGGACGACGAGACCCCGCTGTACCGGGCGGCCGTCGGAAACCACCCGGTCGCCGTCCGGCTGCTCCTCGCCGCCGGCGCCGACCCCGGACGTGCGAGCGGCGAGGACGACACCGACCTGCCGCTGTGCGGGGCCGCCTGCGGGGGTCATACGGAGGTGGTACGGGCGCTGCTCGCCGGGGGCGCGGACCCGGACCAGGAGGAGGGCTTCGGCTTCACCGCCCTGGCCTGGGCGGTACGCCTCGGCCACGCCGACACCGTCCGCGCCCTCCTCGAAGCCGGCGCCTCCCCCGGCCGGCCCGGCCCCGACGGGCTCGCTCCGCTCGTCGCCGCCGCCCGCCGCGGCTCGACCCCGTGCGTGCGGGCACTGCTCGACCACGGCGCGGGGAACGTGGCGGAGGCCCTCGACGAGGCCCGGCGGTGGATCGGCGCCGACATGGCGGCCGTGCTGCGGCGCGGGCTGGTCGAGGGCGGCGGCGCCGGGGACACGTACGAGGCGGTGGTGCGGCGGGTCCCCGAGGACGGCGGGGTGACCGTGGTCGTCGAGCTGCTGCGCGAGGACGGCGCCCCGGGCCGCGGCGACGAGCGCCAGACCGGCCACGCGGCCATCGCCACCCTCCTGGAGGGCGCCCTCGGCATCCGCGTCCCGCACGAGGAGCTGGCCGCCCGGGCGCTGCGCTGCGGCGACCCGGAGCAGGACGACTGGACCACGGCGGTCGCCGCCCTCGCGGCCCGGGGCGACGAGCCCGCCTTCACGGCGGCCGCCGCCTGGTGCGCGAGCCCCGATCCGCTGCGCCGCGCCCTGGGCGCGCGCGTGCTGGCCGCCCTGCCCGGCTTCGCGGCGCGGGCGGTGCCGGTGCTGCGGAGCCTGGCGGCGGCCGGGGCCCCGGGCGAGGGGGCGGGGGCGGGCGGACCCACCGCCGCCGCCCGTGAGCCCGCCCTCTCCCTCGCCACCGCGCTCGGCGACTGCGCGGACCCGGGTGCCGTGCCCGAACTGCTCGGGCTCGCCCGGCATCCCGAGCCCGAGGTACGCCGCCAAGTGGCCGCCTCGCTCACCGGTCTCGTCCCGGCCGGGCACGGCGAGGCCGTCGCCGTCCTGGTCGGCCTGAGCCGGGACCACGAGCCCCGGGTCCGCGACTGGGCCACCCTGGCCCTCGCCGAGCTCCCCGACGACACCCCCGCCCTGCGCGAGGCCCTCGCCGCCCGCCTCGCCGACCCGGACCCGGAGACCGCCGCCGAGGCCGCCCGCGGCCTGGCCATCCGTCAGGACCCGCGCGCCGTCGAGGCCCTGGCCCGTGTCCTGGCCGACGGCGACCCGGACGGCACGCCCCGTGAGACGGCCCTGGCCGCCCTGGAACACGTACGGGATCCGCGGATTCGGACCCGCCTGGAGTGGACGGCACCGCGCTGCCGCTGAGGGGGCGTCGTACGCGCTACGCGCCGTACACCGCCTGCGGCGGCTCCGCCTGCGCCAGGAGCTCGAGGGCCGCTTCGCCCGCCTCGGCCGGGGTGCGGCGGGCGCCCTTGTCGGCGGTGGGGCCGGGGCGCCAGCCCTCCATGACGGTGAGGCGGCCGCCCTCGGCCTCGAAGACGCGGCCGGTGACGCCCGCCGAGGCCGCGGAGCCGAGCCAGACCACCAGGGGGGAGACGTCCTCCGGGAGGGCGGCGAGGCCGGCGAAGGTCTCTTCGGTCATGCGGGTCCTTGCGGCCGGGGCGATGGCGTTGACCTGGACGCCGTAGCGGCCCATCTCGGCGGCGGCGACCAGGGTCAGGCCGACGATGCCGGCCTTGGCGGCGGCGTAGTTGCCCTGGCCGACGCTGCCGAGCAGGCCCGCCCCCGAGGTGGTGTTGACCACCCGGGCGGCCACCGGGCGGCCCGCCTTGGCCTCGGCGCGCCAGTGGGCGGCGGCCTGCCTGAGCGGCAGGAAGTGGCCCTTCACGTGGACGCGGAGGACCGCGTCGAAGTCGTCCTCGTCCAGGTTGACGAGCATGCGGTCGCGCAGGAACCCGGCGTTGTTGACGAGGGTGTCGAGCCGGCCGAACGTCTCCAGGGCGGTCGCCACCAGGGACGCGGCCCCGTCCCCGGTGGCGATGTCGCCGCCGTGGGCGACGGCCTCGCCGCCGGCGGCCCTGATCTCCTCGACGACCCGCGCGGCCGGGCTGTCGGGGCCGGGGCGGCCGTCGAGGCCGACGCCGAGGTCGTTGACGACGACCCGGGCGCCCTCGGCCGCGAAGGCGAGGGCGTGGGCCCTGCCGAGCCCCCGGCCCGCGCCGGTCACGATCACCACTCGCTCGTCACACAGACCCATCTCGGCTCTCCTTGTTGACGTTTGCGGCATCCAGGAAGGCGGGGCGCTCCCCGCCCCCGTGCACCAGGAGCGAGGCTCCCGTGACGTAGGCCGCCCGGTCGGAGGCGAGGAAGACCGCCGCCTCCCCGATGTCGGCCGGCTCGGCGAGCCGGCCCAGCGGCACGGTCCTGCCGACGGCGGCGATGCCGTCGGCGTCGCCGTAGTGGAGGTGGGACAGCTCGGTCCTGACCATGCCGAGGACCAGCGTGTTGACCCGCACGTCGGGGGCCCATTCCACGGCCATGGAGCGGGCCAGGTTCTCCAGGCCGGCCTTGGCGGCGCCGTAGGCGGCGGTGCCCGGCGAGGGGCGGGTGCCGCTGACGCTGCCGATCATGACGACCGAGCCGCGGGCGGCGCGGAGCAGCTCGTGGGCGGCGAGGGAGACGGTGAGGGGGACGGTGAGGTTCAGCTCGACGACTCTGGCGTGGCGGTCGGGTTCGCCCTCGCCCAGGAGGCGGTACGGCGTGCCGCCGGCGTTGTTGACGAGGGTGTCGAGCCGGCCGCACCGCTCGGCGAGCTCGCCGAAGAAGCCGCGTACGGCCTCCGGTTCCCGCAGGTCGAGCGGGTGGAAGCGGGCCGTGCGGCCGGCCGCGGCGACCGGTTCGTCCGGGGGTCTGCGGGCGCAGACCACGACCTCGGCGCCGGCCCGCAGAAAGGCCCGGGCGATGCCCGCGCCGACCCCGCGGGTTCCGCCGGTGACGACGGCGACCCTCCCGTCCAGCTCCATCGGCTGCTACCTTCCTCCCAGGACCTCACCTAACAAACGTTTGGTGGAAAGGTAGCTGATCCGCTCATGGGTGTCTCCACCTCACGCCCCGGCAAGGGCGTCGCGCTCGTCACCGTCGACCACCCGCCCGTCAACGCCCTTCCCGTACGGGGCTGGTACGAGCTCGCCGACGCCGTCCGCGCCGCCGGGCGCGACCAGGAGATCCGCTGTGTCGTGCTCGCCGCCGAGGGCCGCGGCTTCAACGCGGGCGTCGACATCAAGGAGCTGCAGCGCGATCCCGGCCACGGCTCGCTGGTCGCCGTCAACCGCGGCTGCGCGGAGGCGTTCGCGGCGGTCTACGACTGCGAGGTGCCGGTCGTCGCGGCGGTCGGCGGCCACTGCCTCGGCGGCGGCATCGGGCTCGCCGGCAACGCCGACGCGATCGTCGCCGCCGACGACGCCGTCTTCGGTCTGCCCGAACTCGACCGGGGGGCGCTCGGCGCCGCCACCCATCTGGCCCGGCTCGTCCCCCAGCACCTGATGCGCGCCCTCTACTACACCTCGCGCACCGCCACCGCGCACGAGCTGCACGCCCACGGCTCGGTCTGGAGGGTCGTGCCGCGCACGGAACTCCTGGAGGCGGCACTGGAGCTGGCGGGCGAGATCGCCGCGAAGGACGGCACCCTGATCCGGCTCGCCAAGGCCGCCATCAACGGCATCGACCCCGTCGACGTGCGCCGCAGCTACCGCTTCGAGCAGGGCTTCACCTTCGAGGCGAACCTCAGCGGCGTCGCCGACCGGGTCCGCGACACCTTCGGGACGGAGAGCTCACGGTGACCGACAAGACCATGACCCCCGAGGACGTCGTCGGACGACTCCGCTCCGGCATGACCGTCGGCATCGGCGGCTGGGGCTCGCGGCGCAAGCCCATGGCCCTGGTCAGAGCGCTGCTCCGGTCCGGGATCACGGATCTCACGGTGATCTCGTACGGCGGCCCCGACGTCGGCCTGCTCGCCGCGGCCGGCCGGATCCGCCGGCTGGTCGCCCCTTTCGCGACCCTCGACTCCATTCCCCTCGAACCCCACTTCCGGGCGGCCCGCGAGAGCGGCGCCTTCGAGCTCACCGAGCTCGACGAGGCGATGTTCATGTGGGGTCTGCACGCCGCCGCCAACCGGCTGCCCTTCCTGCCGGTGCGGGCCGGGCTCGGCTCGGACGTGATGCGGGTCAACCCCGGTCTGCGGACGGTCACCTCGCCGTACGAGGACGGCGAGGAGTTCGTCGCCGTGCCCGCCCTGCGCATGGACGCCGCGCTGGTGCACCTCAACCGCGCCGACCGGCTCGGCAACGGGCAGTACCTCGGCCCCGACCCGTACTTCGACGACCTGTTCTGCGAGGCCGCCGACACCGCGTACGTCTCCTGCGAGAAGGTCGTGGACTCCTTCGGCCCCGACGTGGTGCCGCAGACCCTGCTCGTGAGCCGGCACAGCGTCACCGGCGTCGTCGAGACCCCGAACGGGGCCCACTTCACCTCCTGCGTCCCCGATCACGACCGCGACGAGCCCTTCCAGCGGCTCTACGCCACCACCCCCTGGCCCGAGTTCGCCGAGCGCTTCCTGTCCGGCAAGAGCGAGGACGACTACCAGGCCGCCGTACGGACCTGGCACGACGAGCGCGAGGAGCAGCGGTGACGACCAGCCGAGCCGAATACTGCGTGATCGCCTGCGCCGAGGCCTGGCGCGACAACGGCGAGGTGCTCGCCAGCCCCATGGGCCTCATCCCGTCCCTCGGCGCCCGGCTGGCCAAGCGCACCTTCTCCCCCGACCTGCTGCTCACCGACGGCGAGGCCCTGCTCGTCGGCCTCGACGGCGAGCCCGAGGGCTGGCTGCCGTACCGCAGGCACCTCGCCGTGGTCACCGGCGGGCGGCGGCACGTGATGATGGGCGCCAGCCAGATCGACCGGTACGGCAACCAGAACATCTCCTGCATCGGCGACTGGGAGCGGCCCGCCCGCCAGCTCCTCGGCGTGCGCGGCGCGCCCGTCAACACGCTCAACAACCCGGTCAGCTACTGGATCCCCAAGCACTCCCCCCGGGTGTTCGTCGAGCGCGTCGACATGATCAGCGGGGTCGGTTACGACCATGCCGTCGGCCCCTACCACCGCCTCCCCCGGGTCGTCACCGACCTCGCCGTCCTCGACTTCGAGACGCCCGGCCACGCGATGCGGCTGGCGTCCGTCCACCCGGGCGTGACGGTGGCCGAGGTCCGGGCGGCGACCGGCTTCGAGCTCGTGGTGGACGGGGAGGTGCCGTACACGCGCGAGCCGGAGGACGCCGAACTGCGGCTGATCCGCGAGGTGATCGACCCGCAGGGCCTCAGGAACCGTGAGGTCAGGGTCTGATGGAGACGCCGCTCACCAAACTGGTCGGTGTCCGCCACCCGATCGTGCAGACCGGCATGGGCTGGGTCGCGGGCCCCCGGCTCGTCTCGGCCAGCGCGAACGCGGGCGCCCTCGGCGTGCTCGCCTCCGCGACCATGACCGTGGACGAGCTGCGCGCGGCGGTCCGCGAGGTGAAGTCCCGTACGGACCGGCCCTTCGGGGTCAACCTGCGGGCGGACGCGGGCGACGCCCGGGAGCGGGTCCGGATCATCGTCGACGAGGGCGTACGGGTCGCCTCCTTCGCCCTCGCGCCGTCCCGCGAGCTGATCGCCGAACTGAAGGACGCCGGGGTCGTCGTCATCCCCTCCGTCGGGGCACGCCGGCACGCCGAGAAAGTGGCGGCCTGGGGCGCGGACGCGGTGATCGTGCAGGGCGGCGAGGGCGGCGGGCACACCGGCGAGGTCGCCACGACCGTACTGCTGCCGCAGGTGGTGGACGCGGTGGACATCCCGGTGGTCGCCGCCGGCGGCTTCCACGACGGGCGGGGCCTGGTGGCTGCGTTGTCGTACGGGGCGGCGGGGATCGCGATGGGCACGCGTTTCCTGCTGACGGCGGATTCGACGGTGCCGGACGCGGTCAAGGCGAGGTACCTGTCGGCGACGGTCGGGGACATCACCGTGACCACCGCCGTGGACGGCCTCCCGCACCGGATGCTCCGCACCGAGATGGTCGCCGCGCTCGAACGGGCGGGCCGGGTACGGGCGCTGGCGCAGGCCGTGCGCCGGGCGGCCGGCTTCCGCAGGATCTCCGGGCTCTCGTGGGCGGCGATGGTCCGCGACGGCCTGGCGATGCGCCACGGCAAGGACCTGTCCTGGAGCCAGGTCCTGCTCGCCGCGAACACCCCGATGCTCCTGAAGGCTTCCATGGTCGAGGGCCGCACCGACCTCGGCGTCATGGCCTCCGGACAGGTCGCGGGGGTGATCGAGGACCTGCCGAGCTGCGAGGAACTCGTCACCCGGATCATGTCCGAGGCCGCGCACGTGCTCCGTACCCTTCCCTCTCTCTAAGGCTCAAGGGAGTCAGCCATGTCTCTGTCGAGACGCGCACTGCTGAGCACCGCGGGTGCCACCGCGATCCTGGCGATCGCCGCCCCGCCCGTCCTGGCCGGACCACGGGTCCGCACCGCGAACGCCATCCGGCAGATCCCGCTCCAGGGCGCGGTCAACGTCCGTGACCTGGGCGGCTACCTCACCTACGACGGGGCCAGGTTCCGGCACGGCCTGGTCTACCGCGGCGACCACCTCGGCAAGCTGACCGACGCCGACGTGGCCACGATCGGCGGTCTCGGCCTCGGCCGGGTGATCGACTTCCGGATCCCCCTCGAGGTGCAGTACGACGGCGCGGACCGGCTGCCGGCCGGTGTCGCGGGCGTCTCCCGCTCCCTCACCGACAACGGCCTGTTCGGCCAGCTGCTCGCGGCGATCGGCTCGCGCGACCCGGTGCGGCAGGAGCAGATGCTGGGCGGCGGCCGGGCGGCGGCGTTCATGACCGAGGTGTACCGCACCTTCGTCACCAGCGCGGCCAACCGCGAACGCCTCGGCGCGACGCTGCGCGAGCTCGCCCAGCCGGGCGCGGCACCGGTGCTCTACCACTGCACCTCGGGCAAGGACCGTACGGGCTGGACGAGCTGGCTGATCCTCAATCTCGTCGGCGTCCCCGAGCGCACGGCCACCGAGGACTACCTGGCCTCCAACACCTTCCGCGCCGCCTACGACGCCCGGGTCCGCGAGGGCCTGAAGCAGGGCGGCCTGATGCAGAACCCGGACCTGATCATCCCCCTCCAGGAGGTCCGCCAGGCCTACCTGGACGCGGCCCTGACCGAGGTCCGCAACGCCTACGGCACCCTCTACCGCTACGCCACCACCGGCCTGGGCCTGGACATCGGGGTCCTGGCGGGGCTCAGGAACCGCCTGGTCAGCTAGCCCGTGCCTGTCGGATCTCCCCGGGGCCGGCCCCGGGGAGCCGTACGGCGAGCGGCCCGCGCCCTCTCCCGGGGACGCAGTTGGTCAATTGGGCCCCTCTGCGGCGTGACGTCGGCCTTCGAGACCTGGTTGTGGTCTTGAAGGCCGACGTTGTCGTATGGGGTGGGTGCGGGTGTCGATGCAGCCGAAGGGGTCTGAGGAGATCCCCGCGGAGACGGTACGGGTGGCGCGGGCCGCGTTCCCGAAGGGCAGTCTGGCGATCCGGGTGAGGGACGAGCTGGGGCTGCTGTTCACCGATGATGAGTTCGCGGACCTGTTCCCGACGCGTGGCAGGCCCGCTTGGTCACCGGGCCGCCTCGCGCTGGTGCTGGTGTTGCAGTTCGTCGAGGGGCTGACCGACCGGCAGGCCGCGGAAGCGGTGCGGGCCAGGATCGACTACAAGTACGCCTTGGGCCTGGACCTGGGTGATCCGGGTTTCGACTTCTCGGTGCTCTCGGAGTTCAGAGACCGTCTGATCGGGGCGGATGCCGGGCCGCGGGTGCTGGACGGCATCCTTGTCGGCTGCCGCGAGAAAGGGCTGCTGAAGACCGCCGGCCGCGCTCGCACCGACTCCACCCACGTGGAGTCCTCAGCGCGGGCTCTGAACTGGCTGGAGCTGGTCAACGAGACACCAGCATCCCTCTCCCGGGGTGCGGGCCGCCGCCGTAGGGGGGGTCCTAGAGGCGCTCGATGATCGTCACGTTCGCCTGGCCGCCGCCCTCGCACATGGTCTGGAGGCCGTAGCGGCCGCCCGTGCGTTCCAGTTCGTGCAGGAGGGTCGTCATCAGCTTGACGCCGGTGGCGCCGAGCGGGTGGCCGAGGGCGATGGCGCCGCCGTTGACGTTGACGCGGTCCGGGTCGGCGCCGGTCTCCTTCAGCCAGGCCAGGACGACCGGGGCGAAGGCCTCGTTGATCTCGACCAGGTCGATGTCGTCGATGGTCAGGCCGGTCTTCTGCAGGGCGTGGGCGGTCGCGGGTATGGGCGCGGAGAGCATGCGGATCGGGTCCTCGCCGCGCACCGAGAGGTGGTGGATGCGGGCGCGGGGGGTGAGTCCGTGTTCCCGTACGGCGTGGTCGCTCGCGAGGAGCATGGCGGCGGCGCCGTCGGAGACCTGGGAGGAGCAGGCGGCGGTGATGGTGCCGCCTTCGACGACCGGCTTGAGGGTGGCCATCTTCTCCAGGCTCGTGTCCCGGCGCGGGCCCTCGTCGGCGGTGACGGGGCCGTAGGCGGCGGTCTCGCGGGCGAAGCGGCCCTCGTCGATGGCACGCAGCGCCCGCTGGTGCGAGCGGAGGGCGAACTCCTCCTGTTCGCGGCGGGTGATGCCCCACTTGGCGGCGATCAGCTCGGCGCCGTGGAACTGGTTGACCGGCGCGTCCCCGTACCGCGCGCGCCAGCCCTCGGAGCCGGCGTACGGGCCCTCGGTGAGGCCGAGCGGTTCGGCGGCCTGCCGGGAGGCGAAAGCGATGGGGATCATGGTCATGTTCTGTGTGCCGCCCGCGACCACCAGGTCCTGGGTGCCGGACAGCACGCCCTGGGCGGCGAAGTGGACGGCCTGCTGGGAGGAGCCGCACTGGCGGTCGATCGTGACGCCGGGGACCTCCTCGGGCAGTCCGGCCGCGAGCCAGCTGGTGCGGGCGATGTCGCCGGCCTGCGGTCCGACGGTGTCGAGGCAGCCGAAGACGACGTCCTCGACGGCGGCCGGGTCGACGCCGGTGCGCTCGACGAGGGCCTTCAGGACGTGCGCGCCGAGGTCCGCCGGGTGGACGGCGCCGAGGCCGCCCCTGCGGCGGCCCACGGGGGTGCGGACCGCGTCGACGATATAGGCCTCGGCCATGGCAGTTCCTCCTGTGGGTGGTCTATCCGGTTCGTACGGCGATCCCGTCGAGCACCATCGACAGGTACTGGCGGGCGATCTCCTCGGGGCTGTGCTGTCCGCCCGGGCGGTACCAGGACGCGGCGACCCAGACGGTGTCGCGCACGAACCGGTAGGTGAGCCGGACGTCGAGGTCGGCGCGGAAGACCCGGGCCTCGACCCCGCGCTCCAGGGTGCCGAGCCAGGCCTTCTCGAACTTGACCTGCGAGTCGGCGAGGTAGTGGAAGCGGGGCTGGTCGACCAGGTGGCGGGACTCCTTCTGGTAGATGGCGACGGCGGCGCGGTGCCGGTCGATCTCCCGGAAGGACTCGGTGACGAGGGCCTCGATGGTCTCCCGGGGGCCGAGTCCGGCGGCGAGGACGGTGTCGTACCCGTCCCAGAGCTCGTCGAGGAAGGTGGAGAGGATCTCGTCGAGCATCGACTCCTTGGAATCGAAGTGGTAGTAGAGGCTGCCGGCGAGCATGCCGGCGGCGTCGGCGATCTTGCGGACGGTGGTGGCGTTGTAACCCTGGGCGGCGAACACCTCGGCCGCCGTGTCCAGGAGCTCGCGCCGCCGCTCGGGCGAGGCGGTCACCTGGGTCTTCTTCTTGCTGGCAGTCTTCGGCACACGTCCATTCTGGTCCTACGGGTGCTGACTGCTGACGGAGACCGTCTCGCCGGTCATGTACGAGGAGTAGCCGCTGGCCAGGAAGACGATGACGTTGGCGACCTCCCAGGGCTGGGCGTACCTCCCGAAGGCCTCCCGCTCGGTGAGTTCGGCGAGCAGCTCGGCGGAGGTGACCTTGACCAGGTGCGGGTGCATGGCGAGCGAGGGCGCGACGGCGTTGACGCGCACCCCGTACTCGGCGGCCTCGATCGCGGCGCAGCGGGTCAGGGCCATCACCCCGGCCTTGGCGGCGGCGTAGTGGGCCTGCCCGGCCTGGGCACGCCAGCCGACGACGGAGGCGTTGTTGACGATCACCCCGCCGCGCCCGGTCTCCCGGAAGTGGCGCAGGGCGGCGCGGGTGCAGCGGAACGTGCCGTTCAGGGTGACGTCGAGGACGCGGTTCCACTGCTCGTCGGTCATGTCGGCGAGTGCGGCGGTGCCGCCGAGGCCGGCGTTGTGGACGAGGATGTCGAGCCCGCCGTGGAGCCGTACGGCGGTGTCGTGGAGGGCCTGGACCTGGGTCTCGTCGGTGACGTCGCAGGCCTGGGCGGCGACCCGGTCGGCGCCGAACTCGCCGGCGAGGGCGGCTTCGGTCTCCTTGAGGCGGCGGGCGTGGGCGTCGCTGACGACGACGCGGGCGCCCTCCTCCAGGAGGCGGCGTGCGGTGGCGCCGCCGATGCCGGCGCCCGCGGCGGCGGTGACGACGGCGGTGCGGCCGGCGAGCAGGCCGTGCCCGGGGACGTAGGGCGGAGGCGGCGGCGCGGGCGTACGGGTCATGGGCGCGGCTCCTTCGGGAGGCCGAGCACCCGCTCGGCGATGATGTCGCGCTGGATCTCGCTCGATCCGGCGTAGAGGGTGTCGGCGCGGGAGAAGAGGAACAGCCGCTGCCAGTCGTCGAGTTCGTACGGCTCGCCGGCGGCGAGGGTGGCGCCGGCGCCGCGGACGGCCATGGCGAGTTCGCCGAGGTCGCGGTGCCAGTGGGACCAGTAGAGCTTGGCCATGGAGGGTTCGGTGCCGTGCAGGGCGTTGGCGCGCATCGCGCGCAGGCCCGTCCAGGCGCGGACGAGGCGCTCGCGGATGAGCGGGTCGGCGGCGGCGCCGTTGGCGCGGGCGAGCGCGACGAGGGCCTCCAGCTCGCGGCGGAAGCCGACCTGCTGGCCGAGGGTGGACACGCCCCGCTCGTAGCCGAGGGTGGCCAGGGCGATCCGCCAGCCGTCGCCGGGGGCGCCGACGACGTGGGCGGCGGGGGTGCGGGCGCCGTCGAAGAGGACCTCGTTGAACTCGCTGGTGCCGGTGAGCTGCACGATCGGACGGATCTCGACGCCCGGCTGGTCGAGCGGGACGAGGAGGTAGGAGAGTCCCGTGTGGCGCCGGGAACCCGGTTCCGTGCGGGCCAGCACGAAGCACCACTGGGACTCGTGGGCGAGGGAGGTCCAGATCTTGCGGCCGTGCAGCACCCACGCGTCGCCCTCGCGGACGGCCCGGGTGCGGACGGCGGCGAGGTCGGATCCGGCGTCGGGTTCGCTGTAGCCCTGGCACCACAGTTCCTCGACGGCCCGGATGGGCGGCAGGAAGCGGGCCTTCTGCTCGTCGGTGCCGTGGGCGATGAGGGTGGGGCCGAGGAGCTGTTCGCCGATGTGGTTGACGCGGGCGGGGGCGTCGGCGAGCGCGTACTCCTCGTGGAAGGCGATCTGCTGCTCGATGCTCGCGCCGCGGCCGCCGTGCTCCTCTGGCCAGCCGATGCAGGTCCAGCCGTGGGCGGCCATGTGGCGTTCCCAGGCGAGCCGTTCGGCGAAGGCCTCGTGCTCGCGGCCGGGGCCGCCGCGGCCCTTCAGATCGGCGAACTCGCCCTGGAGCCGGTCGTGTAGCCAGTCCCGTACCTCGGTGCGGAACTCCTGGACGCTGCTCATGGCGCTCCTCATGGGCCGTACGTTAACCTACCAAACACTTGTTAGGGAAGGAGTCGGGGAGCCGATGGACCTCTCGTACACCGCCGAGGAGCACGCCTTCCGCGCCGAGGCCCGCGCCTGGCTGCGCGACCATGTGCCCGCCGTGCCGCTGCCGTCCCTGGAGACCGGGGAGGGCTTCGCCGCGCACCGCGCCTGGGAGGCCGAACTCGCCGCGGACCGCTGGTCGGTGGTCTCCTGGCCGGAGCGCTACGGCGGCCGGGACGCCGACATCTTCCGCTGGCTGGTCTTCGAGGAGGAGTACTACGCGGCGGGGGCGCCCGGCCGGGTGTCGCAGAACGGCATCAACCTGCTCGCTCCCACGCTCTTCGACTTCGCCACCGAGGAACAACGGGCCCGCGTCCTGCCGTCGATGGCGACCGGCGAGACGATCTGGGCGCAGGCCTGGTCCGAGCCGGAGGCCGGCTCCGACCTCGCCTCGCTGACCTCGCGGGCGGTCCCCACGGACGGTGGCTGGCTGCTCTCCGGGCAGAAGACCTGGTCCTCGCGGGCCGCCTTCGCCGACCGCGCCTTCGGCCTCTTCCGCAGCGACCCGGACGCCGGCCGGCCGCACCGGGGCCTGACGTATCTGATGTTCGACCTGCGCGCGCCCGGCGTGACCGTACGGCCCATCGGGCGGCTCGACGGCAAGCCGGCCTTCGCCGAACTCTTCCTGGACGAGGTGTTCGTACCCGACGAGGACGTCATCGGCGAGCCCGGGCAGGGCTGGCGGATCGCGATGTCCACGACGGGCAACGAGCGGGGCCTCACGCTGCGCTCCCCGGGCCGCTTCCTGGCCGCGGCGGACCGGCTCGTACGGCTGTGGCACGAGCGGGGGGAGGCGGGCGGGACCGCACTGCGGGACCGGGTGGCGGACGCGGTGATCGGGGCCCGCGCCTACCAGCTCTTCACGGCCGCGGGAGCCTCGCGCTTCGCGGCGGGCGGGAGCACCGGGGCGGAATCCAGCCTCAACAAGGTGTTCTGGTCGGGCTACGACATCGCGTTGCACGAGACGGCGCTCGACCTCCTCGGCGCCGAGGGCGAGCTGGCCGACACCGAGTGGGCCGAGGGCCACGTCTTCTCGCTCGCCGGCCCGATCTACGCCGGCACCAACGAGATCCAGCGCGACATCATCGCCGAGCGGCTGCTCGGCCTCCCGAAGGGCCGCCGCTGATGCGTTTTCTGCCGACCGACGAGCAGCGGGACTTCGCTCGCTCCCTGGACGCGATGCTCTCCGCGGCGGACACGCCCCTCGCGATACGGGCCTGGGCCGCGGGCGACCCGGGACCCGGGCGCGCGGTGTGGCGGCGGCTCGGGGAGGCGGGCGTCTTCGCGCTCGCGGCTCCCGAGGCGTACGAGGGCGTGGGCCCGCTCCCCGTCGAACTGGCCCACGCCTTGGTCGAGTCGGGCCGCCACGCGGTGCCGGGCCCGCTGGTGGAGACGGTCGCGGCGACGGCCCTGCTCGCGGAGCTGGCCGAGCTGGGCGAGCCCGTCCCGGCGAAGCGGCTCCTGCCGGGGCTGGTGGGGGGCGCGGCGACGGCGACGCTGGCCCTCGCCCCGGACGCCCTCGCCCTGGATCCGGACGCGGCCGACGTGCTCCTGGTGGTGGACGGCGAGGAGCTGCGCCTCGCCCCCGGCCACGGGGGCCTCCGCATCTCCTCCGACCCGGTACGACGCCTCGCGCGGCCCGCCCCCGGCGGGGAACGGCTCGCGGCCGGCCCCGCCGTGGTCGCGGCGGCCCGGGCGGCCCGGCGCTGGGCGCTGCTCGCGACGGCCGCGCAGTCGCTCGGGGTGGGGCTCGCGCTCCTGGACCGCACGGTGACCTACGCGAGGCAGCGCACCCAGTTCGGCGCGCCGATCGGCTCCTTCCAGGCGGTCAAGCACCGCCTCGCGGACACCCTGGTCGCCCTGGAATTCGCCCGCCCGCTCGTCTTCGGAGCGGCGCTCACCTTCGAGCGCGCCGATCTCGCGGCGGCCAAGGCGACGGCCGGTGAGGCCGCGTACGCGGCGGCCGGCACCGCCCTGCAGATCCACGGCGCGCTCGGCTACACCGAAGAACTCGACCTCTCCCTCTGGCTCCGCAAGGCCCGCCCCCTGCGCGACGCCTGGGGCACGCCGTCCTGGTGCCGGGCCGAGGTCATCGCCGCGTCCTCATGACTCCCTGGGCGGGCTCTCGTCGTTGCCGCGTCGGATCGTACGGAGCCGTCGTCCCGGCGACCAGGTGCGGATGACGAGTTCGTCGCCCTCCACCGAGGTCCGGACGACCTCCGTGAGCTCGACGCGGAAGAGGTGGTACGGCTGCGGCTCGCCGGCCTCGTCCGCGTACCAGGCCAGCTTCTCCGGGTCGGTGATCTCGACCGCACGGCCGCAGACGCGGACGTCGCCGCCGCCCATGCCGGTGCCCTCGCCCGGGTTGGCGAGGAGGGCGAGCCGGGGGTCGCGGCGGACGTCGAGGGCCTTGCGGGAGTTCGGCATCATGCCGAGCCACAGTTCGCCGGCGCGGAAGTCCGCCTCGATGCCGCTGAGCCTGGGCGAGCCGTCCGTGCGGAGGGTGGCGAGGGCGTGGTGGGTGTACTGCCCGAAGCGCTCGCGCACGGTCGCGGCGAGGTCGGGCTCGGCGGCCTCGAAGGCCGCCCAGCCGGCGGTCGGGGTGGTTCCGGTGTGTCCCATGGCTCCAGGGAACACCGGAAACCCGACGCCTTCTGTCCGGATTACTCCGGACCGCTCAGCACCGCGCCCGGCGTCACGCCTGCGCGCGCTCCGCCGTGCTGCGCTCCACGCAGAACTCGTTGCCCTCCGGGTCGGCGAGGGTCGCCCAGCCCGTCCCGTCGGGGTTGCGGTGGTCGCCGACGAGCGTGGCGCCGAGCGCGAGGAGTCGTTCGACCTCCTCGTCGCGGGTGCGGTCCTGCGGCTGGACGTCGAGGTGGACCCGGTTCTTCACCGACTTCTTCTCGGGCACCTGGATGAAGAGCAGGCCGGCGCCCGGCGATTCGACCAGCACCTCCGGGTCGCCCGGCTGGTCTTCGTCGGACACCTTCGAGTCGAGGACCTGGCTCCAGAAGGTGGCCAGGGCGTAGGGGTCGGAACAGTCGATGGTGACGTGTCGCACGAGAGAGGTCATGCCGTCACTATCGCGCGGCGGCGCCGCCCCCCACCACTCCATTACCGGTGCCCCCGCGCGTCACGCGCGGACGATGCCCTGGGCCCTGGCGGCGGCGAGCCAGGCCGGGAACTCGGCGACGAGCCGGTCGTACAGCTCCGCGTCCGGGACCCGGCGCGGGTCCTTGCCCGCGTGGAAGAAACCGGCGTTGTCCACGGGCCGCTTCGCCGGCACGGCCAGCTCGTCGAGCCGGCGCAGGAAGTCGAACTGGCGGCTGTCCGGGTCGCCGAACCCGACGAACTGCCAGAAGATCGGCAGCCGGGCCGCCTTGCACACGTACCGCTCGGCGGCGAGCTTGTTGATCGGCCCGCCGTCGGTCTGGAAGACGACGAGCGCGGGCGCACGGGTGCCGCTGTCGAGGTAGTGGTCGATGACCGCGTCCATGGCCAGGTGGTAGCTGGTCTTGCCCATGTGGCCGAGGCCCGCGACGATCCGGTCGACGCGGCCCTGGTGGTCGGCGAGCGCGATGTCGGTCTCGCAGTCGATGTCCGTGGAGAAGAAGACCACCGGCACCCGGCCGTCGTCGTCGAGGTGCGCCGAGAGCCCGAGCACCCGGTCGGCGAGGGCCTGGACGCTGCCGTCGGCGTAGTACGGCTTCATGGAACCCGAGTAGTCGACGACGAGGTAGACGGCGACCCGCTCGCCGGCCGGCCCGTGCGGCCCGCCCGCGCCGTCTCCCATGCCGTGCCGCCGCAACGACTCCCCGGCCGTCTTGTACAGGCTGACCAGGGCGGGCGCGGTCTCCTCGACCTTGCGCAGGCTCAGGGGCACGGGCGGTTCCTCTCCAGCTCCTCGATGTCCGCGAGCATGGCGTCGGCCAGGTCGCGCTCGGCGGCGTAGTACCGCTCGGCCCACTTGAGGGTGAGCAGGGGGTACGCCCACGCCTCGTCCGCCCCGGCGTCGGCGACGTCCGCCTCGGCGCGCAGCCGCATGGTCTCGGCGAACTCCCGGTGCCCGGCGAGGATCTCGCGGCTCCGGTCGGGTTCCACGAGGTGACCGAGCCAGAGCCGCAGCATCGGCCCGTGCTTGAGGACGGGCGGGTCGAGGGGGGCGGTGCGGGCCCAGGTCCGCACGGCGGCCAGGCCCTCGCCGGTGATCCGGTAGACGCGCTTGTCGCGGGTGCCGCTCTCCGGCGCGACCAGGCGGGAGGTGGCGTAACCGGCCCCCTCCAGGCGCTTGAGCTCGCTGTAGATCTGGCTGAAGGACGGGCTCCAGTAGAACAGGCTCAGCGACCGGTCCGACCACTTCTTCAGGTCGTAGCCGGACAACTCCCGCCCGAAGGAGAGCAGTCCGAGCACCGCCCAGCTGGTCGCGGGAAGCGCGGGCACCTTCTCGTCGTCCACCACGGACGGCAGTCTACGGCCCTTCCCTCCTCCACCTATGCCTGCTAGAAGTATTTCGATTAGGCATTCTGAAGAGGCATATCCACTCGCTCGCCTATCGGTTCCGGGAGGAGCTCCCCGTGAAGTTCTCGATGATCTTCGAAGCACAGCTCGTCGACCCCACGCCCGCCCGCGAACACCAGGTCATCCGCGACTGCGTCGAACAGGCCGTCCACGCCGAGGAGATGGGCTTCGACCGGATCTGGGCGGTCGAACACCACTCCCTCACCCAGTACGCGCACATGAGCGCGTCCGAGATCTTCCTGACCTGGGTCGCCGCCCGCACCCGCACCATCCGCATCGGACACGGCGTGGTCACCATGCCCTTCGGCTACCAGCACCCGGTCCGGGTCGCCGAACGCGCCGCCATGCTCGACGTGCTCTCCGGCGGCCGGGTCGACATCGGCGCCGGCCGGGGCGCGACCCGCCAGGAGATGCGGATGTTCGGGGTCCGCCCCGACGACACCCGCCCGCAGACGGAGGAGGCGCTGCGGATCCTCGCCGCGGCCTGGCGCGAGCCGGAGTTCGAGTGGCACGGCACCCTCGACATCGGCCCGGGCGCCGTCCTGCCCCGCCCGGTGCAGCATCCGCACCCGCCGCTGTTCATGGCCTGCTCCCAGCACGACTCCCTCAAGCGCGCCGCCGAACTCGGCATCGGGGCCCTGGTGATGGGGTTCGCGGGCGCCGACGACGTCCGCGCGATGCGCAAGGTGTACGACGAGGCCATCGCCGTGCGGGACGGCTCGCACCTGGTCTCCACCCAGGTCAACGACCACTTCTCCGCGCTCTGCCCGACCGTCGTCCTGGACGACGCCGCCCGCGCGCTGCGGCTCGGCACCCGCGGCCAGCGCTTCTTCGCCGAGTCCATCGCCCACTGGTACGGCGGCGCCCCCGCGCCCACCGGCTACGCGGAGGACGAGGACCACGCGGGCGCGCTGGAACGGGAGCGGCGGGAGCTGGTGGCCCGGCTGCACGAGGCGGACATCCCGGCCCGGCCGGTCGACACCGGCACGTACAACACCGACCACGCCTACGGGGACGCCGGCACGGCCGTCGCGTACGTGGAACGGCTGCGGCGGATCGGTGTCGACGAGGTGATGTGCCTGATCCAGATGGGGACCGTGCCCCAGGACGTCTGCATGGAGACCATCCGCCAGTGGGGCGAGAAGGTCATCCCCCACTTCCGCGCGCTGGAGGCGACGTCGTGAGCCGCCTCCAGGACAAGGTGGTGATCGTGACCGGCGCGGCCCGCGGACAGGGCGCGGCCGAGGCCCGGCTCCTGGTGGCGGAGGGGGCGCGGGTCGTGCTCACCGACGTACGGGAGGAGGAGGGCCGCGCGGTGGCCGCCGGACTGGGCGGCGGCGCGGCGGTGTTCGTCCGCCACGACGTGACGTCACCGGAGGACTGGGGCGCGGCAGTGGCCAGGGCCCTGGGGTCGTTCGGCCGGATCGACGGGCTGGTCAACAACGCGGCCCTGTGGCGGACCGCGCCCGTGGAGTCGGAGACGTACGACAACTTCGAACTGCTCCTGCGGGTCAACCTGTTGGGCCCGTTCCTCGGCATCCAGGCGGTTCTGCCGGCGCTCCGGGAGGCCGGCGGGGGCTCGATCGTGAACGTCTCGTCGACCGCGGGCCTGGTCGGGATCGCCGGCCACGCGGCCTACGGCTCGTCCAAGTTCGGGCTCCGCGGCCTCACCCGGTCCTCGGCGCTCGACCTCGCGCCGTACGGCGTCCGCGTCAACTCCGTCCATCCCGGCGCCGTCGACACCCCCATGACGGCGGCGGTAGCGGGCCGGGACTGGTCGCACGTGCCGCTGGGCCGGATGGGCCGGCCGGAGGAGGTCGGGGAGCTGGTGGCGTTCCTTCTCTCGGACGCGTCGTCGTACGTGACGGGCGCGGCGTTCACGGTGGACGGGGGGCTGACGGCGTGACGACCGACCCGCTCACCCCCGCGGCCCGCGCGCTGTGCGACGCCCTGTCGGCGGGCTTCCCCCGTCCCGAGGCGGGCGCGGCGGCACTGCGCGCAGCGGCCAGGGCGCACCTCGGCGAGCTGCCGCCCGCGGCCGGGGCGTCGGCGCACGGCGTCCCGGTCCGCCGCTACGAGGGCACCGCCGACACGGTCGTCGTCTTCGCGCACGGCGGCGGCTGGGTGCTGTGCGACCTGGACACCCACGACCGCCTGTGCCGCGCGCTCGCTTCCCGTACCGGCGCCACCGTGGTCTCCGTCGACTACCGCCGCGCCCCCGAACACCGCTTCCCCGCCGCCGAGGACGACGTGTACGCGGCCCTGGAGTGGGCGGCCGCCGCCTACCCGGGCCGCCCGCTCGTCCTGGCCGGCGACTCCAGCGGCGGCAACCTCGCGGCGGCGGCCGCCCTGCGCGCCCGCGCCCGTGGCGGCCCGCCGGTGGCGGGACAGCTCCTGGTCTACCCGGTCCTCGACCACCGCCTGGAGGGGCCCTCGGCCAGGACGTACGCCGAGGGCTTCTTCCACACCACGGCCCACATGCGCTGGTACTGGCAGCAGTACGTGGGCCCCGGCGGCGACCCGGCCGCCGCCTCCCCGGGCCTCGCCGCCGACCTCAGGGACCTCCCCCCGGCCCTCCTCGTCCTCGCCGACTGCGACCCGCTGCGCGACGAGGGCCTGGCCTACGCCCGCCGCCTCTCCGCGGCGGGCGTGCGGGCCCGGGTCCAGCTGCACACCGGCATGTTCCACGGCTTCCTGGGCGGCGCGGGCCTGCTCCCGGAGGCGGACGAAGCACTGGACGCGGCGGCCGCCTGGCTGTCCGCCCTCAGCCGGTGACGACCGTCGCCCCTCCCGCGCCTTCGCCCGCGGTGTCATCGTTCTCACCACGCGGCTCACCGGCCGCGCCCCCGCCGTCGAAGGAACCGTGGACCCCGATCACGTCGTTCTCTGCTCCGAGGAGCCCCACCTGACCGAGGAGGAGGTCCTGGGCAGGCTCCGGCCGTACGCCCGGCTCTTCGACCTCGCAATTGCCGACCACCGCCACCGGAGGCCCACGCCCATGAGCTCATCCGTGCCGTACACCGAGCAGAACAAACCCCTCACCGAGGCCGCCGGATACTTCCTGTGGGAGCTGCGCCGTGAGGGCGACTGGTCGTACGAGGTGACCGGCGAGTGCCCCGGGTGCCGGTGTGTGATGACGAAGTCCTGGCCGTACGGGCAGCACACGACCACCAAGGGGCCGTTCAGCCGGCGGCAGCGGCCGGAGGAGGACGACGGGCCCTGGTTCACCAAATGCACCTGCGCGTCCGTGCACGTGAACCGGCCTGAGGGGGTGGAGCGCGGGTGCGGGGCCGGGTTCTGGATCGCGTTTCCGCCGCAGGGCCTGCCGCGGTGAACGAGTTCACGCCGGAGCAGCTCCGGGACGCCGACGACCGGGCAGCGGAGATGGCCTCCCCGCCGCAGCAGCTGAAGGCCGCGCTTCAGCAGGCGGAGGGGTACCGCAACTTCCTCACCACCCTCACCGGGCTGCTCACCGTGATCTTCGTGCTGAAGGGGCAGGAGAATCTGGGCAAGCTGACGGCGGGGCCGAAGTGGACCGTGATCGGGCTGCTCTCCGGGGCGTTCCTGCTGCTGATCACGGCGTCCTGGATGATGGTGTCCGCCGTCCACGAGCGGCCCGGCCGGACCCGGCCGCTCGGGGCCGTACAGATCCTGCGCTACGAGCGGGATCGCGCTCGTACCGTACGGCGGATGACCGACTGGGCCCGCTGGCTCGGGCTCGTCGCCGTGCTCGCGGTGGCGGCGGCCGCGCTGGTGACCTGGATCGTGCCCGGCGCCACGTGACGTCGCCCCGCCCCGGCCCGGCTCGGGGCCGGGGCACCGGCCGGCGGGCCGGACGCGCCGCGGCGCTCGCCCAGTTCGTCCGGTCGGGGACAGGTGGGGCGAGCGCCGCGCTCAGTTCCGCACGTCGTTGTACGGGACGTCTGTGGGGTGGTTCCGGCCGGTCAGACCGTCAGTGCACGGTCCGTCGGGCGGATCGGGGCCGGCAGGGAGCTGGCGCCCGTCAGGTAGCGGTCCACGCCACGGGCGGCCGAGCGGCCCTCGGCGATGGCCCAGACGATCAGCGACTGACCGCGGCCGGCGTCACCGGCGACGAAGACGCCATCGACATTGGTGGCGAAGTCCGCGTCACGGGCGATGTTACCCCGCTCGTCGAGGTCCAGACCAAACTGCCCGACCAGGCCGTTCTCCACGTCCGTGCCGGTGAAGCCCATCGCGAGGGTGACCAGCTGGGCGGGGATCCTGCGCTCCGTGCCCGGCTTCTGGGTCGGCTTGCCGTCGACGAACTCGACCTCGACCAGGTGCAGGAACTGGACGTTGCCCTCGTCGTCGCCCTCGAAGTGGGTGGTGGAGACGGAGTAGACCCGCTCGCCGCCCTCCTCGTGCGCCGAGGTGACCTTGTACAGCATGGGGAAGGTCGGCCAGGGCTGGCCCGGGTTCCGCTCCTCGCCCGGCCGCGGCATGATCTCCAGCTGGGTGACGGAGGCCGCGCCCTGGCGGTGCGCCGTACCGACGCAGTCGGCGCCGGTGTCGCCGCCGCCGATGACGACGACGTGCTTGCCCTCGGCCGAGATCGGCGAGGACACGAAGTCGCCCTCGACGACCTTGTTGGCGAGCGGCAGGTACTCCATCGCCTGGTACACGCCCTTGAACTCACGGCCCGGGACGGGCAGGTCGCGGGCGGTGGTGGCGCCGGCGGCGACGACGACGGCGTCGAACCGCTTGCGCAGGTCCGTCGCGGTCAGGTCGCGGCCGATCTCGATGCCGGTGCGGAACTTGGTGCCCTCCGCGCGCATCTGCTCGATGCGGCGGTTGATGTGCCGCTTCTCCATCTTGAACTCGGGGATGCCGTAGCGCAGCAGACCGCCGATGCGGTCGGCCCGCTCGTACACGACCACGGTGTGCCCGGCCCGGGTCAGCTGCTGCGCGGCGGCGAGACCCGCCGGGCCGGAGCCGATCACCGCGACGGTCTTGCCGGACAGGCGCTCGGGCGCCTGCGGCCGGACGTCGCCGCCGTCCCACGCCTTGTCGATGATCGAGACCTCGACGTTCTTGATGGTGACGGCCGGCTGGTTGATGCCGAGCACGCACGCCGCCTCGCACGGAGCCGGGCACAGGCGGCCGGTGAACTCCGGGAAGTTGTTGGTCGCGTGCAGCCGCTCCGACGCCGCCGACCAGTCCTCGCGGTAGGCGTAGTCGTTCCACTCGGGGATGAGGTTCCCCAGCGGGCAGCCGTTGTGGCAGAACGGGATGCCGCAGTCCATGCAGCGGCCGGCCTGCTTGCTGATGATCGGCAGCAGGGAGCCGGGAACGTAGACCTCGTTGAAGTCCTTGACTCGCTCGCCCACCGGCCGGGTCTTGGCGACCTCGCGCCCGGTGGTCAGGAAGCCCTTGGGGTCAGCCATGGGTCGCCGCCTCCATCATCTTCTCGGTGGTCTCGGCCTCGGAGAGACCGGCGAGCTCAGCGGCGTCCTTGGCGGCGAGCACTGCCTTGTACGTGGTGGGGATGATCTTGCTGAAGCGGGCCGCGGCGGTGTCCCAGTCGGCCAGCAGCTTCTCGGCGACGGTCGAGGCCGTCTCCTCCTGGTGGCGGCGCACCACGTCGTGCAGCCACGCCTTGTCGGTGTCCGACAGGGCCTCGACGGCGCCCAGGTTGCCGGAGTTGACGTTGTCCCGGTCGAGGTCGATGACGTACGCGACGCCGCCGGACATGCCGGCCGCGAAGTTGCGGCCCGTCTCGCCCAGGACGACCGCCTGGCCGCCGGTCATGTACTCGCAGCCGTGGTCGCCCACGCCCTCCGAGACGACCAGCGCGCCGGAGTTGCGGACGCAGAAGCGCTCGCCGGTGCGGCCGCGCAGGAACAGCTCGCCGCCGGTGGCTCCGTACGCGATGGTGTTGCCCGCGATGGTGGAGTACTCGGCCAGGTGGTCGGCGCCCCGGTCCGGGCGGACGATCACGCGGCCGCCGGAGAGGCCCTTGCCGACGTAGTCGTTGGCGTCGCCCTCGAGGCGGAGGGTGACACCGGCCGGCAGGAAGGCGCCGAAGGACTGGCCGGCGGAGCCCGTGAAGGTGATGTCGACGGTGTCGGCGGGCAGGCCCGCGCCACCGAACTTCTTCGTCACCTGGTGGCCGAGCATGGTGCCGACCGTCCGGTTGATGTTGCGGATCGCGACCTGGGCGCGGACCGGCTGGGCGGCCTCGGCGGACTCGGCGTTCAGGGCCTCGGCGGCGAGCTCGATCAGCTCGTTGTCGAGGGCCTTCTCCAGGCCGTGGTCCTGCTCGACCAGGGCGTGGCGGACCGCGCCCTCGGGCAGCGCCGGCACGTGGAACAGCGGCTCCAGGTCCAGGCCCTGCGCCTTCCAGTGGGAGACCGCGCGGCTGGTGTCGAGCAGCTCGGCGTGGCCGACCGCCTCCTCCAGGGTGCGGAAGCCCAGCTCGGCGAGGATCTCGCGGACCTCTTCGGCGATGAACCGGAAGAAGTTGACGACGAACTCGGCCTTGCCGGAGAAGCGGTCGCGCAGGACCGGGTTCTGCGTGGCGATGCCGACCGGGCAGGTGTCCAGGTGGCAGACGCGCATCATGACGCAGCCGGAGACGACGAGCGGCGCGGTCGCGAAACCGAACTCCTCGGCGCCGAGCAGCGCGGCGATGACGACGTCGCGGCCGGTCTTGAGCTGGCCGTCGGTCTGGACGACGATCCGGTCGCGCAGGCCGTTGAGCAGCAGCGTCTGCTGGGTCTCGGCGAGGCCGAGCTCCCAGGGACCGCCCGCGTGCTTGAGGCTCGTGAGCGGCGAAGCGCCCGTACCGCCGTCGTGGCCGGAGATGAGGACGACGTCCGCGTGGGCCTTGGAGACACCGGCGGCGACCGTGCCGACGCCGACCTCGGAGACCAGCTTCACGTGGATGCGGGCGGCCGGGTTGGCGTTCTTGAGGTCGTGGATCAGCTGGGCCAGGTCCTCGATGGAGTAGATGTCGTGGTGCGGCGGCGGGGAGATCAGGCCGACGCCGGGCGTCGAGTGACGCGTCTTGGCGACCCACGGGTAGACCTTGTGGCCGGGCAGCTGGCCGCCCTCGCCGGGCTTGGCGCCCTGGGCCATCTTGATCTGGATGTCGTCCGCGTTGACCAGGTACTCGCTCGTCACGCCGAAGCGGCCGGAGGCGACCTGCTTGATCGCGGAGCGGCGCGCCGGGTCGTAGAGGCGGTCCGGGTCCTCGCCGCCCTCACCGGTGTTGGACTTGCCGCCCAGCTGGTTCATGGCGATGGCGAGGGTCTCGTGGGCCTCGCGGGAGATCGATCCGTACGACATGGCGCCGGTGGAGAAGCGCTTGACGATCTCGGAGACCGGCTCGACCTCGTCGACGGAGATGGCTTCCCGGTCGGACGCGAAGCCGAACAGGCCGCGGAGCGTCATGAGCCGCTCGGACTGCTCGTTCACCCGCTCCGTGTACTTCTTGAAGATGTCGTACCGCTTGGAGCGCGTGGCGTGCTGGAGGCGGAAGACGGTCTCCGGGTCGAACAGGTGCGGCTCGCCCTCGCGGCGCCACTGGTACTCGCCGCCGATGTCCAGGGCGCGGTGCGCCGAGGGGACGCCGGTGGCGGGGTACGCCTTGGCGTGGCGGGCGGCGACCTCCTTGGCGACGACGTCGAGGCCGGCGCCGCCGATCTTGGTGGCGGTGCCGTTGAAGTACTTCTCGACGAAGGCGGTGTCGAGGCCGACGGCCTCGAAGACCTGGGCGCCGCGGTAGGAGGCGACGGTGGAGATGCCCATCTTGGACATGACCTTCAGGACGCCCTTGCCGAGGGCGTAGATCAGGTTGCGGATGGCCTGCTCGGGCTCCAGGCCCTCGATGAAGGTGCCGGCGCGGACCAGGTCCTCGACGGTCTCCATGGCGAGGTACGGGTTGACGGCGGCGGCGCCGTAGCCGATGAGCAGGGCGACGTGGTGGACCTCGCGGACGTCACCGGCCTCGACGAGCAGGCCCACCTGGGTGCGCTGCTTGGTGCGGATGAGGTGGTGGTGGACGGCCGCGGTGAGCAGCAGCGACGGGATCGGCGCGTGCTCGGCGTCGGAGTGCCGGTCGGAGAGGACGAGGAGGTGGGCCCCGCCCTCGATCGCCGCGTCGGTCTCGGCGCAGATCTCCTCGATGCGGGCGGCGAGCGCGTCGCCGCCGCCGGAGACCCGGTAGAGGCCGGAGAGCGTCACGGCCTTCATGCCGGGCATGTCGCCGTCGGCGTTGATGTGGATGAGCTTGGCCAGCTCGTCGTTGTCGATCACCGGGAAGGGCAGGGTGACGCTGCGACACGACGCGGAGGTCGGGTCGAGCAGGTTGCCCTGCGGGCCGAGCGAGGAGCGCAGGGAGGTGACGAGCTCCTCCCGGATGGCGTCCAGCGGCGGGTTGGTGACCTGCGCGAAGAGCTGGGTGAAGTAGTCGAAGAGCAGCCGGGGGCGCTCGGACAGGGCCGCGATCGGCGAGTCCGTACCCATGGAGCCGATCGGCTCGGCGCCGGTGCGGGCCATCGGGGCGAGGATGACGCGGAGCTCCTCCTCGGTGTAGCCGAAGGTCTGCTGGCGGCGGGTGACCGAGGCGTGGGTGTGCACGATGTGCTCACGCTCGGGGAGGTCGGAGAGCTCGATCTCGCCGGCCTCCAGCCACTCCGCGTACGGCTTCTCGGCGGCGAGGCCGGCCTTGATCTCGTCGTCCTCGATGATGCGGTGCTCGGCGGTGTCGACGAGGAACATCTTGCCGGGCTGGAGGCGGCCCTTGCGGACGACCCTGGCGGGGTCGATGTCGAGGACGCCGACCTCGGAGGAGAGCACGACGAGGCCCTCGTCGGTGACCCAGTAGCGGCCGGGGCGCAGACCGTTGCGGTCGAGGACCGCGCCGACCTGGGTGCCGTCGGTGAAGGTGACGCAGGCGGGGCCGTCCCAGGGCTCCATCATCGTGGAGTGGTACTGGTAGAAGGCGCGGCGGGCCGGGTCCATGGAGTCGTGGTTCTCCCACGCCTCGGGGACCATCATCAGGACCGCGTGCGGCAGCGAGCGGCCGCCGAGGTGGAGCAGCTCCAGGACCTCGTCGAAGGAGGCGGAGTCCGAGGCGTCGGGGGTGCAGATCGGGAAGATCCGCTCCAGCTCGCCCTCGCCGAACACGTCCGAGACGAGCTGGGCCTCGCGGGCGGTCATCCAGTTCCGGTTGCCCTTGACGGTGTTGATCTCACCGTTGTGGGCGACGAAGCGGTACGGGTGGGCCAGCGGCCAGCTCGGGAAGGTGTTGGTGGAGAACCGGGAGTGGACCAGGGCCACGGCGGAGGCGCAGCGGCGGTCCGACAGGTCCGGGAAGAAGGGCTCGAGCTGGCCGGTGGTCAGCATGCCCTTGTAGACGATGGTGCGGGCGGAGAGCGACGGGAAGTAGGTCCCGGCCTCGCGCTCGGCGCGCTTGCGCAGGACGAAGGCCTTGCGGTCGAGCGCGATGCCCGCGTTCTCGCCGTCCGCCACGAACAGCTGGCGGAAGACCGGCATGGTGCTGCGGGCGGAGGCGCCGAGCAGCTCGGGGGCGACGGGGACCTCGCGCCAGCCGAGGACGTCCAGGCCCTCTTCGGCGGCGATCGTCTCGATCCGCGAGACGGCCTGTGCGGAGCCGTCTGCGGGAAGGAAGGCGATGCCGACGGCGTAGGAGCCGGCGTCGGGAAGGGCGAATCCGGTGACCTCGCGCAGGAACGCGTCCGGGACCTGGAACAGGATGCCGGCGCCGTCTCCCGAGTCGGGCTCGGAGCCGGTGGCGCCGCGGTGCTCGAGGTTGCGCAGTACGGTCAGCGCCTGCTCGACCAGCGTGTGGCTGGCTACACCGGTGAGGGTGGCCACGAACCCGACACCACAGGCGTCGTGTTCGTTACGGGGGTCGTACATCCCCTGCGGGGCGGGGCGACCGTCCATGGGCGACCAGGCGTCGGAACGCATCGGCTCTCCCGTCGTCGTCGTGGCATATGCAGCAGCCGAGGGACGACGTTGGCCCTCCGCGAAATTTCGTGCAGGTTACATGATGGCTGGCTTCTCGGAAAGTGGATAGCTCATTCCAGCATGCGGACACCGCCGATACGGGCGGTGTCGTGTGGTTCAGCTGTGGGGCACGGCAACTACGGGGTTTCCCGGTGTTTCCGTGAGGGACGGCTCGATGTTCCGGGGGTCTCCGGCGACCCGTCGCAAGAGCGGGCTTCATTGCCCGCGGCGCTTACGCCTCATGCCCGGTGGTCCGGGATCCGAAACCGCCGAGTAACCGGCTAGTTATGTGGCGCTGTGCATAGTGTCGCACCGGAAGGCCGGATCCGCTCAGGGATATACGTCACAGAGACAGGGGCCGGCGTCCGTGCGTTCCTACCTGCCCGGGGTACGTGCCGGGGGCACGGGAAAGGGCCTCCGGGGAATCCGGAGGCCCTGTAGGGGCCGCTCAGGCCGAAGGGGTACGGGAGGGCTGGAGGTCCCGCCGGGGCCGCTCAGGCCCAACGGGGTACGGCACGACCGCTACACCGCCGCACCGAAGAGCATGCCGAGTCCGTAGGTGACGGCCGCGGCGGCGCCGCCGAGGACGAGCTGGCGCAGCCCGCTGAACCACCAGCTGCGGGCGGTGACCCGGGCGACCAGGGCGCCGCAGGCGAACAGCCCGAGCAGCGCGAGCAGCACGGCCGGCCACAGCGCGGTCGCCCCGAGCAGATACGGCAGTACGGGCAGCAGCGCGCCGAGCGCGAACGAGCCGAACGACGACACCGCGGCGACCATCGGCGACGGCAGGTCGTCGGGGTCGATGCCCAGCTCCTCGCGGGCGTGGATCTCCAGCGCCTGCTCCGGGTCGCGCGACAGCTGCATCGCGACCTCGCGGGCGAGCGCGGGCTCGACGCCACGGGAGACGTAGAGCGCGGCCAGCTCCTCCATCTCGTCGATCGGGTGCTTGCGCAACTGACGACGTTCGACGTCCAGTTCGGCCTGGACGAGCTCGCGCTGCGAGGCGACGGAGGTGTACTCGCCGGCGGCCATCGAGAAGGCACCGGCCGCGAGTCCGGCGAGGCCGGTGATGACGACGGTCTGCGAGGAGACGGCGCCGCCGGCGACACCGGTCATGAGTGCCAGGTTGGAGACGAGTCCGTCCATCGCGCCGAAGACCGCGGGGCGCAGCCAGCCGCCGTTGACGTCACGGTGGGTGTGGTTGTCGCGGTGCGCCTCGTGAAGTGGTGCGACGGCTTCGATGATGGACATGCTTCTCCCCTGTCTTTCCTGCGGGTTCGGCGCGCCCGCCCCCTTGGACACTCTCGAAAATACGCGCGATGTAAGGGGCGCGCCAGCAAGGCAGGCCGTACTTAGTAAGGCTCGCCTTGGTGTGGGGACGGGAACCTGAGGCGCTGTCACCCGGGTGACAGAAACGTTTCTGTGAAGGGGTGGGCCTCCCCGCGTGGCACAGATCCGGTGGATCCGGTGACCGTGAAAGGGGAGCGAGATGCCCGGAGAGTCGAGTACCGAGACGGGGACCGAGGCTGCGACGCTCCTCTGCGATGTGCGCGAGCGCGCGCGGGGCGCACTGCTCGGCCTGGCGGTCGGCGACGCGCTCGGCGCGCCCGCCGAGAACCTGCGCCCCTCGGAGATCCGCCGCCGGTGGGGCCGGATCGAGGGCTTCGTGACGGACCGTCCGGCGGGGACGGACGACACGGAGTACGCGATCTTCTCCGGACTGCTGCTCGCCCGGCACGGCTCGGCGCTGACCGTCGCCCATGTCGAACGCGCCTGGCACCACTGGATCGCGGACCTCGACGAGGGCCCGTTCCGCGGCGCGGGCTTCAGCGAGCGCGGCACGCTGGAGAACCTCCGGCGCGGGCTCGCTGCGCCCATCTCGGCGCAGCACCGGCACGCGTGGTCGGACGGCCTGGCGATGCGGGCCGCGCCCTTCGGGGTCTTCGCGGCGGGTCGCCCCGCGGAGGCGGCGCGACTGGTCGCCATCGACGGCAGCGTGAGCCACGACGGCGAGGGCATCTACGGCGGCCAGGCCGTCGCGGCGGGCGTGGCGGCGGCGATGGGCGGCGCGTCCGTGACGTCGGTCATCGCGGCGGCCCTTTCGGTGGTCCCGATGGACTCGTGGACGGCCCGCTCGATGCGCCGCGCGGTGGTCGCCGCCGGACGCGTGCAGCCGGACCCGCTGGAACGCGAGCGCACGGTCCGCTCGGCCGTCGTCATCGGCGGCTACCCCTGGACGGACCTGGCCCCCGAGGCCGTCGCCCTGGCCTTCGGCGCCTTCGCCGCCGCCCGCGGCGACTTCCGCACCTCGGTCCTGACCGCGGTCAACATGGGCCGCGACGCCGACACGACCGCGGCGGTCGCGGGCGCGCTGGCGGGCGCCCTCGGCGGCGTGAGCGCCATCCCGGAGGAGTGGTCCTCGGCCATCCCTCCGGTAGCCGGCAGCTGCCTCCCGTCGATGCGCGGCTACCACGTCCTGGACATCGCGGACCTGCTGACCCCGGAGGGAGACGCCTGATGAGCGCGGACACGACGACGGTGAACACCGTGACACCCGGCCCCGCGGACGGCTCCTCCGCCGCGGCAGACGCCCCCGCCCTGGGGCTGGGCGGCTTCGCCGCCGGCGCCGCTCCCGGGGTGGGCACCGCCGAGGCTCCCGCTGTGGGCAGCCGTTCCGCCGGGGGGCACGGGTGGGACCTGCCCACGACGTCGGGGACGGACCTGCTGGACGGTGTCCGCCGGCACCCTGCGGGGCCCACGGTGCGGGGCACCCAGGCGAAGCGGCGCACCCCCGTCCTGGGCGCCGCCCTCCGGGCCGGCACGCCCGCGCCCCCCGCCAGGGCGAGCCGCGACAGGGTCGAGGGCCTCCTGCTCGGCCTCGCCGCGGGCGACGCCGCCGGCTGGCCGGCCGCCCGCCACCGCGCCGCCCGCATGCCCGAGTGGACCCGCCGTCTCACCCGCGAGCTCGACACCTTCGCCGAGCAGAACGCCACCACCACCCTCCCCGTCCCGATCGCCCTCAACCAGCCCCCCGAGCCCCTCCGGCTCGGCCCGTCCGACGACGCCGAGTGGGCGGTGTTCACCGCCGAGGCGCTGCTCGCCGCGAACGGCCCCCTGTTCCGCACCCTCGCCCCCGAGCGCCGCCTCCGCGCCGCCGTCGACCTCGCCTGGAACGCCCTCGCGAGCCAGGTCGCCGCCGCGGCCGACCGCGCGCCCGAGGTCGAGTCCGCCGTCCTCCCCCTGCGCGCCCGCATCTCGGTCCGCGCCGGCCTCGGCAACCTCGCCGCCGGCCTGCGCCCGCCCGCCACCGGCCACGACAACCCGCACTACTTCGACGACGCCGCCTGCGTCCGCGCCGCCGTGCTCGCCCTGGTCCACCCCGGCGACCCGGCGTCCGCCGCCGAACTCGCCGAGTTCGACGCCCGGTACACCCAGGACGGCGACGGCGTCCACGGCGCCCGCGCGATGGCGGCGGCCACGGCGGCGGCGCTCGGTGGGGCGTCGCCAGACGAGGCGGTGGACGCGGCCCTGCACCAGCTGCCGCCCGCCACCGAGATCGGCCGCAACGGCCGGTACGCCGTCAAGCTGGCCCGCACCGCCGCCTCCGCGTTCGAACTGGTGCCGCTCCTGGAACACCAGATCGTGGACCACGTCTACAGCTACGGCATCGCCGCCGCCGAGACCGTACCCGTCACCCTCGCCCTGGCCACCGCCGCCCGCGGCGAGGTCTCCGCCGCGGTACCGGCCGCGGCCTGCCTCTCCCGCGTCGCGGACTCCGCCCCCGCGCTGGTGGGCGCGCTCACCGGCGCGCTGAGCGGCGGGGGTTCGGTCCCGAAGACCTGGCGGGAGGCGTGCCGCACGCTCGCGGGCTGCGCGCTGCCCCGCCTCGCGGGCACGGATCTCGTCGAACTCGCCGGTCTCCTCGCAGCCACGGAACTGACCGCCCCGGGTGGACAATTCCGACATGACCCCCATTCTGGATGACCGGATCACCGGCAGTCTCGTCGGCGCCGCCGTGGGCGACGCCCTCGGCGGCCCCGTCGAGGGCTACACCCCCGAGCAGATCCTGGAACGCCACGGCGGCCGCGTCACCGGCATCGTCGGCCCCTGGAACGGCGACGCCTGGCGCACCGCCCGCCCCATCGCGCCGTACCACAAGGGCGACGGGCACGTCACCGACGACACCTTGATGACGCACGCCCTGATCAGGGTGTACGAAAAGGTCCGCGACCACCTCGACGCGTACGCCGTCGCGGACCACCTCGTGCCCGAACTGATGGGCCGCCCCGTCTGGATCCCGGAGCTGGAGGCGGAGGCGCTCCCCCTGCAACGCGTCTTCCTCGCCGAGAAGTGGATCGTGACGCGACTCCACTACGGGCATGCCGACCCCCGCGAGGCCGGGACCGGAAACATCGTCAACTGCGGTGCGGCGATGTACATGGCCCCGGTCGGCCTGGTCAACGCGGCCAACCCGGCGGGCGCCTACGCCGAGGCCCTCGACATCGCGGGCGCCCACCAGTCCTCGTACGGCCGTGAGGCGGCCGGCGTCTTCGCGGCGGCGGTGGCGGCGGCGTGCGCTCCGGGCGCGACCCCGGAATCAGTCGTGGAAGCGGCCCTCTCCCTGGCGAAGGACGGCACCCGTTCCGCGATCGAGGCGGTGGCCGAAGTAGCGGACTCCCACCGGGACTTCGAACCCGCCCTGGCCCCCCTGCGCCGGGCGGTCGCCCCCTACGACTCCGTGGGCCCCGACTACCGCGCCCCGTCCCTCGCCGCCCGCCGCCCGTCCCGCCTGCACGCGATCGAGGAACTCCCGATCGCCCTCGGCATGCTCCTCGTCGGCGAGGGCGACTACCGCCGCACGGTGCTGGGCGCCGTCAACTACGGCCGCGACTGCGACTCGATCGCCACGATGGCAGGAGCCCTGGCCGGAGCCCTCCACGGCGAATCCGCCGTGCCCGCGGACTGGTCGAAGCAGGTAGCGGAAGCCAGCCGCCTGGACCTCCACGCCCCGGCGACGTCCCTGACCACGGTGACCCAGGAGATCTTCACCCGGGACACGGCCCGCCGCAGAGCCCACGAGTCGGCATTCGCGGCGCTGAGGGGCGCGCCCCGATGACGGACACCGGCTCAGGGGCGCCCGCAGTCGGCAGCGTCCGGGCGCCGGGTCGGCCGGACAGGGCCGCCGGCCTCCTGCGCCTGACCTGGGTCCAGCCGGAGGACCTGGTGGGCCACGAGCTGCGCCAGGCCGCGGAGGACGGCCGCGACGCCCGCGCCCTCGCCGACCGCTGGTACGCCGCCGGCGGCCACCCCGCCCCGCCGGCCGCCGGCGCGTCCCCCACCCCGCGCCCCGACCTGCGCCCGCTGGCCGAGGAACTCCTGGACACCCTGGCCGAGCTCCCCTCCCCCTCCGCCGAAGGCGAGCCCGCCGCCCTCGACGCGATCGTGGCGCTCTGCCCCGACTGGCCGCGCCCCCCGGAGCCGGGGAGGGTTCCGGACAGGGGCTGCGTGGGGGAAGGCAGCGGGCTGCTCGACCGCCTGCACGCCGCCTGGCTCGGCCGCGCCGTCGGGTGTCTGCTCGGCAAGCCCGTCGAGAAACTGCCCCTGGAGGCCATCCGGAAGCTCGCCCGGGCCACCGGCAACTGGCCGCTCGCCGACTGGTTCACGGCCCGTGGCGTGCCCGCCGCGCTCCTCGCCGCGCACCCGTGGAACCGCCGCTCCGCCCCCACCTCCCTCGCCGAGAACATCGACGGCATGCCCGAGGACGACGACCTCAACTACCCCCTCCTCGGTCTCCTGCTCCTCCAGCGCCACGGCCGCGACTTCACCACCGCCGACGTCGCCCGGCTCTGGCTGGACGAGCTGCCCGCCGGGCGCACCTTCACCGCCGAGCGGATCGCCTACCGCAACCTCCTCGACGGCATCGAGCCCCCGCGAACCGCCTCCCACCGCAACCCGTTCCGGGAGTGGATCGGCGCCCAGATCCGCGCCGACGTGCACGGCTGGACCCGTCCCGGTGACCCCGCGGCGGCGGCCCGGCAGGCGCACCGGGACGCCGTGCTCACCCACACCGGCAACGGCGTCTACGGCGCCATGTTCGTCGCCGCCACGATCGCGGCCGCCGCCACCGGCACCGCCGACGTGCACCAGGCCCTGGCCGCCGGACTCGGTGTCGTACCGCCGGGGTCACGGCTCGCCCGCGCCGTACGCAGCGGCATCGCCGCCGCCCGCGCCACCCGCGACTTCGACGCCGTCGTCGACCGGCTCCACGCCGAGTTCGGCGGGTATCACTGGGTCCATGCCGTACCCAACGCCGCCCTGCTCGCCGCCGCCCTCACCCACGCCGACGGCGACTTCACGCGCTCCGTCTGCGCGGCGGTCTCCGGCGGCTGGGACACCGACTCCAACGGCGCCACGGCGGGTTCGGTCGCCGGTCTCCTCGCCGGCCGGCCCGACCGGCTGCCCGAACGCTGGACCTCCCCTCTCAAGAACCGGCTCTCGACCTCGGTGCCGTCCTTCGACGGCATCGGCTTCGACACCCTGGCCGCACTGACGCACTCGGAGGCAGTACGCCCATGACCAGCATCGTCGTGCTCGGCAGCACGAACATGGACCTCGTGGCCTACGTGGCCAGGGCCCCCGCCCTCGGCGAGACCGTGACCGGCCGCGAGTTCCGCACCGTCCCCGGCGGCAAGGGCGCCAACCAGGCCGTCGCCGCCGCCCGCGCGGGCGCCGAGGTGTCGATGATCGGCGCGGTCGGCGCCGACGACTTCGGCCTACGGCTCCGGGCCGCGCTCGACCACAGCGGCGTCGACACGGACCTGCTGCGCACCTCCGAGGGCCCCTCCGGCACCGCGCACATCGTCGTCGACGACGAGGGCGGCAACGCGATCGTCGTCGTCCCCGGCGCCAACGGCACCGTCACCTCCCTCACCCACGGCGACGAGGCGCTGATCGCCACCGCCGACGCCCTGCTCCTCCAGCTCGAACTCCCCCTCTCCGTGGTCGTCGAGGGCGCCCGGGCCGCCCGCGAGCGAGGCGTCCGCACCGTCCTCACCCCGGCCCCCGCACGCCCCCTCCCACCCGAACTCCTCGCCGCCACCGACCTGTTGGTGCCCAACGAGCACGAGGCCGCCGCCCTCACCGGCCTCGACGACCCGCATGCCGCCGCCCAGGCCCTGCTGGCGGACGTCCCCGAGGTGGTCGTCACCCTCGGCGCGGCCGGCTGCCTGCACGCCGCCCGCGGCAGCCGGCCGGTCACCGTGCCCGCGCCCCGGGTCCGCGCCGTGGACACCACCGCCGCGGGCGACACCTTCGTCGGCGCCCTGGCCGTCGCCCTCGCCGAGGGCCGGCCCGTGCCGCGGGCCCTCGCCTGGGCCTCGGCCGCCGCCGCGCTCTCCGTCCAGCGCGAGGGCGCGTCCACCTCGATGCCGTACCGCACCGAGATCGAGGCCGCAGCCGAGAACCTGGAGGCCGATCCCGTATGACCAGCACACCCGCCGCAGGTAGCTCCGCCGCCCCTCCCCTGCACGGACTGCGCGTCCTCGACCTCGCCACCCTCTTCGCCGGACCGCTCGCGGCGATGATGCTCGGCGACTTCGGCGCCGACGTCGTCAAGATCGAGCACCCCCGCAAACCCGACCCGTCCCGCGGCCACGGCCCCGCGAAGGAGGGCGTCGGCCTGTGGTGGAAGGTCCTCGGCCGCAACAAGCGGACGATGACCCTCGATCTGTCGACCCGCGGCGGCCGCGACACCCTGCTGCGGCTCGCCGCCGACGCCGACGTGATCGTGGAGAACTTCCGCCCCGGCACCCTGGAGCGCTGGGACCTCGGCTGGGAGGAGCTGTCCACCGTCAACCCGCGCCTCGTGCTCGCCCGGGTCACCGGCTTCGGCCAGTTCGGCCCGTACGCCCACCGTCCCGGCTTCGGCACCCTCGCCGAGGCCATGAGCGGCTTCGCCGCGATCACCGGCGAACCGGACGGCCCGCCGACCCTCCCGCCCTTCGGCCTCGCCGACTCCATCGCCGCCCTCGCCACCGCGTACGCCGTGATGACGGCGCTCACCGCGAGGAACACCACCGGCCGCGGCCAGGTCGTCGACATGGCCATCATCGAACCGATGCTCTCCGTCATCGGACCCCACCCCCTCTGGTACGACCAGCTCGGCTACGTCCAGCCCCGCACCGGCAACCGCTCCCGCAACAACGCCCCGCGCAACACCTACCGGACCGCCGACGGCTCCTGGGTCGCCGTGTCCACCTCCGCCCAGTCCATCGCCGAACGCGTACTGCGCCTGGTCGGCCGCCCGGAACTGATCGACGAGCCCTGGTTCGCCGACGGCTCCGGCCGGGCCGCCCACGCGGAGCTCCTCGACGAGGCGGTCGGCTCCTGGATGGCCCGGCACACCCGCGACGAGGCGATGGCCGCCTTCGAGAAGGCGGAGGCCGCCATCGCCCCGGTCTACGACGTCCGCGACGTGCTCGCCGACCCCCAGTTCCAGGCCCTCGACACCGTCACCGAGGTGCCGGACCCCGAACTGGGGCCGATCCGCATGCAGAACGTCCTCTTCCGGCTCTCCGAGACCCCCGGTGCGATCCGCTGGGCCGGCCGGCCGCACGGCGCCGACACCGCCGAGCTCCTCGCCGAGCTCGGCCTCACCGGCGCCGAGATCGACGCCCTGCGCGCCGAGGGGGCCCTGTGATCGAGCCCCCGGGCCAGCCCGTCGCCCTCACCTGGCTCTACGCCCCCGGCGACCGCCCCGCCGTGGTCCAGAAGGCACTGGCCTCCGGAGCCGACGTCGTCATCGTCGACCTGGAGGACGCGGTGGCCCCGGACCGCCGGGCCTACGCCCTGGCCGCCACCGCCGAACTGCTCGCGGACCCCCAGCCCGTACCGGTCCATGTCCGCATCCACGCGCCCCGCGACATCCCATCGCTCGCTCCCCTTCCCGGACTCGTCGCTCTCCGTGTTCCCAAGGTGACACACGCCACTGACATCCACCGGCTCGTCGAGCTCGCGGAGGGCCTCCCGCTCTACCCGCTCCTGGAGAACGCGCTGGCCGTCGAGCACGCGTACGCCATCGCCGCCGCCCATCCCACGGTCCGCGGCATCGCCCTCGGCGAGGCGGACCTCCGCGCCGACCTGGGCGTACGGGAGGACAGCGGCCTCGACTGGCCGCGCAGCCGGGTCGTGGTCGCCGCCCGGGCGGCCGCGCTCCCGCCCCCGATCCAGTCGGTGCACCCCGACGTCCGCGACCTGGCGTCGCTCGCCGCGAGCTGCGCCCGGGGCCGGGCGATGGGCTTCCTGGGCCGGGCCGCGATCCACCCGCGCCAGCTCCCGGTCATCGAGCAGGCCTATCTCCCCACCCCCGACGAGATCGCCGCCGCCGAGGAGGTCGTCAAGGCGTCGGAGACCCAGGAGGGTGCGCTCGCCCTGCCCGACGGCCGCTTCGTGGACGCGGCGGTGGTCACCGGCGCCCGCCGCGTCCTGGCCCTCGCCGCCCGCGGGTCCTGAAACGGAGAGGGCCGCCGGGTCCCTTCGGTCCCGGCGGCCCTCCGCCGTTCCTCGCCGTTCCTTGCACGGGATCAGCGCCCGGTGGCACCCGCGCCGTTGTCGGCGCCGTCCTTCGCGGGAATGTCGTCGGGGGTCTCGTCCGGGGTGTCGCCGGGGGTCTCGTCCGACGGCGCCGGATCGGCCACAGCGGCATCCACGACGGAGTCGTTCTCGCCCTCCCCGGCCTTGTCCCCGGCGGACTCGTCCTTCGTGGACTCGCCCTCCGCCGCCTTGTCGCCGGTCGGCTTCCTCGGCTCCACGATCTCCTCGCGACCCGGGCGCACCTTCGCCGAGATCACGATGTAGGCGACCGCCAGGACGAAGACGATGATCGCGGTCCACACGTTCAGCCGCAGGCCGAGGATGTGGTGCGCCTCGTCGACGCGCAGGTACTCGGTCCACACCCGGCCGGCGCAGTACGCGGCGACGTAGAGCGCGAAGGCGCGGCCGTGGCCCAGCTTGAAGCGGCGGTCGGCCCAGATGACGAGGAGCGCGACGCCGACGCACCACAGCGACTCGTAGAGGAAGGTCGGGTGGTAGAGGCCGGCCTCGCGGTTGGGGCCGGCGGTGATCTTCAGCGCCCAGGGCAGGTCGGTCGGCTTGCCGTACAGCTCCTGGTTGAACCAGTTGCCCCAGCGGCCGATGGCCTGGGCGAGGGCGATGCCGGGCGCGATGGCGTCCGCGTACGCCGGGAGCGGGATGCCGCGGCGGCGGCAGCCGATCCAGGCGCCGACGGCACCGAGCGCGATGGCGCCCCAGATGCCGAGGCCGCCCTCCCAGATCTTGAAGGCGTCGACCCAGTTCTCACCCTCGCTGAAGTACAGCTGGTAGTCGGTGATCACGTGGTAGAGCCGGCCGCCGACGAGGCCGAAGGGCACCGCCCAGACGGCGATGTCGGCGACGGTACCGGCGGTGCCGCCCCGGGCGACCCAGCGCTTGTTGCCGAGCCAGACGGCGACGAAGACACCGATGATGATGCAGAAGGCATAGCCGCGCAGCGGGATCGGTCCGAGGTGGATCACGCCGGTCGACGGGCTGGGAATGTAGGCAAGGTCCATGGCAGGACCGACGCTACCTTGCCGGGCGGGCCGTACGGCAGCCAGCCCGGCAACTTCTCCGTAACGCCGTCGGGCCCAGCGGGCCGTCGGACGTCAGCGGGCCGGGGATCCCGCGGCCGGGGAGGCGGTGCCCGCCTTCTTGCCCTTGTTGGCCTCGGCGACCCACTTCTTCAGGTTGTCCGGGGAGATCTGCTCGTTCCCCTTCGTCGGGAAGATCGATTCTCCGTTGAGCAGGACGGACGGCGTGCCGCGGAATTCGCTGCTGCGGAAGGCGTCGTTCGACTTCTTCACCCAGCCGTCGTGCGTGCCCTCCTCGACGCAGCTGCGGAAGGCGGGGGTGTCGAGGCCGGGGACCTTCGCGGCGAGCTCGACGAGCTTGTCGTTCTTGGCGTAGGCGTCGTCGGTCTCCTGCGGCTGGTTGGTGTAGAGCACGTCGTGGTACGCGGTGAACTTCCCCGCGTCCTGGGCGCAGGCGGCGGCGTTGGCGGCGCGCAGGGAGCCGCTGCCGCCCATGTTCCCGTCGATGAGGGTGGCGAGGTGGTACTCGGCCTTGACGGCGCCGGCGGCCTCCAGCTCGTGGATGGTGTCCCGGAAGACGTTCTCGAACTGGGCGCACGCGGGGCAGCGGAAGTCCTCCCAGATCTGCAGGGTGGAAGGGGCGTCGGGCCTGCCCTGGGGGATGGCGGGCTTGTCGCCGCCGACGGCCCCGGTGGGGGCGACGACGGGGCCGGCCTTGTCGGAGCTGTCCTTGCCGCCGCTGTTGGCGGCGATCACGCCGACGACCGCGGCCAGGCCGAGGACGCCGACGACCGCGGCCGACACGATGAGGACGCGTCGCTGCTTCTCGCGGGCCTTGTCGCGCTCGCGCTGCTGTTGGAGGCGCTCCCGCGCGCTCCGGTTACCGTCACTGTTCTGGCTCACGCCCACAGCAACGAACCGGGGAGGCACGCGCGTGCCTCCCCGGTCTCGAATCCACCCGTACGGGTTACGGGGTGCGGCGCACGCCCTCGGCGAGTTCGGCCGCCAGTTCCCTTACGGCGCCGAGCGCGACGCTCTCGTCGCCGTCGGCGTCGAGGATCCGCTTGACGAAGGCGGAGCCGACGATGACGCCGTCGGCGAAGCCGGCGACCTCCTTGGCCTGGGTGGCGTTGGAGACGCCGAGGCCGACGCAGACGGGAAGGTCGCTGGTGGCCCGGGTGCGGCGGACGAGGTCCGCGGCCTGCTCGCCGACGGACTCGCGGGTGCCGGTGACGCCCATGAGGGAGGCCGCGTACACGAAGCCGGAGCCGGCCGCGGTGATGGTGGCCAGGCGCTCGTCCTTGCTGCTGGGCGCGACGACGAAGACGGTGGCGAGACCGCGCTTGTCGGCGTGCTCGCGCCAGAGGTCGGACTCCTGGACCGGCAGGTCGGGCAGGATGCAGCCCGCGCCGCCGGCCGCGGCGAGCTCCTCGGTGAAGCGCTCGACGCCGTACCGGTCGATGGGGTTCCAGTAGGTCATGACGAGGACCGGCTTGCCGGTGGCCGCGTGGGCCTCCTTCACCGTGCGCATGACGTCGGCGATCTTGACGCCGCCGCGCAGGGCGATGTCGTCGGCGGTCTGGATGACCGGGCCGTCGAGGACGGGGTCGCTGTGCGGCAGGCCGACTTCGACGATGTCGGCGCCGCCGTCGAAGACGGCCTTGATCGCCGCGATGCCGCCGTCCACGGTCGGGAAGCCGGCCGGGAGGTACGCGATGAGCGCGGCCCGGTTCTCGGCCTTCGCCTGGGCGAGGGTGTCGCTGAGCAGCTGCGTGTTGCCCGTCACTTGGCGTCCCCCTGGATCTCGGCGGTGGCGGTCGCGTCGGCGGCCACCTCGGCGTCGGTGTCGTACAGCCCGAAATAGCGAGCGGCGGTATCCATGTCCTTGTCGCCGCGCCCGGAGAGGTTGACGAGGAGCAGCGCGTCCTTGCCGAGCTCCTTGCCTACCTCCAGGGCCCCGGCGAGGGCGTGCGCCGACTCGATGGCCGGGATGATGCCCTCGGTACGGGAGAGCAGGCGCAGCGCCTGCATGGCGGCGTCGTCGGTGACGGCGCGGTACTCGCCGCGGCCGCTGTCCTTGAGGTAGGCGTGCTCGGGGCCGATGCCGGGGTAGTCGAGTCCGGCCGAGATCGAGTACGGCTCGGTGATCTGGCCCTCCTCGTCCTGGAGGACGTAGCTCCTGGACCCGTGGAGGATGCCGGGCTCGCCCGCGGTGAGGGTGGCGGCGTGCTCGCCGGTCTCGACGCCGTGGCCGGCCGGTTCGCAGCCGATCAGGCGGACGGAGGCGTCCGGGACGAAGGCGTGGAAGAGGCCGATGGCGTTGGAACCGCCGCCGACGCACGCGATGGCCGCGTCGGGGAGGCGGCCGGCTCGCTCCAGGATCTGGCGGCGGGCCTCGACGCCGATGACCCGGTGGAAGTCGCGGACCATCGCGGGGAAGGGGTGCGGTCCCGCGACCGTGCCGAACAGGTAGTGGGTGCGGTCGACGTTGGCGACCCAGTCGCGGAACGCCTCGTTGATGGCGTCCTTCAGGGTGCGGCTGCCGGACTTCACCGCGATGACCTCGGCGCCGAGCATCCGCATGCGGGCGACGTTGAGGGCCTGCCGCTGGGTGTCGACCTCGCCCATGTAGATGGTGCACTCGAGTCCGAAGAGGGCGCAGGCGGTGGCGGTGGCCACGCCGTGCTGGCCGGCGCCGGTCTCGGCGATGACGCGGGTCTTGCCCATGCGCTTGGTGAGCAGGGCCTGGCCGAGCACGTTGTTGATCTTGTGCGAGCCGGTGTGGTTGAGGTCCTCGCGCTTGAGGAAGATCCTCGCCCCGCCGGCGTGCCCGGCGAAGCGCGGGACCTCGGTGAGGGCGCTGGGACGGCCGGTGTAGTTGACCATCAGGTCGTTGAGCTCGCGGGCGAACTCGGGGTCGGACTTGGCCTTGTCGTACTCGACGGCGACCTCGTCGACGGCGGCGACGAGGGCCTCCGGGATGAACTTGCCGCCGTAGGCACCGAAGTAGCCCTCGGGGGAAGGAACCTGACCGTCGGGGTCGGGAATGAAGAACTCGCTGGACATGCGACTGCTCCTCGCGGGGCGGGGCCCCGGGTGACGTGGTTGGTGGTCACGGTATGCGCGCGAGCCCCTCACGTACGACAACGCCGAACCCCGGCCGCGGCCTGGTGGCCCGCCGGCCCGGCCCGTGTGGGCAATCGTCCCGCTGGGCGGGACGGGTGGGCACACGGGACGGCGCCCTGCCGTGCCCAGGCTCCCCATCGGTGCGGTACCCACCAGGGCGCGGCGCCCTCGTGGTGGCGGGGGCAGGCACTGGTGCGGACGCGCCCGCACAAGTGGCGCCGTCCCGTTGTGCCCACCCGTCCCGCCCCAGCGGGACGAATGTCCACAACGGGGGTTGGGCCACAGCCAGGGCGGCAGCCCATAACGGGACGACGGGGCACGACGGGAACGGCGACCCGCAACAGGGTGACGGGCCACGACAAGGTCGAGGCGAGGCGCCTCGGCTAGGCGTTGTCGCTGTACGTGGAAGTGGTGCGCGCGAGGCGCGGGCGCCATCGCATGCCGTTGACCTGGCCCGGCTCGTCGCCGATCACATAGCGGACCCGGCGGCCGTGGACACGGCGGGCGGGTGCGCGGCAGCCGCGAGGGCGGCAACCGCGGGCGAGCGGGGCGTGGGCGGGCGCCACGGCCGTACGGAGCCGGGTGCGCCGGCTGGGTACGGCGAGCGCCGTACGGGCCGCCGCGAGCACGCCGGCCGCGTCCCGGACCGGGAGGTCCGGGACGTGCTGCGTGTCGTGGCGGCCGGTCATCGCCGGATCAGCTCCGGCCGTGCCGCAGCGCCGGGTGGGCGCCGGCGGCGACCAGGTCGGCGACGGCGGCCTTCGGGTCACGGCCGGTGACCAGGGACTCGCCGACCAGGACCGCGTCGGCGCCGGCGTTGGCGTAGGCGATCAGGTCGTGCGGGCCGCGGACACCGGACTCGGCGATCTTGACGATGTGGGCCGGGATCTCGGGGGCGACGCGCTCGAAGGTGGAACGGTCGACCTTGAGGGTCTTCAGGTCCCGGGCGTTGACGCCGATGATCCGGGCGCCCGCGTCGACGGCCCGCTCGACCTCGTCCTCGTCGTGGACCTCGACCAGCGGGGTCAGACCGATGGACTCGGCCCGCTCGATGAGGGAGACCAGGGCCTCCTGCTCCAGGGCGGCGACAATAAGCAGCGCCAGGTCGGCGCCGTACGCACGGGCCTCCCAGAGCTGGTAGGCGGTGACGATGAAGTCCTTGCGCAGCACCGGGATGTCGACCCGGGCGCGGACGGCCTCCAGGTCGGCGAGCGAGCCGCCGAAGCGGCGCTGCTCGGTGAGGACGGAGATGACGGCGGCGCCGCCCGCCTCGTAGTCGGCGGCGAGACCGGCCGGGTCGGCGATCGCGGCGAGTGCGCCCTTGGACGGGCTGGAGCGCTTCACCTCACAGATCACCTTGACGCCGTCACCGCGCAGTGCGGCGACGCCGTCCTTGGCCTGCGGAGCCTTGGCGGCGAGCTCCTTGAGCTCGTCGAGGGAGACCCGCGCCTGCCGCTCTGCGAGGTCGGCGCGCACGCCTTCGATGATCTCGTCGAGCACACTCACGCGAGAGGCCCCCTTCCGGGACGGTGACGGTGTTGATGAACACTGATGAACGCTTATGAACAGGGTTCAGCCATGTCGATGGTATCCGCAGGTGGGCCCCTGACCCGCATCGGTTCGAGCCGCGTCCCATCTACTGGGACTTCAGGGGGCCAGCGCGGAGCCGAACGGAAGGTTCCGTACCACGCTGAAAAGGGCCAGGATAGCCCCGAACCCCCACCACCAGAACGGCGAGATCGCCAGCCTCATGGGGACGCCCCGGACGGCGCGAATCAGCCAGAGGACCATGACGAGGGCGAAGACGCCGTAGCCGGCGACGGCGAGGGCATTGGACCCGAGGGCCGCGCCGAGGTCGCCGTGGACGAAAGCGTGCGCGCTGCGCAGGCCGCCGCAGCCGGGGCAGTAGAGGCCGGTGAAGCGGAGCAGCGGGCAGACGGGGTAGTGCCCGGGTTCGTTGGGGTCGACGGTGCCGACGTACGCGAAGGCAGCCGCGACCCCGGCGAGCGTGCCCAGCGGCACCAGCAGGCGCCGGGCGAGCGGCCTCGGCGGCGGCGGGGCGTACGGGCCTGGGTGCACCCCCCACGCGCCCGGCGTGGGCGGCGTGTCCGGCGTGTCCGGCGTACGGGCGGCTGCGGGTTCGGTCACGGCTCCCGCCGTCGGATTCGCGTCCACGCGGTGATTCTCGCTCCTCACGCGCGAAGGCGCAGCCCCGCGTCGCGGGACTGCGCCTTCGGGGTGATGCGGAGGTGTCAGGCGTGGGCCTTCGCGACCGCCGTGGCGGCGTCGCGGGCGGCGGCGACGGCGGCCGACTCCTTCGGCATGCCGAGGCCCGCGACCTTCATCGCGCCGCCGACGATGCCGCCGAGGACGATGACGCCGACGCCGGCCCAGAAACCGGGCACGTTGGCCGCCACCATGAAGACTCCGGCGATGCAGAAGCCGATGAAGGAGATGATGACACCGGTCCAGGCGGCCGGGGTGTGTCCGTGGGCGCTGCCCGCCATGAGTTGCTCCTCGTTGGTGTTGCTCGGTGGTGACGGTTCATTCTTCCGCACATGGGGGCGCGGCGATGAATCGGGGTGCCCGAACGATCACGCGTCGCGGCGGGCCGGTGACGCCCGTCGGCCCGCGGGTCGGCTGCTCAGCCCCCGTGGGTCGGATCCTCGCCCCGGTCCAGGGCCTTCCACAGGTCCTCGGGACGGTCCGGGTCGGCGGCCGCGGGTCGGCGGCCGGCGCGCGGTGCGCCGGTGCGCTCGTAGCGGCCGCCCATCGCGGGCCAGGACTTGCCGAAGCGCAGCGCGAAGAGCCCGGCGGCCAGGATGAGCACGGCGCCGGCGGCGGTGACGTACGGCCACGCGGTGTGGCTGAGGCCGTCGACCACGGCGGCGGTGTTCCCGCTGATCCGGGCGGCCTCGGCGTCGAGCGCGGCGCTGTCGGACGCGCCGAGGAAGGCCGCGAGGGCCGCGCCCGCGCCGCTGAGGGCGAGCAGGGCGGCGACCAGCGTGCGGCCGGTGCGGCGGACGGCGAAGACGGCGACGAGCGCGGCGAGGCCGACGATCGCGAGGGCGGTCGGCACGCCGGTGACGGTGCCGCCGTCGGCCTCGACGGGGACGGTGCCGCCGCCGACGGCCGCGGTGCCCTCGGCCCAGATCTGGCCGGCGGAGAGCAGTACGACGGTGGCTCCGAGGGCGCCGAGCAGCAGGGCCGCGGCCAGGCTGCGGCGGGCGCCGGAGGAGGCGGCGCCGCCCGTTCGGGCGGCTCGGGGCTGGGGTACGGGTACGGCACTCACATACCCCACTATCCCCTACCGGCTCACGAGCCGTTCATCCGGTCGTGGTGGTCGACGTCGTCACCGACGTCACCCCCGGCCCGTCCCCGTGTCACCCCCGGCTCGCGCCCGACGTCATCCGGTTGGCCGTGTGGACGGCACGGAGGACGGCCGCGGCCTTGTTGCGGCACTCGTTGTCCTCGCCGACCGGGTCGGAGTCGGCGACGACACCCGCTCCCGCCTGCACGTACGCGGTTCCGTCGCGCAGCAGCGCCGTACGGATGGCGATGGCCGTGTCGGAGTCGCCGGCGAAGTCGAGATAGCCGACACATCCGCCGTACAGGCCGCGCCGGGTGGGTTCGAGCTCCTCGATGATCTGCATCGCGCGCGGCTTGGGCGCCCCGGAGAGGGTGCCGGCCGGGAAGCAGGCGGTGAGGACGTCGAAGGCGGTCTTCCCCTCGGCGACCTTGCCGGTCACGGTGGAGACGATGTGCATGACGTGCGAGTACCGCTCGATCGACATGAAGTCGACGACCTCGACGGAGCCCGGCTCGCAGACCCGGCCGAGGTCGTTGCGGCCGAGGTCGACCAGCATGAGGTGCTCGGCGCGCTCCTTGGGGTCGGCCAGGAGCTCCTCGGCGAGGTCGTGGTCCTCCTGCGGGGTCGCCCCGCGGTGCCGGGTGCCGGCGATGGGGTGGACCATCGCCTGCCCGTCCTCGACCTTGACCAGCGCCTCGGGCGAGGAGCCGACGACGTCGAAGCCGTTCTCGAAGCGGAAGAGGTACATGTACGGGGAGGGATTGGTGGCCCGCAGCACCCGGTAGACGTCGAGGGCCGAGGCGGTGCAGGGGGTCTCGAACCGCTGCGAGGGCACGACCTGGAACGCCTCGCCGGCCCGGATCCGCTCCTTGATGTCCTCGACGGCGTCCTGGTAGGCGGGGCCTCCCCAGAGGGCCGAGAACTCGGGCAGCTCGGAGGCCGGCAGGGCCGCCGGGGTGGTCGCGACCGGGCGGGCCAGGTCGGCCTCCATCGCGTCGAGCCGGGCGACGGCTCCCGCGTACGCCTCGTCGACGCCGGTCTCCAGGTCGTTGTGGTTGATCGCGTTGGCGATCAGCAGGACCGTGCCGTCCCAGTGGTCCAGGACCGCGAGGTCGCTGGTGAGGAGCATGGTGAGCTCGGGCAGCTTCAGGTCGTCGCCGCCGTGCTCGCCGATGCGCTCAAGGCGGCGCACGATGTCGTAGCCGAGGTAGCCGACCATGCCGCCGGTGAACGGGGGCATCCCGCCCGCGAGGTCGCGGGGGGTGTGCAGGGTCTCGACGGTCGCCTTCAGGGCGGCGAGCGGGTCACCGTCGACGGGGACGCCGACCGGCGGGGTGCCGAGCCAGTGCGCCTGCCCGTCGCGCACGGTCAGGGCGGCGTCGCTGCGGACGCCGATGAAGGAGTAGCGGGACCAGCTGCGCCCGTTCTCCGCGGATTCGAGGAGGAAGGTGCCCGGGCGTTCGGCGGCCAGCTTGCGGTAGAGCCCGACCGGGGTGTCGCCGTCCGCGAGAAGCCGGCGGCTGACGGGGATGACGCGGCGGTCGGCCGCCAGCTTGCGGAAGGTCTCGAGATCCATGGCGCCAGACCCTACTCGGCCGCGAGGAGGACGTCGGCGTCGAAGCAGGTGCGGGCCCCGGTGTGGCAGGCGGCGCCGACCTGGTCGACCTGGACGAGCACGGTGTCGGCGTCGCAGTCGAGGGCGACGGACTTCACGTGCTGGAAGTGGCCCGAGGTGTCGCCCTTGACCCAGTACTCCTGGCGGCTGCGCGACCAGTAGGTGCACCGGCCGGTGGTGAGGGTGCGGTGCAGGGCCTCGTCGTCCATCCAGCCGAGCATGAGCACCTCGCCGGTGTCGTACTGCTGGGCGATGGCGGGGACCAGGCCGTCGGGGCTGCGCTTGAGGCGGGCGGCGATGGCCGGGTCGAGGTCGCTGGGGGTCCGGGGCGTGCTGCTCATGGCGCCATTGTGCCGTGGCCGGGGGTGTCGTCCGGCGGGGCGTCCACTGGGCGGACCGGTGGCCGCGGTCGTACCCTGGCGACCATGTCGACCCATGCCAAGCGTGAACGGCTTCTGCTCGCCGATCTGCTGGAGGCCGCCGGCCCGGACGCACCGACGCTCTGCGAGGGGTGGCGGACCCGGGACCTGGCGGCCCATGTGGTGGTGCGCGAGCGCCGCCCGGACGCGGCGGCCGGCACGGTCGTGCCGGCGCTGAAGGCCAGGCTGGAGCGGGTGCAGGCGGAGTTCGCCGAGAAGCCGTACGAGGAGCTGGTCCAGCTCATCCGTACGGGCCCGCCGCGGCTGTCCCCGTTCACGATCAAGCAGGTGGACGAGGGTGCGAACGTCGTCGAGTTCTACGTCCACGCCGAGGACGTGCGCCGGGCGCAGCCCGACTGGTCGGCGCGCGAGCTCGACCCGGTGTTCTCCGACGCGCTGTGGGCGCGCCTGGAGAAGTCGGCCCGGCTGCTCGGCCGCAAGGCGCCGGTGGGTCTGGTGTTGCGCCGCCCGAACGGCCAGACGGCGGTGGCGCACCGCGGCACCCCGGTCGTGACGGTCTCCGGGGAGCCGGGTGAGCTGACGATGTTCCTCTTCGGCCGCCAGGACGCGTCCAAGGTGGAGCTGGACGGTGAGCAGGAGGCCGTGGAGCGGCTGCACGCGGCGAAGCAGCTGGGGATCTGACCGGCCGGACCATGCCGGCGGCTCCGCGCGGCGCAGCGCCGTGGCGGACAGGCCGTAGATCCCGCCGAGGACACGGACGGCGGCACACCGTGAAGACGCGAACGAAAGGGCCCCCGAAGGGGCCCTCCCTGGGCATCGCTCAGCGAACGGTGTGGCCCGCCTCCCGCAGCGCGCCCTTGACCTGCGAGATCCGCAGATCGCCGAAGTGGAAGACGGAGGCCGCGAGCACCGCGTCCGCGCCCGCCTCGACGGCCGGCGGGAAGTCGGACAGCTTGCCGGCGCCGCCGGAGGCGATCACCGGCACGGTCACGTGCTTGCGCACGGCCGCGATCATCTCTGTGTCGTAGCCGTCCTTGGTGCCGTCCGCGTCCATCGAGTTGAGCAGGATCTCCCCTGCACCGAGCTCGGCGGCCCGGTGCGCCCACTCGACGGCGTCGATGCCGGTGCCCCGGCGGCCGCCGTGCGTGGTGACCTCGAAGGAGCCCGACTCGGTACGGCGGGCGTCGACCGAAAGGACCAGGACCTGGCGGCCGAAGCGCTCGGCGATCTCGCGGATCAGCTCGGGGCGGGCGATGGCGGCCGTGTTCACGCCCACCTTGTCGGCCCCGGCCCGCAGCAGCCTGTCGACGTCCTCGGCGGAGCGCACCCCGCCGCCGACGGTGAGCGGGATGAAGACCTGCTCGGCCGTGCGGCGCACCACGTCGTACGTGGTCTCCCGGTTGCCCGAGGAAGCGGTGATGTCGAGGAAGGTCAGCTCGTCGGCGCCCTCGGCGTCGTACAGCTTGGCCATCTCGACGGGGTCGCCCGCGTCGCGCAGGTTCCGGAAGTTGACGCCCTTGACGACCCGGCCGTTGTCCACGTCCAGGCAGGGGATCACGCGTACGGCGAGGCTCATGCCGCATCACTCCTGTAGGCCTCTACCTCGACCTCGACGACCAGCCGCGGGTCCACGAAGCCGGAGACGATGATCATGGAGGCGGCGGGGCGGACGGCGTCGAACAGCTCCTTGTGAGCACGGCCGACCTCGTCCACGTCCCTCGCGTGGGTGATGTACATCCGGGTCCGGACGACGTGCTCGGGGCCCAGACCCAGCTGCTTCAGGGCATCGAAGGCGACGTTGAAGGAGTTGACGGCCTGGTCGTACGGACCGCCGTCGGCGATCGAGCCGCCGACGACCGACGTGCAGCCGGACACCAGGACGGTGCCGTTCGGCAGCTCGACCGCTCGGGAGTAGCCGAACTGCTCTTCCCAGGGAGCGCCGGTCACCACCTTGCGCACGGAGTCGGTCATACGGAAGCCACCGCCTCCAGCGCCTCCTCCAGGGTGAACGCCTTCGCGTACAGCGCCTTGCCGACGATCGCGCCCTCGACGCCCAGCGGCACGAGCCCGGAGAGGGCCCGCAGGTCGTCCAGGGAGGAGACGCCGCCGGAGGCGACGACCGGCTTGTCGGTGGCCGCGCAGACGTTCCGCAGCAGCTCCAGGTTGGGGCCCTGCAGGGTGCCGTCCTTGGCGATGTCGGTGACGACGTAGCGGGCGCAGCCCTCGGAGTCGAGACGGGCCAGCGTCTCGTACAGGTCGCCGCCGTCACGGGTCCAGCCGCGGCCGCGCAGGGTGGTGCCGCGCACGTCGAGACCGACGGCGATCTTGTCGCCGTGCTCGGCGATGACCTTGGCGACCCACTCGGGCGTCTCCAGGGCGGCCGTTCCCAGGTTGACGCGGGTGCAGCCGGTGGCGAGGGCGGCGGCGAGCGTGGCGTCGTCGCGGATGCCTCCGGAGAGCTCGACCTTGATGTCCATCGCGTGGGCGACCTCGGAGATCAGCTCACGGTTGTCACCGGTGCCGAAGGCGGCGTCCAGGTCGACGAGGTGCAGCCACTCGGCGCCGGAGCGCTGCCATGCGAGGGCGGCCTCCAGCGGGGAGCCGTAGGAGGTCTCGGTGCCGGACTCGCCGTGCACGAGACGGACGGCCTGGCCGTCGCGGACGTCGACCGCGGGGAGGAGTTCGAGCAGGCTACGGGGCGACACAGTCACAGGGTTCCGATCCAGTTGGTGAGGAGCTGGGCGCCGGCGTCGCCGGACTTCTCGGGGTGGAACTGGGTCGCCCACAGGGCGCCGTTCTCCACCGCGGCGACGAAGGGCTCGCCGTGCGTGGCCCAGGTGACCTTCGGGGCGCGCATGTTCGGGTTGCCGACCTCCAGGCTCCACTCGCGCACCGCGTAGGAGTGCACGAAGTAGAAGCGGCTGTCGGCGTCGAGGCCGGCGAACAGCTCGGTGTCCACGGGGGCGTCGACCGTGTTCCAGCCCATGTGGGGCACGACGGGCGCCTGCAGCGGTTCGACCGAGCCGGGCCACTCGTCGAGGCCCTCGGTCTCCACGCCGTGTTCGATGCCGCGGGCGAAGAGGATCTGCATGCCGACGCAGATGCCCATGACGGGCCGGCCGCCGGAGAGCCGGCGCCCGATGATCCAGTCGCCGCGCGCTTCCCTGAGGCCCGTCATGCAGGCGGAGAAGGCGCCGACGCCGGGGACGAGCAGTCCGTCGGCGTTCATGGCCCGCTCGTAGTCGCGGGTGATCTCGACGTCGGCGCCGACCCGGGCGAGGGCGCGCTCGGCGGAGCGGACGTTGCCGAAGCCGTAGTCGAAGACGACGACCTTCTTGGGACCGGCGGTGGTGCTCATGACCACACGTCCAGCCGGAGCACGCCGGCCCCGAGGCACATCGCGGCACCGATGGAGAGCAGCACGATGAGGCCCTTGGGCATCTGCTGCCTGGCGAAGGAGTAGATGCCGCCGAGCAGGAAGAGCCCGACGACGATGAGGACGGTGGAAAGGCCGTTCACGGTTACAGAGCACCCTTCGTGGAGGGCAGGATGCCGGCGGCGCGCGGGTCGTGCTCGGAGGCGTAGCGCAGGGCGCGGGCGAGGGCCTTGAACTGGCACTCGACGATGTGGTGGGCGTTGCGGCCGTACGGCACGTGCACGTGCAGGGCGATCTGCGCCTGGGCCACGAAGGACTCCAGGATGTGCCGGGTCATCGTCGTGTCGTAGGAGCCGATCATCGGCGCCATGTTCTCGGGCTCGGTGTGCACCAGGTAGGGGCGGCCGGAGAGGTCGACGGTCACCTGGGCGAGCGACTCGTCCAGGGGGACGGTGCAGTTGCCGAAGCGGTAGATGCCGACCTTGTCGCCGAGGGCCTGCTTGAAGGCGGCGCCCAGGGCGAGGGCGGTGTCCTCGATGGTGTGGTGCGAGTCGATGTGGAGGTCGCCGTCGGTCTTCACGGTCAGGTCGAACAGACCGTGCCGGCCGAGCTGGTCGAGCATGTGGTCGTAGAAGCCGACCCCGGTCGACACGTCGACCTTTCCGGTGCCGTCGAGGTCTATCTCGACGACGACGGACGTCTCCTTGGTGGTGCGTTCAACGCGGCCTACGCGGCTCATGCGTTCTGCTCCTTCTTCAGCTCACGAACCGCGTCGAGGAACGCGTCGTTCTCTTCGGGGGTGCCGGCGGTCACCCGCAGCCAGCCCGGTACGCCGTTGTCCCTGACCAGGACGCCCCGGTCGAGGATCTTCTGCCAGGCCGCGTGGGAGCCCTCCGCTCCCTCGAAGCGGCCGAACTGCACGAAGTTGGCGTCGGACTCGGTGACCTCGTAGCCGATCGCGCGCAGCTCGGCGACCAGGCGGTCGCGCTCGGCCTTGAGCTGCTCGACGTACCCGAGGAGGGTGTCGGTGTGCTCCAGGGCGGCCAGCGCGGTGGCCTGGGTGACGGCGGAGAGGTGGTACGGCAGGCGGACCAGCTGGACGGCGTCGACCACGGCGGGGTGGGCGGCCAGGTAACCCAGGCGGAGTCCTGCGGCGCCGAAGGCCTTGGACATGGTCCGGGAGACCACCAGGTTCGGGCGGCCCTCGATGAGGGGCAGCAGCGAGTCGCGGTGGCTGAACTCCACGTATGCCTCGTCGACCACGACCAGGCAGGGCCTGGCGGCCTGCGCGGCCTCGTACAGCGCGAGGACCGTCTCGGCCGCGACCGCCGTGCCGGTGGGGTTGTTGGGCGAGGTGATGAAGACGACGTCCGGCGCGTTCTCGGCGATGGCCTGTCCGGCCGCCGCCACGTCGATCGTGAAGTCCTCGTTGCGGGGGCCGGAGATCCAGCCGGTGCCGGTGCCGCGGGCGATCAGGGCGTGCATCGAGTACGAGGGCTCGAAGCCGATCGCGGTACGGCCGGGGCCGCCGAAGGTCTGCAGCAGCTGCTGGAGCACCTCGTTGGAGCCGTTGGCGGCCCACACGTTGCCGACGGTGACCGGGTGCTTTCCGGTACGGGTCAGATAGCGGGCCAGCTCGGTGCGCAGCTCGATCGCGTCCCGGTCGGGGTAGCGGTTGAGGCCGCGGGCGGCCTCGGCGACCCGCTCCGCGATGCGGGCCACCAGGGGCTCGGGCAGCGGGTAGGGGTTCTCGTTGGTGTTCAGCTGGACGGGCACGTCGAGCTGGGGCGCGCCGTAGGGCGACTTGCCCTTCAGCTCGTCACGGATCGGAAGGTCGTCGATCCCGATGATGTCGTTCGCGGTCACTTGCTTTACGGCACCTTCCAACCGAACCGGGCCTTGATGGCGGCGCCGTGGGCGGGCAGGTCCTCCGCCTCGGCGAGGGTCACCACGTGGTGGGCGACCTCGGCGAGGGCGTCGCGCGTGTAGTCCACGATGTGCACGCCGCGCAGGAAGGACTGCACGGACAGGCCCGAGGAGTGGCAGGCGCAGCCGCCGGTGGGCAGGACGTGGTTGGAGCCGGCGCAGTAGTCGCCGAGGGAGACCGGGGCCCAGGGGCCGACGAAGATCGCGCCCGCGTTGCGGACCCGGCCGGCGACGGCGGCGGCGTCGGCGGTCTGGATCTCCAGGTGCTCGGCGCCGTAGGCGTCGACGACCTTGAGGCCGTCGGCGAGGTCCCGGACCAGGACGACGGCGGACTGCCGGCCGGCCAGGGCCGGGACGATCCGGTCGTCGACGTGCTTGGAGGCGGCGACCTGGGTCTTGAGTTCGGCCTCGGTGGCCTCGGCCAGCTCAGCGGAGTCGGTGACGAGGACGGAGGCGGCCATCGGGTCGTGCTCGGCCTGGCTGATCAGGTCGGCGGCGACGTGCACCGGGTCGGCGGTGGCGTCCGCGAGGATCGCGATCTCGGTCGGGCCGGCCTCGGCGTCGATGCCGATGCGACCCTTGAGGAGGCGCTTGGCGGCGGCGACGTAGATGTTTCCGGGGCCGGTGACCAGGTTGACGGGGGCGCAGCCGGGCGTGTCGGCGCTGTCGAGGGTTCCGTACGCGAACATGGCGATGGCCTGGGCGCCGCCCGCGGCGTACACCTCGTCGACGCCGAGCAGGGCGCAGGCCGCGAGGATGGTGGGGTGCGGCAGTCCGCCGAACTCCTTCTGCGGCGGCGAGGACACGGCGATGCCCTCGACACCGGCCTCCTGCGCCGGTACCACGTTCATCACGACGGAGGACGGGTAGACGGAGCGCCCGCCCGGCACGTACAGGCCGACGCGCTCGACGGGGATCCACTTCTCGGTGACCGTGCCGCCGGGCACGACCTGGGTGGTGTGGGTGGTGCGGCGCTGCTCGCGGTGGACGAGGCGGGCGCGGCGGATGGACTCGTCGAGGGCGGCGCGGACCGCCGGGTCGAGCTCGTCGAGGGCGCGGGCGATCGCCTCGGCGGGCACGCGCAGGCTCTCGACGCGGACGCCGTCGAACTTCTCCCCGTAGTCGATGACCGCTGCGGCGCCATGATGCCGGACGTCCTCGCAGATCGGCCGCACCTTCTCCAGGGCGGCTTCCACGTCGAACTCGGCACGGGGCAGCAGGTCACGCAGGGCGGAACCCTCGGGGAGGGCCTCGCCGCGCAGATCGATTCGAGAGATCACGGGTCAATTCTCGCAGACGGCCCACAGCGTCGGACGCCCGTATCACTGGCTGATACGGGCCACTCTGGCGTCTTGTCGCCACTCCTGACCGTTAGCGTTCAGTCCGTCACTCAGCGGGAAGAACGGCTGTACGAATCCGGGGAAGCGGAATCGTGGAAAGCGAGGGGGCGGCAGTGACCGAGCCGCGCGTGGACGACGGGATGCCGGAGGGGCTGACCCGGCCGGAGCGGGAGATGTGGAGGGCGTTCCGGGTCGGCCGGGCCTGTGACCTGAGGGAGGGGGTGGCGGAGCGGGACGATCCGTTCGCCAGGGAGGTGGTGTGGGGCGGTGAGCGCAGTGTGCGGGCCGAGGTGGTGGCACTGCTGCTGCTCGACGGGCCGCAGGCGCGGTCCGGGCGTGTCGCGGCGCTGAAGCTGCGCGGGGCGCGGATCACCGGCGCGCTCAATCTCGCCGGCGGCACCATAGGGCCGTACGTGGAGCTGAACGGCTGCCGCTTCGACAGCGAGGTGGTGCTGCCCGAGGCCCGGTTCGGGACGCTGCGGATGGTGGAGTGCGCGATACCCCGCCTGGAGGCGGCGCGCCTGCACACCGAGGGCGATCTGCACCTGCCGCGCTGCCGGGTGGAGCGGGGCATCCGGCTGACGGACGCCCAGATCGGCACGGACCTGCTGATCAACCAGATCCGGGTGTGGCCGGACCGGCGCGGCCGGGCGATCACGGCGGACGGTCTGGTGGTGGCCCAGGACCTCCAGGCCGAGCTGATCGAGACGCACGGGGAGCTGAGTCTGCGCGGCGCGAAGGTCGGCGTGTCGCTGAGCCTGCGGGGCAGCGTGCTGCGCGGGGCCCAGCAGCGCCGCGCGCTGAACGCGCCTCAGCTGACGGTGGAGCGCACGCTCTACCTGAACGCGGCGTGGGTGTACGACGGCTCGGGCGACTCGACGGCCACCCCGCCGTACGGGGTGACGCCGGCGCGGGGCGCGCGGCGCAAGCCGGTCGAGTGCCACGGCGGGGTGCGCCTCGACGACGGCCGCTTCGGCGACTCGGTGGACCTGCACTACGCCCGTTTCCTGCTCGACGGTTCGCGCCGGGAGGAGGTGTCGCTGCGCCGGATCGTGACGCCGGAGCTGCGGTTCAACGGGGAGCGCCCGGAGGAGGGGCGGGTGGTGCTCAACGGGGCGAAGGTCGTGACGCTGGTCGACCTGTCGACGAGCTGGCCGGGCCCGGGCGGGCTCGCGATGGGCGGCTTCGTCTACGAGACGCTGGTGCCCTACGGCCATTTCCCGCTGGCCCGGCGCCTGGAGTGGGTGGCGGCGGCGACCCCGGAGTACGCGCCGGAGCCGTACGAACGCCTGGCCACGGTGCTGCGCAGCAGCGGGGAGGACGCGGACGCGCGGGAGGTGCTGCTCGCCAAGCAGCGCCGGCGCCGCGAGACGCTGCCGGTGGCCGGGAAGCTGTGGGGGTACGTCCAGGACTGGACGGTGGCCTACGGGTACCGGCCGGGGCGGGCGGCGCTGTGGATGGCGGTGCTGTGGGCGGCGGGCGCGTACGCGTTCTCGCACTACGACCCCGTGGCGCTGAAGCCGGGCGAGGCGCCCAAGTGGAACGCGACGCTCTACGCCCTCGACGTCCTGCTCCCGGTGATCGATCTGGGCCAGGTCGGCTACTGGCGCATGGAGGGCTTCTGGCAGTGGGCGTCGACGGTGCTCATCCTCCTCGGCTGGATCCTCGCCACGACCGTCGCGGCCGGAGCCTCGCGACTGCTGCGACGGGGGTGAGCCGGGCGCAGGGGTGGGACGAGGGGGTCGGACGAGCACCGGCCCGCCCTTTTCTTTACGCTGTCTTGACCTCGGTCAGAACAACCTTCACGCCGCTACCAAAGCTTCACAGTCCGCTACTGGCGCGGCCCTCACCTGCGGTTTTCAATGTTTCGCACGATGTCACTGCTCCGCGCCCTGATCGGCACCGCCCGCTTGGTCCGGCACACCCCGCGCCTCGCCGCCGGGCTCCCGCCGGACGACGACGTGCTGCTCGACGTGCCCGACGGCCGCCTCGCGCCGGCCCTGGTCGCGGCCGCCCTCGACGACCCGGAGCCGGCCGCCAAGCTGCTCGCAACCACCCGGGACGCCGCCGAGTGGGAGGACCGGGACCGCTATGTCACCCGGCTGAGCACCTTCGCGTACAGCAGGGACGGCTGGCTCGACCACTGGCTCTCGGTCGCGCCCCGCGACCCGGACGCCCTGCTGGTCAAGGCCCAGCTCGCGGTGCGCAGGGCCTGGCAGTCGCCGGCCAGGGCGGAACGGCTGCGTGAGCTCGGGCCGCTGATCGACGCGGCGATCGAGGCGGCGCCGCGCGACCCGGTGCCGTGGCGGCTCGCCCTGGACCACGCGCGGGGCACGCACGCCGGGCACACGGCCTTCGAGGCGCTGTGGGAGCAGGCCGTGCGCCGCTCCCCGCACCACTACGGCTGCCATGCGGCCGCGCTCAAATACCTGTCGGCCCAGTGGTACGGCTCGCACCGCGAGTGCTTCGACTTCGCCGAGCAGGCCGCGGAGGACGCGCTGCCCGGCTCGCTGGTCCAGGCACTGCCGGTGCGGGCCGCCTTCGCGCAGCTGCTCGCCGGACAGGGCCAGGGGCCCGGCCCCGGGCAGGGCGTACGGGACGACCGGATCGACGCGGCGGCCGACCGGGCGCTCGCCCTGTCGGCGGAGTACCCGGCGGGCGACCTGTGGCCCGCGGAGGTGCGCAATCTGCTGGTGCACCTGCTGATCGAGCGGGGCCGCTGGCGAGACGCCCTGGCCGAGTTCGGACGGATCGGGCCGCAGGCGACCTCGTTCCCCTGGGCGCTGCTCGGCGACGACCCGCTGCGCGGCTTCCTGGAAGCGCGGGCCACCGCCGTACGCGAGGTCGCCCGGCGCACGCCGCTGCGCGAGCGGGTCCTCGGGACGGCGCCCGAACGGTCCGGCGAGGAGCTCGCGGGGCAGGGTCGCGGAGCCGCCGGCGGACGGGCCGGTCGGGGCGGGCCCGGCGGCCATTACGCTTGACCGCTGTGACCTCCGCCAGCCTGCCTCTCTTTCCGCTCAACGCGGTGCTGTTCCCGGGCCTCGTGCTGCCCCTGAACGTCTTCGAGGAGCGTTATCGCGCCATGATGCGCGAGTTGCTGAAGATCGACGACTCCGAGCCGCGGCGGTTCGCTGTCGTGGCGATCCGCGACGGCCGTGAGGTCGCCCCGACCGCCCCCGGGCTGCCGGACCAGACGGCGCTGCCGGAGAAGGGCCCCGCGGCCGGCTTCGGCCCCGACCCCCTTCAGGCCTTCCACCGGGTCGGCTGCATCGCCGACGCGGCCTCGATCCGGGAGCGGGCGGACGGTGGCTTCGAGGTGATGGCCACCGGCACGACCCGGGTGAAGCTGCTGTCGGTCGACGCGAGCGGCCCGTACCTGACGGCCGAGGTCGAGGAGATCCCCGAGGAGCAGGGCGACGAGGCGGGCACGCTGGCCGAGGGCGTGCTGCGGGCCTTCCGGGCCTATCAGAAGCGGCTCGCGGGCGCGCGGGAGCGCTCGCTGACCACCAGCGAGCTGCCGGACGACCCGTCGGTGGTGTCGTACCTGGTCGCCGCGGCCGCCGTGCTCGACACCCCGGCCAAGCAGCGGCTGCTGCAGGCGCCGGACACGGCGACCCGGCTGCGCGAGGAGCTGTCGCTGCTGCGCTCGGAGACGGCCGTGCTCCGGCACCTGCCATCCCTGCCCGCGGTGGATCTGACGCGCGCGCCGACCAGCCCGAACTGAACCGAGGGGAGCCCGTCGTGGCGAAGAAGCAGAAGAAGAACGGCGGCGGCACCCCGGCGACGGTGGCCCTGACGGCGGCCGGCACCGCGTACACACTGCACGCCTACGAGCACGACCCCGCGACCCCCTCGTACGGCGAGGAGGCGGCGGAGGCGCTGGGTGTGTCCGCCGACCGGGTGTTCAAGACGCTGGTCGCGGACGTGGACGGCGAGCTGACGGTCGCGGTGGTCCCGGTCGCGGGCCAGCTGGACCTGAAGGCGCTGGCCTCCGCGGTGGGCGGCAAGCGCGCGGCGATGGCGGACCCGGCGGCGGCGGAGCGCACGACGGGCTACGTCCGTGGCGGGATCTCGCCGCTGGGCCAGCGCAAGCGGCTGCGCACGGTCCTGGACGCCTCGGCCTCCGGGCACGAGACGATCTGCATCTCCGCGGGCCGCCGCGGCCTGGAGGTCGAACTCGCCCCGCAGGACCTGGCGGCCCTCACCGACGCCGTCCTGGCGCCGATCGGCCGCGGCTGAGCCCCGCGGGAGCCATGTGCCCGGGCGGAGGCCCTGCCGGGCCCCGCGGGGGCTACCGCCCTGTCGTGGGCGCCGGCGGCCAGGGCCCCTCGTCCGGCTCCGGGTCACGGGGCCCGAAGAGCGCCGTCAGGGCGAGGTGGACGATCATCGCGGCGACCGGCCAGGCCAGCATCGCCGCGGCCGCCATGTTGAGTTCGAGCGGTGCCTCGAAGAACACGTTCGGACCGACCGCCTTGGCGTGGGCGACGACATCGCGCTCCGGGCCGAGCCACACGCCCGTGCCCCAGGCGAGCAGCGAGCCGAGGACCCCGCCGGCCGCGAGGCCGAGGACGAGGGCGACGCCGCCGTGGCGGTGGATCAGGAAGACCAGCGCGGCGGCCACGGCGCCGAAGCCCAGGGCGAGCAGGACAAACGTTCCGTCCATGCCGATCGCCGCCTCCCCCTCGCTGTTGCGCAGGAAGACCGCCTTGCCGTCGGAGACCAGGGTGACCCGCGGTGCGAGCCACAGCCAGAGCAGTCCGAGCAGGGCCCCGGCCACCGCGGAGACGGCGGTCACCACGGCGGCCTGCCGCAGCTCGGTCATCGTGCTGGGGGCCCCGTCCGCCGCGGGCAGCGCGGGGTCGGGCCCGGGCCAGTAGGAGTCGTGCGGCGGCTGGTGGGGCGGAGTCAGAGGTGCGGTCACCACGCCATCGTGCCAGGTGCGGCTGTGCGCCGCCTCAGCGGACCGCCGCCCTGCGGTAGGCCCAGGTCGCCACCGCGAGCGAGACCACGCCCACCGCCCCGCACACCGCGAGGTCGAGGCCGACCACCGCCCAGTCCGGGTGCGGGTCGAAGGTACGGGCCAGGGCCTCCACCCCGTACGTGGAAGGCAGCAGGTCGCGGGCCCAGCCGATCGGCCCGGGCAGCCGGTCGGCCGGCAGGACGCCGAGCAGCAGCGCCGCCGACATGCCCAGCTGGCCGAGGAGGGTGGCCAGTTCCTGCCGGGGGGCGAGGAGTCCGAGCGCCGCGCCGAGACCGGCGAGCGCCGCCCCGGACAGGGGCACGACCGCCGCCAGGATCCACAGGTGGCCGAGCGGCAGTCCGAAGAGCACCGAGCCGGTGACCGCGGTCACCACCGTCCCGGGCACGGTGAACGAGGCGTACGCCCCCGCCGCGCCCAGCACCACGGCCGCGGGCGGCACCGGCAGCGTCGCGTAGTGGTCGAGCCCGCCGCCGGCCCGTAGCTGCCCGAAGTACTGGGCGAGCAGGTTGAGCGCGACGAAGGCCACCACGAGGACGGCCGAGCCGGCCACCACGGCCCGCGCCTCCGCTCCGCCGTCCACGACCCCCCGCATCAGGACCATGATCCCGACGGACTGGAAGGTCGCCACGAAGAGCAGCGGGATCCGCGACACCCGGGCGCGCGAGAGCTGGGCGCGGTACACCGCGCCGAGCGCCGGCAGCAGCCGGGCGCGCGGGGCGAGCGGCGCGGCGCCCTCCTCCTCGTGGCGGACCGGATCGCCGAGAGCGGTGGCCGTCAGGGCCTCGGCGGGCAGGGTGCTCAACTCGTACAGCTCCTGACGGTCGACTCGTACGTCACGTCGTACGTCATGCCTTCACCAGTCCCCGGGTCTCGCCGCCGAGCGCCAGGTAGACGTCCTCCAGGCTCGGCGTCGCCAGCGTGAAGTCGTCCAGGGCCGCGAAGGCCGCCCCGCCGGTGACCGCCGCGACCGCCGCCCGTGCCTCGTCCGGCGCGAGCCGGAGCACCCAGCGGCGGCCCGACTCCTGCGCGGACGGGCGCAGCGCGGCCACCTCGGGGACGTCGAGCGGGGGCCGCTCGCGCCAGACGAGCTCGACCCGCACCTCCCCCGCGACCCGTTCCTTGAGTCCGGCGGGGGTGTCGCAGGCGATGACCCGGCCGTGGTCGAGGACGGCGACCCGGTCGAGGACCGTCTCGGCCTCGATGACGTTGTGGGTGACGAGCAGCACGGTGGCGCCGTGCTCGGCGCGCCGCCGGTCGACGGCCGCCCAGACGGCCCGGCGGGCGATGGGGTCCATGCCGGTGGTGGGCTCGTCGAGGACGAGGAGGGGCCGCTCGCCGACGAGGGCGGCGGCGACGCAGGCGAGCCGTCGCTGGCCGCCGGAGAGCTTCTTCAGGGGCCGTCCGGCGATCTCGGTGAGGCCGAGCTCGTCGAGTACGGCGTCCCGCCCGGCGCGGGCCTCGCGGGCACCGAGCCCGCGCAGCCGGGCGGTGGTCTCGGCGGCCAGGGCCACGGTCAGCTCGTCGAGCGCGGTGGACTCCTGGCCGAGGTAGGCGAGGAGCCGGGCGGCGCGCTCGGGGTGGCGGATCACGTCGTGGCCGAGGATCCGGACGGTCCCGGAGTCGGGGCGCATGAGTCCGGTGAGCTGGCGGACCAGGGTGGACTTGCCGGCGCCGTTGGGACCGAGCAGGCCGAAGATCTCGCCGCCGCGCACATCGAGGCTGATCCCGTCGGTGGCCCGCACCTCGGGGGTCGCCGGCGCTCCGCGTCTGCCGCGCGTGGCGGGGTACGTCTTGACCAGATCCCGCACCACGCACACCGTACTCACGAGGGATGAGCCTACGGGGTCCCGCGGCTCTCCTCGGGCGCGGGGGCGTGTTGGGCGGCGGCGTGGACGTCGATCTCGCGCCAGAATCCGGCCCTGATCGCGTACCGGTCGTGCTCGTCGATCTGGTCGTCCTTGTGGGCGAGCAGGCCGAAACGGGCCGCGTAGCGGAGGAGTTCGCCGTCGATGCGGTGCGGGATGCGCGGGTACATGGCGGCGAGCTTGTGGACGTGGCCGTGCTCGGGGAGCCGGTCGAGCCAGCGGCGGGCGAAGACCTGGCCCACCTCGTAGGGGTCGCCGCCGACGGTGGTGATGTCCTCCTCCCGGTCGGCCCAGCGCTGCTCGGCGCTGGTGACCTGGGCGAGGGTGGGCAGGAAGGCGGTCTCGGCCGGCTCGCCGAGGGGGGCGGCGGGGCGGTCGATCCAGCCCTTGTCGGAGGACCAGCGCAGGGTCGCGCCGGCCGGGTGCGGGGCGCTGGGGGCGGCGGGGCCGCGCAGGGCGGCGAGGTCCTTGGGGGTGGGGACGGTCTTGCCGGCGGCGGGCGCGGGGACGGTGCTGCCGTTGGCCGTCTCCACTCCGCCCGCGGCCGGTGACGGTGCGGCGGCGTTCGGGTCGGTCTGCGCGGAGTTGTGGGCGGCGGCCGCGGCGGCCCGCTCGGCGGAGGCGGCGAGCGCGGACTCGGGCAGCGGGGCGGAGAGGATCGCGGCGATCTCGGGGCGCGGCACGGGCGGGGTGCCGCACAGGCCGGTGAGGTCCTTGGCGCGAACGGCCCGGGTGATCCAGGCCCGGTCGAGGACCCGGCGCTCGTCGGCCTCGGCGACCAGGTCCTCGGACTGGTTGTAGTCGCCGTCGGCGGCCTGCACGGCCCACAGGTGGACGGCGACGCCGTGCTCCTTGGCGGACATCAGGCCGGGCAGCAGATCGCCGTCACCGGTGACGAGCACGATGTCGGAGCAGGCGCGGTTCCTGGCGAGCTCGGTGAGCTCCGTGTGCATGGCCGCGTCGACGCCCTTCTGCGCCCAGCGTCCGTCGCTGCGGGTCAGCGCGCCGAGCCGGACGGTGACCCGGGGCATCACGCGCAGCCGGCGGTGCTCGGGCTGTGGCACCCGGTCGGGCGCGCCGTCGAACCAGTAGATCCGCAGCAGCGGCTGCTCGGTGTCGGCCTCGGCGCGTTCGCGCAGCTGCTGGATGAGTGCGGCGTGGTCGACGGTGATCCGTGAGCGGGCCGGTTCTCCGGCGAGAAGGCTTGCGGCGGCGCCCAGCAGATAGCCGGCGTCCACCAGGACGACGCAGCGGTCCACGTGTTCCACCCTCTTTCGGGAACCTCGGGATCGGAAGTGCTCCAGGTTGCTCCGAGTCTGCCCGACCGCGGATGGGTTGAGGTCCGGAACTGGATCATCGGCGTGGCGGATCTCACGCGCGGGGCGGGATTACCGTCCGTAATGATCCAAAATGCGGCGCTTCCTGCCGTATGTGAGTCTGACAGCGGCCCTGGCCCCCAGACCCCTTTGAGGAGGCATCATCACCATGGCCAAGAACCGGAAGCAGGACCGCAGTCAGCAGCGCGGCTCGCAGGCCGAGCGCGGCGCCCAGCAGGCGCAGGCGTCGTCGATGGAGTCCCAGGCAGAGCAGCGCGCCACCCAGGTCACGCCGGGTGACATGGCCCGCAAGGGTCGGCAGAAGCGGTTCGGCCACAACTGACGAGCCCACGGCAAAGGGGCGCGCCCGTGACGACGGGCGCGCCCCTTGCGCGTGCGGGCTGTCCGGCCGAGCGGGCCCGCGTACGGGCCGAGCGGGCCGGCGTACGGGCCGAGCGGGCCGGCGTACGGGCCGAGCGGGCCGGCGTACGGGCTATCCGGCCAGGCAGGACGGGCCGAGGAGCACCTTCAGGTCGCCGAAGAGCGCCGGGTCGGGCTGCACCCGGTGCCGGTCGAGGCGGAGCACGGTGGTCGAGCGCGGCCCCTGGAGCTTGATGCGGACCTCGGTGTTTCCCTTGTGGTGCTTCAGGATCTCGCCGAGCCGGCTGATCATCGGCGGGGTCACCTTGACCGTCGGGATGGTGAGGACCACCGGCGCGTTGGTGCCCGCGTTGGACAGGTCGGGGACCATCAGCTCCATGGCGACCAGACGCGGGATGTCCTCGCGCTTGTCGAGCCGGCCCTTGACGAAGACGACCGCGTCCTCGACCAGCTGGGTCGAGACCAGCTGGTAGGTCGCCGGGAAGAACATGCACTCGATGGAGCCGGCCAGGTCCTCGACGGTGGCGATGGCCCAGGCGTTGCCCTGCTTGGTCATCTTCCGCTGGAGGCCGGAGATGATGCCGCCGATGGTGACGACCGCGCCGTCGGCGTGCTCGCCGCCGGTGAGCTGGGAGATGCCGGCGTCGGTCTTGTCGGAGAGCACGTGCTCGAGACCGAAGAGCGGGTGGTCGGAGACGTAGAGGCCGAGCATCTCGCGCTCCTGGGCGAGCAGGTAGGACTTCTCCCACTCGATGTCGCCGAACTCGACGTCGAGGCCGAAGCCGGGCTCGCTGCTGTCCTCCTCGCCCATGCCGCCGAAGAGGTCGAACTGGCCCTCGGCCTCCTTGCGCTTGACCGCCACCACGGTGTCGATCATGGGCTCGTGCTGGGCGACGAGGCCCTTGCGGGTGTGGCCCATGGTGTCGAAGGCGCCGGCCTTGATCAGCGACTCGACGGTCCGCTTGTTGCAGACCACGGCCTCGACCTTGTCGAGGAAGTCGGGGAACGAGCTGTACTTGCCCTTGCTCTTGCGGGTCCTGATGACCGACTCGACGACGTTGGCGCCGACGTTGCGGACGGCGGAGAGGCCGAAGAGGATCACGTCGTCGCCCTGGGCGGCGAAGTTCGACTCGGACTCGTTGACGTTCGGCGGCAGGACCTTGATGCCCATGCGGCGGCACTCGTTCAGATAGACCGCGGACTTGTCCTTGTCGTCCTTGACCGAGGTCAGCAGTCCGGCCATGTACTCGGCCGGGTAGTTCGCCTTGAGGTACGCCGTCCAGTACGTGACCAGGCCGTACGCGGAGGAGTGCGCCTTGTTGAAGGCGTAGCCGGCGAACGGCACCAGGACGTCCCACAGGGCCTGGATCGCCTCGTCGCTGTAGCCCCGGCCTCGGGCGCCCTCCTGGAAGATGGTGAAGTTCTTCGCCAGCTCCTCGGGCTTCTTCTTGCCCATCACGCGGCGGAGGATGTCGGCCTCGCCGAGGGAGTACCCGGCGATGATCTGGGCGGCCTTCTGCACCTGCTCCTGGTACACGATCAGGCCGTAGGTGACGTCGAGGACCTCCCGGAGGGGCTCCTCCAGCTCCGGGTGGATCGGAGTGATCTCCTGCTGCTTGTTCTTGCGCAGGGCGTAGTTCGTGTGCGAGTTCATGCCCATCGGGCCCGGCCGGTAGAGGGCCGAGACGGCGGAGATGTCCTCGAAGTTGTCGGGTTTCATCAGGCGCAGCAGCGAGCGCATGGGGCCGCCGTCGAACTGGAAGACGCCGAGCGTGTCACCCCGGCAGAGCAGTTCGTACGTCTTGGGGTCGTCCAGCGGGATGGCCAGGAGGTCGAGGTCGACCCCCTTGTTGGCCTTCACCATCTTGACGGCGTCGTCCATGATCGTGAGGTTCCGCAGGCCCAGGAAGTCCATCTTGATCAGGCCGAGCGACTCGCACTGCGGGTAGTCCCACTGCGTGATGGTCACGCCATCGGTGTGCCGCACCCAGATCGGGGCGTGGTCGACGATGGGCTCGCTGGACATGATCACGCCGGCCGCGTGCACACCCATCTGCCGGACAAGGCCCTCCACACCCTTGGCGGTGTCGATGACCTTCTTCACGTCCGGCTCGTTCTCGTACATCGCCCGGATCTCGCCGGCCTCGCTGTAGCGCGGGTGCGAGGGGTCGGTGATGCCGTTGAGGTCGATGCCCTTGCCGAGGACGTCGGCCGGCATCGCCTTCGTGAGCCGGTCACCCATGGCGTACGGGTAGCCGAGGACGCGGGCGGAGTCCTTGATGGCGTTCTTCGCCTTGATCTTTCCGTACGTGCCGATCATGGCGACCTTGTCGGCGCCGTACTTCTCGGTCACGTACCGGATCACCTCGACGCGCCGACGCTCGTCGAAGTCGATGTCGACATCGGGCATGGAGACGCGCTCGGGGTTGAGGAACCGCTCGAAGATCAGTCCGTGCTCGATCGGGTCGAGGTCGGTGATGCCCATGGCGTAGGCGACGATCGAACCGGCGGCGGAGCCACGGCCGGGGCCGACCGCGATGCCGTTGTTCTTCGCCCACATGATGAAGTCGGCGACGACGAGGAAGTAGCCCGGGAACCCCATCTGGATGATGACGTCCATCTCGTACTCGGCCTGCTTCTGCCGGTCCTCGGGGACGCCTCCGGGGTAGCGGCGGGCCATGCCGCGCCGCACCTCCTCCTTGAACCAGGTGGTGTTGGTGTAGCCCTCTTCCGGGATGTCGAACTTCGGCATGAGGTCGCGCGGCTCGAACATGCCGGTGGTGTCGATCTGCTCGGCGACCAGGAGGGTGTTGCGGCACCCCTCCTGCCAGGCGTCCGAGGAGTCGACGGCGTACATCTCGTCCGTGGACTTCAGGTAGTAGCCGGTGCCGTCGAACTTGAAGCGGTCCGGGTCGGAGAGGTTCTTGCCGGTCTGGATGCACAGCAGCGCGTCGTGGGCGGTGGCCTCGTGCGCGTAGGTGTAGTGCGAGTCGTTGGTGACCAGCGGCGGGATGCCGAGCTTCTTGCCGATCTCCAGGAGTCCGTCGCGGACCCGGCGCTCGATCTCGATGCCGTGGTCCATGAGCTCCAGGAAGTACCGGTCCTTGCCGAAGATGTCCTGGTACTCGGAGGCGGACTTCAGGGCCTCGTCGAACTGGCCGAGGCGCAGCCGGGTCTGCAGCTCGCCGGAGGGGCAGCCGGTGGAGGCGATCAGGCCCTCCGACCACTGGGAGATGGTCTCCTTGTCCATCCGGGGCCACTTCTGGAGCCAGCCCTCGGCGTAGGCGTCGGAGGACAGCCGGAAGAGGTTGTGCAGACCGGTGGAGTTGGCCGCCCAGATGGTCTTGTGGGTGTAGCCGCCGGAACCGGAGACGTCGTCCCTCTTCTGGTGCGGCTGGCCCCACTGGATCTTCCGCTTGTTGCGGCGGGACTCGGGGGCGACATAGGCCTCGATGCCGATGATCGGCGTCACACCGGCCTTCTTGGCCGAGTGGAAGAAGTCGTACGCACCGTGCAGGTTGCCGTGGTCGGACATGGCGATATGGGTCATGCCCATCTCGTTGCACGCGTTGAACATGTCCTTCAGCCGCGCGGCACCGTCCAGCAGGGAGTACTGGGTGTGGACGTGGAGGTGCGTGAAGGGCGGCCTGGTCACGGTGGGGAGCCTCCTGTGAACTTCTGGGGGGACAGCGTGGAAGTCTACGACGCTGCACTGACAACGCGGAGAAGGACGCAGCGGGGGCCACGCCCCTCGATGACGGGTGGTGGCCGGGCGGCGGACGGGCACTCGGGAGTACCGTCGCGCGTTGGAAGACAGAGAACACCTGTCCCATTTGTCATGCACAATTTCCAGCCATACCCCGCGTCGCCCGCGCGCCGCGCCCCGCACCAGGAGGCCCCTTCGATGTCGGTCCCCCAGCCCACCGCCGCCGAGCGCGGTGAGCAGATCCTCGCCGTCTTCGACACCGCCTTCGGCGAGCTGCTCGCCGCCGACCCGGCCGCCTTCAAGGTCAAGTTCCGCAAGATGGCCGGTTCCGCCTTCGCCTTCTACCGCGGGACCGCCTGCCTGTTCTACAAGGACCTGGAGCGCGAGGCCCACGGCGGCCCGTACCTGGACGAGCGGACCGGCCGGGTGTGGATCCACGGCGATCTGCACGCCGAGAACTTCGGCACCTACATGGACGCCAACGGCCGGCTGATCTTCAACGTCAACGACTTCGACGAGGCGTACGTCGGCCCCTTCACCTGGGACCTCAAGCGCCTGGCCGCCTCCCTGGCACTGATCGGCTACGCCAAGGCGCTGAGCGACGAGCAGATCAGCCACCTGGTACGGATCCTCGCCGCCGCCTATCGGGAGCGGATCCACGCCCTCGCGACCGGCGCGAAGAGCGACGAGGCGCCCGGCTTCACCCTGGAGACCGCCGACGGCGCCCTGCTCGGCGCGCTGCGCGAGGCCCGTGCGCTGACCCGCTTCGGCCTGCTCGACTCGATGACCGAGATCCGCGAGTTCGAGCGCCGCTTCACCGCGGGCGGCGGCTCGATCGAGCTGGACGCGGCCGACCGCTACAAGGTGCTCGCCGCCTTCGACGGCTACCTGGAGACGCTGCCGGAGGCGAGCCTGGCCCGCCCGGACTCGTACCGGGTGAAGGACGTCGTCGGCCGGCGCGGGATCGGCATCGGCTCGGCCGGCCTCCCCTCGTACAACATCCTCCTGGAGGGCAACAGCGACGCCCTGGAGAACGACGTCGTCATCTACCTGAAGCAGGCCCAGACTCCGGCGGTGTCGCGCCATGTGACGGACGCGGCGGTACGGGAGTACTTCCAGCACGAGGGCCACCGCACGGTCATCTCCCAGCGGGCGCTCCAGGCGCACGCCGACCCGTGGCTGGGCTGGACGGAGCTGGACGGTGCCGGGCAGCTGGTGGCGGAGGTCTCGCCGTACGCGGTGGACCTGGACTGGTCGGACATCGACGATCCGCAGGACATCGCGGCGACCGTCGCCGACCTGGGCCGGGCGACGGCGACGATGCACGCCGCGGCGGACGACTCCAGCGGCCACTCGCTGGTGCCGTTCTCCACGGAGCGGGCCATCGACGCGGCCATCGCGGCCGACGAGGAGGGCTTCGCCGAGCTCCTGGTCGACTTCGCGCACGCGTACGGGGCGCGGGCCCGGGCCGACCACCAGATCTTCGTGGACCTGTTCCGCAACGGCCGGATTCCGGGGTTGTAGGGCAGGCGCGGGGCGCCTGGTGCGGCTCACAGGACGCCCTTAGGGACGCCTTACGGCCGGGCATGGCACACTTCCACGGCGATGGACATGGCAAGCACCCAGCTGAGAGCCCTCCGGGCGGCGTTCTTCACGACACTGGTCGTGGCGCTGTCCGTGGCCTCGCATGTCCTGCTGTCCGGGGTGCCGCTGCCGCTCGGGACGGTCGTCCCGGTCGCGGCCGGCGTCTTCGCCGTGGCGTTCGTCCTGGCCGGCCGTGAGCGCGGCTTCGCCCCCATCGCCGGGCTGCTCGTCCCGCTGGAGCTGGCCGCCGACACGCTCTTCACCAGCGGTCAGGCGGCTTGTTACGGCCCCGCCGGCGGCCCGGTCGCCGGTTCGCTGCGCGCGGTCGGCGTGGACGTGCTGTGCGGTGGCGCCCTCGGCCTGCCGCTGCCGGGTGTGGCGGCCCCGGGGAGCGGGACCGCGACGGCCCTGCTGAGCTCGCCCGATCCGGCCGTGCCCTGGCTGCTGCTCGCCGCCCATGTGGCGGTCGGGCTCTCGGCGGCCTCCTGGCTGCGCGGCGGGGAGCGGGCGCTCGCCCGGCTGCTCCGGGCAGCCGTCGCCTTCGCCTTCCGGCCGCTGCTCGTGGTGGCGGCCTTCTTCCGCGCCTCGGGGTCGGCCCCGCGGCGCGGTGGGCATCCCGTGGACCGGCCGCGCCGGTCGCGGACCCGTCTGCTCGTGCACTCCGTGGGACGGCGTGGACCGCCGTGCTGCGCGGGCGTGCGGCGCTTCTTCGCGCCCTCGCCCGCCCTCGTCTGAGCAAGCACGCAGTCCTGCCCTTTCCCTTCTTCACGTACGGAGATCATTTCCATGAGCAAGCGCAACAGCCAGGAGAACAAGGCGGCCGCCCGCGAGCGGCTGAAGATCGAGCGGGAGCGCCAGGCCAAGAAGGACAAGGCCCGCCGTCAGGTGATCGTCGCGGTGTCGGCCGTCGCCGTCCTCGCGGTCGCCGGCGGCATCGGCTACGCCGTCGTCCAGGCCGGCAAGCCCACCCAGTGGGAGGCGGCGGCCGACGCGAAGAGCATCAAGGCGCCGAAGAACACCGAGGGCGAGAACGGCACCACGGTCGTCGTCGGCAAGCCCGAGGCGAAGAAGACCCTGGAGCTGTACGAGGACTCGCGCTGCCCGGTGTGCGCGACCTTCGAGCAGGGCGTGGGCGCCACGGTGGACAAGGACGTCGCCGACGGCAAGTACAAGATCAAGTACGTCGGCGCGACCTTCATCGACAACTCCGACCAGGGCGAGGGCTCGAAGAACGCCCTGTCGGCCCTCGGCGCGGCACTGAACGTGAGCCCCGAGGCCTTCCTGAAGTACAAGTCGGCGCTGTACTCGACACAGTTCCACCCGGAGGAGAGCCAGGACAAGTTCGCCAAGGACTCCTATCTCCTGGAGGTGGCGGACTCCGTGCCGGCCCTGAAGGGCAACGCCGAGTTCAAGAAGAACGTCGAGGACGGCACCTTCGACGCCTGGGCGATGAAGATGTCGAAGGCCTTCGACGAGAGCGGTGTCCGGGGCACGCCGACGCTGAAGATGGACGGCAAGACGCTGACCGCCGAGGGCAGCGAAAACCCGCCGCTGACGGTGGACGCGTTCAACACCGCCCTCGCCAAGGTGCTGAAGTAGGGCCCAGCCTCTCTCGGGTCCTTCCGGCTGATTTCGGCCCCCGTTCCGCCGCGCCCCGGCGGAACGGGGGCCGCCGCTTCTCGACGCCCGGCCGAAGAGTCGGCGAACATTGTGCGCACCTCTGCCGATTGGCCGTACCAGTCGGTAATCTGACGGCCCGTGACCAGTCGTAACCTCATATCAGCCCCCAGTCGCCGCACGCTCGTGAAGGCCGCCGCCGTGTCGGCCGTCGCGGCCCCGGCACTGGCGGCCGCCGCCTCGCCCGCGCTCGCGGACGCCGCGGAACCCGCCTTCCTGCATGGTGTCGCCTCGGGCGACCCGTTGCCCGACGGCGTCCTGCTCTGGACGCGCGTCACCCCCACCCCCGACGCCGTGCCGGGCTCCGGCAAGGGACCCGATGTCACGGTCCGCTGGGAGCTGGCCGAAGACCGCGGCTTCACCCGGATCGTGGCCGACGGCACGTCCGTCGCCACCGCCGCCTCCGACCACACCGTGAAGGCGGACGTCCGCGGTCTGCGCCCGGCCACCGCCTACTGGTTCCGGTTCGCCGCCGGCCAGACCGTCTCCCCCACGGGCCGCACCCGCACCGCTCCCGCCGCCGACGCGACCGCTCCCGGCGTCCGCTTCGGCGTGGTCTCCTGCGCCAACTGGGAGGCCGGCTACTTCTCCGCCTACCGCCACCTCGCCGCCCGCACCGACCTGGACGCGATCCTCCACCTCGGCGACTACATCTACGAGTACCAGAGCGGCGGCTACCCGGAGGCGAAGTACGTCGTCCGGCAGCACGAGCCGGCCCACGAGATCGTCTCGCTCGCCGACTACCGCACCCGGCACGGCAAGTACAAGACGGACGCCGACCTCAAGGCGCTGCACGCGGCGCACCCGGTGGTGGCCATCTGGGACGACCACGAGTTCGCCAACGACGCCTGGTCGGGCGGGGCCGAGAACCACACCCCGGGCGCCGAGGGCGCCTGGGCGGACCGGGTGGCGGCCGCCAAGCAGGCGTACTTCGAGTGGATGCCGGTGCGCACCTCGACCGAGGGCACCGTCTTCCGGCGGCTGCGCTTCGGCAAGCTGGCCGATCTGCACCTGCTCGACCTGCGCTCGTTCCGCTCGCAGCAGGCGGGCGTGGGCAGCGGCAAGGTGGACGACCCGGAGCGCTCCCTCACCGGCCGCGCGCAGCTGGACTGGCTGAAGTCGGGGCTCGCGGCCTCGGACGCGACCTGGCAGCTGGTGGGTACCTCGGTGATGATCTCGCCGGTGGCCTTCGGCGCGCTCCCGGCCGATCTGCTCGGTCCGCTGGCCGAGTTGCTCGGGCTGCCCAAGGAGGGCATCGCGATCAACGTCGACCAGTGGGACGGCTACACGGACGACCGCAAGGAGCTGCTGAAGCACCTGACGGACCGGGGCATCCGCAACACGGTCTTCCTGACCGGCGACATCCACATGGCCTGGGCCAACGACGTGCCCTCCAAGGCGGCGACGTACCCGCTGTCGGCCTCGGCCGCGACGGAGTTCGTGGTGACCTCGGTGACCTCGGACAACCTGGACGACCTGCTGCACGTGGCGCCGAACACGCTCTCGGTGGTGGCCGCCGGCGCGATCAAGGCGGCCAACCGCCATGTGAAGTGGGTGGACATGGACCACCACGGCTACGGCGTGCTCGACGTGACGGCCGAGCGCTCGCAGATGGACTACTACACCCTCTCCGACCGGGCGGACGTGAACGCGACGGCGGCCTGGGCGCGCTCGTACCGGACGCTCAACGGAACGCAGCGCGTCGAGCGGGTGTACCAGCCGGTGCGCTGAGCGACGACGTGACGAGGTGACGAGGTGACGAAGTAACGACACCGTAGCGACGATTTTCAGCCATGATCACTCGCGTTAACGGAAGATCACATGGCTACGGCGGGTGGCGAGTTCGGGCGATCGAAACCGGACACACCACCCGCCTTTGTCGTCTCTCCTGTTACGTCCACGTCTCAAACTCCGGAATCGGCGCAATTTTTTCTTCCCGATGACCCGATTTGCCCTGCGAATGATTGGGCTTGATCAATCCTCAACGATGTCTGACATGGACGCGTAATCTCCCGGCCAGTGGCGAGGAAGTACCTCTCCACAACCCCCCGCGAGGAGTCACCCGTGCGTGCTCTTGTTCGTATATCGCCGCGTATGTCACGTCGTATGCTCGGCACTGCGGTCATGGCCGGAACCCTGGCCCTGGCCCCCCTCTCCGCCCCGGCGGCGACCCCGGCCACCACCAACACCCTGGCCTCCGCCGAGAAGTGCGCGGACGACGCGTCCGCCCTCTCCGGCGCCCGCAAGGCCAAGGGCAGCGCCACCAAGGCCGAGCCCAACGAGGTCACCGCCGCCCAGGCCAAGGCCATGGACGCGGACCTGAAGAAGAGAGTCAGCGAGGCCCGCGTCTCCGGCGCCCGCGTCTCCGCGGCGGCCGGCGCCACCGCGGTCAGCATCCCCGTCTACTTCCACGTCATCCACAGCGGCACGACGGGCAAGCTCACCGCCACCGACATCAGCAAGCAGATGGCCGTCCTCAACGCCGCGTACGGCGGCCAGGGCACCGGCAACGTGAACACGGGCTTCCAGTTCACCCTGGCCGGAACCGACTACACGGACAACGCGAGCTGGTACAACCTGGCCGACGGCTCCACCGCCGAGAAGCAGATGAAGCAGACCCTCCGCAAGGGCGGCGCCGGCGCGCTGAACTTCTACACCGCCAACCTCAGCGGCGGCCTGCTCGGCTGGGCGACCTTCCCGTCCTCCTACGCGTCCAACCCGGCGATGGACGGCGTCGTCGTCCTCGACTCCTCGCTGCCCGGCGGCTCGGCCGCCAACTACAACGAGGGCGACACGGCCACCCACGAGGTCGGCCACTGGATGGGCCTCTACCACACCTTCCAGGGCGGCTGCAGCGGCTCCGGCGACTCCGTCAGCGACACCCCGGCCGAGAAGAGCGCGGCCTTCGAGTGCCCGACCGGCCGTGACTCCTGCACCAACAAGACCGGTGTGGACCCGATCCACAACTTCATGGACTACACGTACGACTCCTGCATGTACCAGTTCACCGCGGGCCAGGTGACCCGCATGAACGACTCCTGGACCGCGTACCGCGGCTGACGGATCGTCCGTGGACAGCGGTGTGGCCCCCGGGGAACTCCCCGGGGGCCACACCCCGTTCGTGCCGCGCTCTACAGGCTGTCGAGGAACGACAGCGCCACCGACCAGGTCCGCTCCGCCGCCTCCGCGTCCCAGTCCGGCAGCTCCGGGTCGGTGTACAGGTGACCCGCGCCCCGGTAGCGGTAGACCTCCACGTCCGCCCCGGCCTTGCGCATCTGCAGGTACCAGGCCGACAGCCAGTCGTCCGTCTCGAACGGATCGGGCTCGGCCACGTGCAGCTGCACCGGCAGGTCGTCCACCGAGGCCGACTCGGCGATGTCCGAGGTGCCGTGGAGCAGCAGCAGCCCGCGCGCCTTCTCGTCCCCGAGCGCCAGCGTCTGCGCCACCGAGGCCCCGAACGAGAAGCCCACGTAGACCAGGCCGCGCTCCGAGTGGGGCGCGGCGGCGAGCACCGCCCGCTTCAGCAGCTCGTCCTTGCCGATCTCGTCCCTGAGCACCATGCCCTCCTCGACCGTGCCGGCGGTGCGGCCCCCGAAGAGGTCCGGCGTCCAGACCTGGTGCCCGGCGGCCCGGAGCCGCTCGGCCGCGGCCGCCACGGCGGGGCGCATCCCGTAGACCGAGTGGAAAAGCATGATGTCCATGCGGCCATCCTGCCACCTGCTCGAAACCCCTCAGCGCATGCTGCGCACGTCCAGGTGCCGCAGCACCCTGTCCACCACCTCCGGGTCGGCGCCGGGCTCGCTTCGCGCCGAAAGCACCGCGTGGCGGGCCGCCGACATCAGCTCCCGCTGGATCCGGTGGACCTGCTTCACCCGCTCCACCCGCTCCGTGAACGCCGCCCGCCGCTCCTCGTCGACCATGTCCGGGCTGATCCGCGCCCCGATGTCGAAGGCCCCGCGCTGTAGCCGCTCGGAGACCTCCTCGGGCAGCTCCTCGGTCTCCTCGATCTCCTTCAGCCGGCGCTTGGCGGCCTTCGCCGCCCGGATGGCCAGCTCCCGCTCGAAGGCCTGCTCGGCGTCCGCGTCGGCCTGCACCCCGAGCCGGTGCACCAGCCAGGGCAGGGTGAGCCCCTGGATCACCAGGGTGCCGATGATCACGCAGAAGGCGATGAAGACGATCTCGTCCCGGCCGGGGAAGGGCGACCCGTCGTCCGTACGCAGCGGGATGGCGAGGGCGAGCGCCACCGAGGCCACGCCGCGCATCCCGGACCACCACATGACGACGGTCTCCCGCCAGCTCACCGGGATCTCCTCGGCGTAGTCGCGCCGGGTGTGCAGCCGCTTCGCGAGCCAGGTCGCCGGCAGCAGCCAGACGAGCCGGACGGCGACCACCACCCCGACGACGGCCGCGCCCCAGCCGAGCATCTGCCCGCCGCGCCCCTCGGCGACGCCGAAGACGTGCACGAGCTCCAGGCCGATGAGCCCGAAGGCGATGCCGGTGACCAGGGTGTCGACGACCTCCCAGAAGGTCTGCCCGGCCAGCCGCCCCATCACGTCGTCGGCGTCGGTCGCGTGCTCGGCCAGGAAGAGCGCGGTGACCAGGACCGCGAGGACGCCGGAGCCGTGCAACTCCTCGGCGAGCACGTAGGAGACGAACGGGACGAGCAGGGTGAGCCCGGTCTGGAGGGTGGGGTCGCCGAGCGCGCCCATCAGCCTGTTGGTGACCCAGCCGAGGGCGAGGCCGACGACCACGGCGACCACGGCCGACAGGACGAGCTCGCCGAGCGCGTCGGGCCAGGAGAAGGAACCGGTGACCACCGCGGTGATCGCCACGTGGTAGAGCACGATGGCCGTGACGTCGTTGAACAGGCCCTCGCCCTCCAGGATCGACACCAGGCGCCTGGGCAGCCCGAGGGAGCCCGCCACGGCGGTCGCCGCGACCGGGTCGGGCGGCGCCACCAGGGCGCCGAGGGCGAGCGCGGCGGCCAGCGGGATGCCGGGCACGAGCGCGTCGGCGACCGCCCCGACGGCGGCCGTGGTGACGAAGACCAGGGCCACCGCGAGCAGGAAGATCGGCCGCCGGTTGGCCGCGAACTGCCGCCAGGAGGTGCGCTGCGCGGTGGCGTAGAGCAGTGGCGGCAGCACCAGCGGCAGGATGTACTCGGGCGGGATGTCGACGTCGGGCACGAAGGGCAGGAAGGCCAGCGCGATCCCGACGAGGGTCATCAGGACGGGTGCCGGTAGCCCGAGCCGGTCCCCGAGGGGCACGGTCAGCACGGCACCGAGGAGCAGCAGGAACAACAGGGCCAATTGATCCACGGGCTCACCCTGCCACGTACGTCCGGTTTGGCAGCGATTGCCCCCGTGGCGTACGGATCAGAGCGGGCGGCGCATCGCCCGGTGCGGAATGCCCGCGTCCGGGAACTCGGGGCCGTACGCCTCGTAGCCGAGCCGCTCGTAGAAGCCGAGGGCGTGGGTCTGCGCGTGCAGGTCGACGGCGGCGAGCCCGCGGGCGCGGGCCGCGTCCTCGATGGCCCTCACCAGCGCCGCGCCCACCCCGAGACCGCGGGCCGCCTGGGCGACCGCGAGCCGCCCGAGGGAGCCCACCGAGGCGTCGCCACCGGTCTTGCCGGCCGCGTCCGCGCCGTGCAGCAGCCGCCCGGTGCCCAGCGGCACGCCGTCCCCGCGGATCGCGAGCACGTGCACGGCGGTCTCGTCGTACGTGTCGTACTCGATCTCCCGCGGGACGCCCTGCTCCTGGACGAAGACCTCGTGGCGCACGGCGAAGCAGGCCTCGCGGTCGTCCTGGCCGACGGCCTCGCGCACCTCGTACGACACGGCCTCGGCGGTGCTCATCGGCTCTCCGCCGCGATCCGGTCGAGTGCGGTCTGCAGGTCCGCCGGGTAGGTGCTGGCGAACTCGACCCACTGGCCGTCACCGGGGTGCTCGAAGCCGAGCCGCACCGCGTGCAGCCACTGCCGGGTCAGGCCGAGGCGCTTGGCCATGGTCGGGTCGGCGCCGTAGGTGAGGTCGCCGACGCAGGGGTGGCGGTGAGCGGACATGTGCACCCGGATCTGGTGGGTGCGGCCCGTCTCCAGCTTGATGTCGAGCAGCGAGGCCGCCCGGTACGCCTCGATCAGGTCGTAGTGGGTCACGGACGCCTTGCCGTCGGCGGTGACGGCCCACTTGTAGTCGTGGTGGGGGTGCCGGCCGATGGGGGCGTCGATGGTGCCGCTCAGCGGGTCCGGGTGGCCCTGCACCAGGGCGTGGTAGCGCTTGTCGACCGTGCGCTCCTTGAACTGGCGCTTCAGCGACGTGTACGCGTACTCCGACTTCGCCACCACCATCAGACCGGAGGTGCCGACGTCGAGGCGGTGCACGATCCCCTGGCGCTCGGCGGCGCCGGAGGTGGAGATCCGGTAGCCGGCGGCGGCGAGGCCGCCGATCACCGTGGTGCCGGTCCAGCCGGGGCTCGGGTGGGCGGCCACGCCGACCGGCTTCATGATCACGACGATGTCGTCGTCGTCGTGGACGATCTCCATGCCCTCCACGGGCTCGGCCACGATCTGGACCGGAGCGGCCGTGCCGGGCATCTCGACCTCGAGCCACGCACCCCCGCTGACCCGCTCGGACTTGCCGACGACGGCGCCGTCGACCAGGACCTTGCCTGCGGCGGCCAGCTCCGCCGCCTTGGTACGGGAGAACCCGAACATACGGGCGATGGCGGCGTCGACGCGCTCGCCCTCCAGGCCGTCGGGAACGGGCAGCGTGCGGATCTCGGGACTCGTACTCACCCGTCGAGTATGCCTTGTGTCGGAGGTGCTCCGTCCTGGAGCACCTCCGCGGCCCGGTCCGGAGCCGGGCCCCGAGCTCAGTCCTTGTGGACCGTGCCGTCCGGGTCCAGGCCCCGGAAGGAGAGGATCACGATGAGGATGCCGCCGCAGACGATCGCCGAGTCGGCGAGGTTGAAGACGGCGAAGTGGGCGGGCGCGATGAAGTCGACGACCGCCCCCTCGAAGACACCGGGCGAGCGGAAGATCCGGTCGGTCAGGTTGCCGAGCGCGCCGCCGAGCAGCAGGCCGAGCGCGATGGCCCAGGGCAGGCTGTAGAGCTTGCGCGCCAGGCGGACGATCACCGCGATGACCGCGGTCGCGATCACCGTGAAGATGATCGTGAAGGCCTCGCCGATGCCGAAGGCGGCACCGGCGTTGCGGATGGCCTCGAAGCGCAGCAGATCACCGATCACCTGGATCGGCGCGTGCCCCTCCAGCTTCTCGACCACGAGCATCTTGCTGCCGAGGTCGAGAAGGTAGGCGAGTACGGCCACGACGAACAGGGCGACGATCCGCCGCCTGCCCTTCGGACGCTCCTCGGGGACGGCCGTCTCGTCGGCCCCTGCTGAATCCGTCGCACCTGAATCCGGCGTACCGATGACGCTCTCCGCCTCTGCCATGTGCACGAGGGTACGGCACACTCCCGCGACCGCGTCAGCCGCGCCGCTCCTGCTTCTGCTTGTCCTCCACACAGAGGGTGGCCCGGGGGAACGCCTGCATCCTGGCCTTGCCGATCGGCTTGCCGCAGACCTCGCACAGACCGTACGTGCCCGCCTCGAGCCGTTCCAGGGCGTGCTCGCTCTGCTCCAGCATCTCGCGGGCGTTGGCGGCCAGGGCCAGCTCGTGCTCCCGCGTGATGTTCTTGGTGCCGGTGTCGGCCTGGTCGTCGCCCGCGCCGTCGCCGGAGTCGCGCATCAGACCGGTGAGCTCCTCCTGCGAGTGGGTGAGCTCGCTGCGCAGCCGCAGCACCTCCGACATGAGCAGGTTGCGGGCCTCGTCGACCTCCTGCTCGGTCCACGGCTCCTCGCCGGGGCGTACGGCGAGCTCGCCGGTACGGGCCTGGGGCACCGCGGCGTCGCTCGCGGCCGTGGTGACCCCACCCGCGGTCTTCTTCGCTGCCACCGTCCTGGCTCCTGTCTTCTTGGTCGCGGTCTTCGTGGTCCTGGCGCTCTTCGCCGCCTTGGCGGTCTTGGCGGTCTTGGCGGTTTTCGCGGTCTTCGCGCTCCCGGCGGTCGTCGCGCTCTTGGCCGTCTTCTTGGCCGGCGCCTTCGCGGCGGAGGTCTTCTCCGCGGGGGCCACCGCTTCCGCCGCCTTCTCGGCGGGCGCCTCGTTCGCGAGCACCTTCGTGGCGGCCGCCTTTTCCCCGGGCGCCTTCCTGGCGGGCGCCTTCTTCGCGGGTGCGCTTTTCGCGGGCGCCTTCTTCGCAGGCGCCCTTTTCGCGGGTGCCTTTTTCGCGGGCACCTTCTTGGCGGGCGCCTTGTTCGCCGGCGCCTTCGTGGCGTTCGCCTTCGTGGTGTTCGCCTTCGTGGCGTTCGCCTTCTTCGCGGGCGCCTTCCCAGCGGGCGCGGACGTGTCCGCGGCCGGTTTTCTCGCGGCCGTCGTCTTCCTCGCGGCGGTCTTCTTCGCCACCATGTCGCGGCCCCTTCACATTTTGTGATCTTGCTCGCGAATCGTGCTGGGACGATAAATCGGCCCACGGCCCGCGGCAACGGGGCACGCCGCCCTTCACGCCCGCCCCGGCGCCCTTCGGAGCGAGCCTGCCTCCGTTGTGCCCAGCTCCTCGGCCGGTTATCCGTCCCGGCCGTCCCCCACTTGGCCGAAGTCCGACTCTGCGCCGCCCGTGTGGCCATTCGGGTCACCGGGAATTCGGTCGGCCGACCGCCTCCCCGCCCCGTACACTGGCCGGAGCGAAAGGCTTGGATGGGGACGAGTAGCGTCGTACGCAGCCATGAGCGACCCGGGGACGGTGAGAGCCCGGGGGCGAGCCCGATGTGAAGCATCACCCCGGAGCTGCCGGAAGAAAGCCGCGGTCGGCCGCGGCGACTAGACCCGGCGTCGCGACCCCAATGAGGGGGCTCAGGGCGTCCGCGTCCGGGGCCAAGGAGGGTGGTACCGCGGGAGCAGCGCTCTCGTCCCTCCGGACGGAACGAGGATCATCCGCCGGAGGAGCTCGCAACATGACGCCGCCGCAATACCGCCAGGTGCCCGCCCAGGTCGACCTGCCCGCACTCGAGCACGCCGTGCTCGACTTCTGGCAGGACAACAAGGTCTTCGCCAAGACCCTGGAGCAGTCCGAAGGACGCCCCGAGTGGGTGTTCTACGAGGGTCCGCCCACCGCCAACGGCATGCCCGGCGCCCACCACATCGAGGCCCGCGTCTTCAAGGACGTCTTCCCCCGCTTCCGCACCATGCGCGGCTACCACGTGGCCCGCAAGGCCGGCTGGGACTGCCACGGCCTGCCCGTCGAGCTCGCCGTCGAGAAGGAGCTCGGCTTCTCCGGCAAGAAGGACATCGAGGCGTACGGCATCGCCGAGTTCAACGCCAAGTGCCGCGAGTCCGTGACCCGCCACACCGACGCCTTCGCCGAGCTCACGACCCGGATGGGCTACTGGGTCGACCTCGACGACGCGTACCGGACCATGGACCCCTCGTACATCGAGTCGGTCTGGTGGTCGCTGAAGCAGATCTTCGACAAGGACCTGCTCGTCCAGGACCACCGCGTCGCCCCCTGGTGCCCGCGCTGCGGCACCGGCCTGTCCGACCACGAGCTCGCGCAGGGCTACGAGACGGTCGTCGACCCCTCCGTGTACGTGCGCTTCCCGCTGACCTCGGGCCCGCTCGCCGGCAAGGCCGCGCTCCTCGTCTGGACGACCACCCCCTGGACCCTGGTGTCCAACACGGCCGTCGCCGCCCACCCCGAGGTGACCTACGTGGTCGCCACGGACGGCGACGAGAGGCTGGTCGTCGCCGAGCCGCTCCTGGAGAAGGCGCTCGGCGAGGGCTGGGTGACCACCGGCGAGTCCTTCACCGGCGCCGAGATGGAGCGCTGGACCTACCAGCGCCCCTTCGAGCTCGTCGAGTTCCCCGAGCCCGCCCACTACGTCGTCAACGCCGAGTACGTGACGACCGAGGACGGCACGGGTCTGGTCCACCAGTCCCCCGCCTTCGGTGAGGACGACCTCAAGGTCTGCCGCGCCTACGGCCTGCCTGTCGTGAACCCGGTCCGCCCGGACGGCACCTTCGAGGAGGACGTGCCGCTGGTCGGCGGCGTCTTCTTCAAGAAGGCCGACGAGCAGCTGACCGCCGACCTGGACGCGCGCGGCCTGCTCTACCGGCACATCCCGTACGAGCACAGCTACCCGCACTGCTGGCGCTGCCACACGGCGCTGCTCTACTACGCGCAGCCGTCCTGGTACATCCGTACGACCGCCGTCAAGGACCGGCTTCTCGAGGAGAACGAGAAGACGAACTGGTTCCCGGACTCGGTCAAGCACGGCCGCTTCGGCGACTGGCTGAACAACAACATCGACTGGGCGCTCTCCCGCAACCGCTACTGGGGCACCCCGCTGCCCATCTGGCGCTGCGAGGACGACCACCTGACGTGCGTCGGCTCGCGCGCGGAGCTGTCCACGCTGACCGGCACGGACCAGTCGGACCTGGACCCGCACCGCCCGTACATCGACGCCGTCACCTTCGCCTGCCCCGCCGAGGGCTGCGGGAAGACCGCGACCCGGGTGCCCGAGGTCATCGACGCCTGGTACGACTCGGGCTCGATGCCGTTCGCGCAGTACGGCTACCCGTACCAGAACAAGGAGCTCTTCGAGAGCCGCTACCCGGCGCAGTTCATCTCCGAGGCGATCGACCAGACCCGCGGCTGGTTCTATACGCTGATGGCGGTCGGCACTCTGGTGTTCGACAAGTCCTCGTACGAGAACGTGGTCTGCCTGGGCCACATCCTCGCCGAGGACGGCCGCAAGATGTCCAAGCACCTGGGCAACATCCTGCAGCCGATCCCGCTGATGGACCAGCACGGCGCGGACGCGGTGCGCTGGTTCATGGCGGCCGGCGGCTCGCCGTGGGCGGCCCGCCGGGTGGGCCACGGCACGATCCAGGAGGTCGTCCGCAAGACCCTCCTCACGTACTGGAACACGGTCGCCTTCCAGGCGCTGTACGCCCGTACGTCGGGCTGGGCCCCGTCGGCGGCCGACCCGGCGCCGGCGGAGCGCTCGGTCCTCGACAAGTGGCTCCTGTCCGAGCTGCACACGCTGGTCGCCGGGGTCACCGAGGCGATGGAGGCGTACGACACGCAGCGGGCCGGCAAGCTCCTCTCGGCCTTCGTCGACGACCTCTCCAACTGGTACGTGCGGCGCTCCCGGCGCCGGTTCTGGCAGGGCGACAAGGCGGCGCTGCGGACCCTGCACGAGGTGATCGAGACGGTCACGCGGCTGATGGCCCCGCTCACCCCGTTCATCACCGAGCGGGTGTGGCAGGACCTGGTCGTCCCGGTCGCCCCGGACGCTCCGGAGTCGGTCCACCTCTCCACCTGGCCGGAGGCGGACGCGGCGCTGATCGACGGCGTCCTGTCCGAGCAGATGCTCCTGGTCCGCCGCCTGGTCGAGCTGGGCCGCGCGACGCGCGCCGAGTCGGGCGTGAAGACCCGCCAGCCGCTCTCGCGGGCGCTCGTGGCGGCGGCGGGCTTCGCGGCCCTCTCCGAGGAGCTCCAGGCCCAGATCACGGAGGAGCTGAACGTCTCCTCGCTCGCCTCCCTCTCGGAGGTCGGCGGCTCGCTGGTCGACACCACGGCGAAGGCGAACTTCCGGGCGCTCGGCAAGCGCTTCGGCAAGGGCGTGCAGGACGTGGCGAAGGCGGTGGCGGCCGCGGACGCGGCGGCCCTGTCCCTGGCCCTGCGCTCGGGCGAGGCGACGCTGGAGGTGAACGGCGAGTCGATCACCCTCACCCCGGAGGAGGTCATCATCACGGAGACCCCGCGGGAGGGCTGGTCGGTCGCCTCCGACGCGGGTGCGACGGTCGCCCTCGACCTGGAGATCACTCCGGAGCTCCGCAAGGCGGGCCTGGCCCGTGACGCGATCCGGCTGATCCAGGAGGCCCGCAAGAACAGCGGCCTCGACGTGGCGGACCGCATCGCCCTGCGCTGGACGGCCACCTCGCCGGAGACGGCGGAGGCCCTCGCCGCCCACGCGTCCCTGATCGCCGACGAGGTCCTGGCGACGGACTACGCGGAGGGCGCCGCCGACGACACGTACGGCACCCCCTTCGAGGACGAGGGCCTGTCCCTCGCCTTCCGCCTCCGCAAGGCGTAAGCAGGACGAGGAAGGGCCCGGCACCTTGGTGTGCCGGGCCCTTCCTCGTACCCCCGCAGCCACGCAAAAGGGCCGGGCCCTGGGATCACCCAGGGCCCGGCCCTTGAGACTGCCGCCGACGGCTACGCGCTCAGCGCGTGGGGGTCGGCGCCGTCAGTTGTCGTCCTCGTCGATCAGAAAGCCGCGCATCGGCGCCGGCGCCTGCTGCATCGGCTGCGGAGCCTGCGGACGGACCGGAGCCATCGGCTGGGTCATCGCCGGGGACATCTGCTGCTGGCCGCCGTACGACGGGGCGCCGCCCATCGTGCCGTTGCCGCCGAACGACGGGGCGCCCGCACCGGCCGAGGCCATCGAGGGGGACGGCGGGAGCGACGCGGCCGCCGGAGTGCGCGGCGGGGCCAGCGAGTCGTCGGCCTGGGTCTCCAGCTGACGCAGCTGCGACTCCAGGTACGACTTCAGGCGGGTCCGGTACTCACGCTCGAAGCCCCGCAGGTCCTCGACCTTGCGCTCGAGGGTCGCCCGCGCGGACTCCAGGGAGCCCATCGCGACGCGGTGCTTCTCCTGCGCGTCCCGCTCCAGGGCGTCGGCCTTGGCGCGGGCGTCCCGCTCCAGGCCCTCGGCGCGCGAGCGCGCCTCGCCGACGATCTTGTTGGCCTCGGAACGGGCCTCCGCGATCGCCTGGTCCGCGGTCTGCTGGGCCAGCGAGAGCACGCGCGCGGCGCTGTCGCCACCCGGGCCCTGGGCCGGCTGCATCTGCTGCATCGGCTGCTGCTGCGGGTGACCCATGGGGCCGCCCTGCATCGGGCCGGGACCCATCGGGCCGCCCTGCATCGGGCCGGGGCCCATGGGCCCGCCCTGCATGGGACCCGCGGGAAGCTGAGGGGCACCGGACGGCAGCTGCGGCGGACCCATCTGCGGGGGCTGCTGCTGGACCGGCGGTCCGGATATGGCGGCGGGCACGGGGGCGCCGGGACCGACGGGACGATCCTGCTGCTCCGGGGGCTTGCGCATGCCCTGCTGCTGCTGGTTCTGCGCGGCGGCACGGGTCGCCGCGGCCAGCTTGGCGCGCAGGTCCTCGTTCTCGCGGAGCAGACGGGTCAGTTCTGCTTCGACCTCGTCGAGGAAGGCATCGACCTCGTCCTCGTCATAGCCTTCTCGAAGGCGGACGGTCGTGAACTGCTTGTTCCGCACGTCCTCGGGGGTCAGCGGCATCTCTTCTTCACCTCTACGTAGTCGTCGGCAGTCGGCAAGACCGTATCGTCCACATTCACCTCGCGAAGCTGCTCACGATGGAGATCAGGATGTAGACGATGATCATCAGAACGAAGAAGGACAGGTCGAGTGCCACGCCCCCGAGACGCAGCGGCGGGATGAGTCGCCGCAGAAGCTTGAGCGGTGGATCGGTGACAGTGTAGGTGGACTCAAGGACGACCACCATCGCCTTACCGGGTTGCCATGAACGGGCGAACTGGAAGACGTAGTCCATGACCAGCCGGAAGATCAGGAGGACCAGGAAGCACATCAGCGCGATGTAGACCACCTGCAATGCGACGCCCATCCCGCGCTTCCCTCTCCCCTGGCTCTCTTGCTTCTCAACGTGTCCGGCCGCCCTCTGCGGCCGGGCTGTTCTCGGTCTCGGTTCTCAGCTCTGGTTGAAGAATCCGCCCTCTGCGATACGGGCCTTGTCCTCCGCCGTGACATCGACGTTAGCAGGCGACAACAGGAACACCTTCTGCGTCACGCGCTCAATGCTGCCATGGAGCCCGAAGACGAGTCCGGCGGCAAAGTCGACAAGTCGCTTGGCATCCGTGTCGTCCATCTCCGTGAGGTTCATGATCACCGGGGTGCCCTCACGGAAGTGTTCCCCGATGGTACGGGCCTCGTTGTAGGTCCGCGGGTGCAATGTGGTGATGCGGTAGGGCTCCCGCTCGGACACGACCTTGGGCATGATCACCGGTGCGTTCTTCTCCATGCTCGGACGTTCGGGTGTGATGGATGCCACGGGGGCAATTCGGGCCGGACGTCCGCTCTCGGCGAGTACCGGGACAGAATGGGACACCGGCTCGCGGGGTGCGGGCGGGGCCACCACGCGTACCGGTTCCTCCCGCTCCACCTGACGCGGGGGCTGGTGATGGCGCCGGTCGCGCTCGGGCTCCGGCTCCAGCTCGGGTTCGAAATCGTCGTCGGGGTCGAATCCTCGGCCGTCGTACCCATCGTCCTCCACGAGGCCGAGGTAGACCGCCATCTTGCGCATCGCGCCGGCCATTCTCTGCATCCTCCGCTCTGTGGTGGATCGCCCTTACCGATTTCGCAGTGTCACCAAGTGCCCGCGATCCACGAGGTCCGCCCCGCCTCTTCGGCGGAATGACCATATTTTCTGCTGTGGTCCGACTTGCTTCGCGACGTTACCCGAGCCGAGGGCGGACTCCGAGTACCGCCGTACCGATGCGCACGTGTGTCGCTCCGGCCGCCACGGCCTCTTCGAGGTCCGCACTCATCCCTGCTGACACCATGTTCGCAGTCGGACGAGTCGCGCGCAGGACAGTCGACAAATCCATCAGCCGCTCGAAGGCGGCCCGTTGCCGGCCCGCATAGGGACCGGCGAGCGGTGCGACGGTCATCAGTCCGTCGAGCCGCAGCCCGTCGGCTTCGTCCACCGCCGCCGCCAACTCCTCGACCCCGTCGGGCGAGACCCCGCCCCGCTCGCCGCGCAGGCCGGACTCGGCGTCGAGGGCGACCTGGATCAGACAGCCCAGCTCACGCTCCGCCTTCTGCGCCGCCGCGGAGAGAGAGGAAACGAGCTTCAAACGGTCGACGGACTGCACCACATCGGCATAACCCACCACGGAACGGACCTTGTTCGTCTGCAACTGGCCCACGAAGTGCCAGGTCAGATCGAGGTCCGCACAGGCCTCGGCCTTGGGGGCCGCGTCCTGGTCCCGGTTCTCCGCCACGTGCCGCACCCCGAGCTCGTGCAGGAGTCTCACGTCGCTCGCGGGATAGGTCTTGGTGACCACGATGAGGGTCACCTCCTCCCGCCCGCGGCCGGCGGCGGCGCACGCGGCGGCGATGCGCTCCTCCACCCGGGCGAGGTTCGCGGCGAGTTCCGACTTGCGGTCCGTCATATCTCTTCTCAGCTCAACCAGACATATCCCGCGAGTCGCCCCGTGGTGCGGTCGCGGCGGTACGAGTAGTGGTCACGGGACTCCAGGGTGCAGACCCCGGCGTCCTCGACGTCCCGGACCCCGAGCCGCTCCAACTGGGCGCGCACTCCGGCGGCGACGTCGACGGCGGGGGTGCCCCAGGAGGTCTCGGCGTAGGCGGCCGGTTCGGCCGCGGCCACCTCGGCGCGCATCTCCTCCGGCACCTCGTAGCAGCGCCCGCAGACGGAGGGCCCGGTGCGGGCGACGATCCGCTCCGGGTCGGCGCCGAGTCCGGTCATCCGGGCGACCGCGGCCGGGACGACCCCGGTCACCATCCCGGGCCGCCCGGCGTGGGCGGCGGCGACGACCCCTGCGACGGGGTCGGCGAGCAGGACCGGGACGCAGTCCGCGGTGAGCACCGCGAGGGCGAGGCCCCGGCGGTCGGTGACGATCGCGTCGACCGAGGGGATGTCGGCGGAGGTCCAGGGGCCTTCGACGACGAGGGCGTCGGCGCCGTGCACCTGGTTCATCCAGACGACCTGCGCCGGGTCGAGCCCGAGCCCGGCCGCCGCCCGCTCCCGGTTGGCGCGTACGGCTGCGGGGTCGTCGCCCACGGCGCCGCCGAGGTTGAGCTCCTCGTACGGAACGGCGCTCACTCCGCCCCACCGGTCGGTGAAGGCGAAGTGGGCGCCGCTCGTGTCGTAGCGCTGTCCTATCACTTCAAGAAGTCCGGGACATCCAGCTCTTCGGCCTGGGTGTCCGGGTACGGGCGGGCCGGCGGGACCGCCGGCGGGGTGACGGGCGGCAGCGCGGACTCACCGACGGCCGGCGCCGGCTCGGCGGGGGCCGCGGGCTCCTCGCGCGGGGTGACCGTGCCCAGGCCGCCGAGCGGGCGGGAGGTCTCGGCGATGCGGGGGGCCGGGGCCGGCTCCTCGCGCTTGGCCGAGGCCGAACCGATGATGTTGTCGCGGCGGGTCGGCGGCTGGCCGCCGTCGAAGCCGGCCGCGATGACGGTGACCCGGACCTCGTCGCCGAGGGCGTCGTCGATGACGGCGCCGAAGATGATGTTCGCCTCGGGGTGGGCGGCCTCGCTGACCAGCTGTGCGGCCTCGTTGATCTCGAAGAGGCCGAGGTCGCTGCCACCGGAGATGGACAGCAGCACGCCGCGGGCGCCGTCGATGGACGCCTCGAGGAGCGGCGAGGAGATGGCCATCTCGGCGGCGGCCACGGCGCGGTCGTCGCCGCGGGCGGAGCCGATGCCCATGAGGGCCGAACCGGCCTCGGACATGACCGACTTGACGTCGGCGAAGTCGAGGTTGATCAGACCCGGCGTGGTGATGAGGTCGGTGATGCCCTGGACACCGCTCAGCAGGACCTGGTCGGCCGACTTGAAGGCGTCGAGCACGGAGACCTGGCGGTCCGAGATCGAGAGCAGCCGGTCGTTCGGGATGACGATGAGGGTGTCGACCTCTTCGCGGAGCTCGGCGATGCCGTCCTCCGCCTGGTTGGCGCGACGCCGGCCCTCGAAGGTGAACGGCCGGGTGACCACACCGATCGTGAGGGCGCCGAGCGAGCGCGCGATGTTGGCGACGACGGGCGCGCCGCCGGTGCCGGTGCCGCCACCTTCGCCGGCGGTGACGAAGACCATGTCGGCCCCCTTGAGGACCTCCTCGATCTCCTCACGGTGGTCCTCTGCCGCCTTGCGACCGACTGCCGGGTTGGCCCCGGCCCCGAGGCCACGGGTGAGTTCACGGCCGACGTCGAGCTTGACGTCGGCGTCGCTCATCAACAGCGCCTGCGCGTCGGTGTTGATGGCGATGAACTCGACGCCCTTGAGACCGACCTCGATCATTCGGTTGATGGCATTGACACCACCGCCGCCGACACCGATGACCTTGATGACTGCGAGGTAGTTCTGCGGTGCTGCCACGTCGAAGGCCTCTCGCCTCGAGTTACGTGTCGCCGCTTCGCGGTGGTAAGCGCGCCGCGACGACGGATGCCGATTGGGACGGTCCGAAACGCCGACCCAAACCCTAACGTTGAAGTTTAGGGTTACCAGTGTCTCTGTTCGCTGGACTCTTCCGAACAGGACACTAAGTCGACAAGTGGCGCACGTTCAACGAACACGCCGAACCTCCCGTTTTTCTTTTCACCCTATGTGATCACCCGTAGCGCTGGCCAACCAGGGTGCTGGCCAGCGCCGATGAGCGTCAACTCCGCGACGAAGCGGGGGCGGTGGGGGCACTTACATCGAAGTGCCCCGCTTTGGGAGTCGCTTTCATCAGCGCGGTGAGAACACGGGCCTTCACGGCCCCGTCCTCTCCGCTGCCCCAGAACACGGTGCGGCCTCCGCCGAGCTCCAGAGTGATGGAGTCGTACGACGTGATCCGGACGACACGGGTGTCCTGGGCGATTTTCTCCGGGAGTTCGCCCGTCACGCCTACCGCCTCCCGCAGCAGCCGGTCCTCGTCGAAGCGGCGCAGGCTGGGCGAGGCGCCGGCCTGGAGCACGAGTCGGGGGACACCTCGGGGCGCTTTGTCCACGGTGGCGAAACGCATACCGGTAGAGTCCACTTCGGTGAACTTTCCGCCCTTTTCCAGGAGCAGGACGGGCTGTCGTTCCGTCACTTTCAGACCGATTCCGTGCGGCCAGGACCGCACCACGTCCACGCTGTCGATCCGGGGCAGCTCCCCGCGCAGCCGCGCCTCGATGGCGTCGGTGTCGACGGAGACCATCGGAGCACCGACCGGCACGGCCGCGGCCCGCTCGACCTCGTCCCGGGTGAGCACCGTCGTACCGGAGGTGCTCACCCGCTCGACGCGGAACCAGTTCGAGCCGTAGAGCGCCCAGATGCCGCCGGCCACGAGGACGACGGCGCCGAAGGCGATGAGGAGCACACGCGGGCCGGGCACCCGGAGATTCCGGGTGCCCGGTCGGGACGGCCGCGGCGACCCCTTGGACCTGCTGGTTCCACTCTTCTCGGCGGTCGCCGGTCCGGACACGTCCCCTGCCTTCCGTGTTCTCGGGGTTCTCGGCGCGCTACGCCTGTCGGCGGGCGGCGATCGCCTCGTACACCATGCCGACGAGGAGGTCGTCGGCGTCCCGGCGGCCGAACTCGGAGGCGGCGCGGGACATCTCGTACAGCCGGTGCGGATCGGCCAGTACGGGCAGGACGTTGGCCTGCACCCACTGCGGCGACAGTTCCGCGTCGTCGACGAGGAGTCCACCACCGGCCTTGACCACCGGCTGGGCGTTGAGCCGCTGTTCGCCGTTGCCGATGGGCAGCGGGACGTAGGCGGCCGGGAGCCCGACGGCGGACAGTTCGGCGACGGTCATCGCGCCCGCGCGGCAGAGCATCATGTCGGCGGCGGCGTACGCGAGGTCCATCCGGTCCACGTACGGTACCGGGACGTACGGCGGCATCCCGGGCATGTTGTCGACACGCGGCAGTTCGTTCTTCGGGCCGACCGCGTGCAGGATCTGGATGCCGGAGCGCTGGAGCACCGGGGCGATCTGCTGGACGACCTCGTTGAGCCGGCGTGCGCCCTGGGAGCCGCCGGACACCAGCAGGGTCGGCAGGTTCGGGTCGAGGCCGAAGGCGGCGCGCGCTTCTGGGCGGACCCGGGCCCGGTCGAGGGTGGCGATGGTGTGCCGCAGTGGGATGCCGATGTACCGGGAATTGCGCAGCTTGGAGTCCGGGGTGGCGACGGCGACCCCGGCCGCGTACCGCGAGCCGATCTTGTTGGCCAGGCCGGGCCGGGCGTTGGCCTCGTGGACCACGATCGGCACGCCGAGCCGCTTGGCCGCGAGATAGCCCGGCAGCGCCACGTAGCCGCCGAAGCCGACCACGCAGTCCGCCTTGGTGCGCTCCAGGATCTGCTCGGCGGCCTTGATGGTGCCGCGCAGCCGCCCGGGGACGGTGATCAGCTCGGGGGTGGGCTTGCGGGGCAGCGGGACGGCGGGGATGAGCGCCAGCTCATAGCCCCGCTCGGGCACCAGACGGGTCTCCAGGCCGCGCTCCGTGCCCAGCGCCGTGATGCCCACGCTGGGGTCCTGCCTGCGCAGGGCGTCCGCGAGTGCGAGCGCGGGCTCGATGTGGCCGGCTGTACCTCCGCCGGCGAGGACGACATGCACCGAAATTCACCGCTCTCCGGACGGACGCTTCTTGACGCGCCGTCGCATCGACTTCCATCTCCCCCCGGCCCGCTTGCCCCAGCCGGGGCGGCGCATGGCCAGGGCCGCTTTCGCGGCGGGATCCTGTCGCGCGAAGGCGATCAGGAGCCCGACGGCGAACATGGTCGGCAGCAGGGCTGAACCTCCGTAGGAGAACAGCGGGAGGGGGACTCCGGCGATCGGCAGCAGACCGAGCACCGCACCGATGTTGATCACGGCCTGCGCCGTGATCCAGGTGGTCACGCCTCCCGCGGCATACCTGACGAAGGGGTCCTCCGTACGTCCGGCCACGCGGATACCCGCATAGCCTAGAGCCGCGAACAGGGCCAGCACCGACAGCGTCCCCGCCAGACCCAGTTCCTCCCCGGTGACGGCGAAGATGAAGTCGGTGTGCGCTTCGGGGAGTTGGCCCCATTTTTCCACACTCGCACCCAGACCGGAACCGAACCATCCGCCCGAGGCCAGAGCATAGATTCCGTGCGCGGCCTGCCAGCACGGGTCCCCCGCGCCGCCCGGGTCGCTGGCGCCGAGGCAGCCGAACCGTTCCATCCGGTGCGGGCTGGTCTTGATCAGCACCATGCCGATCACGCCGGCGACGGTGAGCACCCCGACGAAGAGCCGGGTGGGCGCGCCTGCGGTCCACAGCAGTCCGAAGAGGATCGCGGTGAGAATGATCGCCGTGCCCATGTCACCGCCCAGCATGATCAGGCCGAGCAGCAGAAACGTACCGGGCACCAGCGGCACCAGCATGTGCTTCCACTGGGTGAGCAGCTTCATGTCCTGCTTGCGGGCCAGCAGGTCGGCTCCCCAGAGGATCAGCGCCAGTTTGCCGAACTCGCTGGGCTGCAGCATGAACGGTCCGCCCAGCGAGATCCAGTTCTGGTTGCCGCCGACCGCGACTCCTATCCCGGGGATCTGGACGAGCACCATCAGGAAGATCGCCCCGACCAGGATCGGGTAGGCGAGCGCCCGGTGCAGCTTCACCGGCATCCGGGAGGCCACCAGGAGCAGCCCCGCGCCGAGCAGCGCCGCGAAGAACTGCTTGCGGAAGAAGTACGAGGGCACCAGGTCGTAGCGGAGCGCCGTGATCATCGAGGCGGAGTAGACCATCACCAGGCCGAGCGCGGTGATGAGCAGTCCGGCGCCGACGATCACGTAGTACGCGGTCAGGGGCCGGTCCCAGGCCCTGCGGGCCCGCTCGTAGAGCCCCCGCACCCCGCCCGCGCGCGCCCTCCTCGGCGCCGCGGGGGCGCGGCCGCCGCCGCGTGCGGCGGAGGCCTCTCGCGTCCCGGCGGTTCTGCTCGGCATGGTCGCTGTCCCCTCCAGTCGTGCCCGGCGCGGCCGGACCTCCTTGCTGGTCAGGTCAGGCGTGCCCGGTCGTGGCGAGGGCGCGGACGGCGTCCGCGAAGGCCTCGCCCCGCTTGTTGTAGTCGGCGAACATGTCCATCGAGGCACAGGCCGGGGCCAGCAGGACCGTGTCCCCCGGCCGGGCGAGCCGGGTCGCCTCCTGGACCGCCGCGGACATCGCCCCAGTGTCGGTCCGGTCGAGGTCCACGACCGGGACCTCGGGCGCGTGTCGCGCCAGGGCTTCGCGGATCAGGGCCCGGTCCCGGCCGATCAGGACCACTCCGGCGAGCCGCTTCGCGGAGTTCCGGACGAGCTCGTCGAAGGTCGCGCCCTTGGCGAGGCCGCCGGCGATCCAGACGATCGGGTCGTAGGCCGCCAACGAGGCTTCCGCGGCGTGGGTGTTGGTGGCCTTGGAGTCGTCGACGTAGACGACGCCCTCGATCTCCTCGACCAGCTCGATGCGGTGCGGGTCGGGCCGGAAGGCCCGCAGCCCGTCCCGTACGGCCTTCGGCTCGACGCCGTAGGCGCGGGCGAGGGCGGCCGCGGCGAGCGCGTTGGCGATGTTGTGCGGGGCCGGCGGCTGGACGTCGGAGACCTCGGCCAGCTCCTGGGCGTTCTTCTGCCGGTTCTCGACGAAGGCCCGGTCGACGAGGATGCCCTCGACCACGCCGAGCTGCGAGGGGCCCGGGGTGCCGAGGGTGAAGCCGATGGCCCGGCAGCCCTCCTCGACGTCGGCCTCGCGGACCAGGTCCTCGGTCACCTGGTCGGCCACATTGTAGACGCAGGCGACCTGGTTGCCCTCGTAGATCCGGCCCTTGTCGGCGGCGTACGCCTCCATGGAGCCGTGCCAGTCGAGGTGGTCGGGTGCCAGGTTGAGCACGGCGGCCGAGTGGGCGCGCAGGGAGGGCGCCCAGTGCAGCTGGTAGCTGGAGAGCTCGACGGCGAGGACGTCGTAGGTCTCCTCGCCGAGGACGGCGTCGAGGAGCGAGACCCCGATGTTGCCGACGGCGGCGGTCCGCAGGCCGGCCGCCTGGAGGATGGAGGCGAGCATCCGCACGGTCGTGGTCTTGCCGTTGGTGCCGGTGACCGCGAGCCAGGGCGCCGCGTCCGGACCGCGCAGGCGCCAGGCCAGCTCCACGTCGCCCCAGACCTCCACGCCCGCCTCGGCGGCGGCCTGGAAGAGCGGCTTGTCGGGGCGCCAGCCCGGGGTGGTGACGATCAGTTCGGTGCCGGCCGGCAGGGTCGCGCCGTCGCCGAGGCGGACCGTGATCCCCTCCGCCTCCAGCTCGGCGGCCTGCGCCCGGGAGCGCTCGTCGTCGCCGTCGTTGACGACCGTGACGACCGCGCCCAGACCGTGCAGGACCCGGGCGGCGGGGATGCCGCTCACGCCCAGTCCGGCGACGGTGACCTTCTTGCCCTGCCAGTCCAGCTCGCTCACTTTTCGGATGCCCATCCCGCGTAGAAGAGGCCCAGGCCCACGATCACGCACATGCCCTGGATGATCCAGAAGCGGACGACGACGAGGACCTCCGACCACCCCTTGAGTTCGAAGTGGTGCTGGAGGGGCGCCATCCGGAAGACGCGCTTGCCGGTCATCTTGAAGGAGCCGACCTGGATGACCACGGACATCGTGATCATCACGAAGAGGCCGCCCAGGAGGGCCAGCAGCAGCTCCGTACGGGAGCAGATGGCGAGACCGGCGAGCGCGCCGCCGAGGGCCAGCGAGCCGGTGTCGCCCATGAAGATCTTGGCGGGCGAGGTGTTCCACCACAGGAAGCCGAAGCAGGCGCCCATCAGGGCGGAGGCGACCACCGCGAGGTCGAGCGGGTCGCGGACCTCGAAGCAGGCGTTCGGGTTGGTCAGGGTCATCGCGTTGGCGCACGACTCCTGGAACTGCCAGAGCCCGATGAAGGTGTACGCACCGAAGACCATCACCGACGCGCCGGTGGCCAGGCCGTCCAGACCGTCCGTCAGGTTCACGCCGTTGGACATGGCCAGGATCATGAAGAGCGCCCAGACCACGAAGAGCACCGGGCCGATGGCCCAGCCGAAGTCGGTGATGAAGGAGAGCTTCGTGGAGGCCGGGGTGAGTCCGCGCAGGTCCGCGAACTGCAGCGACAGCACGGCGAAGGCGATGCCGACGATCAGCTGGCCGGCCATCTTGGCCTTGGCCCGCAGACCCAGCGAACGCTGCTTGACGATCTTGATGTAGTCGTCGAGGAAGCCGACCAGGCCCATGCCGGCCATCAGGAAGAGGACGAGCACACCCGAGTACGTCGGGTCCTCACCGGTGATGACCTTGGCGAGCGCGTACGCGATGAGCGTGGCCAGGATGAAGGAGATGCCGCCCATGGTGGGCGTGCCCTTCTTGCCGGCGTGGCCGCGCGGGCCGTCGTCCCGGATGAACTGTCCGTATCCCTTGCGGGCGAGCAGCTTGATGAGCAGCGGGGTGCCGATCAGGGTCAGGAAGAGCCCGATGGCCCCCGCGAAGAGGATCTGCCTCATCGGCCGGCGACCTCGCCTTCGGAGCCGGCGTCGAGCAGTGCCAGGGCGACCCGTTCGAGGCCGACCGACCTGGATGCCTTCACCAGGACGATGTCCCCCGGTCGCAGCTCACTGCGCAACAGGTCGACCGCCGCCTGCGCGTCGGACACGTGCACCGACTCCTCACCCCACGAACCCTCGTTATAGGCGCCCAGTTGCAGCCAGGACGCTTCCCTGTCCCCGACCGCGACGAGCTTGCTGACGTTGAGCCGGACGGCGAGCCGTCCGACCGCGTCGTGCTCGGCGAGCGACTCGTCTCCGAGCTCGGCCATCTTGCCGAGCACCGCCCACGTACGGGAGCCCCTGGCCTGTGCAGACCTGCCCATGGCCGCGAGCGCGCGCAGAGCGGCTCGCATGGACTCGGGGTTCGCGTTGTAGGCGTCGTTGACGATCGTCACGCCGTCCGGACGCTCGGTGACCTCCATGCGCCAGCGCGACAGGGTGCCTGCCTCCGAGAGCGCGGTGGCGATCTCCTCGACGGGCATGCCCAGCTCATGGGCGACGGCGGCCGCGGCGAGCGCGTTCGACACGTGGTGCTCACCGTACAGGCGCAAGGTCACGTCACTGCACCCGGTGGGTGTGTGAAGCCTGAAAGAGGGCTGTCCGTTGTCTGTGAGCCGGACATTCTCGGCACGTACGGCCGCTTCGTCCGACTCTCCGAACAGGGTGACCCGCGCCTTGGTGCGGCTCGCCATCGCGCGCACCAGCGGGTCGTCGGCGTTGAGGACCGCGACACCTCCGTCCTCGGCGGCCGGCAGGGACTCGACGAGCTCGCCCTTGGCCTCGGCGATCTGCTCGCGGCCGCCGAACTCGCCGATGTGCGCGGTGCCCACGTTGAGGACGAGGCCGATGCGCGGCGGGGTCAGGCCGGTGAGGTAGCGGATGTGGCCGATTCCGCGCGCTCCCATCTCCAGGACGAGGTGCCGGGTCTCGGCGGTGGCCTTCAGCGCGGTCAGCGGCAGGCCGATCTCGTTGTTGAGGGAGCCGGGCGTCCACACGGTCGGCGCGTGGCGCTGCAGGACCTGGGCGATCAGGTCCTTCGTGGAGGTTTTGCCGGCCGAGCCGGTGAGCGCGACGACGTCGGTGCCGAGGCGGCCGACCACCTCGCGGGCGAGGGCCCCGAGCGCGGCCTGGACGTCGGTCACGACGATGGCGGGTACGCCGACGGGGCGGGCGGCGAGCACCGCCGCCGCACCGGCCTCGAAGGCGCGCTCCGCGTAGTCGTGGCCGTCGACGCGCTCGCCGGCGAAGGCGGCGAACAGGCTGCCGGGCTTCACCTCACGGGAGTCGATGACGACATGGCCGGTGACCAGGACGGCCGGATCCGGTATGTCGTGCGGCTGCCCGCCGACGATTTCGGCGATCTCGGCGAGGGAGAGGGCGATCACTGCTTCATCCCTGACTGTTCTTGTGACGGTGTTCGATCGCTTCGCGCAGGACCTGACGGTCGTCGAAGGGGCGGACCACCCCGGCGGCCTCCTGGCCCTGCTCGTGGCCCTTGCCGGCGACCAGGACGGTGTCGCCCGGCTGGGCGCGGGCGACGGCGGCGGCGATGGCGGCGGCCCGGTCGGCGTCGACCAGGACCTCGCCGCGCTCGGCGGCGGGCACCTCGGCGGCGCCCGCGAGCATCGCGGTGAGGATCGCGAGCGGGTCCTCGGAGCGCGGGTTGTCGGAGGTGAGGACGGCGGTGTCGGCGAGCCGGGCCGCGGCGGCGCCCATCGGGCCGCGCTTGGTGGTGTCGCGGTCGCCGCCGCAGCCGATGACGATGTGCAGCTTGCCGCGGGTGACCTCGCGCAGCGAGCGCAGGACCGATTCGACGGCGTCCGTCTTGTGCGCGTAGTCGACGACCGCGAGGTACGGCTGGCCGGCGTCGACCCGCTCCAGGCGGCCGGGGACGCCGGGGACGGCGGCGACGCCGTCGGCGGCGGTCTGCGGGTCGAGCCCGGCGGTGGCCAGGGTGACGATCGCGGCGAGGGTGTTGGCCACGTTGAACGGGCCGGGCAGCGGGGCGGTGGCCGAGATCCGCTCACCGTCCGGGCCGGCGACGGTGAACGTGGAGTCGGCCGCTCCGGTGGTGACGTCCTCCGCGCGCCAGTCGGCGTCCGGGTCGCCGGTGGCGGAGAAGGTGACGACCGGGACGGTCGCCTCCTCGGCGAGCCGGCGGCCGTAGGCGTCGTCGAGGTTCACCACGCCGCGTTTGCTGCGCTCCGGGGTGAACAGCCGCGCCTTGGCCTGGAAGTAGTCCTCCATGCCGGAGTGGAACTCCATGTGCTCCGGGCTCAGGTTGTTGAAGACGGCGACGTCGAAGACGCAGCCGTCGACCCGGCCGAGCACGAGGGCGTGGCTGGAGACCTCCATGGCGACGGCCTCGACGCCGCGTTCGCGCATGACCGCGAACAGGGCCTGGAGGTCGGTGGCCTCGGGAGTGGTGCGCTCGGACTTGATGCGCTCGTCACCGATGCGCATCTCGACGGTGCCGACCAGGCCGGTGGCCTTGCCCGCGCCGCGCAGTCCGCCCTCGACGAGGTAGGCGGTGGTGGTCTTGCCGGAGGTGCCGGTGATGCCGATCTGCAGCAGGTCCGCGCCGGGCCGCCGGTAGATCTCGGCGGCGAGCTCGCCCATCCGGCCGCGCGGGTCCTCGACCACGAGGACCGGCAGGCCGGTCGCCTCGGCCCGCTCGCGCCCTGCCGGGTCCGTCAGGACGGCGGCGGCGCCGAGCCCGGCGGCCTGGGCGACGAAGTCGGCGCCGTGCGCGCGGGCACCGGGCAGCGCCGCGTACACGTCACCCGGGCGCACCGCCCGCGAGTCGTGGGTGATGCCCGAGACCTCGGCGGCGTCGCCGGGGGCCTCGACGCCCAGCCGTGCGGCGAGCTCGCCCAGGGGTGTCGGGCGGAGCCGCTCCGGGCGGGGCGGGGTGGTTCGGTACTGATCAGCGTGTGGCACGGCGGTGAGCGTACCGGGCGCACCCTGCGCAGGGCTAAATGAGGCCGGGGCGTCGACGGAGTTCGATTTCCGGTTCCCGGAACGGGGGGTGATGGTTGTCACTGGTGCTCCCGGAGTGTCACGGGTTGGGCTTGAAGTTCACCGGCAGGCGGGCGGGGGCGCTGCCCGTGGGGGCGACGTGCAGGGTCTTCAGGGCGAACTCCATGACCTTCTTGTAGATCGGTCCGCAGATCTGGCCGCCGAAATAGCTGCCCTTGGTGGGGTTCTGGATGGCGCAGTAGACGGTGATACGGGGCTGGTCGGCGGGGGCGAAGCCGGCGAAGGAGGCGGTGTAGCCCTTGTAGCCGCCGCGTTCGGGGTCGACGCGGTTGGCGGTGCCGGTCTTTCCGGCGACCCGGTAGCCGGGGATGGCCGCCTTGTTTCCGGTGCCCTCCCGGTCGTCGACGACGGACTCCAGCATCTGCGCGAGGGTCTTGGCGGTCTTCTCGCTGATCACCCTGCTCTCCTTGGGCGCGGGCGCCGCGGTGAAACGGCCGTCGGGGCCCTTGGTGCCGCGCACCAGGCTCGGCTCGACGCGGACGCCGCCGTTGGCGATGGTCGAGTAGACCGAGGCTGCCTGCATGGCGCTGAGGGAGAGGCCCTGGCCGAAGGGGATCGTGTACTGCTGCGAGGTCGACCACTTCTCGGGCTTGGCGAGGATGCCGGGGGTCTCGCCGGGGTAGTCGAGGCCGGTGGGGCTGCCGATGCCGAACTTGCGCAGGTAGCTGTAGAGGACCCGGTTGGCCTCGGCCTGGTCCTTGCCGAGCTGGCCGGTGGCGAGGATGGTGCCGATGTTGCTGGACTTGGCGAGGACGCCGTTGAGGGTCAGATACCAGGTCGGGTGGTCGATGTCGTCCCCGAACAGCCGGTCGCCGCGGTGCAGCCGGTTGGGGACGGTGACCCGGGTGTCGGGGGCGGCCACGCCCTCCTCCAGGACGGCGGCCATGGACATGACCTTGCTGGTGGAGCCGGGCTCGTAGGCGTCCTGGAGCGCCGCGTTGCCCATGGCGGTGGCGTTGGCCTGCGAGAGGTCGTTGGGGTCGAAGCCGGGGGCGTTGGCCATGGCGAGGACCTCGCCGGTCCTGGTGTCCTGGACGACCACGTAGCCGCGGTCGGCCTTGGACTTCTTCACCTGCTCCGTGATGGCCTGCTGGGCCGCCCACTGGATGTCCCGGTCGATGGTCAGCTCGATGTCGGAGCCGGGCACGGCCGGGGTGCCCTGGGAACCGGCGGTGGGCACCCGGCGTCCGCCGGACTGGGCGAAGCGGATCTTCCCGTCCTTGCCGGCCAGGTCCTTGTCGAGCATGGACTCCACGCCGCCGGCGCCGCGGCCCTCGGCGTTGACGTACCCCAGTATCCCGGCGGCGAGTTCGCCGTTCGGGTACACGCGCTTGGTGCTGGGCTCGCTGAGGATGCCGCCGAGCAGACTGACGCCGTTGCCGCCGTTGGCGGGCTTCGCCTTCTGCGCGTAGACCTTCTTCAGGTCCTTGATCTGGTTCCAGACCTGGGGGGTCTGCTTGCGGGCGAGCAGGGTGTAGCGGGACTTGGGGGTGCGCAGCTTCCTCGCGAGGTCTGCGGGCTCCTTGCCGAGGAGCGGGGCGAGGAGCGCGGCGGCCTGTTCGGGGGCGTCCTCGACCTTGGCGTCCTCGGGCGTGAAGAGCTTGGGGTCGGCGGTGATGTCGTACGCGTCGACGCTCGCGGCCAGGGCGACGCCGGAGCGGTCGGTGATCTCGCCTCGGTCGGCGGAGAGCGTGTACTCCTGGTAGCGGTGCTTCTCGGCCTTGGCCGCGTACGCGCTGGCGTCGACGGCCTGGACCTGCAGGAGCCGCACCACGAAGGCGACCATGACCAGGGTCAGCCCGAGGGAGACCAGGCGCAGCCGGGGCTTGGGGCTGCCGAGCCGGATGGTGCGCACCCTGGCCGGGGGCCTGGCCGCGGGGCGCCGAGCCTGCGCGGGCCGCGGTGCCGGGCGGCCGGAGGCGGCGGGGCGGGGGCGTGCGGGCCGGGCGGGGCCGGGGACGCGGCGGCGCGGGGGCTCCTTGGAGGGCACGGGGTCACCTGCCGGAGGTCGTGGGGGCGGTCGCGGTGGTCTGCGGCGTGCCGGGGGGCGTCGAGGCGGGCGGCCCCGGCGGGCCGCCGGCCTTCTGCGGGTCCGGGGTCCCGGGGGGCGTGCCGCCCGGCGGGGTCGTCCGGCCGGCGTCGCTCTGCACCGGGGGTGTGGCCGCGGCGGGCGGAGCGGGTTTCGGGGAGGGCTTCGGGGACGTGGCCTTGGAGGGCACGCCACGGACCTTGCCGTCGGGGTCGAGGAAGGCGGGGCTGCCGCCGGGCACCATGCCGAGCTCGCGGGCGCGCCGCTCCAGGGCGTCGGGGGCGGCGCTGTCGTCCACGTCCCGCTGGAGGGCCTGCTCCTCGTCGGTGAGTTCGGTGGTCTTCTTCCTCAGCTCGCTGAGCTTGAAGGAGCCCTCGTTGAGGGCGGAGTTGAGCAGCAGCAGGGTGATCAGCCCGCCGCCGAGCAGGAGCACGACGAGCAGGACGAAGGGGGTGCGGGCCGCGGTGCTCGGCCCGGACGGCATCAGCCGGCCGAGCCGCGCGGCCCGCCCTTTGAGAGGCCCCTTCCGGCTCATGTCTGCTCGTCCTCCCTGATGCGCTGGGCGCCGCGCAGCCGGGCCGGGGCGGCGCGGCGGTTCTCGGCGACCTCTTCCTCGGTGGGGAGTTCGGCGCCTCGGGTGAGCAGCCGCAGGCGGGGCTGGTAGCGCTCCGGGACGACCGGGAGGCCGGGCGGGGCGGTGTTCGCGGCGCCCGCCGCGAAGACCTGCTTGACCAGCCGGTCTTCCAGCGAGTGGTACGACAGGACGGCGATCCGGCCACCGACGGCGAGGACCTTCACCGCCGCCGGGATGGCCCGCTCCAGGACCGACAGCTCGCCGTTGACCTCGATGCGCAGGGCCTGGAAGGTGCGCTTGGCGGGGTTGCCGCCGGTGCGCTTGGCCGCCTGCGGCAGGGAGTCGCGGATCAGCTCGACCAGCCGGGCGCTGTTGCTGAACGGCTCCTTGTCGCGTTCGCGCACGATCGCGGAGACGATCCGCTTGGCCTGCTTCTCCTCGCCGTACGCGCGCAGGATGCGGACCAGCTCGCCGGCCGGGTAGGTGTTGAGGACCTCGGCCGCGCTCATGCCGGTCGTCTGGTCCATGCGCATGTCGAGCGGAGCGTCCTGCGCGTAGGCGAAGCCGCGGTCGGCCTCGTCCAGCTGCATGGAGGAGACGCCCAGGTCGAAGAGGATTCCGTCGACGCGCGGGATGCCGAGCCGGTCCAGGACCTCGGGCAGCTCGTCGTAGACCGCGTGCACGAGGGTGGCGCGCTCCCCGTACGGGGCGAGCCGCTCGCCGGAGAGGCGCAGCGCCTCCTTGTCGCGGTCGAGGGCGACGAGCCGGGCCTCGGGGAAGCGCTGCAGGAGGGCCTCACTGTGGCCGCCGAGGCCGAGGGTGCAGTCGACGACGACCGCGCCGGGGCGCTCCAGGGCGGGGGCCAACATGTCCAGGCACCGCTGGAGCATCACCGGGACGTGTCGGTCGTTGCTCAATGCGCCCTCTCAGATCCGGCGGAAACGGGTACCACCGGCGAGCGGGAGGAGGCCGAGCCGCAGGTACCGCCGCACTTACGGGGAGAAACGGCGAAAATCGCTCGATGTCTCCGTGAACTTCGCGCCACTTTAGTCCACCGGACGGGCCGGTCAACCAACCGGCTGGCGCGTCGCGCGACCGGGAGCGGGCGGCCGGATCGTCCGGACGGCTCACCCGGATGGCCGCGGCCCGCCGCGGTCTGTGGGTTCGCTCACAACAAGGTTCATTGACGCTCTTTGTCCGCTCTCACAGCAGGCCTGGGCGATCGGTGACCACTACCGTCGAAGACATGTCGACCTCTGCGCACCCCTCCGCCGGCGCGATATCCCCCCAGACCACCGCGAACGCCGAGAACGCCGCGAACGCACTGAACGCCGAGAGCACGGTCACCGACCGTCTCGTCGAGGCGAACGCGCGCTACGCCGCCGACTTCACCGACCCCGGAATGGACGCGCGGCCCGTACTACGCGTCGCCGTGGTCGCCTGCATGGACGCCCGGCTCGACCTGCACGCCGCGCTCGGGCTCGAGCTCGGCGACTGCCACACCGTCCGCAACGCCGGCGGCGTCGTGACCGACGACGTGATCCGCTCCCTCACGATCAGCCAGCGGGCCCTCGGCACCCGCAGCGTGATGCTGGTCCACCACACCGGCTGCGGCCTGGAATCGCTCACCGAGGACTTCCGGCACGAGATCGAGGACGAGGTCGGCCAGCGCCCGGCCTGGGCCGTGGAGGCGTTCCGCGACGTCGACCAGGACGTGCGCCAGTCGATGCAGCGGGTGCGCACCTCCCCGTTCCTGCTGCACACCGACGACGTGCGCGGTTTCGTCTTCGACGTGACCACGGGCCTGCTGCGCGAGATCGATCCGATCGGCACCAATTCCCCGGCGTAACGTGTCAAACCCCGGCAATTCGCCCGCAGTTATCCACAGCCGGGGGGCCCGCAAGTGACACGACCCGGTCACGCGAACAACAATGCACGGGTGACACCCCCCGGACGAGTGCCGGGGGCAGGTGTCGGTGCTGCGAAAGGGCCGAGGAGGGCCGGGTGACGACCTATGACGATCGAGCGAGCCTCACTGATCTGACCACCACAGCGGAGCGGGTGCGCCGGTCGGTGGAAGGTGTGATCGAGGGCAAGCCCGAGGTCGTACGGCTTGCGCTGACCGTGCTGCTCGCCGAGGGACACCTCCTCATCGAGGACGTACCCGGCGTGGGCAAGACGATGCTGGCCAAGACGCTGGCCCGGTCCATCGACTGTTCGGTCCGGCGGATCCAGTTCACGCCCGACCTGCTGCCGTCGGACATCACCGGCGTGTCGATCTTCGACCAGCAGCGCCGGGACTTCGAGTTCAAGCCGGGCGCGATCTTCGCCCAGATCGTGATCGGCGACGAGATCAACCGGGCCTCGCCCAAGACCCAGTCCGCGCTCCTGGAGTCCATGGAGGAGCGCCAGGTCACGGTCGACGGCCAGACCTACGAGCTGCCCAGCCCCTTCATGGTGGTCGCCACCCAGAACCCGGTGGAGATGGAGGGCACCTATCCGCTGCCCGAGGCGCAGCGCGACCGCTTCATGGCCCGGGTCTCCATCGGCTACCCGAGCCCGGACGCCGAGCTGCAGATGCTCGACGTGCACGGCTCGGTCTCCCCGCTGGACGACCTCCAGCCGGTCGCCCACGCCCACGACGTGGTCAAGCTGATCGAGGCCGTCCGCGGCGTGCACGTCGCCGACGCGGTGAAGCGGTACGCGGTGGACATCGTCGCGGCCACCCGGACCCACCCGGACCTCAGACTCGGCGCGTCCCCGCGCGCCACGCTCCACCTGCTGCGGGCCGCCAAGGCCTCCGCCGCGCTCAGCGGCCGGGAGTACGTGCTGCCCGACGACCTCCAGGCGCTCGCCGCGCCGGTGCTCGCCCATCGTCTGCTGCCCACCGCGCAGGCCCAGCTGAACCGCCGCACCTCCGAGCAGGTCGTCCGCGACATCCTGCAGCGCACCCCCGTGCCGGCCGCCGCGCCCCCCGCGCCGCCCGCAGGACCCCTCTACGGCCAGCAGCCCGGCGCCCGGCGGCTGTGATGACCACCGCCGCCGCCCAGCAGGGGCACGCCCCCTCGGGGAACGGGGACGACGGCGACGACAGGGGCGGCCTGCGGGTCGCCCTGGCCGGCCTCACCACCCGCGGCCGGTCCTTCCTCGCCGCGGGGGTCGCCGCCGGCGTCTGCGCCTACGTCCTCGGCCAGGCCGATCTGCTGCGCGTCGGGCTGTTGCTCGCCGCCCTGCCGCTGGTCTGCGCCGTCGTGCTGCACCGCACCCGCTACCGGGTCGCGGGCACCCGCCGGCTCAGCCCGCACCGGGTCGAGACCGGCACCGAGGCCCGGGTCCACCTGCGCATGGACAACGTCTCCCGGCTGCCCACCGGCCTGCTGATGCTCCAGGACCACGTGCCGCACATGCTGGGCCCGAGGCCCCGCTTCGTGCTCGACCGGGTCGAGGCCGGCGGCCGCCGCGAGGTGTCCTACCGGGTCCGCTCCGACCTGCGCGGACGCTTCCCGCTCGGCCCGCTCCAGCTGCGGCTCAACGACCCCTTCGGCATGTGCGAGCTGACCCGCTCCTTCAGAGCGTACGACACGCTCACCGTCATCCCCCGCACCGAGGCGCTCCCGCCGGTGAAGCTCGCCGGCGAGTCCGCGGGATACGGGGACGGACAGCAGCGCTCCCTCGCGCTCGCCGGGGACGACGACATCATCCCTCGCGCCTACCGGCACGGCGACGACCTGCGCCGGGTCCACTGGCGCTCCACCGCCCGCTACGGCGAGCTGATGGTCCGCCGCGAGGAGCAGCCGCAGCGGGCCCGCTGCACGGTGCTGCTCGACACCCGGCGGATCGCCTACGAGGGCGGCGGACCCGACTCGGCCTTCGAATGGGCCGTCTCCGGCGCCGCCTCCGTCCTCGTGCACATGCTGGAGCGCGGGTACTCGGTCCGGCTGCTCACCGACACCGGCAGCACCGTGCCCGGCGAGGGCGCGGAGGGGTTCGCCGGCTCCGGACAGGACGCGGCCGAGGCCTCCGGGCTGATGATGGACACCCTCGCCGTCGTCGACCACTCCGACGGGGCCGGGCTCTCGCGCGCTTACGACGTGCTGCGCGGCGGCCACGAGGGCCTCCTGGTCGCCTTCCTCGGCGACCTCGACGAGGAGCAGGCGGAGCTCGCCGCCCGGACGCCCCGGCGCGGCGGCGCCGCCATCGCGTTCGTGCTCGACTCCGGGACCTGGCTGACCGGCGGCGCCGTCACCGGGGCGGTGGAGGACCGGCTGCGGCGGCTGCGCGAGGCGGGGTGGACGGCGATCGCCGTGCCCCCGGGCACGCGCCTGTCGCAGCTGTGGCAGCAGGCAGGCGGGGCACACACCCAGGCCTCCGCGGCCGATACCTACGGAGGTTGGTCATGAGCGGGCGCGGGCGGCTGACGCTTGCGGCCTTCGGCGCGTCGCTGATGGCGTCGGCCTCGCTGCTGCCGCTGGTGAAGCCGGCGACCTGGATCTTCACCGCGGCGATCCTGCTCGGACTGCAGAGCGCGGTCGGCACGCTGACCCGTCGGGTGCCACTGGCCCGGCCGCTGACGATCGCCGCCCAGTCCGTGGTCTCGCTGCTCGTGCTGACCCTGGTCTTCGTCCGGGAGCAGGCGATCCTCGGCGTCCTGCCGGGACCGCAGGCCTTCGCCGCGTTCGGCTCGCTGTTCCAGGCGGGCGTGGACGACGTCGGCACGTACGCGATCCCCGCCCCGAACACGGCCGGCATCCGGCTGCTGCTGGTCTGCGGGGTGGCGGTGATCGGCCTGCTCGTGGACGCGGTCGCGGTGACGTTCCGCAGCGCGGCCCCGGCGGGCCTGCCGCTGCTCGCGCTGTACTCGGTGGCGGCGGGGCTCTCGGGCGGCGGCGCGGGCGGACTGTTCTTCCTGCTGGCCGCGGCCGGCTATCTGCTGCTGCTCCTCGCGGAGAGCCGGGAACGGCTCTCCCAGTGGGGCCGGGTCTTCGGCGGGGCCCAGCGCTCGGGCCGGCCCGGTTCCGCGGCCGGCGAGGGCGGGCCCGCGTTCGCCCCGGTGCGCACCGGGCGGCGGATCGGCGTGGTCGCCCTGGGCGTCGCCCTGGTGGTGCCGCTGGTGCTGCCCGGGCTGAGCGGCGGGCTCTTCGGCGGGGCCGGCGACGGCGAGGGCACCGGCGGCAAGGGCGGCACGATCTCGGCGGTCAACCCGCTCGTCTCGCTCCAGGAGAACCTGCGCCAGCCGGAGGACCGCGAGGTCCTGCGCTACCGGACGAACGCCAGGGACACCGCGAACCTGTATCTGCGGCTGGTCGCGCTCGACCAGTTCGACGGCACGGCGTGGAAGTCCTCGGTCCGCCCGATCGAGGACGTGCCAGAGCCGCTGCCCTGGCCGGACGGCCTCGCCCGGGACGTCACGGCCACCGAGGTCACCACCAACCTGGTCGCCTCCCCTGCGTACGAGCAGAAGTGGCTGCCGATGCCCTACCCGGCGCAGAAGGTCTCCATCGGCGGCAGCTGGCGGTACGAGCCGGCCGGCCGGATGCTCGTCGGCGACAACGGGCAGAACACCAAGGGCGCCCGCTACACGGTGACCAGCCTGGACGTGCGGCCCACCGCCGACCAGCTGGCCGCGGCCCCGGCCGCCTCCGACAAGCTGCGCCGCGAGTACACCCGCATTCCGGCCTCGCTGCCCGCCGACGTGAAGTCGACGGCCCTGTCGGTGACCCGCGGGGCGCGCAACGACTACGAGCGGGCGGTGAAGCTCCAGGACTGGTTCGCCCACGACGGCGGCTTCCGCTACGACGTCGACGTCGAGTCCGGCACCGGGGTCCAGGCGATCTCCCGCTTCCTGAAGGACAAGGAGGGCTTCTGCGTCCACTTCTCCTTCTCGATGGCGGCGATGGCCCGCTCCCTGGGCATCCCCGCCCGGGTCGCGGTCGGCTTCATGCCGGGCACCGCGCAGTCCGACGGCTCGGTCTCGGTCGGCATCCGGGACGCGCACGCCTGGCCCGAGCTGTACTTCGAGGGGGCCGGCTGGACCCGCTTCGAGCCGACGCCCTCGCGCGGCACGGTGCCGGAGTACACCCGGGAGCAGTCCGCGGGCGGCAACGCGACGCCGTCGGCGCAGCCCTCGACCAGCGCGTCGGCGCAGCCCTCGGTGGCGCCGAGCGCCTCGGAGAGCTGCCCGCCGCAGCTGCGCAGGCTCGGTGAGTGCGGCCCGGACCAGGCGGCCGGCGGTGCCTCGTCGGACGACGGGGGGATGCCGCCGCTCCAGGTGGTCCTGATCTGCCTCGGTGTGCTGCTCGTGCTCGCGCTCCCGCTGCTGCCGCTGTGGTGGCGCACGCGGGTGCGGGCGCGGCGGCTCGGTCCTGCCGGGGACCCGGTGACCCGGATCCTCGCCGTCTGGCGGGAGATCAACGACACCGCCTGGGACTACGGGGTGGCCCCGGACGAGTCGCAGACCCCCCGCAGGACGGCGGCCCGGATGGTCCGCCTGGGCGAGCTGCCGCCGGACGCGGCGGACGCGGTGCACCGGGTGGCGCGCTCGGTCGAACAGGCCCTGTACGCCCCGCACCCCCGCCCGGCCACGGGCCTGACGGACCAGGCCGCCCTGATCCGCCGCGGCTTCCACACCTCGGCGACCCGTGCCCATCGCCTCCGCGCCCTGCTGGTCCCGCGCTCCGCTGCACGGGTGGTCTGGGCGGCCCAGGAGGGATGGGTCGCGCTGCGGGACTCCTGGTCGGCCAGGACCCGGAGCGCGATGCGGACCCTGTCCCGCCGCAAGCCCCGCGAGGCAGGCTGAGCCGAAGCCCGGGCCCCCGGCCGGGGTGGGCCGGCGCCCCGGGGGAACGGGGAGAGCGGCGCCCCGGCCCCTGGGGTGGGCCGGCGGCCCAAACCCCGGAGTGAGCCTGCGCCCCGGCCCCCCGGAGTGAGCCGGCGCCCCCGGCCCGCCCGGGTCCGGACCGGGCATGGCTGAACCCCTTGGGCCCGCACCGTCCGGTGCGGGCCCAAGGGGTTCAGGTCGTCGTCTGCGCAGGCCGCGTCAGTGGTGGCCGCCGCCCTGCTGTTCGTCGCGGCGGCGCTGCCACCGCTCTTCGATGCGGGTCATCATCGAGCGTCGCTGCCGGGTCTGACGGCCGCCTCCGGCCGCCGCTCCCTGCGCCTGCTCGCCCGGCTTGGGCGCCTTGCGCCATCCGGTGACCGCCAGGACCGCGCAGCCCAGCATGACGAGGAACCCCACCACGCTGATCCAGATCTGCTGAGCGACCATTCCGGCCATGAGGAGCGCGATACCCACCAGGAAGCCGGCGACTGCCTGGTAGACCCGTCGCCGGGTGTACGTACGCAGTCCGCTTCCCTCGAGCGCTGTCGCGAACTTGGGATCTTCGGCGTACAGCGCTCGCTCCATCTGCTCGAGCATTCGCTGCTCGTGCTCCGAGAGCGGCACGGAGTCCTCCTAGTCGTCGGTCGCGGGGGCGACCGGTTTGCGGCCCTTTCAGGATAGGCAGGGAATCGCCCCCGTGAAACCCGCCCTCAATGCCAAATCGCCAATCCGGGCCGCCATGCGGTTCGGATGCTGAGGCGTTGATTCCCCAGCGCCCTGCCCGTCATGCCGGATGGTGTCCCCCGATCATACGGGGACATGTCCCCGAAAGGGCGGGCTGTGGCGTACTCCATCTGCGGCTGCGCCGCTGCTCAGCACGTACGGCGATGCCCCGGGGCCGGAGCTCCGGGGCGCCTCCGTGCGGGTGGCCGGCCTGTCCGGCCGTGCTGTCAGGCGCGCTTCTCGCCGAGGACGTGCAGCTGGGTGGCGATGGCGTGGAAGGCCGGCAGCTCGGCCGCCGCCGCCTCGAGCCGGAGCAGGGCGTCCGCCGCGCCGGCCTCGGTGTCGACGAGGGCGCCGGGGACCAGGTCGGCGAAGACCCGGACGCCGTGCACGGCGCCGACGTCCAGCCCGGCGGCGTCCGCGAGCTCGGTGAGCTGCTCGGCGGTGAAGCGCCGGGGCACCGGGTCGCCCTCGCCCCAGCGGCCCGCCGGGTCGGTCAGCGCGTGCCGCGCCTCGGTGAAGTGCCCGGCCAGGGCGCGGGCCAGGACGGCGCCGCCGAGACCGGCGGCGAGCAGGCTGAGACCGCCGCCGGAACGCAGCGCGGCGACCGCGTTGCGCACGCCTTCGGCCGGGTCGTCCACGTACTCCAGGACGCCGTGGCACAGGACCACGTCGAAGCCCTCGCGGTCGACGACGTCGAAGAGGCCGCGGATGTCGCCCTGGACCCCCTGGACCCGGTCGGCGACGCCCGCCTCCGCGACCCGCCGCTCCAGCGCGAAGAGCGCGTTGGGGCTGGGGTCGACGACGGTGACCCGGTGACCGAGGCGGGCCACCGGGACCGCGAAGTTGCCCGAGCCGCCGCCCGTGTCGAGGACATCGAGCGTGTCCTTCCCGGTGGCCTTGACCCGGCGGTCGAGGGCGTCTTTGAGGACGTCCCAGACGACGGCGGTACGCAGGGAGGCGCGCGACGGGCGCGAGGTCGCCTCTCGACCGAAGACAGGGGAAGGGTCCGACACGGCTGTTGACTCCTCGGTGACGGGTACGAACGCTCCCCACCCTATGGCCTCGGGCCCCCTTGCCCGATCATCCCGTGGCCTCCTCCGCACCCGGCTGGCGCGGCAGTACGGGCTGGAGGACCAGGAGCCGCTCGACGAGGCGCAGGAAGACCCCGGCGGCCCGCAGCAGGTCGTCGGCGTCCCGGCAGCTCGCGGCGCCGGTGATGCCGGCCTCGGCGCGGGCCCGGCGCTCGGCGCCCGAGGCGAAGAGGGCGCTCCACTCGGTGAGCTCGGGCGCTATCTCGGGCAGCACCTCCCAGGTGCTGCGTATGCGGGCGCGCTTGCGGGGGTCGCGCTCGGGCCGGCCGCGGGCGGCGAGCACGGCCGCGGCGGTGCGCAGGGCGGCGAGGTGGGCGGTCGCGTAGCGCTCGTTGGGCACGTCGAGCGCGGCGGCCTCGTCGAGTCCGGCCCTGGCCTTGGCGAGCAGGTCGAGGGCGGCGGGCGGTGCCGAGGTGCGGCGCAGGACCGGGTGGACGTCGGACGCGGGTCCGAGCTGGGCGGGGGCAGTGCTTCCGCCGGTGCGGCGGCGGGGCGTGGCTGCGGCGGAGTGGCCGGCCATGACGAGCCTCCTGTCGTCGGGTGACGGCGCTGTGGCCGTATGTGTTCATCGTGCACGGCCCCACTGACAATCAGGTTGACCTGGCCTTTTGCCTGTCGGCCCACCGAGCGGTAAGTTTTTGCACTGACCGGTCAGTGCAAAAGAGGGGGGATCGGTGGAAGCGCACCCGGACGAACCGCACGGCGCCGTCGTCGTCGCGGACGGATACGGGCTGAAGGGTCCACGCGGCTGGGCCTTCCGCGGGATCGGCTTCGAGGCCGCCCCCGGATCGCTGGTCGCGATCGAGGGGCCCTCCGGCTCCGGCCGCACCTGCCTGCTGCTCGCCCTCACCGGCCGCATGAAGGCCCACGAGGGCCACGCCGAGGTCGCCGGGCTCCGGATGCCCCGCAGGATGGCAGCGGTACGGCGGATCAGCGCGCTCGGCCCGGTGCCGGGCGTCAGCGACCTCGACCCGGCCCTCACCGTCGCCGAGCACCTGCGCGAGCGGGCCCTGCTCCAGCGCCGCTTCGACGGCTCCGTCAAGGCCCTGCTCCGGCCGCCCGCCGAGCGCGCGGCCGCCACCAGGACCCGGATCGACGAGTCCCTGGCCGCCGCCGGGCTCGACACCACGACGCTCCCGAAGGGCGAGCGGACCGCGGTGCGCGACCTGGAGCGGCTGGAGGCGCTGCGCCTGTCGATCGCGCTGGCCCTCATCGGCCGGCCCCGGCTGCTCGCCCTGGACGACGCGGACCTGAAACTCTCGGACGCCGACCGCGCCGAGGCCTGGGCACTGCTCCGGTCCGTCGCCGACTCCGGCACCACCGTCCTCGCCGTCTGCAGCGAGGCCCCCGAAGGCGCCCTGCGGGTCTCCACGGCCCCGGCCGCCGGGGACGCACCGGACGAGCCCACGCAGGCCGACACCGCGGAGGCCGACACCGCGGACGGCGAGGCGGCCACCGACACCACCGAAGGCGCCGAAGCGACCGCGGCGGCCGACGACGCCGAGGACGAAACCGCCCGGGACGAAGCCGCCCAGGACGACACCGAAGACACCATCCAGAAGGGGGAGGCCGATGCGCTCGCCGAGACTGGCCGCGCTTGAGCTGAAGCGGTTCGGCAGGGGGAAGCTGCCGCGCGCCGCGCTCGTCGCGATCCTGCTGCTGCCGCTGCTCTACGGTGCGCTGTACCTGTGGTCCTTCTGGGACCCGTACAGCAGGCTCGACAAGATCCCCGTCGCCCTCGTGAACGAGGACAAGGGCGCCACCACCGGCGGGCAGAAGATCACCGCGGGCGCCGACATCACCGAGAACCTGCGCAAGAGCGCCGTCTTCGAGTGGCACGAGGTGAGCGACGCGGAGGCCCGCGAGGGCGTCGAGGACGGCACGTACTACCTGTCCCTGACCATGCCCTCCGACTTCAGTGCGCGCATCGCCTCCAGTTCCGGCGACTCCCCCGAGACCGGCGCGCTGAAGGTCCGCACGAACGACGCCAACAACTACATCGTCGGCCAGATCTCCCGCACGGTCTTCTCCGAGGTGCGCACCGCCGCCTCCACCAAGTCCTCGCGCACCTTCCTCGACAAGATCTTCATCTCCTTCTCCGACCTCCACGACGCGACCGAGAAGGCCGCCAAGGGCGCCGGCGACCTCAAGGACGGCGTCGACAAGGCGAAGGCGGGCTCCAAGAGCCTCGCCGACGGCCTGAAGGACGCCAAGAAGGGCAGCGGCGACCTGGCCTCGGGCCTGAAGAAGCTCGACAAGGGCGCCAAGGACCTGGAGACCGGCTCCCGCAAGGTCGCGAACGGCACCCAGAAGCTCGCCGACAGGGTCAACGGCGAGGCCGACAAGGTCCGCCCCTACCTGGCCAACAACGGCAAGTCGATCCGCGACACCGCCCGGCTCGTCTCCGACGCCGCCACCGCCACCAAGCACAACCTGGACGACCTGGTGCGGCGCGCCCCGCTCGCGCGCAGCGCCGCCCACAAGGCGGACGACAAGCTGGACGCGTTCTACCGCAAGCGGTGCGTGACCAACCCGCTGCCGAACGCCCAGGAGTGCGAGGTCCTCAAGGAGGCCTCGGTCACCTCCGACGACGTCGCGAAGATCGCCGACGACCTGCACGAGCTGACCAAGGACAGCAAGGGCGACCTGAAGACCCTGAACACCCGGCTGGACAAGCTGAAGAAGGACGCCGACGAACTGGCCCGGCGCGCCCCGCACCTCGACGAGGACGTCGACTACGCGATCAGGAAGATCAACGAGCTCAACGCGGGCGCCAGGAAGGTCGCCGACGGCGCCGACCGGCTGCACACCGGTCTGACCAGCGCGCGCACCGGCTCGGTCGGCCTGGACACCGGCGTCGGCAAGCTCAAGAAGGGCGCCGGCGAACTCGACGGCGGCCTGTTCAAGCTGGCCGACGGCTCCGGCGAACTGGCCACCGGCCTGAACGACGGCGTCAGGAAGATCCCCGACTACGACAAGCAGGACCGCGACCGCCGCACCGAGGTGATGGCCGACCCGGTCAAGCTCGCCGCCCAGTCGATGCACAAGGCGCCCAACTACGGCACCGGTTTCGCCCCGTACTTCATCCCGCTCTCCCTCTGGGTCGGCGCGATGGTCGCGTACATGCTCATCCAGCCGCTCAACCGCCGCGCCCTCGCCGCCGGCGCCTCCGCCTGGCGGATCGCGCTCGCGGGCTGGCTGCCGGTCGCCGCGATCGGCGTCCTCCAGGTGGCCGCCCTGATGTCCGTGCTCCACTGGGGCCTTGGCCTGCAGATGGCGAGGGCCGCCGGCACCGTCGGCTTCCTCGCCCTGGTGACCTGCTGCTTCGCCGCCATCATCCAGTGGCTCAACGCCCGCTTCGGCGCGGCGGGCCGCATCCTGGTGCTCGCGGTGCTGATGCTCCAGCTGACCTCGGCGGGCGGCACCTATCCCGTGCAGACAAGCCCCGGCTTCTTCAACGCCATCCACCCCTACCTCCCGATGACGTACGTGGTCGAGGCGCTGCGCCGGCTCATCTCGGGCGGCGGCATCGGACCGGTCTGGCAGGCGTGCGCCGTGCTCACCGCCTTCACCGTCGGCGCGCTCGCGCTGACCGCCGTCTCCGCCCGCCGCAAGCAGGTGTGGACGCTGGACCGGCTCCACCCCGACCTGTCGCTCTGAACCTGTGAGAATCGTGCCCATGGACAGCAGCAGCACCAGACGCCAGGCCACCCGCAGCAAGCTCTACGAGGCGGCCGTCACCCTCATCGCGGAGCAGGGCTTCTCGGCGACCACGGTCGACGAGATCGCGGAGCGCGCGGGGGTGGCCAAGGGCACGGTCTACTACAACTTCAAGAGCAAGACCGAGCTCTTCGAAGAGCTGCTGCGGCACGGCGTCTCCCTCCTCACCGCCTCCCTCAGGACGGCGGCCGAGGAGACCGCCGAGCGGGGCGGCAGCCGGGTCGAGGCGCTGGACGCGATGATCCGTGCGGGCCTGGTCTTCATCGACCGCTACCCGGCCTTCACTCAGCTGTACGTGGCCGAGCTCTGGCGCACCGGACGGGCCTGGAACTCCACGCTCCTGGTGGTCCGTCAGGAGGCCGTGGCGGTGGTCGAGAACGTGCTGCGGGAGGGCGTGGCCGCCGGGGAGCTGAGCGACGAGATCGACGTGCAGCTGACGGCGGCGGCCCTGGTCGGCATGGTCCTGGTGGCCGCGCTCGACTGGCAGGCCTTCCAGAGCGAGCGCTCCCTGGACGACGTCCACGCGGCGCTCTCCCGGCTGCTGCACGGACGGGTGGGCGGCTGCTAGGCAGCGCTCCTCTCCGCACCGGTGGCCGTAACCCGTGGCCGTACGCCGGTACGACGAAAGGCGCCGGTCCTGCGAGGCTCGATCCCCCCGAGCCTCGCCGGACCGGCGCTTCCTTACGTACCCCCGTGCACCCCCGTGCCCCCGTGGTACCCCCGTACCGGCAGGCGCGCGGCCCGCTCCGCCGCCCCGTGACGGCGGTCCGGAGCCGCGCCCCTTCCGTGTGCTCCACTCTCTCGTCCGCGCAGGTCATGGCCCATCCGCATCCCTACTCATCTCGCGCTCTAGGTACGGATACTCAGAGCTGGTTACCATCGCGGACGTGTCCGTACTCCCCCTGGTCTTCACCAGCGGCTGGGCGAGCGGGATCAACGCGTACGCGGTGGTCCTGCTCCTCGGCTTCTTCGGCGCGACCGGCATCTCCGACGAGGTGCCCCAGGCGCTGCAGCGACCCGACGTCCTGATCGCCGCGGGGGTGTTGTTCCTGTGCGAGGCGGTCGCGGACAAGATCCCGTACGTCGACTCCGTGTGGGACTCGGTCCACACGGTGATCCGGCCGGTCAGCGGGGCGGTGGTCGCCGCCCTGCTCGCCGGGCAGTCCGGCTCGCTGCCCGAGCTCGCGGCGGGCGCGGTCGGCGGCACGACGGCTCTGCTGAGCCACTTCGTCAAGGCCGGCACCCGGATGGCGATCAACACCTCGCCGGAGCCCGCCTCCAACATCGCCGTGTCCCTGATGGAGGACCTCGGCGTCGCCGGGATCATCACGTTCGCCATATTCCATCCGGTCGCGGCAGCGGTCATCGCGGCCGTGCTGCTCGTCCTCGGCCTGGTGATACTCGCCTTCCTCGCCCACCGCATCCGCCGCTTCTGGCGGCGCAGGGCGCAGCGCCGCGAGGAGAAGCGCCTGACGACCGCCCAGGCACGCCCACCCGCGGACTGGTCCGACTTCTGACCTGTCGGTGGGGGTCGATACAGTCCCTGGCATGGCACGGATTGTGGTGATCGGCGCGGGGCTCGGCGCCATGGCGGCCGCCGCCCGGCTCGCCGTGGCGGGCCACCGGGTGACGGTGTACGAGAGCGGCGGGACGTACGGGGGTGCGGTCCGCCGGTTCGAGCGCGACGGGTTCGGCTTCGACACCGGCCCCGGTCTGCTGCACCTGCCCGCCGTCTATCGCGACCTGTTCGTCAAGACCGGCAAGCAGCCGCTCGAGGAGTGCGTGACGCTGACGCAGGTCGACCCGGCGAGCCGCCAGCTCTTCGCCGACGGCACCCGCGTCGACCTGCCGAACGCCTCGCGCGCCGGCACCGTCGCCGCCCTGGACGCGGCGCTCGGCGCGGGCACGGGCGAGCGCTGGGGCGACTTCATGGTCCGCGCCCGCGAGGCCTGGGACCGCACCCGGCGCCCCCTCCTGGAGGAGCCGCAGCCGAAGGACACCACCCCGCTGGGCCGCGAGCCCTACCCGGCCCTCAAGGCGGGCCTGCTGCGCCGCCCCACGACCACCCTGGCCCGGATCGGCGCCCGCGAGCTGCGCGACCCGCGGCTCGCCGCGCTCCTCGACGCGTACGCCTGGAGCTACGGCTTCGACCCCGCCGGCGCCCCGGCCGCGGCGGCCGTGCTGCCGTACATGGAGCAGACCTTCGGCAGCTGGTACGTGGCCGGCGGCATCCGGGCGCTCGCGGACGCGGTGTACGAGCGGTGCCGGCAGCGGCGGGTGGAGTTCGTGTTCGACGCGCACGTCGAGAGGGTCCTGGAGAAGGACGGGCGGGCCTGCGGGATCGAGCTGGCCGGCGGGGAGACCGTCGGGGCGGACCACGTGGTGTCGGGGGCGCCGGTGCCCTCGCATCACGACGAGGACCGGGAGCTCGCCCCGCGCGGTGCCGAGCCGTCCGCTCAGCGGCCGTACACCGGCCGCGTGACGGTCTGTCTGGCCCTGCGCGGGGCCCGGGAGCCCGGCGCCGTGCACCGTACGGTCGTGCACGCCGCCGGCGACCTGCCCACCGTGACGGTGCTGCGGCCGGACGACCCGGCCCTGCGGCCCGACGACGGCCACGAGTCGGTGACCGTGACCGCGACCGTCGGCACGCGGGGCGGGCAGGACTGGAGTGCCGTCGCCGGACGCGTGGTCACGGCGGCGGAGGCGGCCGTTCCCGGGCTCCGGGAGCGGTTGCTGTGGCAGGAGGTCCGTACCCCGGAGCACACCCTGCGCGAGACGGGTGTCGCCGAAGTGCCCGGCCCCGCGCTCGCGGGGGCGGGCGGACGGCATCTCCCCGAGGCCAACGCCTCCCTGCTTCCCGGCCTCTACTTCGCCGGCGGCTGGGCCCACCCCGGCGGCGGGCTCGCCCATGCCGGGATGTCGGGCGCGCTGGTCGCCGGACTGATCGTGGAGGGCGCGGACTTCCGCGGCTCGCAGTAGCGGACTTCCGCGGGTCGCGGTAGCGGGCACGGGGCACGGTCAGTCGATCAGCACGCCCGGGTTGAGGATCCCAGCCGGGTCCAGTGCCCGCTTGGCGGCGCGCAGCGCCAGGGCGAACGGCTCCGGGCGCTGGCGGTCGTAGCCGGGCCGGTGGTCGCGGCCGACCGCGTGGTGATGCGTGACGGTGGCGCCGTGGTCGTGAAGGACCTCCATGGCGGCGGACTTGATCTCGTCCCACATCGCGACCTCGGCGCCGCGCCGTCCCGGTGCGATGACGGTGAAGTAGGGCGCGGGCCCGTCCGGATAGACATGGGTGAAGCGGCAGTTGACCGTGCCCTCGGCGCCCGTCACCTCCCGTACGACATCGGCCAGTCGCCCGCGCACCGCCTCGTACAGCTGCGGCGCGCGGTCCCAGGTGCACGCGGTCTCGAACGTCTCGGTCACCACGCTCATCCGGGCGAGGGCGTCGCGCAGGTAGGGCATCCGCAGGAAGGCCGACCGCCAGGTGTCCGCGGCGGCGTCCGGGGCGCCGGGCTGCGTCGGCGCCGGCGAGCCGCCGTGGTCACGGGCCAGGGCGAGGAGTTCGGCCAGGCGGCCGTCCACGGGGACGTGCGCCGATTCCACCCCGAGGACGAGCACGCTCCGGCCGCCGTGCGCGACTCCGGCCAGGGCGGCCTCCCCGGGGTCGAGGAGACGGCAGTTGGCCGGGTGCAGGCCCGACTGGGCGATGGCCCGTACGGCGCCGAAGGCCGTGTGGACGTCGCCGAAGAGCACCGTGGCCGAGGCCTTGTGGCGGGGGCGTTCCTGGAGCCGCATCCAGGCCTCGGTGATGACGCCCAGGGCACCCTCGGAGCCCAGGAACAACCGGTCCGGGGACGGTCCCGCTCCCGAACCGGGCAGCCGCAGGGAGGCGTTGACCCCGGCGGGTGTCACCACCCGCAAGGACTCGACGAGGTCGTCGATGTGGGTGTACAGCGTGGCGTAGTGACCCCCGGCCCGGGTGGCGAGCCAGCCGCCCAGGGTGGAGAACTCGAAGCTCTGCGGGAAGTGCCGGAGGGTGAGACCGTGCGGCCGCAGCTGGTCCTCGAGGCCGGGGCCGAGGGCGCCGGCCTGGATCCGGGCGGCCCGGCTGACCCGGTCGATCTCCAGCACCCGGTCGAGGCGGGACAGGTCGAGCGACACGACGGCGCGGTGGCGGTCCGCGCGGTACTCGACCCCTCCGACGACGGAACTGCCCCCGCCGTACGGCACGACCGCCACGTCGGCGTCGGCCGCCCAGTCCAGGGCGTCGGCCACCTCCTGTTCGGTACGGGGGCGGGCGACCTGGTCGGGGGCGGCGGTGAGGTCTCCCTCCAGGGCGCGGACCACGTCGCGGTACGCCTTGCCGTAGGTGTGCGAGGCCCGGTCCAGCGGCGCGGCCGACATGAAGGGGGCGAGTGCGGTGGGCGGCTCGACGCGGACCTTCGGCAGCAGGTGGCCGGAGACGTCGGGCACGGGCAGGGGGGTCGCCGCCGCACCCGGGACGAGGGACCCGAGTGCGGTGCACTCGGCTGCGGACAGCGCGTCGGCCTCGGTGCCCCAGCCCCACCAGGACCGGCGCCGCGTGGTGTGGTCGGCCATGAGATGTGACCTCCAGGTAATTTACCGCTTGGTAAATTACTGCAACGTATAGTCTCCTCATGACGACGGCAAGGGGATCGGCGGCCGGAACGAAGGGCGTCCCGCGGGCACGCCGGGAGGAACAGATCATCGCCGCGGCACTGGAGGAGTTCGGCAGGAACGGCCACGCCACGGCGTCGATGACCGAGATCGCCCGGCGCGTGGGCGTCACGAAGCCGATGCTCTACACGTACTTCGGCTCCAAGGACGGCCTCTACACGGCCTGCGTCGACCGCATCGGCCCCCGCCTGCTCGCCGCGGTCGACGGCGCCATGGCGTCGGAGCCGGCCGGTGACCGGCTCCCCCAGGCGGTGCTCACCGCGGTCTTCCGCGCCTTGGAGGGGCAGCGGCACGCCTGGTTCGTGCTCTACGACCGCACGCTGAAGCACGGCTCGGAGCCGTGGCAGGCGGCTCACCGCCACCGCGAGGCCATCGACGGCCTCGCGGCATCGGGCACCGCCGCCCTGCTGCACGCCCACGGCAACGACGACGCCCTCGACGCGGACGCCCTCAAGCACGTGTGGACGGGTACGGTCAGCGCGCTCGTCGGCTGGTGGATCAGCCACCCCGAACTCTCCGCCGACACCATGAGCGCCCGCTGCCACCGGCTCATCGCGGCCGTTCGCGGCGGCGCCTGAGCACGACCAGGGCCTGAGCAGGTCGACTAGTAGCGGTACTGCTGGTCGTTGCCGGTGCCGTAGCCGTACTGCTCGTGGTCGGGCTGCTCGTTGTCCCGCTGCTGCGGGACCCAGACGCCGCCGGGCGGGGTGTCGTAGGTGTACGAGGGCGCGTACGGATCGGCGTACGGCTGCTGGTAGTCGCCGTACTGAACCCCGCCGTCGTTGTACTGCTGGCCGATGTACGGGTCGGAGTAGGCCGCGTAACTCTGCTGGCCGGCGCTGCCGTAGTCGTAGGCGGGCTGCTGCCCGTATCCGGCCGGGTAGGGGTCGGCGTACTGCTGCTGGTCGTAGGCGGTGCCGTACACCGCGTACTGGCCGGTGTCCTCGGGCATCGGCTGCGGCTCGTACACGTCCGTGGTCTCGGCGGCCGGGACCTCGTGCGGGTCCGCGGCGTGGTCGACCGGCTCGTAGGCGAGGTCGCTGACCTCCAGGGTCGGCCCCTCCTTGGGCGGCGGGCCCGACCTGCGGCGGCGGCTCGCGCCCGGCCTGCCGCCCAGCGCCCAGCCGGTGGAGAAGCCGCGCCGGAAGGAGAGGGTCACATAGGTCTGGCCGACCGCGAAGGCGATCGCGCCGGCGATGATCACGATCACCGAGGGCAGCAGCACCCCGAGGACCACGCCCAGGAAGCCGCTGAAGGCGAGCAGCCGCCAGCGCAGCCGCGCCTTGTACTGCAGAAGCACCTCACCCAGCAGCCACAACGCCACGACACCGAACGCGATGTAGAGGACCGTCCACCCCATGCCCGCCCCTCTCCTACGGCCACCGCCGCGGGAGGAGGCGGGTACGACCGGTCACGACTGCTGGTGCAGTCCGAGATTCTCGTAGATCTCGAGCGTCGCCCTGGAGTTGTTCAGCGTGATGAAGTGCAGTCCGGGGACACCCTCGGAGAGCAGACGCGCGCAGAACTCCGTTGCGAACTCGATGCCAATGGAGCGTACAGCGGCCGGATCGTCCTTGACGGCGAGGATGCGCTCTTTCACGTCCTCGGGGAAGGCGGCGTTGCTCAGCTGGGGCAGTCGCTCCAGGGTCCGGGCGCTCACCACGGGCATGACCTCGGGGATGATCGGGGTCTCGCAGCCGGCCTTCTGGGCGCTGTCACGCAGCCGCAGATAGGCCTCCGGGTCGAAGAACATCTGGGTGATGGCGTAGTCGGCGCCGGCGCGGCACTTGTCCACGAAGTGGCGGACGTCGGTGTCCCAGTCGAGGGAGCGCGGGTGCATCTCGGGGAAGGCGGCGACGCCCACGCAGAAGTCGCCGGACTCCTTGATCAGCCGGACCAGGTCGGCCGCGTAGTGGACGCCCTCGGGGTGGGCGACCCAGTCGCCGAGGGGGTCGCCCGGCGGGTCGCCGCGGACGGCGAGCATGTTCCTGATGCCGGCGTCGGCGTACTGGCCCAGGATGTTGCGGAGTTCGGCGATCGAGTGGTCGACGGCGGTGAGGTGGGCCACCGGGGTGAGGGTGGTGTCGGAGGCGATCTTCTGGGTGGCCTTGACCGTCCCGCCGCGCGTGGAGCCGCCGGCGCCGTAGGTCACGGAGACGAAGCTCGGCCCGACCGCCTCGATGCGCCGCATGGCGTTCCAGAGGCTCTGCTCGCTCTTCTCGGTCCGGGGCGCGAAGAACTCGAAGGAGTACGAGGTGCCGCCGTCGGCGAGGATGTCCCGGACCGTGCGGGCACGGTCCGAGCGGGTGGAAGCAGTTCCAAGGGCCATACGGGCAGGTTAGACGGGGTCCAGAGCAGGGTGAAGCCACGTCCGCGTTCTGGACACGTTTTAGGTCAGCTTGGCTGCGCGGGCGAAACGATCTTCCTGGGACGAACCGGCCGCCCGGCCACCCGACCCGCCCGGCCACCCGACCCGCCCGGCTACCCGACCCGCTCGCGGACCCGCTTGGCGAGGGCGGCGGTCGCGGCGGCCGGGTCGTCGGCCTCGGTGATCGCGCGGACGACGACGATCCGGCGGGCTCCGGCGTCCAGGACCTCGTCCAGGTTGGTCTCGTCGATGCCGCCGATGGCGAACCAGGGCCGGTCCTGGGCGAGCCCCGCCGCGTACCGCACGAGGTCGAGGCCGGGTGCGTACCGCCCCGGCTTGGTGGGGGTGGGCCAGCAGGGACCGGTGCAGAAATAGTCCACGCCCGGCTCGGCGGCGGCCGCGGCCGCCTCGGACTCGGCGTGGCAGGAGCGGCCGATCAGCACCTCGTCGCCGAGGATCGCGCGCGCGGCGGGCACGGGCAGGTCGCCCTGGCCGAGGTGGAGCACGCCGGAGCCGATGGCGTGGGCGACGTCGGCCCGGTCGTTGACGGCGAGGAGCTTGCCGTGGCGGCGGCAGGCCTCGGCGAAGACGGCGAGGTGCTCCAGCTCCTCGCCGGCCTCCATGCCCTTGTCACGGAGCTGCACGATGTCCACGCCGGAGGAGAGCACGGCGTCGAGGAAGGCGGGCAGGTCTCCCTGGCGCTTCCGGGCATCCGTGCACAGGTAGAGGCGGGCGTCGGCGAGCTGTGCGCGAGGCGTGGGCATGGTGGGTCCCCCCGTCGGGTGGTGCCGGTGCCGGGCCGGCCGGAGTTCTTCCGGCCCGGCACCGCTGGTGGTGTCTGTCTGCGTGCTCAGCGGGCGTGCGTCAGACGGCGAGCGCCTGGGCGCGGCGCTTCACCTCCGTGCCGCGATTCTCGCCGAGCGCCTGCGCGGGGGTGCCCGGCAGGGTCGGGTCCGGAGTGAAGAGCCACTCCAGCATCTCTTCGTCGGTGAAGCCGTCGTCCTTCAGGAGCGTCAAGGTGCCGGCGAGGCCCTTGACGACCTTGTCGCCCTGGATGAAGGCGGCGGGCACCTGGAGCGCGTTGTTCGCCCCGCGGCGCACGGCGATGAGCTGGCCCTCCTTGACCAGCTGGCGCACGCGCGTCACCTCGACGTCCATCATTTCGGCGATGTCGGGGAGGTAGAGCCAGGCAGGGACGAGAGCATCGATCTTTGCGTCAATCTCGGTCACGGGACAAGCGTGCCATCCCGGACTGACAGTCGGTAGTCGGGCCCTACCGGACTGCCGCCTTCAGAGGTACGGAGGGGTCGGCGGCCCTCGCCGGATCGACGGGTGTGCGCTGCTCGATGAGCCTGCGGCCCTGGGCGAGGTCCCGCGGGCGGCCGACCGCCAGGAGGGCTACGGGCGTGTCGCCCTGCAGCCACAGGACGGTCCAGCTCTCCCCCGCCGGGTCGCCGCGCCACAGGAGCGTGTCGGCGGCGCCGTGGTGCCCGGCGTACTGGACGAAGCGGCCGAACTGCTCGGACCAGAAGTAGGGCACCGGGTCGTACGGCTCCGGCGCGGCGCCCACGATGTCGGCGGCGACGGTGCGCGGGCCCTGGAGGGCGTTGTCCCAGTGGTGGACCAGGAGCCGCTCGCCGTAGCGGGCGGAGGGGAAGGAGGCGCAGTCGCCGACGGCGTACACGTCGGGCAGGGAGGTGCGCAGCCGGTCGTCGGCGGTGAGGGCGCCGCTCGGGTCGAGGGCGATGCCGGAGCCGTCCAGCCACCCGGTGGCCGGGCGGGCGCCGATGCCGACGACGACGGCGTCGGCGGGCAGCTCGCGCCGCTCGCCGGAGCGCGCGGCGCCCTCGGCGAGGACGACCCGCCCCTCCTCGACCCGGTCCACGCGCGCGTTCAGCCGGAGTGCGGCGCCGCTCTCGGCGTACCAGGCGGCCATGGGGGCGGTGACCTCGGCGGGCAGGGCGCCGGCGAGAGGGCGGTCGGCGGCCTCGACGACGGTGACGGCGCAGCCGGCCTCGCGGGCGGCGGTGGCGAACTCCGCGCCGATCCAGCCGGCGCCGACGACGACGATGTCGTGGCGGCGTTCCAGGACGGGCTTGAGCCGGGCCGCGTCGTCGAGGGTGCGCAGGAGGTGGACGCCGGGGACGCCTTCGGTGCCGGGCAGGGTGAGCGGGTGGGCGCCGGTGGCGATGACGAGCGTGTCGTACGGGACGGGGCCGGCCTCGGTGTCGACCGCGTGGTCGGCGGGGCGCAGGCCGGTGACGTCGAGGCCGAGGCGGAGCTCGAGGCCGAGGTCTTCGAAGTCGATGTCGAAGGCGGAGTCCTCGGCCTTGCCGAGGAGGACCGCCTTGGAGAGCGGCGGCCGGTCGTAGGGCTGGTGGGGCTCGGCGCCGATGAGGGTGACGGCGCCGGTGAAGCCCTGTTCGCGCAGGGCGACGGCGGTCTGGACGCCCGCCATTCCGGCGCCGACGATCACGACCCGGTGGGGAACCTGCTTCTGCTCGCTCACCCGACCACCTTACGCATCTGACGGACTGTCAGGAAGTTCGGGTCCGGGACGGGGTCACGGGACGGATCAGGGACGAGCCAAGGGACGGGTCCGGAGACGGTCCGGGGACGCATCCGGGACGGGGTCACGCGGGACGCATCCGGGACGGGGTCAGGCGACGGCTCCGGGGAGGGCCCTGCGGCCCGGCCGGGCCACGGGCTAGTCTGACGGCCGTAAAGCACTCGCGGGAGCCCGGACGCACCGGGCTGAGAGGGAGGCTGGCCGGCCTCCGACCGTACGAACCTGATCCGGGTCATGCCGGCGAAGGGAGGGGCTGGACGCCCATGTCGCGTACATGCAACACATGCAGCACTTTCGACGTCCTCGTCATCGGGGGCGGGATCATCGGCCTGGTCACGGCCTGGCGGGCCGCGCAGCGCGGCCTGCGCACCGCCGTGGCCGACCCCGAACCGGGCGGCGGGGCCGCTCGCGTGGCGGCCGGCATGCTCGCCGCCGTCACCGAACTCCACTACGGCGAGGAGACCCTCCTCGGCCTCAACCTCGACTCCGCCCGCCGCTACCCCGAATTCGTCGCCGAGCTGGCCGAGACCACCGGCCACGACGTCGGCTACCGCGCCTGCGGCACCCTCGCCGTCGCGCTCGACGCCGACGACCGGGCCCACCTGCGCGAGCTGCACGCCCTGCAGACCCGCTGCGGGCTGACCTCGGAGTGGCTCAACGGCCGCGAGTGCCGGCGCCTCGAACCCATGCTGGCGCCGGGCGTACGCGGCGGGCTGCGGGTGGACGGCGACCACCAGGTCGACCCGCGGCGGCTCGCCGACGCGCTGGTGGCCGCGTGCGAGCGGGCCGGGGTGGTCTTCCACCGTTCGCTGGTGGAGCGGCTCACGGTGGTACGGGACCGGGCCCGCGGCGCGGTCCTCGCGGGCGGTGTCGAGCTGGCGGCGGACCAGGTCGTCCTTGCCGCGGGCAGCCTGAGCGGCCGGCTGTCCGGCGTACCGGACGAGGTGCTGCCGCCCGTACGGCCCGTGAAGGGGCAGGTGCTGCGGCTACAGGTGCCGCCCGCGTACGCGCCCTTCCTCTCCCGCACCGTCCGCGCGGTCGTGCGCGGCAGCCACGTCTACCTCGTCCCGCGCGAGAACGGCGAACTCGTCGTCGGCGCGACCAGCGAGGAGCTCGGCTGGGACACCACCGTCACGGCGGGCGGGGTGTACGAGCTGCTGCGCGACGCGCACGAACTGGTTCCGGGGATCACCGAGCTGCCGCTCACCGAGACCCGCGCCGGGCTGCGCCCCGGCTCCCCCGACAACGCGCCGCTGCTCGGCCCCAGCGCCCTGCCCGGCCTGCAGCTCGCGACCGGCCACTACCGCAACGGGGTCCTGCTGACCCCCGTCACCGGCGACGTCATGGCGGAGGCCCTGACCACCGGCGCGCTGCCCGACGAGGCACGGCCGTTCGCCGCCCGCCGCTTCTCGCCCGTACACCTGGAGCACGCATGAACGCGTCCGTGAACCTGTCCGTGAACGGGGAAGGCCGGGTCCTGTCGGGCCCGCTCTCCCTCGACGCCCTCGTCGCGACCCTCACCACCGCGCCCTCCGGGGTGGCCGCCGCCGTCAACGAGACTGTCGTGCCGCGCGGCCAGTGGTCCGCGACGGTCCTCTGCGACGGCGACCGGGTCGAGGTCCTCACCGCGGTGCAGGGAGGCTGAGCGCGATGTCCGACGACACCTTCCTCCTCGGCGACGCGGAGTTCTCCTCCCGCCTGATCATGGGCACGGGCGGCGCGCCGAGCCTCGACATCCTCGAACGCTCCCTCGTCGCCAGCGGTACGGAGCTGACCACGGTCGCCATGCGCCGCCTGGACCCGACGGTGCGCGGCTCGGTCCTGTCGGTCCTGGACCGGCTCGGCATCCGCGTCCTGCCGAACACGGCAGGCTGCTACACGGCCGGAGAGGCGGTGCTGACCGCCCGGCTGGCCCGGGAGGCGCTCGGCACGAACTGGATCAAGCTGGAGGTCATCGCCGACGAGCGGACCCTGCTGCCGGACGGGGTGGAGCTCCTGGACGCGGCGGAGACGCTGGTGGACGAGGGCTTCGTCGTCCTTCCCTACACGAACGACGACCCCGTCCTCGCGCAGAAGCTGGAGGACGCCGGCTGCGCGGCGATCATGCCGCTGGGCTCGCCGATCGGGTCCGGTCTCGGCATCCGCAACCCGCACAACTTCGAGCTGATCGTGGAGCGGGCGGGGGTGCCGGTGATCCTGGACGCGGGGGCGGGGACGGCCTCGGACGCGGCGCTGGCGATGGAGCTGGGCTGCGCGGCGGTGATGCTGGCGTCGGCGGTGACGCGGGCGCAGGAGCCGGCCCTGATGGCGGCGGCGATGCGGCACGCGGTGGAAGCGGGGCGGCTCGCCCACCGGGCGGGCCGCATCCCCCGGCGCCACTTCGCTGACGCGTCCTCCCCGCGCGAGGGCCGGGCCCACCTGGACCCGGAACGCCCCGCCTTCTGACAGGCGATCCAGCCCCTGCCGCCCCGCTTTCTGACAGCCGGTCCAGCCCCTGCCCCACCCCGCCCCTTCCCGAATCCCTGCCGGGGGCCGGTGGGGGGCGGGGGCGGGGGCTGCCCCTGCGGGCCCGTGCCGCACGGGCCCGCGTTACAGGTGCGCTGCAGTGAGGCCGGCATGGACCGGGCGTCCCGGTGCGGCTCGTAGACTCGTCGCCGTGGACACGACCCTTCAGGACCCCCTCGTCGGGCGGCTGCTCGACGGCCGCTACCGCGTCGACGCGCGTATCGCCGTCGGCGGGATGGCCACGGTCTACCGGGCCGTCGACACCAGGCTCGACCGGGTGCTCGCGCTCAAGGTGATGCACCCCGACCTGGCGACGGACGCCGCGTTCGTGGAGCGGTTCATGCGGGAGGCCAAGTCCGTCGCCCGCCTGGCGCACCCCAACGTCGTCGGCGTCTTCGACCAGGGAGCGGACGGCGCGTACGTCTATCTCGCCATGGAGTACGTCGCCGGGTGCACCCTGCGCGACGTCCTGCGCGAGCGCGGCGCGCTCCAGCCGCGCGCGGCGCTCGACATCCTGGAGCCGGTGCTCGCCGCGCTCGGCGCCGCGCACCGGGCCGGGTTCGTGCACCGGGACATGAAGCCGGAGAACGTCCTCATAGGGGACGACGGGCGGGTGAAGGTCGCCGACTTCGGGCTCGTACGGAGCGTGGGTTCGGCCACCGACACCACCGGCGCCGTCCTCGGCACCGTGTCCTATCTCGCGCCCGAGCAGATCGAGCACGGTACGGCCGACACGCGCGCCGACGTCTACGCGTGCGGCGTCGTCCTGTACGAGATGCTGACCGGCGCCAAGCCGCACTCGGGCGACACCCCCGCCCAGGTCCTCTACCAGCACCTGAACACCGACGTCCCCGCCCCCTCCGCCGCCGTCCCGGGCCTCGCCCAGGAGCTGGACGAGCTGGTGGCGAGCGCCACCGCCCGGAACCCCGAGGTCCGCCCGTACGACGCGGTCGCGCTGCTCGCCCTGGTGCGCGAGTCCCGCGCCGCGCTCCGTGACGACCAGCTGGACGCCGTGCCCCCGCGGGCCCGGGCGGAGGAGCCCGGCGGAGTCGACGACCGGACCAGCGTCATTCCCCGGATCCAGCCCCTGCCGGTGGAGCACACCAGCCTGCTTCCCCCGCCGGCTCCCGCGCCCGTGCCCGCTCCCGCCGCGTCCCGCCGCGGGCTGCCCCGCGGACCCCTCCTGATCGTCGCCGTCGTGCTGCTCGCCCTCGGCATCGGGAGCGGCGTCTGGTACATCAACTCCGGCCAGTTCACCCGGGTCCCCGCCGTCCTCGGCAAGACCGAGGCCCAGGCCACCGAGCGCCTGGGCGAGGCCGGCCTCGACGTGGGCACGACCAAGCGCGCGTTCAGCGACGTGTACGAGCGGGGCACGGTCATGGCCACCGACCCCGCCCCCGGCGAACGCATCCGCGGCAACGGCAGGGTGACGCTCACCCTCTCCCGCGGCCCGCAGATCGTGAAGGTCCCGAACCTGAAGGGCACCCCGCTCGCCGAGGCCAGGCGGCGGCTGGCCGACGAGGGCCTGGCGCCGGGCATCGTCTCGTACGCGTTCAGCCGGTCCGTCGCGCAGGGCGCGGTCATCAGCACCGACCCCGAGCCCGGCACCGAACGGAACCCGGACTCGGCCGTCGCCCTGGTCGTCAGCAAGGGCGTGCCGATCGACGTCCCCGGCGTCACGGGCGAGAGCGTGGCCGACGCGACGGCCGCGCTCCAGGAGGCCGGCCTGAAGGTGGCGGTGGCGCCGGAGCGGATCAACTCCCCCGAGGAGGCCGGCTCGGTCGCCGCGCAGTCCCTCGCCGAGGGCAGCCGCGCCGCCAAGGGCGACACGATCACCCTCACCGTCTCCAAGGGGCCGCGGATGGTCGAGGTGCCGGACGTCGTCGGCATGAAGACCGACGAGGCCCGGAGCGAGCTGGAGGCGGCGGGCTTCGAGGTGAAGGTCGAGAAGACCTTCCCGTTCCTCGGCGACACGGTCACGGGCCAGTCCGCCGAGGGCGACTCGACCGCGGCCGAGGGCTCCACCATCACCATCACGATCAAGGGACTGTAGGGACTCATGCGCAACCCCGTCGGCGGCCATGTCCCCGTGGCCGGGGGCCTCGCCACCACCGGCCTCGGCTACGCACGCGAGCTCGGCGCCGAGACCGTGCAGGTCTTCGTCGCCAACCCCCGCGGCTGGGCCACCCCGGCCGGCAACCCGGCCCAGGACGAGCTGTTCCGGGCCGGCTGCGAGGCCGAGGGCCTGTCGGCCTGGGTGCACGCCCCGTATCTGATCAACTTCGGCTCGCACACCGAGGCGACGGTGGACAGGTCGGTGGAGTCGATGCGCCACTCACTGCGCCGCGGCCGCGAGATCGGCGCCAAGGGCGTGGTGGTGCACACCGGCTCGGCGACCGGCGGGCGGCGGCGCGCTGAGGCGCTCGCGCAGGTACGGGAGCGGATGCTGCCGCTGCTCGACGAGCTGACGCACGACGACGACCCCTTCCTGCTGCTGGAGTCGACGGCAGGGCAGGGCTTCTCGCTCTGCTCGCGGGCCGAGGACTTCGGGCCGTACTTCGACGCGCTCGACCGCCACCCGAAGCTGGGCATCTGCCTCGACACCTGTCACATCTTCGCCGCCGGGCACGATCTGACCGGCCCGTACGGCGCGGCCCAGACCCTGGACGCGCTGGTCGCGGAGGTCGGCGAGGGCCGGCTGAAGCTGATCCACGCCAACGACTCGAAGGACGTCGTGGGCGCGCACAAGGACCGGCACGCCAACATCGGCGCCGGTCATATCGGCCAGGACGCGTTCGGTGCGCTGCTGCGGCACCCCGCCACCGACGGCGTACCGCTGATCATCGAGACGCCGGGCGGGCCCCAGGGGCACAAGGCGGACGTGGAGCTGCTGAAGAAACTGCGTTGAGGAATACCCTGGGGGGGTATACGTTTCAGGGAGAGGCAGGAACCGCTACCCGAGCTTGGGGGCACCCATGCAGCACGAAGCGCACGTCCATCACGAGCACGAGCACCACGAGCAGCACGGACCCGAGCACCACGAGGCCCATCAGCACCACCAGGCCGACGGCCACGGCCACGGGAAGGTCTCCTGGGCCATGGCCGCCCAGGCCACCCTGCACTGCCTCACCGGGTGCGCCATCGGCGAAGTGCTCGGCATGATCATCGGCACCGCGCTCGGCTGGGGCAACCTGCCGACCATGGTGCTCGCGATCGTCCTGGCGTTCTTCTTCGGCTACGCGCTCACCCTGCGCGGCATCCTCAAGGCCGGCGTCGACTTCCGAACCGCCTTCAAGGTGGCGCTCGCCGCCGACACCCTGTCCATCGCGGTCATGGAGCTGATCGACAACGGCGTCATCGCCCTCTGGCCCGGCGCCATGGACGCGCATCTGTCCGACGCGCTGTTCTGGATCGTCCTGGCGCTCTCGCTCGCGATCGCCTTCGTCCTGACCACGCCGGTCAACAAGTGGATGATCGGCCGCGGCAAGGGCCACGCCGTCGTCCACCAGTACCACCACTGACGGCAGGGACCAGAGGTCAGAGCTCGGGGCCGTCGCCCGGCTCCTCCTGGTACGAGTAGCGCTGCTCCGTCCACGGGTCACCGATGTTGTGGTAACCGCGCTCCTCCCAGAAGCCACGCCGGTCGGCGGCCATGTACTCCACGCCCCGCACCCACTTCGGGCCCTTCCAGGCGTAGAGGTGCGGCACCACGAGACGCAGCGGGAAGCCGTGCTCGGCGGTGAGCAGCTCACCGTCCTTGTGGGTGGCGAAGATCGAGCGCTCCGAGGCGAAGTCGGCGAGCCGCATGTTCGCGCTGTAGCCGTACTCGGCCCAGACCATCACATGCGTGACGCCGGGCGCGGGAGGGGCGAGCTCCAGGATCGTCCGGGCGGGCACTCCACCCCATTCGGCCCCGAGCATGCTGAATTTCGTGACGCAGTGCAGATCGGCCTCGACCGTGGCGAAGGGCAGCGCCGAGAACTCCTCGTGGTTCCAGCAGCGCTTGTCACCGTCCGCGGTCGCCCCGAACACCCGGAACTCCCAGCGCTCCGGCTTGAAACGGGGGACGGGGCCGTAATGGGTGACCGGCCAGCCGCGCTGAAGGCGCTGTCCCGGCGGAAGATCCGGCACTCCTGCTTCCTGGCGAACTCCGCCCTCCGGCTGACCCATGTCATCCATGGTGACAGACGGCAAGGGGTGGTCATGACCAGTCATGCCCCGCCATCCCCGGGATATCCTGACCTTTGGGACAACTCCGAGTAAGCCTCCACTTACTGGACGCCACCCATTCGTGCTGCGAGGATGCGGCCATCCTGCCCAGTGGGCGGCACCGACATGCGTGGAAGGATTCCAAGCGATGCAGGGCGACCCCGAGGTCCTCGAGTTCCTCAACGAGCAGCTGACCGGCGAGCTGACCGCGATCAACCAGTACTGGCTGCACTACCGCATCCAGGACAACAAGGGCTGGACGAAGCTCGCCAAGTACACCCGCGAAGAATCCATCGACGAGATGAAGCACGCGGACAAGCTGACCGAGCGCATCCTCATGCTCGACGGTCTGCCCAACTACCAGCGGCTCTTCCACGTCCGGGTGGGCCAGACGGTCAAGGAGATGTTCGAGGCCGACCGTCAGGTCGAGGTCGAGGCGATCGACCGCCTGAAGCGCGGGATCGAGGTCATGCGGGCCAAGGGTGACATCACCTCGGCCAACCTCTTCGAGGAGATCCTGGCCGACGAGGAGCACCACATCGACTACCTCGACACGCAGCTGGAGCTGATCGAGTCCCTCGGCGAGGCGCTCTACTGCTCGACGCTCATCGAGCAGCCCAGCTAGCAGCCAGCCGGGGCGACTCGGTCGACACCGCGCGACCCGCGCGGCCTACGCGGCCTCGGAGAGTTCCTCGGCGGGGTCCATGTCCGCCGCGAGGGCCGGCATGCCCTGGTCGAGCAGCTCACGCCGGGGGCAGTTGCCGCGCCCGAGAATGGCCTGAATACGCCGTACGCACGAGCCGCAGTCCGTGCCCGCCTTGCAAGCCGAGGCGATCTGGCGGGGCGTGCAGGCACCGGCTTCCGCGTGCTGCTTGACCTGCTTCTCCGTGACTGCGAAACATGAGCAGACGTACACGCGGTTCACCTCCCGTCGAGATCGATTAGGCTAACCTAACCTTACCCGGCGGTCGCGGGTCGCAAAAGTGCTTGATACGAGGATGGGGCGCGGATCACATGGATCCGCGCCCCATCCTCGTACGAAGCTACCTACTGATCACGGCTCACTGGTCGCGGTACATTTCCGCCACCAGGAACGCCAGGTCCAGCGACTGGCTGCGGTTGAGCCGCGGGTCGCAGGCCGTCTCGTAGCGCTGGTGCAGGTCGTCGACGAAGATCTCGTCGCCGCCGCCCACGCACTCCGTGACGTCGTCACCGGTGAGCTCGACGTGGATGCCGCCCGGGTGGGTGCCCAGCTCCTTGTGGACCTCGAAGAAGCCCTTGACCTCGTCGAGCACGTCGTCGAAGCGGCGGGTCTTGTGGCCCGAGGCCGCCTCGAAGGTGTTGCCGTGCATCGGGTCGGTGACCCAGGCGACGGTGGCACCGGAGGCGGTGACCTTCTCGACCAGCTCGGGGAGCTTGTCGCGGACCTTGTCGGCGCCCATGCGGACGATGAAGGTCAGCCGGCCCGGCTCGCGGTCCGGGTCCAGACGGTCGATGTACGTCAGCGCGTCCTCGGCCGTGGTCGTCGGACCCAGCTTGATGCCGATCGGGTTCGCGATCTGCGAGGCGAACTCGATGTGGGCGTGGTCGAGCTGGCGGGTGCGCTCACCGATCCAGACCATGTGGCCGGAGGTGTCGTACAGCTTGCCGGTGCGCGAGTCGGTACGCGTCAGCGCGCCCTCGTAGTCGAGGAGCAGCGCCTCGTGCGAGGCGTAGAACTCCACCGCGCGGAACTCGGCCGGGTCGGTGCCGCAGGCCTTCATGAAGTTCAGCGCGTTGTCGATCTCGCGCGCCAGCTGCTCGTAGCGCTGGCCCGACGGGGAGGACTTCACGAAGTCCTGGTTCCAGGCGTGCACCTGGCGCAGGTCGGCGTAGCCACCGGTGGTGAAGGCGCGGACCAGATTGAGCGTCGAGGCGGAGGCGTTGTACATCCGCTTCAGGCGCTCGGGGTCCGGGACGCGGGCCTTCTCGTTGAAGTCGAAGCCGTTGACCGAGTCGCCGCGGTACGTCGGCAGGGTCACGCCGTCGCGGGTCTCGGTCCCCTTCGAGCGGGGCTTGGAGTACTGCCCGGCGATGCGGCCGACCTTGACGACGGGCACGGAGGCCGCGTACGTCAGGACGGCGCTCATCTGGAGGAGCGTCTTCAGCTTGGCCCGGATGTGGTCGGCGGACACGGCGTCGAAGGCCTCGGCGCAGTCGCCGCCCTGGAGGAGGAACGCCTCGCCACGGGCGACGGCTCCCATCCGGGCGCGCAGCTGGTCGCACTCGCCGGCGAAAACCAGCGGAGGATACGACTCGAGGTCCGCGATCACATCGCGCAGAGCCTCGGCATCGGGGTACTCGGGCTGCTGCGCCGCGGGCAGGTCTCGCCAGGTCGCCTTGGCGACGGCGTGGGTATCAGCGTTCACGGTCACGCAACAACAGTACGTGGCGAAGGGCCACGCCCACGCCAATGACCGATGGATGAGACGGACGTGATCCGCGTCATGCGTTACGATCGGCGCCATGTTCGCGCAGACGACGAAGAACTGGTGGTGGACCGCTCATCCGGCGGCCCACTGACTGCGCGTACACGAAACGCACGCGAAGGCCGCCCGAGGGGCGGCCTTTCTCGTACCCGGGGGCCGTTCCTCTCCGCATCACCGGAAGGAACGACCACCATGGACCTCTCCCGCCTCCTCGACGACTCCTGCCCGCCCTTCGCGCTGCTGCGCAGACGCACGCCGGGCCGTTCCCACGACACCGTCGAGGTGCTGATCGGCGCCGTGCACGAGGCCGGACGGCTCGCCGAGCTGCCGGTGGGCGAGCGGCCGGCGCTCGCGCTGGTGCCGTTCCGGCAGATCCGCGAGCGCGGCTTCGACGTCCGCGACGACGGCACCCCGCTGGCCGTCCTGGTCGCCGACGAGTCGTACGAACTGCCGCTCGCCGACGCCCTCGCACAGCTCCCGGCCCATGACGTGCGCGTCGAGGACGGCGGGTTCGACGTGTCCGACGAGGAGTACGGGCGGATCGTGCGGCGGGTCGTCGACGAGGAGATCGGGCGCGGCGAGGGCGCGAACTTCGTCATCCGGCGCACGTACACCGGCGCGATCCCGGGCTTCGGGCGGGCCGACGCGCTCGCGCTGTTCCGGCGGCTGCTGGCGGGCGAGCGGGGCGCGTACTGGACCTTCGTGGTGCACACCGGGGACCGCACGCTGGTGGGCGCGAGTCCGGAGGTGCACGTGCGGATGTCCGGCGGGACGGTCGTGATGAACCCGATCAGCGGCACCTACCGCTACCCGTCGGGCACCGCGCCGACCCCCGAGGACCTGCTCTGCTTCCTCGCCGACCGCAAGGAGACCGAGGAGCTGTCGATGGTGGTCGACGAGGAGCTGAAGATGATGTGCACGGTCGGCGACCGGGGCGGGGTGGTGATCGGCCCCCGGCTGAAGGAGATGGCACATCTCGCCCATACGGAGTACGAGCTGCGCGGCCGTTCCTCGCTCGACGTGCGCGAGGTGCTGCGCGAGACGATGTTCGCGGCGACGGTCACCGGGTCACCGCTGCAGAACGCGTGCCGGGTGATCGAGCGCCACGAGGTGGGCGGTCGCGGCTACTACGCGGGCGCGCTCGCGCTGCTCGGCACCGACGAGAACGGGGCGCAGACCCTCGACTCCCCCATCCTGATCCGTACCGCCGACATCTCGGCCGAGGGCGGGCTGCGCGTCCCGGTCGGAGCGACGCTGGTCCGGCACTCCGATCCGGCGGGCGAGGTGGCCGAGACCCACGCCAAGGCGGCGGGGGTCCTGAGCGCCCTGGGGGTACGGGAGGGGCGGCCGCGCGACGAGGGCGCGGTACCGCCGCGGCTGGCCGAGGACCCGCGGGTGCGGGCGGCGCTCGACGCGCGGCGGGCGGACCTGGCGCCGTTCTGGCTGCGGATGCAGGAGACGACGGCGGAGCTGTCGGGGCACGCCCTGGTGATCGACGCGGAGGACACCTTCACCGCGATGCTGGCGCACCTGCTGCGTTCCTCGGGCCTGGAGGTCTCGGTGCTGCGTTACGACGAGCCGGGGCTGCGTGAGCTGGCGCTCGCCCACGAGGGGCCGGTGGTGCTCGGTCCCGGGCCGGGCGACCCGTCGGACGCGGCCGATCCGAAGATGCGCTTCCTGCGCGGGCTGACCGCGGAGCTGCTGCGCGGCCACCGCCACGGTCTGCTCGGCGTGTGCCTGGGCCATGAGCTGATCGCGGCCGAGCTGGGCCTGGAGATCGTCCGCAAGCGGACCCCGTTCCAGGGGGCGCAGCTGCGGATCGACCTGTTCGGGCAGGCGCAGACGGTCGGCTTCTACAACAGCTTCACCGCCCGCTGCGACGACCGGGCGGCGACCGAGCTGGCGCTGCACCGGATCGAGGTGAGCCGGGACGAGGAGGCGCACGAGGTGCACGCGCTGCGCGGGCCGGGCTTCGCGGGGGTCCAGTTCCACCCGGAGTCGGTGCTGACGATGCAGGGGGCCGCGCTGACCGCCTCGCTGCTCGCCGGCGTGCTGGTCTGAAGGAGCCTAGGAGGCGCGCGGTACCAGGACGTTCTCGCTTCGCCGCCCCGCGGTGTAGTCGAGGACGTTCCGGACCGTGGTGTCGATGATCTGGCCGACCGCGTCGACCGTGTAGTACGCCTGGTGGGAGGTGACCACCACGTTGGGGAAGGTCACCAGGCGGGCCAGGGTGTCGTCCTCGACGGCCTCCAGGGACTTGTCGAGGAAGAAGAGCCCGGCCTCCGCCTCGTACACGTCGAGCCCTACCCCGGTGAAGCGGCCCGCGCGCAGTTCGCCGACCAGGGCCTCGGTGTCGACGAGGCCGCCACGGCTGGAGTTCACCAGGATCGCGTCGTCCTTCATGGTGCGCAGGGCGGCGGCGTCGATGAGGTGGTGGGTGGCCGGGAGCAGCGGGACGTGCAGGCTGATGAGGTCGGCCTCGGCGAGGAGGCGGTCCTTCTCGACGTACTTCATGCCGAGTCCGACGCAGGCGGGGTTCTCGGCGACGTCCCAGCCGAGCAGGTTCATGCCGAAGCCGTGCGCGATGCGGGTGAACGCCTCGCCGATCTTGCCGGTGCCGAGGACGCCGGCGGTGCGGCCGCGCAGGTCGCGGCCCATCAGCCCGTCGAGGCGGAAGTCGAAGTCCCGGGTGCGGTTGGAGGCGCGGACGATCCGCCGGTTGACGGCCATGGCGAGGGTCCAGGCGAACTCGGCGACGGAGTACGGCGAGTAGGACGAGACACGGGCGACGGTGAGGCCGAGGCGCTCGGCCACGCCCAGGTCGATGTTGTTGAAGCCGGTGGAGCGCTGGGCGATCATCTGGGTCCCGCCGGCCGCGAGGGTCTGCAGCACCCGGTTGTCGAGGTCGGCGTTGACGCTGGTCGAGACGATCTCGTAGCCGGCGGCGATGGGGGCGGTGTCCCCGGTGAGGAAGACCTCCAGGCAGCGGACCTCGTGGTGACCCTCGAAGGCCTTCTCGATCAGCGGCTTCTCGTCGGCCTGCACACCGAACGCCAGGATCTCCACGAACCCCTCCGGAATGCCTGATTCAGCTGGTTACGGGGTGAATATAACGCTCAGCCGAAGAACACCCCCGCCTCCGCGTACAGCGCGGGGTCGACCGTCTTGAGCCGGGCCGTGGCGGCCGCCAGCGGGACGCGGACCACGTCCGTGCCGCGCAGCGCGACCATCGTGCCGTGCGCCCGGTCCCGTACCGCGTCCACGGCGTGGAGCCCGAAGCGGGTGGCCAGCCAGCGGTCGAAGGCGCTCGGGCTGCCGCCGCGCTGGACGTGGCCGAGGACGGTGGTGCGGGCCTCCTTGCCGGTGCGCCGCTCGATCTCGGCGGCCAGCCACTCCCCCACCGAGGCCGGCAGCGGTCCGCCACCGCGGGGCAGCGCGCCCTCGGCGACGACGAGGATCGGGGCGTAGGTGGCCTCGAAGCGGGAGGTGACCCAGCCGCAGACCTGGTCGAGGTCGAAGCGCTGCTCGGGGACGAGGATGACGTTGGCGCCGCCGGCGAGCCCGGCGTGCAGCGCGATCCAGCCGGTGTGCCGGCCCATGACCTCCACCACCAGGACCCGCCGGTGCGAGTCGGCGGTGGTGTGCAGCCGGTCGATGGCCTCGGTGGCGATGCCGACGGCGGTGTCGAAGCCGAAGGTCCAGTCGGTGGCCGACAGGTCGTTGTCGATGGTCTTGGGGACGCCGACGCAGGGCACGCCGTGTTCGGCGTGCAGCCGGGCGGCGATGCCGAGGGTGCCGCGGCCGCCGATGGCGATCAGGGCGTCGGTGCGGTGCTTGGCCAGGTTCTCGCGGACCCGGCGGACTCCGTCCGGGAGGGCGAACGGGTCGGTGCGCGACGAGCCGAGCACGGTGCCGCCGCGCGGCAGGATGCCGCGGACGGCCCGGATGTCGAGCGGGGCCGTGTCGCCTTCGACGACACCGCGCCAGCCGTCCCGGAATCCGGTGAAGCTCCAGCCGTACTCCTGGACGCCCTTGCGGACGACCGCGCGGATCACCGCGTTGAGGCCGGGGCAGTCGCCGCCGCCGGTCAGCACACCGACGTGCATGAGCACTCCTTCGCCGTACGTGGGGGATGGCACCCACGCTAGTAGTGACGTGGGTCACCCCGACACGGCGAAGAGAGTGAATCGACCACCCCGTACGAGGGATCAGGCGTCGTCGAGACCGCGCTCGATGGCGTAGCGGACGAGCTCGACCCGGTTGTGCAGCTGGAGCTTGCCCAGGGTGTTCTGGACGTGGTTCTGCACCGTGCGGTGCGAGATGACCAGGCGCTCGGCGATCTGCTTGTAGCTCAGGCCCTTGGCGACCAGGCGCAGCACCTCGGTCTCGCGCTCGGTCAGCTGCGGCGCCTTCGGCTCGTCGGCGCCGGCCGCCGGGGCGGGCTCGGAGGCGAGCCGCCGGTACTCGCCGAGGACCAGGCCGGCGAGGCCCGGGGTGAAGACGGGGTCGCCGACGGCCGTGCGGCGCACCGCGTCGATCAGCTCCTCGGTACTGGCCGACTTCAGCAGGTAGCCGGTGGCACCGGACTTCACCGCCTCCAGGACGTCGGCGTGCTCGCCGCTCGCGGACAGCACCAGCACCCGCAGCCGGGGGTTGGCGCCGACGAGCTCCTTGCAGACCTGGACGCCCGGCTTGAGCGGCAGGTTCAGGTCGAGGACGAGGACGTCCGGGTCGGCCGCGGCGGCGCGGCGCACGGCCTGTTCGCCGTCGCCGGCCGAGGCGACCACGTCGAGGCCCGCCTCGGCGAGGTCGCGGGCGACCGCGTCCCGCCACATCGGGTGGTCGTCGACGACCATCACCTTGATCCGCTGCTGGTCGACCTGCTGCTCGCTCACTTCGCTCCTGCCTTCCCCCGCCGCTCCCGCGGCGTGCGCGGGACCTTCAATTCCACTTCGGTGCCCTGGCCGGGGACCGAGATCAGCTCGGCACTGCCGCCCAGGTCGCGCAGTCTGCCCCGGATGGACAGGGCGACGCCCATCCGGCCCTCGCCCTCGGCCTGGGCGAGCCGGCCCTCGGGGATGCCGGGGCCGTCGTCCCGTACCGTCACGATCACCTCGTCGCCCCAGTCCTCGACCAGGATCCAGGCCCGTGCGCCGTCGCCGGCGTGCACCCGCACATTGTCCAGGGCGGCGCCGACGGCGGCGGCCAGCTCCCGGGCGGCGGCGGGCGGCAGCGGGACCGGGGTGCCCGGGTCGGAGACGGTGACCCTGGACCCGGCGCGCGGGGCGAGCAGGGTGCGCAGGTCGACGTCGGCGCCGGCGGCGGCGGAGTCGTCCGGTTCCTCGACGACCCGGACGACGGCGCCCTCGGACTCGTCCTCGGAGACGTAGGAGGTACGGGTCAGGCCGCCCGCGACCAGGGTGCGCAGGGCGACCTCCTGTTCGCCGGCCATCCGGCCGAGCTCCGCCGCCTCGCCGCCGAGCGCGGTGCCACGCCGCTGCACCATGGCGAGGACCTGCAGGACGCTGTCGTGGATGTCGCGGGCGAGCCGCTCCCGTTCGCGGGTCGCGGCCTCGATCTCCAGGGCCCGGGCGAGGGTGCGCTCGGATGCACGGGCGACCTCGACCACGTAACCGATGGCGATGGAGGCGACCCAGACGAGCAGCACGTTGTGCACGGTGTCCCGGCTGGGGTGACCGCGCTCGATGATGTTGGCGACGGCGACGAGCGAGGAGGCGAAACCGGCCCAGCGCCAGCCGCCCTTGATCGCGTACGCGAGGACGGCGCCCGCGGTCCATATCGTGGGCAGGGTGGGGCCGTCGATCGACTGGGCCTGGTGGTCGGCGAGCGGGGTGAGCAGGATGCCGGCGAGGGCGAGGGTGAGGTCGGTGAGGAGGAAGCGCCTGGTGCAGCTGGCCGCGTTCGCCACCTTGGGGAGGGTCGCCAGGGTCCACACGCACAGGACGGCGAGGAACGCGACGGCGACCCAGGGCCGTTCGTAGCGGTCACGGCCGAAGAAGCCGAGCAGCACCGCGTAGCCCATGGTCAGAACGCGGTACGCGGTGAGCGCACGCCACAGCGGCTGCTCGACCGACATCCGCACGACCCGTTCGCGCCTGGCCATCTCCCCCACCCCCGGGCGCCCCACGAAGGGTCAGGCGCCGGACTCTTCCCGCGCCGCGATCTCGGCCTTGACGGCCTCCTTGGCGGCCTTCTCGGCATCGGCGATCTGCCGCTTGGCGGCGGTCGCGTAGATGTCGACGTACTCCTGGCCGGACAGCTTCATGATCTCGTACATGACCTCGTCGGTGACCGAGCGGAGGATGAAGCGGTCGCCGTCCATGCCCTGGTAGCGGCTGAAGTCGAGCGGCTTGCCGATCCGGATGCCCGGGCGCATCAGCTTGGGGACGACCTTGCCGGGCGGCTGGATCTTCTCCGTGTCGATCATGGCGACCGGGATCACGGGCGCGCCGGTGGCGAGCGCCACGCGGGCGAGGCCGCCGGGCTTGCCGCGGTAGAGCCGGCCGTCGGGTGAGCGGGTGCCCTCGGGGTAGATCCCGAACAGGCCGCCCTTCTCGATGACCTCGATGCCGGCCTTGATCGCCGCCTCGCCCGCGCCGCGGGCGCCGGAGCGGTCCACGGGGAGCTGGCCGACGCCCTTGAAGAAGGCGGCCGTCAGCTTGCCCTTGACGCCGGGGCTGGTGAAGTACTCGGCCTTGGCGATGAAGGTGACCTTGCGGTCGAGGACCGCGGGCAGGAAGAAGGAGTCCGAGAAGGAGAGGTGGTTGCTCGCGAGGATCGCCGGCCCCTCCGCGGGGATGTTCTCGAGGCCCTCCACCCAGGGCCTGAAGGCGAGCTTCAGGGACCCTCCGAGGGAGAACTTCATTGCGCCGTAGATCAACTCGCCAAGCCTTCCGTGTGCCGTCGGCATGACCTTATCCCGTACGGGACCGGCACGGCCGCCGCAGGCGTCGCGGCTTCGTTCCCCTTCGTGCGAACGGCCCTGGTCGGTGTCGGTCCGGTCGCGTACGGTGAAAGCCTTCCCCTTCCGTCGCCGCTTCGGCGAGGTCCGAAGTCGAACCCGAACAGGAGACCCCGTGCCGGTCCTCCCTGGAGCCGAGCCGTACCGCCACGAAGGCGGCGAGGTCGGCGTCCTTCTCTGTCACGGATTCACCGGTTCCCCGCAGTCGCTGCGCCCCTGGGCCGAGTACCTCGCCGAGCGCGGGCTCACGGTGTCGCTGCCGCTGCTGCCCGGGCACGGCACCCGCTGGCAGGACATGCAGGTCACCACCTGGCAGGACTGGTACGCGGAGGTCGACCTGGCCCTGCGGGAGCTGACCGCGCGCTGCGAGCGGGTCTTCGTCATGGGCCTGTCGATGGGCGGGGCGCTGACCCTGCGGCTCGCGGCCAGGCACGGCGAGGCGGTCAGCGGCATCGTGCTGGTCAACCCGGGCAACAAGGTGCACGGTCTGGCCGCGAAGGCGCTGCCGGTCGTGCGTCACTTCGTGCCGTCCACGAAGGGCATCGCCAGCGACATCGCCAAGGAGGGCGCGGCGGAGATCGGCTACGACCGGGTGCCGCTGCACGCGGCGCACACGCTGCGGCGCTTCTTCCAGGTGGTGGACGCGGAGCTGCCGCAGGTCACGCAGCCGATGGTGCTGCTGCACAGCCCCCAGGACCATGTGGTGCCGCCGGCCGACTCGGCGCGCATCCTGAGCCGGGTCTCGTCGACGGACGTGAAGGAGATCCTGCTGGAACAGAGCTACCACGTGGCGACGTTGGACCACGACGCGGAGCGGATCTTCGCGGAGAGCTGGGCGTTCGTGACCCGGCTGGCTCCGGAACTCGTCGGCGAGAAGGGAATCGCGAGCGGTGGCTGAGCAGCAGGACGGGGAGCGCGATCCCCAGCCCATCGACGAAGAGGCGGCCTGGGCCGCGATCGTCGCGGGCTACGGGGAGGAGCCGGCCGACCCTCCGGGGGCGCGCCCCTTCCGGTCGGTGGAGAATCTGGCGCTGCCGGAGATGCCCGAGGAGGACGAGGGCGAGGGCGCCGGGCCGGTGATGCCGGAGGTGCGGAGGAAGCCAGAGGAGGCGGCGAGACCGGAGGCTCCGGAGAAGCCGGACAAGTTCGCGAGGCCCGCGGAGCCGGCGGAATCCGCCGAGCCCGGGGAGGCTTCCGGGCCCTCGGAGACCGCGGGCACTCCGGAGGCCTCCGAGCCCTCGGAGAGCCCGGAGCCGGAGAAGCCTGCGCTGGGCTCCTCGATCGTCTTCGCCCCCGGCGTGGGTCCGGCCGTCGGCGGACCGCGCGACTACTCCCTGGCCGAGCCGGACGAGGCCCCCGAGGGCTCGGCGGCCCACGACGAGGGCCACTTCGTGCCGCCGGAGCCGCCGCCGCTGCCGGAGGCCGACACGACGACGAGGTTCGCGTGGCTCGCGGTCGTCGGCGGCCCGGTCCTGATGCTGCTCGCGGTCCTGCTCCAGTGGGACATGACCTGGTGGCTGACCACCCTGTGCGTGGGCGGCTTCCTGGGCGGCTTCGCGACCCTGGTGGCCCGGATGAAGCACGACGACGAGGACGACGACGGCTTCGACGACCCGGGCCGCGGCGCGGTCGTCTAGGCAGGAGACTGCCCCTGGGGCCCGTCCGGAGCCGGGATACGGACCACCGCCAGTACAGGCAGGTGGTCCGTCGCCGTCTGCAGGTCCCTCCGGTCGAGGTCGGTCGGGACGCCGCAGGCCAGGAACTCGATGCCCGCCGTGGCCAGGATCGCGTCGATGCGGCGGTCCGGGGCGGTGGCGGACCAGGTGGCGGCGGTGCCCCAGGGGGCGGTCTCCCAGCCGTCCTGGAGTTCCTTCGTCAGGCGGGTGAAACTGCGGCCGCCGGGGCGCTCGTTGAGGTCGCCGGCCACGATCGTGTGCGGGGTGCCGAGTGCGGCGACGCGGTCGAGGAGCAGCCCGGCCTGGGCGTAGCGCTCGTCGTCGCGCAGGCTCAGGTGGCAGCTGATCAGCCCGACCCGGGCGCCGCCGAAGCGGACCACGGCGGTGGCGAGGCCGCGCCGGTGCAGGCCGGGGGTGAGCGGGAGGAGCACGTCCTCGGTGCGTTCCACGGTGGCCCGCAGCGAGCACAGGAGCAGCGGCCCGGCGGCGGTGGCGCCGCCGCTCAGGACGACCAGCTCGCTCTTGGCGGCGAGCCGGGCCGCGTGCTTGCGCCAGCGGAAGAAGCGGGGCGCTTCCTGGACGAAGACCAGGTCGGGGTCACAGGCCCGGATCACCCGGGCGAGGGCGTCCTCGTCGTCGCGCAGGGAGCGGACGTTGTAGGACAGGACCCGGACGACGGCCGAACCATCCGGCTCGGTACGGGAGTTGGGAAGCTCACTGATCGCGCTGATCGCCATGGACCCCAACATAGGCGCCGTGCCCGCCGCGCCCCAGAGGGCACGACGGGCACGGACGCGAACGGGGGGCTCAGCCCTGGCGGGCGAGGTCGGCGGCACCGACCAGACCGGCCTTGTTGCCGAGCTGCGCGGCGAGGACCTGGGCGTGCGGGCGCCATTGCCCGCCGATCAGCCAGCGCCGGAAGGACTTGCGGATCGGGTCGAGGACCAGCTCGCCCTCGTCGGAGACGCCGCCGCCGACGATGAAGGCGGAGGGGTCGAAGAGCGAGGCCAGGTCCGCGAGGCCGGCGCCCGCCCAGCGGGCGAGCTCGCGGAAGGAGTCGACGGCGACCTTGTCGCCGGCCCGGGCGGCCTCGCTGATGTGCTTGCCCTGGATGCCGGCGGGGGTGCCGTCGCCGAGGCCGAGCAGGACCTCGGCCTGCTCGGGGGTGGCGAGGGCGCGCTGCTTGGCGTACCGCACGAGGGCGCGGCCGGAGGCGTACTGCTCCCAGCAGCCCTGGCTGCCGCAGCCGCACAGCAGGCCATCGGGGACGACCCGGATGTGACCGAACTCGGCGGCGACGCCGAAGCGGCCGCGGCGCAGCTTGTTGCCGATGATGATGCCGCCGCCCAGGCCCGTGCCGAGCGTGATGCAGATGACGTCCTCGTGGCCCTGGCCCGCGCCGAAGCGGTACTCGCCCCAGGCGGCCGCGTTGGCGTCGTTCTCGACCACGACGGGCAGGCCGACCCGCTGCTCGACCTTGTCCTTCAGCGGCTCGTGCCGCCAGTCGATGTTCGGCGCGAAGAGGACGGTGGCGCGCTTGTCGTCGACGTAGCCCGCGGCTCCGATGCCGACGGCCTCGATCTGGTGCCCCTTGCCGGCCTCGGAGACCGCGGCGCAGATGGCGTCGACGATGCCTTCGGGGGTCGGCGGGGTGGGCACGGTGTGCGTGTCGAGGATGTTGCCCTCCTCGTCGACCACGCCGGCCGCGATCTTCGTGCCGCCGATGTCGACGCCGATGGTGAGTCCCATGTGTCCCTCAGTTTTCGGTCGAGCCCCGCTAAGGCCAACCGTACCCGAGGGGGACGGCCCTACTGATCAGTCAAGGTCGATGTGCTGACCGGTCCCGGGGCCCTCCTCGGGCCCCTCGTCGCGGGGGTCGCCCGGCTCGGTGCGGCTGGTGTCGCCGCGGGTCCAGCGGGTCTCCTGGGCCTGGACGGCGGAGCGGTAGGCGGCGAGCAGCTCGTTGCCCGCGGCGGCGAGGTGGTCGAAGACCTGCGGGTTGCGTTCGATGACGGGCTCGACGAAGGCCTTCGCCTGGTTGACGACCTGCTGGACGGTGCCGGCGGCCTGCCCGCCGAGGAGGGGGCCGCCGAGGGTGCCGGACAGCTTGTCGGCGACGGCCTCGAAGAGCTTGCGGAACTCCTCCGCGGGGGAGCCGGTCTCGTCCCCGCGTTCGGCGCGACGGCGGGCCTTCTCGGCCTCCAGGTCCTCGGCGCAGGCCTTGGCCCATGCGTCCGGATCGCTCATGGCGTACTCCTCGGGTCTCCTACGGTCGACGGTACACGCCCGTCAGGGGGTCCTGGGCCACAGACCGGGGTCCGGCGTGAAGCGGACCCTGAGGTGTCCGTCGACGAGTCCTGCGCCGGTGACGGTGCAGCGGCGCAGTACCGGCGGCAGGGCGATGTTGCGACGGAACGGGCCGACGGCGAGGAGGAGTTCGTCGCCGCGGCGGACGAGGGAGAGCCCGTCCTTGACGGCGCCGGGCAGCGGGATGTGCCAGACGAGGATGCCGTCCCCGTCGCGGCGGTCCTCGACGGTCCAGGCGGGCCCGGCGGCGGGGGCGGCCCGGTCCTCCACGGCGAGCAGGGCGAGGTCCTCGGGGCCGCGGGGCGCGCGGCCGAGGTGCGCCAGCTCGTGCACGGTCGCGTGGGCCTCGCGCAGGGCGGCGAGGTGGTGGTGCTGTTCGGCGGCGAGGCCGGCGAACCAGGGGTCGGCCGAGTCGGGGGGCAGCACCCGGTTGGCGACGACGGTGTCGAGGGCGAGGCCCTGGAGGGCGAGGCCGAGGCGGGCGGTGCGCAGGGCGTCGGTGGCGGCGGGGCCGGGTTCGACGACGAGCCGGACGCTGGTGTGCGGGGAGTCGACGAGCTCCTGTACGGCGGCGAGCTCGTCCTCCCAGCGGGCGGTGGCCTCGTACAGCCACTGCGCGGGCAGCGGTACCCCGGCGAGCTGGGCGAGCATCGGGCGCAGGGCGCGGGCGGCCTGCCGCTCGGACGGCAGGAGGCGGCGCAGGTAGCGGCGCAGCTGCTCGGGCAGGGCGAGCAGGGCGAGGGCCTCGCGCAGCGGGGGCAGGTCGACGACGACGAGGTCGCGGTCCGTGGCGGCGGCGTCGCGTACGGCCCTGAGGAGGGCGAAGTGCCCGCTGCCGGGCAGCTCGGTGAGTTCGGCGTCCTCGAAGGGCGCGGCCCCGAGCAGGTCGAGTGCGGTGCCGAGGCGGCCCTGGAGCGCCAGGAACTCGCGCCGGAAGTCGGCGGCCGGGTCGGGCCTGGTCAGGTGCAGGCTGCCGGTCCCGGTGCCGGCCGCGGCGATGTCGGCCCCGGCCTCCCCCGACACCAGCAGAACCCGGCGTCCGGCCCGTGCCTCGGCGAGCGCGCTGCCCGCGGCCACGGAGGTCCGTCCGGCACCGCCGGTCCCGGTGACAAGAATGATCCGCATGCGCCGACGGTACCGGCGCGCCGGGGCCGGCCCCCGTACCGCCTACTTCTCGGTCTCGACGCGCTTCTTGAGGCCGGCGAGGGCGCGGTCGATGATGACCTTCTCGGCCTTGCGCTTGATCATGCCGAGCATGGGGATCTTGACGTCGACGGTCAGCTGGTAGGTGACCTCGGTGCGCGCGCCGCCGGCCGCCGGGGTGAGGCGGTAGGAGCCGTCGAGGGCGCGGAGCATCTGGGACTTGACGAGGGTCCAGCTGACCTCGTTGTCGCCGGTCCAGGTGTAGGCGAGGGTGTGGTCGTCCTTGATCGCGCCCGCGTCGAGAAGCAGGCGGACCTTCTCCGCGCGGCCGGCCGCGTCCGTCTCCAGGACCTCGGCCTCCTTCACCTCGCCCGTCCACTCGGGGTAGCGCGTGAAGTCGGCGATGACGCCCATGACCTCGGCCGGGGCCGCCTCGATGGTGATGCTCGAGCTGGTGTGTTCCGCCATCGCGGTGGCTCCTCGTATGGACGCGAGTCGTGTCTGCGTGCAGGCTATCGCGCCGTCATCGGATGCCCGTCACCACTCCAGCGTCCACGGCCGCCCTGTCGCGGCGAAGTGGCCGACGTTGACGCATTCGGTGCGGCCGACGCGCATCCGGCGGGCGAGCGGCTGGTGGACGTGGCCAAAGAGGGCGTAGCGGGGGCGGACCCGGCGGATGGCGTCGAGCAGGGCGCGGCTGCCGCGTTCGAAGCGGCGGGCGACGGTGTCGTAGGTGAGCTCGGGGACGTCCGGCGGGATGTGGGAGCACAGGACGTCGACCTCGCCGAGGGCCTCGACCTTGGCCGCGTACTCCTCCTCGGAGATCTCGTACGGAGTGCGCATGGGGCTGTGCAGGCCGCCGCCGACGAAGCCGAAGACCAGGCCGTCTAGCTCGATCCGCTCGCCGTCGAGGACGGTGGTGCCGGGGCCGGCGTACTCGGGCCAGAGTGTGGGGATGTCGACATTGCCGTAGGTGGCGTACGTGGGGGTGGGCAGGGCGGCGAACATCTCGGCGTACTGGCGGCGGACGGCGGACTCGATGGCGCCGGCGCGGTCGACGCCGAGCTCGGCCCAGAGCCGGCGGCCGAGGTCGCGTGCCTCGTCGAAGCGGCGGGCGGTGCGCAGCTCGACGATGAGGTCGGCGTTCTCGACGCCGAAGAGGTCGGGGAAGATGCCGCGGCTGTGGTCGGCGTAGTCGAGGAAGAGCACCAGGTCGCCGAGGCATATCAGGGCGTCGGCGCCCTCTCCCGCCTCGGCGAGGGCGCCCGCGTTTCCGTGCACGTCGCTGACCACGTTGATCCTCATGAGGTCAGCCTAGGTGGTTCGACCTGCGGTTACTTGGGAGTCGGGAAAGCGGTGGACTACTGTGCGGCAAGCAACGCCATAGATGTGTGACGCACGGAACATCTGACCAGGACCCCCTATCGGGAACCGCGTACTGATGGGTAACGTCCGGGCAGTCCAGTCGTGCTCACCCCCACTGAGCACCTGCCCGATCTTGGACTTCACCGGTGCATCACACAGAGCCGTGGCGCCGGCGCCCGATGAGGAGCAGCAGTCTTGCGCGAGTTCAGCCTTCCGGCCCTGTACGAGGTCCCCACGGACGGCAACCTGACGGATCTCATCCGCCGCAACGCCGCACAGCACCCAGATGTCGCCGTCATGGGACGAAAGGTCGCCGGCGGCTGGGCGGACGTCACCGCCAAGCAGTTCCTGGCCGAGGTGCGCGGCGCGGCCAAGGGCCTGATCGCCGCCGGCGTCGAGCCGGGCGACCGGGTCGCCCTGCTGTCCCGCACCCGCTACGAGTGGGTCCTGCTGGACTTCGCGATCTGGAGCGCCGGCGCGGTCACCGTGCCGGTGTACGAGACCAGCTCGCCGGAGCAGATCCAGTGGATCCTCGGCGACTCGGGCGCCTCGCTCGCCCTCGTCGAGACCCAGGCGCACCAGGACGCCGTCACGTCGGTGCAGGGCGGCCTGCCGGCCCTCAAGGGCGTCTGGCAGATCGACGACGACGCGATCCGGCGGCTGACGGCGACCGGCGAGGACGTCTCCGACGAGGAGCTCGACCGCCGGATGTCGATCGCGCACGCGGACGACCCGGCGACGATCGTCTACACCTCCGGCACCACGGGCCGCCCCAAGGGCTGTGTGCTGACCCACCGCGCGTTCTTCGCCGAGTGCGGCAACGTGGTCGAGCGGCTGAAGCCGCTGTTCCGTACGGGCGAGTGCTCGGTGCTGCTCTTCCTGCCGGCCGCGCACGTCTTCGGCCGCCTGGTCGAGGTGGCCTCCGTGATGGCGCCGATCAAGCTGGGCTGTCTGCCCGACATCAAGAACCTCACCGACGAGCTGGCCTCCTTCCGGCCGACGCTGATCCTCGGTGTGCCGCGGGTCTTCGAGAAGGTCTACAACTCGGCCCGGGCCAAGGCGCAGGCCGACGGCAAGGGCAAGATCTTCGACAAGGCCGCGCACACCGCCATCGCCTACAGCCGGGCGCTCAGCACCCCGCAGGGCCCGTCGTTCGGCCTGAAGCTGAAGCACAAGGTCTTCGACAAGCTGGTCTTCTCCAAGCTGCGCGCGGTGCTCGGCGGGCGCGGCGAGTACGCGATCTCCGGCGGCGCCCCGCTGGGCGAACGGCTCGGCCACTTCTTCCGCGGCATCGGCTTCACGGTCCTGGAGGGCTACGGCCTGACGGAGTCCTGCGCGGCGACCGCGTTCAACCCGTGGGACCGGCAGAAGATCGGCACGGTCGGGCAGCCGCTGCCGGGTTCGGTGGTGCGGATCGCCGACGACGGCGAGGTGCTGCTGCACGGCGAGCACATCTTCTCCGGCTACTGGAACAACGAGGCCGCGACGGCCGAGGCGCTGGCGGACGGCTGGTTCCACACCGGTGACATCGGCACCCTCGACGAGGACGGCTACCTCGCGATCACCGGCCGCAAGAAGGAGATCCTCGTGACGGCGGGCGGCAAGAACGTCGCCCCGGCGGTCATCGAGGACCGGATCCGGGCGCACGCGCTGGTCGCCGAGTGCATGGTGGTCGGCGACGGGCGGCCGTTCGTGGGCGCGCTCGTCACCATCGACGAGGAGTTCCTGGGCCGTTGGGCGGCCGAGCACGGCAAGCCGGCCGGCTCCACGGCGGCGGCGCTGCGGGACGACCCGGAGCTGATCGCCGAGGTCCAGCGCGCGGTCGACGATGGTAACGCGGCGGTCTCGAAGGCGGAGTCGGTGCGGAAGTTCCGTATCCTGTCCGCGCAGTTCACCGAGGAGGCGGGGCACATCACCCCGTCGCTGAAGCTGAAGCGGAACGTGGTGGCGAAGGAGTTCGCCGACGAGATCGAGGCGATCTACCGGGGCTGACGGCCGCTCGGAACGCCCCTGGTGGGCCCGTGTCGCGGGCCGGCCGGGGGCGTTCGCGCGCGTCAGGACCGGACCGGATCATTCCGGCACGAACCACCACACCGCTACGAAAGGGAAGCAGGGAGTCATGCGGCTCAAGCGCACCGCCGCCGTCCTGGGCACGGCCCTCACCGCGCTGGTCACCCTCACCGGGTGCAGCAGCGCCTGGGGAGAGGACGCCGGTCTGCCCGCGGCCGGCGACATGGCGGCGATAGAGAAGCTCGTGGGCGAGCACACGATGTGCAGCGACCTGCGCACGGGCTCCGGCGGCGGCGCCATGAGCGCGGAGGCGAAGGACCCGGCCTGGGCGATCTCCCAGCGGGGGGTGTGCGGCGACGACAGCAAGGACACCGTCACGCTGCTGTCCGTCTCCGACATGGAGAAGTTCCAGGAGGCGAACAAGGACGCCGCGGCCAGGGGCAAGGGCGTCCGGGTGCTCCTCGGACAGAACTTCGCGCTCGTCCCGGGCGACGAGCAGACCGCGAAGGCGCTGCTCAAGTCCGAGATGCTGCTGTTCACCTGCGAGAAGGACTTCAAGGTGCCCGACGGCTACCGCAACGAGAAGCTCCTCGTCGACGGCTGCGCGCTGACGGACTACCTGCCGGGCTGAGTGAGGGGGCCGGGGGCCGACGGTCCGCCGGCCCCTCCGGGCACGCCCCGAGCCCTGATCAGAGCAGCTCCCTGAGCCTCTGCGCCAGCAGGTCCCAGCGCCAGCGCTCCTCGACCCAGCTCCGGCCGCGCTCGCCCATGCGGGCGCGCAGCTCGGGGTCGAGCAGGAGCGTCGCGATGCGGTCGGCGGACTCCTCGGGGACGCCGCCGCGGACCACCCAGCCGGTCTCGCCGTCGAGGACGGCGTCCGGGGCGCCGCCCGAGTCGCCGGCGACGACCGGAAGCCCGGTGGCGGAGGCCTCCAGGTAGACGATGCCCAGGCCCTCGACGTCGAGGCCGCCGCGCCGGGTGCGGCACGGCATCGCGAAGACGTCGCCCGCCCCGTAGTGCGCGGGCAGCTCCGACCACGGCACGGCGCCGGTGAAGCGTACGGACGCGGCCACGCCGGTACGGGCCGCGAGCCTGCGCAGGTCCTGCTCGTACGGGCCGCCGCCCACGATCAGCAGGACCGCGTCGGGCACCCGCCGCAGGATCTCCGGCATGGCGAGGATCAGGGTGTCCTGGCCCTTGCGCGGCACGAGCCGCGAGACGCACACGACCACCGGACGGTCGCTGAGCCCGAGCCGCTCGCGCACCTCGGCGCCGCCCGAGTCGGGGTGGAAGGTCTTCTCGTCGACGCCCGGCGGGAGCTGCACCATCCGCCCGGCGGCGGCCGGCGTGAGGGCCGCGGCGATCCGGGAGCGGGTGTACTCGCCGAGGTAGGTGATCGTGTCCGTGCCCTCGCCGATCCGCCGCAGCAGCTGCCGGGAGGCGGGCAGCTGCGCCCAGCCGGCCTCGTGGCCGTGCGTGGTGGCGACCAGACGCCGGGCCCCCGCGCGCCGCAGCGCCGGGGCCATCAGGCCGAGCGGGGCGGCCGCCCCGAACCACACCGACTCGCAGCCGTGCTCGCGCAGCAGCGCGGTGGCCCGGGCGGTGACCCGGGGTGTGGGCAGCAGCATGGTGGTGCGGTCGCGGACGACCGTGAAAGGCTGTTCGGCGTCGAACGCGGCGGTCGCCTCGATCCCCTCACGGCTGCGCTTCCACGTGGAGGCGTAGACCACGATCCGCTCGGGATCCAGGCGCAGCGCCATGTTGTGCAGGAAGGCCTGGATTCCGCCGGGGCGAGGCGGGAAGTCGTTCGTTACGATCAGGGTCTTGTGCATCGTGGCCGACAGTACCGTGGTCGCGCCTTCAGCCCGGCACCACCACCCTCCGCCCCCGGCGGACCGAGATGACAGGACGAGGACAGGTATGACGGGCGCAGAGGGCAGGTTCCCGCGCGACGGTCTGCGGCTTCCGATGGGCATATGGGCGCTCACGCGCATCCTGCTGCTGCTGTGCGTCTTCAAGATCGTGGTCATACCCGGTCCCGATGTGACCAGCGACATCGAGGAGATCTACCAGGGCTGGTACGAGGTCCTGAAGACCGGCACGTACCCGCTGGACGACGTCACCTGGCAGTACCCGCCGGCGGCGGCACTCGCGATCCTCTCCCCCGGCCTGCTGCCCTTCCTCGGCTACTCCGCCGCGTTCTTCGTGCTCGCCCTGCTGTGCGACGCGGTCGTCTTCGGTCTCCTGGTGTACGCGGGCCGGCGCAAGGGCCGCTCGCTGCGGGGGGCGTGGCTGTGGATAGCGGGTGTGGCGCTGCTCGGGCCGACGGCGTACGCCCGTTACGACCTGATGGTGACGGCCGTGGCGGTGGCGGGCCTCCTCGCGGCGGTGCGGCGGCCCGCGGTGCTCGGGGCGCTCGCCGGGTTCGGGGCGATGCTGAAGGTCTGGCCGGTGCTGCTGCTGGCGGGCACCGCGAGGGGCCGGGCCACCCTGCGCTCGTGGCCGGCGGCGGTGGGCACGGCGGCCGGTGTGCTCGCCCTGTGCGTGCTCGCGGCGCCCGGTGCGCTCGCCTTCCTCTCCTTCCAGCGGGACCGGGGCACCGAGGTCGAGTCGCTGGGTGCGCTCGTCTTCCACGTGGCCGTCCACTTCGGCTGGGAGGGTGAGGCGCGGATGAACTACGGCTCCATCGAGTTCCTCGGCCCCGGGGTCTCGCTGGTGTCCAACGCGGCGATGCTGCTGACCATCGCCGCCTTCGGCTGGCTGCTCGTGTGGCGGCTGCGGGCCCGCTCCTTCTCGACGACCACGACGGCGGACGCCGCGTTCGTGGCGGTGCTGCTGTTCACCACGACGAGCCGGGTGATCAGCCCGCAGTACATGATCTGGCTGGTGGGCCTGGCCGCGGTGTGCCTGGTGTACCGGGCGAGCCGGATGCAGCGGCCCGCGTATCTGGTGCTGTGGGCGACGGCGGTGACGCAGTTCGAGTTCCCGGTCTGGTTCTCGCACGTCGGCGACAGCGACCCCCTGGGCATCGCGCTGCTCCTCGTACGGAACGGCATGCTCGTCGCGGCCACGGTCTGCGCCTGCCGGATCCTGTGGCACCAGACGGTGACGGAGCCGCGCCTGACGGCGACGACGCGGGTGCGGATTCCCGCTCAGGCCGACCGCGAGCGGACCCCGGTGTCGCTCTCCTCCTGAGCGGGGCCCGCGCCGGGCGGTGTACGGCGGTGCAGCAGGCCCAGCGCGGCGCACTGGGCCGCCATCGCCAGCGCCATGGCCACTGGGACGCCGGCGAGACCGAGGGCCGCTGAGAGGACGTACGCGAGGGGCAGCTGGACCAGGACGCCGGCGACGGTGATCCGGGCGAGCCGTGAGGAGCCGCCGCTGCCCTCGAAGACCCCGGCCAGGGCGATGAACCCGGCCATCAGCAGCAGATACGGCCCCAGGCAGCGCAGGAACAGCGCCCCGGCGCCGGCGACGGCGGGGTCCGCGCCGAAGCCGCGCATCACGGGCCCCGCGGCGAGGAGCAGCAGCACGCCCGCGCCGGCGCCGAGCAGCCCGCCGAGCACGAGCGCCTCCCGGCCGACGGCCCTGCGCCGGTCGCTCCCGGCGCCGAGGAGATGGGCGGTGTGGATGGCCGCGGCCTGCCGTAGGGCGTAGAAGGCCATGGTGGCGACGTACATGGCCTTGGTGGCGATGCCGTAGGCGGCGATCTCGGTGACGCCGAGCCGGGCGACGACGGAGACGAGGGCGAGCGCGCCTGCCATCCGGGCGACGAAGTCGACGGACATCGGCAGACCGGTCGCGGCGGTGCGGCGCAGGGCGGCCGCCGTGCCGAGGGCCGGGCGGGCCGCGCGGGCGGTCTTCAGGAGGGTGCTGCGGCGCAGGGCGAGCAGGCCGAGGGCGAGGGCGGCGGTGCGTCCGGCGACGGTGGACACGGCGGCGCCCTCCACTCCGTGGGCGTGCACGAGCAGGGGGTCGAGGGCGAGGATCAGTCCGTTGGCGAGGAAGGCGAGCCGCATGGGCGTGCGGGTGTCGCCGGCGCCCTTGAGGACGCCGTCGAGGACGGTGGTGGCGAAGAAGACCGCCGTGCCGGGGAGTGAGATCGCGAAGTAGGCGGTCGCGAGGGTGTGGGCGGGGTGCCCCGAGCCGCCGAGCAGGAGCGCGGCGAGCGGGTCGCGCAGCAGGTAGCCGCCGATCGCGACGGGCGGCACGAGCAGGGCGCCGAGGGCGACGCCGCCGCGGACGGCGGAGCGCAGGGCGCCGGGGTCGCCGGCGCCTCTGGCCCGGGCGACGAGGACGGTGGTGCCGGAGGCGGCCATGAGGACGACGCCGAGGAGCAGGTTCTCGACGTTGGTGGCGACCGCGACGGCGGCGACGGCCTCCCCGCCGAGCCGGGCGACCCAGACCATGTTGATGATGCCGGCGGCCACCGAGGCGAGCAGTTCGAGGTAGACGGGTCCGGCGAGCCGGACGAGCGTGCGGCGGTGTGCGGTGGCGTTCATGGATCCCCCTTTGCGAGATACCTCGATTCGAGGCACCTCGAAAAGAGGTAGCATGGACGGCGCGTCCCCGACAAGCGCGAAGGAGCAGACCGGTGCTGGAGCTGACGATCCTCGGCTTCCTCCACGAGCGGCCGCTGCACGGCTACGAGCTCAAGGAGCGCATCCAGGGCCTGAGCGGCCACGTCCGCCCGGTCAGCGACGGCGCGCTGTACCCGGCGATCACCCGCCTGGTGAAGAACGGCCTGGTCGACAGCCGTACGGAGCCGGGCGCGAGCGCCGCCCCGCGTCGCACCCTCTCGCTCACCGAGGAGGGCAGGGCGGAGCTGTTCGCCCGCCTGCGCTCCCCCAAGGACGTCGAGATCACCGACGGCCAGCGCTTCTTCACCCTGCTCGCCTTCCTGGGTCACCTCACCGACCCGGCGGAACAGGCCGCCGTCCTGCGCCGCCGCCAGGACTTCCTCACCGCCCCGGCCAGCTTCTTCTACGCGGAGGGCGCGCCGGTCCGCGCGGAGCAGGAGCCCGATCCGTTCCGCCGCGGCATGCTCCGGATCGCCCGGGCGACGGGCACCGAGGAGAAGGCCTGGCTCGCGGAGACCCTGGCGGAACTCGACCGCAAGGCCGGCGGCTAGCCGAGCCGTTCGCCCAGGTACGTCCGCCAGCGGGCGGTGAAGTCCTCGGGCGTCGTGCCCAGGACGTCCTTCAGGGCCTTCTCGACGGCGCCCTCGCGCTGCGGGTGGGCGCCGACGGCCGCGTAGAACTCGGTCAGCCTCCTCTCGCCCCAGCGGTCGGCGATCAGGGCGCAGGCCAGCCAGCCGCCCTCGTAGGCGCGGGCCATCGCGTCCGCCTCGCCGCCGAAGGTGAAGGCCTCGTCGGCCGGCAGCGCGGCGGGCAGGTCGCCCGCCCGGACGGCGCGGGCCAGTTCGGGGGCGGCCTGGGCGGCGGTGCGGCCGGTACCGCGGTAGGCGACCCAGTCGGCGAAGCCCTCGGAGAGCCAGACCGGGGTGGCGCGGGTGGTCTGGGTCCGGGTGGCGACGTGGGTGGTCTCGTGGGTGAGGACGAGCCGCCGGCCGAAGTCGCCGAGCACCGCGTACGCCTCCGGGTTGACGATCACCCGGTCCGCCGGCGCCGTGGGCCCGCCGCCGATCTCTCCGGTGGTGACGGCCGCTATGCCCCGGTAGGAGGAGGCCGGTGCGCCGAGGAGGCCGCCCATGGCCTCCACCGACGCGGGAACCAGGACCACGACCCGGCCGGCCCACCTCCCGCGCCAGGCCTCCCCGACCGCGGGCACCGCCCGGTCCGCCGCGTCGGCGATCTCCCGCAGCCGCTCCGGGCTCTGGCCGACCCCGAGGACCAGGCTGCGCAGGCCCGTGACGCTCTGCACCTCGCCCTGCTGCCACAGCTGCTGCGGGGCGCCCTCGGCGGGGCGGTCGCCCGTGACGTACCAGCGGCCGTCCCGCTCGGCGAGGTCCAGGATCCGTTCGGTGGTGGCGGGTCCCGAGTCGTAGCCCTTGATCCGGTAGCCGAGCTCGGCCCTGGCGGTGGCCCGCCCCTCACCGGCCGGGTCGACGTCGGTGACCCGGTAGCCCCAGCCCCCGAGCGGGATCTTCGCGAGCCTGCCGAACTCGGTGCGCGCGGCCGGTGCGAGGGCGGGGTCGAGTCCGGCGAGATAGCCGGCCTCGTCCCGTTCGAGGAGCGCCCGCGAGTGCCGGTCGAGCAGGCGCTGGATCTCCCCGGAATCCGGACCGGCCGGCTCCCGGGCCGCGCACCCGGCGAGGGCGAGTACGGCGGCCAGCAGGCACACGACCGCGCCGCGCGCCGCTCGACCGCCCTGACCTGCCACGCCCCCGATCGTACGGGGGAAGCCCTCAGACCCGGGTCACGGTCACGTGGGACATCATGTTCACCGGGTCGTAGCGCACCCGGGCGCCCGGGTAGGGGGCGTGGATGACCTGCCCGTTCCCGGCGTAGATCGCCACATGGCTGGCGTCGCTGCGGTACGTCACGAGGTCCCCGGGCTGCGCCTGCGAGAGCGGCACCCGGCGGCCCGACTGCCGCTGCGCCTGGGAGGTGCGGGGCAGCGCGATGCCGGCCTGGCGGTACGACCAGACCATCAGGCCCGAGCAGTCGAAGGCGGAGGGGCCGGTGGCGCCCCACACGTAGGGCTTGCCGATGGCGCTGCGGGCGGCGATCACCGCGGCGGCGGCCCGCGAGGGGCCGAGGTCGGCGAGCGGCGGGAGTTCCTCGTCGAGGGCGTCGCGGCCGGAGCGCGAGGCCCGCTCGTATCCGGCCCGCTCCTCGGCGGACAGCGAGGCGAGCACCCGGCGGGCCTCGGCGAGCTTCCGCTCGACGGTGCGCTTGTGCCGGGCCACCTCCGACCTGCTGCGCTCGAGTTCGGCCAGCGCGAGGCTCGCCTCCGACCGCTCCTGGGACAACCTGCGCAGCTCGTGGCGGAGTTCGCCGAGCGCGGCACTCTGACGGGCGGTGACCCGGTCGAGCACGGAGGCGCGGTCGAGGTAGCTGTCCGGGTCGGAGGAGAGCAGCAGGGCGAGGGCCGGGTCGATGCCGCCCGAGCGGTACATGGCGCCGGCCACCGAACCGAGTGCGCCGCGCATCCGGTTGATCCGCTCCTGGCCGCGGGCGAGGCTGTCCTGCGCCTGGGAGACCGTCCTGCGCAGCTGGTCGGCCTTCTCGTCGGCCCGGTTGAAGCCCTCGGTGGCCTTCTCGGCCTCCTCGAAGAGCCGGTCGACAGTGGCCCGGGTGGTCTCGGTCGTGGCGCCGCCCGGGTCGGCGTGCGCGGGGACGGCGCCGAGGGCCGAGGCCGCGGTGGCCGCGGCTGCGGTGAGGACGGTGACCCTGGCGGGTCGTCGGTGGGACGCCACGAATCGCGCTCCGTTCGCTTCGACGGACTGGCGCGGCAGACAGTAGCCGGTGATCACTCCGTGTCCAACGAAGCCGCCGGGCACACAAAGTGACGCCCCGCCGGAGACCACAGGTCACCGGCGGGGCGTCACGTCAGTCCAGGATCCGACAAACCACCCGATCGGAGGGCAGGCGCCGTCGCGTCAGATGCGGACGCCGAACTGGAAGGTGCCCATGTAGCTCATCGACTCGTAGCGCACCACCGCGCCCGGCTTCGGGGCGTGCAGGATGGTGTTGTTGCCCGCGTACAGGCCGACGTGCGAGAGGCCGTTGAAGAAGACCAGGTCGCCCGGCTTGAGCTGGCTGCGGCCGATCTTCACGCCGTCGTTCTGCTGGGTGTAGGTGGTGCGGGAGAGCGTGACGCCGGCCTGGCGGTAGGCCCACTGCGTCAGACCCGAGCAGTCGTAGGAGTTGGGGCCCTCGGCGCCGGAGACGTACGGCTTGCCCAGCTGGGTGGCGGCCGCGCTGAGGGCGGCGGCGCCGCGCTGCGAGGCGGGCACCTCGTTGCCGAGGTCGACGCGGTCGCCGGCGGCGCGGCTGGCGCGCTGCTCGTCCTGCTGCATCTTGGCGCGCTCGGCGGCGGTCAGGGTGTTGAGCAGCCTCTGCGCCTCGGCGAGCTTGCCCTGGAACTTCTTCTTCTTCTCGCCGAGCGTCTTGCGGACGTCCTCGAGGTCGGCCAGCTTCGTCGTCGCCTCGGCGCGCTGCTGGGCGAGGGTGCGCTGCTTGGCCTGGATCGACTGGAGCACGTCGGCCTGCTTGGCGCCGAGCTGGTCGATCGCGGACGCCTTGTCGAGGTAGGTGTCCGGGTCGGAGGAGAGGAAGAGCTGGAGCGCCGGGTCGATGCCACCGGAGCGGTACTGCGCGGTGGCGACCGAACCGATCTGCCCGCGCAGGGTGTTGAGCTCCTGCTGGCCGCGGGCGACCTTGTCCTGGAGGGCGCCGATCTCCTTCTGCAGCTTCCCGCGGCGCTCTTCGGCGAGGTTGTACTGCTCCGTGGCCTCTTCGGCCTCGTGGTGCAGCTTGTCGACCTTCGACTTGACCTCGTCGATCTTCGGCTTGGGGGCCGCCTGGGCACCTGCCTGGGCGGAGAGCGCGACGGCCGCTGCGGCGGTCGCGGTGAGCACGGTCACACGCGTGCGGCTCGGCTGCTTGGGACGACGGTGGGACGCCACGAAGGCGATCTCCTTCTTCCTCAGCCGCCCGGCCGAACTGCGGCAGGCGGGACCAACGCTGCCATCCCCGATGGATGATCAACCGCGCGCAGGTTCGAGCCCCGACCCTAGTGACCATCTTGTGATCAGTTCAAATCCCAACGGGCAAAATCTCGCTCACTCGACAACTTATTTCCCAACACCGCACAGGTAGTGAGGGGAACTTGACCCTGAGCGGATCAGAAAACGGGCATTAAGCCCAGGAGTTACGAGACATCACGAGAGACGCGAAAGCCGCTTCAGCAACAAGGCGGACGCCACGGGCCTGGCACCGGACTTGGCGACCCCGTCGGCCACTTCGCGGTCGGTGGAGACCACCACCACCGGACGGCCCGGCGGCTCGGCCCGCACCAGCTGGCGGATCAGTTCGTCCGCCGTGACACCGGGCTTGGAGAACAGCACCCGTACCCCGCGCGGCGGCGCGAGCAGCACCGGCGCCGCGAGCTCGGCCCCGTCGAAGACACAGGTGACCTCGGCCCCGGAACGGGCCGCGAGCGCGGAGAGCCCGCCGAGCAGCCGCAGCCGCTGCTTCTCCAGCGGCATCGTCGGATAGCCGGTCTTGGTGACGTTGTAGCCGTCCACCACCAGATGCGCCTGGGGCAGTTCGAGCAGCTGGTCGAGGAGCGCCGGGTCGGTCTCGGACAGGGCGCGCGCCGCGATGTCCTTCGGCGACATCCGGCCCGGCTCCACCGCGTCCACGGTGTCCGCGGGGTGCATCGAGACCGGGGGCAGGGCCAGTTCGCGCCGCAGCCCCTGGGCGGCGTCGAGCACCGTGTCCAGGAGCAGCCGCAGCCTCATGTCCTCCACCGAACGGCCCTCGCGGGCGGCCCGGCGGCTCGCCTCCAGGGCCGCCTCCACCTCGCCGAGCCGGGCCTTGAGCCGCCGGGTCTCGCTCTCGGCGGCCGAGACCTGGGCGGCGGCCTCGGTGCGGGCGGTGTCGAACTCGGCCTGGGCGCGCCGCAGCGCCGCCTCGCCGCGCTTCACGTCGCTCTGGGCGCTGCGCAGCTTGCGGTGAAGCGATTCGGCTTCCTTGCGGGCCGCCTCCAGTTCGTGGCGCAGCTGCTCGGTCTCGGCCCTGGTGCGCTCCTTCGCGCCCGCGACCTCCTCGCGCAACCGCTCCAGCTCGCGGCGGCTCGCCTCGTCGGCCCGTTCCGCGCCGGCCCGCTCGGCCTCCTCGCCGGCGGCGGCCACGAGCTTGCCCCAGCCCGTGGGGCGCAGCACGTAGGCGGCCGCGGCGACGTCGACCGGGTCGGCGGCGGCGGGCGGGGCACCGGACTCCACGGACCCGGCCAGCTCGGGCTGGGCCTCCTTGAACCGCTCGCCGATCCGCTGCCGGAAGAGCGGATCGGTCTCCAGGGCGGCCGCCATGGCGTTGCCGGCGAACTTGGCCCGCCGGGAGGCCGTGAAGCGGGCGTACTGGCGCAGTGGGGCGGGCAGCTCGGCGAGGGTCAGCCCGCCGAAGGCGTCCGCGACCAGCGCGACCACCTTGCGCCGTACGGGCTCGGGCAGCGGTCGGTCGAGCGCCTCGGCAGCGTCGTCTGCCGAGCCCGCCGGCTCATCACCGTGCGCGGGCTGCTCCACGATCCGTCACCCCACTACCTGTCGTCGTCGCCCTTCCGGGCCGCTTCTCAGGAAGCGGTGCCCGGCCTGTCCACCAGTTCGATCTGGTCCACCGCGTTGCACCAGCGGCAGCGGACCGACTCGATGGTCTCACTGACCACCTCGCGCTCCTCGACCTTCGGCTCTCCGGCGAGGTCCAGATGGACGTACTCGACGACCTTGGACGAGCGCGTGACATCGAAGCGGGTCAGATTGCCGCAGAGGGTGCAGCGCCAGCGGGTCTCGGCGGTCGGCAGGGGAACCGTCGTCATCGTGCCGTCCTCTTTCCGTACGAGGCTTTACGGGCCCGCGGTGCGCCGTCGAACTGCGGGAGTACTGCCCGTAACCCTACGGCCTCCCTGGTACCCCATGTCACGGCGAGGCACTCTGTCCAGGTGGGCCCCGGTACGCCATGATCTGTCCATGATCGACTGGCGGGGCGCGGCCCTCGGCGCATGGCGGGGCGCCCGGAGCGGGCCGACCGTGACGTACGGCCTCATCGCCCTCTGCGTGCTGCTCTTCGCGACGAGCCCGGTCTCCGGACTCAACCCGGTGTACGGCACCGGCGACACCCTGCTCGCGGCGCAGAACGCGTACTTCCAGCGCTGGGGCGTGATCCCGGCCGACCTGACCAGCGGCCATGCGCGCGCCCTGCTCACCCCGCTGACCGCGCTCTTCGTCCACGGCAGCTGGCTGCACCTGCTCGGGAACATGCTGTTCCTGTACGTCTTCGGGGCGATGGCCGAGGAACGGATGGGGGCCGGCGCGTTCGCCCTGTTCTACCTGGGCTGCGGCGCGCTGGCCCTGCTCGGCTACGCGGCGGCGCACGCGGACAGCGCGCAGACGCTGGTCGGGGCGTCGGGGGCGATCTCGGGGGTGCTCGGGGCCTTCCTCTATCTCTTCCCGCGCTCCCGGGTCACCAGCCTCTTCCCCTTCCTCTTCTTCCTGCCGCTGCGCTTCCCGGCCTGGATCGTGCTGATCTTCTGGTTCGTGCTCCAGTGGCTGGCGGCGGGCTCGGCGGGGGCGGGGCCGGGGGTGGCGTATCTGGCCCATGTGGTGGGCTTCGCGATCGGCTTCCTCTTCGCGTGGGGCCGGTACAGAGGTGGAGCTAGAGTGAAGCCACCAGCAGCGGCCACCGAGGGAGAAAGCCAGCCGTGATCACCGCGATCGTGCTCATCAAGACCAGCGTGGACCGCATCCCCGAGATCGCCGAGGCGATCGCCGCGATCGACTCCGTCTCCGAGGTGTTCTCGGTGACCGGGACCTACGACCTGATCGCCATGGTCCGGGTGGCGCGCCACGACGACCTGGCCGACGTCATCCCCGGGAAGATCAGCAAGATCCCCGGCGTCGAGGGCACCGACACCCATGTCGCCTTCCGTGCCTACTCCCAGCACGACCTGGACGCCGCCTTCGCCATCGGCCTGGAGTCCTGAGCCGGCCCGGACATCGCTGAAGGGGGCCTCCCGCCGGGGAGGCCCCCTTCACTCGTACGAGGGAGTGCTCAGCCGCGGTCCGGGACGCAACGGCCTCCCTCGGTGCGGTACTTCCACTGGGCGCCGTCGCGCACCAGCTCCTTCACCGCGCCGACGAACCGCTCCACGTGCTCGTCGGGCGTGCCCGCGCCGAAGCTCACGCGGATGGCGTTGAGGGTGGGGGCGCCCCCGGACGAAGTCCCGGCGGGCTCACCGGGGGTGGCGTCCGGCGCGCCGCACTCGCCCGGGTCCTGCGGGTCGCTGCCGAGCAGGGTGCGCACCAGCGGGTGGGCGCAGAACAGGCCGTCGCGGACGCCGATGCCGTACTCGGCGGAGAGCGCGGCGGCGAAGTGGGAGCTGTTCCAGCCCTCCACCACGAAGGAGAGGACACCGACCCGGGGCGCGTCGTCGCCGAAGAGCGAGAGCACCCGCACCTCGGGCACCTCGGCCAGGCCCTCGCGGACGGTGTCGATCAGGTGCTGCTCGCGGGCGACGAGCTGCGCGAAGCCGGCCTCGGTGAGGGCCTTGCAGGCGGAGGCGATGGAGTAGACGCCGATGACGTTGGGCGAGCCGGCCTCGTGCCGGGCGGCGGTGGTGTGCCACTCCACGTCCACACCGCCGTCGGCCCGGCGGGCCACCGTGCGGGAGGCGCCGCCGCCCGCGAGGTAGGGCTCGGCGTCCCGCAGCCAGTCGGCGCGGCCGGCGAGGACTCCGGAACCGAACGGGGCGTACAGCTTGTGCCCGGAGAAGGCGACCCAGTCGACGTCCGACTCCTTCACGGAGACGGGGTGGTGAGGCGCCAGCTGGGCGGCGTCGAGGACGATCCGGGCACCGTGGGCATGGGCGGCGGCGGCCAGTTCCCTGACCGGCCACAGCTCGCCGGTGACGTTGGACGCGCCGGTCACGCAGACGAGCGCCGGGCCGTGGGGTACGCGGTCGGCGAGCGCGCGCTCCAGGGTCTCGACGGCCTGCCGCGGGGTGCGCGGCGCGTCGAGGTAGGTGACCCGGGCGTCCTTCCAGGGCAGGAGGGAGGCGTGGTGCTCGGTCTCGAAGACGAAGACCTGGCAGTCGGCCGGGACGACCGCGGCGAGCAGGTTGAGCGAGTCGGTGGTGGAGCGGGTGAAGACCACCTGGTCGTCGGGGCGGCAGTCGAGGAACTCGGCGACGGTGGCGCGGCTGTTCTCGAACAGGTCGGTGGAGAGCTGGGAGAGGTAGCCGGCGCCACGGTGGACGCTGCCGTAGTACGGGGCGTACGCGGCGACGTCGTCCCACACGCGCTGGAGGGCCGGGGCGCTGGCGGCGTAGTCGAGCGCCGCGTAGGTGACCTCGCCGCCGGTCACGAGCGGGACGGTGACATCCCGGCCCAGAACGGGCAGCGGGGCACAAACGGACTGGTCGGCGGCAACGGTGGCGACGGACATGGCGAACTCCCGTACAAGGCAGGCGAATTCGGCGCCTCGACGCGACCGGGCGCGGGCTGCGCGTCGGTGCGGAGGCACACGAAGAAGGAAAAGGGGGTGCGACGAAGAAGGGGCTTCGAAGCCCTAGCGCATTCGCTTGCTCACGAGACTGCTCCCTTGAGGACCAGGACCCCAGGGTGTGCAGGGGTCCGCGCTTGCCGTAGACCTCGCTGCCTACGGCCTGGTCTTCACCCGGGGCACCCCGCCACGGACGGAGGGTTGCCGGACAGCCAGCCGGGGCTTGACAGCTGTCACTCATGACCTGGCACAGAACGTATGCCACGTGATCGCCGCCGCGCAACCCCGTCCCGGATTCCGGAACGGGGTGCGCGCGGCGCCCCTACCTGTTGCTGGCCGCGATCCAGCGCTCCAGCGTCTGCCGCGCCGCCCCCGAGTCGATCGACTCGGCCGCCTTCGCGATGCCCGCGCGCAGCTGCTCCACCAGGGTGCCCTCGCCCGGCTCAAGGGCGGTCAGCGCCGCCGCCGCGTTGAGCAGGACCGCGTCCCGTACCGGGCCGGTCTCGCCGGCGAGCAGCCGCCGGGCCACGTCGGCGTTGTACGAGGCGTCGGCGCCCCGCAGCGCCTCCAGGGGGACGAGGTCGATGCCGACGTCCCGGGGGTCGAAGCGCTCCTCGGTGACCGTGCCGCCGCGGACCACCCACACCCGGGAGGTCGAGGTGGTCGTCAGCTCGTCCAGGCCGTCGTCGCCGCGGAAGACGAGCGCGGAGTTGCCGCGCTCGGCGAGCACCCCGGCCACGATCGGCGCCATGCGCGGGTCGGCGACCCCGACGGCCTGGGCCCGCACCTTGGCGGGATTGGTCAGCGGGCCGAGGACGTTGAAGGTGGTCCGGATCCCCAGCTGGCCGCGGGCCGCGGCGACGTGCCGCAGCGACGGGTGGAACCTCACCGCGAAGCAGATGGTGATGCCGGCCTCCTCGGCGACCTCGGCGACCCGCTGCGGGGTCAGGTTGAGGTTGATGCCGAGCTTCTCCAGGACGTCGGAGGAGCCGGAGGCGGAGGACGCGGCGCGGTTGCCGTGCTTGACGACCTTCGTGCCCGTTCCGGCGACCACGATCGACGCCATGGTGGAGATGTTCACCGTCTTGGCGCCGTCGCCGCCCGTGCCGACGATGTCGACGGACGGCCCCGGCACCTCGATCACGTTGGCGTGCGCGTACATGGTCCGGACGAGGCCGGTGATCTCCTCCACCGTCTCGCCCTTGGCCCGCAGCGCCACCATGAACCCGGCGATCTGTGCGTCGGTGGCCTCGCCGCTCATGATCAGGTCCATCGCCCAGGCGGTGTCGTCGGCGGAGAGGTCCCGGCCGTCGAGCAGTCCGTTCAGCAGAACGGGCCAGGAGCGGCCCGCCGCGGTGTCGCCTCCAGCGGGGTTCACAGCGCTCATGGTCGCTCCTGGTGTGTACGTAAGGAATATCCGGGTGCTCCCACCCTATCGACCCCCGGGGACGGCAAAGAGCCCCGTCCAGCGAATGGACGGGGCTCTCGCCGTGGCGACCTGGGTCAGGAGCTCGGGTGGATCAGTGGTGGCCGTGGCCGCTCGTGATCTCCTCGTACTCCTCGACGGTGGGCTTGGCGATCTGGTTGTCGGCGCCGTAGTAGCTCTTGTTGAGCTTGACCCGGAGCTTCTCCATACGCCCGATCTTGCGCTCCACACCGTTCTCGTCGACGGCCGGCGGCAGCTCGGCCGGCTCGTACTGCTCGTGCGCCGTGAGCCGGTGCCGCTCGCCCTGGCTGAGCGGCTGGTGGACCTCGACGAACTCACCGTGCGGCAGGCGCTTGATGATGCCGGACTCGCGACCGTGCAGCACCTTGTCCTTGTCCCGGCGCTGGAGGCCGAGGCAGATCCGCTTGGTGACGACGAACGCGATGACCGGTCCGACGAAGAAGAAGATCCGGACGAACCAGGTGATCGAGTTCAGCGACAGGTGGAAGTGGGTGGCCCAGAGGTCGTTTCCACCACCGACGAGCATGACCATGTACGCGGTGATCCAGGCGACACCGAAGGCGGTGCGCGTCGGAGCGTTGCGCGGGCGCTGCGCGATGTGGTGCTCGCGCTTGTCGCCCGTGATCCAGGACTCGATGAACGGGTAGACCGCGATCGCGGCGAGCACCGCAGGGAAGATCGCCAGCGGGATCATCACGCCGAGGACCAGCGTGTGGCCCCACAGGTTGATCTCCCAGCCCGGCATGACACGGATCAGACCCTCGGCGAAGCCCATGTACCAGTCGGGCTGGGCGCCGGTGGACACCTGGTCCGGGCGGTACGGGCCGATGGCCCAGATCGGGTTGATCGAGGCGATCGCCGAGATGACCGCGATGACACCGAAGACCAGGAAGAAGAAGCCTCCGGCCTTGGCCATGTACACCGGCAGCAGCGGCATGCCGACGACGTTCTTGTTGGTGCGGCCGGGACCCTCGAAGTGCGTGTGCTTGTGCACGAACACCAGGATCAGGTGGGCGACCACCAGGCCGAGCATGATGCCCGGGAGCAGCAGCACGTGCGCCGAGTAGAACCGGGCCACGAAGTCGCCGCCGGGGAACTCGCCGCCGAACAGGAACATCGACAGGTACGTACCGATGATCGGCACGGACAGGATCGCGCCCTGCATGAAGCGGACACCGGTGCCGGAGAGCAGGTCGTCCGGGAGCGAGTAACCGGTGAAGCCGGTGAACATGCCCAGGAAGAACAGCAGGAAGCCGAACAGCCAGTTGATCTCACGCGGCTTGCGGAACGCGCCGGTGAAGAACACGCGCATCATGTGCACGAACATGCCGGCGAGGAAGATCAGCGCCGCCCAGTGGTGGATCTGCCGGATGAGCAGACCACCGCGCACCTCGAAGGAGATGTGCATGGTCGAGTTGAACGCCTCGGACATCAGCTGTCCCTGGAGCGGGACGTACGGTCCGACGTACTCCACCTCGTTCATCGACGGGTGGAAGAACATCGTCAGATAGACGCCCGTCAGGATGATGATGAGGAAGCTGTAGAGGCAGACCTCGCCCAGCATGAAGGACCAGTGGTCCGGGAAGATCTTCCGCATGTTGGCCTTGGCCAGCGTGTAGATCCCCAGGCGACCGTCGGCCCAGTCGGCGATCCGCTCACCGGCGGGCGCCTTCTTCTGCGTATTGCTCACATTGCTCATCCGCGCTCCCAGAAGGCAGGACCGACGGGCTCGTCGAAGTCGCCGAGCGCCTCAAGGAAGCCCTTGTCGTTCACGCCGATCCGCAGCTGCGGCAGGGCGTGGCCGGCCGGGCCGAAGATGACGCGGGCGCCGTCGGAGAGGTCGAAGGTGGACTGGTGGCACGGGCAGAGCACGTGGTGCGTCTGCTGCTCGTACAGGGAGATCGGGCAGCCGACGTGGGTGCAGATCTTCGAGAAGGCGACGATGCCCTCGTGCGACCACTCGAGCTCGCGCTTGTCCTTGATGTCCTCCGGCTGGATCCGGACGATCATCAGGGCGGCCTTGGCGATCTGGACCTGGAAGTGGTGGTCGTGCTCCGAGAGGCCCTCGGGCATCGCGAAGGTCAGCGAACCGACCGCGACGTCCTCGGGGCGCAGCGGCTCGTTCGTGTTCATGTTGACGAGCTGCTTGCCCTTCGCCCACAGGGTGGAGCGGAGCTTCTCCTCGGGCAGCGGGCCCATGTCACGCAGCAGCACGAGGCCGGAGAGCGGGACCAGCGACAGCGCACCGAACATCGTGTTGCGGATGAGCTTGCGGCGGCCGAAGCCGGACTCGGCGGCACCGGCCGCGAAGTCCGCCATGACCTTGGCCTTGACCTCCGGCGTCGCCGCCATCGGGTGACGCTCGTCGGCGACCTCGACATCGGACATGAGGGTACGGGCCCAGTGGACCGCGCCCGCGCCGATGAAGAACAGGGCCGCACCGAGGGTCAGACCCAGGGCGAAGTTGAGCGCGGACACCCGGCCGAAGGGCCAGATGTACACGATCTTGTCGACCGGGAAGATCACGTACGAGGCGATGAAGCCGATCGTGGCCAGCATCGACAGCGTGAACATGAAGGCGACCGCACGCTCGGACCGCCGGGCGGCCCGCTCGTCGATGTCCTGGATGCGCGGCTTGTGGGGCGGGAGGCCCGGGTCGGCGAACGGGTCGTCGGCGACCTTCACCGCGCCGTGCGCGGTGTCCTGCGCGGAAGGCAGGTTCTCTTCTGAATTCTCTTGGGTACTCATGACTTCTTGGCCTTAGCGGTGTGGGCCGCGACCCAGATGGCAACTGCAATCAGCGCGCCCAGACCGAAGACCCACGCGAACAGACCCTCGCTGACGGGGCCGAGCCCACCCAGCTTGAGACCACCCGGGTTGTCGGCCTTGTCGCTGTTGACGGCCTGGACGTAGGCGATGATGTCCTTCTTCTGCTTCTCCGGCATGGTCGTGTCGGGGAAGGAGGGCATGTTCTGCGGACCCGTCTGCATGGCCTCGTAGAGGTGCTTCGGGCTCACGCCTTCGAGGTTCGGGGCGTACTTGCCGTAGGTCAGCGCGCCACCCTCACCGGTGAAGTTGTGGCACTGGGCGCAGTTGGAGCGGAACAGCTCGCCACCCTTGGCGATGTCTGCGCCGGCCGGGCTGTACTGGCCTTCCTTCGGCACGACAGGGCCGGCCCCGAGGGAGGCGACGTACGCCGCGAGCTGATCGATCTCAGCCTGCGTGTAGATGACCTTCTTCTTCGGGACCTGGGCGCCGGGCTGCTGGGCCGGCATACGGCCGGTGCCGACCTGGAAGTCCACGGCCGCCGAGCCCACGCCGACCAGGGACGGGCCGTCAGAGGTGCCCTGACCGCCGGTTCCGTGGCAGCTGGCACAGCCGACGGAGTAGAGCTTCTTGCCCTCCTCGATGGCCAGGGACTGGGCGGTTTCATCGGCCTTCGCCGTGCCCGCGGGCGCGAAGGCGGCGTACAGCCCCCCAGTTGCCGCCAGCGCGAGAAGTAGGACGACGACCGCCGCCAGCGGATGGCGTCGTCGTGCGGAGAGCTTTTTCACGGATTACCCCGGTGTCAGGATCTTCTGCGTCGATGCTTGCTGGATGTGTCGGTCCGCCGTGTCGGCGGAACCGATTACTTGATCATGTAGATCGTGGCGAAGAGGCCGATCCAGACGACATCGACGAAGTGCCAGTAGTAGGACACGACGATGGCGGCGGTTGCCTGCTCGTGAGTGAACCTCTTGGCGGCGTACGTCCGGCCCAGGACCAGCAGGAAGGCGATGAGACCGCCCGTCACGTGCAGGCCGTGGAAGCCGGTGGTCAGGTAGAACACCGTGCCGTACGGGTCCGAGGACAGCGAGAGGCCGTCCTTCTTGACCAGCTCGGTGTACTCGAAGACCTGGCCGCCGATGAAGATCGCGCCCATCACGAACGTGAGGATGAACCACGACCGGAGCTTCTTCACGTCGCCCCGCTCCGCGGCGAAGACGCCGAGCTGGCAGGTGAGTGAGGAGAGGACCAGGATCGTGGTGTTGGTCGCCGAGAACGGGAAGTTCAAGGCCGAGGCCTTTTCCGACCAGAACTCCGCGCCCATCACGGATCGCAGGGTGAAGTACATCGCGAAGAGGGCCGCGAAGAACATCAGCTCGGAGCTCAGCCAGATGATGGTTCCGACGCTGGTGAGGTTCGGTCGATTGACCGACGGGTGCGCGTGCCCGGTATCTACTGTCGTTACTGTCGCCACGACCGACATTATGTCGGTCGCTTATCCCGCCCTCACTCCGGGGGGTGCCGTTCGGAGTGTCCGGGGCGCGTGTCCTGCCCGAACGGCCCATCCGAGACGGCATCCGGCACCCTTCGAACAGGTGTTGAACGGGTGTTGACGGGGTGTGGACCGGAGTAGCATCCGCGCAACGACCGACCACCTTCACGGAGGAACGATGCAGTCGAGCGCCACGGTCCTGGTCTACAGCGACGACGCGAACACCCGCGCGCAGGTCCGCCTCGCGGCCGGCCGCAGGCCCGCGGCCGATGTTCCCCCGGTCGAGTTCGTCGAGTGCGCGACGCTGCCCGCGGTGCTGAAGGCGCTGGACGAGGGCGGCATCGACGTCTGCGTGCTCGACGGCGAGGCGGTGCCGGCCGGCGGCATGGGCGTGTGCCGCCAGATCAAGGACGAGGTCTTCCGGTGCCCGCCGGTGCTGCTCCTGATCGGCCGCCCGCAGGACGCCTGGCTGGCCACCTGGAGCCGTGCGGACGCCGCGGTCACCCTTCCGGTGGAACCGGTGGAGTTCGCGGCGTCCCTGGCGGCCCTGCTGCGCTCGCGGCTCTCGATCGACGCGTAGCCGAAGCGGCGCCCCCACGGGCACCCCTTAGATGCTGGGCCTGAGGCGGGCCTTGGCGTCCTCGGTGGCGGACGGGTCGGAGGTGTCCGTCACCAGGGCGCTGCCCTTGCGCCACTTGTCCCAGGCCAGGTTCCAGTCGCCGAAGCCGTTGCCGAAGGTGTCCATCATCTCGCCGTAGCTGTTGACGGTCTGGACGATGTCGCCGGGGCGGACGGTCTCGTAGAACCAGGCCGCGTTCCCGGTCGACATGCCGACGCAGCCGTGACTGACGTTGGCGACGCCCTGGGAGCCGACGGACCAGGGGGCGGCGTGCACGTACTCACCGCTCCAGGTGACCCGGGTGGCGTAGTAGACGGGCAGGTCGTACGAGTCGGAGCTGTCCTCCGAGATGCCGATGCTGGTGCCCCGCATCCGGACGTAGTACTCCTTGCCCAGGACCACTTTGATCCCGTTCCGGGTGGAGAAGCCCGGTTTCCCGGTGGTCACCGGAATGGTGTTGATCACTTCTCCGTTGCGCTTGACCGTCATGTAGTGGGAGCCGGCGTCCGCGACGGCCTCGATGCGGTCGCCGATCGTGAGCTTGAGCGGCTTGGACGCGCCGCCGTAGAGCTTGTCGCCCACTCTGAGGCCGGCCAGGTTGCCGGTCACCGAGACGGTCGTGCCCGCGGGCCAGTACTCCTTCGGACGGAAGTGCAGCTTCTTGTCGTCCACCCAGTACCAGGAGCCCTCCACGGCCGGGACCGAGCGGACCTTGAGGGCCCGTTCGACGACCCCGCGGGCCGCCTTGTCCTTCACCGGGAGGCTGAGGTCGGCGGTGATCGGCTGCCCGACGCCGTACGTGCCCGCCTCCGGGCCGAACGCGACGGTCAGGGCCCGTTTGGCGGGCGCCGTCTCGAACGTGAACGTACGGGCCCCAGGGGCGCCGTCCTCGTCCTCGGTGGCCACCCGGACGGTGTAGCGCGCTCCGGCCGCGAGCGCGGCCGTGGAGCGCCACTTGCGGCCGTCCGCGGTGAGCTCGCCGGCCAGGTGGTGCCCGGACTCGTCGAGGGCGGTGACGTCGGTGATGCGCCCGTCCTCGCCCTTGGCCGTGATCTCCAGCGGCTTCTCCGGGTCGGCCTTCTTCCCCTCGGCGGGGGCGTTGAAGGCGACCTCGTCCGCCGCGTCGTAGGGCCTCGCCGACAGCGGATGGCCCCCGGAGCCCGCACACGCGGTGGCGCCTGCGGTGACGGTGAGGGCCAGAAGAGTGCAGCTCAGAAAAGTCCGAATGCGCGGCGTGTCGTTCATGACTTCACGTTAAGAACCATCCTCGCGAGCAGCGCGCCGAGCGTGGCAAAAGAGGGGCCCGGTCACTTCGCGCACGAAGTGACCGGGCCCCTCGGGGTGTTACGGGGTGCTGCTACTGGTTCTGGTTCTCACCGCGGTAGAACTCGAACACCCAGCCGAAGAGGCCGACCAGGATCAGCGGTGCCGAGAAGTACAGGATCCACCAGCCCATCGCGATGGCGAGGAAGGCGAGCGCACCGCCGACGGCCAGCGAGAGCGGCTGCCAGCTGTGGGGGGCGAAGAAGCCCACCTCGCCGGCCTCGTCCGCGACGTCGGCCTCCTTGTCGTCCTGCGCCATGGCGTCGACCCGCCGGGCCGTGAAGGCCAGGTAGTAGCCGATCATGATGCAGAGAGCGAACGCCAGGAACAGCGCCGTCGTACCGACCGGCTCCTTCGACCACACGCCATAGAGGATCGCCATGGCGAGGACGAAGACGCTGAGCCAGATGAACATCTTGCCCTGGATCTTCACTTGCCGGCCTCCTTGCCGCCGCTGAGGGCCGCCACCTCGTGAGGCTTGTTCTCGAGCTGGTCGAGAGCCGCGATCTCAGGGTGGTGCAGGTCGAACGCCGGGGATTCGGAACGGATCCGCGGCAGGGTGAGGAAGTTGTGCCGCGGCGGCGGGCAGGACGTCGCCCACTCGAGCGAACGGCCGTAGCCCCACGGGTCGTCGACCTCGATCTTCTTGCCGTACTTGGCCGTCTTCCAGATGTTGTAGAAGAACGGCAGGATCGACATGCCGAGCAGGAACGACGAGATCGTCGAGATCGTGTTCAGCGTGGTGAAGCCGTCGGCGTCGAGGTAGTCCGCGTAACGACGCGGCATGCCCTCGGCACCCAGCCAGTGCTGCACCAGGAAGGTGCCGTGGAAGCCCACGAACAGCGTCCAGAAGGTCATCTTGCCGAGCCGCTCGTCCAGCATCTTGCCCGTCATCTTCGGCCACCAGAAGTGGAAGCCGGCGAACATCGCGAAGACCACGGTGCCGAAGACGACGTAGTGGAAGTGCGCGACCACGAAGTACGAGTCGGAGATGTGGAAGTCCATCGGGGGCGAGGCCAGGATGACGCCGGTCAGACCACCGAAGGTGAAGGTGATCAGGAAGCCGACGGCCCAGAGCATCGGGGTCTCGAAGGACAGCGAGCCCTTCCACATTGTTCCGATCCAGTTGAAGAACTTCACGCCGGTCGGTACGGCGATGAGGAACGTCATGAAGGAGAAGAACGGGAGGAGCACGCCACCGGTCACGTACATGTGGTGGGCCCACACGGTCACGGACAGACCGGCGATCGCGATGGTCGCGGCCACCAGACCGATGTAGCCGAACATCGGCTTACGGCTGAAGACCGGGATGACCTCGGAAATGATTCCGAAGAACGGCAGCGCGATGATGTACACCTCTGGGTGTCCGAAGAACCAGAAGAGGTGTTGCCACAGCAAGGCGCCGCCGTTGGCCGCGTCGAAGACGTGGGCACCGAACTTGCGGTCCGCCTCCAGGGCGAACAGCGCGGCCGCCAGGACCGGGAAGGCGAGCAGGACCAGGACACCGGTCAGCAGCACGTTCCAGGTGAAGATCGGCATGCGGAACATCGTCATGCCCGGAGCGCGCATGCAGATGATCGTGGTGATGAAGTTGACCGAGCCGAGGATCGTGCCGAAGCCGGAGAAGGCCAGACCCATGATCCACATGTCGGCGCCGACACCCGGCGAGCGGACCGCGTCCGACAGCGGGGAGTAGGCGAACCAGCCGAAGTCGGCCGCACCCTGCGGGGTGAGGAAGCCGGCCACCGCGATGATCGAGCCGAAGAGGTACAGCCAGTACGCGAACATGTTCAGCCGCGGGAACGCCACGTCGGGCGCGCCGATCTGCAGCGGCATGATCCAGTTCGCGAATCCGGCGAACAGCGGCGTCGCGAACATCAGCAGCATGATCGTGCCGTGCATCGTGAACGCCTGGTTGAACTGCTCGTTCGACATGATCTGCGTGCCCGGACGGGCCAGCTCGGCGCGCATGAAGAGCGCCATCAGGCCGCCGATGCAGAAGAAGGCGAACGACGTGACCAGGTACAGCGTGCCGATCGTCTTGTGGTCGGTGGTGGTCAGCCACTTCACCACGACATTGCCGGGCTGCTTGCGGCGTACCGGGAGCTCGTTCTCGTACGAGTCCTCAGCCGCGGCTGCCCCGTGGGGTTCGTTGAGGATGCTCACAGCTTGTTCGTCTCCGCATTCCTGGCCGGGTCCGTCTGCTCGATGCCCGACGGGATGTAGCCGGTCTGCCCCTTCTCCGCCAGCTCCTTCAGGTGCTGCTGGTAGCGCTCCGGAGAGACCACCTTGACGTTGAAGAGCATCCGGGAGTGGTCGACACCGCACAGCTCGGCGCACTTGCCGAGGAAGGTGCCTTCCTGGGTCGGGACGACCTCGAAGGCGTTGGTGTGACCCGGAATGACGTCCTGCTTCATCAGGAAGGGGACCACCCAGAAGGAGTGGATGACGTCACGGGAGGTCAGGACGAACCGGACCCTCTCGCCCTTGGGCAGCCACAGGGTCGGGCCCGGGTTGCCGGTCTGCGGGTTCCGCGTGCCGGGGATGCCGGCGTCGTAGACGCCACCGGCGTTCGCCGGGAAGTCTTCCTTGAACCGGTCCGGAATGGCCGCCAGGTTCGGGTCCGTCTTGGCGTTGCCGGCCACACCGGGCACCGGCTCGACGTAGTTGAAGCCCCAGCTCCACTGGTAGCCGACCACGTTGACGGTGTGGGCCGGCTTCGGGGTGAGCTCGAGGAGCTTCGACTCGTCGCGTGCGGTGAAGTAGAAGAGCACCGAAACGATGATCAGCGGGGTGACCGTGTACAGCGCCTCGATGGGCATGTTGTAACGGGTCTGCGGAGGAACCTCGACCTTGGTGCGGCTGCGCCGGTGGAAGATCGTGGCCCACAGGATCAGGCCCCACACCAGGATGCCCGTGAGGAGCGCTGCCGCCCACGAGCCCTGCCAGAGGGAGAGGATCCGCGGCGCCTCTTCGGTCACCGGGGTGGGCATACCAAGGCGGGGGAAGTCTTCCCAGTTGTACGAGCAGCCGGTGGCTGTCGCCAGGATCAGGCCCGCAGTCAGCACCTGCGGCAGCTTCCGCCGCATCGGGCGCCGCGACGAGCGGTCGGAGCCGTTGGGACTCACGTAGCGCCTTCCCGAGAGTCTCGGCCCGCGTTGGTCGGCCACGGCCGTCCGTCTCGCTGGTCGGTCGCCGCCCCGGCCGCGGGCAGGGGTTTGGATGTTTATGCGGACCAAACCCTACTGGACGCTATTTGGGGTCGCGCGGGGAGGGTGCCCAACGCGCCGTCCGAGTCCCCGAAGGGGTGGACTCCTGCGTTCCGCGGGTGGCTTCCAGGGGGCCGACCGGCGGTGCGGGCGGGCCTTCTGACGGGGACTTACCCGGGCGGGGTTAGCGTGGGCGGATGCCGTACTTCGACGCCGCCTCAGCGGCTCCGCTGCACCCCGTCGCCCGGCAGGCGCTGCTCGCCGCCCTGGACGAGGGCTGGGCCGATCCGGCCCGGCTCTACCGGGAGGGGCGGCGGGCCCGGCTGCTGCTGGACGCGGCGCGGGAGGCCGCGGCGGAGGCGGTGGGGTGCCGCCCGGACGAGCTGGTCTTCACTCCTTCGGGAACGCGCGCGGTTCACACGGGAGTCGCCGGGGCGCTAGCCGGGCGTCGGCGTGTCGGGGACCGGCTCGTGGTGTCGGCGGTCGAACACTCCTCCGTGCTGCACGCCGGCGAGGCGCACACGGCGGCGGGCGGTTCGGTGACCGAGGTGCCGGTGGGGCGGTCGGGCGCGGTGGACCCGGCGGTGTTCGGGGCCGCGCTCGACTCCCGTACCGCGCTGGCCTGTCTGCAGTCGGCCAATCACGAGGTGGGCACGGAGCAGCCGGTGGCGGAGGTCGCGGCGGCCTGCCGGGCGGCGGGGGTTCCGCTGCTCGTGGACGCCGCGCAGTCGCTGGCCTGGGGTCCGGTGCCGGAGGGCTGGTCGCTGCTCGCGGCGAGCGCGCACAAATGGGGCGGCCCGGCGGGGGTCGGGCTGCTCGCCGTACGCAAGGGTGTCCGGTTCGCCCCGCAAGGTCCGGCTGACGAGCGGGAGTCGGGGCGGGCGCCCGGTTTCGAGAACCTGCCGGCGATCGTGGCGGCGGCGGCCTCGCTGCGGGCGGTACGGGCGGAGGCGGCGGCCGAGGGGGCGCGGCTGCGGACGCTGGTCGACCGGATCCGGGCGCGGGTGCCGGAGCTCGTGCCGGACGTGGAGGTGGTGGGCGATCCGGTGCGGCGACTGCCACATCTGGTGACGTTCTCCTGTCTCTATGTCGACGGGGAGACGCTGCTGCACGAGCTGGACCGGGAGGGTTTCTCCGTTTCGTCCGGTTCATCGTGTACGAGCTCGACGCTGACGCCCAGCCATGTGCTGCGCGCGATGGGCGTGCTGAGCGAGGGCAACGTGCGGGTGTCACTGCCGGCCGGCACGGCGGAGGAGGACGTGGACCGCTTCCTCGCGGTGCTCCCGGGCCTGGTCGCCTCCGTACGGGACCGGCTCGGCGCCCCGGAGCCGGCGGCGGCCACCGGCGCGGGCGGCACGCTGGTGGTCGACGCGCTGGGCAAGCGCTGCCCGATCCCGGTCATCGAACTGGCCAAGGTGATCGGCTCGGTCCCGGTGGGCGGCACGGTCACGGTGCTGTCCGACGACGAGGCGGCCCGCCTGGACATCCCGGCCTGGTGCGAGATGCGCGGCCAGGAGTACGTGGGCGAGGAGCCGTCCCCGAAGGGCGGCACGGCGTACGTCGTGCGCAGGGTCTCCTGACGCGCCGGAGCCCCGGGCGGGCTGCCCGGGGCTCCGGCGAAGGAGGTCGTGCGGGTCAGGACAGGTGGGCCTGGACCTCGGCGGCGGCCTCGTCGCCGTACGCCTTGGTGAAGCGCTCCATGAAGTTGGTGCGGCGCAGGGTGTACTCCTGCGTGCCGAGCGTCTCGATCACCAGGGTGGCGAGCATGCAGCCGACCTGGGCGGCGCGCTCCAGGCCGACGCCCCAGGACAGACCGGTCAGGAAGCCGGCGCGGAAGGCGTCGCCGACACCGGTCGGGTCGACCTTGGCGTCCTCCTCGGCGCAGCCGACCTCGATCGCCGGCTCGCCGACGCGCTCGATGCGCACGCCGCGGGAGCCGAGGGTGGTGACCCGGTGGCCGACACGGCTCAGGATCTCCTGCTCGGTCCAGCCGGTCTTGGACTCGATCAAGCCCTTTTCGTACTCGTTGGAGAACAGGTAGGTCGCGCCGTCGAGGAGGGTGCGGATCTCCTCGCCGTCCATGCGCGCGATCTGCTGCGAGAAGTCGGCCGCGAAGGGGATCCCGCGGGTGCGGCACTCCTCGGTGTGGCGCAGCATCGCCTCCGGGTCGTCGGCGCCGATCAGCACCAGGTCGAGCCCGCCCACGCGGTCGGCGACGGCCTTCAGCTCGATCAGCCGCGCCTCGCTCATCGCGCCGGTGTAGAAGGAGCCGATCTGGTTGTGGTCCTTGTCCGTGGTGCACACGAAGCGGGCGGTGTGCAGGACCTCGGAGATGCGGACCGAGGCGGTGTCGACGCCGTGCCGGTCGAGCCAGCCGCGGTACTCGTCGAAGTCGTAGCCGGCCGCTCCCACCAGGATCGGGTTGCCGCCGAGCTGGCCCATGCCGAAGCAGATGTTCGGACCCACACCGCCCCGCCGGATGTCGAGGTTGTCGACGAGGAAGGACAGGGAGACCGTGTGGAGCTGGTCCGCCACGAGCTGGTCGGCGAACCTTCCCGGGAAGGTCATGAGGTGGTCGGTGGCGATGGAGCCGGTGACTGCGATACGCACGGCTGGACGCTCCTGCGGGAGGGACGGTGATGACAGTTCACGCTACCGGGTGCGGCGGCGCATGCCGAACAGCGGAAACTACCCCAGAGTAGGTCTTTTCCCCGGACACCCGGCGTGCGTACGGTGCGCGCATGACCCAGTACCCCGCTCCCCGTGAGCCTCAGGAGTCCGAATTCAGCCTTGCGCAGCTGTGCGGAGACAGTGCACGGATGGCCCCGCACTGGGTGACTCCGGCCGAGCCCGCGGCCGCTCCGGTCTCCCCCGCGCTCATCCACGGCGTCGACGTGCCGGCCGCTTCGGCCAGACTGATCGCGGCCACCCCCGAGTACGGAGCCTGACGGGCGGAACCGATCGCGCGCCGCTTCCGTCCCATGGGTGTCTTCCGCAGGGATGCCATGGTCTGGAGGAGCGTGCGGTGAGCAGTACGGAGAACCGGCCCAGGAAGCGCGGCCCGCTCCTCGTCGCCTCGGTGGCGGCGGGGGTGCTGTTGGCCGGCGGCGGCGGTGTGTACTACGCCACCACGGCCTCCGGCGGGGGCGGCGGCGCCCAGGACGCGCCCGCCGCTCCCCCGCCGCTGAGCCTGAGCGACAAGGGTGGCGGTCCGGGTCCCGGCATCGCGCCGGGGGAGCCCGACCCGGGCGGCGGTCCGAACGGGACCGTCTACAAGGCCAAGGGACCGCTCCCCGAGGGGCCCTCCTTGGCCGCGGTCCACCGGCCCGAGGGCCGGGTCACCTCGGCGGAGGTGACCCGGCTGGCCGAGGCCCTGGGCATCGCGGGCACCCCGCGGCTGGTGGGCGAGGTGTGGCAGCTGGGCCCGGAGAAGGACGCCACGGGGCTGCGCCTGGACGTCTCGGCGAAGGCGCCGGGAAGCTGGACGCTCAGCGTGTACCAGGGCGGCCCGGCGGGCGACACGTGCCTGAAGGGCAAGGCCTGCCCGCCCCCAGGAGAGGGCAAGCCCCCGGGCGGCGGCTCCCCGGTGAGCGAGGCCGCGGCGAAGGCGGCGGTGGCGCCGGTCCTGAAGGCCATCGGCCAGGACGACGCGAAGCTGGACGCGAGCCAGGTGATGAACGGCTCGGTGCGGGTGGTCAACGCCGACCCGGTGGTGGGCGGCCTTCCGACGTACGGCTGGTCGACCGGCATCCACGTCGGGCCGGACGGCTCGCTGGTCGCGGGGAGCGGCCGGCTGCTGGAGCCGGCGAAGGACGACACGTATCCGGTGATCGGCGCCCGGAAGGCGCTGGACGCTCTGAACGAGGCGTCGAAGGGGACCGGCCCGATCGGGATCGGCGGCTGCGCGACCGATCCGCCGGCGGACACGGCCGAGAAGCCCGCGCCCCGGCCGGCCACCCCGCCGACCGCGCCCTGCCAGTCGATCGTGGACCTCGCGCCGCCGGACCGGGTGACGGTGACGGGTGCGACGTTCGGCCTGGCCGCGCAGTACGTGGAGGGCGAGCAGGTGCTCGTACCGGCGTGGCTGTTCCAGGCGCAGGGCAAGCCGGGCACGAAGCCGTACACGGTGGCGCAGACGGCGGTGGCGCCGGCGTACCTGGCGCCGACGGAGAAGCCCTCTCCCACGCCCGACGTGGGGACGGCTCCCGAGCGGCAGATCTCCTCGTTCCGTACGGACGCCGAGGGGCGCAAGCTGTCGGTGACCTTCTGGGGCGGCGTGTGCAGCACGTACGCGGTGACGGCGCAGGAGACCCCGCAGCAGGTCACGGTGCGGATCAAGGAGACGCCGAACGACCCGGGCAGGGCCTGCATCGCGATCGCCGTGGAGATCACCAAGACGGTGACGCTGCAGCAGCCGCTCGGCGACCGTCCGGTCGTGGACGGGGCGAGCGGGCAGGCCGTCCCCCGGCCGTAGCCGCCGTGTGAGAACGCGGCCGTGTGAGAACGCGCGGGAGGGCGGCACCCGGGGTCGGTCCCGGGTGCCGCCCTCCGGCGTACGTACGTTTAGCTGAAGCTGTCGCCGCAGGCGCAGGAGCCCGTGGCGTTCGGGTTGTCGATCGTGAAGCCCTGCTTCTCGATGGTGTCGACGAAGTCGATCGACGCGCCGCCCAGGTACGGGGCGCTCATGCGGTCGGTGACGACCTTGACTCCGCCGAAGTCCTTGACGACGTCGCCGTCGAGCGAGCGCTCGTCGAAGAACAGCTGGTAGCGCAGGCCGGAGCAGCCACCGGGCTGAACGGCGACGCGCAGCGCCAGGTCGTCGCGGCCTTCCTGGTCGAGGAGGGCCTTGACCTTCGCCGCGGCGGCGTCGGACAGGAGAATGCCGTCGCTGACAGTGGTCTTCTCGTCCGATACGGACATCTGCTTCTCTCCCGGGTTGGTACGGAGACTGCTTGCCGACGGTTGCAACCGGCGGGGCCGCGGATTCATTCCGGGCCGAGGCGTGTCTTTCCCTTTCATGCTCGCACACCCTGTCCAGCGAGCGGAGCGCGAACTCGTCACATCGACACTATGGCCATCGTCAAAGTGACGTGAAGCGGTTATGATAGATAGCGTCATTTCGACGAAAAGGTTTTTCGAGGCTCACCGTAGAAAGGGTGCGTGACGTGACCACCGCCCAGCCCCTGGACGTCCAGCCGACGCCGCTCGCCCTCCTCCTGCTCGGCCGCGAGGCCGACCCGAAGAGCGAGCGCGGCGTGGAGTGCCCCGGCGACCTGCCGTCGCCCTCCGACCCGGACCTGGTGGAGCGTGCCCGCGCCGCCAAGGAGAAGCTCGGGGACAAGGTCTTCGTCCTCGGGCACCACTACCAGCGCGACGAGGTCATCCAGTTCGCCGACGTCACCGGCGACTCCTTCAAGCTCGCCCGCGACGCGGCCGCCAAGCCGGAGGCCGAGTACATCGTCTTCTGCGGTGTGCACTTCATGGCCGAATCGGCGGACATCCTGACCACCGACGACCAGAAGGTCGTGCTGCCGGACCTCGCGGCCGGCTGCTCGATGGCCGACATGGCCACCGCCGAGCAGGTCGCCGAGTGCTGGGACGTGCTCACCGAGGCCAGCGTGGCCGAGCAGGTCGTGCCCGTCTCGTACATGAACTCCTCCGCCGACATCAAGGCCTTCACCGGCAAGCACGGCGGCACCATCTGCACCTCGTCCAACGCGAAGAAAGCCCTGGACTGGGCCTTCGAGCAGGGCGAGAAGGTGCTCTTCCTGCCGGACCAGCACCTGGGCCGCAACACCGCCGTCCGCGACATGGGCATGTCCCTGGACGACTGCGTGGTCTACAACCCGCACAAGCCGAACGGCGGCCTGACCGCCGAGCAGCTGCGCGCCGCGAAGATGATCCTCTGGCGGGGTCACTGCTCGGTGCACGGCCGCTTCTCGCTGGACTCGGTCAACGACGTGCGCGAGCGGATCCCGGGCGTGAACGTGCTCGTCCACCCCGAGTGCAAGCACGAGGTCGTCGCCGCCGCGGACTACGTGGGTTCGACGGAGTACATCATCAAGGCCCTGGAGGCGGCCCCGGCCGGCTCGAAGTGGGCCATCGGCACCGAGCTGAACCTGGTCCGCCGCCTGGCGAACCGATTCGCCGACGAGGACAAGGAGATCGTCTTCCTCGACAAGACGGTCTGCTTCTGCTCGACCATGAACCGGATCGACCTGCCGCACCTGGTGTGGACCCTGGAGTCGCTGGCCGAGGGCAACCTGGTCAACCAGATCGAGGTCGACAAGGAGACCGAGGCCTTCGCCAAGCTCGCCCTGGAGCGGATGCTGGCGCTGCCGTAACGGTTCTCCGCTCCGTACGCCGAAGGGGCGCCCCGCGTGATCGCGGGGCGCCCCTTCGTCATGCCGCGGGTGCCGTACGGGTCAGACGCCCGCCGGCTCCTTCGCCTGCGGCGGCACCGGCGCGTCGCCGGCCTTCGCCGCCCGCTTCGCCGCCTTCTTCGCCGCGCGGCGCTCCTTGCGGAGCTCCACCATCGCGTAGAGCGTCGGGACGAGCAGCAGGGTCAGCAGCGTCGAGGTGATCAGACCGCCGATCACCACCACGGCCAGCGGCTGGGCGATGAAGCCGCCCTGGCCGGTGACGCCGAGCGCCATCGGCAGCAGCGCGAAGATCGTCGCCAGGGCCGTCATGAGGATCGGGCGCAGCCGGTGCCGGCCGCCCTCGATCACCGCTTCGACGACCCCCAGGCCCTGGGCCCGGTACTGGTTGATCAGGTCGATCAGGACGATGGCGTTGGTGACCACGATGCCGATGAGCATCAGCATGCCGATGAGGGCCGGGACGCCCATCGGGGTGCCGGTGGCGACGAGCAGGCCGATGGCACCGGTCGCCGCGAAGGGGATCGAGACCAGCAGGATCAGGGGCTGTACCAGCGACCGGAACGTCGCGACCAGCAGCATGAACACGATCGCGATGGCCGCGAGCATGGCCAGGGCCAGGTTGAGGAACGCGTCCGACTGGTCCTCGGAGACGCCGCCGATGGTCGCGGTCGCACCCTCCGGCAGCTTGATCTGCGTGAGCTTGGTCTGGAGCGCCGAGCTCACCGCACCGGTGTTGTCGCCGGTCGGGGTGGCGGTGATGGTCGCCGCCCGGGCGCCGTCGATGCGGGTCTTGGCGACCGGGCCGGGCACGAGCTCGACGGTGGCGATGTCGCCGAGCTTCACCGGGCCGAGCGGCAGCGCCTTCAGCCCGGCCAGGGTGGTGACCGGCTTCGCCGAGGTGATCAGGACGTCCCGCTCGGTGTCGTCGAGGATCGCCTTGCCGGTCGGGGTGCCGTGCACGGCCTGGGCGACGATCATGCCAAGGGTGGTGTCGTCGAAGCCGGCGTCCGCCGCCTTGGCGTTGGCCTTGACCGAGACCCGCGGGATGGACTGCGACAGGTCGCTCTGGACGTCGGTGACGTCCTTCAGCTCCGCCACGCCGGCCTTGACCGCGTCCGCCGCCTTCTTCAGGACCTCCGGGTCGGAGGCCTTGACGACCACGCGCAGGTCCTGGTTGCTGAAGGCGTCGCCCGCGGCGATGGTGGTGTCGCCGATGCCGTCGAGCTTCCCGAGCGCCGTGTCGATCGCGTCGCGGGTCTTCTCGTACGAGGCGGAGTCCTCCAGGGTGATCTGGTAGGAGGCCTGGTTGGAGCCGGTGCCGCCGCCGAAGGCCGCCATGAAGCCGGAGGAGCCGATGGTGACCTGGTAGTCCTTGACGCCCTCGGTCTCGGCGAGGACCTTCTCGACCTTCTTCGCGGCCTCGCCGGAGGCGCCGAGGCTGGTGCCGGGCGCCAGCTCCTGCTTGATGCTCAGCAGCTTCTGCTCGCCCTGGTCGAAGAAGTTGGTCTTGAGCAGGCCGCCCATGCCGAACGTGACGACCAGGACGACGAGCGCGATGGCCACGCTGGTGAAGCGGCGCCGGGTGGCGAACCGCAGCACCGGCACGTAACCACGCTGCAGCCGGCTCTTGTTCTCCTTCTCCTCGGCCAGCCTGCGGGCCTCCTCCGGATCCTCCGAGGTGCCCTTGGGGGCGCGCAGGAACCAGTACGACAGGACTGGCACCACGGTGAGCGAGACCAGCAGGGACGCGAGGAGTGCGGCCGTGACGGTCAGCGAGAAGGAGCCGAACAGCTCGCCGACGATGCCGCCGACCAGACCGATCGGCAGGAACACGGCGACCGTGGTGAGCGTCGAGGACGTGACGGCGCCGGCCACCTCGCGGACCGCGGTGATGATCGCGGCCTCGCGCTCCTCGCCGTAGCCCAGGTGCCGCTTGATGTTCTCCAGGACCACGATCGAGTCGTCGACGACCCGGCCGATGGCGATGGTGAGCGCGCCGAGCGTGAGCATGTTGAGCGAGAGGTCACGGGTCCACAGCACGATCAGGGCGAGGACCACGGAGAGCGGGATGGAGACCGCGGTGACCAGGGTGGAGCGCAGGGAGGCCAGGAAGACCAGGATGACGAGGACGGCCATGACGAGGCCGAGCGCGCCCTCCGTGGTGAGGCCGGAGATCGACTTGGCGACGGCCGGGCCCTGGTCGGAGACGACGGTCAGCTCGGCGCCGGCACCGAGGTCCTTGCGGAGCTTCGGCAGCTTGTCCTGGACGGCGTCGGAGATGGCGACGGCGCTGCCGTCCTTGTCCATGGTGGCCATCACGGCGAGGCTGGGCTTGCCGTCGGTGCGGGTGATGGAGACCCGCTGGGACTCCTCCTGCTGCACCGTGGCGACGTCGGCGAGGCGGACCGCCTTGCCCCGCTCGGGCTTGATCCGCAGGTCCTGGATCTGCCGCAGCGAGGTGTAGCCGCCGCCGACCTGGACGGTGCGGCTCTTGCCCGCCTCGGAGAACGAGCCCGCCGGGAGGGTGGCACCGCCGTTGCGGAGGGCCTCGGCGAGCTTCACGGAGGTGAGGCCGGCCGCGGCGAGCTTCCTGTCGTCGGGGGTGACGGAGACCTGGAGGTCCTGGACGCCGTCGATGGTGACCTGGCCGACGCCCTCGATGTCCTCCAGGACCGGGACGACCGTCCGCTCCAGCTGGTCGGCCAGGGCCTGCGGGTCCTTGTCCGAGGAGACGGCGAGGACGACGGTCGGGATGTCGTCCGTGGAGCCGGCGACGACCTGCGGGTCGACGGTGTCCGGGAGCTGGGCGCGGGCCCGGTTCACGGCCTGCTGGACGTCGGCGACCAGCTGCTTGGTGCCCTCGTCGCCGTAGTCGAAGGAGGCCATGATGACGGCGCTGCCCTCGGAGGCGGTGGAGGTGACGCCCTTGATGCCGTCGACGGACTTGAGCGCGTTCTCGAGCGGCTCGACGACCTGCTTCTCCACCACGTCGGGAGAGGCACCCTGGTACGGGGCGAGGACCGAGACCACGGGGAACTCGATCGAGGGCAGCAACTGCTGCTTCAGCTGCGGGATCGCGATCGCTCCGAAGACGAGCGCGACTATGGACATCAGCCCGATCAGGGCCCGTTGCGCGAGGCTGAATCTGGACAGCCAGGACATGGGGACTCTCTTCTGTGGCGTACTCGGCAGGCGTCCGGGCACCCCCGGGGGTGCCGTCCGGGCACCCGAGGGGTGCCCCGTCTACACGATCAGCCATGTGAAGGGCCCGATCCTCGGCCCCCGGGCCCAATTCCTTATGCCGCGCATACCGCGTCTGGAGTACGCCGCCCCCTCGCCTCACTCCACCCTTGGACGTACGAGGCCCGACTCGTAGGCCGTGACCACCAGCTGGGCCCGGTCGCGGGCCCCGAGCTTGGCCATGGTCCGGTTCACATGGGTCTTGACGGTGAGCGGGCTGACGTCGAGCCGGTCGGCGATCTCGTCGTTGGAGTGGCCGCCCGCGACGAGGACCAGGACCTCGCGCTCCCGGGCGGTGAGCGCCGAGAGCCGCTCGGAGTACGCCCGCCCCGACTCCCCCTCCGGGTCCGAACCGCCGCCCTGCGCGAGGAACTTGGCGATCAGCCCCTTGGTCGCCGCCGGGGAGAGCAGCGCCTCGCCGGCCGCCGCGATCCGGATCGCGCCGAGCAGCTCCTCCGGTTCGGCGCCCTTGCCGAGGAAGCCGGAGGCCCCGGCGCGCAGCGACTGCACGACGTACTCGTCGACCTCGAAGGTGGTCAGCATGACGATCCGTACGGCGGAGAGGTCCGGGTCCGCGGTGATCATGCGGGTGGCGGCGAGCCCGTCGGTGCCCGGCATCCGGATGTCCATCAGGACCACGTCGGCCCGCTCCGAGCGGGCCAGGGCCACCGCCTCGGCCCCGTCGGCGGCCTCGGCGACCACCTCCATGTCCGGCTCGGAGTTCACCAGGACCTTGAAGGCGCTGCGCAACAGCGCCTGGTCGTCGGCGAGCAGTACCCGGATGGTCATGTGTCCTCCCCGCTGTCCACCGGCACCGGCAGTATCGCCTGCACCCGGAAGCCGCCCCCGTAGCGGGGTGCGGCGGTGAGCGTGCCGCCGAGGGCGGTCACGCGTTCACGCATGCCGAGCAGGCCGTGGCCGCCGTGCCGGCCGGGCGCCGGCTGCGGGGGGCCGTCGTCCAGGACGGTGATCTCCACGGTCCTGCCCACCCGCACCACGCTCACCTCGGCCCGGGCGTCGGGCCCCGCGTGCTTGCGCACGTTGGTCAGCGCCTCCTGGATGATCCGGTACGCGGCGAGGTCGACGGCCGCCGGCAGGGCGGCGCCGTTGGTGCGGGCCAGTTCCACCGGCAGGCCGGCGTTGCGGAAGGTGCCGAGCAGGTCGTCGAGGACGGCCAGGCCCGACACGGGCTCGGTCGGGGCCTCCGGATCGCCCGACTGGCGAAGCAGGCCGACCGTGGCGCGCAGCTCGTCGAGCGCCGAGCGGCTGGCGGTGCGGACGTGCGCGAGGGCCTCCTTGGCCTGGTCGGGACGCTTGTCCATGACGTGCGCGGCCACCCCGGCCTGCACGTTGACCAGGGCGATGTGGTGGGCGACGACGTCGTGCAGGTCGCGGGCGATGCGCAGCCGCTCCTCGGCGACCCGGCGGCGGGCCTCCTCCTCGCGGGTGCGTTCGGCCCGCTCGGCCCGCTCCCGGATGGCGTCCACGAAGGCCCGTCGGCTGCGCACGGCGTCGCCGGCGGCCGCGGCCATCCCGGTCCAGGCGAAGACGCCCAGGTTCTCCTGCGCGTACCAGGGGGTGGGCCCGAAGACCATGGCTGCGCAGGTCAGCACGGCCATGGTGGCGAGGCCGAGCCGCCAGGTGGTGGGCCGGTCGGTGCGGGAGGCGACGGTGAACAGGGCGATGACGGCGCTCATCGTGACGGGCGCCGGGCGCACGTCGCTGATCAGCCCGATCAGCGAGAAGACGGTGGTGGCGGCGAGCACGGCGATGGGCCGGCGGCGGCGCAGCACCAGGGCGGCGGCGCCGAGCAGCATGAGCAGCACACCGCCCGCGCTGGGCGTGCGGTCGCCGAAGGTGGGCCCCATGGGGCTGCCGTGCGGGTCGGTGAAGGAGCCGGCGATCATGGCCACGAGCACCAGGAACGCCAGACCCGCGTCGAAGGCCAGCGGGTGGGCCCGCAGCCAGTCCCGGCTCCGCGAGAAGAGGCTTCCGTGGGTCGTCACAGCAGGAAACGGTACGGGGTCCGGGCACGGCCGCGCCCCGCCTCCGCGGGGGAGACGGGGCGCGGTCGGGGCGTCAGCCGGGGATGAGCCCGTCGTCGGAGAGCATCTCGCGGACCTCGTCGAGGGTCGCGTCGGGCGCGGGCAGGATCAGTTCGGACGGCTCGAGGGCCTCGTCCGGGAGGGGTTCGCCGAGCCGGCGCACCGCCTCGAGGAGGGCGCCGAGCGTGCGGCGGAAGCCCGCCTCGTCGCCCGACTCCATCTCTCCCAGGAGCTCGTCGTCCAGCTTGTTGAGCTCGGTGAAGTGACTGTCGGCCAGCTTCCACTGGCCCTCCCCCATGATCCGTACGATCATGACGTCCGCCTGTTCTGCCGCTCGAGCGCTACTGCTTCGCCACTGCTTGGCTACTGCTTGGCTACTGCTTGTCGAAGCGCGGGTGGGACTGCTGCTGGTCCTGCGGGGTGCCGGTCTGGCCGCCGCCCTCGATGGCCTGCTGCTGCGCGGACGAGCCTCCCGCCAGCTCCGCCTTCATCCGCTGGAGCTCCAGCTCGACGTCCGTGCCGCCGGACAGCCGGTCCAGCTCGGCCTGGATGTCGTCCTTGGCCAGGCCCGACTGGTCGTCGAGCGCGCCCGAGGCGAGCAGCTCGTCGATCGCGCCGGCCCGCGCCTGGAGCTGGGCGGTCTTGTCCTCGGCCCGCTGGATCGCCAGGCCGACGTCGCTCATCTCCTCCGAGATGCCGGAGAAGGACTCGGCGATCCGGGTCTGCGCCTGGGCCGCCGTGTAGGTCGCCTTGATCGTCTCCTTCTTGGTGCGGAAGGCGTCGACCTTGGCCTGGAGGCGCTGCGCCGCGAGGGTGAGCTTCTCCTCCTCGCCCTGCAGGGTCTGGTGCTGCACCTCCAGGTCGCTCACCTGCTGCTGCAGCGCGGCCCGCCGGGACAGCGCCTCGCGCGCCAGGTCCTCGCGGCCGAGCGCCAGCGCCTTGCGGCCCTGGTCCTCCAGCTTGGCGGACTGGCCCTGGAGCTGGTTCAGCTGCAGTTCGAGGCGCTTGCGGGAGGTCGCAACGTCGGCGACGCCGCGGCGCACCTTCTGCAGGAGCTCCAGCTGCTTCTGGTACGAGTAATCGAGGGTCTCGCGCGGATCCTCGGCCCGGTCGAGGGCCTTGTTTGCCTTCGCGCGGAAGATCATCCCCATACGCTTCATGACACCGCTCATGGGCTTCGCGCGCCCCCTTCTGACGGACTCGGCTCCAGCTCTCCAACAGAAACCACACTACGGTTCCTGTCTCCATTACCGCACTGTTCGGGGCCCGATGTGCTCCTCCCCAAGGACGAGTGCGGATCACGCGCCCTCCGGCCCAGGGAGTACGGCGACCCCCAGGACTCCCCGTCCCCGTACGCAAGGACGCAGGCCGTTAGCGGATCGTTCCCGCCCACGCTGGGGTCCATGCCTGGCAGCACGTACCCTTGGCCTTGTGTTCCGTAGCCGTTCGAAGGATGAGAAGGCCCCCACCGAAAAGGTGACGGCGGACCTCTCCAAGCAGCCCCGCGACCCCGAGGCCCCCAAGGGCCGCCCGACTCCGAAGCGGAGCGAGGCGCAGACCCAGCGCCGTCGTGCCGCGACGGTGCCGACCGACCGCAAGGAGGCCGCCAAGCGCCAGCGCGAGGCACGCCGCTCGGACCTGGCCCGTCAGCGCGAGGCGCTGGCGAGCGGCGACGAGCGCTATCTGCCGGCCCGCGACAAGGGTCCGGTGCGGCGCTTCGTCCGTGACTTCGTCGACTCGCGGTTCGCGGTCGCCGAGTTCTTCCTGCCGATGGCCGTGGTGATCCTCGTGCTGTCGCTGTTCGGCAACACCAACCGCTCGCTGCAGAACATCTCGCTGCTGCTCTGGGCCGGTGTGATCGTCATGATCGTCATCGACTCGATCGGCATCTGGATCCGCCTGCGCAAGCAGCTGAACGAGCGCTTCCCGAACGAGCCGAAGCGCGGCGCGATCGCGTACGGCCTGATGCGCACCCTCCAGATGCGCCGGCTGCGGCTGCCGAAGCCGCAGGTCAAGCGCGGAGAGCGGCCCTGAGCGGGCAGGACTCCGGTTCCGGTACGGGCGGCGGGACGCTCCCCGTCGTCGCGCACTGGCCGGCCGTTCCCGGCGGGCTGCTTGACACCGTCCGCCAGGAGTTGATCGCGCGCCAGCTCGACGAGCAGATAGCCGGCCGCTACCCCGTGGGGCAGCGGCTGCGCATCCTCGACGCGGGCATGGGCCAGGGCGCCCAGGCCCTGCGCCTGGCCCGGGCCGGACACACCGTGACCGGCCTGGAGGCCGACCCCGAGCTGCTCAAGGCCGCCCGCGAGTCGCTGGCGACCGAACCGGCCGGGATCCGCGAGCGGGTCCGGCTGATCGAGGGCGACGGACGCGAGACCGGGGTGCACTTCCTGCCCGGCAGCTTCGACGTCGTCCTCTGCCACGGCGTCCTGATGTACGCCGACGAGCCCGACGCCCTGCTCGCGGGCCTGGCCCGGATGCTGGCCCCCGGCGGCCTGCTCTCCCTGGTGGTACGGAACGCGGAGGCACTAGCCATGCGGCCGGGCCTCGCCGGGGACTGGGCGGGCGCACTCGCCGGCTTCGAGTCGGACGTCTACACCGACCGCAACGGGGTGAAGGTCCGGGCGGACCGGCTCGACGCGCTGGCCTCGACCCTCTCCGGCATCGCGGCCCCGCTGCACGCCTGGTACGGGGTGCGCGTCTTCACCGACGGCGTCCCGGGCGACGAGGGCCTGCCGGCCGCGGACGAGCTGGAACGCCTGCTCGCCGCCGAGGACCGGGCCGCGCGGACGGACCCGTACCGGCGGATCGCGGGGCTGCTGCACCTGTGCGGCGTACGGGGCTGATCGCGGCGCCCGCGCGGCGTACCGGCCCGGCGGCTGCACGGCGTGCGGGCTGATCCCGGGCCCGCGGGCCGGTCCCGGCCGCATCCGGCGGATCTTGGCCGGGTCCGGGTCACGCGCTCGCGGCCGCGCCGCGTCCTGACCGGTGTGACCACCGCCGGAGCTCCCGCAGCGCCCTGGCCATCACGGGCCGTACGGTCCTCGGCGACGCGTACGAGCCGACCGGTGTCGCGGAGGTCGAGGCCCAGGCGGACGGCGGACGGCGCGCGAAGGGGGTGCGGGCCCGACCGGCCCGCACCCCCGTCAGCGACCTGCCGGCAGACGGCCTAGCCCTCCGCGTCCAAGGGCATCGGGCCGTAGATCTTGCTGCCGTCCTCCGACAGCGTCACCTGGTCCGCGCCGCCGTCGAGGAGCTCGCGCCAGTTCTCGCCGATCCAGGACTCCGCGTCGCCCTGGGTGGTGAACTCCTCGGGTGTCACGGCCGGTGCGACCTCCGTGCCGTCGGACTTCTCGAACCGCCACGTCCATGCCATGTCCGCCTCCTGGGGATCCTGGGGCTCACCGGATGATCGGTTTCCTGCCCGCAGCGTAGCCGGGCGCGCACCCCTTGCGGTGACGCGGGAGGATCTGAGGGTGGAACTGACTCTGCTCGGCACCGGCGCACCCCTCGGACTCCCCCGCCCCGAATGCTCCTGCGCGGTGTGCGCGCTGTCCCGCGGGGAGCGGGCGCGGGCGGCGACCTCGCTGCTCGTGGACGGTGCGCTGCTGCTCGACCTGACGCCGGAGGCCGCGCTGGCCGCCGCCCGCTCGGGCCACTCGCTGGTCGGCGTGCGGCAGGTGCTGCTGACCCACCCGCACGACGGACCGGCCGTGGAGGTGCCGGCGGGGCTGCCCGCGGCGGGGCGGGTGCCGGACGGCCGGGAGTTGACGCTGATCAGCGGGCACCGGGTGCGGGCGGTGCCGATGGACTCGCCGGGTACGGGCTACGAGGTGACCTCCGCCGACGGCGAGCGGTTGCTGTACCTGCCCCCGGGCGGCGCGCCCGCCGGGCTTGCGGACGACCACCGCGCCCCGTACGACATGGTGGTGGCCGACGTGACGGGCCGCCCGGACGGTCTGGCCCGGCTGCGGGCGGCCGGGGCGGTCGGGCCGAGCACCGACGTGATCGCCGTGCACCTGGACCACGACGCGCCCACGGGTGCGGAACTTGACCGGCGGCTCGCGGCGGCGGGGGCGCGGGCGGTGCCGGACGGGACGACGCTGTACGTGGGCGAGTACCACGCCGTGCCGGACGTGCCGCGCCGCACGCTGGTGACGGGCGGGGCCAGGTCGGGCAAGTCGGTGGAGGCGGAGCGTCGCCTGGAGACCTTCCCCGAGGTGCTGTACGTGGCGACGGGCGGCACGCGCGAGGGCGACCCGGAGTGGGCGCACCGGGTGGGCCTGCACCGGGACCGGCGGCCGGGCTCGTGGCGTACTGCGGAGACCACCGATCTCGTACCCCTCCTGAAGGCGGAGGGACCGGCGTTGCTGATCGACTGTCTGTCGCTGTGGCTGACGGACGTCATGGACCGGGTCGGGGCGTGGGACGACGACCGGTGGGCGAGCGGCGGCCGGGAGGCGCTGGCCGAGCGGACCGCGGAGCTGGTGGCGGCGGTGCGGGCGACCCGCCGCACGGTGGTGGCGGTGACGAACGAGGTCGGTTCGGGGGTGGTGCCGGCGACGGCGTCGGGGCGCCGGTTCCGCGACGAACTGGGACGGCTCAACGCGGCCTTCGGCGACGAGTGCGAGCAGGTGCTCCTCGTGGTGGCCGGCCAGGCGCTGGTGCTGCGCGGGTAGGGTTCGAACGACTGATGGACCATGCCCCGACCGATTGACGTCTCTAGGCGGAACGAACCTTGAACCTCGACGACTTCTCCGATCTGATCGAGCGCCCCGACGGGGGGATACGGCGCGATGCCGAGGAGCGCAGGGAGCGGCTTGCCGTACGGCCGGGTGCGCTCGGGAGGCTCGACGAACTGGGCGAGTGGCTGTCCGCCGCGCAGGGCGCGGTGCCGGCCCGGCCGGTGGAGCAGCCGAAGGTGGTGCTCTTCGCGGGCGACCACGGGGTGGCCTCGCTCGGCGTGTCCGGACGGGCCGCGGGCGGCGCGTACGAGCTGGTGCGCGGGGTGCTCGACGGGGCGAGCCCGGTCGCGGTGCTGGCCCGCGCCCAGCAGGTGCCGGTGCGGGTGGTGGACGCGGGTCTGGACTGCGATCCGGAGCTGCTGCCGGCCGAGGTGACGCGCCGCCGGGTGCGCCGTGGCACGGGCCGGATCGACGTGGAGAACGCGCTGACGCTCGACGAGACCCGCGCGGCCCTGGAGCTGGGCATCGCGGTCGCCGACGAGGAGGCCGACTCCGGCACCGATCTGGTGGTGCTCGGCGATCTGAGCGTGGGCGGTACGACCCCGGCGTCGACGCTGATCGCGGCGCTGTGCGGCACGGACGCCTCGGTGGTGACCGGCCGGGGCGGCGCGGGGATCGACGATCTGGCGTGGATGCGCAAGTGCGCGGCGGTCCGGGACGCGCTGCGCCGGGCGCGGCCGGTCCTGGGCGACCAGCTGGAGCTGCTCGCGGCGGTCGGCGGGCCGGATCTGGCGGCGATGACCGGGTTCCTGCTGCAGTCCTCGGTGCGCCGGCTGCCGGTGATCCTGGACGGCGTGGTGGGTGCGGCCTGTGCGCTGGTGGCGCAGCGGGCGGCGTTCCGGGCGCCGGACTGGTGGCTGGCGGGCCAGGTGAGCGGGGAGCCGGCGCAGGCGAAGGCGCTGGACCGGATGGCACTCAACCCTCTCCTCGACCACGGCGTCACTGTGGGCGAGGGAACCGGGGCGTTGCTCGCTCTTCCCCTCGTCCGGGCCGCCGCCGCGCTGGCCGCGGAGCTGCCGGAGGTGACCACTCCGGTGGCGGACGAGGAGGACTGAGCCGGATCACGGCGCCGGGTGCGACCCGCCCGCCACGCGGGCGCGGTCGCATCCGGCGCCCCACCATGCAGAGCGACGCCCCATATGATCGCTTTTCATGGGAGAGGTCCGTTTGTCCACCGAAGGAGCGCCCCAGAGCACGGTCCGTTCGCGGCGCAGCGCCGCGTTCGCCGTCTGGTATCTGCGGGCCGTCACGTTCATCAACTTCCTGAGCGCCGTCTGGGTCTCGTTCGGTCAGGACCTGCGCCGGCACAACGAGGACAACTACTTCACTCCGTACCTGCTCACCGCCGGTTTCGCCTCCGGGGTGTTCACCCTCTTCCTGGCGATCACCATGCGCCGGCGCAAGCGGGCCGCGTGGATCCTCAACGTCGTCCTGTGCGGTCTCTTCCTGCTGCTCTTCGCGCTGGTGATGGTCTTCCCCGAGATCCGCCAGCACGCCCAGAACTGGGTCTCCCTGGTCCTGACCGCCGGATTCTTCGTCGCGCTGCTGCTCGGCCGCAAGGAGTTCTACGCGAAGGGCGACCGCTCCAACCCGTTGCTCGCCGCCGGCGTCGCGGTCGGCGGACTGCTCGTCACCTCGCTGTTCGCCGCCTTCCTGGTCACCGTCACCAACACCTCGACCGGCCACTCCACCTTCCTGGAGCGCTGGCGGTACGGCGTGATGCGGCTGATCACGCTGGCCTCGGACGACTCCCGGTTCGCCGGGATCGCCACCCCGGGCTGGGTCGACGTCTTCATCAACGTCATGTCGACGCTGCTCCTGTTCGCGGTGCTGTTCGCCGCCTTCCGCTCCCGGCGGGCCGTCGACGCGATCACCGAGGAGGACGAGGACAAGCTGCGGGCGCTGCTCGACAAGCAGGGCGAGCGGGACTCGCTCGGCTACTTCGCGCTGCGCCGCGAGAAGAGCGTGATCTGGTCCCCCAGCGAGAAGGCGGCGGTCACCTACCGGGTGGTCGGCGGTGTCTCGCTCGCCTCCGGTGACCCGATCGGCGACCCCGAGGCCTGGCCGGGGGCGATCGAGCCCTGGCTGGCCGAGGCCCGCGAGCACGGCTGGATCCCGGCCGTGATGGGCGCGAGCGAGGAGGCCGGCACCATCTACGCCCGGCACGGGCTGGACGCCCTGGAGCTCGGCGACGAGGCGATCGTGGAGACCGACGAGTTCACCCTCGACGGCCGCGCGATGCGCACGGTCCGGCAGGCCTTCAACCGGGTCAAGCGGGCCGGTTACGAGGTGCGCATCCGTCGCCACGAGGACATCCCGGGCGACGAGATGGACGAGCTGCTCCGCAAGGCGGACGACTGGCGCGACGGGGCCACCGAGCGGGGCTTCTCGATGGCGCTCGGCCGGCTCGGCGACCCGCGCGACGGCCGGTGCGTGATGCTGGAGTGCACCGACGGGCAGGGCGAGCTGCGGGCGGTGCTGTCCTTCGTGCCGTGGGGGCCGAAGGGCCTCTCGCTCGACCTGATGCGCCGTGACCGCGAGTCCGAGAACGGCCTGATGGAGTTCATGGTCATCGAACTCCTCCAGCGCGCCAAGGAGATCGGGATCACTCAGGTCTCGCTGAACTTCGCGATGTTCCGGTCCGTCTTCGAACGCGGCTCGAAGCTCGGGGCGGGACCCGTGCTGCGCATGTGGCGTTCGCTGCTCAGCTTCTTCTCCCGCTGGTGGCAGATCGAGTCGCTGTACCGCGCCAACGCCAAGTACCGACCGATCTGGGAGCCCCGATTCATGCTCTTCGAGAAGAGCGCCGACCTGCTGCGGATCGGCCTCGCCGCCGGCCGCGCCGAGGGCTTCCTCGAGGCCCCGGGACTGCCCAAGTGGCTGCACCGCAAGCACCTGGAGGGCCGGCGTTGAGCGGGACCCTGAAGGGGTTCGCACGCCGCGAGTGGGGCCCGCTGTCCGGCACCGTACGCAGGGAGCTCGTCGCCCGCAGATGGCGCGCGATCCCGATGACGCTGGCCGCCGTGTGCCTGACCTCCCTCTTCCAGATCGTGCAGAACCAGGACTGGGGCTACCAGCCGGTGCAGGACGTCGGCTCGGTGCGGGCCGAGGACCCGCTCTGGCTGGCGCTGCTGCGTACCCCGCTCTCCCTCTTCGTGCCGGCGCTCGACCTGCCGGTGTGGGGTGCGCTCGCCCAGGTCCTGCTGGTGTTCGGGATCGCCGAGATCTGTCTGGGCCGGTGGCGGACGCTGGCCCTCGCGTACGTGGCGACGCTGGCCGGGACGCTCTACGCCCGGGTGGGCATCGCCCTCGGCCCCGACCACCCGCTGGGCCTGCCGGCCTCCGACGCGCAGGTGGTGGACACCGGCCCGTCGGCGGCGGTGGTGGCCCTCGCGGTGTACGTGTGCTGGCGCTACCGGGCCCGGTGGACCGGGGCGCTGGTGGTCGTGGCCATGGTCGTCGAGGTGCTGGTCAAGAACAACCTGGCGGGCAAGGAGCACCTGGCGGCCATCGCCGCGGTGCTGGCGGTGGTCGGCTTCGAGGAGTGGCGCGGGCGGCGTCAGGGCGGCGGCGCGGAGCCCGGTCCCGGCACGCGCTCCTGGAAGCCGCCGATCAGGTCCTGAGCCTTCCGGCGCACCTTGGTCCAGCGCTTGTCGTGCCGGTAGGTGCGGATCCGGGAGCGGGCCCGGGCCTTGTGGCGGCGGGGGTAGAAGCGGCGGGCCCACCAGGAGCCGGGGCGGGCGAGCCGGACGGCGCCGACGATGGCGACGAAGGGCAGCAGGGTGCCGATCACGGCCATCCGGAACTTGCCCTTCACCAGGGTGACGAGGACGAGCAGGAAGTTCAGGACGAGGCTCAGGATGAAAGTAACCCGGTCCTGCCGCTCGTCCGTCGTCATGTCGTTCACACCGAGCGGGGAGAAACCGGCCAGCGCCAGCAGGGCGAGGGCGGCGGTGAGGACGACGACCTCGACGCTCTTGCGGCCGTCGTCCGACCAGTAGACGTCGTCGAGGTGGAGGATCAGCGCGAACTCGTCGAGGACGAGCCCGGCGCCCATCCCGAAGACCACGGCGAACACGGCCGCGCCGACCCCGTGCCGGCCGCTGGCGACCGCGCCGAACCCCCCGAGCACGGTGAGGACGACCCCCGGCACCACATGGTGGATGTGCAGCCCGCCCGCCGACGAGACATTGCGGAAGGGCCCCTTGCCTGCCCTGATCAGCCGGACGATGGTCCGGGTGACCAGGAAGGTCACGACGAAGGAGGCCAGGGCGAGGAACAGCGGGAGTTTCCCGGGTTCGACGATGTTGCGCGAGAACCAGTGACCCATGCCACCCTCTGTCGATTGGTCAGTTTTGGGCAGTATGGCCAATTTAGCCCCTCTGGTGGGGCACTACCCTTCCGCGGATGGACGGCCTGCGTTTCGCCTTCGGCACCCTCACGGTGCTCCCCGCCCGCATCACGCGCTGGGACCGTGACGCGGCCCGCGCCGGGATGCTCTGCGCCCCGCTCGCGGGCCTCGTCGTCGGCCTGTTCGCCGCGGCGGTCGGCGGAGTGTTCCTGCTCCTCGGCTCGGGCCCGCTGCTCGCGGCCGTCCTCACCGTTGCCGTACCGGCGCTGCTGACCCGCGGCCTCCACCTCGACGGCCTCGCCGACACGGCCGACGGCCTCGGCAGCGCGAAGCCCGCCGAGGAGGCGCTGCGCATCATGAAGCAGTCCGACATCGGCCCCTTCGGCGTGATCACGGTCCTCTTCGTCCTCCTCACCCAGACCGCGGCCCTGTACGAGTCGTACGACGAGGGCTGGGCCCAGGGCGCGATCGCCGCCGCCCTGTCCGCCACCATCGCCCGCCTGGCCCTCACCCACGCCGCCCGCGAGGGCGTCCCGGCCGCCCGCCCCGAGGGCCTCGGGGCCGTCGTCGCCGCCACGGTCCCGCTGCGCGCCGCCGCCCTGACCACGGCCGTGGTCCTCGTCCTCGCCACCGCGACCGGCGCCCTCTCCTCCCCGTACGACGCCCTCCGCGACCTCCTCGCCTCCGCCACCGCCCTCGCCGCCGCCACCCTGCTCCTGCGCCACTGCGTACGCCGCTTCGGCGGGGTGACGGGCGACGTCTTCGGAGCGGTGGAGGAGACGGCGGCGACGGTGACCCTGGTGGCGCTCACGCTGGGGTGAAACCCGGCCCGGCCACCGGCTCCAGGGTGTGTGGCAGGGTGCCCCAGGGGTGGGCGCCGGTGCCGGGGACCGTGCAGTGGACCGGGGTGGTCGGGTGGGCGTCGGGCGGGGCCGCGTAGACCAGGTGGCAGTAGTGGTCGGCGACCGGGAGGTCGAGGCGGCGGTAGGAGTCCCAGGGGCCCTCGAAGGTGACCAGGAGGTCGGCCAGGTCCTCGTAGCCGCGGTCCGGTTGGGCGCCGTGGTTCAGGACCAGGGTGGCCGCGCCCGCGGCCCGGGCGGCGACCGTGAGGCGGCGGTAGTGCGGGAGCGCGGCCGGGTCGGTCGGCACCTGGTCGAGGAACGTGCCGTCGGCGCCGTACCAGTCGCGGTGCCGGACCAGGTCGGTGACGACCTCGGGGTGGGGGCGGCGGCCGTAGTCGGTGTCCGCGTAGCCGAGGACCCGTACCCCGGCCGCCCGCAGTCTCCCCGCGACCTCCGCGAACGCGGGGTCCGGGGCGCGGCCGGCGCCGCTCGCCGGGTTGAGGACCACGCCGTAGAGGGCGGGGGCCGCCGCGAGCAGGGCGGCCCAGGCGTCGGGGCGGTCGGCGGGGTGCTCGTAGAACGGTACGAGGAGGGAGGGGGAGGTGTTCATGGTCCGTCGCCCCCTAGAAGCGATGGGTGGTCGGGCGTACGAGAAGGACGCAGGTGAGCACGCACAGGACCGCGGCCGCCGCGCCCGCCGCCACCGGTCCTGCGGACGGCGCGAGGGTCTGCGCGCCCGCCGCCAGCAGGCACACCACCGCCGCGCTCGACACCGCGCCGAACGCCTGGAGCAGCAGCCCCAGCCACAGCACGGCCCCGACGAGCAGCAGCGAACCGATTCGCCCGGCGGAGACGGCGGCGGCGCCGGGCCACAGCAGCCCGGCCGTGACGGTCAGCGCGGACAGCACCGCCAGATACGCGGCCAGGCAGCGGGCCAGCATCCCCGTGACCGCCCGCCGGAACTCCTGCGCCGTGGTCAGCAGCCGCAGCCGCGTCAGGCTCGCGCCGCGGAAACGGTGCAGCAGCCACTCGGCCGGCCCCATGGAGAGCGTCAGCGCGATCACGGCGTCGGCGCCCGCGTACAGCACGAGCAGCCCGCTGCCGAGCCCGAACAGGCCGTAGGGAAGGGAGGTCGCGAACGGGGGTCCGCCCCGGGCGCGGGGGCGCCTGCCGAACCCCGGGCGCAGCACCAGCACCGCGAACACGGCCGTCGCGCCGAGGGAGTGCAGCAGCAGTCCGACCCGCAGCGCCTCCGGCAGGTCGTAGCGAAATGCGGGTACGGCGCCGGCCAGCGGCAGCAGCGCGGCGAGCAGGGCCCGTTCGCGGCCGAGGACCAGCAGGACGGTCGCGGCGGCCAGGTACAGGGCCTGGCCCGTGCCGAACAGGGCGGCCGGCCCCTCCCCCGGCCCGGCCGCGGCGAACGCGACCGCCGCCCCGGCGAGAGCGCCCGCGGGGGCGCCGGTGAGCAGCGCGCGGGAGGCGGCTCGGCGGTCGCCGAGGCCGAGCCAGGTGTACGCGCGGTGGGACAGGGCCTGGTTCCACACCCACCCGGTGACGGCCCCGGCGAACAGCGGGACGGTGCCGGGCGGCAGCCCGTACCGGCCGGGCCCGGCGGCGAGCAGCGGGGCGCCCAGGACGTAGGCGAGGCCCGGAAGCGCGAAGACGAGACCGCGCAGGAGGCAGCCCGCCAGTGCGGTGTGCCAGGGCCCGGCAGGCGGGGCCTCGGGGGCGGGGTGGCGGCGCTCGACGCGGGCGTAGAGGTCCTCGGCGAGGGCGAAGGAGTCGGCGCGGCCGTAGGTGAGGCGGATGTGGTCGTCGGTCATGCCGTCGGACTCGAGGATCGCTGCTATCTCGTCGGGGTGCACGGCGACGGCCACGAGCACGTCGAGCCGGTCGGCGAGCTCGTCGAGGGGGTCGCCGGCGAGGACGCCCACCGGTGGTGCCGCGCCTGCCCGCTCGTACGGAACCGGGCGCGGGTCCGCTTGCGGGGGCGCAAGTGCGTGCGGGGGCGGGTCCGCGTGCGGGGCCGGGGGCGGTGTGCGCGGGTCCGCCGGCCGTCCCGCCCCCGCGCGTTGGCGGGGGATCACCGGCAGGGTGTCCTGCATCGTGCCGTTCTTCAGCCACAGGGAGCCGCTCACGACAGGGGTCCCCCGCCCACGAGTCCGGTGCGCCACGGGTCGGTCAGGCGGACGGTCCAGTCGGCCGGTTCGACGCGGGGGGCCGTCGGCCGTCCGGCCAGTTCGCGGTAGATCTGGCGGAAGCCGTCCACCGAGCGGTGCAGGGTGAAGCGGTCGACGACCCGTTGGCGGGCCCTGCGGCCGAGTTCGGCGCGGCGGGCGTCGTCCCTCAGGAGGCCCGCGACGACCGCGGCCATCACGGCCGGTTCGCGCGGCGGGACGACGAGGCCCGTGTCGCCGACGGCCTCGCGTACGCCGCCGACGTCGGTGGAGACCGTGGCCCGGCCGCAGGACATCGCCTCGATGAGCGAGAAGGGGAAGCCCTCGCTGATCGAGGAGAGCATCACCACGTTGCCCGCCGCGTAGGCCCCGGCGACATCGGCGGTGCGGCCCTCGAAGGTGACGCCGTCGGCCACGCCGAGTTCGGCCGCCAGCTTCTCCAGGCGCGTGCGGTAGTCCTCGTTGCCCGCCGGCACCGGGCCGAACAGCCGCAGCCGCAGCTCGGGCAGTTCGGCCCGGACGATGCCGTACGCCCTGATCAGGGTCTCCAGGTCCTTGATGGGGTCGACCCGGCCGACCCAGCTGAGGGTGGGGGTCTCCGGCTCGGGCCCGGCCCACGGGAAGGCGGCGGGGTCGACGCCGTTGTAGACGGTGCGGATGCGGTCCGCGGGGGCGCCGCCGCGTTCCTCCCAGCGCCGGTTGTACTGGTTGCAGGGCGTGATGAGGTCGGCCTCGCGGTAGCCGAGGGAGTTGAGCTCGCGGTAGAAGCCGAGCATCAGGGCCTTGACCGGCCAGCGCTGGGCCTCGGTGCGGTAGCCGAGGTAGCGCTCGCGGAGGTAGATGCCGTGTTCGGTGAGCAGGAAGGGCACCCCTTCGAAGTGCTGGGCGGCGAGCGCCGGCAGTGTGGCGAGTCCGCTGGAGACGGCATGCGCGACGCACCCGTCGGGTATGCGCGCGGCCAGCGGGCGCAGCGCGTGTTCCAGCAGGTCGGTGGCGGTGAGGGCGTCGTGGACGGTGGGCTCGGCCGCGGCCGTCGGCAGGTGCGGCATGGTCCAGATCCACATGAGCGAGCGCAGCACCCGCTCGGAGCGCAGGGCGGCCGTCAGCCGCCCCTCGCGGGCGAGTTCGGCCAGGGCGTACAGGCCCTCGCCGAAGTCGCAGCCTGCGGTGGGGTCGAGGATCGAGAGCAGGAAGCGTTCGTAGGTGTCGAGGAAGCGGCGGCGGGCGCGGCCGCGAAGAGCCCCGCACCGCTCCGGGGGGACGCCCCAGAGCGGGAAGGAGCGGTGTTCGGAGATGTTCGGCGGCAGTTCCCAGGTCACGGGTTCGCGGCCGCTGCCGGTGAGGGCGAGGATCCGGAAGTCGACCTCGGGCATGCCGCGGACGAGCTGGTCGCACCAGGTGCTCACGCCCCCGTGGACGTGCGGATAGGTGCCTTCCGTGAGCATGGTGACGTCACGGCCACTGCTCGGCATGTGCGTGTCCCCCCAGAGCGCGCAGGTCAGAGGTCGGAAGCGGAGAGGATGGGTCGACAGGGCGTCACATCGCCGGCAGTTTCAGCGTGATGCCCGACTGCAGCGGCTCCGGAGTCGTCCACGCCGAGCGCCCTCCCGCGTACGCCGTACCGAACGCCGTCGTCCCGAGCAGGAGTTGCTTGCGCGTCCCCTCCGGCGCGGTGAGCGGGACGGCGACGCCCGACGGGGCCTTGACGGTGACCGTCGTGCCGACGCGGTAAGCCGTGACCTTGCCGGCCGCGAGCGCCTGGTCCCACGCGGTGCGGCGGGTCAGCTCGGCGCCGACGTCCTTCTGGCGCGGGTTGACCAGCGGGGTGTTGGCGGCGAACAGCGCGCGGTAGTCGGCCAGGACCCGGTCGAGGACCGGGTAGAGGATGCGCTCCTCGGCGAGGTTGGACTGGTGCACGTAGTGCGGGCGCGGGTCGTTGCCCATCACGTGCGCGAGGGCGGTGCGGGCCTCCTGCGGCACGATGTGGCCGGCGTAGCCGGTGGCGGGGTCGAGCGGGGCGGGCAGACACGTGGAGGCCGGGTTGGACTCGCAGATGCCGCTGCCGCCGTCGGCGCGCGAGGTGTAGATCCAGTTGTACTCGTCGGTCATCTCGGCGGCGGTGCCCACGTTGTAGTAGACGTTCATGGGGTGGCGGGGCACCGTCCGCGCGGCGCCCGTGCCCGTGCCGACGGAACGCTGCTGCGGTTCGCGGGAGTTGTCGCTGCCGGTCCACTGCACGCCGTTGTCGGCGAGGGCCGCGGCGAGGTTGGGGTTGTCCACGGGCTGCTGCGGCAGGGTCTTCAGGCCGGAGTGCTCGCCGGTGACGAGCTCGCCGCGGTCGACGGAGATGCCCTTGCCGACGGCCCAGTTCACGTTGTCGCGGATCTGGGCGGAGATCTCGGCGCGGCTGGTCCACCTGGTCGCCCCCGCGGCGTCCCTGGCGCAGGCCCAGGGGACGGTGGTGGTGTCCTGGACGCAGCCGAGGAAGGGGTGCGTGTAGGTGTGGTTGATCCAGCGGTACTGCGCGCGGTCGGCGATGAGCCTCGCGGCGAGCGGGTCGGTGCCGCCGTGCTCGGTCTTCCACTGTTCGCCCTGGCCGCCGTTGTAGACCAGGTCGAGGAGGAGGCCGGAGGACTTCTGCCAGGCGGCGGCGTACTGGGCGTCGGCGGCGGTCATCCGGATCGGGTTCGCGCCCTCGCCGTCGTCGCCGGCGCAGTCGAAGTCGCCGGGGGTGCAGTCGAGCACGGTGTCCCAGCGGGCGTCGGGGGCGAGGACGTCGTCGACGTGGACGGAGAGGTAGTTGCGGTTCTGTCCGAGGTGGACGCCCTGGGTGAGCCATTCGACGATGCCGCGGGCGAGCGCCCGGAACTGCCGCTGGTACGGGTTGTAGGCGAAGGAGACGACGAGCTCGCGGCGCCCGTCGTGGGCGTACTCGCCGATCAGGCTGGCCCGGCCGCCGCCGTCGACGGGCAGGTCGAGGTAGCTGGTGTAGCCGGCGCGGGGGCGGCCCGCGTAGCCGTAGCTCTCGGCGATGGCGGGGTCGTTGTCCTCGAAGGTCACCGGACCCTGGAGGTGCCGGAAGGGGCCGGCCTTGCCGGCGGCGGTGACGTCGGCGCGGGTGCCGTCGAGGACGCCGGAGTAGCCGCCTTCGGAGGTGTAGTCGAGGCCGACGCCGGGGTGGGCCCAGGTGTACGCGTCGACCTGCGGGATGCCGAAGTTCTTCTCGTACGCGACGAGGGCGGACTGCTCGGCGGAGTCGGGTCCGAAGACGGACTCGTGCGGCAGGACGACGCCCTGGTACTTGGCGCGCGGCCGGCCGTCGACCGTGTCGCTGAGGAACGCGGCCGTGAGCACCGGGCGGCCGGCGTCGTTCAGGTCGAGGGTGCGGTACGGGACGCCGGAGCCCTTCAGCTCGGCGGCGATGGCCTCGACCGCGCTGCCGCCGTCGTCCACGACGAGCACGGTCAGATCGATGCGCGGGGTCTGCTCGGCGGCGCCCGCCTGCGCGGACGGGACGATGGTGGCGAGCAGCCCGGCGGCCACGAGGGCGGCCAGGCGGGAAGTTCTGGGCGTACGGATTCGGCCGGAGTCCGACAAGGTGGTGTCCCCCCTCGGCAGGCCCGCCTGACCGGCGGGACCTGTGGAGATGTCGCAGATGAGGCGAAGGAACGTGGGTCGTCCTTGCGCGATTGAGGCGAGTGTGAACGAGGCCCGCGGGCCGGCGGGGTAAACCCGAAAGAGACACCACGGATGAGTGAATCGCCGCCGCTGTGAGCGAAGGCCGCGGGCGGGCGTAGGCTCGTTCTCGGCGCTCATCGGGCCGAAATACGATGCGGCGGGGCACGGTCGGCCCATCCCTCGACCGCCACAGAACTCAATGGAAGCGAGATTTCACCACCGTGACTGCTCTCACTCTCAGCACCGCAGGCGCGGCGACGCTGCGCGCCGACGCCCTCGTGGTCGGCGTCGCGAAGTCCGGCAAGACGCTCGTCGTCGCCCCGGGCGCCGAGGCCGTCGACCAGGCCTTCGACGGTCGGCTCGCCGCCGTCCTGGAGACTCTGGGTGCCTCGGGTGCCGAAGGTGAGGCGACGAAGCTGCCCGCCCCCGCCGGTCTCAAGGCCCCCGTCGTCCTGGCCGTCGGCCTGGGCGCCGCTCCCGAGGACGGCGAGCCCTTCAAGGCGGAGGCCCTGCGCCGCGCCGCCGGCACCGCCGCCCGCACCCTGAACGGCTCGAAGAAGGCCGCCTTCGCGCTGCCGATCGCGTCCCCCGAGGACGCCGCCGCCGTGGCCGAGGGCGCACTGCTCGGCGCGTACGCCTTCACCGCGTACCAGGAGAACGGCAAGGACGCCAAGAAGCCGCTGGCCGAGGTCGCCCTGCTCGGCGCGAAGCCCCGCGACAAGGCGTTCAAGGCCGCCGCGGAGCGCGCCCAGGCCCTCGCCGAGGAGATCAACCGCGCCCGCGACCTGATCAACATGCCGCCGAACGACCTGACCCCCGCCTCCTTCGCCGCCGCCGCCCAGACGGCCGGCAAGGAGCACGGCCTGAAGGTCCAGGTCCTCGACGAGAAGGCGCTCACCAAGGGCGGCTACGGCGGCATCCTGGGCGTCGGCTCCGGCTCGGCCAACCCGCCCCGCCTGGTCCGTATCGCCTACACCCACCCCGAGGCGGAGAAGACCCTCGCCCTGGTCGGCAAGGGCATCACCTACGACTCGGGCGGCATCTCCCTGAAGCCGGCCGGTCACAACGAGACGATGAAGTGCGACATGAGCGGCGCCGCCGCCGTGTTCTCCACCGTGGTGACCGCCGCCCGCCTGGGCCTCGCCGTCAACGTCACCGGCTGGCTGGCGCTCGCCGAGAACATGCCGTCGGGCACGGCCGTCCGCCCCGGCGACGTGCTGCGCATGTACAGCGGCAAGACCGTCGAGGTCCTCAACACGGACGCCGAGGGCCGCCTGGTCCTCGCGGACGCGCTGACCAAGGCCTCCGAGGAGAACCCGGACGCGATCGTCGACGTGGCCACCCTGACCGGTGCCATGGTGCTCGCGCTCGGCAACCGCACCTTCGGCATCATGGCCAACGACGACGACTACCGGACCGCGATCCACGAGATCGCCGACGAGGTCGGCGAGGCGTCCTGGCCGATGCCGCTCCCGGCGGACCTGCGCAAGGGGATGGACTCCCCGACCGCCGACATGGCCAACATGGGCGAGCGGATGGGCGGCGGCCTGGTCGCCGGTCTGTTCCTGCAGGAGTTCGTGGGCGAGGGCATCACCTGGGCCCACCTCGACATCGCGGGCCCCGCGTTCCACGAGGGCGCTCCGTACGGCTACACCCCCAAGGGCGGCACCGGCTCCTCGGTGCGCACCCTGGTGCGGCTCGCGGAGCGGACCGCCGACGGCGAGCTCTGATCCTTCGCACGGCCCCCGGGTGTCTCACCCGGGGGCCGTTCGCTTGCGACGAAATCCGTAGCTTCGCACGCCCGGGTTACCCGCCCGTACGGACGATCAGCCGTCTCAGACCACGGCCCCGCGTCCCGCCATCCGGCAACAAGTGCGAAGATGGGTTCTCGGCAGGACAGGGCCCCCACCACAGGGCCGACGAAAAAGCGGCCGGACACCAGCCGCCGCCAGGTCACCGAAGACCGGCGACGAGCGCACATGCATGGAGGACGTGACGTGGCGAACGACGCCAGCACCGTTTTCGACCTAGTGATCCTCGGCGGCGGTAGCGGCGGTTACGCCGCGGCGCTGCGCGGAGCGCAGCTGGGCCTGGACGTCGCACTGATCGAGAAGAACAAGCTCGGCGGCACCTGCCTGCACAACGGCTGCATCCCGACGAAGGCCCTGCTCCACGCCGGCGAGGTCGCCGACCAGGCGCGTGAGGCGGAGCAGTTCGGTGTCAAGGCCTCCTTCGAGGGCATCGACATCAAGGCCGTGCACAAGTACAAGGACGACGTGATCTCGGGCCTCTACAAGGGTCTGCAGGGTCTCGTCGCCTCCCGCAAGGTCACGTACATCGAGGGCACCGGCCACCTGTCCTCCCCGACCTCCGTCGACGTGGACGGCCGTCGCGTCGAGGGCCGTCACGTCCTCCTCGCCACCGGCTCCGTACCGAAGTCACTGCCCGGCCTGGAGATCGACGGCAACCGGATCATCTCCTCGGACCACGCGCTGACCCTGGACCGGGTCCCGGAGTCCGCGATCATCCTCGGCGGCGGTGTCATCGGCGTCGAGTTCGCGTCCGCGTGGAAGTCCTTCGGCACCGACGTCACCGTCATCGAGGGTCTCAAGCACCTGGTTCCGGTCGAGGACGAGAACAGCTCCAAGCTCCTTGAGCGCGCCTTCCGCAAGCGCGGCATCAAATTCAACCTCGGCACCTTCTTCCAGTCGGCCGAGTACACCGAGACCGGTGTCAAGGTCACGCTGGCCGACGGCAAGACCTTCGAGGCGGAGGTGCTGCTCGTCGCCATCGGCCGCGGCCCGGTCTCGGCCGGTCTCGGCTACGAGGAGCAGGGCGTCGCGATGGACCGCGGCTACGTCCTCGTCGACGAGTACATGCGCACCAACGTGCCCACGATCTCCGCGGTCGGCGACCTGGTCCCGACGCTCCAGCTCGCGCACGTCGGCTTCGCCGAGGGCATCCTGGTGGCGGAGCGCCTCGCCGGTCTGAAGACCGTGCCGATCGACTACGACGGTGTGCCGCGGGTGACGTACTGCCACCCCGAGGTCGCCTCGGTCGGCATCACCGAGGCCAAGGCCAAGGAGATCTACGGCGCGGACAAGGTCGTCGCCCTGAAGTACAACCTCGCGGGCAACGGCAAGAGCAAGATCCTGAAGACCGCGGGCGAGATCAAGCTCGTCCAGGTCAAGGACGGTGCCGTGGTCGGCGTCCACATGGTCGGTGACCGCATGGGCGAGCAGGTCGGCGAGGCGCAGCTGATCTACAACTGGGAGGCGCTGCCGGCCGAGGTCGCGCAGCTCATCCACGCCCACCCGACGCAGAACGAGGCGCTCGGCGAGGCCCACCTGGCCCTGGCCGGCAAGCCGCTCCACTCCCACGACTGACGCTCACGTCATCCACGGGCGCGACGACCACTTTCCGCACTTTCGATAGGAGCAACCGAAACCATGTCGGTTTCCGTAACCCTGCCGGCGCTCGGCGAGAGCGTCACCGAGGGCACCGTCACCCGCTGGCTCAAGGCCGAGGGTGAGCGTGTCGAGGCCGACGAGCCGCTGCTCGAGGTCTCGACCGACAAGGTCGACACCGAGATCCCCGCCCCCGCCTCCGGCATCCTGGCCTCCATCAAGGTCGCCGAGGACGAGACGGTGGAGGTCGGCGCCGAGCTGGCCATCATCGACGACGGCTCCGGCGCCCCCGCCGCGGCCGCCGCCCCGGCCGCCGAGGCCGCTCCGGCCGCCGCCCCGGCCCCTGTGGCCGCCGCCCCGGCCCCCGTGGCCGAGGCCCCGGCCGCTCCGGCCCCGGCCGCCGAGGCGCCCGCCGCCGCCCCGGCCGGTGGCGCGACCGGCACCGATGTCGTGCTGCCCGCCCTGGGCGAGTCCGTCACCGAGGGCACCGTCACCCGCTGGCTGAAGTCGGTCGGCGAGACCGTCGAGGCCGACGAGCCGCTGCTCGAGGTCTCGACCGACAAGGTCGACACCGAGATCCCCGCCCCCGCCTCCGGCGTTCTCCTCGAGATCGTCGTCGGCGAGGACGAGACCGCCGAGGTCGGCGCGAAGCTCGCCGTCATCGGCGCCGCCGGTGCCGCCCCGGCCGCTCCGGCCCCGGCCCCCGCCGCCGCTCCGGCTCCGGCCGCTCCGGCTCCGGCGCCCGCCCCGGTCGCCGCTCCGGCTCCGGCTCCGGCCGCTCCGGCTCCGGCGCCCGCCCCGGTCGCCGCTCCGGCAGCCGCTCCGGCCGCCCCCGTGGCCGCCCCGGCCCCGGTCACCCCGGCTCCGGCCGCCCCCGCGGCTCCCGCGGAGGACGGCGCGTACGTGACCCCGCTGGTCCGCAAGCTCGCCACCGAGAACGGTGTCGACCTGGCGGCCGTCAAGGGCACGGGCGTCGGCGGTCGTATCCGCAAGCAGGACGTCCTCGCGGCCGCCGAGGCCAGGAAGGCCGCCCCGGCCCCCGCCGCCGCTCCGGCCGCCGCTCCGAAGGCCGCGGCCCTCGAGGTCTCCCCGCTGCGCGGTCAGACGGTCAAGATGACCCGCATGCGCAAGGTCATCGGCGACAACATGATGAAGGCGCTGCACGGCCAGGCCCAGCTGACCTCGGTCGTCGAGGTCGACATCACCAAGCTGATGAAGCTGCGCGGCCGCGCGAAGGACGCCTTCGCCGCCCGTGAGGGTGTCAAGCTCTCCCCGATGCCGTTCTTCGTGAAGGCGGCGGCCCAGGCGCTGAAGGCCCACCCGGTCATCAACGCCCGGATCAACGAGGACGAGGGCACGATCACCTACTTCGACACCGAGAACATCGGTATCGCGGTGGACTCCGAGAAGGGTCTGATGACCCCGGTCATCAAGGGTGCGGGCGACCTGAACATCGCCGGTATCTCCAAGAAGACCGCGGAGCTGGCCGGCGCCGTGCGCGCCGGCAAGATCACGCCGGACGACCTGGCCGGTGCGACCTTCACCATCTCCAACACCGGTTCGCGCGGTGCGCTCTTCGACACGATCATCGTGCCGCCGAACCAGGTCGCCATCCTGGGCATCGGTGCCACCGTGCGCCGTCCGGTCGTCGTGAACCACCCGGACCTGGGTGAGACGATCGCGATCCGCGACATGACGTACGTCGCGCTGTCCTACGACCACCGTCTGGTGGACGGCGCCGACGCCGCCCGCTACCTGACGGCCGTCAAGGCGATCCTGGAGGCCGGCGAGTTCGAGGTGGACCTCGGCCTGTAAGGCAAACGGCGAGAAGGCAACGTAACAAGCCTCACCTGCGGTGTCCCCGTCCGGATGTGTTTCCGGGCGGGGACACCGCCGTATTGTCTAAGAGTCAATCGACTCCCTAAGGAGCGGCCTCCATGACCATGCCCGTCGTCCATTCGCTGCGCGAGCAGATCCGCGAGCACATCGTGGAGGGCATCGTCAGCGGCCGCTGGAAGCCGGGCGAGCGCATCGTGGAGCGACGGATCGCGACGGAGCTCGAGGTCTCCCAGACGCCGGTGCGCGAGGCGCTGCGCGAGCTGGAGTCGCTGCGGCTGATCGAGTCGGCGCCGAACAAGGGCGTCCGGGTGCGCAATCTGACGGCTGCCGACCTGGAGGAGAGCTATCCCGTACGGGCCGGTCTTGAGCAGATCGCGGCGGAGCTGGCGGCCGGCCGGCTCGCGTCGGACTGCTCGGCCCTGGAGCCGCACGTAGCGGCCCTGTACGAGGCGGACGCGGCCTCGGACGGCACGGCGCAGGTGCGGCACACGGTGGCCTTCCACCGGGAGCTGGTGAAGGCCGCGGGGAACAGCGTGCTGCTGCACACCTGGGAGGGTCTGGGCATCGAGGTGTTCACGGCCCTGTCGATCCGCTGGCTGGGCACGGTGCAGAAGTCGTACGCGGAGGAGCACCAGGAGCTGGTGGAGGCCTTCCGCAGGGGCGACCCGAACATCGGGGCGCTGGTGAAGGCGCATGTGCTGGGGTGCGCGCCGAGGGCGTGACGCTCGGTACGCCGCGTCCGCCGATCCTTCAAAAACAAGGCACCGGGTGCCCGTTTTCACGGCACCCTGTGCCTACTTTTGTGTTCTGGAGCAGTTTTTCGCTTCGACACTTTGATCGATCATCGATCGGCGGCTTACAGTCTTCGGCGGGCCGCAACCCCGGCCCTTCGCCCTGTCCTGCCAGACAAGGCCCCTTTATCTCCACCCCCACCTGTCCGGAAGGCGGCGATCATGACCGATCCCGTAGGCAAGATTCCGAGCGAGCTCGACCAGCTCCCGGACCGTGACACCGAGGAGACCGCCGAGTGGGCGGCCTCCCTGGACGCCGTCACCAAGGCCGCCGGCCCGCACCGGGCCGCCTACCTGATGCGCCGTACGCTCCAGCACGCCGAGGGCGCGGGCCTGGCCCTGCCCAAGCTCCTGGAGACGGACTACGTCAACACCATCCCCTCCTCCGCCGAGCCGGTCATCGACGGCGACGAGGAGATCGAGCGGAAGATCACCGCCTGGAACCGCTGGAACGCGGCCGCGATGGTCACCCGCGGCTCCAAGCACGGCGTCGGCGGCCACATCGCCACCTTCGCCTCCGCGGCCTGGCTCTACGAGACCGGCTTCAACCACTTCTTCAAGGGCAAGGAGTCCGGCGACGCCGCCGGTTCCGGCGACCAGCTGTACATCCAGGGCCACGCCTCTCCCGGCATCTACGCCCGCGCCTTCCTCGACGGCCGGCTGAACGAGGCCCACCTCGACAACTTCCGGCAGGAGTCCGGCGGCAACGGCCTGCCCTCCTACCCGCACCCGCGGCGCCTCCCCTGGCTGTGGGAGTTCCCCACCGTCTCCATGGGCCTCGGCCCGCTCTCCGCGATCTACCAGGCGCGCTTCAACCGCTACCTGACCAACCGCGGCATCAAGGACGTCTCCGCCTCGCACGTGTGGGCCTTCCTCGGCGACGGCGAGATGGACGAGCCCGAGTCGACGGCGGCACTGGCACTGGCGGCCCGCGAGGGTCTGGACAACCTGACCTTCGTCATCAACTGCAACCTGCAGCGCCTCGACGGCCCGGTCCGCGCCAACTTCAAGATCGTGCAGGAGCTGGAGGCCCAGTTCCGCGGCGCCGGCTGGAACGTGGTCAAGTCGCTGTGGGGCAACGCCTGGGACGAGCTCTTCGCGCTCGACACCACCGGCGCCCTGGTCCGCCGCCTCCGCGAGGTGCCGGACGCGCAGGTCCAGACGTACCAGACCCGCGACGCCGCCTACATCCGCGAGGACTTCTTCGGCAAGGAGCCGGCGCTCGTCGAGATGGCGAAGCTGCTGAGCGACGACAAGATCCTCGAGTGCTTCCACCTCTCCCGCGGTGGCCACGAGCCGCGCAAGGTGTACGCCGCGTACAAGGCCGCCCTGGAGTTCAAGGGCGCGCCGACGGTGATCCTCGCGCAGACCGTCAAGGGCTTCACCCTGGGTGAGGGCTTCGCGTCGAAGAACGCGAACCACCAGATGAAGAAGCTGACGTCGGACGAGTTCAAGACCATGCGTGACCTTCTCGAGCTGCCGATCTCGGACGCCCAGTTCGTCGACGGCGTGGTCCCCTACGGTCACCCCGGCGCCGACTCCCCCGAGGTCCGCTACCTCCAGGAGCGCCGCGCGGCCCTCGGCGGCCCCGCCCCGGCCCGCCGCGTCCACCCGCTGGCACCGCTGCCGGCCCCGGCCGAGAAGGCCTTCGCCGCCTTCGACAAGGGCTCCGGCTCGCAGTCCATCGCCACCACGATGGCCTTCGTACGGCTCGTCAAGGACCTGGTCCGCGACAAGGAGACCGGCAAGCGCTGGGTCCCGATCGTCCCCGACGAGGCCCGTACCTTCGGTATGGAGTCGCTGTTCCCCTCGCTCGGCATCTACTCGCCGAAGGGCCAGACGTACGAGCCGGTCGACCGCGACCAGCTGATGTACTACAAGGAGGCCGTCAACGGCCAGATCCTGAACGAGGGCATCACCGAGGCCGGCTCGATGGCCGACTTCATCGCCGCTTCGACGTCGTACGCGACGCACGGCGAGGCGATGATCCCCTTCTACATCTTCTACTCGATGTTCGGCTGGCAGCGGACCGCCGACCAGATGTGGCAGCTCGGCGACCAGCTCGGCCGCGGCTTCCTCGTCGGCGCCACCGCCGGCCGCACCACCCTGACCGGTGAGGGCCTGCAGCACGCCGACGGCCACTCCCCGGTGATCGCGGCCACCAACCCGGCGGCGCTGACCTACGACCCGGCGTTCGCCTACGAGGTCGCGGCCATCGTCAAGGAGGGCCTGCGCCGCATGTACGGCGAGGCGGCCGAGGGCGAGGACCAGAACGTCTTCTACTACCTCACCGTCTACAACGAGCCCATGCCGCAGCCTGCCAAGCCGGCCGGGATCGACGAGGGCATCATCAAGGGCCTGTACCGCTTCAACACGGCCGAGTCGGCCGGCCTGGAGCTGCCGGCGAACGCCTCGCGCATCCAGCTGCTCTCCTCCGGCACGGCCATCCACTGGGCCCTGGAGGCCCAGAAGCTGCTCGCCGCCGAGTGGGGCGTGGCCGCCGACGTGTGGTCCGCGACCTCCTGGACCGAGCTGCGCCGCGACGCGCTCGAGGCCGACGCGGCCCTGCTGCGCGGCGAGGAGCGCGTGCCGTACGTCCGCCAGGCCCTGGAGGGCGTGGACTCCCCGGTCCTCGCCGTCTCCGACTACATGCGCCAGGTCCCGGACCAGATCGCGCAGTGGGTCGAGCAGGACTGGTCCTCGCTGGGCGCCGACGGCTTCGGCCTGTCGGACACCCGCGACGCCGCCCGTCGCCACTTCGGCATCGACGCCCAGTCGATCGTGGTCGCCGCCCTCGCGCAGCTCGCGCGCCGCGGCGAGGTCCAGGCGAGCTCGGTGAAGGAGGCGCGGGAGCGCTACGGCCTGTAGGGCCAGCGCACTCCGGTACTGACGAAGGGGCCGCGCCCGTACGCCGACACGTACGGGCGCGGCCCCTTCCGTGTCGCAGGCGTTCGCCGGCCGTGGCCGGCCCTCTTCGGCCGGTGGAGCCGCGATGGCAGGCTTGGCTCATGCGTGCCGCCCGTCTCATCAAGTTGGTGCTTCTGCTCCAGTCCCGGCCGTCCATGACCGCCGCCGAACTCGCCGAGGAGCTGGAGGTGTCGGAGCGGACCATCACGCGGGACGCGCTCGCGCTGTCGGAGGCGGGAGTGCCGGTGTACGCGGACCGGGGCAGGGCGGGCGGCTACCGGCTGGTCGGCGGCTACCGGACCCGGCTCACCGGGCTCGCCCGCGGGGAGGCGGAGGCGCTGTTCCTGTCCGGGCTTCCGGGGGCGCTGCGGGACCTGGGGCTCGCCGACGCGGCCTCGGCTGCCCGCCTGAAGGTGTCGGCGGCGCTGCTGCCCTCGCTCCGGGACGCACCGGAGGCGGTGGGGCGCCGGTTCCATCTGGACGCGCCCGCCTGGTACCAGGAGCCCGAGACCCCGGAGCTGCTCGCGCCGGTCGCGGAGGCGGTGTGGGGCGACCGGCCGGTGCGGGCCCGCTACCGGCGGGGCGACGGCGAGGTGGAACGTGAGCTCCAGCCGTACGGGCTCGTCCTGAAGGCGGGCGTCTGGTACGTGTGCGCCCGCGCCGGCTCCTCGTACCGCACCTACCGGGTGGACCGCTTCACGAGCGTCGAGCTCGCGCAGGAGCCGTTCGCGCGCGACCCGGACTTCGACCTGGCGGCCTTCTGGACCGAGCGTTCCGCCGAGTTCGCGCGCTCGTTGCTGCGGGGGGAGGTCGTGCTGCGGCTCACTCCCGCGGGCGCGCGGCGGCTGCCGTACGTGACGGACCGGGCGGCGGCCGAGGCGGCGCTGGCGGCTGGGGTACGGGACGAGCGGGACGGCCGGGTGACGGCGACGCTCGCCGTGGAGAGCGAGGAGGTCGCCTTCGGCCAGTTGCTCGCGCTCGGTCCGGAGGCGGAGGTCCTGTCCCCCGCCTCCCTTCGTGCACGGTTCGCGGCCGCCGCGCGCGCGATGGCCGAGCGGTACGCGTAGGAACCGCCGCTATCCGCTCTTCTCCACCGGAGGGAGCCGCTGTCTCCTAGCGGTAGTCGTCCGCCGACACGTCGGGGTCCGTCTCCTTGGCGACGATGAACCCCCACGCGTCCGGCCGGGAGCCGTCCGCGTCGGTGAAGCCGTACTCCTTGGCGAGCTGTCCGCTGGAGAGCGACTGCCCGGTCCAGCGCTCCCGGTCGGGGTCGGCGGCGAGGGCGGCGACGGCCCGGCCGACGTAGACGGGGGACTCGGCGACGGCGAAGTCGGGGATCTTCGCGGTCGCGTCGCGCCAGTTGGCCTCGGTGACGCCGAAGCCGGCGAGCATCTGCTCGGACCTGAGCCAGCCAGGCGTCAGCGCGACCGCCGTGCCGCCGTACTCCTTCAGTTCGCGGGCGAGGCCGAAGGCCATCCGGATCGGGGCGTTCTTGGTGAGGTCGTAGAAGAGGTTCTCGCGGTAGCGGGTGGAGTTGTACGCGGCGGTGCCGTCGGTGACCTCGACGAGCAGTCCGCCGGCGTGGCGGATGAGCAGGGGCAGCGCGGTGTGCGAGGTGATGGCGTGGGTCTTCACGCCGAGTTCGAGCATCCTCAGGCCGCCGGTGAGGTCGTTCTCCCAGGTCTTCTCGCCGAACTTCAGCAGGTGCTCGCCGCCCCAGACGTCGTTGACGAGGATGTCGAGCCGGCCCTGTTCGCGGTCGATCCGTCCGATCAGCGCGCGCACCTGCTCGACGTCCAGGTGGTCGGTGGGGACGGCGATGCCCTCGCCGCCCGCGGCCGTCACCAGGTCGGCGGTCTCCTCGATGGTCTCGGTGGTGCGGCCGACCTCGCTGACCTTGTCGCGGGTGGTGCGTCCGGTGACGTAGACGGTGGCTCCGGCGGCGCCGAGCTGGACGGCGATTCCGCGGCCCGCGCCGCGGGTGGCGCCGGCGACGAGGGCGATGCGGCCGGTGAGGGGCTTCGTTTCAGCGGTCATGGAACGAGCCTGACAGGAAAGTACGACATCTCCTGTCCGGATTGTTTCAGCCGATTCCGGGTGCGTCGCCGGTCCGCACCCACGATGCTTGTCCCGTGATGGACGAGACGGAGTTCTGGGAGATCATCGACTCCACCCGGGAGCGCGCCGAGGGCGACCCGGAGGAGCATGCCGACCTGCTCGTCGAACGGCTGACGCAGCTCGACCCCGATTCCGTCCTCGACTTCGCCCGCCACTTCGAGGCCCGCTACAACCGCGCGTACACGTGGGAGCTGTGGGGCGCGGCCGCGGTGCTGTTCGACGGGGTGGGGGACGACGCCTTCGACTACTTCCGCTGCTGGCTGATCGGCCAGGGCCGGGAGATCTTCGAGGGCGGGGTGCACGAGCCGGACGCGCTGGCGGAGCTGCTCGACGACTTCGACGAGGAGATCGACGGGGACGGCGAGGAGCTGGGCTTCGCGGCGGACGAGGCGTACGAGCAGCTGACCGGCGCGGAGGCGCCGGACCTGGGCATCCCGCCGCAGCCGGGCGAGCCGGAGGGCACGCCCTTCGACCTGGACGACGACGGCGTGCTCGCGGCCCGCTTCCCGCGGCTGTGGGCCAGGTTCGGTCCCGGGTAGGGGGTAAGGACACGGGGTACCGGGACCGGACCCGACCGGTCCGTCAGCCCCCGGGCAGGAGCCGGGGGTTCTCCTGGCAGCCGTCGAGGACGTCCGCGGGGGAGGTCAGAAGTGGGTCCCGCCGTCGACGCGGACCTCGGTGCCGGTGATGAACCTGCCGTCCTCAGAGGCCAGCATCGCGACGACGCCGGCGACGGTCTCCGGGCCCGCGAAGCCCTCGCCGAGGGCGGGGGCGAGCTTGGCGAAGAGCGACCAGTCGGTGTCCTCGGGCAGGCCGGGGCCGACGGACTGGCGACTGGCGCCGCTGCCGTCCGTCATGCCGGAGGAGATGGAGCCGGGCTGGACGGCGGTGAAGCGGATGCCCTGCTTGGCGTACTCGGCGGCGAGCGCGTGGGTCATGGACTGGATGCCGCCCTTGCTGGCCGCGTAGGCCGCCATGTAGGGGTGGGCGAACATCGCCGAGGTGGAGGAGAAGTTCACGACCGCGGCGCCGTCGCCCTCCAGGAGGGCGGGTATCGCCTCGCGGATCATGAGGAAGGTGCCGGTGAGGTTGATCCGGAGCACCTGCTCGAAGGCGTCGAGGCTGGTCTCGTGGGTGTGCGAGGAGCGCAGCACGCCGGCCGCGTTGACCAGGACGTCCAGACCGCCGAGGGCCTCGACGGCGGCGGCCACGCCCGTACGGACGGAGCTCTCGTCGGCCACGTTCAGGACGACGGTGGTGAGGCGGCCGTCGGCGGCGCCCGCCTTGGCGACGGTGTCCTTGAGGCCGTCCTCGCTGATGTCGGCGGCGACGACGCGGCCGCCCTCGGCCAGCATGCGCAGCACGGTGGCCTGGCCGATGCCCGAGCCGCCACCGGTGACCAGGGCGCGGCGTCCTTCGTAGCGGTTCATGAGGCAACCTCTCGATCTCGAACTATCCGGGGATGCTGTCACCGTACGCCTAAGTGACACGTTTTGCCATCTCTGCATGAAATGCACATATGGCAGTCGCGGGCGTACGCTGGGCGGGGTGAGCACCAAGCCCCCCTCCCTGACGGAGCGCCGCAAGGCCGCCACCCAGCTCGACATCGCCCGCGCCGCCGCCGAGCTGTTCACCGAGCGCGGGCCCGACGACACCACGGCCGAGGACATCGCCCTGCGGGCCGGGGTCGCGCTGCGCACCTTCTACCGCTACTTCCGCTCCAAGCAGGACGCCGTCGCCCCGCTCCTCGCCGGCGGTGCCGACCGCTGGCGGGCCGAGCTCGCCGCCACCGCACCGGGCACGGCCCTGCCGGCCGCGCTCGAGCGGTCCATCGCCGCCTCGCTCGCTGCGGACGGCGACGCGGCGGCGGAGGGACTGCGCTGGACCCGCGGGCTGCTGCGGGCGGCGGAACAGGACCCTGCGCTGCGGGCCGTCTGGTTCCGCGTCAACCAGGAGTCGGAGGACCGGCTGCGCTCCGTCCTCGCCGGGCTCGCGGGACCGGAAACCGACCCGCTGGAGCTGCGGCTCGCGGCCGCCGCGGCGACCGACGCGATCCGGATCGCCCTGGAGACCTGGGCGGAGACGGACGCGCCGGTGCGGGGCGAGGGCGCACCGGCCGCGCTCGCGGTGCGGTGCCTGCGGGAGCTGATGGGCGGGATGCGGCTGCTTGCGCGGGAGGAGTGACGGGGCGTCGGGAGGGTGCCCTGCAGCGTCGGGGTGGTGCCCACGTCCCTCAGGACGTGGCCCGCCGGCGTCGTCAGAGCAGCGACCGGCCCATCAGGACGTCGTCCACGTACGACCCGTCCAGCAGGAACTCCCCCGGCAGGACGCCCTCCACGGCGAAGCCCTCGGCGGCGTAGAGCGCGCGGGCCGGCGCGTTGTGTCCGAGGACCCGCAGGGTCATGCGCGTCGCGCCCTCGCGCCCGGCCCGCTCCATCGCGGCCCGCAGCAGTGCCCGGGCCACGCCCCTGCCGCGTACCGACGCGGCGACCGCGAGGCCCTGGATCTGGCGGACGTGGGCGTTGCAGGCGAGCGGGGTGGGCGGTACGACACGTACGTAGCCGACGACCGCTCCCCCGGTCTCCGCGACCAGGTAGTGCTCGGGCAGGTGCCGCTCGTCGTAGAAGGGCTCGCCCGGCTCGGGTGCGGGCAGCACGGCGTGGAGGGTCGACCAGGTGGTGCGGTCGAGCTCGGCGAGGGCGGGCTCGTCGGACGGCACGGCCTCGCGTATCCGGATCTCCGGCACGATCATGCGGGCCACTGTGCCACGGACGGGCCCGGGAGGGCAGGATGGGCCGCATGCAGCCCTCCTCGCACGCCGTCTCCTCGCCCGGCTCCGCGGCGTCGTCCCCGCGCCGGCGGGTGGCCGTCACCGGCGCCACCGGACTGATCGGCTCCGCCCTCGTGCGCTCCCTGCGCGCCGACGGCCACGAGGTCCTGCGGCTCGTCCGGCGGCCCGCCGCGACCGCCGACGAGGTGGAGTGGGACCCGGCGCGCCGGTACGTGGACGCCGCCGGTCTCGTCGGGGTCGACGCGGTCGTGCACCTCGCGGGCGCGGGCGTCGGCGAGCGGCGCTGGAGCGAGGCGTACAAGCGGGAGATCCGCGACAGCCGGGTGCTCGGTACGCGGGCGATCGCCGAGGCCCTCGCCTCGCTGGCCGACCCGCCGGAGGTGCTGGTCTGCGGCACGGCGCTCGGCTACTACGGCGACACCGGCAGCCGCGCGGTCGACGAGAGCGCACCCGCGGGCGAGGGCTTCCTGCCGTCGGTGTGCGTGGAGTGGGAGGCCGCCGCGGCGCCTGCCGAGGCGGCCGGGATCCGGGTGGCGTACGCCCGTACCGGTCTGGTCGTGGCGCGCGAGGGCGGGGCGTGGGGGCGGCTGTTCCCGCTGTTCCGGGCCGGGCTCGGCGGGCGGATGGGCGACGGGCGCCAGTACTGGAGCTTCATCTCGCTGCACGACGAGGTCGCCGCGCTGCGGCACCTGATCGACACCCCCTCGGTGGCGGGCCCGGTGAACCTGACCGCGCCGGAGCCGGTCACCAACCGCGAGGTGACGGCGGCGATGGGGCGCGTGCTGCACCGCCCCGCCCTGTTCCACGTGCCCGCGCCCGCGCTGCGCCTCGCGCTCGGGGAGTTCGCACAGGACGTCCTGGGCAGCCAGCGGGTGCTGCCGGGGCGGCTGCTGGAGACCGGATTCGACTTCGCGTTCCCGACGATCGACGACTCGGTGCGGGCCGCGGCCCGCTGACGGCCCGCCACCCTGCGGTGACGCCGCCCCGTGTGCTCCCCCGTGCTGCGTGCACCCCGTCGCGCGCGGCTTCGCGGCGTGGGAGCGCTGCCTAGTCTCGTTGCGAACTCGGGCATTCCGGGGGTCCGTTGGGGGCATAGGCCTCCCACCAGCCGCGCCGACCTGGGGAGGGGCACGTGCTCAACAACTCGGACGTCGTCGTCGTAGGAGCCGGGATCGCGGGACTCGCGACGGCTCGCCTGCTGACCGAGGCCGGCCTCTCGGTCACGGTCCTGGAGGCCGGACCGCGGATCGGCGGCCGGATGGCGACCGACACCGTGGACGGCTTCCGGCTCGACCGCGTCGGGCCGCTGTTCACCACGCCTCACCTGGAGGGGGTGCCGCTGCGCGCGTTCGCCCCCGGGGTGGTCGTGCACAGCGACGGCCGCTACGGGCGGTGGGGGGCGCCGCACGCGCCGTGGAGTACGGCACGTGCGCACGGCCCCTGGAGCGCGGGGGGCCCTTCCTACGCCCCCCGGGGCGTGGGGGGAGCACGCGGCAGGGCGCGCGCCCTTGCCAGCGCCCCGCGAAATCCGGCCGTCTCGCTGGACCAGGCGCGGCTCGGCGCGTCCCTGGTGCGGCTCGCCACGACGCCCCCCTCGCGCCTGCTCACCCGCACGGAGCGGAGCGCCCGCGAGGCCCTGACGTCCCGGCTGCCGGGCCGTACCGTCCAGGGGGTGCTGCGGCCGCTGCTGGCGGCGCTGCTCGGCGACCCGGACCTCACGACCTCCAGCCGCCGTGCGGACCTCGCGCTGCGGTCCTTCGCCCGGGGCCGGCCGGCCGTGCCGGAGGGCGGCTCGGGCGCGGTACCGGCGCGGCTCGCGGCCGCGCTGCCGCCGGCGACCGTCCGTACCGGCGTGGAGGTCACCGAGGTGTCCATCGCGCGGGTCACGACCGCCGCGCACGGGGTGTTCACCTGCCGGGCGGTGGTCCTGGCGACGGGCGGGCGGACGGCGGCGGAGCTGCTGCCGGGGCTGCGCGTGCCGGAGTACCACGCGGCGACCGTGCTGCACCACACGGCGCCCGTCGCCCCGACCGCGGACCCGGTGCTGCTCCTGGAGGCCGACCCGGGCGGGCCGGTGGCCCACACGGCGGTGATGAGCGCCGTCGACCCGGCCCGGGCCCCGGCGGGCCGCGTCCTGATCACCTCGACGGTCCTCGGCACCCCGCCGGACGACGCCGAGCGCCGGGTCCGCAAGCACCTGGCGACGCTGTACGGCACGTCGACGGACGAATGGGAGCTGCTCGCCCTGCAGCACACCCCGCACGCATTCCCGGCGATGCGGCCCCCGTTCGACCCGGAACGCCCGGTCCGGGTCCTGTCCGGCCTCTACGTCTGCGGTGACCACCGTGCCACCGGCACCCCGGTCGGCGCCCTCACCTCCGCCCGCCGCACCGCCACCGCGCTCCTGACCGACCTGGGCCTGCGCCCGCGGGCGCAGGCCGAGACGGGAGCGGAGCAGGCGGCCTAGGACACGCCCCGGGCCCCTCGTCAGCCGAGCGCCGCCACCCTGTCGCGATAGGTCCGGACCGCCGGGGCGTCGCGGTAGGGCTCCAGGCGGCGTTCGAAGTCGCGGACGTATTCCACCGCGCGGGCCGAGCGCATCTCGGAGGCCTGCTGGGCGGCCTCCGCGCCCAGGGCGCAGGCCTGGTCGAGTTCGCCGAGGGCGAGGCGGGCGGAGGCGAGGACGACGCGGCAGAACAGGCGGCTGCGGGCGAAGCCGGGGGCGCGGAGCTGGAGGGCGCGTTCGGCGTGCTGGGCGGCGGCGCGGTACTGCTGGAGGTCGCGGTGGCAGTGGCCGAACTCGTCGGCGAGCTGGGCCTCGTCGAAGGCCCGCGCCCAGTGCGGCGCCTCGTCCCCTGGCCGGGCGGCCTCCAGGGCGCGTTCGGCCCGGGCGAGGGACGCGCCGCAGGCCCGTGACTCGCCGAGCACGCCGTGCCCGCGCGCCTCGACCGAGTGCAGCAGCGCCTGGACGACGGGCGGCGCGGCGGAGCCGACGCCCTGCTGGGCGACCCGGGCCAGCTGGACCGCCTCGCGGCCGTGGCCGAGGTAGACGGCCTGGTGGCTCATGGTGATCAGGACGTACGAGCCGTAGGCCCGGTCCCCGGCCGCCTGCGCGAGCCGCAGCGCCTGGACGAAGTACCGCTGGGCGAGGCCGTGCGCGGCGATGTCGTACGAGGTCCAGCCGGCCAGCCGGGTCAGGTCGGCCGCGGCCGCGAAGAGCCGGCGGCCCACGTTCTCCCCGTACGTGCCGCGCAGCATCGGCTCGGCCTCGTGCTCCAGGTAGCGGACGAGGGCCTGGCGGGCGTGGCCGCCGCCGTAGGCGTGGTCGAGGGTGCGGAAGAGCTCGCCGACCGAGCGCAGGGCGGCGATGTCCCCGCTGGAGACCCGCTGGCCCGGCCCCCGGTCGGTACCGCGCTGGCGGGGTACGGAGAAGCGGCCCTGGGCCGGCACCCGTGGATCCCCCGCCGTGGCGCCCGCCCCGCCCGGCTCGCCGCGCGCGACCCGCTCGTCGGCCCGTCCGATCAGCCAGTCGCGGCTGGGGACGACCAGGCCGGCCGGTGTGAAGGCGATCTTCCGCAGCTCGGCGTGGCTGCCGGAGTCCTTGCGCCACAGCCCGCTGACGATGTCGACCGCCTCTTCGGGCGTCGCGGCGAACTCGAGCCCCGCGTACACCGGCGCGCACGCGTCGAGCCCCAGGTCCTGCGCCGAGAGCCGGCGGCCGAGGCGGCGGGTGAAGACCTCGGCGATCAGCGCGGGGGTGGTGCCGCGCGGCTGCTGCCCGCGCAGCCAGCGGGTCACCGAGGTCTTGTCGTACCGCAGGTCGAGCCCGTGTTCGAGGCCGAGCTGGTCCACCCGTCTTGCGAGGCCCGCGTTGGAGAACCCTGCCTCGGCGATGAGCGCGGCGAGCTGGCGGTTCGGGATGCGCTGCGGGGGTCGTTCCGTCATCAGCTGTGCGGTCTCCTGCCTTCCGGGCCCGGGTGGCAGCCCGTATGGACCCTCATGGCCCTCATGGAACGGCGCGAATTTAGCGGCACTCACCGCCCTGACCGCCACCTTCGCCCCAGATTCATCCGATCGTGTGAGGAGCTGGGGGCGGGATTTACCCGGGGCGTCGACGGACCGGGACGTCGGCGGGTCGGCCGAGACCTCCGGGGGGCCTCGTACACCTGCCGGAGGGCCTTTCCGCGCACCGCCGTACAGTGGCATGGGCGCGAAAGACGCATGGTGCCGCACCGGCTCCCGCCCCGGGACGATCCCCGGAACCCGGTGCGCGGCACCCAGGAGGAGGCTTTGCCGTGAGTGAGCTGCGATTCGTCCGTCTGGGCTTCGGCGACGACGCCGTCGAGTACCAGGTGGCGTGGGACAAGCAGCGCGAGGTGCACGCCGCACGGTTCGCCGACGAGATCGACGACACGTGCCTGCTCCTCGAGCACCCGCCCGTCTACACGGCGGGCCGGCGCACCGCGGACAGCGAGCGCCCGCTGGACGGCACGCCGGTCGTGGACGTCGACCGTGGCGGCAAGATCACCTGGCACGGCCCCGGCCAGCTGGTCGGCTATCCGATCATGAAGCTTCCCCGCCCGGTCGACGTGGTCGCCCACGTCCGCCGCCTGGAGGAGGCCCTGATCCGCACGGCCGCCGAGTTCGGCCTGGAGACCAGCCGGGTCGAGGGGCGCAGCGGCGTGTGGGTGCTGGGCGACCCGGTCGAGCAGCGCCCGTCGCTCGGCGGACTCTCCCTCGACTTCGACCCGCGGCTGACCGACGACGAGTTCGACCCCCGGCTCAACGGCCCGGAGTACGCCCCGTCCAACGCCGGCCAGCGCCGCGAGGACCGCAAGCTCGCGGCCATCGGCATCCGGGTCGCCAAGGGCGTCACGATGCACGGCTTCGCCCTCAACGTGAACCCGGACAACACCTGGTTCGACAAGATCATCCCGTGCGGCATCCGCGACGCGGGCGTGGCCTCGCTGGCGAACGAGCTCGGCCGGGACATCACCATCGAGGACGTGCTGCCGGTCCTTGAGCGCCACCTCCGGGACGTCCTGGAGAACGCGGAGCTCAGGCCGCGGGAGATCGAGCGCGATCTCGCGCCCGGGACCGGGCGCGAGACGGAGCGGGCCTCGGCCTAGGAATGCCGGGCTCTGGCCAGGGGTTGGTCAGAGCGTTAAGGCATGGGAAGCAACGGGCGTACCCTGGTGTACGCCGAAGAATCGAAGCTACAGGAGCCGATGTGTCCGCAGTCGCACCCGACGGACGCAAGATGCTGCGCCTGGAGGTCCGGAACGCCCAGACCCCCATCGAGCGCAAGCCCGAGTGGATCAAGACCCGGGCGAAGATGGGGCCCGAGTACACGAAGATGCAGGGCCTCGTGAAGAGCGAGGGCCTGCACACGGTCTGCCAGGAGGCGGGCTGTCCCAACATCTTCGAGTGCTGGGAGGACCGCGAGGCGACCTTCCTCATCGGCGGCGACCAGTGCACCCGCCGCTGCGACTTCTGCCAGATCGACACCGGCAAGCCGCAGGCCCTGGACCGTGACGAGCCGCGCCGCGTGGGCGAGTCGGTCGTCACGATGGACCTGAACTACGCCACGATCACCGGCGTCGCCCGCGACGACCTGGAGGACGGCGGCGCCTGGCTGTACGCGGAGACCGTGCGCCAGATCCACCAGCAGACGGCGGAGCGCGCCGACGGCCGCACCAAGGTCGAGCTGCTCGCCCCCGACTTCAACGCGGTGCCGGAGCTCCTGGACGAGGTCTTCGCCTCCCGCCCCGAGGTCTTCGCGCACAACGTCGAGACGGTGCCGCGGATCTTCAAGCGGATCCGCCCGGGCTTCCGCTACGAGCGCTCGCTCGAGGTCATCACCAAGGCGCGGGACTACGGTCTGGTCACGAAGTCGAACCTGATCCTCGGCATGGGCGAGACCCGCGAGGAGATCAGCGAGGCCCTCCAGCACCTCCACGACGCTGGCTGCGAGCTCATCACGATCACCCAGTACCTGCGCCCCTCCGTCCGGCACCACCCCGTGGAGCGCTGGGTGAAGCCGCAGGAGTTCGTGGAGCTGAAGGAGGAGGCCGACGAGATCGGCTTCTCCGGTGTGATGTCCGGCCCATTGGTACGTTCGTCGTACCGGGCCGGCCGGCTCTACCAGCAGGCGATCGAGCGGCGCGGCGCGGGCGCGGTGGACGCGACCCAGGCCGTCTGAGCAGGGGCTAACCGCTCCGGAGCTGCGATGCGGGCGTACGTACGGATGGTCTGCGGACCCCTGCGTACGCCCGCTCCTGCTGTCCCGACGTCTTCATCAGTGTTTGACCACCGAGTCACGCCCTGGTAACACCAGTCTGTGAGTCTGATTTCACTCACAGCCATCGAGCGCTTACGGAGGCCCCCGCCCATGCAGGCCGCAGCGACTCACACGAGCCACGTCCGTGCCACCGCCCTCCCGTCCGTCACCGACGCCCTGCGGGCCGTCGAGGCCCTGCTGCTCGCCGGAGGGCAGCGCACCGCCCGGCGCAACGCCTGGACCTCCGTCCTGGAGGACCGCCGCCGCGCGAAGGACCGGGTCGAGGCCCAGCATGTGATGGAGGCGGTGGCTGGTCAGGCTTCCCGGGCCACGTAAACTTCAGGACATGGCGAGGAAGGCAAACACGGACGGCGTTGACGCCGCGAACCCCGGGCGACTGAAGCAGATCGCCCTCACGTACAAGATGACCCGGAAGGCCGACCCGAAGGTCGCGCTCGTCGTCGGGGGCGTGGGCATCGTCGTACTCGGTGTCCTCCTCGCGATCGGCTTTGCGATCGGTCACCCGGTCTACCTGGGCATTCTCGGTTTCGTCCTCGCGTTCCTCGCGATGGCGATCGTCTTCGGCCGGCGTGCCGAGAAGGCGGCCTTCGGTCAGATGGAGGGGCAGCCCGGCGCGGCCGCGGCGGTGCTCCAGAACATCGGGCGCGGCTGGACGGTGACCCCGGCGGTCGCGATGAACCGCAACCAGGACGTCGTGCACCGCGCGGTCGGCCGCGCGGGCATCGTGCTGGTCGGCGAGGGCAACCCGAACGGGCTGAAGACGCTGCTGGCGGCCGAGAAGAAGCGGATGGCCCGCATCGTGGTGGACGTGCCGGTGACGGACATCGTCGTCGGCAACGACGAGGACAAGGGTCAGGTGCCCCTGAAGAAGGTCCGCACCAAGATGCTGAAGCTGCCGCGCGTGCTCGCCGGCCCCCAGGTGACCGCGGCGAACGACCGGCTGCGGGCGATGGGCGACCTGATGAGCAACATGCCGCTGCCGAAGGGCCCGATGCCCAAGGGCATGCGGATGCCGCGCGGCGGAAAGATGCGCTGAGCGTACGGAGAAGGAGAGGGGCGCCCCGGGCCGGTTCGGTCCGGGGCGCCCCCTCTTTGCCTGTCCCGGGATCTCGTCCTGTCCCGGGATTTCGTCCTGTCCCGGGATCTCGTTCGCCGCGGGATCCCATGAAGGATCAGATCCGCACCTGGACGGCGCCGGAGAGCCGGTCGTGCAGGCCGCGGCCGTCGCGGTCCCAGATGAGGGCCGGGATGGCGAGGCACACGAGGACGCTGCGCAGGACGACCCGGACGAGGCCGAGGCGACCGCCGCGCACCGAGGCCACCCGCAGGCCGAAGATCCGCTTGCCGGGCGTGGAGCCGATGGTGCCGACCGTGAGCACGCTCAGGACGAGCAGGATGACCACGGCCCAGTTCTGGCTCGTCTGGCCATAGCGGTGGGTGATCAGTCCGTATGCGATCAGGCTGCACAGCGCCCAGTCGACCGCGAGGGCGCCGATGCGGCGGCCGGGGCGGGCGATCGAGCCGGGTCCCTCCTCGGGCAGACCGAGCTGCTGCCCCCGGTAACCGAAGTCCACGCCCGCTTCTTCGGCCGCGGCGCGCGGTCCGGAGAGCCATGATCCGAGTGCTTGCCTGTTGTCCACCCGACCACGGTACTGCGCCCGTTTTTGATCACTTCGGCCCGGGTGGGCGGGACGCGACACGCGGCCGGTGCGGCCCCGGCCCGGTTAACTTCGACGAAACAAATGGGTCATGCTTGAGAAATCCCGTCTGCCTATGGTCGGGTCCCGAGTGTGCCACCGCACTGGCCGCACGACCGAGCTGCAACCCCGCCCCTCCCCGGGCCGGGAGTAGGAGGAGTTGGATGTCCGAGAAGCACGGGTTCCAGAACGCCGACGAGGTCCAGAAGTTCATCAAGGACAACGACGTCAAGATGGTCGACGTCCGCTTCTGCGACCTTCCGGGCGTGATGCAGCACTTCACGATCCCGGCGACGGCCTTCGACCCGGCGGAGGAGCTCGCGTTCGACGGATCTTCGATCCGCGGCTTCCAGGCCATCCACGAGTCGGACATGGCCCTGCGCGCCGACCTGTCGACGGCCCGGGTGGACCCCTTCCGCCGCGACAAGACGCTGAACATCAACTTCTTCATCCACGACCCGATCACGGGCGAGCAGTACAGCCGTGACCCGCGCAACATCGCGAAGAAGGCGGAGGCGTACCTGGCCTCCACCGGCATCGCCGACACCGCGTACTTCGGCCCCGAGGCCGAGTTCTACGTGTTCGACTCGGTCCGCTTCGAGACCTCGGCGAACCAGGGCTTCTACCACATCGACTCCGAGGCCGGCGCCTGGAACACCGGTGCGGAGGAGAACAACCGCGGTTACAAGGTCCGCTACAAGGGCGGCTACTTCCCGGCCCCGCCGGTCGACCACTTCGCCGACCTGCGTTCGGAGATCTCCCTCGAGCTGGAGAACGTCGGTCTCCAGGTCGAGCGCCAGCACCACGAGGTCGGCACCGCCGGCCAGGCCGAGATCAACTACAAGTTCAACACGCTGCTCGCCGCGGCCGACGACCTGATGCTCTTCAAGTACATCGTGAAGAACGTCGCCTGGCGCAACGGCAAGACCGCGACCTTCATGCCGAAGCCGATCTTCGGCGACAACGGCTCGGGCATGCACGTCCACCAGTCGCTGTGGTCGAACGGCGACCCGCTGTTCTACGACGAGGCCGGCTACGCGGGCCTGTCGGACACCGCCCGCTACTACATCGGCGGCATCCTCAAGCACGCCCCGTCGCTGCTCGCCTTCACCAACCCGACGGTGAACTCGTACCACCGCCTGGTCCCGGGCTTCGAGGCCCCGGTCAACATGGTGTACTCGCAGCGCAACCGCTCCGCCGCCATGCGCATCCCGATCACGGGCTCGAACCCGAAGGCCAAGCGCGTCGAGTTCCGCGCGCCGGACCCGTCCTCGAACCCGTACCTCGCCTTCTCGGCGCTGCTCCTGGCCGGCCTCGACGGCATCAAGAACAAGATCGAGCCCATGGAGCCGATCGACAAGGACCTGTACGAGCTGGCTCCGGAGGAGCACGCGAACGTCCCGCAGGTCCCGACCAACCTCGAGGCCGTCCTCTCCGCCCTGGAGGGCGACAACGAGTACCTGCAGGCCGGCGGTGTCTTCACCTCCGACCTGATCGAGACCTGGATCGACTACAAGCGCACCAACGAGATCGCCCCGATCCAGCTGCGCCCGCACCCGCACGAGTTCGAGCTCTACTTCGACCTCTAAGCCGGACGCGCAAGCAACGGACACCGCTGCGAAGGCCGCCCTCCCGGAGTCTCCGGGAGGGCGGCCTTCGCCGTGCGGGCGCTGGAACAGCCCCTAAGCGTGTCCGCCGCGCATGCGCTGTGCGGAGGGCGGCTCGGGGATGCGCCAGGTGATCCGGAACCTGTCCGCGGCCGGCTGCCCCGGGCGGGTCTCGACGGCGTTGAAGGGGTTGATCGACACGCCGACGATCTGTTCGGCGGTCCATTGGCCGTCCTCGCCGCCCCAGCCGCAGTGTTCGGCCAGCATCGTGACGATCGCGTGGACGGTCTCCCAGCGCGGCACACGCAGCCCGGTGAGCGCCGTGCGGACGCCCTCGTGGCTCACGGCGTCCAGGAGGTCGTCGCGGCCCTTCGTGAGGGCGCTCACCCGTCGCCGGCTGAGCGGACCGGTCGCGCGGTGCAGCTCCTGGAGGGCCTGGACCAACTCCAGGTGTGCGCCCTGCGGTCGCGGAGTGGTGCGCGAGGGCGCGGGACGACGGGCCGGAGGCGCTGTCGGCGTTCCCTGCCGTCGCATCGGACGTGCGCCTGCCGTGGGCCGGGGGCTCGCGTTTCGCCGTACGGGAGGTGGCCGTATGTGCAGCGGAGTTCGTCCGGCACGTGGAAAGCCGGGTCGGGTGCACCTCGGAGCTGATGCGTGAACAGGGCTGGCGCGCGGCCCTGTTGCACTGCGCCGCGTCGGCGGCCTGCACGGCCAGGACGCACTTCGGCATGCCGGGCCGGCCCGCGGTGGTCGGGGCTGCCCGGGCTCGTCCGGGCCTGGCGGGAGCTGCGGGACGAGCTGCGAGGCAACGGATCCGGTGGCGGTTCGGGGGGCGGACCACGTGGTGGATCCGGTGAGCCTGATGCGGGCTCCGGGGAGGGATCCGATCAAGGCAGCAGCGGCTATTTTCGGCCAAACCCCTGAGTAGGGATTTACTCTCCGCTACCGCTCGATAGCGTGTCGTCGTCGCAGCCGCCACACCCGGAGCACTGGGCTCCGCTGGGACTAGCTGGCGCGATGAGGATTCCGAACGTGACTCAGGCGGCTTTCGCCCCTGCAGAGACGCTCCAACTCCAGCCGTACACCGACCATTGCCGCGTCATCGCTGACGAGGGCGCGCATGTGGTCATCGGCGTCTCCCCGGGAAACAGCTATTTCACCGCCCAGCGACTGCGCGAACTGGCGCGCTGGGGTCTTGACCACTTCGAAAGAGTCGATTTCGTCTATACGGATCTGCACGTCTCCGACATGTACGAGGCACTCGGTTACGGGGCCGACGAGGCACGGCGCAAGGCCGTGAAGAATCTGCGGGGGGTACGGGCCAAGGTCGGAGCCGCCGTGGCCGAGGCCGACCCCGACGGGCTGCGGCTGCGGGGCCGGGGCATGTCGGAGTTCGGCGAGGTGCCGGCGTATCAGGAGCTGCACCGGCAGGTCCTCGCGGCCGTCGCCGGGGACCCGGTGGTGCGCGGGACGTGCGACGCGCTTGCCGGGATCTTCCTGGCCGGGAAGCTCACGTCCGGGCAGGAGGTCACCGACCGGCAGCGGGAGGTGTGCCGGGAGTACATCTGCGCCGAGGTGCCGCTCTTCCTCGACACGCCCGCGATCCTCGGCGTGCCGTCCTCGCTGAACGTCTACCACCAGGCCCTCCCGCTCGCCGACCTGCTGTACGCCCGGGGGTCCGGGCTGCGGGCCTCGCGCAACCAGGGGCACGGCATCCTCACGCCCGTCGAAGGAGATCCCCGATGACCGCCCCCGCCCCGGCCCTGCCCGCCTTTCCCTTCGACTGGAACGGCACCCGGCTGCCCGCGGAGATCGCGGAGCTGCGCGCCGAGCCGGTCCGGAAGGTCCGCACCCTCGCGGGCGCCGAGGCCTGGCTGGTCTCGTCGTACGAGCTGTGCAGACAGGTTCTGGAGGATCCACGGTTCAGCCTCAAGGACACCTCCGCGCCGGGGGCGCCGCGGCAGTACGCGCTGACGATCCCCCCGCACGTGGTCAACAACATGGGCAACATCACCGGCGCGGGGCTGCGCAAGGCGGTGATGAAGGCGCTCAACCCGAAGGCCCCCGGCCTGGAGGAGTGGCTGCGGAAGCGCGCCGGGTCCCTGGTGGACGCGCTGGTCGGCGAGGGGGCGCCCGGGGAGCTGCGGGGCGGCTTCGCCGATCCGTACTCGGCGGGGCTGCACTGCCGGCTGCTCGGCATCCCCGAGGCGGACGGGCCGAAGCTGCTGCGCAGCCTGGACGTGGCGTTCATGAACGCGCCGCGTGAGATCGAGGCGGCGCGGCTCAACTGGGACCGGGACATCGCGTACATGGTCGAGCGGCTCGACGACCCGGCCACCACCGGGCTCATGGCCGAGCTCGCGGCGCTGCGCGAGGATCCCGAGTACGCGCACGTCACCGACGAGATGCTCGCGACGGTCGGCGTCACGCTCTTCGGCGCCGGGGTGATCTCCACCGCGGGCTTCCTGACGATGGCGCTGGTCTCGGTGCTGACCCGCGAGGACGTGCGCGACGCGCTGGTCGGGGGCGGGGTCGCCGGGGCGATGGACGAGCTGCTGCGGGTGAACCTGTCGATCGGCGACGGGCTGCCGCGGCTCGCCCTCGAGGACGTGCAGCTCGGCGACGTGCCCGTGCGGGCGGGCGAGCTGGTGCTGGTGCTCGTGGAGGCGGCCAACCACGACCCGGAGCGGTTCCCCGAGCCGGAGGCCTTCCTTCCCGGCCGGGAGAACGCCTCCGACCACCTGTCCTTCGGTGGCGGCCGGCACTTCTGCCCGGCCACCGCGCTCGGGAAGCGGCATGCCGAGATCGCCCTGGAGACGGTGCTCGACCGGCTGCCGGGGCTGCGGCTCGCGGTGCCGGTCGAACAGCTGGTGTGGCGCACCAACTTCATGAAGCGACTGCCGGAGCGACTGCCCGTCGCCTGGTAGGGCGTCGCGGTGGCGCTGCCCACCCGGCCGTGCCGACCGGGCCGGGCGGGCAGCGCCGACGGGCCGGCGTCCTCAGCGTCCGTAGCGGATCAGGGCGCGGACCATGTGGCAGGTGGTGTCGGAGGGCGGGTGGATGCCGAGCTGGACGGCGGTCGTGCGTATCCTCGCGTTCGTGGCCCGGGACGGGATGTAGACACCCGCGTCGAGCAGCGCGATGGCGAGGCGCATGGCCTTCAGCCGGCGGTTGTGCGTGACGTACCACTCGCGGGGGCGACCCGCGGGGAGCGGCTTCTTCTGGAGGGGCTTCCAGGGTTCGAGGGACGGTGTCCGGATCATGGCGACAGCCATGGGCGACCTCCTGGCGAACGGTGGGCGAGGGCCCTCCCCGGGACCCTCACCTTCACCCCCGATTTTAGTGCCCCCCACTGACAATCGTCCCTGGTCGGACCGGCGTTGGCGGTACGTTTGGGGGCATGGAGATCTGGATCAACCCCGCCTGTTCCAAGTGCCGCAGCGCACTGACCCTGCTGGACGCCGAGGGCGCCGACTACACCGTGCGGCGCTACCTGGAGGACGTGCCGAGCCCCGACGAGATCCGGGCCGTGCTCGACCGGCTCGGCCTCGAACCGTGGGACATCACGCGGACGCAGGAGGCGGCCGCGAAGGAGCTCGGCCTCAAGGACTGGCCCAAGGACGCGGCGAGCCGCGACCGCTGGGTCGAGGCACTCGCCGCGCACCCGAAGCTGATCCAGCGGCCGATCATCACCGCGGAGGACGGCACGGCCGTGGTCGCCCGCTCCGAGGAGGCCGTGCGGGACGCGCTGTCCCGCTGACCCAGCTTCCCGGCGGCGGTCCTCGTGCGCGGATTCCTGGCGGGAATCCCCGTTCTCAGTCCGTGAAGTGGCGGGCCGTTCGCTCGTGGGTGCCCGGCGGAGCCGCCACGGGGAGCGTGAAGTGGCCGGCCTCGGGCAGCATCTCCGGCTCCAGACCGGGGACGGCGGCACGGGCCGCGCGCTCCACCGCACGCGGGTCGTGCGCACGGGACCGGCCGGCCAGGAGGACGAGCGTCGGCGGCTTCAGGGCGGCCAGCCGCTCGGGGCCGGGGCGCGGGCCGTTGACGGGACGCACGGTGGGGAAGGTCGCGGCCAGGGCCTGGAGCGCTCGCCAGTCCGGGTCGAGTGCGGCGCCGCGCGTCTCCCAGTCGAGGAGAGCGGTGTTCCGGGCCGGAGTGGGACGCAGCAGCACCGGCAGGGCGCGCAGCAGGAAGCGCGGGGCGAAGCCGGTGAAGCAGTTCGTCGGGTCGAGGAGCACGAGCCGGTCGACGCGGTCGGGTGCGGCGAGCGCGTAGGTGAGGGCCGTCCACGCGCCGTACGAGTGGCCGACGAGGCCCGTCGCCGGGATGCCGAGGGCGTCGAGGAGCGCGTCCAGCCAGCCGGTCAGGTCCTCGGCGGTACGGATCGGGCGCCGCGGATCGGCCACGCTGCGGCCGGGCTCGCCGACCAGGTCGACGGCGTGGACGCGATGCGTCGCGCCGAGCACGGCGGCCGTGCCGTACCAGCCGGTGGCCGTCGCCCCGCCGCCCGGCAGCAGCAGGACCGGCGGGGCGTCGGCGGGGCCGTGGCTGATGAGGTGGGTCGTCCCGTACGGCGTGGCGACCGTGGCGGTGGTGGTGCCGTGCGGCCACTTGGCGAGGACGGTGTCGTAGGCGAGGTCGAACGCTGCTCCGGTCATGACAGGATCCTGCCGCCCGGCGACCCCGCCGCGGGGCGGATTCCGCTTCCGGTGCGGACGAGCTGGTCGCCGCCGTTGCCAGTGGACGTGGGCGCCGGGCCTCAGGGCCGGTGGGCGGCCGCCTGCGCCTCCGCCTCCGCCTCCGCCAGGATCGCCGTGAGCCGGGCCCCGAAGCCGGCGTCGCAGGGGTGCGGCCCGCCCGTTCGTATCGCCTCCAGGAGAGCGTCCAGCGCTCCCCGGAACGCGTCGACGGCGCCGTCCCAGCGCGGCATCGTCGTCCGCCCCCGCTCGCCGTACAGGGAGAGCGCGGCCTCCGCCGCCTCGGGCGGTGCGCTGAGGGTGAGGGTCGCCGTGCTGCTCGCGCCCGAGGTGTGACGCAGGACCAGGTGCTGGGTGTCGGCGGGGCCCTGGACGGCGGTGACCGAGGTGACGTCGCCGAGGATCGGCAGGTAGACCGAGAGGACGTGCGGGCCGACGTCCCACAGGCCGCCCTTCTCCCGCCGCCACGGCGACGCCGCGTACGCGCTCGCCGAGCCGGGCGCGAACAGCGAGCCCAGCCAGTGCGCCTCGCCGAGGAACCAGCCGCCCGCCGCCGCCTGTTCCTCGATCCAGCGGGCGGTGGGCTCCGCGAAGCGGAGCGTGCAGAAGACGACGGAGGCGACCCCGGCCAGCTCGGCCACGCCGGCGAGCTCCTCGGCGGCCGCGACCGTCGTGGCCACCGGCTTGTCCAGGAGCAGGTGGCAGCCCATGGCCGCCGCGCGTCGGGCGAGCGGGGCCTGGATGTCCGGGGGCAGGGCGAAGGCGATGGCGTCGCTCGCCTCGAAGAGGTCCTCGACGTCGTCGAACGCGGTCGTGCCGAAGGCGGTGGCCAGCTCCGCCGCCGCCTCGGGCCGCCTGCCCCACACCCCGGCGAAGTCGACGTCTTCGTGGGAGGCGAGCGCGGGCGCGTGGGTCCGCGCGGCCCAGGGGCCGGTGCCGAGGAGTCCGATGCGGGGCTTGCTGCCCGGGAGCTTCGTCATGACCACCAGTCTGCCGGGCGGCGCCGGCCTCGGGATCCGGGACCTCCCCGATCCGTCCCCGAACCGTCCCCGAGCGCACGCTCCGGGCGCGTACCCGGGCGCGCACCCGAGCGGGCATCCAGGCGCACCCGGGCCCACCCGGGCTCGTCCAGGCGCACCCGGGCTCGTCCCGGCTCGCAGTGCGCGCCGAAATCCGGTGGACCGCCTCCCCTCCCCCGGTGTTAGCGTTCCCGGGCCGGCCGCGGGACTCCGGCGCGACTTCCGGGACCTGCCTCTGAAGCAACGTATTCGCTGTTCGCGCCCCCATTCCCCGGCCGGCAACCCCGCGAAGGAGCGAAGGATGTCCGATCTCGTCGCCGCCGAGGACGTTCTCCTCTTCGTCAACGCGGCCGTCACGGCCACCGGCCAGCGCGAGTTCCGCTCCTCGGCCGAGCAGCAGCGCTTCTCGCTCGCCTTCGTCCACGAGTACGTACGGGTCAACTACCGCCCGCTGTACGCCGCCGTGCTCGCGCTCGACATCAACGACCACAACGCGGCCCTGATCGCCGAGCAACTGCTGCGCACGCCGCGGGAGGCCGGCCCCGACGAGGGGCGGCTGATCGCCGCGCGGCTCGCCGGGATGCCGCCGCAGCGCGTCTACCGGCTCTTCCGCGTCCTGCGGGCCGCCGGCGTCAACAACCGCCGCACCCGGGCGATCGTCCGCGACTGGCTGGCCGGGCGCCCCGATCTCGCGCACGACGCCGTGAAGTACCGGCAGGGCCTCAAGGCCGCCGCTCGGCACGCCCATCTGCCGCTGCCCGGCTCCCCCGAGCCGGCGGACGAGACCGGGGACTTCCTCTTCGCGCCCGGCCGGCGCACCCGGTACGCGCACCCCGCGCTGGACGCGTTCCGCCGGGCGCACTACGAGCAGGGGGCGCTGTACGAGCTGCCGTTCACCGTCGCGGAGGGCTTCGCCGCGCGGCACGGGGTGGCCCGTGAGGTGTTCCTGGAGCGGATCGCGCCCCGGATGACCCGGCTCGAACGGCTGCGGACCCGCCCCGGGGCGACGGACCTGTCCGTGATGCCGCTGACCCGGCTCGCGCTGTACGTGCTGTCTCTCCCCTTCGGGGAGAGAGCGGAGCGCCGCACCGAGCTGACGGGGGCGCTTCGGGCGGCCGCGCGGCGCGTGGCGGGGCCGCACGCCGGGAGCTGGGGGCGGGTGGCGGCGGTCCTCGACGACAGCTGGTCGTCCTCCGGTTCGGCGGTGAAGCGGCGCCGGCCGCTGGCCGTCGCGCTCGGCTGCCACTTCCTCCTGGAGGCGCTGGCGGCGCCGGGTGCGTACACGGCGCACTGGACCTCGGGCGGCCTCGATCCGCTGCTCGTACGGCCGTGGGGACCGACGCCGCTCGGGGAGCGGATCCTCGACGCCCTGGAGCTCGCGCCCGAGCGTCTGGTGATCGTCTCGGACGGCTGGGACAACGCACCGCCCGGGCTCGCGGGCGAGGTGCTGCGGGTGTGGCGGGAACGGCTCGATCCGGAGCGGCGGACGAGCGCGGTCCATGTGAACCCCGTATACGACGCCGACGTCTTCGACGTCCGCCGGCTTGCCCCCGAGGTGCCGACCGCCGGGATCCGGGACGCGGAGGATCTGCCGGCGCTGGTGGAGATCGCGCGGTTCGCCGAGGGCCGCGAGGGGCTGCCGGCGCTGCGGGCGTATCTGGACCGGCGGGTGGAGCTGTTCCTGAAGGGGGCGGAGGAGGCCCGGGCATGACACGGATCGATCTGACCGGGCTCGACGTCCGGCCCGCGCAGGTGTGGGGCGGGGTGCGGCTCGTGCCGCTGGTGCGGGACGAGCCGGTGGCGGGCCTGCGGCTGCACCGCCAGGTGTACGAGGGCGGCGACGGCCCCGACGCGGTCGAGGTCGGCGACGGCACGACGTACACCTCGTACATCCCGCACGGCTTCGTCGCCGACTGGTCGGGTACCGGGGCGCAGGCCGCCTCCTACGGGACGCGGCTCGGGGCGGAGCCGCCGGCCGCGGTGCCCTTGCGGCGGCTGGCCCGGCGCCGGCAGGGCGAGCCGCGGCTGCGGTTCCTCCCGCTGCACCTCGCCCTGGAGGGGTACCTCGCCCTCCACTTCGGCGGGCCGTCCGTCGTCTGGGACGAGTGGTCCCGGGACGCGGTCCGCCGGGGGCTCTCGCCGCGGGCGGAGGCCGCGTACGCCGGGTGGCAGGTGCCGGGGCTCGCGGAGGCGCTGCGGGTGTTCGAGATCCATCCCGGGCAGTGCGGGATGATGCTGTACGTCTCCGACGCTCTCGCCGCGGCCTTCGTCGTCCCGCACCCCGACGACTACCGGCTGCTGCACCCGACGCTGGTGGAGGACCTGTTCGGGGAGCTGGTGCACCAGTACACGCACTATGGCGCGCCCGTCGCGGACTTCACCACGTCCCTGGAAAGCGGCGCTGTCCATTCGCTGACCCAGCTGCGGGCCGCCGCCCGGGCACAGGAGCGGGCCTGGGCCGAGGCGCACGACGGGCTGATGGCGCGGGACCTCCTTCAGACGCCGTACGCCTACGAGCGGGTCTACCGGATGGGAGGCTTCCGGCTCTTCCGCTTCCTGCCGCCGTTCCTGCGGTCCGGACAGGAGCAGCACATCGGCGAGCTGATCAGCGACCACCGGGGCCGGACGGCCTATCTCAAGACGTTCCGGCTGTCGGAGAACCAGATCCGGCGGGGGTACCTGCTGCGCCGGCTCGCGGACTGCGACTGGCACCTGGGGCGTACGGCGGAGGCGCTCGGCACCTCGTACGCCGAGGTGGTGGCGCGGATCGAGCGCGCGGGCCTGGGCTCCCTCCTGAACGCCCACGTGGTCGCACGGCGCCTGCGCGACACAGCGGAAACCTGAGTAACACGGGGTTCACAATCGGGCAACCGACGGGAAATCCCGTGTTGCGAAGCTGCGCGCAGAACCGCAGAGACAACGCCACCGCAGCTCTCGCAACGTCGCGAGCCGCCGCCGCGCACCCCGCAGCACGCCAAAGGATGAGGCCCGTGACCTTCAAGGCTGAGTACATCTGGATCGACGGCACCGAGCCGACCGCCAAGCTCCGCTCGAAGACGAAGATCCTCACGGGCGGGGGCGCGACCCTCGCCGAGCTTCCCATCTGGGGCTTCGACGGATCCAGCACGAACCAGGCCAAGGGCCACGCCTCGGACCGCGTCCTCAAGCCGGTCTTCGTCTGCCCCGACCCGATCCGCGGCGGCGACGACGTGCTCGTGCTGTGCGAGGTCCTGAACACGGACATGACGCCGCACGAGTCCAACACCCGTGCCGCGCTGGCCGAGGTGTACGCGAAGTACGCCGCCCAGGAGCCGATCTTCGGCATCGAGCAGGAGTACACCTTCTTCGACGGCGAGCGCCCGCTCGGCTTCCCGGTCGGCGGCTTCCCGGCCCCGCAGGGCGGCTACTACTGCGGTGTCGGCGCGGACGAGATCTTCGGCCGTGACGTCGTCGAGGCGCACCTGGAGAACTGCCTCAAGGCGGGCCTGGGCATCTCCGGCATCAACGCCGAGGTCATGCCCGGCCAGTGGGAGTTCCAGGTCGGCCCCCTGGCGCCGCTCGACGTCGCCGACCAGCTGTGGGTGGCCCGCTGGCTGCTCTACCGCACCGCCGAGGACTTCAAGGTCTCCGCGACCCTGGACCCGAAGCCGGTGAAGGGCGACTGGAACGGCGCCGGCGCGCACACCAACTTCTCCACGAAGGCGATGCGCGAGGGCTATGCCGCGATCATCACCGCGTGCGAGTCCCTGGGCGAGGGCTCGAAGCCGCTCGACCACGTCAAGAACTACGGCGCGGGCATCGACGACCGCCTGACCGGCCTGCACGAGACCGCCCCGTGGGACAAGTACTCCTACGGCGTCTCCGACCGCGGCGCCTCGGTCCGCATCCCGTGGCAGGTCGAGCAGGACCGGAAGGGCTACATCGAGGACCGCCGCCCGAACGCGAACGTCGACCCGTACACGGTGACCCGTCTCCTGGTCGACACCTGCTGCGAGGCCCTGGAGAAGGCCGGCCAGGTCTGATCCCGTCCGCTCCGCGCACTCCTCGGAAGGGGCGCCCCCCGTTTCACACGGTGGGCGCCCCTTCCGGCATGTGGGAAAGACGACAGGGGATTCGGCCGGCAGGGGACTGCCCACGGCACTTCCCTGCTGGTTTAATAGGGATATGGCCGAGAGGAAGAACGACAGCGCGAGGGGTCGCCTCGACCTCGAGCCGTTCTGGCCTTCCCGGCAGCACCACGACTTCGACCGGTGCTGTCGGCGCGTGAGGAACGCGTCGGCCCTCTAAAGCCCCGATCGGCAGATTCCGGTCCCGCGGCCTTCGGCCGACGCGCATGACGTACGACGACCTTCCGTCCGTTCTCGCGCGAAAGAGCTGAGTCCTCATGGCCCACACCCAGGCTGCCGCCACCCTCACCGCCCTCCGTCCCCGTACCGAGCGTCCCGAGCGTCACCGGCTGCGGGCCGTCGATCCCGACGAGGTCGCCGGACTCGCGCGGGTCGCGGACTTCCTGCCGCCCGGTGCCACGCTTCTGCCCGCGCCGCAGCACGCGCTGCCGGTGCTGCCGGGCCGGCCGCCCATGGTCGGGTATCTGGTCCTGCTGCCCGCGGATCAGGAGCCGCCCGCCGCGAGCGTCACCGAGCAGGGGCCCGTGGTCATCGACGGGGTGCAGCGGGTCGCCGTCGTGGACGGGCGGGCGCTGGACCTGACGTATCTGGAGTTCGAACTCCTCGCCCATCTCGTCGCCCACCCGCACCGCGTGCACACCCGCGACCAGCTGGTCACGACCGTGTGGGGGTACGGGCACGTGGGCGACGGCCGGACCGTCGACGTCCATGTGGCCCGGCTGCGCCGCAAGCTGGGGGCCGAGCACCGCCACACGATCCAGACCGTGCGGCGGGTCGGCTACAAGTACACCCCCTGATCAGGGAGTTCCGGCGGGGTCCGGGCCGCGTCGGCCGGCCCGGATCCGCGTCACCACACCGGCGGTGACGTCCACGGCCAGGAACGCCGCCAGGCTGATGCCGAGCAGCGGCACGAACCAGGACGTCAGTGCCGTCACCGCGAGCAGCGGCAGCAGCATCGTCGGCGGGACCTTGCGCCACGCGCCCCGCGCCACCGGACGGCCCGGGCGGCGCAGCCACCACATGCGGTAGCCCCAGACGATCAGCAGGATCAGCGCGAGCGCCAGGGCGGCGAGGGCCAGCTGGTTGAACAGGCCGAGGAAGACGCCCATATGGGCGTCGATGCCGACCCGGGTGAGCTTGGCGAGCAGCGGGTAGTCGGCGAAGTCCAGCCGGTCGAGGACCGCACCGTCGGCCGGGTTCACGGCGACCGAGTCCAGCTCGGCCGGGAACTGCTTGTCGGTCTCCTTCACCACGTAGCCGCTGCCCTCGGCCGGCAGCACCACGGAGATCGACGGGCTGTCGATGCCGGCCCCGCGGGCCGCCTCGACCGCCTTGTCGATGCCGATGTCCGCACCCTGGGCGACGGGTGCCGGGTGGTGGCCGGCGCCGTGGCCCGCGTGCTCGCCCGCGCCGCCCGCGCCGCCGGTGATGCCCGCGGAGAGCGCCGGGGTGGCGCCGCCGAGCCGGTCCTGGACCGAGCCGATGTTCTCGCCCGCGTACCGCGACCAGGTCAGACCGGTGGCGGACAGGGCCACCAGACCGGCCACCGCCCACAGGCCGACCGCGCCGTGCCAGGAGAGCGTACGGCGGCGGGACTTCGGGCCGCGCTCGGGCAGGAAGAGGGCCCGGCGGTTCTTCCGGCGACGGCCGAGCCACAGCAGCAGCCCGCCCAGCGCGACCACCCACAGCCAGCTGGCGGCCAGCTCGCTGTAGTTGCGGCCGAGCTCGCCGAGGTGCAGGTCGACGTGCAGCCCGGAGATCCAGGTGCGCAGCGGCAGCGCGCCGGAACTGCCGTAACTGGGCAGCTCTCCGCGTATGTCACCGGTGTACGGGTCGACGAAGACGGCCATCGAGGTGCCCTCGGGCGCCTCGGGGTCGGCCATCAGGACCCGGGTGGTGGCGCCGGGTTCGGCGCCCGGCCAGACGGCGGTGACGGTGCCGTCGGCGTTGGCCTTACGGGCGGCCTCGACCTGCTGCGAGAGGGGCAGGGCCGTGGCCCCGTCCGGCACCGGGACCTCGAGCTCGTGCGCGTACACGAGCTTCTCGGCCGGGACGGACAGCGCGTAGAGGAGTCCGCTGACGGCGGACACGAGGAGGAACGGGGCGACGACGACGCCCGCGTAGAAGTGCAGGCGCAGGACGAGCGGGCGCAGGGCCGCCCAGCCGCCCGGCCGCCCGGCGGAGGCGGTCGGGGCCGCGGTGGCCGGCGTCGCGGTGGCCGGGGTGTCGGTGGTGGTCGTGGTGGTCGCGGGTGGCGTCCCGGGGGTGTCCGGGCGTGCCACGTCGTCGATGGTCATGACGGTCCTAGGAGTCGTGTGTCGACACGGGGAAGCGACCCCCGGTCGATCCACGTCAGATGAGTGCTCCGAGGGCCGTGGCGCGGGGTGCGGGCGGGCGGGGCGGACCGCGCCGGGAGACGGCGTGCGCGAGGACGACGCCGTGCGGCCGGCGGGTGTGCCGCCGGGGGCGTACCGGGCGGCGGGCCGGCAGGGCCGGGACGAGGACGCGTACGGCGGCGAGCAGCAGCCGCAGCGGTGCCCACGCGCGGGCCCGGACGGTGCGGGCCAGCGCGAACAGCGCGGCCTCGCCCCTGGCCAGCCAGAGCCCGCAGGCCAGGGCGGCGATCAGGTGGGCGGCGAGCATGCCGGAGCCCGAGCCGGAGGCGTGGGTCGTGGCGCTGTCCATGGCGTGCGCCATGTGGTCCGCGTGGGCGGCATGCGCTGAGTGCGCCGCGTGTGCCGCATGGGTCAGGTACGGGTCCGCCAGCACCGCCGCCGGCAGCTCCGCCTCGGCGCCCGCCGTCCCCGGACCGGCCATGCCCGGACCGGCCATGCCCATGCCCATGCCCATGCCCGGCATCCCGCCGTGCTCCCCCGCCCCGAAGATCAGGTGCAGCGCCCCCTGTACGGCCGCGAGCCCGGTCGCGATGGCGAGCGGGCCGCGGCGGTGGCCGGCGGCCGTCCAGGCGAGGGCGGCCGTCACGGTGAAGGCCACGAGGAGGGAGGTCAAGGGGATCGCGTGGGCAGACATGGACGAATGCCCCACCGCTGCCAAAGTCACGCACACCGCCGCGAAGAGTGCGGCCCGGAGGGCGCGCAGAGGCGACCGGGTGTGCGTCATGGTGCGCACATGCTGTCATCCCGCCGCCGCGCACGACAGACCGCCCCCGGCGACCATCGGTTACGGTTCGTGGGAAAGTGCGATTCGCACCGGTTTCGGAGGAGTCGACGCATGCCCGCCATCCCCGCCGCCACCGTCGCCAACCTCCGTGACCTGGGCGCCCTTCCTCTCGGCGACGGCCGCAGCGTCCGCGAGGGCCTGGTGTTCCGCTCCGGGCAGCTCGACCGGCTGGACCCGGCCGACCCGGTGGTGGCCGGGCTCGGCATCCGTACCGTCGTCGACTTCCGCACCGCGGGCGAGCGGGCCGAGCGGCCCGACCACGTGCCGCCGGGCGGGCGGCTGCTCGTGGCGGACGTGCTCGCGGACCACCTGGCGGCGAGCGGGCTGCCGCCCGCCGCCCGGCTGAAGACCCTGCTGTCCGATCCGGCGCTCGCCGAGGAGCACCTGGGCGGAGGCCGGGCGCAGGCGGCGTTCCGGCGCACGTACCGGGCCTTCGTGTCCACCGAGTCGGCGCGGGCCTCCTATCGGGCGCTCCTCACCGAGCTGGGCGATCCGTACGCCGGTCCGCTGCTCTTCCACTGCACGGCGGGCAAGGACCGCACGGGCTGGGCGGCGACGATCGTGCTCGCGCTGCTCGGCGCGGACGAGAGGACGGTGATGGCGGAGTACCTGTCGGTCAATCCGGGGGTACGCCAGGCCTTCGCGCCGCTCATCGAGGGCTTCACCGCGCAGGGCGGTGACCCGGAGCTGGCGCTCGCGCTGATCGGGGTGGTGCCGGAGTACCTGGAGGCGGCCCTGGACGAGGTGGCGGTCCGGCACGGGTCGATGGAGAAGTACGTACGGGAGGGGCTCGGCGTCCCGGACGAGGTGACGGAGCTGATCCGCGAGCGGCTGACGGTGTACGCGGCCTGAAGGGGCCGCGGGCCGGGCGCCGCGCCCGGACGCCCGGCGCCCGCGTCCCGGCCTCGGCACCCCCCGGGGTGACCATCGGAAGATTCGCTCGTTCTGCTGAACGTGAGCACCCAGGAACTCGCCCCGCCGCCCTCCCCCGACTCCCCCCGCCCCGGCCCCGTCGACGTGGAGCAGGCCGAGGCCGCGCTCGTCGAGCACTATCCACGGCTCGTCCGGATCGCCTACCTGGTACTGCCGCCCTCGCTCGGCCGCAATCGCCGGGTGCTGACCGCGCACGCGCTCGTGCAGCGCTCGCTGCCGCGCCGCCGCACCCCGGCCGCGGCCGTGCCGGGCTCGCGCCGGGCGGAGGACGCGGTGGATCCCGGGTACGCGTACGTACGGGGCGAGGTGCTGCGGCAGGCCCTGGTCGCCGGCCTCCCGCTCAGGCGCCGGGCGCTGCCGAGGCGGGCGCAGCTCCCGCCGCTGTTGCCGCAGGTATGGGGGCTGCGGCTGTTCCCGCGGGCCGGCGGTGCCGATGAACTGGCCCTGGACCAGCGGCTTTCGGCGCTCTCCGGGCCGGCCCGTGCGGCGTACGTGCTGCGCGGGCTGGAGCGGCAGGGCGACCCGGAGGTGCTGCGGGGTCTGTCGGCGGCCGGGGTCGAGGACCCGCAGGCGGCGCTGGAGGAGGCGGACGGGGTGGAGGCGCAGTACGCGCTCCTGGAGTCGCCCGAGTTCGACCCGTGCTCGCTGCAGGCGCGGCCTACGGACCTGATGCGGCGGCGTCAGCACGGCAAGGCGGCGCTCGCCGCGGCCGCGGCGGCGCTCGTGTGCGGGACGCTGCTCGGGCTGCCGGGCGACGGGTGGGGCAGAAACGGTGCTGCGGCCCCTTCGTACGCCCGCAACCCGGCGGCGGAGGCGGCGCTCGATCCGGCGGGCGTGAAGCGGGTCGACGCGGTGGCGTGGCGGGTGTCCTCGCGGCAGGACTTCTCGGTGTGGCCTGCCCGCGGCGCGCTGAGCGGCGACTCGGGACTGCTGCGACGGGCGCTCGCGGTGTGGGCGAGGCCGGGGCCGACCGTACAGACCTCGGCGACTCCAGGGACGCCGCCGGGGCCGCCGATGGGCTCGCCGCAGCTGCTGTTCGCGGGGCGGGTGGACGCCGCGCGCGTGGTGCTGTTCTTCGACGGGCTGCGGGTGGTGCGGTACGCGGAGCCGGTCGGGGACACGAGCGGGGCGGCGCTGGACTTCGCGCGTACGGACGGGGCGGACGCGGTCGGTTCGGCGGCGCTCGTGGTGTCCCGCGCGTCGGGCAACGTCCGCTATCTGACGGCGCCGTGGGTGAAGGAGGCGGCGGTACGGGACCTGCTGGCTCCCGCGAAGGAGGCGCGGCCGCTGCCCCGGGACGCGTACGGGGTGACGGAGCCGATGCCGAGCCCGGCGACGGCCCGGGACTGTACGCGCTGGAACACGCTTCAGGTCCGCGACGAGACCGGCGGCACGCGGCTCCTGACCGACCTGGGCGAGCTCGCCCCGGCCCGGCTGACCTCGGGCCCGCCCGGGAGGCCGGCGGACGCGACGGGGGCGGCGGCGCGGGAGTCCTGGGCGCGGACGGCGTGCCAGCTTGCGGCGGTGCGGTCGCACGGGGTGCGGGCGGTGAACTCCTGGGCGTTCGCGGCGCAGGCGCTGCCCGAAGGGGGCGGCACGGCGGAGTGGCTGTGCGCGCGGGCGGAGACGTGGCGGGGGACCGGGAGCCGGACCCTGGCGCTGTTCCGCGCGCCGGGCGCCATGGGGACCGCGGCACTCGCGGCGCGCTCCGAGGGGGCGCCGGCTTGCGGGGTGCGGGAGGCGCGGGTGTTGGCGGGAGTGGTGTGGCAGGCGAGGAGTGGGCAGTGGTACGTGCTGGCCGCGGGGACGGGGGACTTCGCGGCGCTGGCGTTGTCGGGGGGCGTCGAGGCGCGGGTCGAGGGCCATCTGCTGGCCGTCAAGGCGGAGCCGGGCAGCCGGGCGGATCTGACGGGGACGCTGCGGGACGGGACACGGGTGGGTGCTTTGCGGTAGGCGCCCCCGCGACGAGACGCCTGGCGCCTGGCGCCAGGCCGAAAAACAGCGTGCACGCCCCTGTTCCCCTGCGCTACCCCTCAGTACATTGACGCCATGTCTAATACGCAGCCTGTACCGGTGGCGTCGGAACACATCGAGCTCAAGGCCCGCAAGGTCTCCTTCGACTGGGAGGAGACCCCGCTGCACTGGGTTCCCGGCGACCCGTTCACCACCCACACGATCAACGTGCTGCACCTGCTGCTCCCCGCCGGCGAGCGCTGGTTCGTGCACGTCTACAAGCAGGTCCTGCCGTACATCACCGACGATCGGCTGCGTGCGGACGTCATCGGCTTCATCGGGCAGGAGGCCGTGCACTCCCAGGCGCACGACGACGTGCTGCCGCACCTCAAGGAGCTGGGGCTCGACCCCACCCCGTACACCGCGCAGGTCGACTGGTTCTTCGAGAAGCTGCTCGGCGACCGCACCCTGCCGCCGGGGCGGCCGCGGCGCTGGTGGCTGATGGAACGGGTCGCACTGATCGCCGCGATCGAGCACTACACGGCGTTCCTCGGCAACTGGGTGCTCAACGCAGACGAGTTGGACCGGGTCGGGGCCGACCCGGTCATGCTGGACCTGCTGCGCTGGCACGGCGCAGAGGAGGTCGAGCACCGCTCGGTCGCCTTCGAGCTCTTCCTCCACCTCGACGGCGGCTACCGCCGTCGTGCCCGCACCTGGGCGCTCGCGTTCTCCGCGCTCGTCTTCCTCTGGCAGCGCGGGATCCGCTTCTTCATGGAGAACGACCCTACGGTCCTCGACGCCAAGCCGTCGATCGGCCAGTTCGTCCGCAAGGGCCGGGAGGGCGTGCTGCCGTCGACGCCCGACATGCTGCGCTCCATCCCCCGTTATCTGAGCCGGAGTTACCACCCCACGCAGGAGGGCTCCACCGCCCAGGCCGCCGCGTACCTCGCAAGCTCCCCCGGCGCCAACGGAGGTCGCTGACCCATGCCCCGACTGCGTACCGTCGTCCTCGTCGCCGGGGCCGCGCTGCTCGCCAAGCGGGGGCTGCGCCGCCGGATCACCGCCTCGCCGCTGTGGCCGATGCCCGCGCTCGACGAGCCGGTCTCCGGCCGCGGCCGACGGTCCACCGTGACCCGGCGCGTGCTCGTCGCCGAGCGGGTATCGCCCGCCGAGGGCGTGGTCCAACTGCGCCTGGAGGGCAGCGGACTGCCCGCCTGGGAGCCGGGCGCCCACATCGACCTCGTGCTGCCTTCCGGGGCCGTGCGCCAGTACTCGCTCTGCGGCGACCCGGCCGACCGCGACTCCTACACCGTCGCCACCCGCCTGATCGAGCCCGACCAGGGCGGCCGCGGGGGCTCGCGCGAGGTCCATGAACAGCTGCACGTGGGCACGGAGGTCGAGATCCGCGGGCCGCGCAACCGCTTCCCGCTCGCCCCCGCGCCCGCGTACGTCTTCGTCGCCGGCGGCATCGGCATCACGCCGGTCCTGTCCATGGTGCGCGCCGCCCAGGCGGCAGGGGCCGACTGGCGGCTGCTGTACTGCGGCCGCAGCCGCGCCACCATGCCGTACGCCGACGAGCTCGAGGCCCTCGGCCGCGGCCGCACGACGGTGGTCGCGGAGGACGAGAGCGGGCTGCCCGAGCTCGCCTTCCTCGCCGGACTGCCCGAGGAGACCGCCGTCTACTGCTGCGGGCCCGAGGGGCTGATGGACGCCGTCACCGGCGCGCTGCCGGACGGCCGGGTCCCGCACCTGGAGCGGTTCTCCGCCGCCCGGGCCGAGGGCGGCGCGCCCTTCGAGGTCGAACTGCGGCGCTCCGGGCGGACGCTGACGGTGGCGGCCGACCAGTCGGTGCTCAGCGCGGTCCGCGAGGCGGTGCCCGGAGTCCTCTACTCCTGTCGGCAGGGCTTCTGCGGCACCTGCCAACAGCGGGTCCTGGAGGGCGAGATCGACCACCGCGACGAGCTGCTCACCGCCGCCGAGCGGGCCGACTCGATGCTGATCTGCGTCTCGCGCTGCGCGGGCGAGCGGCTCGTCCTCGACCTCTAGGAGACACCCCCGGGCCAGGGGGTGTCCGCTACGGCAGGACCAGCCAGTCCAGCGCGAGCGCGGTGAGCAGGCCGCCCACCAGGAGCCAGGTGGCCAGGCGGGTCCGGCCGTTGCGGGAGAGCTCGATCACGACGCCGCAGAGGATCATGGCGAGCCCGTACACGCCGACGACGAGGACGGAGGTCCGGCTCGCCAGGCGGATCACCAGGACGACGGCCATCACCACGAGCAGAACCGATCCCGCGGCTATCCGGAGGCGCCGGGCCTGCTTGGGGGTGAGGGCACCGTCGGCCGGTGCGTCCTCGGCGAGTTCGGCGTCCTCGGCGGGTTCCGCCTCCTCGTCGGGTCCGGCGTCCTCGGCGAGTTCCGTGCCCTCGGCCCGTTCCTCCCCGGCGACCGCCGTGTCCGGGGTGTCCTGCTCAGAAGCGCTCATGTGCCGGGAGCGTAACGGACTCCCGTTAGGCTGTTCGCATGACGACCGGGGTACGGCGACGGATGGGCGTCGAGGAGCGCAAGCAGCAACTGATCGGGGTGGCCCTCGAGCTGTTCAGCCACCGCTCCCCCGACGAGGTCTCCATCGACGAGATCGCCGCGGCCGCGGGCATCTCCCGGCCGCTGGTCTACCACTACTTCCCCGGCAAGCAGTCCCTGTACGAGGCGGCCCTGCGACGGGCGGCCGACGAACTGGCGGCCCGCTTCGTCGAACCGCCGCAGGGCCCGCTCGGCGCCCGGCTGCTGCGGGTGATGGGCCGCTTCTTCGACTTCGTGGACGGGCACGGGCCGGGATTCGCCGCGCTGATGCGGGGCGGCCCCGCGGTCGGCTCCTCGACCACCAACGCGATGATCGACGAGGTGCGGCAGGCGGCGTACGAGCAGATCCTGGCCCACCTGGAGGTCGACGAGCCCCCGGCGCGGCTCGAACTGGTCGTGCGCTCCTGGGTGTCGCTCGCCGAGTCGACGGCGCTGCTGTGGCTGGACGGGCGCCGGGTGCCGCGCGAGGAGCTGGAGCTCCAGCTCGTGCACGACTTCGCGGCGCTCGCCGCGGTGAGCGCCGCCTATGACGAGGAGATGGCGGGGATCATGCTCCGCATCCTCGCCGGCGAACCGGCCGACGGGCCGTTCGGCGACCTGATCGGCAGGCTCGCCACACTCCTCCCGGCCCCGCAGGAGGCGCCCCAGGAGGCCCCGCAGGAGCTCCTCCCGGCAGCCCCGCGGGTACCGGGTCAGCGCTTGGCGTAGGAGGCGTCGAGGTCGCGCACCTCGGCGGAGACGTGTACGCCCTCCCGCTCCTTGAGGTGGGCCGGCACCAGGGCGATCACCGCTTCGGCGAGGCGGGCCTTGGCCTCGGCGGTGCGCCCCGCGAGCAGCGCGATCTCCACGTGGACGACCGTGTCGTGCGTGGCGCCGTCGCCGACGACCAGCTCCTCGACCTCACGGAAGCGGGTCTTGCACGCGTCGAGCCGGGCGTCGACCGTCTCCACGACGAGCGGGTGCAGCGCGAGCGCGAACCCGCGCCGGTCGAGCGGCGCGGAGTAGTCGACGGTGATCTGGGGCATGGGTCTCGCTCCTGGTGGCACGGATGTCTGGCCACACCTTTACGGTGATCACCGTGACGGCACAAGTGACCTTCCGGCAGGCGGACGACCGCGACCTCGCCATCCTGGTGGATGTGCACGACGCGGCGGCGCGCTGGATGGTGCTCAGCGGGATCGGCCAGAGGCGACCGGGACCGGCCGGGTGCTGCTGGGCACGCGACACGAAGGCCGCGCCCCGGTCAGGGGGCGCGGCCTGGTGAGCCGTGCGGCGGTCAGCGCGCGGTGTAGACGGCGACCGTGCGGGCCGGGACGGTGAAGGTGCCCGAGCCCGTCTCGTACGAGGCGGACCTGACCGTCGGGTCGGAGCCGCCTGCCTGGACCGGGTGGAGGCGGTAGGCCTGCCCGGCCAGGGCGCCGATCGTCTGCCGCTGCCGCTGCGGGGTCGCGTTGAAGACGACGACGAGGTCGCCCAGGCGCATGGTGATCACGCCGGGGGTCTCGTCGCGGCCGGAGAGCGGGAAGGACAGGGTGTCCTGGACCCGTGCGGCCGTGGCGAGGGAGAAGGCCGGCTCGGTGCTCCGGATCCTCAGCAGGTCGCGGTAGGCGGCGGAGGCACCGTCGATCTCGGTGCAGCCGGCCGTCAGGGCCGGGGCGGTGAGGAGCGGCTTGCCGTAGCCCCACTTGGACTTGTTGTCGGGGGCCGGGGGCAGTCCGCGGCCGAAGCCGTTGCCGTCGCGGCAGTCCCAGTGGATCGCGTTGAACCAGTCCCCGCTGTCGTACGAGTTGCGGTCCAGCGACTTCGAACGGAGCAGGTCGCTGCCCGCCTGGGAGAGCGACGGGCCCTGCGAGAGGGTGGCCGTGGCCATGGCGAGGACCTGCATGCGGGCCCGGTCGGCGGCCGGCGTGCCGGCCGGCAGCTTGAAGGCGAGGGCGTCGTACAGGGCCTCGTTGTCGTGGGCGTCGGCGTAGGCGAGGGCGTCGCCGGGTGCGGCGGCGTAGCCGGCCGGGGCGCCGTTGTAGTCGACCTCGGAGCCCTTGACCGTACGCCCGCCCGTGTCGGTGAAGGTGTACGAGGCGAGGTTGCCGGTCAGGCCGACCTTGATCAGGTCCTGGTAGTGGAGCAGCCGGGCCTTCTGCTGCTCCGGGGAGCCGTTGGCGGAGGAGGAGTTGGGGTCGGTGAACAGGCCGGAGGCGAAGCCCTGGACGCCCGGGTCCTCGTCGAAGGGGCCGCCGCCGCGTACGGCGTCACGGGCCCGGTCGGAGAAGGTGGCGACGCCGGTGCCGGCCATGTTCTTCTGGGTGGCCTGGACGAAGCGGGCGTCGTCGGCGATCTCGCCGAAGTTCCAGCCCTCGCCGTAGAGGACGATCGCCTTGCCGTCGACGCCGTCCCTCTCGACGGTGAGCGCGTCCAGAGCGGCCCGCACGGCGAGGATGTTCGCCTTCGGGTGGTGGCCCATGAGGTCGAAGCGGAAGCCGTCGACCTTGTACTGCTTCGCCCAGGTGACCACCGAGTCGACGACGAGCTTGCCCATCATCGCGTTCTCGGGCGCGGTGTTGGCGCAGCAGGTGGAGGTGGCGACGGTGCCGTCGGCCTGGAGGCGCTGGTAGTAGCCGGGCACGATCCTGTCGAGGACGGACTTGTCGGACTGCCCGGCGGCGACGGTGTGGTTGTAGACGACGTCCATGACCGTGCGCAGGCCCTGGCCGTTGAGGGCCTGGACCATCTGCCGGAACTCGACCGTGCGGCGGGTGCCTTCGGGGTCGGTGGCGTAGGAGCCCTCGGGGACGGTGTAGTGCAGCGGGTCGTAGCCCCAGTTGAACGCGTCCTTGGCCGCCGCGGCGGCGACGCAGGCCTGCTGCTCCTCGGAGTCGGGGGCGTAGACCTTCAGATCGCAGGCGGGGGCGGTCTGGTCGGACTTCTTCTCGGGGATGGTGCCGATGTCGAAGGCGGGCAGCAGGTGGACGTAGGAGGTGCCGGAGTCGGCCAGCGCCTTCAGGTGCTGCGAGCCCTTGCTCCCCTTGTCCGTGAAGGCCAGGTAGGTGCCCCGGTGGCCGGCCGGCGCCGTCGGGTCCGCGATGGAGAAGTCGCGGATGTGCAGCTCCTGGATCTGGGCGTCGCGCAGCGGCACGGCGGCGGGCTTCCTCAGGTTCTTCCAGCCGGCCGGGGCGAGCCGGGCGTCGGCGAGGTCGACGACGAGGCTGCGGGCGGAGTCGGTGGTGAGGGCGGTGGAGTAGGGGTCGGTGACCTTGTTGTCGACGACCTTCCCGACGCTCGGCGCCCAGACCTTCACGACGTACCGGTACGGCTTGCCCGCCCAGGACTTCGGGCCGGTGACGGACCAGACGCCGGAGGCGTCGTCGCGCCGCATGGGCACGGTCCTGCCGTCGAGTTCGAGGGCGACGGACCGGGCGGTCGGGGCCCACAGCGAGAGGGTGGGCCGGCCGCCGCGGAAGACCGGGCCGAGGGCGGCCCGGCCGGCCTTCGCCGCGTACAGGTCGTCGAGGACCCCGGCGGTCTGGACGCCGGTGGCGGTGAGGACGGCGCCGTTCGCCGCGTACTGGGCGGCGACGAGCTGGCCCTTGAGGGCCTCGCGGACGCGGTCCCGGTCGCGCGGGTCGACGGTGAACGCCCCGTACGACTTCAGGTGCGGGAAGGCGGCCTTCTGCGCGTCGGTGAGCTGCGACCTGGTCAGGCGCAGGACCGTGCGGTCGCCGGTGAGGGCGCCGTCCCGCACGGCGAGGGAGCCGTCGCGGGAGGCGAGGAGGACGCTGGAGGCGGCGGCGTCGCTGCCGTTCCAGGCGAGGGTGGTCGCGTCGATCCAGACGGCCTGGGCCTTGGTGAGGTCGAGGGCCGCGCCGCTTCCCTTGGGCTGCGGCAGCAGGTACTTCTCCTGTCCGCCGAGCAGCCACACCTCGTGGCCGTTCGCCTTGAGGTCGAGTGACTGGTCGGTGGGCAGGTCCTTCTCGTCGCCCTTGTGCAGGATGTACGAGAGGGAGGTGGCTCCGGCCGCGAGCGGGACCTCGTAGACCGCTCCGTAGGCGTCGGTGCGGACCGGCTCCAGCGGCTTGGTCCAGTCGGTCGGGTTCGCGGCACCGGTCCAGGTGTGCAGGCCCCAGCCGGTGTGGTCGCCGTCGGCGCGCTTGTAGTGCAGGACGGCCTTCGTCGTGTCCTGGGGCGGGTAGGCGCCCGCGGGGGCGGCGTTCAGGACCTCGGGCCTGCCCTGCTCGATCCAGACCTCGCCGGTCCTGGACAGGTCGATGCTGCGATCGGCGTCGGTGTCCTTGACGCCGTCCTTGTTCACGGCGATGAAGCCGACCGACGAGGCACCGGGCTTGAGCTTGACGTAGGCGAAGGCGCCGTAGGCGTCGCGGCCGGTGAAGGGCTTGCCCGCCGGCCAGTCGGTGCCCTCGCCGTCGGCGATGTCGCCCCAGGTGTAGAGGCCCCAGTCGGCGTAGTCGCCGCCGGCGCGCTTGTAGTGGACGATCGCGTAGTCGCGCTGGGTGGCGGTCGGCGGCTGCTCGACGGCCGGGGCGCCGCTGGTGGTGGCGGCGGTGGCGCTCGCGGTGCGGCCGGCGCTGTCGACGACGACGGCCTTGTAGCGCAGCGCGGTCCCGGCGGCGGCGGTGACCTTCTGGGTGACCTTGTACGGCGCGTGGTCGGCGGTCCCGAGGACCTGCCACTTCCCGTTGCCGGACTGGGCGGCGAAGACCACCCGGTTCAGCTGTCCGCCCGCGACGTCGGCGGAGAGCTCGACGGTGCCGGTGGCGCCGGCCGCGGGGGCCTTCAGGGTGAGCGCGGGCGGCGCGGCCGGGGCCGGCAGCGGGGCGTCGGCCTTGAGGACCAGGGACGACAGGGCGGGGACGGTGACGGTGACCTTGCCGTTCTCCGCCGCGACGGGGCCCTGACCCCCGTACAGGACGTGGAAGGCGGCCGAGCCTGCGGGCACGGTCGCCATCCTGGCGGTGGTGGCGCTGTTGGTGGCGACCAGGTACTCGGTGCGCCGCTTGGCGTCGGTGCGGGAGAAGGCGTAGACGGGGCCTTCGGCGTAGCGCTGTTCCTGGACGCCGTCGCGCAGCGCCGGGTGCTCTCGGGTGAGCTTCGACAGGGCGGCGATCTGCCGGTACAGCGGGTGCGAGGTGTCGTAGGCGTCGCTCGCGTGCGTGCGGTCGGTGCCCAGCTGGTCGTCGTCCAGGTAGTCGGCGGTCTTCGAGGCGAAGAGGCTCTGCCGGGCGTCCTTGTCGCCGCCGGGTCCGGTGAAGCCCTGCTCGTCGCCGTAGTAGACGACGGGGTTGCCCCGGCTGAGGAACATCAGCTCGTTGGCGAGCCGGTAGCGCTGGAGGAGTTCGGCGTCGCCGGCCTTCGGGTTGTCCTGCTTGAGGAAGGTGCCGAAGCGGCCCATGTCGTGGTTGCCGAGGAACGGCACCGACTCGTAGGCGTTGGCCTTGTCGGTGGTGTAGCGGTAGTCCTGCGCGAAGAGGTTCGCCAGCTTGTCGGCCGGGCCGCTCTGGGAGGCGAAGGTACGGGCGGCGTCCTGGAAGGGGAAGTCGAGGGTGGCGTCCAGGCGGCCCTCGGTCACGTACGGGGCGGTGATCGCCGGGTCGGCGGAGTAGACCTCGCCGAACATGAAGAAGTCGTCCCGGCCGTGCTTCGCGGCGTACTCGTCGAGAGCGGTGGCCCACTGGGTCCAGAACTCGGTGTTGACGTGCTTGACGGTGTCGATGCGGAAGCCGTCGATGTCGAAGTCGCGCACCCAGCGCTGGTAGATCTTCTCCATGCCCTCGACGACCTCGGGACGCTCGGTCCACAGGTCGTCGAGACCGGCGAAGTCGCCGTACGAGGAGGACTCGCCCGCGAAGGTCGAGTCGCCCCGGTTGTGGTACATCGTCGGGTCGTTGAGCCAGGCGGGGATCTTGGCGTTCTTCTCGTCCGCGGCGACGACGGGGGTGCGCGGGAAGGAGTCGCGGTCGACGGCGGGGAAGCGCCGGGGCCCGGCGGCGGAGTCCGCGTAGTCGGCGTCGTCGAAGGGCACCCCGTCCTTCGTCAGGTACGGGAAGGCGCCCTTGGCGAGGTAGCCGTGGGACTGCTCCTCGTAGTCCACGACGTCGGCGGTGTGGTTGGTGATGACGTCGAAGAAGACCTTCATGCCCTTGGCGTGGGCGGCGTCGATCAGCTTCTCCAGGTCGGCGTTGGTGCCGAAGTGCGGGTCGACCTGGGTGAAGTCGGTGATCCAGTAGCCGTGGTAGCCGGCGCTGGCGTCCTTCCCCTCCCCCTGTACGGGCCGGTTCTTGAAGATCGGCGCCATCCAGATGGCGGTGGTGCCCAGGCCCTTGATGTAGTTGAGCCGCTCGGTGAGGCCCTTGAGGTCGCCGCCCTGGTAGAAGCCCTTGTCGGTGGGGTCGAAGCCGGTCCGGGTGCGGCTGCCGGTGAGGCCGCCGCGGTCGTTGGCCGGGTCGCCGTCGGCGAAGCGGTCGGGCAGGACGAAGTAGAACTGCTCGCGGGTCAGGTCGTGGCGGGCCGGGGTGGCGGCGAGCGCCCGGTCGGAGGGCGGGGCGGGGGGCCGGGGCGCGGCCGCCGCGGGGGCGACCGGCACGAGGGCCGCGCACAGGGCGGCGGCCAGGACGGCCGCCGCCGTTCTCTTGCGTGTCACGAGGGTGCTCCCAGGAAGGGGGGACGGGAACGTCAGTTGCGGAAGGTGTCGTTCAGGGCGACCCGGCCCGAGGCGGGGACCGTCGCGGTGCGGTCGGCACCGGACTCCCAGGTCACGTTCCCGGCCTCGTCCTTGCGGAGGTACTTGTACGCGAAGGCCGTTCCGGCGGGCAGCGGGACGGTCAGCTTCCAGACGGGGTACGTGGCCGGGTCGAGCTTGACGGCGGCGGCCGGGGACCAGTTGCCGAGCTCGGGACGGTTGCCGGTGACGTAGATGTTCTGGCCCACCACGGTCGTGGCGTTGACGGCGAAGGAGGCGCCGGTGCTCGCGGGCGGCGGGGTGCTGCCGCCGGCGCCGCAGGTCGTGGCGCCGGTGTGCAGGGCGACGGCGGTGTTCGCGGCGAGGGTGGCCGTGAACTGGCCCGCGGAGTTCACCGTGACCGGGTTGTCCGACTGGACGTCGCAGTAGGTGCCGGCCGGCAGGGAGGTCTGGAAGGTGCGGGTGAGGGCGGCGGACTCGTGGTTGATCGCCACGTACGCCTTGGTACCGCGGCCGAACGCGATCGCGTTGCCGCCGTTGTCCCACCAGTCGGTGACGGCCTGTCCGCGGGCGGTGTTGCGGAAGGCGACCATGGAGGCCGTCTCGCGCCAGGCGTGCTGGCACTTCCAGCCGTCGCTGTAGCAGGCGTTCACCTGACCGCCGTTCGGCGGGCCGGCGTCCTTGTCGGTCCACTCGTAGCCGGAGTGGACGTCCGGGGAGCCGTAGGGCCAGGCGAGCATGAAGACGGAGGCGAGGGTGTAGTTCGCGCCGTCCTTGTAGTTGAGGGTGTCGCCGCCGCGCTCGGTGTCGTGGTTGTCGACGAAGACGCCGGACTGGCCGGAGGCCATGTAGCCCCAGGCCTCGCCGAAGTTCTTGAGGTAGGCCAGCTTCTCGTTCTGCAGGACCCGCTTGAGGTCGCGGGCGTAGCGGAACTCCTGGACGTCGCCGTTGCCGAGGTACTCGCTCGGGGAGACGGCCTCGCCCGCGCCGTAGATCGCCTCCTGCTTCCAGTAGACGCCGGGGTTCGTCAGCCGCGACTTGACGGCGGCCAGGTCGGCGGCCGGCATGTGCTTGGCGGCGTCGACGCGGAAGCCGTCGACGCCGAGGGAGAGCAGGTCGTTCAGGTAGCCCGCGATGCGGCCGCGGACGTAGTCCTCGCCGGTGTCGAGGTCGGGCAGCTGGACCAGTTCGCAGTTCTGGACGTCGGCGCGGTCCTGGTAGTTGGAGATCGCGGACCGGCAGTCGTCCATGTCGGCGCCGGAGTACAGGCCCGGGTAGTCGTACTTGGAGAAGGCGGTCCCGCCCGTTCCGGTGCCGGAGCCGTTCGCCATGTGGTTGATGACGGTGTCGGCGACGACCTTCACACCGGCCGCGTGGCAGGTGTCGATCATGCCCTTGAAGGCGGTGCGGTCACCGAGCCGGCCCGCGATCTTGTAGCTGACCGGCTGGTACGAGGTCCACCACTGCGCGCCCTGGAGGTGCTCCTGGGGCGGCGAGACCTGCACGTAGCCGTAGCCGGCCGGGCCGAGCTGCTCGGTGCAGGCCTTGGCCACCGAGGCGAAGTTCCATTCGAACATCACCGCGGTGACGTCCTTCGTGCCGGGGGCCGCGGCCTGCGCCGGGGCGGGTCCCGTGACGGCCACAGCGGCTCCCGCCACGAGGGCGAGTGCAGCGGCCACGGACTTCCTTGCCATGTTTCCTCCTGTACGACGTCCCTGTCGCAAGAGCGGCTCGCAAGAAGTTGCCGAAAAGTTCAGCAACTGTTTTCAGCCGCGACGGTAGGGGCGTACAGGCGTGCGGTCAATAGTTCAAACAACCCGATGCAACACGTTACGCAAGGAGTTGCGGCGCCTGCGCCGTGGAACCGCGGACCACCAGCTCCGGCTGGAACACGAACTCCGTGCGCTGGACCGGGCTTCCCTCGATCTCCTCCAGGAGCGCGCCGACCGCGGCCGTCGCCATCGCCTGCACCGGCTGGCGCACGGTGGTCAGCGGCGGGTCGGTGAACGCGATCAGCGGGGAGTCGTCGAAGCCCACCACGGACACGTCCCCGGGCACGTCGAGGCCGCGCGCGCGGGCCGCCCTGACCACCCCGAGGGCCATCAGGTCGGAGCCGCAGACGATGCCGGTGCAGCCCTCGGCGAGCAGCAGGTCGGCGGCGGCGTGGCCGCCCTCCACGCCGAACAGGGTGGGCCGCACGAAGCGTTCGGCCTCGGCCCGTTCGATGCCGAGCTGCTCGCGCAGTTCGGCGGCGAAGCCCTCCGCCTTGCGGCGCGAGGGCACGTAGCGGGTCGGCCCGATGGCGAGCCCGATCCGCTCGTGGCCGAGTTCCACCAGGTGCCGTACGGCCATCCTGGCCGCGGCCCGGTCGTCGGGCGAGACGAAGTTGGCGTCGATGTGCTCGTTGAAGCCGTTGATGAGGACGAACGGCACCCCGCGCTGGGCGAGCCGCGTGTAGCGGGCCGGGTCCGCGCTCGCGTCCGCGTGCAGACCGGAGAGGAAGACGATGCCGGACACGCCGCGGTCCACGAGCTGCTCGACCAGCTCGTCCTCGGTCGCACCGCCGGGCATCTGGGTGCAGAGCACCGGGGTGTAGCCGTGCCCGGCCAGGACCTGCTCGACGACCTGGGCGAAGGCCGGGAAGATCGGGTTGGTCAGCTCGGGCACGACCAGGCCGACCAGTCCCGCGCTGCGGCGCCGGAGCCGTACCGGACGCTCGTAGCCGAGCACGTCGAGCGCGGCGAGCACCTTGTGCCGGGTCGCGCCGGCCACGCCCGCCTTGCCGTTGAGGACCCGGCTGACGGTGGCCTCGCTCACCCCGGACTGGGCCGCGATGTCCGCGAGCCGCGGGGCGCCCCCTCCGGCGCCCCGCGGCAGGGGGATCGTCACACCGCCCACCAGGCGGTGGTGTCGGCGGGCAGCTGGGCCTCATCGTCGACGATCCGGATCTCCGAGTTGGAGAGGAGGAACCGGCCGGGCAGCGGGACGGAGATGGCCCGACCGGTGGTGTTGGCGGTGCAGACGAAGCCCTCGCGGCGGAAGGCCAGCACGCCCTCGGGGGCGTCCAGCCACTCGACGGCCTCGCCCGCGCCGAGCCCCGGCTGGGTGCGGCGCACGGCGAGCGCGCTGCGGTACAGCTCCAGGGTGGAGGTGGGGTCGCCGGTCTGCGCCTCGACGCTCAGCGCGCCCCAGGTGGCGGGCTGCGGCAGCCAGGAGCCGCCGGTGCCGAAGCCGTACGAGGAGCCCTCGGCGGTCCACGGGATCGGCACCCGGCAGCCGTCGCGGAAGCCGTCCTGGCCGGTGGCCCGGAAGAAGGACGGGTCCTGGCGGACCTCGTCGGGCAGGTCGGTGACGTCCGGCAGGCCGAGCTCCTCGCCCTGGTAGACGTACGCGGAGCCGGGCAGTGCCAGCATGAGCAGGCTGGCCGCGCGGGCCCGGCGCAGGCCGAGCTCGCGGTCGCCGGGGGTGCGCAGCTGGGTGCCGAGGCCCGGCGGGTTGGCGAAGCGGGTGGCGTGCCGGGTGACGTCGTGGTTGGACAGCACCCAGGTGGTGGGGGCGCCGACCGGGCGCATCGCGGCGAGCGACTCGTCGATGACCCCGCGCAGCTCGGCGGCGTCCCAGTAGGTGCCCAGGTACTGGAAGTTGAAGGCCTGGTGCATCTCGTCGGGGCGCACGTAGTTCGCGGTGCGCTCGACGGTCGGGGTCCACGCCTCGGCGACCAGGACGCGCTCGCCGTCGTACTCGGAGAGCACCTCGCGCCAGGAGCGGTAGATCGCGTGCACGCCGTCCTGGTCGAAGAACGGCATGACGTCGTTGCCGAGCAGCTTGAGCTGGTCGTGGCTGCCGATGTCGGGCAGGCCCGCGGCCTTGACCAGGCCGTGGGCGACGTCGACACGGAAGCCGTCGACGCCCATGTCCAGCCAGAAGCGCAGGATCGAGCGGAACTCGTCGCGGACGGCCGGGTGCTCCCAGTTGAAGTCGGGCTGCTCGGGCGCGAAGAGGTGCAGGTACCAGTCGCCCGGGGTGCCGTCCGGGTTCTCCGTACGGGTCCAGGCGGGGCCGCCGAAGATGGACTCCCAGTCGTTGGGCGGGAGTTCGCCGCTCACGCCCTTGCCGGGGCGGAAGTGGTAGCGCTCGCGCAGCGGCGAGGCGGGGCCCTCGCGCAGGGCGCGCTGGAACCACTCGTGCTGGTCCGAGGAGTGGTTGGGGACCAGGTCGACGATGATGCGCAGGCCCAGTCCGTGGGCCTCGCGGATGACGGCGTCGGCGTCGTGGAGGCTGCCGAACATCGGGTCGATGGCCCGGTAGTCGGCGACGTCGTAGCCGGCGTCGGCCTGCGGGGAGGCGTAGAACGGGGAGAGCCAGACGGCGTCGACGCCGAGCTCCTTCAGGTACGGCAGCCGGCTGCGGATGCCCTCCAGGTCGCCCATGCCGTCGCCGTTTCCGTCGGCGAAGCTGCGCGGGTACACCTGGTAGATCACCGCGTCTCTCCACCAGCCCGACTGCGTGCCGGTGGTGGGGGCGGCGTCGGCGGGGGCGGCGAGGTGCTGGGTCATGTCTTCCTTGAGTCGTAAGGAGCGTACGGACACGGGTGCGGCGCTCAGCCCTTGACGGCGCCGGCGGACATGCCGGTCACCAGGTGGCGCTGCGCGAAGAGGAACACCAGGGCGGCCGGGACGGCGATGAGCACGGAGGCCGCGGACATCGGTCCCCACTGGGCGCCGTACTGGTTGACGAACTTCTGCAGTCCGCCGGCGAGGGTCAGGTTCTCGTCGCCGACCATGAACGCGGAGGCGTAGGCGACCTCGCTCCAGGCGGTGATGAAGGAGTAGAAGGCGGTGACCGCGATGCCCGGCTTGGCGAGCGGCAGGATCAGCCGCCAGAAGGTGCCGAAGGGCGTGAGGCCGTCGACGTAGCCCGACTCGTCGATCTCGCGCGGGATGGTGTCGAAGAAGCCCTTCATCATCCAGGCACAGAACGGCACGGCGATCGTCAGATAGGTGATGACCAGGCCGGCCGGGCTGTTGAGGAGGCCCATCGACGCCATGATGTTGTAGATCGGCACGATGAGGACGGCGACCGGGAACATCTGGGTGATGAGCAGCGTCCACATCAGTCCGCGCTTGCCGGGGAAGCGGAAGCGGCTGACGGCGTAGCCGGTGGTGGAGGCGACGAAGACGCCGATGACCGTGGTGAGGGCCGCGACGAGCAGCGAGTTGCCGAACCAGGTGAGGAACGGGGTGTCGTTCAGCAGGTTCGTGTAGTTCGCGAACGTCGGCTCGTTGAAGAAGTCCGTGGTGGTCGCGAACTTCGCCGGCTTGAGCGAGGTCAGCAGGACCCAGAGCACCGGGAAGACGGCGATCACGGCGGCGACGATCAGGGTGACGTGCAGCCCGATCGAGGCGAACGGCGAACGGCGGCCGCGGCGCGGGGCGTTGACCGCGGGTGCGGCGGAGGCGGCGGAGGCGTGCGTGGTCACCAGACTTCTCCCTGCTTGCGGAGGACTCGCCGGTAGACCGCGGCGAAGACCATCAGGAGGATCAGGATCAGCACGCCCCACGTGGAGGACTGCGCGTAGTCGCGCGGGCTGATCTCGAAGGAGAACTTGTACGCCTGGGTCACCAGGATCTGGGTGGCCTCGCCGGGACCGCCCCGGGTGAGCAGGAAGATCACCGGGAACATGTTGAAGGTCCAGATGGTGGAGAGCAGGATCACCGTCGTGGAGACCGAGCGCAGGCCGGGCAGCGTGATGTGCCGGAAGCGCTGGAGGGCGTTCGCGCCGTCCATCTCGGCGGCCTCGTAGAGCTCGCCGGGGATGGACTGCAGGCCGCCGAGCAGGGCGACCATCATGAACGGCACGCCGAGCCAGACGTTGACGGCGATGACCGAGAACTTGGCCCAGGTGGGGTCGTTCAGCCACGGGACGGCGTCGATGCCGCCGCCCGCGAGGAGCTTGTTGAGCAGGCCGTTGTCCTCGTTGTAGAGGAAGCGCCAGGCGAAGACGGAGACGAAGCCGGGCACGGCCCAGGGCAGGATCAGCAGCATCCGGTAGACGGAGCGGCCGGCGATCCGGCGGTTGAGCAGGTTGGCGAGACCGAGGCCGAGGGCGAAGGTCACGGAGACGCAGGACACCGTCCACAGCAGGGTCCAGCCCAGGGTGCCGAGGAACTGGCTTCCGGTGAGCGCGTCGACGTAGTTGTCCACCCCGACGAACTCGTAGGTCGCGGGAATGTGGTTGACGCCGATCGATCGCTCGACGTTGCGCTCGTTGGCGTCGGTGAGCGACAGCCAGATACCGCGGACCAACGGGTATCCGATGATCACGCCGATCACGACGACCACCGGGGCGACCATCGCCCAGGCGTACCAGTGGGTGGAGAGGGAACGCTTCACCGTTCCCTGCCGCTTGCCAGTTCCGCGGCTCCGGCCGCGGGCGACGTTCTCGCCCGCGGCCTTCGCCACCGACTGGCTGCTGGTGTCCACAGCCATCAGCCGGTCTGCCTTCCTTCCCGCTTCCTTGTTACTTCCAGTCCTTCAGGAGCTTGCGGTAGGAGTCGCCCGCCGTCTTCGCTCCCTGCTCCGGGCTGGTCTGGTTGGTGAGGACCTTGGTGTACTCGGTGACGAGCGGCGCGAAGAGGCTGCCGGTCTCCGGGATCCAGGGGCGCTCGACGGCCTTGTCGACGACCGGCTTGAAGAACTTGATCTGCTCGTTCATGGCCACGTCCGACTTGCCGTACACGGAGGTACGGGTCGGGAGCAGGCTCAGCTCCTTGGCGACCTGGGTCTGCACCTCGGGCGAGCTCATGTACTCGACGAAGGCGTAGGAGGCGTCCAGGTTCTTGGAGCCCGCGTAGACGGCGAGGTTGTGACCGCCCTGCGGGGCGCCCTGGCCGGCCGAGCCGGCCGGGACCGGGGCGATGCCCAGGTTGGCCTTGTCGGCGAACTCCTTGCCGGCGTAGGTGTCGGCGACGGCCCACGGGCCGTTGATCATCATGGCGACCTTGCCGTCCTTGAACGCCGTCTGCATGTTGTTCCAGCCGTCGGTCGCGTCGGTCTTGGCGGCGCCCGAGTCGACGAGGTCCTTGACGACCTTCATGGCCTTCACGCCGGCCGGGTTGTCGACGGTGACCGTCTTGGCGTCGGCGTTGACCAGGTCGCCGCCCTCGCCGTACAGGAAGGAGAGGAACCAGTAGGCGTCGTCGCCGCGCAGGTACAGGCCGGTCTTGCCGGTCTTCTGCTTGATCTTGGCGGAGACGGACTTGAGCTCGTCGACGGTCTTGGGGACCTCGACGCCGGCGTCCTTGAAGATCTTCTTGTTGTAGAAGATGCCCATGGAGTCGATGACCTGCGGCACGGCGTAGGTCTTGCCGTTGTACTTGGTGGACGCGGCGGCCTGCTGGAGGAAGTCCTTGTCGTCCTTCAGGGCGGCGGTGCCGTCCAGCGGGGCGAGGTAGCCGAGGTTCGCGAAGTCCGGGGTCCAGGCGACCTCGGAGCGGATCACGTCGGGGGCGCCGGAGCCGGACTGGGCGGCGTTCTTGAACTTGTTCTGGGCGTCACCGAAGGGCACGTTCACGTACTTGACCGTGACCTTGGGGTGCTTCTTCGTGAAGTCCTCGGCGATCTTCTTGAAGACCTTGTCCTCGGACCCGACGGTGGAGGTGTCCCACCAGGTGACGGTGCCGGAGAGCTCGCCCGAGCTCTTCGAGCCGCCGCCGGAGGAATCGTCGCCGCTCCCGCACGCCGCCAGGGTCACGCCCAGGGCCGCGACCAGCGCGGTGGCCGCTATGCCACGCCGCATGTGAACTCCTTCAACTGATCCCGGATAGGACGAGGGGCTGGAACCTTCCTCATGCGACCGCTCCCTCGCGGCGCGCCGGGTTGCCAGGAACGTAACAGGGTTGAAAACGCGCCGAAAGAGCTTGCGAGAAATTTCTGCAAGGCCCGGCGATCGTTACATCCGCGTGTCCCGAAGGTTGCCGACGAGCCGCTTGACAGTGCCCTTCGCGCACCTTTGTGCCACCTCAGCGACTTGCAAGGTCTTGCGCAAAGGCGCTGACAGTGGCCGAATCCCGCATTCGGTGGGCAATCCGACCCCCGACCGGTACAGTCCACTCCCATGACCGCGCGGCTCTCCGACATCGCAGCCCAGGCGGGGGTCAGTGAGGCCACAGTCAGCCGCGTGCTCAACGGCAAGCCCGGTGTGGCCTCGGCCACCCGTGAATCCGTACTCGCCGCACTCGACGTGCTCGGCTACGAGCGTCCCGTACGGCTGCGCCAGCGCAGCGCGGGTCTCGTCGGCCTCATAACCCCCGAGCTGGACAACCCGATCTTCCCCGCGCTCGCGCAGGTCATCGGGCAGGCCCTGACCCGGCAGGGATACACCCCGGTGCTCGCCACCCAGACCCCCGGCGGGTCCACGGAGGACGAGCTCACCGACATGCTGGTCGAGCGCGGCGTCTCCGGCATCATCTTCGTCTCCGGGCTGCACGCCGACACCACCGCCGACACCACCCGCTACGACCAGCTGCGCGGCAAGGGCGTCCCGTACGTCCTCATCAACGGCTTCTCCCCCAAGGTGCAGGCCCCCTTCGTCTCCCCCGACGACCGGGCGGCGATGGTCCTCGCGGTGACCCACCTCGCGGCGCTCGGCCACACCCGGATCGGCCTCGCGGTCGGCCCCAAGCGGTTCGTGCCGGTGCTGCGCAAGATCGAGGGCTTCCAGCGGGGCATGCGGGAGCGCCTCGGGCTCACCCCCGAGGAGTCCGACGAGCTCATCCAGCACTCCCTCTACACCCTGGAGGGCGGCCAGGCCGCGGCCGCGGCGCTGATCGCCAAGGGGTGCACCGCGGTCGTGTGCGCGAGCGACATGATGGCGCTCGGCGCCATCCGGGCCGCCCGCCAGCAGGGACTCCAGGTCCCCAAGGACGTCTCGGTCGTCGGCTTCGACGACTCCCCGCTCATAGCGTTCACCGATCCGCCGCTCACCACCATCCGCCAGCCCGTGCAGGCGATGGGCCAGGCGGCCGTGCGCGCACTCCTCGAAGAGGTCGGCGGCACTCCCGCCCCGCACAGCGAGTTCGTCTTCATGCCCGAGCTGGTCGTTCGCGGTTCAACCGCTTCGGCACCCCCTCAGGGTTGACGTCCGTCCTGAGTCGGAGAGGGTGCGCCGTTAACCCGACCGAGGGATGATCGGTCGGGGGGATGGGATCTGGCAGACTCTCCTCCTATGGGTGAAACGACCGTGAAGAGTTTGGAACGCCGGACGACCCCGTCGTCACCCATCGTGACCGACGGCAGGTTCGCGCGCCTGCGTGCGCGCGCGCCCCGGCGACCGCGGATCTGGTTCGAGATCCTGCTCATCGCGGTGAGTTACTGGACGTACTCCCTCATCCGCAACGCGGTGCCGGAGCAGAAGGCCCAGGCGCTCCAGAACGCCGACTGGATCTGGCAGGTCGAGAGCTCCCTCGGCCTCGCCTTCGAGCATGCGGTCAACCACGCCGTGAACTCGGTGACATGGCTGATCGTGTCGATGAACTACTACTACGCCACCCTGCACTTCGTCGTGACGATCGGTGTGCTGGTGTGGCTCTACCGGTGGCAGCCCGGCCGTTACGCGGGGTTCCGCACGGTCCTGTTCGCGACCACCGGTGTGGCCCTGGTCGGTTACTACCTGTATCCGCTCGCTCCCCCGCGGCTGATGAACGGCCAGAACTTCGTCGACACCGTGCTCGTGCACCACACCTGGGGCTCGATGGCCTCCGGCAACCTCAAGCACATGTCGAACCAGTACGCGGCGATGCCGTCGATGCACATCGGCTGGTCGCTGTGGTGCGGCCTGACCATCTTCCTGCTCGCCAAGGCGCCCTGGGCCCGCATCCTGGGCCTGCTCTACCCGGCCGCCACGCTGGTCGTCATCGTCGCCACCGCCAACCACTTCTGGCTGGACGCGGTGGGCGGCATGATCTGCCTGGCCTTCGGCTTCGGCATCTCGTACGTCTGGAACGGCTCCCGCCTGCCGCACAAGCTGCCCAGGCTGGTGGAGCCGGCCACCGCGCGCGGCCACGGCGGCCCGCCCCCGGCCACGGGGGCGGACACCGAGCGGGCTCAGGACGCCGAGCGGTCCGCGCCTTCGCGGGACGCCGAGGACGCCCCGGAGCGGGTCAGCTCCGGAAGGTGATCCGGCCGCCGGCCACGGCGAGCCGGATCGGGGCCTGTCCGGTCTCGTCGGCCGGTGACGTCACCGGGTCGAGCGCGAACGCCGTGAGGTCCGCGCGGTAGCCGGCCGCGATGCGGCCCGCCAGTCGCTCCTCCCCCGCCGCGAGCGCCGCGTGGGTGGTCATGCCCTCCAGGGCCATCAGGCCGGTCAGTCCGTGCCGGGCCGAGGCGGCGCCTCGCGGGGCGCGCGCGGTGGCGAGGACCTGGCGCGCGTCGTAGGGGGCGATGGGCCAGTCCGAGCCGAGCGCGAGGTACGCCCCGGCGTCCCTGAGGTCCCGGCAGCGCCAGGCCCGTCCTGCCCGCTCCTCGCCGAGCCGCCTGGACCACTCGTCGGTGTGGTCGGCGCGGGTGTACGCGGTGTGCGGGGGCTGCATGGAGGCGACGACGCCGAGGGCCGCGAACCGGCCGAGCTGGTCGTCGGGGACGGTCTCGATGTGCTCGATCCGGTGCCGCGGGCCGCTCTCCCCGAGGGATTCCACGGTGTCGAGGACATGCCGTACGGCAGCGTCGCCGATGGCGTGCGTGGCGGTGCCGACGCCGGCGCGGTGCAGCCGGCGCACGGCGGCGGAGTACGCGGCCGGGTCGGGCCAGAAGGCGTCGGTGCCCTGGCCGTGGCAGTCGGCGTGTTCCAGCCAGGCGGTGCCGCCCTCGACGGTGCCGTCCATGAAGAACTTGACTCCGCCGACCCGCCAGAGCCGCCCGGCCCGCGCCTGGAGCCGGACCAGCTCCTCCAGCTCCTCCGTACCCGCGCCGGGCATGCACCAGGGCGCCAGGCGGAGCCGTAGCGGCAGGTCGCCGTCGGCCTCCAGGGAGGCGAGCAGACCGGGTACGTCGTGGCCGCCGAGGTCCATGACATGGGCGCCGGTCAGCCCGGTGGCGGCCATGGCGGTGAGCAGCTCGACGAGCCGGTCGCGGCGCTCGGCGTACGGCTGCGTCGGCAGCACCGGGGTCATCAGGTCCATGGCGGCGTGCTCGACCAGATGCCCGGTGGGGTGGCCCTCGGCGTCGCAGACGACCTCCGAGCGCTGGGTGAAGGCGCGCGGCCCGTCGATGCCGGCGGCCTTGAGGGCCGCCTCGCTGACGAGGGCGGAGTGGCCGTCGTAGAGCCGCAGGTGGGCGGGGGCGCCGTCAAGGACGTCCGCGACGAGGGCGTGGTGGACGGGCCGGCCGCCGAAGACGTTGTGGTCGAGACCGAAGCCGACGACCCAGCCCTCGCGGCGCGGGGCGCTTTTGAGGGCGGCCCGCAGTCCGTCGAGGTCGGTGACGCCGGAGAGGTCGAGGCCCGCGGACATCTCCAGGCCCCAGACGGGGTGGCTGTGGGCGTCGGTGAGGCCGGGGGTGAGGGTGGCACCGCCGAGGTCGACGACCTCGGTGCCGGGGCCGCGCCAGGCGCGGGCGTCGGTGGCGTCGCCGAGGGCGGTGATCAGTCCGTCGCGGACGGCGACAGCGGTGTGGCCGGTCGGTTCGGGGGTGCGGACGCGGGCGTCGACGAGGAGGAGGTCGGGTGCTGCGGACACGAGGGGTCGGCTCCTTCGGTGGGCGGCTCTTCGGCGAAGTGGGCGTAGACCTCGGGGCGTGTGCGGCGCAGCCGGTACGCGAGGAGGAGCCCGAGGACGAGGACGGTGGGGACGACGGCGACGAGGACCGCGTTGACGGTCGGGGACGCCCCGGTGAAGAGCGCGACCTTGGAGGCGACCAGCCAGATCGCGACGCCGAGCAGGACGGCGGCGGTCACGGGGGCGACGAGGGTGCGCAGGGCGCCCTCCTGGTGCGGGACGCGCCGGAAGTAGCGGACGACGGCGAGGGCGGCGAGCAGCATCAGCGCCATGAGCCCGAGCATTCCGGGGGTGTTCACCCAGAGCAGCAGCTGGGTGTACGGGTCGGCGCCGGCGGCCGCGAAGCCGAGGACGACGGCCGCGCCGAGCACGGTCTGGGCGAGGCCCGCGAGGTACGGGGAGCGGTGGCGGGGGTGGATCCGGCCGAGCGCGGCGGGCAGGACGCCCTCCTCGGCGAGGGCGAGGCCGTAGCGGTTGATCGCGTTGTGGAAGGCGAGCAGCGAGGCGATGATGCTGGTCACGATGAACACGTGCATCAGGTCGGCGGCCCAGGACCCGACGTAGGTGGTGATGGCGGCGAAGAAGAGCCCGCCGGTGTCGCCCGCGGCGGCCGCGACGACCTGGTCGTCGCCGAAGGCCTGGATCACGGTCCAGACGACGAAGGCGTAGAAGAGGCCCAGGAAGCCGACCGCGATGTAGGTGGCGCGGGGGATGGTGCGGGCGGGGTCGCGGGCCTCGCGACGGTAGATCACGGTGGACTCGAAGCCGGTGAAGGCCGAGAAGGCGAAGGCCAGTACGGCCGCCGTGCCGGGCACGAGGACGTTGCCGGGCGCGAAGGAGGAGAGGGACAGTCCGTCGGCGCCGCCCTCGAGGAGCACGCCGCCGGCGAGGAGGACGAGTATGCCGGTCTCGGCGACGAGCAGGACGCCGAGGACCTTGGCGCCGAAGTCGATGGAACGGTAGCCGCCGTACCAGATGAGCAGCAGGCCGGCGAGGGCGATGGGGAGCCAGGGCAGGTCGGCGCCCCACAGGGCGTGGGCGGTGTCGGCGGTGGCGGAGCCGAGGAGTCCGTAGACGCCGATCTCCATGCCGTTGTAGCCGACCATGGCGACGAGGGCGGCGGCGATGCCGAGGGGCTTGCCGAGCCCCTGGGCGATGTACGCGTAGAAGGCGCCGCCGCTGCGGACGTGGCGGCTCATGGCGGTGAAGCCGACGGCGAAGATCGCCAGGGTGATGCCGGCCAGGAGGTAGCCGGCGGGGGCGCCGATGCCGCCGAGGACGAGGGCGATGGGGGCGACGCCGGCCATCACGGTGAGCGGTGCGGCCGCGGAGACGACGAAGAAGGAGATGTCGGCGGTGGTGAGGGTGCCGGTGCGCAGGCCGGGCGGCTCGTCGGAGGTGCTGGAGGACATGCGGGAGAAGCCCTTCTCGTAAACCTAAAGGCTTTCGGTTGGCGCAATGTAGCCTCGTGTCCAACGATTCGGGAAGACCTGAACAGCGGGAGAACGTTCATGGGCCGGCCGCACAAGCCCCTCCTCGACCGGGAGCGCATCACCACCACGGCGCTCGAACTCGTCGACGAGCAGGGTGACTTCAGCGTCCCCCGGATTGCGGCACGGCTCGGCGTGCAGACGGCCTCGGTGTACCACCATGTGGACGGCAGGGACGGCATCGTGGAGCTGCTGCGGGAGCGGGTCTGCGCCGCCATCGACGGCGGCACGCTCGACCGGGACCCCTGGGACACGGCCATGGCCGCCTGGGCCCGCTCCTACCGCGCCGCCTTCGCCGCCCACCCGCGCGCGATCCCGCTCCTCACCGCCTCACCGGTGCGCGCCGCGAAGGTGCTCGTGCAGTACGAACGCGCCGTCGTCCGGCTCCTGGACGCGGGCTTCCCCCTCGCGGACGTGATGCCGGTGATCATCGCCCTGGAGAACCTGGTCCTCGGCTCGGCCCTCGACATGGCCGCCCCCGAGGCGATGTGGGAGCTGACCGACGAGACGGCCACACCCCAGCTGGCCCGCGCCCTGGACGTGGTCGCCGGGGGCCGCACGGACGCGGCCTTCGAGCTGGCGCTCGCGGGATACCTGGCGCACTGCCGGAACCTGCTGAACACCCCGTAGAGGCCTATGCTTTTCCTGTGCGGCCCTTTCAGGACCGCCCGCCGTGACGGCCGGCCGCATCAGGAGCCGGTGCACGCCCTGACCTGATCACCGCATACCGTGAATCCGGATCGGAGACGATCGGAGACAAGGATGCCGTTCCCCCGCACCTGGGCGATCGCCCTGCTCACCACCCTGGCCCTGCTCGGCTTCGGCGTGCCCTCCTCGACGGCCGCACCCGGTCCGGGGGTTCTCGTCGTGAGCTACGAACCCGCCGAGACCGAGGCGGATCAGGCCGAGCAGCGCTTCCTGGAGGAGAACCAGGTCCTGGAGAGCGCGGCCGAGCACGCGAGCTCGCTGATCGGGCTGCCCCATGACCTTCCGGTGGTCGCAATGAGCTGTGACGAGGCGAACGCCTACTGGAGCCCCGACCCCCAGGGCATCGTCTTCTGCTACGGACTCGCGGGGGCCTACCGGGCCCTGTTCGAGGAGCTGAACACCGAGGGGAGCCAGGCACAGCGGGCCCGGGCCACGGACGACGACGTGATCGGCATCTCCAACAGCATCGTCTTCCACGAGCTCGGACACGCCCTCATCGACGTCTACGACCTGCCCGCCACCGGCCGGGAGGAGGACGCCGCCGACCAGCTCGCCACGCTCCTGCTCTCGGCGGACTCCGTCCACCAGGACTACGCGGTGAGCGCCATCGAGGCGTGGGGCGCCCTCGCCCTCGCCGCGGAGGAAGGCGACGCCAGCGCTCAGCTCGCCGACGAACACGCCCTGGACGCCCAGCGGTACTACAACGCCATCTGCTGGCTGTACGGCTCCGACCCGGACACCTACCAGGGCGTCGTCCAGACCGAGGACAACCCGGACGGGGTCCTGCCTGCGGCCCGGGCCGAGCAGTGCCCCGACGAGTACACGCAGATCGACGAGGCCTGGAGCACCCTGCTCCAGCCGTACCTCAAGTGAGGTCGCCGGCATCAGTGTCGCTGCCCGCGCGCCCTACGCCCCGTAGAAGAGCTCCTCGACGACGGCCCGGGCCCGGCGGGTGATGCGGCGGTAGTCGTCGACCATCTCCCCGACGTGTCCCGGCGCGTACCCCAGGTACCGCCCCACCGCCGCGAGTTCGCGCGGCTCGGAGGGGAAGGTGTCGCCGGGGCGGCCGCGGACGAGCATCACCGCGTTGCGGACCCGGGTCGCCAGCACCCAGGCCTCGTCCAGGGTCTGGGCCTCGTCGGTCCCGACCAGGCCGGCCGCGTGGGCGGCGGCCAGGGCCTCGCGGGTACGGGTGGTGCGCAGGCCCGGTTCCGCCCAGCCGTGCCGCATCTGGAGCAGCTGCACCGTCCACTCGACGTCGCTCAGCCCGCCGCGGCCCAGCTTGGCGTGGAGGGTCGGATCGGCGCCGCGCGGCAGCCGTTCGGTCTCCATGCGCGCCTTGAGGCGGCGGATCTCGCGCACCGCGTCCTCGCCGAGCCCCTCGGCGGGGTAGCGCAGCGGGTCGACGAGCTCCATGAAACGCTCGCCGAGGTCCATGTCGCCGGCCATCGGTTCGGCGCGCAGCAGGGCCTGGCTCTCCCAGACGAGCGACCATCGGCGGTAGTAGGCCTCGTAGGACTTCAGGGTGCGCACCATCGGGCCGCTCTTGCCCTCCGGGCGCAGGTCGGCGTCGATGAGCAAGGGCGGGTCTGCGGTGGGCAGTTGGAGGAGCCGGCGCATCTCGGTGACGACCCGGTTCGCGGCCCGGGCGGCCTCCTGTTCGTCGACGCCCTCGCGGGACTCGTGCACGAACAGGACGTCCGCGTCGGAGCCGTAGCCGAGCTCGTGTCCGCCGAAGCGGCCCATGCCGATCACCGCGAACCGGGTCGGCAGCTCCTCGCCCCACTCGGCCCGCACGGCGGCCCGCAGGGCGCCCGCGATGGTGGCGGCGTTGAGGTCGGTGACGGCCTGTCCGACCCGGTCGACCAGGGCGCCGGGGTCGGGTTCGCGGGGGCTGTCCTCGGTGCCGTACGAGCCGATGAGGTCGGCCGCGGCGGTACGGAACAGCTCGCGCCGCCGCACGCCGCGGGCCGCCGCCACGGCCTGCTCGGCGCCGTCGGCGCGGCCGACCGCGGCCAGGACCTCCTGCTCCAGGTGCTCGCGGCCGCGCGGCTTCAGGCCCTCCGGGTCGCCGAGGATCGCGACCGCCTCGGGGGCCCGGAGCAGCAGGTCGGGGGCGAGGCGGCCGGCGGACAGGACCCGGGCCAGGTTCTCGGCCGCGGCGCCCTCGTCGCGCAGCAGCCGCAGGTACCAGGGGGTCTTGCCGAGCGCGTCGGAGACCTTGCGGAAACCGAGGAGGCCGGAGTCCGGGTCCGCGGAGTCCGCGAACCAGCCGAGCAGCACCGGAAGCAGGGTTCGCTGGATGGCGGCCTTGCGGCTGACCCCGGAGGACAGCGCCTCCAGGTGGCGCAGGGCGGCGGCGGGGTCGGCGTATCCGAGCGCTTCGAGGCGCTGGCCGGCGGCCTTCGGGCTGAGCCGGGTCTCGCCGGGGGTGAGCTGGGCGACGGCGTCGAGCAACGGCCGGTAGAACAACTTCTCGTGCAGCCGGCGCACGACGGCCGCGTGCCGCTTCCACTCGCGGTTGAGCTCGGCGACCGGGTCGGTGCGCAGGCCCAGCGAGCGGCCGAGGCGCCGCAGGTCCGCCTCACCTTCGGGTACGAGGTGGGTGCGGCGCAGCCGGTGGAGCTGGATGCGGTGCTCCATGGCCCGCAGGAAGCGGTAGGCGTCGTCGAGCTGGGCGGCGTCGGCGCGGCCGACATAGCCGCCGGCGGCGAGCGCCGCGAGAGCGTCGAGGGTGGTGCCGCTGTGCAGGGTGGAGTCGCTGCGGCCGTGCACCAACTGCAGGAGCTGGACGGCGAATTCCACGTCCCTGAGGCCGCCGGGGCCGAGCTTGAGCTCGCGTTCGATCTGGGCGACCGGGATGTTGTCGACGACCCGGCGGCGCATCTTCTGCACGTCGGGGACGAAGTTCTCGCGTTCGGCGGCCTGCCAGACGAGCGGGGAGACGGCGTCGATGTACGCGGCGCCGAGCTCCTGGTCGCCGGCCACCGCGCGCGCCTTCAACAGGGCCTGGAACTCCCAGGTCTTGGCCCAGCGCTGGTAGTAGGCGAGGTGGGAGGAGAGGGTGCGCACCAGCGGGCCGTTGCGTCCCTCGGGGCGGAGGTTGGCGTCGACCGGCCAGATGGTGCCCTCGACGGTGGTCTCGGAGCAGATCCGCATCAGGTGCGAGGCGAGCCGGGTCGCGGCCTGGACCGCCTTGCCCTCGTCGGTGCCGTCGACCGCCTCGCCGACGAAGATCACGTCGACGTCGGAGACGTAGTTGAGCTCGTTGCCGCCGCACTTGCCCATGGCGATGACGGCGAGCCGGCACTGGGCGGCGTCCTCGGGCGCGGCGGCGCGGGCGATGGCGAGCGCGGCGCGCAGGGTGGCGGTGGCGAGGTCGGCCAGCTCGGCGGCGGTCTGGGCGACGTCGGTGGTGCCGCACACGTCACGGGCCGCTATGGCCAGCAGGCAGCGGCGGTAGGCGACCCGCAGCGCGACCGGGTCGGTCGCCTCGGCGAGCCCCCGCTCGAACTCGGCGACGCCCGGGTGCAGGTCGGCCGCCTCGTAGGTGACGAGGGCCTGCCAGTCGTGGGGGTGGCGGGCCAGGTGGTCGGCGAGCGCCTCGGAGGCGCCGAGCACGCCCAGCAGCCGGTCGCGGAAGGGTTTGGCGGACAGCAGCGTGGTGGTGAGCGCGGACCGCTCGGCCTCCGGCTGGGCCTCGACGAGCCTCACCAGGCCGCGCAGCGCGAGATCGGGGTCGGCGGTGGCGCCGAGGGCGTCGAGGAGCACGGAGTCGCCGCGCAGGGCGGCCAGCTCGGGCAGGTCGAGCAACCGCTCGGCGGCGGACGGATCGGTGAACCCGTGCCGCAGCAGCCGGGTGAACGTGCTGCTCCTGCGTCCCGGCACCGTCATCCCGCCGCTCCCTCCACCGGTCCATGCACGCACGTCGACGCCCACACCTCGATGCACGCGCCTCGACGCACGCGCCTCGACGCACGCCTCGATGCACTCGCCCGATCGAGCCTATCCGGCGCGGGGGTCGCGGTCGCCCCGGGGCACGGCCCGCACGAACCGATGAGTTCCCGGCCGCGGGCCGGTCTGTAGTGGTAGGCGACCGGCACGCGACGGGAGAGGGAGGCCCACGATGCCCGTGGACACGAGGTTGGATGCCCGCTACAGCGATCCGAAGGCGCAGGCGGAGGCCTGGGGAAGGGCGGTGGAGCGACTGACCGCGGCCGAGGTCTTCTGGCTGACCACGGTCCGCCCGGACGGCCGCCCCCATGTCACCCCCCTGATCGCGGTGTGGCACGAGGACGCCCTGCACTTCTGCACGGGCCCGGACGAGCGCAAGGCGCGCAACCTGGAGGCGAACCGCCGGGTGGTGCTCACGACGGGCACGAACACGCTCGGCGAGGGATTCGACCTGGTGATCGAGGGTGAGGCCGTCCGGGTGACGGACGAGGCGGCGCTGCGGGCGCTGGTGGACGCGTATGTCGCCAAGTACGGGGAGGACTGGCGTTTCGAGGTGCGCGACGGCGCGTTCCTGGGCGACGGTGGTACGGCCCTGGTGTTCGCCGTCGCCCCCACGACGGCCTTCGGCTTCGCCAAGGGCGACCCGTTCGGCCAGACCCGCTGGCGCTTCAACGACACGACCGAGGAGCCGTGACCGTGAACTGGACGCTGGAAGTGGTCCCCGTCCCCGTCACCGACCTGGACCGGGCCAAGGAGTTCTACGGGGAGAAGTGCGGCTTCAAGGTCGACCTGGACCAGGAGGTCGCCCCCGGCATGCGCATCATCCAGCTCACCCCGCCGGGCTCGCGCTGCTCCATCGCCCTCCTCCAGGGCATGCCGTCCTTCCCCGGCACCCGGAACATGGCCCCGGGCACCCTCCACGGCCTCCAGATCTGCGTCACCGACATCGAGGCCGCCCGCACGGAGCTCGTCACCCGCGGCGTGGACGCCTCCCCGATCCGCCACGTGGGCGCGACGGGCTGGGAGGACGGCAAGGGCGACACCTGGAACTCCTTCCTGTCCTTCACCGACCCGGACGGCAACGGCTGGGTGGTCCAGGAGGCCCCGTCGGAGCTGTCGGAACGCTGAGTCCGCCCGGCCGGCGGGCCGAGCCTCACCAGCAGGCCTCTCAGCCCGCCCCTCCCACTTCGGGGCCGGCGGCCGAGTGCCGCCGGCCCCGAGTGTGGTTCCGGCCCCCCGGAAAGCCGTCTTACCCGCGCCTACAGCACCGGCAGGTTCTTGCGCAGCTCGAAGGCCGTGACCTCGGAGCGGTACTCCTCCCACTCCTGCTTCTTGTTGCGCAGGAAGAAGTCGAAGACGTGCTCGCCCAGGGTCTCCGCGACCAGTTCGCTGCGCTCCATCAGGGCGATGGCCTCGCCCAGGTTCTGCGGGAGGGGCTCGATGCCCATGGCGCGGCGTTCGGCGTCGCTGAGGGCCCAGACGTCGTCGTCGGCGCCGGCCGGGAGTTCGTAACCCTCCTCGATGCCCTTCAGGCCCGCGGCGAGCAGGACGGCGTAGGTCAGGTACGGGTTGGCGCCCGAGTCGATGGAGCGGACCTCGACGCGGGAGGAGCCCATCTTGCCCGGCTTGTACATGGGGACGCGGATCAGGGCCGAGCGGTTGTTGTGGCCCCAGCAGATGTACGCGGGGGCCTCGCCGCCCGAGCCGGCGGTGCGGCCCGAGCCGCCCCAGATGCGCTTGTAGGAGTTGACCCACTGGTTGGTGACGGCCGAGATCTCGCCCGCGTGCTTGAGCAGGCCCGCGATGAAGGAGCGTCCCACCTTGGAGAGCTGGTACTCGGAGCCCGACTCGTAGAACGCGTTGCGGTCGCCCTCGAAGAGGGAGAGGTGGGTGTGCATGCCCGAGCCGGGGTAGTCGGAGAACGGCTTCGGCATGAACGTCGCCTGCACCCCCTGCTCCAGCGCGACCTGCTTCATGACCAGGCGGAAGGTCATGATGTTGTCGGCGGTCGAGAGGGCGTCCGCGTAGCGCAGGTCGATCTCCTGCTGGCCGGGCGCGCCCTCGTGGTGGGAGAACTCCACCGAGATGCCCATCGACTCCAGCATCGTGATGGCCTGGCGCCGGAAGTCCATGCCCACGTTCTGCGGGGTGTGGTCGAAGTAGCCCGAATTGTCGGCCGGGGTCGGCCGGCTGCCGTCGAGCGGCTTGTCCTTCAGGAGGAAGAACTCGATCTCGGGGTGGGTGTAGAAGGTGAAGCCCAGGTCCGAGGTCTTGGCAAGGGCGCGCTTCAGGACATAGCGCGGGTCCGCGAAGGACGGCGAGCCGTCCGGCATGAGGATGTCGCAGAACATCCGGGCCGTGCCCGGGGCCTCCGCACGCCAGGGCAGGATCTGGAAGGTGCCGGGGTCCGGCTTGGCGATCATGTCCGACTCGTATACGCGGGCGAAGCCCTCGATCGCCGAGCCGTCGAAGCCGATGCCTTCGTCGAAGGCCTGTTCAAGCTCGGCGGGTGCCACGGCGACCGACTTCAGGAAGCCCAAAACGTCGGTGAACCACAGACGCACGAAGCGGATGTCCCGCTCCTCGAGCGTACGGAGTACAAACTCCTGCTGCTTGTCCATTTCCACACCCATCCTCGCTGGTCAGGCCGCCTGCTCCCACCGCCTCGGGCACATCGGGGGGCACCTGAGCATCCCACCACATGGTTTCGTGCACGTTGCGTACCCATACTGCCTGCTCCGCTGTGACACAGGTAACGGGGGAGCGGCCGAAAAGCGGCGTCGACGCGGCACCTTCCCCGTACCCAGTGGTACCCCGTCCGGCCCACGGCGCCCCTTCTGCCACTACGATCGGCGCCCATGGGAGCCTCCCGGCTCATCGGCCCGCCGCGACACGCGCGTCCCCTGGCACTGGTGAGTGCCGTGGCGACGCTCCTCGGCGCGCTGTTCCTCTGTCTGGGAGTGGGCGACCCGCCCGGCGCGCAGGGCCCGGCCGGCGTCGGCCGGGGCCCGGCACACGAGCAGGCGCTGCGGCACCACACCTCGGTCGTCGAGGAGTACGTCTGCCCGTACGACCACGGCGGCTGCTCGCTCTTCCCCGCCCTCTCCCCCGCGGTGCTCAGCGCACCGCCGCTCGACCCGCCGCTGCACGCGGAGGGCCGTCTCCCGCGCCTCGGCACGCCGCACCACTCCGGCCGGGCGCCCGGCCCCGGCGCACAGCCGCGCGCGCCGGACCTCCACGTCCTTCAAGTCCTGCGGACGTAAGCGGCCGGGCCTCTCCGTCACGTTCGTTTCGTTCGCACCCCTTTACTTACTTCCAGAAGGACGACACCACCATGGCCGCGAACCGCTCCACCACCGCCGACCGCCGCGCCCGAATAGAGGAGATGCGCCGCGCCGAGCAGTCCCGTGAGCGCCGCAACCGGATCCTGACGATCGGCGTGTCCGCCGTCGTCGTGCTCAGCCTCGTCGGCTTCGGCGGCTGGGTGCTGACCAAGGAGAACGACAAGAAGGAGCAGCAGGAGGCCGCCGCCAAGGCCCCCATCAAGGACGAGAAGTCCTGGGACGCCAAGAAGCTGACCCGCAACCACGTCACCACGCCGGTGAAGTACGAGATGACCCCGCCGGTCGGCGGCGACCACAACCCGGTCTGGCAGAACTGCAACGGCGACGTCTACGACAAGCCGGTCGACGACACCAACGCCGTGCACGCGCTCGAGCACGGCGCCGTCTGGGTGACGTACAACAAGAAGGCCGCCCCGGCGGACGTCGAGAAGCTGAGCGCGAAGGTCAAGAAGACCCCGTACTCGCTGATGAGCCCGGTCGACGGCCAGTCCGGCGCGATCATGCTGAGCGCCTGGGGCAAGCAGGTGACCGTGGACGGCGCGAGCGACCCGCGGGTGGACGCCTTCTTCACCAAGTACGTGAACGGCCCGCAGACGCCCGAGCCGGGCGCCGCCTGCACCGGCGGTGTCGGCCAGTGAAGCTGAACCGTACGCAGTGGGCGTCGGTCACCGCGGTGGTCCTCGCGCTGCTGTTCGCCGGGGGCGCGGTCACCGTCGCCTCGGCGGACCGCGACGAGGCCCCGAAGACGCCCACCGCGGAGTCGGCGGACGCGGGCTTCGCCCGTGACATGGCCGTCCACCACCAGCAGGCCGTCGAGATGTCCTTCATCGTCCGCGACCGCACCGACGACGAAGAGGTGCGCCGCCTCGCGTACGACATCGCCAACACCCAGGCCAACCAGCGCGGCATGATGCTGGGCTGGCTGGACATGTGGGGGCTGCCGAAGGTGCAGTCCGGGGTGGCGCCGATGACCTGGATGGGCATGGGCATGGAGATGGGCGGTGAGGACGGCGAGCTGATGCCGGGCATGGCGACCCGGGCCGAGCTCGACCGGCTGCGCAAGGCCTCCGGCCGGGCGGCCGAGGTGCTCTACCTGCAGCTCATGACCGAGCACCACAAGGGCGGCATCCACATGGCCCAGGGCTGTGTGGAGCGGTGCGTGCCCGGCGTCGAGCGCGATCTCGCACAGGGCATGGTCGACGCCCAGCAGTCCGAGATCAAGCTGATGGCGGACATGCTCGGGCAGCACGGCGCGTGACGCGCCCCCGTGTGCCGGCCCCCGTGACCCCTGCGGTCGCGGGGGCCGCGTCGTGAACGGACAATGAGGGAGCTCGGGGACGTACACCCGTACGAGGTTCTACGAAAGGTACGCATCCCATGACCACGGCGAAGGACATCATGCATCCGGGAGCCCGGTGGATCCCGGCACACGAGACGCTCGACCGCGCCGCCCAGCTGATGCGCGACCTCAACGTGGGCGCGCTGCCCATCGCCGACGAGAACGAACGGCTCTGCGGCATCATCACGGACCGCGACATCGTCATCGGCTGTGTGGCCATGGGCCACGACCCCGCGAAGATCACCTGCAGCGAGATGGCCCAGGGCACCCCGCGCTGGATCGAGTCCGGTGCGGACGTCGGCGCGGTGTTGGAGGAGATGCAGAGTCACCAGATCCGGCGGCTGCCGGTCGTGGAGGACAAGCGCCTCGTCGGCATGATCAGCGAGGCGGATCTGGCCCAGCACCTGACCGACGAGCAGCTGAAGGCGTTCTGCGAGAGCGTCTACGCGGCCTCCTGACCCACCCTCAGTACGGCCCCGGCCACCAGGTCCGGGCGGTCCAGCATGACCAGATGGCCCGACGGCTCGGCCGCCTCGTAGCGGGCGCCGAGCCGCCGGGCCAGCGCGCGCTGGCGGCGCTCCCAGCGGGCGGAGCCGTCGGGGGCGGCGAGCACGGTGACGGGCAGCCCTGGCGGCAGGGGCGCGCGCTCGCGCAGGGCGAGGAGCTCGGCGGCGACGGCGGCGTACCGGGCGTTCTCGTCGAGGGTGCCGCGCAGCACGCGTGAGCTGCGGTAGACGCGGCGGACGAGGCCGGGCGGCGCCGGGTCGTCGCGTACGGCGAGGCGGCGGGCCGCCGGTCCCAGCGCGGCCGGCACCCCGGCGGCGCACAGGAGAGCGCCCAGGGCGCGGGCGAGCACCGGGGCGGTGCGGGAGGCGCGGGGGTGCTCCTCCACGGAGGAGTCGAGGAGCACGAGGGCGGCGGTGCGGCCGGGGTGGCGGCGCGCGAAGGCCTCCGCGTGGAAGCCGGCGATGGAGTGCCCGACGACGGTGGCGGGGCCGGGCAGGCGCAGGGCGTCGAGGAGGCCGGCGATCCGGTCCGCCTCGCCGGCGGCGGTGGGCGGTGCGGCGGGGGCCTCGGACAGCCCGTGTCCGGGGCGGTCGAAGCGGACGACGGTGCGGTGCGGGGCGAGCAGCGGGACGACCCGGTCCCAGTCGAACCAGCTCATGCCGAGCCCCGCGGCCAGCACGCAGACGGGCCCGGAGCCGTCGACGCGGACGTGGTGGGCCACTCCCCCGAGGCGTACGAAGGTCACGACCGCTCCCCTCCCCGCTCCCCGCTCCGCTCCCCACCCCGCCCGCCGGCCACCGAGCAGGCGAGGACGGCCAGCCAGACCGCCACGAGCAGCACCTGGAGGCGCTGGCCCGCGCCGAGTGACCAGGTGCCTCTGCCGGCCTCGAAGGCGGCCACGGCGGCCAGGGTCCAGGCGGTGGCGGCGAACTCCAGGACGACGAGGGCCGGTCCGGTACGGGCCAGGGGCGCCCAGATCCCGTAGCGGCGGGCGGCCACGGTCAGGGCGACCATCGCGATGAGCGCGCCGGCCATGGCGAGGGTGGAGCTCACGGCGTGCGCGGTGTGGGTGGCGGGCACGAGTCCGGCGGTCTCCCGCGCGGCGCACTCGGGGTCGGCGGTGGGCGTGCAGCTGAGCGGGAGGCGCGAGTCGGCGACGGTGGCGGCCCCGAACAGCGCGAGGGCGAGCCAGCCGAGGAGCAGCCAGGGGCGGCGCGGGGCGGTCTCCCGGCGGGCCCAGGAGGTCCCGGCACCGCCGGCCGGTCCACCGGGCACGTGGCCGGCTCCGGCAAGGCGCCGGCCGGTCGCCGCGAGGCCCGCGAGCGCGCCCAGGAGGACGAGCAGGCCGGCCGTCAGGTCCGTCGCGCGGAACAGGCCGCCGAGCGGCTGGTCGGCGGCGGCGAGCTCGGAGACGTACGTACGGACCGGGTCGAGCCCGGTACGGACGACGACCTCGAGCACCCAGGCGGTGTACGCGAGCGCCCCGAGCCCGAGCAGGACGGACGCGAGCCGGACGGCGGTGGCACGCGTGGCATTCCTGGACACAGTGGGTCGAACGCCGGGGCGCGGCCGGGGGTTCCCGGTAGGAAGCCATGGGGCTCCGCGGGCGTTCTCCAGGACATCGCGTCGAATTGACGATTAGACTGGGGGGCGTGCCTCAACTACGCCTCGCCCTTAACCAGATCGACTCGACCGTCGGCGATCTCGCCGGGAACGCCGAGGCCGTCGTCCAGTGGACGCGGCACGCCGCCGAGCAGGGCGCGCATCTCGTCGCCTTCCCGGAGATGGTGCTGACCGGCTATCCCGTGGAGGACCTCGCGCTGCGCCCCTCGTTCGTGGAGGCCTCCCGGGAGGCCCTGCGGGCGCTCGGGCGGCGGCTCGCGGACGAGGGCTTCGGGGAGCTGCCCGTGGTCGTGGGCTACCTCGACCGGTCCGAGCGGGCCGAGCCCCGGCTCGGCCGGCCCGCAGGGTCGCCGGAGAACGCGGCCGCGGTGCTGTACCGCGGCGAGGTGGTGCTGCGCTTCGCCAAGCACCACCTGCCCAACTACGGCGTCTTCGACGAGTACCGCTACTTCGTGCAGGGCGACACGCTGCCCGTGATCCGCGTCCACGGCGTCGACGTGGCCCTCGCCATCTGCGAGGACCTGTGGCAGGAGGGCGGCAGGGTCCCGGCGGCGCGCAGCGCCAAGGCCGGGCTGCTGCTGTCCGTCAACGCCTCGCCGTACGAGCGGAACAAGGACGACACGCGGCTCGAACTGGTCCGCAAGCGGGCCCAGGAGGCCGGCTGCACCACCGCGTACCTCGCCTCGACCGGCGGTCAGGACGAGCTGGTCTTCGACGGCGACTCGATCGTCGTCGACGCGTCCGGCGAAGTGATCGCGCGCGCCCCGCAGTTCGCCGAGGGCAGTGTCGTCCTCGATCTCGACCTGCCGGCGGCCCTCGCGGACGCGCCCGGGGGGATCGTCGACGACGGGCTGCGGATCGACCGGGTGGTGCTGTCCGAGGAGCCGCTGCCCGCGTACGAGCCGGAGGTGACGGGTGGATACGCGCAGCGGCTCGACGACGACGAGGAGGTGTACTCGGCGCTTGTGGTGGGCCTGCGGGCGTACGCCGCCAAGAACGGCTTCCGGTCGGTCCTGATCGGCCTGTCCGGCGGCATCGACTCCGCCCTCGTCGCCGCCATCGCCTGCGACGCGGTCGGCGCGCGGAACGTGTACGGCGTGTCGATGCCCTCGAAGTACTCCTCGGACCACTCGCGCGGCGACGCCGCCGAACTGGCCCGCCGCACCGGCCTGAACTTCCGCACCGTCTCCATCGAGCCGATGTTCGACGCCTACATGGGCGCCGTCGGTCTGACCGGGCTCGCCGAGGAGAACCTCCAGTCCCGGCTGCGCGGCACCCTGCTGATGGCCCTGTCCAACCAGGAGGGCCACATCGTCCTCGCCCCGGGCAACAAGTCCGAGCTGGCGGTGGGCTACTCGACCCTGTACGGCGACTCGGTCGGCGCGTACGGCCCCATCAAGGACGTCTACAAGTCGGACGTCTTCCGCCTCGCCCGCTGGCGCAACCGCGCCGCCGAGGACCGCGGCCAGACCCCGCCCATCCCGGAGAACTCGCTCACCAAGCCCCCGAGCGCCGAACTCCGCCCCGGCCAGGTCGACACGGACTCGCTCCCGGACTACGACGTCCTGGACCGCGTCCTCGCGCTCTACGTCGACCGCGACCGCGGCAGGGACGAGATCGTGGCCGCCGGTTTCGACGAGGAGCTGGTGACCCGCACCCTGCGCATGGTGGACGCGGCGGAGTACAAGCGGCGCCAGTACCCGCCGGGCACCAAGATCTCCGCGAAGGGCTTCGGCAAGGACCGCCGGCTGCCCATCACGAACCGCTGGCGGGAGACGCGCTCCTGACTAGAGCTGGACGCGGGCGGCCACCGGAAGGTGGTCGCTCCTCGTCTCCGGGAGCGTCCACGACGACATCGGCTCGACGCCCTTCACCATGATCTGGTCGATGCGGGCCATCGGGAACGACGCCGGCCAGCTGAAGCCGAAGCCGTCGCCCGCCGCGCCCTGGGTGGAGCGCAGCTGCGAGGTGACCGCGTTGAGGGCGCGGTCGTTCATCGTGCCGTTGAGGTCGCCGAGCAGGACGATCCGCTGGTGCGGGTCGTGGGAGATGGCCTCGCCCAGGGCGTTGGCGCTGTCGTCGCGCTGGTTGGCGGTGAAGCCCGCGTTCAGCTTGACCCGTACGGACGGGAGGTGGGCCACGTACACCGCCACCTCGCCCGCCGGGGCGGCGACGGTGGCGCGCATGGCGCGGGTCCAGCCCAGGCGGATGTCCACCGACTGCGGGTCGCGCAGCGGGTACTTGGACCACAGGCCGACGGTCCCCTGCACGGAGTGGTACCTGTACGTGCCGGCCAGGCCCTCCTCGTACACCGGGACCATGTCGCCCTTGAGTTCCTCGAGGGCGACCACGTCCGCGCCGGACGCGGCGATCTGACGTGCCGTGCCCTCGGGGTCGGGATTGTCGGCGTTCACGTTGTGCGACACGAGGGTCAGGTCGCCGCCGGCGGCCGACTTGTCGGTGATCAGGCCGCCGAAGAGGTTGAGCCACACCACGGCCGGCAGCAGCAGGGCGATCAGCGCGGTCACGGAGCGGCGCAGCAGGGCGAGCAGGAACAGCAGCGGCACGAACAGGCCGAGCCAGGGCAGGAAGGTCTCCGTCAGGCTGCCGAGGTTGCCGATCCGGTTGGGGATCTCGGCGTGAAACACCATCAGGAACGTGAGCAGCACGGCGCACAGGGCGAGGAGGATGCCGCGCCGCCAGATGCCGCGGTCGCCGCGCAGCCGGGCGAGCCGGGCGGCGAAGCCGGAGCGGGGTCCGGAGCCGGTTCCGTGGCCGGGCCCGAAGCCGGGTCCCGAGCCGGTCGGGGAGCCGGGCCGGGAGGCGGGGCGGGAGCCGGATCCCTCGTCGTGCGGCTCGCCGCCGTTCTCGGTCTCCGTCATGTCCACCCGCGCCATCATTGCCGTCCTCACTGCCTTGCTGTGCGACCCGGTCTCGACACTAGGCGATGGACGGGTCGGTCGTACTCCTCGTGGGACGACAGAGCCGCGTGGCGGGTTCCTGCAGGTGGCGCGGGGCGTCCGGCTGTGACAGAACGCGCACATTTCGTCCGGGGCGCCCGGTCCGTCATTCCGGCGGGCGCAGGCCCGCCAGGACGGCGTCGACGATCTGCCCGGGAAGGCCGGGTTCCAGGGTGGCGCCGGGGCGGATGACCGTGCGCAGGAGGAGGGGGCCGACGAACAGGTCGTTGACCAGCTCGACGTCGAGATCGGCGCGCAGCTCGCCCCGCTCCATCCCGCGCCGGATGGCGTCAAGGCCGGTGCGGCGGCGCGGCTCGATGACGGTGTGGTGGTAGGCGGCCCACAGCTTGGGATACAGCTGCATCTGCGAGAAGACGTTGTGCAGCAGCGCGGAGGTCCGCTTGGCCAGCCCGCGCTGGCGCAGCGACTCCAGGAGCGCGATGAGGTCGTCCCGTACCGAGGTGCCGGGCAGCACCGGGTCCGGGGGCTCGACGGAGCGCAGCAGGTCGACGAAGAGCTCCTCCTTGCCGGGCCACCGCCGGTAGATGGTGGCCTTGCCGACCCCGGCGGTGCGGGCGATCTTCTCGATCGACACGTCGGCGAGCGGCACACCGTTCTCCAGGAGCCCGATCGCCGCCTCGAGGATCGCCTGCTCCGCCGCCTCGCTGCGCGGCCGTCCGCGCCGTACGACGGCGGTGCCGGCCTCCTCACCGGGTGCGGGCGCCGGGCCGCAGCCGGCGAACGGGGCCGGGACCTGACGTGCGGACGCGGCGGCCGCCGGGGCCGGCTCGGGGGCCGCGGCCCCGGGGCCGTCCGGTCCCGCGGCCGCCCCTGCCGAACCCGTCCGGCCGTTCTTCTGCGTCACGTCCGTTCCGCCTCTCCCACTGGTGGCTACCTCGGAACCGATTCTCCCGCTTCGGCGTGCTCGCCCGGTACGGCGGCCTGCTCCGGGGCCTCGGGGGCGCGGCCGGGCAGGAAGAGGGCGACGACCACGGCGCCGAGGACGGCGACGCCCGCCGAGGCGACGGCCGTGACGTGCATGGCGTCCAGGAAGGCCGCGTACGCGGGGGCCACCAGCTCGCGGCCGGCCGGGCCGAGCTTGTCGGCGACGGCGAGGGTGGCCTCGATGGACTCGCCCGCCGCGTCACGCAGCGCGGGCGGGACCGCGCCGAGGTGGCCCTCGATCTCGCCGCGGTAGGTGGTGGACAGGACGGAGCCGAGCACGGCCACCCCGAGCGCGCCGCCGACCTGCCGGAAGGTGTTGTTGATGGCCGATCCCGAGCCGGCCTTCTCGCGCGGCAGGGTCTGCATCACGGTGACCGTGACCGGCGGCATGATGTGCGCCATGCCCGCGCCCTGGACGAAGAAGACCAGCTCCATCAGCCATACCGGCGTGTCGGCGTCGAAGATCGCGAACGCGGCGAGACCCGCGGCGATGAGCAGCATGCCCGCCGTGCACACGGCCCGCGCGCCGAAGCGTTCGACGACGAGCCGGGCCCTCGGTGCGAACACCATCTGGGCGACGGCGAGCGGCAGGATCAGCAGGCCGGACTCCAGCGCGCTGTAGCCGCGCACGCTCTGCAGGTAGAAGGCGGAGAAGAAGGTCACGCCCATGAGGGCGAAGAAGACGAGCGCGATAGCGGCGACGGCGGCCGCGAACGGGGGCTTGCGGAAGTAGGAGACGTCGAGGGCCGGGTGGTCGCTGCGCTTCTCGTGCAGGACGAAGCCGACGAGTACGGCGAGGCCCGCGAGGCCCGGCAGCAGGACCTCGGGATCGGTGAAGCTCGCCAGCTCGCCGCCGCGGATGATCCCGTACACGAGCAGGACGAGGCCGAGCACGGAGAGCAGCACGCCGGGCAGGTCGATCCGGCCGGGCCGCGGGTTCTTCGAGTCGGGCACCAGCCAGGTCATGAGGACCAGGGCGAGGAGCACGACCGGCACGTTGACCAGGAAGATCGAGCCCCACCAGAAGTGCTCCAGGAGGATGCCGCCGGTGATCGGGCCGACCGCGATGGCGAGGCCGACGCTGCCGGCCCAGATGCCGATCGCCTTGGGCTGCTCCTCGCGCTCGAAGACGTTCATGAGGACGGCGAGCGTGGCGGGCATGACGAAGGCGGCGCCGAGGCCCATGACCGCGCGGTAGGCGATGAGCTCGCCCGGGCTGCCGGAGAACGCGGCGAGCGCGGAGCCGAGGCCGAAGACGACGATGCCGAAGAGCAGCACCTTCTTGCGGCCGAGGCGGTCGCCGAGCAGCCCTGAGGTGAAGAGCAGGCCGGCGAAGACGAGCGTGTAGGAGTTGATCGCCCACTCCAGCTCGCTCTGGGTGGCGCCGATGCCGGTGGGCGCGGGGCTGGAGATCGTCTTGACGGCGACGTTCAGGATCGAGTTGTCGAGGACGACGATCAGCAGGCTGAGCATGAGGACGCCGAGGATCGCCCAGCGGCGGCGATGCACGGCCTCGGGGACACGGGGCACGGCGAGTTCAGGAGACGGCTGAGACATGTTCCTCACTCTAGCCTCATTTCGATACGGGACCGTCTCGTATCGAAATCCTGGGAGATTCTTTACGTTGCCGTGGTGTGAACAGCGCCACTGCGCCCCACTTCCCCGCCCACCGGGCGAAGTGCCACCATGGACGTGGTCCGGGGACGCCACAGGGCGCCTCGAGATGACAAAAGGAGCCGTTCACCATGACGCTTCAGGCTGCCCAGAAAGCGCCCACCGACAGCAGCAAGGCGCTGTACGGAGGGAAGGGCACCCGCCGCATCACCGTCCACGACATCGCCGCCGCCAAGACCCGCGGCGAGAAGTGGCCCATGCTCACCGCCTACGACGCCATGACCGCGTCCGTCTTCGACGAGGCCGGCATCCCGGTGGTCCTCGTCGGCGACTCGATGGGCAACTGTCACCTCGGCTACGACACCACCGTGCCCGTCACGATGGACGAGATGACGCTGCTCTCCGCCGCGGTCGTACGGGGCACCAAGCGCGCCCTCGTCGTCGGCGACCTCCCCTTCGGCTCGTACCAGGAAGGGCCCGTCCAGGCCCTGCGCAACGCCACCCGGCTGGTCAAGGACGCGGGCGTCGGAGCGGTCAAGCTGGAGGGCGGCGAGCGCTCCCTCCCGCAGACCGAGCTGCTCGTCCAGGCCGGCATCCCCGTCATGTCCCACCTGGGCCTGACCCCGCAGTCCGTGAACACCATGGGCTACCGGGTGCAGGGCCGCTCCGACGAGGCCGCCCACCGGCTGCTCAGCGACGCCAAGGCGGCGCAGGACGCGGGCGCCTTCGCCGTGGTCCTGGAGCTCGTCCCGGCCGAGCTGGCCGCCGAGGTCACCCGCTCCCTGCACATCCCCACGATCGGCATCGGCGCCGGCCCCGACACGGACGCCCAGGTCCTCGTCTGGACCGACATGGCCGGTCTGACCGGCGGCAAGGTGCCGCGCTTCACCAAGCAGTACGCCAACCTGCGCGAGACGCTCGGCGACGCCGCGCGCGCGTTCGCGGAGGACGTGGCCGGCGGGGCGTTCCCCGCCGAGGAGCACAGCTTCCACTAGTCCGCGGCGGGTCAGTCCGCGGCACCCCGCCGACGGACACAGGCCGCCACCGACACACACCGACAGCCCGCCGACGGTCCCCGTCGGCGGGCTGTCGGCCGCCTGTCGGTGCGTTGTCGGTGGCGGCCTGTTCCATGGTGGCCATGACGCGATCACACACCAACGCCGTCGAGGTCCGGGGCCTCGTGAAGCACTTCGGCGAGACCAGGGCCCTCGACGGGGTCGACCTCGATGTCCGCGAGGGCACCGTGCTCGGGGTCCTCGGCCCCAACGGCGCCGGCAAGACCACCCTCGTCCGCTGCCTGTCCACCCTTCTCGTCCCGGACGCCGGGACCGCCTTCGTCGCCGGCTACGACGTGGTGAAGCACCCCCGCCAGCTGCGCCGCACGATCGGCCTCACCGGCCAGTACGCCTCGGTCGACGAGAAGCTGTCCGGCTGGGAGAACCTCTACATGATCGGGCGGCTGCTCGACCTCTCCCGCGCCGACGCCCGCCGCCGCGCCGACGAGATGCTGGAGCGCTTCTCGCTCACCGACGCCGCCAAGCGCTCGGCCATGACGTACTCCGGCGGCATGCGGCGCCGGCTCGACCTGGCCGCCTCGATGATCGGGCAGCCGGCCGTGCTCTACCTGGACGAGCCGACCACCGGCCTCGACCCGCGCACCCGCAACGAGGTCTGGGACGAGGTCCAGCGGATGGTCGCCGAGGGCGTGACGGTGCTGCTCACCACCCAGTACATGGAGGAGGCGGAGCAGCTCGCGAACGAGCTCACGGTCATCGACCGCGGCCGGGTCATCGCCAGGGGCGGGGTCGACGAACTCAAGGCGAAGGTCGGCGGCCGGACCCTCAAGGTCCGCCCGGTCGACCCGGACCAGCTGTCCGCGATGGCCGCCGCCCTGCGCGAGACCGGCCTCGACGGCGTCGCGGGCGCGACCGTCGTCCCCGACGAGGGCGCGCTGTACGTGCCGATCCTCGCGGACGAGCAGCTCACCGCCGTCGTGGCGCTGCTCGGTGCGCGCGGCTTCGGCATCGCCCACATCGGCACCCATCTGCCCAGCCTGGACGAGGTGTTCCTGGCGATCACCGGCCAGAAGACCGCCGTTTCCGACGCGATCAGCGAGGAGGTCGCCGCATGAGCACGACCACTGTCACCAAGTCCCCCGTCGGCACTCCCGGCCCGGGCCCGGCGCGCCCCGCCCCCGCCGCCGAGGGCCGGATCGGCCTGCGCGGCAACCTCCGCCACATCGGCGCCCTGGCCCGCCGCAACGCGCTCCAGATCAAGCAGGACCCGGAGTCGATGTTCGACGCCGTCCTGATGCCGGTCATCTTCATCCTGCTGTTCGTGTACGTCTTCGGCGGCGCGATCGCCGGCAAGGGCAACAACGAGGTCTACGTCAACTACGTGACGCCCGGCCTGATGGCGATGATGGGCATGAACATCGCCATGGCCGTCGGCGTGGGCATCAACGACGACTTCAAGAAGGGGGTCATGGACCGGTTCCGGACGATGCCGATCGCCCGGTCCTCCGTCCTGATCGCCAAGATCGTCGTCGAGGTCGGCCGGATGCTGGTCGCCACCGCGATCCTGCTCGGCATGGGCTTCCTGCTCGGCCTGCAGATCCACACCTCGGTGCTGCACCTCTTCGCGGCGATCGGCCTGTCGATGGTCTTCGGAGCCTCGCTGATGTGGATCTTCATTCTGCTCGGACTCACCCTGAAGACGGCGCAGGCCGTGCAGGGCATGGCGATGCTGGTCCTGATGCCGCTCCAGTTCGGCTCCTCGATCTTCGCCCCGACGGCCTCGATGCCGGGCTGGCTGGAGACCTTCACCGACTACAACCCGCTGTCGAACCTCGCCGACGCCGCCCGCAACCTGATCAACGGCGGCCCGGTCGCCCACTCGGTGTGGATGACCCTCGGCTGGGCGGTCGTCATCACCGTCGTGACGGCGCCGCTCGCGGTCTCCAAGTTCCGCAAGAAGACCTGACGGACGGTCCGAGGGGTCTCACCCACGAGATCCCGGGGACGGGGGGCTCCGGACTCGGCGCGCCTCAGATCGCGTCGGCGGCGCGTTCGAGCAGGGCGGCGGCCTTCTCCAGGGAGAGGCCGCCGCCTTCGGCGTGGGCGGCCTCGAACTCGGCGTCGTCGGCGAGGGCGGCCCGCGCGAGAGCGGTCGCCCGGGCCACGTTCTCCCGCTCGACCGGCGAGGGCAGATGGCCGGGCGGCATCAGCACCTCGTACGCGCCGAGCAGCATCGCGGCGGTACGGGCCGCGGGCCGGTCGCCCGGGCCCGCGAGCGCCCAGGCCGCGGAGATCAGGTGGATGGCCGGCATCTGCGGGGCGACCATCAGCGACAGCGCCCCGAGGGAGCGCTCGTACGCGCGCCGGGACAGCGCGAACGCCGAGGCGTACCGCTCGTCGAGGTTGTCCACCCAGCCCAGGCTGCCGAGCGTGAAGCCCTCGAAGACGGAGAAGGTCTCCGAGCGGAACTCCTCGAGCAGGCGCAGCAGATGCTCCCGTGCCTCGGCGGTGCGTCCGGTGCGGCCGAGCAGCATCGCCAGGAAGATCCGGGCGGCCAGCATCGGCTCGTGGCCGCGGCCGTGCTCGCCCTCCACGACCTCGCGCAGGATCCGCTCCGCCTCCTCCTTGCGGTCGGTCTCGATGAGCATGTCGGCGTAACGGGCACGGAGCAGCGCCATCTGGGACTGGGCGCCGATGCGCTCGGCGTAGCCGATGGCGGCCGCGAAGTCCTCGGCCGCGGCGTGGAACCGAAGGCGCCGCTCGCGGGCCTCGGCCCGCGAGGACAGTGCCTCGGCCGCGCCCCATGCGTCGTCGAGGCGGACGAAGATCTCCAGGCTCTCCTCGGCGTCGGCGGCCGCCCGCTCGGCCAGGTCGGCGCGGTTGGCGAGCAGATTGGCCCGCAACTGGAGGGCCTGGCCGAGCTCCCAGTCGTAGCCGTAGCGGCGGCAGGCGTCGACGTTGGCGTCCAGGGCCTTCTGCATGAGGCCTGGTTCGCCGATGAGGAGGACCCCGAAGACGGCGAAGGAGCCGGGCAGCCGGCAGGTCTGCGGCAGGCCCGGCGGATAGACGGCGGTGATCCGCCGCAGCCGGGCCACGCCCTCGGGGGTGGTCCAGCGCCCGGTCTCGTGGTCCATGTTGATCAGTTCGATCAGCCGCACCCCCCGCCGGGCCTCCCACAGCTGCTCCTCGGTGAGCGGCGGGGGCGCGGCCGTGACCCGCTCGTGCAGCGGCACGACGGGGGCGACGGGCGGCGCGAACGGGTCGGGCCCGAGGGCGGCGACGGCCTCGGCCCAGTGCAGGGCGTCGGCACGCAGGTCGCGCATCTGCCAGTACCAGAGCAGCGCGTGCACCAGCACCAGGGCCTCGTGCTCGTCGCGTGCGGCGACGGCCCGGCGCAGGGCGGTGCGCAGGTTGCCGTACTCGACGCCGAACCGGGCGATGGCGGGGACCTGGCGGCCAGTGCGGAGTTCGGGGTCGGTGAGGCGGGCGAACTCCCGGTAGTGGACGAGGTGCCGCCGCTCGGCGACCGCCCGGTCCCCGGCCTCGTCGAGCCGCTCGGCGGCGTACTCGGCGACGGTCTCCAGGAGGCGGTAACGCATCTCGCTCTCCCCAGGAGTCGCGACGACGAGCGACTTGTCGACGAGGGAGCCGAGGACGTCGAGCAGGTCGATGCGGTCGTGGGGTCCGTCGCCCGCCGCCCCGCAGACCGCCTCCGCCGCTTCCAGGTCGCAGCCGCCCGTGAACACCGAGAGCCGCCGCAGCACCGCCCGCTCCGGCTCGTCGAGCAGGTCCCAGGACCAGTCGACCACCGCCCGCAGCGTCTGCTGCCGCGGCAGCACCGTCCGCGCGCCCGACGTCAGCAGCCGGAACCGGTCGTCGAGACGGTCCGCGATCTGCCGCGCCGTCAGCATCCGCAGCCGCGCCGCCGCGAGCTCGATCGCCAACGGCAGGCCGTCGAGCCGCCGTACGATCTCCGCCGCCGCCTCCACGTCCTCCTCCACCCGGAAGCCCGGCCGCACCGCGGCACCCCGCTCGCCGAACAGCCGCAGCGCCGGCCCGGCGGGCAACGGGCCCAGCGGCCACACCGACTCCCCCGGCACCCCCAGCGGCTCACGGCTCGTCGCCAGCACCGTCACCCCCGGACAACGCTCGAGCAGCACCTCCGCCAGCTGCGCCGCCGCGCCCACCACGTGCTCGCAGTTGTCGAGCAGGAGCAGCATCCGGCGTCCGGCGCAGTGTTCGACGAGGCGGCCGGTCGGGTCCTCGCCCAGGCGCAGTTCCTCGGCGCCGGCGCCGCGCAGGACGGTCTCGCGGGCGCCGACCGCGCCGAGTACGGCCTCGGTGACGGCCTCCGGGTCGGTGACGGGGGCGAGTTCTACGAGCCAGACGCCGTCGGGCCACGCTCCGCCGACGCGTTCGGCGGCCTCCTGGGAGAGGCGGGTCTTGCCGACGCCGCCGGGCCCGAGCAGGGTGACGAGCCGACCGGACCGCAACTCGTCGGCCAGGCCGTCCAGTTCGTCGTCCCGGCCGAGGAAGCTGGTGAGCCGGGCCCGGAGGTTGCCGAGGGCCGCGGGCGCGGCGACGGGAGCGGGGGCGGGCGGGGTCTCGGGGAGGGCGAGCAGTTCGGCGTGCAGGGCCCGGAGCGCGGGCGAGGGGTCGGCACCCAGGCGCTCCGCGAGGCCGCGGCGCACGGTCTCGTACGCGGCGAGGGCCTCCGCCGAGCGGCCGGTGTCGCGCAGCGCGCGGATGTGCAGGGCCTGGAGCGGCTCGTCCAGCGGGTGGCCCTCGGCGAGGGCGGTGAGTTCGGGCAGCACCGCGGCGGCCTCGCCGAGCGCGAGGGCGGTGGCCAGACGGGCCCGGCGGGCGTCGAGACGGCGGGTCTCCCACCGCGCCGCCTCGGCCGCGCGGTCGGGGAGGTCGGCGAGGGCCGGTCCCTTCCACAGCCCGAGGGCCTCGTCGAGGAGCCGCGCGGCGCGCTCGGGCCGGCCCGCGTCCAGCTCCCGTACGCCGTCGCCGGCCAGCCGCTCGAAGCGGAACAGGTCGACGTCCTCGCGTACGGCGGCAAGCCGGTACCCGCCCTCGGTGGAGAGGATCCGCTCGTGCCCGAGCGCCCGCCGCAGCCGCCCCACCAGGGCCTGCAGCGCGGCGACCGCGTCGGCCGGCGGCTCGGCCCCCCACACCTCGTCGACCAGCACCCCCACGGGCACCGCCCGGCCGGCCCGCAACGCGAGCACGGTGAGCAACGCACGCACCCGCGGCCCACCGACGGCGACGGCGATGCCTTCTGACGTGTGGGCCCGAGCGGGACCGAGGACGGAATAGCGCACGGCCCCATTCTCCGCGAGGCGCGACGGAGGGGGAGCGGGGACCCTGCGGACCACGGCCGGAGCGGACCTTGCGGACCACGGCCGGAGCAGGCCCTGCGGACCATGGCCGGAGCGGACGCTGCGGACCACGGCCGGAGCGACCCCGGCGGGCGCGGGCCGGAGGGACCCCGGCGGGCGCGGACCGGAGCGACCCCGCCGGGCGCGGACCGGAGCGACCCCGCCGGGCGCAAGCCGGAGCGGGGACCCGGGTCAGGAACCCCGCTCGTCGCCCGGTACGTTTCCCGCACATCAGCCCACCGTCTTCAGGAGCCCGCATGAGCACGGCGACCACCCGCCACGACGACCGGAGGATCAGCTCCGTCTTCCTGGCGATCCTCGCGGTCATGGCCGTCACCGGCTGGGCCGTCTGGAGTGACTTCGCGGCCTCACCGGGCCTCGCGATCTTCCTCTTCGTGACCTCGGCGTGGATCGTCTCGCTCTGTCTCCACGAGTACGCGCACGCCCGCACCGCGCTGCACGGCGGTGACATCACCGTCGGGGCCAAGGGCTACCTCACCCTGAACCCGCTCGCCTACACCCACGCCGTACTGAGCGTCATCCTGCCCGTGCTGTTCGTGATCATGGGCGGTATCGGTCTGCCGGGCGGCGCGGTCTTCATCGAGCGGGGCCGGGTGCACGGCCGCTGGAAGCACAGCCTGATCTCCGCCGCCGGCCCGCTCGCGAACGTGCTCTTCGCGATCGTCTGCACCGCGCCCTTCTGGCTGGACGCCCTCGACGGCGTGCCGGTCCCCTTCCAGTACGCGCTCGCGTTCCTGGCGTTCCTCCAGGTCACGGCCGCGCTCCTGAACCTGCTGCCGGTGCCGGGCCTGGACGGGTACGGGGTGGTCGAGCCCTGGCTGTCGTACCACGTCAAGCGGCAGATCGAGCCCTACGCGCCGTACGGCTTCTTCGTCGTGATCGCGCTGCTCTTCGTCCCGGCGATCAACGGGGCCTTCTTCGACGCGATCGACGCCCTGATGCGGGCGCTGGGCGTGCCCGAGCTGTCGCGCTACTGCGGGTCGAACCTGTTCCGGTTCTGGGAGGACGCGCCGGAGATCTGCCTGGTCTAGGACCGGACAGGCCCCAGGGGCGTCTCGCCCCCCTAGCCCTCCGTCGTGCGGGCGGTGCGGGCGCGGCGGATGTAGTACCAGGCCATGTTCGAGGAGAGGCCGGCCAGCAGCACCCAGACGATGCCGATGAAGCTGCCCTGGGCGAAGGAGACGACGGCCGCGGCGACGGCGAGCGCGCAGACGACCAGGGCGTAGAGGGCGAGGCGGGGCATGGGGGTCAGCTCCTGTCCGGGTACGGCGATGGTGCCCGTCCAGTGTCCCCCATGCCCGCCGCTGCCCTGCGCGGGGCCGGGCCGGGCTCAGACGTCCGTGACGCGCAGGCCCGCGTGGGCCTTGTAGCGGCGGTTCACCGAGATCAGGTTGGCGACCAGCGACTCCACCTGGTGGGCGTTGCGCAGCCGGCCCGCGAAGACACCGCGCATCCCGGGGATGCGGCCGGCCAGGGCCTGGACGATCTCCACGTCCGCGCGGGCCTCGCCGAGCACCATGACGTCGGTGTCGATCTCGTCGATGGACGCGTCCTGCAGCAGGACGGCCGACAGGTGGTGGAAGGCCGCGGTCACCCGGGCGTCCGGCAGCAGCGCCGCCGCCTGCTCGGCGGCGGAGCCCTCCTCCGGCTTCAGCGCGTAGGCGCCCTTCTTGTCGAAGCCGAGCGGGTTGACGCAGTCGACGACCAGCTTGCCGGCCAGCTCCTCGCGGAGCGCCTCCAGCGTCTTGGCGTGACCGTCCCACGGCACGGCGACGATCACGATGTCGCTGCGCCGGGCGCACTCGGCGTTGTCGGCGCCCTCGACGCCGAGGCCGAGCTCGTCGGCGGCGGTCCGGGCGCGTTCGGCCGCGCGCGAGCCGATGATCACCTTCTGGCCGGCCTTGGCGAGGCGGTAGGCGAGGCCGCGGCCCTGGTCGCCGGTGCCGCCGAGGACGCCGACGACGAGGCCGGAGACGTCGGGGAGGTCCCAGGGGTCCTTGGGTGCAGTGGTGGAGGAAGTCATGGCCTCGACATTACTGGCCGGTCGCCCGGGAGGTCCCCGTACGGGTGAGTCCGGGTCGAACGCCCGCGCGCGGGGGTACGCCTGGGGCAGCATGCGGGGCCATGGACGCCGTACGTGTCGCGCTGCTGCGTGAAGTGCTCGCCGGTACGGAGTGGCCGGCGGCGGCCCGCCGCTTCGCGGGCTCGCTCCGCTCCTCCGTCGTGTCGCACGGGGGCGGGCTGCTGCTCGTCGGGACGGAGGAGTACGAGCCGTGGCACCTGGCCGCGCACCTGGTGGACGAGTCGGCCTGGTCGGGCCGCCCCGAGCTGGCGCCGACGCTGGTACGGCACCGGGTCCGGCCGGGCGACCCGGCGCACCTGGCCGTCGGGCTCGGCCGGATCGAGTCGGCCGGGCGGGGCGCGACGCTCCTTCTGGTGGCCCCGTCCCGTCCCGGCGAGGGCCTGCTCGAACGGGTCCACGACGCCCGGCGGGCCGGGGCGACGGTGCTGTCCCTGGACGGCGGCGACGACACGGAACTCCTCGGCCTCTCCCACGAGACGCTGACCGTCGCGGCGGACGCGGGGGTGGACCTGGACACGGTCCAGCACCTGGTGAGCGCCGCCGCCGGTGAGAACTGCCTCCCCCCGGCACCCCGCGGCCGCCTCCGCTTCCGCGACCGCCTGTCCCGCCTCGCCGACCACCTGACGGCCCCGCCGCCGGGGCGGTGGTGAGGGTGGGCCGGACCGGTGACCACCCGCCCGCGCGCCGCCGCCGGTGAAGCCGGTCCGGGAGCGCTCGCGCCCCTGAGCCGCGTCGGCGGGGGGACGCGCCGACCGGGGCCGGTCCGCGTCGGCCCGCGCCGGCGCCGACCGGGGCCGGTCCGCGTCGGCCCGCGCCGCGACCGCCGGCGCCGCGCCCGCGGCCCGTAATTCGGTTGCCCCGGGCACGCGGTCCGCCGAGCATGGCACCTCGTGAAACGCCTGCTCCCCGATCTCGCGCCCTGGCGCGCCTCCCGTGACTTCCGGCTCCTGTGGGTGCAGGGGATCGTCGCCTTCTTCGCGAGCTTCATGGCACTGATCGCGCTGCCGCTACAGATCAAGGAGCTGACCGACTCGCCCTTCGCGGTGGGTGCGATGGGCGCCGTCGAGCTCGTGCCGCTGGTGGTGTTCGGGCTCTACGGCGGGGCGCTCGCCGACGCCGTCGACCGGCGCAGGGTGATCGTGGCGACCGAGGCGGGGCTCGGGCTGCTCGCCCTGGTCCTGCTGCTCAACGCGCTGCTGCCGCGGCCCATGCTCTGGCCGCTGTACGTCGTCGCCGCCGGCGTCTCCGCACTCGCCGGGCTCCAGCGGCCCGCGCTCGACTCGCTGATGGCCCGGATCGTGCCGCACGAGCAGCAGACCGCGGCGGCCGCGCTGAACTCGCTGCGCTGGCAGGTGGGCTCCATCGCCGGGCCCTCGCTCGCCGGACTGGTCGTGGCGTACGCCGGACACGCGCCGGCCTACGCGGTGGCCGCCGGCGGGTTCGCCGTGTCGGTGCTGCTGTGTCGCCGGCTCTCGCCCGCGCCGCCCGCGCACGACGCCGACAAGCCCTCGCTGCGCGGGATCGTGGAGGGCGCGCGGTACGCGTGGTCGCGGCCGGTGCTGCTCGGCACGTACGCGATCGACCTGGCCGCGATGCTCTTCGCCTTCCCCAACACGATCTTCCCGTTCCTCGCGGACGAGCTGGACGCGGAGTGGTCGCTGGGCCTGATGTACGCGGCCGGGTCGGTCGGCTCGCTCGTCCTCGGACTCACCAGTGGGTGGACGTCCAGGGTGCGGCGCCACGGCCTCCTGGTCGTGGCCGGGGCCACCGGGTGGGGGCTCGCGATCGCGGCCGCCGGGTGGTTCCCGAACGTCTGGCTGGTGCTGGTGTGCCTGGCGTTCGCGGGCGCGGGGGACATGCTGAGCGGGCTCGGGCGCTCGACGATCTGGAACCAGACGATCCCCGAGGAGCTGCGCGGGCGGCTCGCGGGGATCGAGGTCCTCTCGTACAGCGTGGGCCCGCAGCTCGGCCAGGTCCGCGCGGGCACGATGGCGGGCTGGACGGGCACCCGGTCCGCGGTCTGGTCGGGCGGTGTGGCGTGTGTGGCCTCGGTGGGGCTGCTGTGCCTCGCCCTGCCGAAGCTGCTCGCGTACGACGCGGAGACGGACGAGGACGCCCTGCGCCGCAAGGCACAGCAGGAGGCGGAGCAGGAGGCCGTCGCAAGCGCCTGATCCCGCAGGCGCGCCTGACCCCGCAGGCACCTGACCCCGTAGGGCCTCGGCCCGTAGGGGCTCGGCGCGGTCGAATCCCCTACGGGAGGTCAGGCCCAGGGGCCGGACGGGTCCTAGTCCGTGTCCTCGTCCCTGCCGTCCTTCGCCGCCTGGTCGTGCCAGCGCGGGTCGGTGTCCCACTCCAGGTTGCGGTCCTGGGCCGTCTCCATGGCGTGGGTGGCTTCCTCACGCGTCTCGTAGGGGCCGAAGCGGTCCTTGGCCGGGCACTCCGGGCCCTCCTCGACCTTCCCGTGCTTGAGGCAGTAGTACCACTCGCCCGGCTTGCCCACCGTGCGCCGCTTGAACAGGGCCATCTTCGGCTCCTTCCTCCGTCACCATGCTGCCCCAGACGCGGTCGTTAGACTCGCTGACATGTCTGGCCAGTCGCTTCTCGTACCGGGGGAGCTCTCCCCCCACCGTTCCGTTCCGGGGTCCATCCGCCGCCCCGAATACGTCGGAAAGCCCGCCCCCACCCCGTACTCCGGGCCCGAGGTGCAGGACGCCGACACCATCGAGCGGATGCGGATCGCCGGCCGTATCGCCGCGCAGGCGATGGAGGAGGCCGCCAAACACATCGCCCCGGGCGTCACCACGGACGAGCTCGACCGGGTCGCCCACGAGTACATGTGCGACCACGGCGCCTACCCCTCCACGCTCGGCTACCGCGGCTTCCCGAAGTCGCTGTGCTCCTCGGTCAACGAGGTCATCTGTCACGGCATCCCCGACTCGACCGTCCTGAAGGACGGCGACATCGTGAACCTGGACGTGACCGCCTACATCAACGGCGTCCACGGCGACAACAACGCCACCTACCTGTGCGGCGACGTCGACGACGAGTCCAGGCTGCTCGTCGAGCGGACCCGGGAGTCCCTGAACCGGGCGATCAAGGCGGTCAAGCCGGGCCGCCAGGTCAACATCATCGGCCGGGTCATCGAGTCGTACGCCAAGCGTTTCGGCTACGGCGTCGTGCGTGACTTCACGGGGCACGGCATCAACTCGTCCTTCCATTCCGGGCTGATCATTCCGCACTACGACTCCCCGCACCACACCACGGTCATCAAGCCCGGCATGACCTTCACGATCGAGCCGATGCTGACGCTCGGCACGCACGAGTACGACATGTGGGACGACGGCTGGACCGTGGTGACCAAGGACCGCAAGCGGACCGCGCAGTTCGAGCACACCCTCGTGGTGACCGAGACCGGGGCCGAGATCCTCACGTTGCCTTGACGTGGTGGAGGGGTAGCTTCTTTACCGACAGGACGTCGGGAACCAGTTGACTTAGGTAAGCCTAACTCGGCAGGATCGTGGTGGTTCCCGACCCCCTACGGTCCCGGAGGCACCCCTTGGACACGCCGTTCTCGACGCTCATCCGCACCGCCTCGCACGAGCAGCACACGGAAGCGGAGTCGTCGTCGTTCATGAGCGACCTCCTCGGCGGACGCCTGGCCGTGGACGCCTACGCGCGCTACACGGAGCAGCTCTGGTTCGTGTACCGCGCCCTGGAGGAGGGCGCGGAGGCCCTGAAGGCCGACCCCGTCGCCGGGCCCTTCATACAGCCGGAGCTGTTCCGCACCGCCGCCCTGGAGCAGGACCTCGCCCATCTGCGCGGTCCCGGCTGGCGCGCCGGTCTCTCCCCGCTTCCCGCCACCGAGGCGTACGCGGCACGGGTCGCCGAGTGCGCCCGCGACTGGCCTGCCGGCTATGTGGCGCACCACTACACCCGCTATCTGGGCGACCTGTCGGGCGGTCAGATCATCCGCGACAAGGCCGAGCGCACCTGGGGCTTCACGCGCAAGGGCGACGGCGTGCGGTTCTACGTCTTCGAGGGGATCGCCAACCCCGCCGCGTTCAAGCGGGGGTACCGGGAGCTGCTCGACCGCGTGAACGCCGACGACCTGGAGAAGCAGCGGATCGTCGACGAGTGCAAGCGGGCGTTCGACTTCAACGGAGCGGTGTTCCGCGAGCTGGCCGGGGAGTTCCCGCTCAGCGCCGCCTGATCCTCCCCTCGCCCCCTGATCCTCCCTGGCCCCCTGCTCCTCCCTGGCCCCCTGCTCCTCTGAGGATCCTCAGAGCGTGATCGTGCGCTCCAGGCGGACCCTGCCGCCCAGTTCCACGATGCCGCCCGGACCCGGGGCCGTGAGCAGCTGCGAGCCCCGGCCCTGCGTGATGTTCAGCGCGCGGCCCAGCTGCGCGGTGAGCAGCAGCGCCGCCGCGCCCGTCGCCTCGTCCTCGTCGATGCCGTCGCCGCGCCCCGGGAACGCCCTCGCCCGCACCCGGCCCGCGGCCTCGTCCTCCCAGGCCCAGGCGTAGATCCACTCCCCCGGCTCCGGGACCTTCAGGGCCTCCACCTCGACGGCCGAGGCGTAACGCCTCAGGGTGCGCGGCGGGGCCCATTCGGCGCGGGCCTCGATCCAGGTGAACTCGCCGTCGCCGCGTACCCAGACCTCACCGGCCGGCGGGCAGATCACCTCGAGGTCGAGCAGCCAGGCCGCGCCGACGAGCGGGTGGCCGGCGAAGGGGAGGCGGAGTCCGGGCGTGTAGATGTCGACGTCGCCCCGCTCCGGGTCGTCCACGAACACCGTCTCGCTGAACCCGAGCTCCTTGGCGAGCGCCTGCCGCGAGGCCTCGTCGGGGTGGCCGCGCCCGTCGCGGACGACGCCGAGGGCGTTGCCGTACCGGCCGTCGCCCGCGCAGAAGACCCGCAGCACGTCGATGTCGGTGGCGGCGGAACGGCTCGTGGCGGTCGTGTTCATGGCGGAATTCAACCATCCATCCCTCCCGTTCGGCCGGTCCTGCGCACCTCGGCGGCCCGGGCGGCACCGGCGCGCTCGACGGGGAGTTGCCGAGCCGGGTCCACCGGCAGCCGGTGAAGGTGTTTCCGCATCCGCGGACCGGCGCCGCTGCTCGCGCTACCGACGCGTACCCCAAATCCTGACAAGTCCCCCGCCTTGACCACTCCTTGACCAAGCCGTGAAATCCCCGTGAGCCGCCCGTGACCGGGCCGTGTCCGGCGCGCCGGACCTGAGAGCTGAATCACTGGACGGGTGGGTATGGCTGAGGTAAGCCTCGGTTAAGTTAGGTCCGCCTTCCTGCCGTCCCTGTTCCCGTCCCCCCAGTGGAGTCGTCCATGCGAGCCGTCCGTCTCTCCGTCGTCACCGCCGCCGTCACAGCGGCGACCCTGGCCGCCGTCACGGGCTGCACCCAGAAAAGCGACTCCAAGGCCGACGACGGCGCGATCCAGGTGATCGCGAAGGACGACTCCTGCGAGGTCTCGAAGAAGGACTTCCCGGCCGGCCACCTGAAGCTGAACGTGGAGAACCGCGGCGAGAAGGTCACCGAGGTCTACGTCCTCTACCCGGACGGCCGGATCGTGACCGAGCGGGAGAACATCGGCCCCGGCACCAAGGCCACCATCACCGCGGAGATCAAGTCCGGTGACTACGAGATCGCCTGCAAGCCCGGCATGAAGGGCGACGGCATCCGCCAGAAGGTCACCGCCAGCGGCGGCGCCGCGGCCGCCAAGCGCTCCCCCGAGATGGACGCCGCCGTCGCCGCCTACCGCCAGTACGTGCAGGCCCAGGCCGACGAGACGCTGCCCAAGGTGAAGGTCTTCACCGACGCCGTCCGCGCCGGTGACATCGAGGCCGCCAAGAAGGCGTACGCCGAGTCCCGCATCGGCTGGGAGCGCACCGAGCCGGTCGCCGAGTCCTTCGGCGACATCGACCCGAAGGTCGACGTCCGCGAGGACGGCCTGGAGGCCGGCCAGGACCCGGCGAAGGACTGGACCGGCTGGCACCGCCTGGAGAAGGCGCTGTGGCAGGACAAGAAGATCGGCGACCGCGAGAAGCAGCTCGCCGACCTCCTCGACAAGGACCTCGCGGACTGGGTGAAGCGGGTCGGCAAGGCCGACATCACCCCGACCTCCATGGCCAACGGCGCCAAGGAGCTCCTCGACGAGGTCGCCACCGGCAAGGTCACCGGCGAGGAGGAGCGTTACTCCCGCACCGACCTGGTCGACTTCAAGGCCAACGTCGAGGGCGCCCAGAAGTCCTTCGAGCTGCTCAAGCCGGTCGCCACGAAGAACGACGCCAAGCTGGTCGCCGAGCTCGACAAGCAGTTCGCCGCCCTGAACGCCCTGCTCGACAAGTACCGCACGGACAAGACGAGCTACGTCTTCACCTCGTACGAGAAGGTCGGCAAGGAGCAGCGCAAGGAGCTGTCGGACGGCGTCAACGCGCTGGCCGAGCCGCTCTCCAAGCTCGCCGCCGCCGTCGCGAAGTAGGGGGACCCGATGAGCGAGAAGACCGAGATGACCGACGAGACGACGACCGCGCAGGAGGGCACCGCGCCCTCCCGCCGCAGCGTCATCGGCTGGGGCGGTGCCGGGCTCGCGCTCGGCGCCGCCGCGGCGGGCGGCGCCGTCGCCCTCACCCACGGCCGTGGCGACGCCACCGCGCCGGTCGCCGACACCGGCGGGGCCGTCCCGTTCCACGGCGAGCACCAGGCCGGCATCGCCACCGCCGTCCAGGACCGGCTGCACTTCGCCGCCTTCGACGTGAAGACGAAGGACCGCGCCGAGCTGATCCAGCTCCTGAAGGACTGGACCCGGGCCGCCGAGCGCATGACGGCCGGTCACGAGGTCGGCGAGGGCGCCTACGGCGGACTGCCGGAGGCCCCGCCGGACGACACCGGCGAGGCCCTCGGCCTCAAGCCCTCCCGGCTCACCCTCACCATCGGCTTCGGCCCCTCGCTCTTCGACGGCCGCTTCGGCCTCGCGGACCGGCGGCCCGGGGCCCTGGTGGACCTGCCCAAGTTCCCTGGCGACAACCTGGACCCGGCCCGCAGCGGCGGCGACCTGTGCGTCCAGGCCTGCGCGGACGACCCCCAGGTCGCCGTGCACGCCATCCGCAACCTCGCCCGCATCGGCTTCGGCAAGGTCGCGGTGCGCTGGTCGCAGCTGGGCTTCGGCAAGACGTCCTCGACGACGCCGGACGCCCAGACCCCGCGCAACCTGTTCGGCTTCAAGGACGGCACCCGCAACATCGCCGGCACCGACGCCCCGCGGCTCGCCAGGCACGTGTGGGTGTCCGGCAAGGCCGCCGAGGGCCCGGCCGCCTGGATGGACGGCGGCTCCTACCTCGTCGCCCGCCGGATCCGCATGAACGTCGAGACCTGGGACCGCACCCCGCTCGCCGAGCAGGAGGACATCTTCGGCCGCGACAAGAAGGAAGGCGCGCCCGTCGGCAAGGCCAAGGAGCACGACGAGCCGTTCCTCAAGGCGATGAAGCCGGACGCGCACGTGCGCCTGGCGCACCCCGACTCCAACAACGGGGCGACCATCCTGCGCCGCGGCTACTCGTTCACCGACGGCACCGACGGCCTCGGCCGTCTGGAGGCGGGCCTGTTCTTCCTCGCATACCAGCGGGACGTCCGCACCGGCTTCATCCCGGTGCAGACCTCCCTCGCGCGCGCGGACGTGCTCAACGAGTACACCCAGCACGTGGGTTCGGCGCTGTTCGCGATCCCTCCGGGCGTCCGTGACAAGGACGACTGGTGGGGCCGGGCGCTGTTCTCGTAATCGAGGAGGGGAACCGACGTGTTCGGGAACTATCTGATCGGTCTGCGTGAGGGTCTGGAGGCCAGCCTGGTCGTCTGCATCCTCATCGCGTACCTCGTGAAGACCGGGCGCCGCGACGCGCTGAAGCCGATCTGGATCGGCATCGGCGTCGCCGTGGGGCTCGCGCTCGCCTTCGGCGCCGGTCTCGAGTTCGGCTCGCAGGAGCTGACCTTCGAGGCGCAGGAACTGCTCGGCGGCTCGCTGTCGATCGTCGCCGTGGTCCTGGTGACCTGGATGGTCTTCTGGATGCGGCGCACCGCGCGGCACCTCAGGGCCGAACTGCACGGCCGGCTCGACGCGGCCCTCCAGATGGGCACGGGCGCGCTCGTCGCGACCGCGTTCCTCGCGGTGGGCCGCGAGGGCCTGGAGACGGCGCTGTTCGTGTGGGCGTCGGTACGGGCCTCCTCGGACGGCACGTACGCGCCGCTGGCCGGCGTCGTGCTCGGCCTGCTCACGGCGGTGTTCCTGGGCTGGCTGTTCTACCGGGGAGCGCTGCGGATCAACCTGGCGAAGTTCTTCACCTGGACCGGCGGCATGCTGGTCGTGGTGGCGGCCGGTGTGCTCGCGTACGGCGTGCACGACCTGCAGGAGGCGCGCTTCCTCGGCGGCCTGGAGAACAAGGCCTTCGACATCTCCGCGACGATCCCGCCGGACAGCTGGTACGGCACGCTCCTCAAGGGCGTGTTCAACTTCCAGCCCGATCCGACGGTCGTTCAGGTCACGGTGTGGGCGCTCTATCTGATCCCGACGCTGCTGATCTTCCTGGCCCCGGTAGGGTCGGGTCCGTCCAGGCGGGTGGAGAGGCAGAAGGCGACCGAGAGCGATGAGAAGGCTGAGGCGAGCGGCGCGGAGGCGACCGGCTGACACGCTCCTCGCGGCGGTGACGGCGTCCGTCCTCGCCCTGACCGCGAGCGGGTGTGTGACCGTCCACGGCGAGAGCGAGCTGCTGCCCGCGGCGACGAAGGCCGAGGCCGAGCAGGCTCTGAAGGACTTCACGGCGGCCTACAACAAGGCCGACAAGGCGTACGACCCGGCCCTCGACGCGGACCGGGTCACCGGCCCCATGGGGGAGATCAACCAGGCGGGCCTGAAGTCGCGTCAGGTGTCGAGCCCCGGCGGCAATCCGGACCACCGGCCGCTGGAGCTCACCGACGCGAAGTTCGTCATACCCCGCAAGGCGGGCTGGCCGCGCTGGTTCGTCGCGGACACGGACTCCAACCGGGACACCGACCAGGGGTCCGCCGACACCCGGTGGCTCCTGGTCTTCGTACGCGGTGGCTCGCACGAGGTGTGGGAGGCCGCCTATCTGTCGATCCTGAGCCCGGACGACATCCCCGCGTTCAAGAGCGATGCGGGGTACGCGGTGCCGGTGGCGCCCGGCGGCACGGGGCTCGCGGTCGCGCCGAAGGACCTGGGCGAGCGGTACGTGTCGTTCCTCAAGGGCGGGCAGCAGGGGCCGTTCGCCGCGGGACCGCACACCACCGAGTGGCGCGCGGAGCGCCAGAAGGCGGCCAAGCGGCCCGGGCTCGCCACGCAGTACCTCGACCGGGCCGAGAGCGGCGGCGACTTCGCACCGCTGGGGCTCGCCACGCAGGACGGCGGGGCCCTGGTCTTCTTCGCCACCCGCTACTTCGAGCGCCAGACGGCGGCGCCCGGCTACCGGCCGAAGGTCGGCAAGGACGTGAAGGCGCTGCTCACCGGCGAGGTCAGGAGCACCGTCACCAAGCAGTGGGTGTCCAGTCAGTCGGTCCTCGTGAAGCCGGCGGGCGCCGAGCGCGACGCGGTCGAGGTCCTGGGCCGGCTCCAGGGAGTGACGGGGGCGGAGGGGTCGTAACCCCTCCGGCTCCTCAGGCCCCTCGGCCGTACCCGACGGGCGGCGCGGGCTCAGCAGCCGGAAGCGCGACGGACCGGCCGGAGGCCTGACGGACCGGCCGGAAGCGTGACGGACGGGCCGGAAGCGTGACGGACCGGCCGGAAGCCTGCGGACTCAGCGGCTGAGCGGCCAGGCGATCCCGTGGTCCGCCGGCTCGCCCTGCTCCGCCTGCTCGGCCACGTGGCGGGCGCAGGCGTCGGTGAGGGTCTCCAGGAGGCTCAGCGGCTCGGGCAGCGCGTGCTCGGGGCCGCGCTCCCAGGCGAGCAGCGGCTGGGTGCCCTCGTCGCCGGGGAGCCGGGACGGCGGTACGAGGACGTAGCTGCCGCGGCAGTGCCAGCGCAGCCCCGGATGCTCGTCCATCGTCTCCGGATGGCAGTCGAGCTCGCACGGCCACCACTCGTCCTCGTCCTCGGGGGTGCCGCGGGTGAGGGTGAAGAAGTACATGCGGCCGTCGCCGGGCCGGTCCTCGGCCGCGGTCGAGACGGCGACCGGGCCCACCTCGACGCCCTCGGCGAGCAGCCGCTCCAGGGCGGCACGGCCGGCGGCGAGGGGGACGTCGAGGACGTCGTGGACCATGCCGGTGGCGGTGATGAAGTTCGCCTCGGGCTGGTTGCGGGCCCAGCGCTCGATCTGCGCGCGGTCGGTGGTCGACTGGGTCTGCCAGGCGAAGGAGACGGGGTGCCGGGCGGGCGTGGGACAGCCGATCCGCTCACAGGAACAGCGATAGCCGACGGGATACGCGGCGGGGGCGAGCGGCAGCCCTGCGGCGGCGACGGCCAGGAGTGACTTCTCGCGGTCGTTCTCGATGTCGGCCGCGGTCCGCTTGGGGCGCCTGCGCAGCCACTGTGCGAGTTTGCTCTCCGTGCCGCGGTAGCGGCCGATGCCGTCGCCCATCTATCCCCTCACACCTCATGCTCGCCCGTTCGGTCCCACGGGGCTCTCCATGGTCCCACCATCCTGCGCCTCGGGTGACCGGACTCGGGAACCGGGGTCACCTCCGCGCGGAGAGACCGCGCAGCGCGTACTCGACGAGGGTGTCGGCGTAGGCGTGGGTGAGCGGCAGGGTGCGGTGCAGCCAGCGGTGGTGGAGGGGGCCGACGAGGAGCTCGAGGGCGATGCGCGGGTCGACGCCGGGGTCGATGTCGCCGGCCGACTGGGCGGCCTCGATGCGGCGCACGTACAGCTGGAGCTGGGGTTCGAGCAGCTTGGCGGTGAACTCGGCGCCGAGCGCGGGGTCGACGATCCCCTCGGCGGCGAGGGCGCGGGTCGGGCGGTCGTAGACGGGGTCGTTGAGCTCGTCGACGGTGGCCCGCAGGACGAGCCTGAGGTCGGCCGCGAGGTCGCCGGTGTCGGGGATCTCACTCTCGGCGGTGGCGCCCACCGCCTCGCCCGCCTGGCCGGCGAGGTCGAGGAAGGCCTCCATGAGGACGGCGGCCTTGGAGTTGGCGGGCCACCAGCGGTAGATGGTCTGCTTGCCGACGCCGGCGCGGGCGGCGATGCCCTCGACGGTCGTCTTCGCGTAACCCTGCTCGGAGACGAGGGCGAGGGCGGCGTCGTAGATGGCGCGACGGGAGCGCTCGCTGCGGCGCGCGGAGTCGGGGGCCTTGGTGTCGGGGGCCTTGGTGTCGGACATGCGTCCCACTCTAGTCCGTACCGAGACGCACCGTCTCGTCACCGGTGGGGTCGCCCGCTCTTCATCCGAACCACCCGAACGGTCCACTGCGCGCGGCCGCAGGAAAGCGGACCATGGGCTCAACGATCAGCGACCGCAGAGGAGCTCTCTTTGCGCCACACTCCGCGCGAGGCCTCGCCCCGCCGTTATCTGATGTGCCCACCCACGCACTTCAAGGTGACGTACTCCATCAACCCCTGGATGGACCCCACGAAGCCGGTCGACCTGCCGCTCGCCCTCGCCCAGTGGGAGGACCTGCGCGACCGCTACCGCGCGCTCGGCCACACCGTCGAGCTGCTCGACCCGAGCCCCGGCCTGCCGGACATGGTCTTCGCCGCGAACGGCGCGACCGTGGTGGACGGCCGCGTGCTGGGCGCGAAGTTCGCCTACCCGGAGCGCTCGGCCGAGGCGGCGGCGCACCTGGACTGGTTCCGCAGGAACGGTTACCCGGACGCGGACGTGCGGGAGCCGGACCATGTGAACGAGGGCGAGGGCGACTTCGCCGTGACCGCCTCCTGGATCCTGGCCGGCCGGGGCTTCCGCTCCAGCCCGCTCTCGCACGACGAGGCCCAGGAGTTCTTCGGGCGGCCGGTGATCGGCCTCGAGCTGGTGGACCCGCGCTACTACCACCTGGACACGGCGCTGTGCGTCCTGGACGACGCGCGCGACGACGTCATGTACTTCCCGGACGCCTTCTCCCCCGGCAGCCGCGCCGTCCTGGAGCGGCTCTTCCCCGGCGCCCTGATCGCCACGGACCAGGACGCCGCCGCGCTCGGCCTGAACGCGGTGAGCGACGGCCGGCACGTGCTGCTCCCACAGGCGGCGGTGGGCCTGTACGACCCGCTGCGGGAGCGCGGCTACGAGCCGATCGGCATGGACCTGGGCGAGCTGCTCAAGGGCGGCGGCAGCGTGAAGTGCTGCACGCAGGAGCTGCGCGGCCAGGGCCGCCCTGCACACCGCTAGCTCTCGTCGCCCCAGGCGTCGCCCCACTCCGCGTCACGGGCCTGCTTGTAGAGGGGCCCGTGCCGCTTGGTGACCGTGTCGCGGGTGAGCCCGTCGGGGCCGCACAGGTCGAGGAGGACCTGGCCCTTGCGGATCTGCGGCTTGCGGATGATGCGGGCGGTCGCGGGGGTCACCGGGAACCTGGTCGCGGCGACGTAGCTGTACTTCTCGTCCTCGTACGGCAGGGAGCCGCCCTTCACCTGCCGGTGCAGCGAGGACCGGCTGACCCGGGCCGCGAAGTGGCACCAGTCGGTGCCCGGCACGATCGGGCAGGCGCCGCTGTGCGGGCAGGGCGCGGCGACGGTGAAGCCCTGCTCGACGAGGAGGGTGCGGGCGGCGATGATCCGCTCGTAGCCGTCGGGGGTGCCCGGCTCGACGATGACGACGGCCTGCGCGGCGCGGGCGGCCTCGGTGACGAGCGCGGTGCGGGCCGCCTCGGTGAGCTCGTTCAGGACGTAGCTGACGGTCACCAGGTCGCTGTCGGGCAGGCGCAGCGCCCCGCCGATCCGCTCGCGGCGCCAGTCGGCCTCGAAGACGCCCCGCGCGAGCTCCTCGCCGAGCTCGAGGGCCGGTTCCGCCCAGTCCAGGACGGTGGTGCGGGCCGCGCCCTCCCAGGCCTCGGCGACCGCCCAGCTCGCCGCACCGGTCCCGCCGCCCACGTCCGTGTGCGTGGCCGGCACCCAGTCGGGGGCCGCGTCCGCGAGGGCGTACAGGGCGCTGCGTACGGCCTCGAAGGTGGCGGGCATCCGGTACGCGGCATAGGCGGCGACGTCGGAGCGGTCGCGCAGCACGGGCGCGTCGGTCGGGGTGGCCCCCCGGTAGTTGGCGATGAGCCGCTCGACGGCCTGTGCGGCCTGGCGCGGCGGCAGCCCGTCGAGGAGCGCGGCGAGGGCGGCGCGCAGGGTGTCGGCGGAGGGGAGCGAGGCGTTCACCGACCCATTTTAGGCGGCCGGCGACGGCACCCTGACACCCCCCGGGGCAGCCGGACGGTGCCCTACGCCTCGTGCGACGGGGCGGCGCGCCAGGGCCGGCACAGGAGCAGGAAGCAGCCGACGGCGGCGATCGCGCAGACGACCTGGACGACGGCCATCGGCACGGCGGTGGTCTCGCCGGCGATGCCGACGAGCGGGGAGGCGACGGCGCCGATGAGGAAGGAGGAGGTACCGAGCAGCGCCGAGGCGGAGCCCGCCGCGTGCGGGGTGCGCATCAGGGCCTGGGCGTTGGTGTTGGGCATCGCGAGGCCCATCGCGGACATCAGCACGAAGAGCCCGGCGGCGATCGGCGCGAGCCCGGGCACGCCGAAGACGCCGGTGGTCAGCAGGAGCAGGGCGACGGAGGCGAGCAGGATGATGCCGAGCCCCCAGCCGAGCGCCTTGTCGAGGCTGACCCGGCCGACGAGCAGCTTGCCGTTGATCTGGCCGACGACGACGAGGCCGACCGAGTTGAGCCCGAAGAGCAGGCTGAAGGTCTGCGGGGAGGCCCCGTAGATCTCCTGGACGACGAAGGGCGAGGCCGAGATGTACGCGAAGAGGGCGGCGAAGGCGAGCGAGCCGGCCAGCATGTAGCCGGTGAAGACCCGGTCCGCGAGGAGGCCGCGCATGGTGCGCAGCGCCTCGCCGACGCCGCCGGAGTGGCGCCGCTCGGCCGGCAGGGTCTCGCCGAGGAAACGCCAGACGACCAAGGTGAGGAGGAGTCCGACGCCGGTCAGGACGTAGAAGACGCCGCGCCAGTCGGTGATCCGCAGGATCTGGCCGCCGATGAGCGGGGCGACGATCGGGGCGGCACCGGATATCAGCATGAGGGTCGAGAAGAACCGGGCCATCTCGACGCCGTCGTACAGGTCGCGGACGACCGCGCGGGCGATGACGATGCCTGCCGCGCCCGCGAGGCCCTGGAGGAGTCGGAAGCCGACGAGGAGTCCGGCCGTGGGGGCGAACGCGCAGACGGCGGTGGCGAGCACGTACACGATCATGCCGACGAGCAGCGGCCGCCGCCGGCCCCACTTGTCACTCATGGGGCCGACGACGAGCTGGCCGAGTGCCATGCCGGCGAGGCACGCGGTGAGGGTGAGCTGGACGGTGGCGGCGGGTGAGCGCAGCGCCTCGGTGACCTCCGGCAGGGCCGGCAGGTACATGTCCATGGAGAGCGGCGGGAGGGCGGTGAGGCCGCCGAGGACGAGGGTGACGAGCAGCCCTGCCCGTCGCGCGGAGGCGACCGGCGGGCCCGCTGTGTCCCCTATGCCCCCTGCGGGACTTTCGGTGGTGGTCCGGCCGCTCTCCGGCATCGCTGCTCCGTTTCGTTGAATCCGTCCCTATGTTAGGGGCGTCAGGCGGGCTTGAGACCGGGCCTGCCGGCCTCGGTCACGAAGGACGCGGCGGTGGTGACCGGGGCACCGGGGTTGGTGACGGAGGAGACCGTACGGAAGTCGGCGCGGGCGTGGTCGAGGCCGAGGGTGACCTTCGCGTAACCGCGCCGCCCGTTGTAGAAGCGCATGTGCGGGTTGGCCTGCATCAGGGTGGCGTGGTTGCCCGGCCGGTCGGCGCCGTTGCCGCCGCTGGAGACGGACGTGGTGACGATCTCCGTGCCGAGCGTGCGGGAGGCCGGGTCGCGGAAGTCGGCCTTGATGTCGAGGCCGAAGGAGACGTGGACGTCGCCGGTGAGGACCATCAGGTTGTCGACGCCGGCCGCGGCGGCCCCGGCGAGGACGCGCTGCCGGGAGGCCGGGTAGCCGTCCCAGGCGTCCATGGACAGCTTGTAGGCGGCGGTCGGCAGGGTGCGGCGCTCGGCGAACATGACCTGCTGCGGGAGCACGTTCCACAGGGCGTCCGACGCGCGCCAGCCGTCGATCAGCCAGCGTTCCTGGGTGGCGCCGGTCAGGGTGCGCCTCGGGTCCTCGGACAGCGGGCCCGGGACCTGCCAGCCGTCGCCGTACGCCTGGTCGGAGCGGTACTGGCGGGTGTCGAGGACGTCGAACTGGGCCAGCCGGCCGAACCGCAGCCGCCGGTAGAGCCTCATGTCCGGGCCCTGCGGCCGCTGGGGCCGGCGCAGCGGCTGGTTCTCCCAGTAGGCGCGATAGGCGGCGGCGCGACGTATGAGGAACTCGGCCGGCGGGACGTCGTTCTGGGGTACGTCGTCGGCGTAGTTGTCCTCGGTCTCGTGGTCGTCCCAGGTGACGACGAACGGGTGCGCGGCGTGAGCCGCCATGAGGTCGGGGTCCGACTTGTACAGGGCGTAACGGAAGCGGTAGTCGTCCAGGGTGAGGGTCTCGTGGCCGAGGACGTCCGGCAGGGTGCCGGGCTTGTAGCGGCGGTTGCCGCCGCTGGAGTCGACGGGGTACTCGTAGATGTAGTCGCCGAGGTGGAAGACGACGTCGAGGTCCTCCCGGGCGAGGTGCCGGTGGGCCGTGAAGTAGCCGTCCGGGTAGGCCTGGCAGGAGACGGCGGCCAGCCGCAGGGCGCTGTTGCGGGCGCCGGGCGCGGGCGCGGTACGGGTGCGGCCGACGGGGCTGGTCCAGGCGCCGACGCGGAAGCGGTAGAAGTAGACGCGGCCGGGGGCGAGGTGCTCGACCTCGACGTGGACCGTGTGGGCGAACTCGGGGTGCGCGTCGACCGTGCCGCGCCGCAGCCCCCGGGTGAAGCGCTCGTCGTGGGCGAGCTCCCAGCGGACGGCGACGCGGTTGCCGGTGGGCAGGCCGCCGGAGCTCTCGTACGGGCGGGGGGCGAGCCGGGTCCACAGGAGCACGGACCCGGGCAGCGGGTCGCCGGATGCCACCCCGAGGGTGAACGGGTTCTCGGTGATGCGGCGGGGGTCGAATTCGGCGGCGGCGGCCGTGCCTACGGCCGGGAGGTTCACGGCGAAGGCGAGCGCGGCGGCTGCGCCGGTGACGGTGAGGAATCTGCGGCGACCCAAGTGGCTTGCGGCATCGCGGAGTTCATCGACATAGGTGGGTGCGGCGGTCATGGTCCCCTCCCCTGACGGATGCTGTCCTTCCGTAGTGCAGGGGGGCGGGACGTCCTCACGTTGTCGGGTACAGAACATCCACGTGTCGGACGGATGAGTTCGTGTCGCAGGCGTCTGCCGTACGCTGCGCGCCCATGAGCATCGCAGTGGTGACGGGCGCCGGTTCGGGCATCGGCCGGAGCGTGGCGAGGGCGCTGGCGGAGGCCGGCTGGTCGGTGGCACTTGCGGGCCGGCGCCTTGAGCCGCTGGAGGAGACGGCGGCCCCCCTCCCCCCGGGGAACGTGCTGTGCCTCCCGACGGACGTGACGTCACCGACCCAGGTCGCGGCCCTCTTCGAGGCGGTACGGGACCGGTTCGGCCGGGTGGACCTGCTCTTCAACAACGCGGGCACGTTCGCCGGCGGCGGCGTGCCGGTCGAGGAACTCGACCCGGAGACCTGGCGCGCGGTCGTGGACGTCAACCTGACGGGCGCGTTCCTGTGCGCGCAGGCCGCCTTCCGGGCGATGAAGGAGCAGTCGCCGCAGGGCGGCCGCATCATCAACAACGGCTCCATCTCGGCGCATGTGCCGCGCCCGCACTCCATCGCCTACACGGCGACGAAGCACGCGATGACGGGCCTGACGAAGTCCCTGTCCCTCGACGGCCGCCCGTACCGCATCGCCTGCGGTCAGCTCGACATCGGCAACGCGGCCACGGAGATGACGGCCCGCATGCAGACGGGAATCCTGCAGGCCGACGGCCGGCTGGCGGCGGAGCCGGTGATGGACGCGGCGGACGTGGCGGCGACCGTGGTGCACATGGCGGGCCTGCCACTGGAGGCGAACGTGCAGTTCGCGACGGTGATGGCGACGACCATGCCGTACATCGGACGGGGCTGACCGGACGGGGCCGAGGGGCCCCGCCCGGCAGGGGTCACGCCCTTACCGCCGGTCCGGCGGATCAGGCCTGCCCGGTCTCGAAGCGGGAGATCTTCCCGCCGTCGACGGTGAACCGCCAGGCGGTCCGCATCGCACCCCAGGTGTCGTTGCGATAGGTGACGACGAGGGCGCGCCCGCCGTCGGTCTCCTCCTCGACCTCCATGAACCCGTTCGAGGAGAAGACCTCCCGCTCGGTCCAGTCCCGCAGATCCCGGTCGGAGCCGTCGTCGGACATGGTGGCGTCGGGAGTGAGGGTGCCGAAGAAGGCCGCCTGGTCGTTGTCGTTGAGGGCCACGACGAAGGCCCGCACGGCGGGGTCGCTGAGCTGCTCCACAGGAATGGTCATGCCCTTACCCGTACACCGCCCGCGACCGCCCAAGCCCGGAACCAGGCCGCCCGGCCCCCCGCCTGTCAGCCACTCAGCCGCCCGGCACTCGCCCACTCCCCCCGTCAGACTCGCCTCCCATGCCACACCCCGACCGACCCACGGCCCCCTGGCCCCGGACGCGGGAGAGCCCCCGGCCGGGCGCTGGGCCCGAGCCGGGGGCTCTCCTTCACTACTGCCGACAGACGAGCCGGGCTGTATGCCGGGGACTGTCGGCGCAACGCTATGACCTGCATAAACGTGCAGGGATGGTGCTTCCGTGGCTACTTTGATGGCTACGTAACAAGACGTCCCCGGCCGGATCGGCCCGGACGGGGACGTCGTCGCTCCTGAGATTCAGGCGGTCCCCTCGATGCGTTCGAAGATGTCCGCGTCCGTCTCCCGCTGCCAGACCGGCAGGTCGGACCAGTCGGCGACATATCCGGGCTTCGGGTCTTCGAAATGCCGGAACATCTGGGCGGTCCAGCAGATCGCGACGAATCGCCCCTTCTGCTCGCGGGTGAGCCGGGCCGCGTGCCCGCCGCTGACCTCGATGAAGTCGCGCACCTGCCCGTACACGGCGGTGGCCGCTTCGCGCTCCCACGCGGGCGTGTCGTCCCACGGCGTGACGTAGCCGGGCTTGGGCTCGCCGGGGTAGTGCTTGTTCACACCGTCGATCCACGCCTCGCGGAAGATCCGGCCGTCATTCATGCGCGTGTCCCTCTCGTCATGCGGTGCGCGGCAGCGCCGCGATTCGGTGATCAAGAGTCGAGACTCGGTCATCGGACATGAGCGGGGCAAGACGCCCCCGAAGCCCGTCCAGCTTCTTGCCGATGAATCCCGAATTCGACCGGTCGGCCAGTCCGAGTGCCTGCTCCGCGTAGTGCACGACCTGATCGATGTCCCGCCTGTGCGCCCCGAGCACGGCAAGGTCGCTCAGAACAGCAGCTCGGCGACGCAGGGACAGGGGTTGGGCAAGGGCTGCGGTGAGCGCTTCCTCGGCGAGATCAGGGCGGCCCAGCTGGAGGTAGCAGGCCCCTCTCTCCTCAGCCAGGCGGGAGCCGTCGAAGCGGAGCCAGCCGCCATTGTGGGAGTGAGCGCTGTCGAGGGCGTGCACTTTCTCAGCTTCGTCAAGAGCCCGGTTGCACGCGTCGAGATCGCCCACGGCCGCGTACGCCTGCGCCTGGACGGCCGCGACCCAGTGACGGGTGGAGAGAGTGTCGTCGCCCCTCCGGGCGATGCGGAAAGCTGCCGCGAGCAAGGGCTGGGCAGCGTGCGCGCGGCGCGCGTACAGCTCGACGTACGCGTGGCGCGTCATGGCACAGGCCCACAGGTCGTGGTCGCCACCGGCGTAGGCCGCGTTGGCGGCCAATGTGTAGCACTGCGCGGCGTCGGTGTACCGGTTGGCGTCGAAGAACAGCTCGCCGACGAGCTGGTAGAGGTCGGCCGTCATCCGACACAATCGGGACCGATCCACAGCAGTACGGGTCTCGGTCAGTCCCTTCGCCATCACATCGAGCTGTGCGCGCACCGCAGGGAAGACAACATGCTTGGCGTCCGATAGCGCGTAGACCTGCCAGAGGCTGCGATGCAAGGCGTCCCCCGTCTCCAAGAGCGTCGACGCTGCGCGCCCTCGGGCGGCATCACCGGGATCGGGAAGTGCGACCAGCGCACCCGTAACGGCGAGCAGACCCAGGACTTCGCGGCGCTTCATGTCGTCATCATCACCATGGAGGAGGGGTGGAGCAGCGGAGAGCCCGGCTGTCTCAGCCGGCTGTTCGTCGGAGAGAAGGGCTTCCAGCTCGGGGAGGGTCACTCCCAACAGCCCTGCGATCTTCGGCCGTTGATGAGGACGCGGGGTGGCACGACCACTTTCCCAACGGACCACGGTGGACGCGGCCACCGAGAGCACTTCTGCGAATTCCTCCTGAGAGTAACCCCGGACCGCGCGTCGTTCCGCAAAGTGCCTTCGCCTCGACGTCATAGGTCTCCCCTCACGAGAACCCTTTCACGCACTCATACCCGCCACGCGCCAACGCCTGGAAAACGCCCGGGTATTGCGCGAGGTCCGCTCTGGGAGAAGGTAACGGATCGTCGTTGACTGGTCACACGCCGCTCGGATGTCGAAGGACCCTCCGGCGGCTCCCACCACGGAGAGGAGCGACCGAGTGACAACCTCCGGACTGCCCCGCAGGAACTCTGGCGCCAGTGGCCATACGTACACGCCGCCGGAGCCCCGGCCGGGTGCGCCGAGCCGGGCTCTTCGGGTGCGAGCGGCCGGCGGCTGGGAGAGGTTCATGCGCCGCATCGAGGCCCGGCAGGAGCCGGAGGAGTGAACCCGGTCGGTTCCGACGGCTACGAGCACCACCCGCTCCTGGACACAGTTGTCCGTGACATCGCCTCGCGTGGGGAGGGTGTGCTCGTCGCCGTCACACACGAGCTCCACAGCCACGGCACGGTCCGCATCGCGCACATCCGGCCCGCGTCCGGAGTCGAGTGGACGACCGCGGCCGACAACATCCAGGCCGCTCGCCCCTGAGCCGCGGCCCGCAGATCACCGTCCGCGCCCCCTGGCGCAGACGGATTCCCGCACCACACCCTTCAACCCAAGGAGTCTCATGACCACCTCTGTCGCACTCCCCTCCCCCACGCGGCCGTGGGGTGCGGGCCGACTCGCGCCCTACCCGACGGTCATCCGCCGACCCCACGCCACGGTCGCCATCGACCCCACGACGCAGCTCGGGGTGTTCCGCGACCGCGTCGGGCAGGTGGTCGAGATGGGCAAGCACGGCACCAGCTCGGGCACCGAGACCTCCACGACGACGAACTCGGACTCCCGGAACGACCAGGGTCACGATCAGGACAGCACGCAGGACTGATGACCATGACCGAGGAGAGGCCGGTTCTGGTGGCCACCGAGGCGGACGACATCACCGCCGACATGGTGATCACCGAACTCAACCGGCGAGATGTGCCGGTGGTCCGGTTCAACCCCGCCGACATCGGCGAGAACCTCACGGTCTCGGCTCGGTTCGGCACCTGCCCGGCCCCGGTGGTCGGGCAGGTACGCACCCCGTCGAGAACCGCTGATGTGTCCCACGTCCGGTCGGTGTACTGGCGCCGCCCGGAATGGCCCACGTTTCCCCACCTGTCCGCTGACGACTCCCGGTTCGCGGCGGCGCAGGTCCGCTACGGACTCGGTGGCACCCTCTTCGCCCTGGGCGGCCCTCTCTGGGTCAACCACCCCCTGCGTGTTACCGCAGCCGACTACAAGCCCGCGCAGCTCGTTCTCGCCCAGCAACTCGGCTTCACCATCCCTCCCACCCTTGTCACCAACGACCCGGACGAGGCCCGCGAGTTCGTCCGTGCTCAGGGGCAGGCGATCTTCAAGACGCTGCGATGGACCCCCTACACGCGTGACAGCGTGCCGATGACGGGATGGACCGCCCCCGTCACCCCCGACGAGATCGACGACAGCGTTCGGGTCGCGCCCCACCTGTTCCAGGCCCGCGTGGACAAAGTCGCCGACGTTCGCGTACTGCTCGTAGGCCGGCACACGTTCGCCGTACGTATCGACTCCGACCTCCTGGACTGGCGCAAGGACTACAGCGCCCTGACTTACACCGTGGAGCACCTTCCCGACCGGGTGGCCAAGGGACTGCATGCCTACCTGGACCGGCTGGATCTGGTATCGGGAAGCTTCGACCTCGCGGTCGACCGGGCGGGGGCCTACTGGTGGCTGGAACTGAATCCCAACGGACAGTGGGGGTGGCTGGAGACCGAGACTGGCCTCCCGATGTCCGCTGCCTTCGCCGACCTGCTCGCACAAGGAGACCGCCGATGACCGACCCGGCATCCGAGCGACGCCGCATGGCGACCATTCTCATGAATGAAGGGGTCCTGAAATCCCCCTGGCTGCGTGAGGCCATCGAGTCCGTCCCCCGCGAGCGGTTCCTCCGCCCGGGAGTCTTCCTGGACGAGGGGCGGACCTGGCGGCCCGTCACCGCCAACGATACGAATCCGGACGAGTGGCTGAAGATCGCATACAGCGTCGACACCCTCACCACCCAGCTCGACGGCCACCTCACCGCCGACCAGGCCGGCGGACCCGTCGTGGGCGTGCCCACGTCCTCCTCGACCGACCCGGCCACCGTCGTCGGCATGATCGAGACCCTGGACCTCGCGACGGGCCACCGAGTCCTGGAGATCGGAACGGGCACCGGCTACTCCACAGCCCTGATGTGCCACTACCTCAGCGAGGACAACGTCGCCACGGTCGAGGTCGACGCACAGGTGGCCGCACGCGCCGATGCCGCTCTCGAAGCCGTCGGCTTCTCGACGTGGACGGTGACGGGCGACGGGCTCCTCGGCCACCCGCACCGGGCACCGTACGACCGGGTCATCGCCACCTGCGCGGTTCGCCGCATCCCATACACCTGGATCAGGCAGACGAACCCTGGAGGTATCGTCCTCGGCACGGTCGGCTCGTGGCCGTGGGGAACCGGCCTCGCGAAACTGACCGTCGGCGATGACGGCACCGCCGAGGGCTCGTTCGTCGGGCGCTCCTCCTTCATGCAGGCGCGTGCCCAGGCAGTGGCCCCCGCGGCTGGCGATCTCTCCGCCCGGACCGCGTACGCGGACAGTGAGCGGCGTACTCAGGTATCTCCTCTTGTCCTGGAGGAGTGGATGCCCGCCTTCCTTGCGCAGTTGGCGGCGCCCGGCGTTCAGTTCGTCCGCGCGACGGGCTGTGACGGCCCGCCCTTGCGGTACCTGTTCGATCCGGAGAAGGAGTCGTTCGCCGAGTTCCTCGCCGACGGCGAGAACTGGACCGTCCGCCAAGGCGGTCCGGTGGCCCTGTGGGACGACGTGGAACGTTCCCTCGTCGCCTGGCAGGGCACCGGGGCGCCGGAGATCGACTCCGTACGGCTCCACGTGACGCCCACGTCCCACCGGTACTGGATTGACCAGGCGCCCTCCCTGCGCTGGGAACACCGGATCACCTGACCCACTACGCTCCGGACATGGACGACGAACCGCTCTCCCAGTGGGCCGAGCGTCGCGATGCGAGGATCGGGCAGCTCCGCGCCGTACCCCTCGTCACCGGCGACGGCCCGAGGGCATCGCATCTGAACCCCGATGCTCCCCGGGCGATCCAGCGGTGGAACGGCCATCTATGGGAACCGCACGGCTTCGCGGCGAACCTCGCGGAAGCACGACGCATCCTGTTTCCCCACACCGAGGCTGCCTCCACCCGTGAGGCACCACCGAAGCTCGGCCCCGGGACCGGCAGACATCGGAAGCCTCCGACTTCCTCATGCTTCTCTGGCGTCCAAGCCATACCTCTGAAACCGGCCCCCAGCCGGTAGACCACCTGCGGCACACTGGCGCCCGTGAGCAACGACATATCCGATGACCCATGGGCACAGCGGGTGTATTTGACGTGGCTGGCCCGCGATACTCACTACGCTCTGGCAGCCCTGAACGCCCTCATTGGCTATGCGCAGACCACTCCGGTGCCACCAGCCGCCTGGGTCTGCTTCGAGGACTTCCTTTCCTTCGTGGGAAAGGTCTCCCGGGCTCTGTGGCCTGCCACAGGAAAGAGCCCGAAAGGGACCGATGAGGGCCTGGAGTGGCGGACGAAGCGAGGTCCGTTTCTACGAAGGATTCTTGAGGTGGAGGACTCGTCCCCACTGAAGGCCCGCGAAGTCCGTAACGGAAGCGAGCACTTCGACGAGCGCCTTGACGAGTGGATCGTCAGCCTGCCTCGCCCCACCGTCGAGGAGTGGCAGGCGGGCACCAAGCCCACATTCCCAGTGCGACCGGCCCCAGGACCGCAACAGAGGACACCTAGGCGTAGACGCATCACGCGGAGGGCCCCGGTCCAGCCAGCACCCACACCAAGCCGCCCAACGTGGCTACCTTCATGGCTACCTTCGTAGCGGCGAGGGTCGGTCTGAACCGGTACGGAACGGGGTGAGGCGACGCCCACGATTCCACGAGAAAAGGCCCCTGACCTGCGATATCGCAGGTCAGGGGCCTGAGGGACAGACGAGCCGGGCTGTACGCCGGGTTCTGTACCCCGGGACCTCGCGGTCGTCGGGGTGACGGCCATCCATCTAGGACCGGCGTTGCCGCCGGCCTCGTGCGGTCTACCCGCGGACTCGGGCGGGCAGCCCTCGATCGTCCGCGCAGGGACACCGGGGTGTCCCCTTTTGACCTTGCTCCGGGTGGGGTTTACCTAGCCGCCTGAGTCACCTCAGGCGCTGGTGGTCTCTTACACCACCGTTTCACCCTTACCGAGGACCGAGGTCCCCGGCGGTCTGTTTTCTGTGGCACTGTCCCGCGGGTCACCCCGGGTGGCCGTTAGCCACCACCTTGCCCTGTGGAGCCCGGACGTTCCTCGGGGAGATCCGAGGATCCCCACGCGGCCGCCCGCCCGGCTCGTCTGCCGTGCCGACCATGCTACCTGCCGTTTCGTGACGGCCGGCTCGGAGGAATTCGGCGGTCTCCAGGTCGGAGCCGAAGGGGGCGGGGAGGGAGCGGGTCTTGCCGAAGGGCGCGAGGTCGTACCTGCGGTACTCACCGGCATGGCGGTCATGTCGTGATCGTCGGACATCGAGGGCACCCGCCGTCCCTGAGATCGGGGTCGCTCCCTCGACCGTGGCACATGATCCGCGCCTTGCCGGGGATCCGCTTGACCTTGTCGCAGCGTCAGGGTTTCTACTGAGGCCATGCGTATCGGCGAGATCGCCGCGCTCGTCGGGGTCACCCCGCGGGCCGTGCGGCACTACCACCGGCTCGGGCTGCTGCCCGAGCCCCTGCGGCGGGCGAACGGGTACCGGGAGTACGGCATCCGGGACGCCGTCCTGCTCGCGCGGATCCGGCGGCTGGCGGAGCTGGGGCTCGGGCTCGACGAGGTGGCGGACGTGCTCGCGGACGAGGCCGGGCGGGAGCTCGTCGAGGTGCTGGAGGAGCTGGACGAGGACCTCGGGCGGCAGGAACGGCTGATCCGCGAGCGGCGGGCCCGGCTCGCGGAGCTGCTCACCCAGGCCCGAGAGGGGCGGCTTACGGCCGAGGGGCCGGTGTCGAAGGGGCTGGCCGGGCTGTTCGCCGAGCTGGGAGACGCGCCGGCGTCCCCGATGGCGGTCAAGGACCGGGAGCTGCTGGCCCTGATCGACACGGTCGCCCCGGCGGAGGACCGGGCCCGCCTGGTGGAGCTGATGCGCGGTGCGGCCGGGCACGCCCCCGAGGTGTACGAGCGGCTCGACGCCCTCGCGGACGCCGCCCCCGACGACCCGCGCGTCACGGAGGCGGCCGAGCTCCTCGCCGCCTGCCTGCCCGACGAGCTGGGCGGGCGCCTGCCCGAGGGCGGGCTCGCCGACGTGTTCTTCCGCGACCTCGCCCCGGCCCAGGCCGCCGCCCTGCGGCACGCCTTGCGGCTCGTGGCGGAGCGGGCCGGGTGAGGTGAGGCGCGGCGCGGTGCGGGGTCCGGCCTGGGGCCCGTATCGGAGCAGGTCTGATGAACCGCGCGGACGGCGCCCCACCCACGCCCCCATGCCCCGCACGCCGCCCACACCCCCATGACCCACGCCCCCGGCCCGTATCGGAGCGCACCCCATGAAGTACGCCGCCTACGCCCTCCTCCCCGCCGAGTTCGTCCTCGTCGTCTGTCTCGTCGCCGGGGTACGGATACCCCCGGCCGTCCTCGCCGGCGCCGAGGCGGCCGTGGGCCTGCTCCTGCTCGCGCACGGCGTCGCCTTTCTCCGGCTGCGGCGGCGCGGGCTCGCCGCTCGGCAGGCCGTACGGGCGCTCGTGCCCGAGCCCGTGTGGCGGCTCGTCGGGCATGAGATGCGGCTGATGACGAGCCTGGTGCGGTGGGTGGCGCGGCGGCCGCACGGGGTCGCCGGGCCGGAGGCGCGGGCGTTCGGGCACGCGCGGGATCAGGCCGCCCTGATGTACGGCTTCGCCTTCGTCTGCGTCGTGGAGTCCGTCGGCATGTCGTACCTGCTCGCCGACTGGCCGGTGGTCCACGCCGTCGTGCTCGTCCTCGACGTGTACACCGTCCTGTTCGTCCTCGGCCTGCACGCCGCCTCGGCGACCCGCCCGCACGTCCTGACCGCGGACGCGCTGCGGGTGCGGCAGGCGGCGCACGTCGACGTGCGCATCCCGCTCGACCGGATCGCCGGCGTACGTCACGAGCTGCTCTTCTCGCACCAGAAGGCGGACGGCGAGCTGAACCTCTCCGTGGGCTCGCAGACCTCCGTCACCCTGGACCTCACCGGGCCGGTCCCGGCGCCCCGGCTGCTCGGCGCGCCCCGCCCCGTACGCACGGTCCGTCTCCACGCCGACGACGCCCGCGCCCTCTACCAGGCGCTCAAGGCGCGCACCACACCCACGACGTCCGCGGCGCCCACGGCGTCGACAGGGCCCACCGCGCCCACGGCGTCGACAGGGCCCACCGCGCTCACGCCGGCACGAACTGCACGACCTTCCGCCCCGGATCGGCCTGCGTCAGCCTGACCCGCAGGTGCTCCCCCAGCGGCAGCTCCGCTCCGTCGGGCACCACCACGCCGATCACGGCCGGTTCCTCCAGGTGCGCGATGCCGACGAGGCCGAGGTGCGGCACGACCTCCTTGTCGATGAGGACCGAGTCGAAGGTCTCGCCGATCCGGTTGCTCATCACGGCGGCCTCGACGATGTCGACGCTCATCCGTTCCGCCTTCCGGGCGAGCTTCATGCCCGCCCCCATCTCCGCGTTCAGCTTGTCCATCGCCCGCAGCACCCACTCGGGCGGCGCCGTCCCGGCGACGGCCGCCAGGCACAGCTCGCCCGTGTAGCGGTCGACCAGACGGCGCAGCGGTGCCGTGCAGTGGGTGTACTCGTCGGCGATGGCGGCGTGGACCGCGTGCTCGGGGACGTGTCCGCCGGTGAAGGGGGTGTAGGCGGAGCCTTGGAGGAGGGAGGTGGCGTCCTGGAGGAAGGCGGCGTGCCGGCTGTTGCCCGGGTCGAGGGAGCGGATGAGTTCCGCGTACGACATGTGGTGCGGCCAGTCGATGCCGAGGGCCTTCGCGGAGTGGCGCAGTCTGGCCACCGAACCGTCCGGGGCGGGCGGCAGGGTCCGCAGGATGCCGGTGCCGGCGGCGGTCATCAGATCGGCCGCGGCCATGCCGGTGAGGAGCGAGATCTGCTCGTTCCAGCCGTCCACGCGGAGCGGGGCGCGGTATTCGAGCGTGTACGAGCCGCCGGCCTCGACGACCTCCTGCTCGGGCACCGCCAGGGAGACGCCGCCCCGCTCGATCTCCAGCGCCTCGCGGAGCCGGCCGACGTGCGGCAGCAGGGCGAGCGGCTCCTCGGCGGTGCCCGCGTCGATCTGGGCCTGGGCGCTCGCGTAGCTCAGCTTGGTGAGGCTGCGGACGAGGGCGCGGCGTACGTCGGTGGCGACCGTGCGCCCCTCGGCGTCGAGGTCGATGCGCCACAGCAGGGCGGGTGCGGTGTTGCCGGGCAGGAGGCTCGCGGCGCCCTCGGAGAGCACGGCCGGGTGCAGCGGCACCTTCCCGTCGGGGAGGTAGACGGTCGTCGCCCGTTTGTGGGCCTCGGCGTCGATCGCCCCGCCGGGGGCGACGAACGCGCCGACGTCGGCGATGGCGTAGTGGACCCGGTACCCGCCGTCGGCGCGGCGGGCCAGGTGCATGGCCTGGTCGAGGTCCTTGGACGTCGGCGGGTCGATGGTGAAGAACGGGATGTCGGTGGCGTCGTACTCGGGCAGGTGCGGCGCCTTCGCCGCCGCCTCGGCCTCGGCGAGAACGGCGGGCGGGAAGGTGTCGGGGAGCGCCAGCTTGGTACGCATTGCGCGCAGGGCGGCCCGCAGCGGAGTGTCGGCGGCGGCGGTCACGTGGATGTGGCGGCGGGGCATGGACCGAGCGTATGGCGGGCGGCGGGGGGCGGCACGTCGTGCGGGTCGAGGGCGGCATGTCGTGCGGGGCGTGGGGCGACGGGGGCGGCACCTCGCCACCTCGTGGGCCGGGCCCCCGCCCCGTACCTCGTACGCTGGCCCCCTGGGGCCGCACCCCCACCCCCGTACGTACGAAGGAGAACCGCCGTGCTCGTCCTGTTGCCGCCCTCCGAAGGAAAGGCCTCCTCGGGGCGCGGGGCGCCGCTCAAGCCGGAGTCGCTGTCGCTGCCCGGGCTCGCCGGGGCGCGGGCGGCGGTCCTCGACGAGCTGGTCGAGCTGTGCGCCGCCGACGAGGAGAAGGCGCGCGAGGTGCTGGGCCTGAGCGAGGGCCTGCGCGGCGAGATCGCCAAGAACGTCGAGCTGCGCACGGCCGGCGCCCGCCCCGCCGGGGAGATCTACACCGGCGTCCTGTACGACGCGCTGGGCCTGGCCACGCTCGACGCGGCCGCCCGGAAGCGTGCGGACCGCTCGCTGCTGGTCTTCTCCGGTCTGTGGGGTGCGGTACGGGTGAGCGACCGGATCCCGTCGTACCGCTGCTCGATGGGCGTGAAGCTGCCGGGCCTCGGGGCGCTGGGCGCGCACTGGCGCGGGGCGATGGCCTCGGTCCTGCCGGAGGCGGCCGGTGACGGGCTCGTCCTGGACCTGCGCTCGTCGGCGTACGCGACGGCGTGGAAGCCGAAGGGCGAGCTCGCGGCGCGCACGGCGTCGGTGCGGGTGCTGCACGCGCCGACGCGCAAGGTGGTCAGCCACTTCAACAAGGCGACGAAGGGGCGGATCGTGCGGAGCCTCCTGGAGTCGGGTGCCGAGCCGGCGGGCCGGGAGGAACTGGCCGGGGCGCTGCGGGACCTGGGCTACGCGGTGGAGGAGGGCGCCAAGGCGGGGGTGCTCGACGTGTTGGTGGACGAGATCCACTAGAGCCCCCGAACCCGTCGAGTTGCAACATGCGCAACGCTCGTTGCATGGTCCGCTTGCCGTCGGCAGGATGGGGCCATGACGAGCGTGCTCGACCTTGCCCCCGCCGCCCCCGTCGTCCCCGTCGTCGTGATCGAGGACGCCGCCGACGCCGTACCGCTGGCCCGCGCCCTGGTCGCCGGCGGCCTCCCCGCGATCGAGGTGACCCTGCGCACCCCGGCCGCGCTCGACGCGATCCGCGCGATCGCGGCGGAGGTCCCGGACGCGGTCGTCGGCGCGGGGACGGTCGTCTCCCCGGCGGGCGTCGCCGACGCGGTGGGCGCGGGGGCCCGCTTCCTCGTCAGCCCCGGCTGGACGGACGGCCTCCTGGAGGCGATGCGCGGCTCGGGCGTGGCGTTCCTGCCGGGGGTGTCGACGACCTCGGAGGTCGTGGCACTGCTCGAACGCGGGGTGACGGACATGAAGTTCTTCCCCGCGGAGCCCGCCGGCGGCGTCCCGTACCTCAAGTCCCTCTCGGGCCCCCTCCCCCAGGCCCGCTTCTGCCCGACCGGCGGCATCTCCCTCGCCTCCGCCCCCTCCTACCTCGCCCTCCCCAACGTCGCCTGCGTCGGCGGTACGTGGATGCTCCCGGCCGACGCACTCGCGGCCCGCGACTGGCGGCGGGTCGAGTCGCTGGCCCGGGAGGCGGCGGCGCTGGCGGCCTAGCGGGAGGCGGCGGGCTGGCGGCCTAGTGGGAGGCAGCGGGCTGGCGGCCTAGCGGGAGGCAGCGGGGCTGGCGGCAGCGGGAGGCGGCGGCGTCCGCGGCCTGGTGTCAGGAGGCGCCGCAGGTCCGCTCGTAGCGGAGACCCGGCGCGTACCTGCTCCACTCCTCCTCCGTCAGGCCGCCCCCGGCGACGGTGCAGGCACGGCCGACGGGGTCGGCGCTCAGCTCGGGGAAGTCGTCGAGGTCCCAGACGTAGAGGCTGCTCCAGTCGGTGGTGAGGAGGTGGCGGCCGTCAGGGGTGAACCGGGCGAACTGCGCGGTCTCGTCGTGATCGTCGAGGACGCCGACCCGGTGCGGGAGGCGACGCTCGCCGACCGCCCAGAGGGTGAAGTCGCCTTGCTGATTCGCACTGGCGAGAAGGTTGCCCTGCGGATGGAACTCCACGTTCAACAGCCCTCCGTCACTCCCCGGAGCGGCTCCTGCCCTGCGCGGGTGGTGGAGGTCCTCGACGTTCCAGAGGACGACGCCCGTGTTGTCGGAGGGGTACCCCGTCGCGAGCCAACGCCCGTCCCGCGAGAAGGCGACGGGTGAGTGGCCCGTGGGCAGTTCGACCATCTTCGAGTCGGGATTCAGGTCCCACAGGAAGGTGCCGAGCTCACCCGCCAACGCCAGCGCCTTCCCGTCGTCCCGGAACCGAGGCGGGGCGTGCAGACCCGCGTGGGCAGTAGAGCCCGCCTCCTTGGGCTTCGACAGGTCCGTGACGTCCCAGAACCGGGCCGTCCCCTTCAACCACACGCCCTCGACCGACACCACCGTCGTCCCGAGCGGGGAGAAGGCCAGCTGCGCGACGGGTTCCGGGCGATGGAGACGCGCCACTCGGCGCGGTCTCGTCCGGTCGGTCAGATCCCAGAAGAGGATGTTCCCCTCGTCGTCGCCACTGACCAGTGCCCGGCCTCCGTTGCCGAAGGCGAGGGCCTGAACCCCTGCCGTGTGACCGGGCAGAGAGGCGATCCGGCGCGGCCGTCGGGGCTCGCCGAAGTCCCACAGGTCGACCCGCTCCTCGAAACCGCCCGTCGCCACGAGCCGTCCGTCGGGGCTGACGTCGAAGCTCTTGACCGAGTTCGCGCCGTCGAACGCCCCGACGACCGTGGGGCCCGAGCGGTCGGTCGCCTTCCAGCGGATCACCTCGCCCCACCCGTAACTGACGAGTTCCCGGGCGTCGGCGCTGAAGGCGAGGCCGTCCACGGACCACTTGTGCCCGTCGAGGGTGAGCGCCCGGGTCGGCCGGGCAGGGTCCACGACGTTCCAGAGGACGGCCGTGTCGTCCCCGCCGCCGGTCGCCAGCACCTTGCCGTCCTGCCGGAACAGCATGGCGTCCACGTCGTTCTTGGCACCCGACCAGCTCCGCACGGCCCGGGGCCGGGCCGGAGTGGCGATGTCCCACAGGGTGATCTCGTGCGTGTTCGCCAGCGCGAGGAGTCGCCCGTCGGGCCGGTAGGCGATGCTCTCCTGCATGCGCTCGAACCGCTTCACCGCCTTCGGGCGCGCCGGATCCGCGAGGTCCCACAGGGTCGCCCCCGACGTGTGCACGATCGTGTCCGCCTGCGGTGGATCCGATCCGAAGACGACCAGCCCCGTGGCCGTGGTCAGCGTCCGCCCGTCCGGTCCGAACTCCAGCTCCGCGCAGTCGTAGACACCTTCGCGTACGGCCCGCAGCCGCGGCTTCGCCCGGTCCCGTACGTCCCACAGCGCGAGGGACCCGAACTGGCGGTTGCCGCGCCACCACCCGACGGCCCCCAGAGTCCGCCCGTCCGCGCTGAAGCGGACCGCCTCGGCCGAGCCCGGCTGCTTCGGCAGGCGCAGAGCGCTGATCCGGTCCGGCACGTCCGCGAGGCCACGGGCCAGGCTCCACAGGCCGATCGCCCCGTCCTCGCAGCTCGTGGCGAGGATGCGGCCGTCGGGGCTGAAGGCGACGGCCTCCACGTCGGCCTTGTCCTCGGCCTTGTCCTCGGCCTTGCCCTCGCACGGCGTGAACTCCACCGGCGGGGGCGGGGCTCCTGCCTCCGCGACGTTCCACAGCCGCAGCTTCGTCCGGTCCTTGGGATGATCGGCCGCCAGCACCCGTCCGCCGGGGCCGAACACGTTGACACGGGTGGAGGCGCTGCCCTCGTCCAACGGAACCCGCCCCGCGAAGTTCGTCCGCGCGAGCGTGTCGAAGAGCGCGCTCCTCGCCTCCGCCGTCGGCTGGAGCCGGTACGCGGCCACGCCGAGGCGCAGGGCCGTGCGCGGGTCCGTCGCGCCGAGGCTCACGGCCTCCGCGCGCATGGCCCGGTAGGTCGCGAGGCGCCGCTGCTCCTCGGCCGTGGCCCGCTGCTGGACGGCGCTGTAGACGGCGACCAGGGTCGCGCACAGGGCCAGTGCCACGGCGACGAGGGCGCCCTGCAGACGCCTGGTGCGGCGCAGTTCGCGGGCGCGCACGGCGCCGGCGGCCGCCCGGCCGGCGTCGAGGAATTCGGTGTCGACCGGCCGCCGGAGCCTGCCGGCCAGCAGCTGGACGCTGGCGAGCTGGGAGCCCTGGTAGAGGTACGAGGGGTCGCGGCCGGCCGCTTGCCAGCGGTCGGCGGCCTCTTCGACCTGGCGGCGCAGTACCAGCTCGACGCGGTCGGCTTCGATCCACTCGCCCAGCGGGGCCCAGGCGCGCAGCAGTGCCTCGTGGGCGATCTGGGCGGTGTCCTGGTCCAGGGTGACGAGGCGGGCGGCGGCCAGCCGGTCGAGGAGCGCGGTCGGGGCGTCGGGGCCGGTGGTGGGGATCCGGCGGCGTACGGGGTCGGCGGAGCCGTCGACGGCGGTGACGTGCACCATGGCGAGGAGCAGGTCGCGCAGGTCCTCGCGGCCGGGCTCGTCGAGGGACGCGTACAGCTCGTCCATGGTCGTGGTGACCGACTTCCAGATGCCGCCCGTCTCCTCGTATCCGGCGAGGGTGAGGACGGCGCCGCTGCGGCGCAGCCAGGTCTCGCGCAGGGCGTGGGCGAGGAAGGGCAGGGCGTCCCGGGTGCCGCCGCCCTGCCGCAGGTCGTGCAGCAGCCGGTCGGCGAGGCCGTCCTGGAGCGTGAGCCCGGCGGCCGCTGCGGGGCGTTCGACGGCGGAGCGGAGGTCGTCCTCGGACATGGGCGGTACGTTCAACTGCCCTGCGGCCAGGGCGGATTCGAGACCCGGGTGGTCGAGGCAGCTGCCGTAGTGGTCGGCGCGCAGACCGAGGACGACGCGCGGCCGGCCGGCCCCGCCGGTGAGCAGCCCGATGAACCGGGCACGTTCGTCGGCGTCCTCGCAGCGCGTGAACACCTCCTCGAACTGGTCCACGGCGAGCAATGCGCAGGGCCGCCGCCCGGGCAGCGGCGCCGGGAAGCGGCCCTCGGCCAGTTCCCCCGTGACCTCCGCCTCCTCGCGCCCGGTCGCCCGGGCCCAGAGGGCGGCCAGGGCCCGCAGCGGGTGCGGTCCGGGGGCGGGGAGCAGGAGCGCGGGGCGGTCGTCGCCGAGACGGGCGAGGAGGCCGGCGCGCAGGAGGGAGGACTTGCCGACGCCGGAGTCGCCGACCAGGACGAGCGGAGGCGCGGGCGCCGCCGCCTCGCCGTCGCCCCGGGAGCCCTGCCCGTCGCCCTGCCCGTCGCCCCGGGAGCCCTGCCCGTCGCCCTGCCCGCCGCCCCGCCCGTCGCCCTCGACGGCGGCGAGGAGTCGGGCGGTGAGGAGGTCGCGGCCGTGGAAGTAGCCGCTGTCCTCGGCGCGGAAGGATTCCAGTCCGGGGTACGGGCACGGCACGTCGGCCGGCGGTTCGGCGGTCGGCGCGGAGCCGGTCCGGTAGGCGCGGTTAGGGGCCACGACGAGCCGCCCCAGCGTCCCGTCGCTCTGCGGGTGCGGCTGCGCGAGCTCGCCTTCGAGGCTCCGTTGCAGCGCGGCGGCCACGTGGTCCAGGGTCAGCAGGCGCGGGCCGGCAGGGTCGCCGCGCTCCAGGAGGCCGAGGAGCCGGCCGCCGAACAGGGTGTGGCGCTCGCCCTCGGGGGCGTACGAGAGCGCGAAGTACGAGGCGGAGCTGAGCAGGAAGCTGCCGCTCGGGCGCCCGTCGCGGAAGGGGTCGAGCGCCGCAGGTCCGGGGGCGGGGACCGCGGCCAGGCCGGAGAAGCAGCAGTCGAGGACGACGGCGCTGCCCGCGGCTGCGGTGCCGAGCAGCCCCTTGAGGGTGCGGTACGGCACGGCGCCGGCGACGGTGCTCGGGCCGCGGCTGCCGCGGGTGGCGAGGTACAGCTCGTCGGCGGGGCCCAGCAGGCCGTGGCCCGTGTAGACGAGCAGCAGCGGTCCGGTCGCCTCGGCGACGGCTCGCTCGACGGCGGCGACGACCTCCTCCTGGCCCGCGTCGGCGGGGACGCGGTGCACCTGCTCGGGCGCCATGCCGCAGATTTCGTGGAGGGCGCGCTGGAGGTCGTCGAGGGTGGTGTCGACGGAAGGCAGCGCGGGCAGCGTGGAGCCGTCGGCGTGGTGGCCGGTGCCGATGAGAACGGCCCGTGCGCCGCCGGCGGCGAGTGCGGCGGTCATCGACGGGCGGTCGTGCCGTCGCCGGTTTCCGCATCGTCGGCTGCGCCTGGGCCGGTGGTGGTGGCTCCGTCGACGCCGGCGGCGGCCGAGGCTGCGGCAGCGGCGGCGCCGTCCGTGGTGGCCGTGTCCGCGGTGGCCGTGTCTGCGCCAACGCCGGCGCCTCGAAGAGTGCCGGCGACCGCACCCGCTGCGGCTGCCCCCGCTCCTGCGCCGGACGCCGTGCCGGAGCCGGCGCCCGCGGCTCCCCCCGCGCCGTCGGCGCCGCCGGTGCCGGGCTCGGCCCCCGGCCGGGTTTCCGCGGCCGGCCGGGAGAGTTCGGCGGCCAGGGTGCGGGCCAGGTCGGCGGACTGGCGGGCGTCGAGGCCGCGGACGTGGTCGCTGGCGATGGTGATCTCGGTGCCGTCGGGGCGGGTGATCGTGATGGTCTGGCTGCCCCGACGGGTCTGCGCCCAGGCGACGACCGCCCCCGCGAAGACGGCCGCGACCCCGCCGGGCGCGAGGAGCGCGAGCAGGGCGTCCGCCCCGACGCCCATCGCCCCCGGTTCCGGCACCGCCTCGTCGGCGCCGGCGCGGATCCGGCCGCGCAGCGCGGGTTCGGCGCTCAGCCAGCGCCGTAACTCGTGGGCGCCGTCCGCCCCTTCACCCTCCGCGTGGACCGTGATGACAGTACGCATGCCAGCAGGTTAGACCTGCATCCCGAACTCGACAGCGGCATGATCGGTCACCGGTCGGTAACCCATGTGCTGGTACAAGGAGTTGCTTGTCCGATTCGCCAAGTCGGTGAACAGCAGCACCTGTTCGGCGCCCGCCTCGACGGCGGCCCGGCTGACCGCGCACGTGACGGCGCCGCCGTAGCCGCGGGCGCGGTGGGCGGGCGGGGTGTAGACGGGCGAGACGCGGGCCTGGCCGGCGACCGTACGGGAGACCGAGGCCATCGCGACGGGCCGGTCGTCCGCCTCCCACAGGTGCAGTCGGCCGTCGGCGACGCGGGCCGCGACGTTCGCCGTGTAGTCGGCGTCGGGGTCCTCGCCGACGTCCCGCGCGAACTCCCGCATCCACCCGACCGCGAGCGGCAGGTCCGCCCGGACCGCCAGGCGCGGGCGGCCCGGCGGTGCGGGGTCAGGCGGAGTGAGGTCTCCCAGCCGGTAGAGCCGCATCCGGCGCGTGGTCCGCCACGACCTGCCCTGGGCCTGCCCGAACGCCGCGGCGAACGCCTCCACGGTCCCGGACTCGCCCCGTACGCCCGTCACTTCGGCCGCTCCCGACAGCACCCCGGGCAGCGCCCTGGCCAGCTCCCGCGCGGCGCTGTCCGGCATGACGCCGAGCAGCGGCACCCCGGGCGGCGAGACGAGGAACGCGCCCGTCGCCCGGACTTCCCCCGGCTCCGCCCACCAGCCGCGCAGTCCGGGTACGTCGAGCTGGGTCAGCAGCGCGGTGTGACGGGCCGGGGCGGCGGCCAGGTGGTTCCGTACGGCGGCACGGAACGCCTCGGGGTCCTCGGTGAAGTGCCAGCTCATGCCGGCGATGGTGGTACGGGACGGGGGACGGGTCCAGTCGTTTTCCGGCCCGCACCGCCCGCGCACCACCCCGCGCACCGCCCGGCTCCTCCCTACCGCCGCCCGCTCACCTCAAGTGCGAGGTGTCGTTGAGGAGTCGTACGGACGCGTTGCCGTCCGCGTAGTAGGCCACCGCCGAGATCGACGCCGCCGACAGCTCCATCCGGAACAGCGACTCCGGCGGGGCGCCGAGGGCGAGCCGGATCAGGGTCTTGATGGGGGTCACGTGCGTGACGAGCAGGACGGTCCGGCCCGCGTAGGCGGCGGTGAGGCGGTCGCGGGTGGCGGCCACGCGGCGGGCGACGGTCGCGAAGCTCTCGCCGCCGCCGGTCGGGGCGGCCTTCGGGGAGGCGAGCCAGGCGTCGAGGTCGTCCTTGTGGCGTTCGCGGACCTCGGCGAAGGTCAGGCCCTCCCAGGCGCCGAAGTCGGTCTCGCGCAGGCCGTTCTCGATCCGCACATCAAGGCCCAGGCGGGTGGCGACGGCCTCGGCGGTCTGGCGGCACCGGGTGAGCGGCGAGCTGACGATCTCCTGGATCGTGCCGCGCGCGGCGAGCGCGGCGGCCACGGCCTCGGCCTGTCGGCGGCCGGCCGCCGACAGTTCGGGGTCACCGCCGCCGCTGCCGGAGAACCGCTTCTCGGGCGTGAGCGCCGTCTCCCCGTGCCTGAGCAGCACGAAGGTCGCCGGCGCCCCCATGTCGGGCCCGGCCCAGCCCGGCGCGACGGGAGCCTGGGGCCGGGTCTCGGTCTGGGGCCGGGCGTGGGCTTGGGCGTCGGCCTGCGCCTCGGCCTTCTCCTTCGTCCTGGGTGCGGCGGGGTGGGCCGCCTCCGCCTCGAAGTCGCCTGTCGCCACAGCGCGCTCGGCCGCGTCGCGGCCCGCGGCCTCGCGGTCCGCCGTCGCCCGGTCCGCCGTCGCCGCCGTGGCCAGCGACGCGCGGGCCTGGGCGGCCAAGCTCTCGTCCGGCTCGAACAGGGCCTCGGGCTCGGGCTCACCGGCCCGCTCCGGGCGGGTGGTCCCCAGGGCGGCCCTCGCTCGCGCCGCGCCCGCCGTCGCGTCGCCGGGCGGGCCGGAGGGGGCGAGGAGGGTCGTGGCGGCGGCGTTGCGGGCCGCTGCGGCGTCGGAGGCGGACGGGGACCACTGCTCGCCCCGGCGGCCCGCGTCCATCGCCTCGTTGGCGAGCCGGTCCGCGTGTTTGTTGCGTTCGCGCGGGATCCACTCGTAGCGGACCCGGCCCGGCGGGAAGACGCGGGCGGCCTCGGCGGCCAGCGGCTTCATGTCGGGGTGCTTGATCTTCCAGCGGCCGGACATCTGCTCGACGACCAGCTTGGAGTCCATGCGGACGTGGACCGTGGCGTCCGGGAACAGCTCCCGGGCCGCCGCAAGACCGGCCACCAGGCCCTTGTACTCGGCGACGTTGTTCGTGGCGACGCCGATGAACTCGGCGCGCTCCGCCAGCGTCTCCCCCGTCGCCGGGTCCAGGACCACCGCGCCGTAACCGGCGGGACCCGGGTTGCCCCGGGAGCCCCCGTCGGCCTCGACGATCACCTCGCGGACCGCACCGCCACCGCCGGGTGTCATTACAGACCGGACTCCGACGTACGGACCAGGATCCGGCGGCAGTTCTCGCAGCGCAGCACGGTGTCAGCGGCGGCCGCGCGGACCTCGTTGAGCTCCGTGATGTTCAGCTCGATGTGGCAGCCCTCGCACTTGCGCTGGTACAGCCGCGCCGCGCCGACCCCGCCCTGCTGCTCGCGCAGCTTCTCGTAGAGCTTCATCAGGTCGGCCGGGACGGAGCCGGCGACCAGCTCGCGCTCCTTGGCGACCGAGGCGCTCTCGGCGTCGAGCTCGGCCTGGGCGGCGTCCCGGCGGCCGGTGGCGTCGTCGGTCTTGGCCTGGACGGCGGCGACCCGGTCGGTGAGCTCGGCGACCCGCTCCTGGGCGGACTCGCGGCGCTCCATGACCTCCAGGACGATCTCCTCGAGGTCGCCCTGGCGCTTGGCGAGCGAGGTGATCTCGCGCTGGAGGTTCTCCAGGTCCTTCGGGGAGGAGACCGCGCCGGAGTCGAGGCGCTGCTGGTCGCGGGCGGCGCGCTGGCGCACCTGGTCGACGTCCTGCTCCGCCTTGGTCTGCTCGCGGGCGCAGTCGCTCTCCTCGGTCTGCGCGGCGACGAGCAGGTCGCGCAGCTGGGTGAGGTCCTTGTTCAGCGATTCGATCTCGGCGTGCTCGGGCAGCGACCTGCGCTTGTGCGCGAGCTGCTGGAGACGCACGTCCAGGGCCTGGACGTCGAGGAGTCGGATCTGGTCGGCGGGCGCGGCGTTCAGTTGGGGGCTCCAGAAGAGGTGTGGTGGGAGGACCAGGGGTCGGTGACCGTCGTCGAGACGTGGACGCGGAGGCCCCACCCGTGGCGGTCGGAGATCGTGTCGAGCTGGGCGGCGGCCTGCTCGCACCAGGGCCATTCGGTGGCCCAGTGCGCGGCGTCGACCAGCCCCAGGGGCGAGTGCTGCGTCGCCTCGGATACGGGGTGGTGGCGCAGGTCGGCGGTGAGGAAGGCGTCCACGCCCGCGGCCCGTACGGCGTCGAAGAGGCTGTCGCCGGAGCCGCCGCTGACGGCGACCCGGTGCAACAGCATGTCGGGGTCGCCGGCCACCCGGATGCCCTGCGCGGTGGCGGGCAGCCGCTTGGCGGCGCGGGCGGCGAACTCGGCGAGGGTCTCGGGGTGGTCGAACTCGCAGATCCGGCCGAGGTTGTTCTCGGGGACGAGCGGTCCGGTGACCCGCAGGTCGAGCGCGCCGGCCAGGGCGTCGGAGACGCCGGGGTCGGCGGTGTCGGCGTTGGTGTGGGCCACGTGGAGGGCGATGTCGTGCTTGATCAGGGTGTGCACGACCCGGCCCTTGAAGTGGGAGGCCGCGACGGTCGTCGTACCGCGCAGATAGAGCGGGTGGTGGGTGACGATGAGGTCGGCGCCGAGGCGGATGGCCTCGTCGGCGATCTCCTGGACGGGGTCGACGGCGAAGAGGACGCGGCTGACCTCGGTGTCGGGGTCGCCGCAGACGGTGCCGACGGCGTCCCACTGCTCGGCCCGCTCGGGCGGCCACAGGGCGTCGAGCTCGGCGATGACTTCAGACAGACGGGGGGGCACGGAGGAAAGGCTACCTGTCCTCCGTGCCCCGCCGCCCTGACCTGTGGATAACCCCGGGCGCCCGCTCGGCGCGGTGGGGGCCGGAAGCCGTGGGGCGCGATCCCCCGGCGTCCCGTCCACCGGGCCTGCGGGCTACTTCTTCACGAGGTCCGCGCGCAGGTCGTCGAGCACGCTGTTCGCCGCGGTGACGCCGAGGCCGAGGTACCAGGTCTCGTCCGGGACGTCCTTGGCCTGGCCGGCCTTGACGGCCCTGAGGTTCTTCCACAGCGGGTTGGCCTGGGCGGTGTCGCGCTTGGTGGCCTTGGGGTCTCCGTAGACGCCGGTGAAGATCCAGTCGCCGTCGGCCTGGTCGATCTTCTCCGGGCTGACCTCGACGGCGAGGTCGTTCACCCGCTGGTTCACGGGCCGGGGCAGGCCGGTGTCCTCGAGGATGGTGCCGATGAACGAGGCCTTGGCGTAGAGGCGGATCTTGCCCGGGAGGTAGCGGACCATGGAGACGGTCGGCTTGTCGGGGCCGATGTCCGTGCCGAGCTGCTCGGCCTTGTTCTCGTAGGCGGTCAGCTTCGACTTCGCCTGGTCGGTCTTGTCGAGGGCGGCGGCGTTGAGGAGGTAGTTCTCCTTCCAGGTGAATCCCGGGCGGATGGAGAACACGGTGGGGGCGATCTTCGACAGCTCGTCGTACTTGTCGGCGGCGCGCAGCTGGCTGCCGAGGATGAGGTCGGGCTGGAGGTTGGCGATCGCCTCCAGGTTGAGGTTGTTGATGGTGCCGACGGACTTGGGGCTGCCGGCGTCCTTCTTGAGGTAGCCGGGGATGCCGTCGTCGCCCTCGGAGGGGGCGTAGCCGACGGGCTTGATGCCGAGGCTGACGACGTTGTCGAGCTCGCCGACGTCGAGGACGACGACGCGCTTGGGGGCGGCGGGGATCTCCGTCTTGCCGAGGGCGTGGGTGAGGGTGCGCGGGAACTGCCCGGTCTTCGCGTCCGTGCCCATGGCGGCGGTCTTGGCGGCGGCGTCGCCGAAGTCCTTGCCGCCGGTGGCGACGTCCTTCTTCTTTCCGCCCTCGTCCCTCTTGGCGCTGTCCGAGGAGCCGTCACCGCCTCCGCAGGCCGCGAGGGTGAGCGCGGCGGCGAGGGTGAGTGCGGCGGCAGCGGTGCCACGGCGGCGGAGGGACATGGGGTCTCCTGTACGCGTACGGGGATGGGGGCGGTGCCGGGCCCCGGGCGTGTCGGATACCGGCACCTCGGGAGCCCGCTGCTGACCCACGGCGGACGCGAAGGTTCCACTTAGGGTCGCCTTACCTTACCTACCCCCCGCCCCACCAGCACAACCCGCCCCCTCCGCTCAGCGGAACGGGAAGACCGCCACCCTTTGGGGTGAAGTGAGGTGGCTCGTGTTGTTCGGCTGGAAGTGCGAAAACTAGCTTCGTGGCCGGAGGTGACGAGTCGATGACAGCCTGTGCCATCGAGACGGCCGCGGGGGACGGTGACGCCGTGTGGCCCACGCCCGCCGGCCCCGGGCGGTTCACGATCACGGCGAACGGCGCCTACGCGGCCCGGCTCGCCGGTTCGGGGGACGCGCTGTACGTGGAGCGCTGGACGCTGGACGGCCCGGAGCCGTACGCCGTGCCGCTCCCCCTCGCCCAGCCCGAGGAGCCCGGCGCGCTGCTGCTGCCGCTGGCGGACGGGCGGGTCCTGGTGGGCCGCCGCGTCGACGGACGCCGGCACACGTTCTCCCTGCTCTACCCGACCGGCCCCGAGACGGGCGAGCTGGTTCTCGGCGCCGTGGAGGCGCCCGGCTCCGAGCGGCTCGTGCTCCTGCCGCCGTCGCCGGACGGCATCTGCGCGTACGCCATGTGCGTCGGCCCGGACACCACCACCCTGTGGCTGGTGGCGGGCGGGGCCTTCGGACCCGAGCAGGTGGCCGAGGTGAAGGGCCGCTGCACGGGCGGGGTCTGGCTGGACCGTACGGGGCGGATACTGGCCCTCGACCGGCAGCTGGGCGGCGGCCCCGTGAAGGCGGTCGCGGTCGACCTGGAGCGCGGCGGCGAGGTGACCCCGCTGCTGCAGATCACCGAGGAGAGCAACGACCGGCTGCTCCTCGCCGACCCGGACAGCGGGCTGCTGCTGATCCGCTCCGACGCACCCTCGCCGGGCCACGAGCGCCTGGGCTGGGGGGTCCTGGGGAGCCTGCTGCCGGTGCGGTTCCCCGACTGTCTGCGCCTGGACGACGCGGCGGTCACGCCGTTCGCGGTGCAGCCGGGGCAGGTGCTGATGCCGGAGAGCTGCGGCGTGGCGCTGCGGATCGACGCGGCGGGCGGCAGCTGGGTGGGGATGTGGCGTCCCTCCTCGCGCCGGATGCACCAGCTGGCCGCCCCCGCGGGCTGGCTGGCCGGCGCGGGCCTGTGGACGGCCGAGGGGGTGCTGCGACTGCCGTACGCGACGGCGGGGGCGCCGTGCGGGCTCGCGGGCCTCGAGGAGCCCGCCGACTGCCCCGCACCGGAGCCGGTGGCGGTCGTGGTGGAGCCGAAGGTGTGCCGGCCCGTGCCGTTGCAGCAGGCACCTCTGACGGACCGAAAGCCCGCTGGCTAGACTCACGGGCCGCACAGCAAGAACGATTTCTACGGGGTGAGTTCCACCATGAGCAACACGGACGCGCAGGAGCAGAACGGCTCGGGCAGGCACCGGGGTCCGACCGCGCCCGCGGAGGACTCCACGTCCTCGCCGCACGGCCGCCACCGCCGCGAGCCCGACGCGCAGTGAGCAGGCGAACGGCCCCCGGGTCTCCCCGGGGGCCGTTCGCGTTCCCCCACCACACCCCCGTGCGGTCAGCTCCTGCTGCGAGTCGCTCTTCAGCCCTTCTTCAAGCCCAGCACCTCCGCCGCCGCGAAGGTCTCGCCCGCCGGGCGGGCGGCGTAGTGCGGGGTGAGCAGCCCGTCCAGCTCCTCGTACGTGAAGACGTCCTTCGCCGTGTCGAACTTCGCGGCCACCTTCGGCCGGTCCACGATCGCCACCATCCCGCCGTGGACGACGAGCAGCTGGCCGTTGACGGCGGCGGCCGCCGGGGAGGCGAGGTAGCCGACGAGCGGCGCCACGTGCTCCGGCGACAGCGGGTCGAGCTCGTCCGCCGCCGTCGGCTCGGCGAAGCCGGCGAAGACGTCCTCGGTCATCCGGGTGCGGGCCCGCGGGCAGATGGCGTTCGCGGTGACGCCGTACTTGGCGAGGGCGAGCGCGGTGGAGGTGGTCAGGCCGACGATGCCGCCCTTGGCCGCCGCGTAGTTGGGCTGTCCGGCCGAACCGGCGAGGAAGGCCTCGGACGAGGTGTTGACGATCCGGCCGTAGACACCGTCCTCGCCCGCCTTGGCCCGGCCGCGCCAGTGCACGGCGGCGAAGTGGGTGGTGTTGAAGTGGCCCTTGAGGTGGACCCGGATGACCGCGTCCCACTCGTCCTCGCTCATCGAGAAGACCATCCGGTCGCGCAGGATGCCCGCGTTGTTCACGAGGATGTCCAGCTTCCCGAACTCGGCCACGGCCAGGTCGACGAGGCCGCGGGCGGTCTCGAAGTCGGCGATGTCGCCGAGGTGCGCGACCGCCCGGCCGCCGGACGCGCGGATCTCGTCGACGACCTCCTCCGCCGGGGTTGCGGACGCCTCGCCCGAGCCGTCGCGGCCGGGCTGGCCGTAGTCGTTGACGACCACGGCCGCGCCCAGCCGGGCGAGTTCCAGGGCCTCGGCGCGGCCGAGGCCGCGGCCCGCGCCGGTGACGATCGCGCTCAGGCCCTCCAGGGGCAGAGTCATCGCAGTCCTCTCAGCTCGGATCCAATATGCGAATACCGGATACTGGATATCGGATACTGGACATTGGATATTGGATCCAGTCCTCAGATCTCTATGCACGTACGCAGGGCGACACCCGTGCGCATCTGCTCCAGCGCCTCGTTGATCCCCGCCAGCGGCACCCGGTGCGTGATCAGGGACTCCAGGTCGATGCGGCCGGCCCGCCAGAGCGCGATGGCGCGTTCGTACGAGCGGAGCACGTCCCCGCCCCCGTACATCGACGGCAGGATCCGCTTCTCGTCGAAGAAGAGCTCGAACATGTTGAGCTGGAGGTGGTCGTCGAGGGCGCCCGCGCCTACGACGCACAGGGTGCCGCCGCGCCGGGTGTTCTCGTAGGCGGTGCGGGCGGTGGCGGACTTGCCGACGACCTCGAAGACGTAGTCGAAGCCCTCGCCACCGGTGACCCGCTGCTTGGCGTCGGCGAGCGCGTCGGGTGCGACGGCCTCGGTGGCACCGAAGCGCAGCGCGGCCTCGCGCCGGGACTCGACGGGGTCGACGGCGACGATCTCGGCGGCGCCCTGGAGCTTGGCGCCCTGGATCGCGGAGATGCCGACGCCGCCGCAGCCGATGACGGCGACCGACGAACCGGCCTCCACCTTGGCGGTGTTGATGGCCGCACCGAGTCCCGTGGTCACGCCGCAGCCGATGAGCGCGGCGATGTCGAAGGGCACGTCGTCGGGGATGGGGACGGCGCAGCCCGCGTCGACGACGACCTCCTCGGCGAAGGTGCCGGTCCCGGCGAAGCCGAAGACGTCACCGCCGGGGCGCTTGAAGTTGGGGGTGCCGGCATTCATGAAGCCGGCCAGGCAGAGCTGGGTCTGGCCGCGCTTGCAGGCGGGACAGCTGCCGCAGGCGGGCAGCCAGCACAGCAGTACCCGCTGTCCCTCACTCAGTCCGGTGACGCCGTCGCCGATGTCGGTGATCTCGCCGGCGCCCTCGTGGCCGGGGACGAAGGGCGCGGGCTGCGGGAGCACGCCGCTCATGGCGGACACGTCGGAGTGGCACAGGCCGGTGGCCCTGACCCGGATCCGCACCTTGCCGGGGCCGAAGCCCACGGCCTCGACGTCGTCGAGTACTTCGAGTTTGTCCTGGCCGATCTCGTGCAGTACGGCTGCGCGCATGGTGCGGCTCCCTTCGGGAGACTCGGGCGAGTTCGGGACAGTCCGTGGAGATCAGGAGTGTTCGACGACGGTGTCGGCGAGGACGGGGGCGTCGTCCCGTTCGACGGCCGTGACCGTCACCTGGACCCTGCCGCCGCCGGTCGTGCCGCCGCCGGTCGCCCCGTCGCCCTGGCGCCACATCCGGATGCGCAGGGTCTCGCCGGGGAAGACGATCCCGGCGAAGCGGGTGCGGTAGGCGCGGACGCGGGTGACGTCGCCGTCGAGGAGGCTGTCGACGACCGCCTTGAGCGTCATGCCGTACGAGCACAGGCCGTGCAGGATCGGCCGGTCGAAGCCCGCGAGCTTGGCGAACTCGGGGTCGGCGTGGAGCGGGTTCCAGTCGCCGGAGAGCCGGTAGAGGAGGGCCTGGTCCTCGCGGACGTGCCGTTCGACGGTGGTGTCGGGCTCGCGGGCGGGGAGTTCGAGGCGCTCGGAGGGGCCGCGTTCGCCGCCCCATCCGCCCTCCCCGCGTACGAAGATCTGGGCGTCGCTGGTCCACAGCGGGCCTTCGTCGTCGGCGGCCTCGGAGCGCAGCACGAGGACCGCGGCCTTGCCCTTGTCGTAGACGGCGGCGACGCGGGAGGTGGAGACGGCGCGCCCGGAGACGGGCAGCGGGCGGTGGAGGGTGATCGACTGGCCGCCGTGCAGGACGGCGGCGAGGTCGATGTCGATGCCGGGGGCGGACAGTCCGCCGACGACGCCCATGCCGGCGCCCGCGACGGTGGCGAAGCTGGGCAGGACGTGCAGCCGGGATTCGAGGGTGTAGCGCAGCTCGTCGGGGTCGGTGGCGGGGGTGCCGGCGCCGAGTCCGAGGTGGTAGAGCTGGACGTCCTTGTGGTCCCAGGCGATCTCCGCGCTGCGGGGTTCGGCGGCGACGGCCTTGGCGGCGTCAATGGGCATCGTGTTGCTGCTCCTTGGAGGTCCTTGGAGTGGAGACCTCGATGCGGTCGTCCGCACCGTCGACCGCACCGAGGCCGTGCGGGGACCGTTCTGCGTACGCGTCCGGCCGTTCGAGTCGTTCTAGAACGCGTTTCAGTTCGGTGATCCTCATGTATAGCGGAGGGGTTCGGCGTTGTGAACCCTCCTGACGGTACGTCAGAACAGCTTGTGGGACACCGGGACACCTCGCCCAGGACATTTGTCACGGCCAGGTCCGTACATGCGCTTCTGCCGGACCCCCGCCCCCGCTCCGTAGCGTCGTGGACATGAAGAACGAGCCCGCGGTCGCCTTCGAGGCGGCCACCAAGACGTACGGCGACGTCCGCGCCGTCGACGGCGTCGACCTCACCATCCGCCGTGGCGAGACCGTCGCACTCCTCGGCCGTAACGGCGCCGGGAAGTCCACGACCATCAACCTGCTCCTCGGTCTGGACGAGCCCGTCTCCGGGCGGGTCCGGCTGTTCGGCGAGCCGCCCGCCCGCGCCGTCGCGGCCGGTCGGGTCGGGGCGATGCTCCAGGACACCCGCCCCGTCCCCCGGGTCACGGTGCGCGAGCTGGTCACCTTCGTCGCCCGCGCGTACCCCGCGCCCATGCGGGTCGACGAGGCCCTGGAGCTGGCCGGCCTGACCGGGCTCGCGGGCCGTCGCGTGGACCGGCTGTCCGGCGGCCAGGCCCAGCGCGTACGGTTCGCCGTCGCCCTGGCCGGCAACCCGGAGCTCCTGGTCCTGGACGAGCCGACCGCGGCCCTGGACGTCGAGGCCCGCCAGACCTTCTGGGACGCCATGCGCGGCTACGCCCGGCGCGGCAACACGGTGCTGTTCTCCACCCACTACCTGGAGGAGGCCGACGCGAGCGCCGACCGGATCGTCGTCGTCGACTCCGGCCGGATCCTCGCGGACGGCACCGCCGACCAGCTGAAGCGGGCGGCGGGCGGCACGGTCGTCTCCTTCGACCTGGCCGGCGGCCCGACCGAGGGGTTGTCCCTGCTCCCCGGCGTGACCGCGGTCGAGATCCGCGGCGACCGCGCCCACCTGCGCAGCGCGGACTCCGACGCGACCGTCCTGACCCTCGCGGCGCGGGACTCGATCCGGGGCCTGGAGGTCGCCCCGGTCTCCCTGAACGACGCCTTCCTCGCCCTCACCGGCGTCACCAAGTCCACGTCCCCGTCCACGTCCACGTCCACGTCCACGTCCACGTCCCTGGAGCTGACCCGATGATCGCCGCGTACGTACGCCTCGAAGTCCGCCGCACCCTGCGCGACGCCGGTTTCGCGATCTCGTCGATCGCCGTGCCGGTCCTGATGTACCTCCTCTTCACCAACCTCGGCGGCGAAGACGACGGCGGGTACGAGACCTACTCCATGGTCAGCATGGCGGCGTACGGGGCCCTGGGCGCGGCCCTGTCACTGGGTACGGGTGTCGCCGAGGACAAGTCCTCCGGCTGGCTGCGCCAGTTGCGGATCACCCCGATGAGCCCGCGCCAGGTGGTGACGGGCCGCGCGCTGACCGGCACGGTCGTGGTGCTGCCGTCCATCGCGACGGTGCTGCTCGCGGGGGCGCTGGTCAACGGCGTACGGCTCGACGCGTGGCAGTGGGCGGCGGTGGCGGTGGCGCTGTGGGCGGGCTCGCTGCCGTTCACGCTGCTCGGCCTCGGCAACGGTTACCGGCTCTCGGCCCAGACGACGGGTGTCGTCAACGTGGCCTGCAACCTGGGACTCGCCGTGGTCGGCGGCCTGTGGTTCCCGGTGGCCCTGTTCCCGGACTGGCTGCGCGCGGTGTCCTCGTACACTCCGACGAACCGTTTCTCCGAGCTCGGCCGCGCGCTGGCGGAGGGCACGGTGCCGGGGGCGGCGGCGCTCGGGATCCTGGCGGTGTGGGCGGCGGTGTTCGGTGCGTACGCGGCGGTCTCGTACCGTCGTTCGGCACGGACGGTCTGAGGGACGCGAGGGAACGGGGAGTCGCCATGCGCAGGATTCGGAAGAGCCGCAAGGGGCGACGCGGGGGGCGCGCCCCGGAGGAGATGGGCCCGCCGAACGGCTTCGCGCTGCTGCCGTGGCTGCTGATGGGCGGGGGCGCGGTCTCGCATCTCCTCGGAGGCGCGGCCCCCAACCCCTGGATCGGCGCCCTGGGCCTGCTGGCCTTCAACTCCCTCTACATCGCGGTGGTCTTCCGCGCCTTCGACCGCACCCGCCGGGAGGCGGCGGCCACCTGGTGGCTGCTGGCCGCGCTGACGGCGGTGACGCTGGCCCTGGCCATCGGCTACGCGGGGCCGTGGCTGCTGTTCTTCCCGCTGCTCGGCCTGGCGGTGGGCTCGGTGGTACGGGGCAGGATGCTGGTGAGGGTGGTGCTTCCCCTGTGCCTGGTGGCGGCGGCCGCGGCGGGGGTACGGGACGGCTGGGACGCGATCAACGTGGCGTACGGGACGTTCCTGTCGACCATGGTGACGGCGGCGGTGCTCACCCTCTCCGAAACGGTCAGGGAACTGCGCGCGACCCGCGAGGAGCTCGCCCGCACGGCGGTGGAGAAGGAACGCCTGCGCTTCTCCCGCGACCTGCACGACCTGCTGGGCCACACCCTGTCGGTCATCGTGGTCAAGTCGGAGGCGGCCCGCCGCCTGGCCCCGCGCGACCTGGACGCGGCGCTGTCCCAGATCACGGACATCGAGTCGGTGGGCCGCCAGGCCCTGACGGAGATCCGCGAGGCGGTGACGGGCTACCGCGAGGGCTCCCTGACCACGGAACTGGACCGGGCGAGGGACGCCCTCTCCTCCGCCGGCATCGAGCCGGTCGTGCGCCAGTCGGGACCGCCCCTGGAACCCCAGACGGAGGCGCTGCTGAGCTGGGTGGTCCGGGAGTCGGCCACCAACGCGGTCCGCCACAGCGGGGCGACCCGCTGCGAGTTCACCCTGGGCGGCACCCCGGACCGCGTCCACCTCACCATCACGGACAACGGCCGGGGCACGACCACCGACACCCCGGGCAGCGGCCTCCTGGGCCTCCGCGAGCGGGTGGCCACAGCAGGCGGCACCCTGGTGTCGGGGCCGGGCCCTCGCGGTGGCTTCCGGGTCACGGCGGAACTCCCCGTGGAGACCTCCAGGACCGGCGAACCGGAGCCGTCGGCCTGACCGCAGCCGGGTTCGGCCGGCGAGCCGGGCAGGCCGGGCGGTCTATGCGGGCTGGATGTTCTCCGCCTGCGGCCCCTTCGCGCCCTGAACCACGTCAAAGGACACCTTCTGCCCCTCCTGGAGCTCGCGGAAGCCGCTGCTGGAGATGTTCGAGTAGTGGGCGAAGACGTCGGGGCCTCCGCCGTCCTGCTCGATGAAGCCGAAGCCCTTTTCCGAGTTGAACCACTTCACTGTTCCCGTTGCCACTCTGGTCCTCCTGATGAAACTTCACGTAAGCAGGTGCATCTCATCAGAGGTGCAGCCCCGGACAGGGGCGCCGCACAGGGTCTCTCCCCCCAACGGGTGCATGCTCGCCCGGCTCAACCGGACGGTGTGGCCGGGGACCACACGCCGAACCACTGCTCGGCGCCGTACTCCTCGAACCGCTCCACCTCGGTGAACCCCAGCTTCGCCGCGAGGCGCATCGAGCGGGCGTTGGCTGTCCGGGTGGTGAGCACCACCGGCTCACCGGGAAGCACGCCGGCGAACCAGTCGAGTGCCGCGGTGGCCGCCTCGGCGGCGTACCCGCGTCCCCACGCCTCCGGCAGGAACAGGTAGCCGAGCTCGGCTGCCTCTTCGGCCCCCGGACGGACGTGCCCCTGCCGTCCCGCGTCGCGGCGATCGAGCGTGACGATGCCGATCACCGCTCCGTCGAGATCGATCACGAAGTGGCCGGGACGCCGCCCGGGCACCTCCGGCATCGCGGCTTCGAGCTCATCGCGCGGTCGGGAGCCACCGATGTGGGTGCCCACCTCTGGCGAGGCGAACAGCTCGACGAACGCCGCACGGTCCCGGGCCTCGGACGCGCGGAGCACCAGCCGCTCGGTGGTGATCGGGGCGGGTGGCCAGACGGAGGGCCCGAGTTCGGTCATGTCGAGCAACCTATCGACCTACGCTGTTCCTCGTGAACGAGATGCCGCAGGACCATCGCCCGCTGAGCCGTACGAGAGTCCTCCTCGCCGAGGACCAGGGCATGATGCGCGGCGCGCTCGCGCTGCTGCTGGGGATGGAGCCGGATATCGAGGTCGTCGCGCAGGTGGGGCGTGGGGACGAGATCGTGGACGCGGCACTGTTGGCGCGGCCCGAGGTGGCGCTGCTCGACATCGAGCTGCCGGGGCGGTCGGGCCTCGAGGCGGCGGCGGACCTGCGGGACGAGGTGCCGGACTGCCGGGTGCTGATCCTCACGACCTTCGGCCGGCCCGGCTATCTGCGCCGGGCGATGGAGGCGGGCGCGGCCGGGTTCCTGGTGAAGGACGGGCCGGTCGAGGAGCTGGCCGAGGCGATCCGCAAGGTCCTCCGGGGCGAAACGGTCATCGACCCGGCACTGGCGGCCGCCGCCCTGAGCGCCGGCCCGAACCCGCTGACCGCGCGCGAGCGGGACGCCCTCGGTGCGTCGGTGGACGGCGCCACGATCGTCGACATCGCGGCCAGACTGCACCTGTCCGAGTCGACCGTACGCAACTACCTGTCCTCGGCCATCGGCAAGACGGGCACCCGCAACCGCATGGAAGCGGTCCGGGCGGCCCGTCAGCAGGGGTGGCTGTAGAGCCTCCGGCCGCCGGCCGTCAGGGCTTTTGCCGCTCCCCCTTCGGCAGCCACACCGCCATCACCCCCGCCGTCGCCACCAGCACGGCCGCCGCCGCCGCGAAGGCCGTCGCGAAGCCGGAGGTCAGGGCCTCCGGGGTGGGGGAGCCGGAAGTGACCGAGGCTGCGACGGTCGACAGGGTCGCGAGGCCCAGGGCGCCGCCCATGGTGCGGGAGGTGTTGATGAGGCCGGAGGCCAGGCCGGCTTCGGAGGGTGGGGCGCTGGTGGTGGCCAGGATGGCCAAGGGGGTGGAGGCGATGCCCAGGCCGAACATCATCAGGATGCCGGGGACCAGGATCGCCGTCACGTAGGTGCCGTCCGGCGTCATCGTGGACTGCCAGGCCATCCCTCCCGCCGCGATCAGGGCGCCGAGGACGGCGACCGTGCGCGGGCCGACGAGGGGCATCAGGCGGGGGGCCAGTTTGGAGCCGGCGATGACGCTGACCGAGCTGGGGACCAGGGCCAGGCCGGCCTCCAGCGGGGTGTAGCCGAGCACGTTCTGCGCGTAGACCGTCATGAAGAACCACGAGCCGAAGGACGTCGAACCGCACAGCGCCATCGTCACGTTCGCCGCCGACACCGCGCGCGTGCGGAAGATGCGCAGCGGCATCAGCGGGGTCGCGGTTCGCTTCTCCACCGCTGTGAAGGCGGCCAGGAAGAGCACGCCGGCCGCCAGGGGGAGGAGTGTCGCCGCGGACGTCCAGCCCGACTCCTCCGTCTGCACGATGCCGTACGCCAGGGTCGCCAGGCCCGCCGTCACCAGGACCGCGCCCGGCAGGTCGAGGCGCCGGCCGCCGCCTACCCGGCTCTCGCCGAGCCACAGCAGCGCCGCCGTCAGGACCAGGGCGCCGATGGGTACGTTGATGAGGAGGACCCAGCGCCAGTCGAGCAGGTCGACCAGGACGCCGCCGACGAAGCCGCCCGCCGCGCCGCCCGCCGCGCCCACCGCCGTCCAGGTGCCGACCGCTCTCGTACGGGCCGGGCCCTCGGGTACCGCCGCCGTGACCAGGGTCAGCGTGGAGGGGGCCAGGACCGCCGCGCCCAGCCCCTGCACCGCGCGGGCGGCCAGGAGTTGCCAGCCTTCCTGGGCCAGGCCGCCCGCCACCGAGGCCGCCGTGAACAGGCCGAGGCCCAGCAGGAACATGCGCTTGCGGCCGAAGAGGTCCGCCGCCCTGCCGCCGAGCAGCATGAAGCCCGCGAAGGCGATGGAGTAGACGTTCACCACCCACTGCAGGCCCGTAGCCGTCAGCCCCAGGTCCGCCCGCATCGACGGCAGGGCCACGTTGACCACCGACACGTCGAGGACGACGAGGAACTGGCCCGCGCAGGCGATCGCCACCACCAGCCACAGGCGGCGGTGGCGGGTCGGTACGGACAGGGGTATGGAGGGCTCGGGCTTCTCGGCGGCTGTCGTTTCGGCTGGGTCGGTACGAGGGGGCTGCGGCATGCGTGTCATGGTCGCAGACGCCTCTCGCCCCGTACATCGGTATAACGACCTACGACCTCCGCAGCATCGTCACCACCGCCGCCCCGCCCAGTCCGATGTTGTGCGCCAGACCCACCCGCGCCCCCGCCACCTGCCGCGGACCGGCCTCGCCCCGCAGCTGCCACACCAGTTCCGCCGCCTGCGCCAGGCCCGTCGCGCCCAGCGGGTGGCCCTTGGAGATGAGGCCGCCCGAGGGGTTCACGACCCAGCGGCCGCCGTACGTCGTCGCGCCCGACTCGACGAGCTTGCCCGAGGCGCCCTCCTCGCACATGCCCAGCGCCTCGTACGTCAGCAGCTCGTTGATCGAGAAGCAGTCGTGGAGCTCCACGACATCGACGTCCTCGATGCCGAGCCCGGACGTCTCGTACACCTGTCGCGCCGCCGCCCGCGACATCGGGCGGCCGACGACGTCGATGCAGGAGCCGGAGGCGAAGGAGTCCTCGGTGTCGGTGGTCATGGCCTGGGCGGCGATCTCCACCGCCCGGCCCGCCAGGCCGTGTTCGTCCACGAAGCGTTCCGAGACCACCACCGCCGCCGCCGAGCCGTCCGAGGTCGGCGAGCACTGGAGCTTGGTCAGCGGCCGGTGGATGGTCTTGGCGGCGAGGATCTCCTCGACCGTGTACACGTCCTGGAACTGGGCGTTGGGGTTACGCGACGAATGGCCGTGGTTCTTGGCGGCGACGGCCGCGAGCTGCACCTCCGTCGTGCCGTACCGCTCCATGTGCTCGCGGGCGGCGTTGCCGAAGATCTGGGCGGTGGGCGGGGTCACCTCGAAGCCGTGGCCGGCCGCCATGATCCCGTAGTGGCGGGCCACCGGCGAGGTCTTGAAGTCGCCGCCGTCCGAGCCGCCGCCCAGCGCGCCGCGCGCCATCTTCTCGAAGCCGAGCACGAGGACGCAGTCGGCGATGCCGCCCTCCACGAACTGCCGGGCCATCATCAGCGCCGTCGACGCCGTCGCGCAGTTGTTGTTGACGTTGTAGACGGGGACGCCGGTGAGCCCGAGTTCGTACGCGGCGCGCTGCCCGGCCGTGGAGGCCTGGAAGCAGTAGCCGACGGGGACCTGCTCGACGAGCCCGTAGGGGATGCCGGCGTCGGCCAGGGCGGCGGTGCCGGCCTCCTTCGCCATGTCCCAGTACTGCCAGTCCCTGGTCTCCGGCTTCTCGAACTTCGTCATGCCCACGCCCACGATGTACGCCTTCACGGGAACACCCCTCAGTCTCTCGGCAGGCCGAGCAGGCGCTCGGCCACGACATTGAGCTGTACTTGCGTCGTCCCGCCCGCGATCGTCAGGCACCGCGACATCAGCAGCCCGTGCACGGCCCGCTCCCCCGGCCCCTCGCGCAACGCGCCCGCGTCGCCGAGGAGTTCGAGGGTGAGTTCGGCGACCTTCTGCTGGTGGAGGGTCTGGACGAGCTTGCGGACGCTGGCGCCCGGGCCCGGCTCGAGCCCGGACACCTGAAGGAGCGTGGTGCGCAGGCCGATGCAGGCGAGGGCGTGCGCCTCGGCGATCAGGGCCCCGACCCTGACCCGTACGGAGCCGTCGGCGATCTCGCCCGCCGCGGCGATCAGTGCCTCCAGGCCCGTGTCGAAGGCGACCTGGTCGGCCATGTGGACGCGCTCGTTGCCGAGGGTGTTGCGGGCGACCCGCCAGCCGTCGTTCACCTCGCCGACGACCGCGTCGGCGGGCAGCACGGCGTCGTCGAACCACACCTCGTTGAAGAGGGACTCTCCGGTGATCTCCTTCAGCGGCCTGATGTCGATGCCGGGGGTGTTCTTCATGTCGACGACGAAGTAGGTGAGCCCGCGGTGCTTGGGCGCGTCGGGGTCGGTGCGGGCGAGGAGGATGCCGTAGTCGGCCCACTGGGCGGCGCTCGTCCACACCTTCTGCCCGTTGATCCGCCAGCCGCCGCCCCCGCCCTCGACCGGCTCGGCTCTCGTACGGAGCGAGGCCAGGTCGGAGCCCGCCTCGGGCTCGGAGAACAGCTGGCACCACTGCTGCTCGCCGCGCAGGGTGGGCCCGAGGTGGCGGTCCTGCTGGGCGGGGGTGCCGTAGGCGATCAGGGACGGTACGACCCAGGTGGCGATGGACAGCGGGCTCAGCGCGATGCCGGCCGCCTCCATCTCGCGCTGGACGGCGAGTTGTTCGAGGGGTCCCGCGCCGAGTCCGTACGGCGCCGGGAGGTGCGGCGCCGCGTAGCCGGTGCCGGCGAGGGCGCGGCGGGCGGCGTGCGGGTCGAGCCCCACGGCGGGCGCGAGCGCCTCCCGCGCCTCGGCGCGGAAGGCCTCGGCCTCCTCCGGGAGTTCGAGGCGCAGCGCGCGCCGGGCGCCGGCGGCGGCGTGGCGTACGGCGGTCAGCCGGTGGGTGTCGCCGGAGCCGAGGAGCTGGCGGGCGACGAGGGCGCGGCGCAGGTACAGGTGGGCGTCGTGCTCCCAGGTGAAGCCGATGCCGCCGAGGATCTGGATGCAGTCCTTGGCCAGTCCGTACGCGGTGTCGAGCGCGGCCCCCGCGGCGAGCGAGGCGGTGAGGGCCCGTACGTCGGCGGCTTCCTCGCGCGCCGCGCGGGCGGCGTCCCAGGTGAGCGCCCTGGCCTGTTCGAGCCGGACCAGCATGTCGGCGCAGAGGTGCTTGACGCCCTGGAACCGCCCGATCGGCTTCCCGAACTGCACGCGGGTCCGGGCGTGTTCGGCGGCGATGTCGAGGACGCGGGCGGCGGTTCCGCAGGCGTCGGCGGCGAAGAGCACGGCGGCCAGGTCGGCGACCAGGGCCGAGTCCACTCCCCCGACGATCCGGCTCGAGGGCACCGGCACCCCGTCGGCGGTGACCTCGGCCGTCGGCCGCGTCGGGTCGGCGCTCTCGTGCGGGCGTACGTCGAGGGTGCCGGCGTCCACCGCGAGCCACACGGTGCCGTGCCGGGCGCGCGCGGGCAGGATCAGCAGATCGGCCTGGGCGGCGCCGATGACCGGCGGCGCGACCCCGTCGAGGACGAAGCCGTCGGCCGTGTGCGAGGGCGCGGCGGTCAGGGTGCCCGGCCCGAGGGCGACGGCGCCGGTCCGCTCCCCCGTGCCGAGCGCACCGGCGTCCTCCCCCCGCCCGGCGCGGTGCAGCAGCTCGGCGGCGAGGACGGTGGGGAGGTACGGGCCGGGCAGCAGCGCCCGCCCCGCCTCCTCCAGGACCACCGCGAGGTCGACGAGGTCCCCGCCGCCCCCGCCCCCGTACCCCTCGGGGAGGTGGATGCCGAGCAGCCCCTGCGCCGCCGCCCCGTCCCAGTACGCGGGCCTTCCGGTCGCGCCGCCGGGCGCGTCGAGGTGCTTGCGGACGTCCTCCGGCGGTACGGCGCGGGTGAGCCAGCCGCGGACGGATCGGGCGAGCTCCCGCTGTTCGTGCGTGATGGCGATGCACATGGCACGGCAGACTAGAACACGTTCCAATCTGACGGAAGGTCAGAAAGAGGCTCGGTTGCCGCCGCGCGGGATGACGTCCGTCACCGGTAGTGTCGGGATCTTCGGCCGGCGCAGCCGCCCGGAGTCCCGTGAGGCGAACCGACGATGACGCACGTCGACGACACCACCCCCGCCCGCCGCCGGCTCGACCGCGCCCTGGACGGCCTGGCCGTCACCTTCCGCGGCGCGACCGCCCGCGCCGACGAGGTCCAGTGCGACTGCCACTGGGGTGACCCGGAGGAGCTCGCGCAGCTGAAGGTCCCGGACACCGAGCTCGCCCCCGACCTCCTGCGCCGCACCTGGCGGGCCCCCGACTGGGCCGACCACGGCGCGGTGCTGCGCCGCGTCCTGCCGCAGTTCGCCCGCTCGCTCGCCGACGGCCCCGTGGACCCCGCGTTCGACATGGAGGAGGTGGGACGCGCGTTCCTCCGCGCCCGCTGGCTCCAGTGGCCCGCGGACCAGTCAGCGGCGGTCCGCGAGTTCCTGGACGCCTGGTGGGCCCACGGCCTCACCGCCCCGGATCCGGCCGTCCCCGTCCACCACCTCCTCGTCCTGTGCGCGGAGGCCTCCGGCACCCTCACCCCGTGGCTCGCGGCCTGGGAGGCCCTCGACGACGACACGGCCGACCGGCACCTCTCCGAGGCCGCCGCCCACTGGGAGTGGGACCTGCTGGGCGACGAACTCCCCTGGCACGCCTGGGAGGTCGACGAGGAGGCCCTGCGCGCCGAGCTCGCCGCCTGGCTGGCCCGGCACGCCCCCGCACGGCTCCGGCGCCGGGGCGCGTCCGAGGACCTGCTGAACCGCGTGCGGCTCATCGGACTGCCCGCCCCCGCCCGCTGGGACGACCCCCGCATGCCCGGCCGTCACTACGGAACCGGCGGCGTTGTCAGTGGCGGGTGCCAGCATGAGGAGCAGCAGTCGGGACCGCCGGCACGGACGGAATGAGCGAGTACGCCATGGGCACTTGGGACATCGGCCCCTTCGACAACGACACCGCCGCCGACTTCTCGTACCGGGTCGACGAGGCCGCCGCGGCCGACAAGGCGGCGGTGCTCCTCGTCGCCTTCCGCGAGGTCACCGAGACCGGCGACGACTACCTGGACGCCGACCTGGCCGTCGAGGCCGTCGCCGCCGCGGCCCTGGTCGCCGCGCAGTGCCCCGGCGGCGAGCCCGTCACCACCTCGTACGGCCCCAAGCAGGCCATACCGGCCGTCCCCGCCGCCCTCCGCCCGCTCGCCGTCGCCGCCCTCGACCGCGTCCTCGGCGCGGACTCCGAGCTGCTGGAGCTGTGGGAGGAGTCCGACGGCGAGGAGTGGAAGGCGGGCGTCCTGCGACTACGCGCGGCGCTTGCGGGCGCGGGCGCGTAGGGCGAGCACGACGGAGGCGACGGTCGCCGCGACCACGGTGACCGCCAGGGCGAGCAGCAGCGGGTTGACCCAGCCCGGGACGATCTCCGCTCCGTCGCAGACCAGGCTCACCGGCATCCCGCTCGACGAGTCGGGGGTCACCTTGTTCCCCGCGTTGAAGTAGCAGGCGTCCTCAGGGAAGAGGAACGGCAGGTACGTCAGCCCGTACGCGTGCACCGCCCCGCCCGCGACCAGCGCGAGCAGGGCGATCCAGGCGGCGATCTTGGCTGGCGAGGGGAGCGTGCTGGTCATGCACGTCCCGACGCGTCAGCGTCGCCCGACGGTTCCCTCGGCAGTGGCCGCCACGAAGGCCGCGAAGGCCGCCGGGGCGGCGAGGAAGACGGGGCCGGCGGGGTTCTTGGAGTCCCGGACGGCGACGTGTGCGGCGAGGTCGGCGACCTCGATGCACTCGCCGCCGTTGGAGCTGCTGTACGACGACTTGCGCCAGGCGGCGGCGCCGAGGGGGGCGCACTCGACGCAGTCGCCGCCGTTGGAGCCGCTGTATGACGACTTACGCCACTTCAGGCCCTGACTGGTGCCCATACCGTTCCTCCATCACACGTGCGATCAGAGCCGCCGAGTCCTCCCGGGAGAGGGCCGCGGCTTGCAGCCGAGCGTAACCGACGGAACGTTCCCTGATCACTTGCGGATTGGCGGTCATGTGACCGCTGTCGTAGCTCTCCGCGTAGAAGATGTCCGGGTCGTCGTCGAAGCGCAGGAGGTTGAACGACCCCATCATGGCCGCGTGCTGGCCCACTCCGAACGGCAGCACCTGCACCTGGATCCACGGATGGTCGCGGAAACTCAACAGGTGGGCGAGTTGATTCCACATCACCTCCGCCCCGCCGATCTCCCGGTACAGCACGGCCTCGTCGAGGATGGCGCACAGCACGGGTGGGTTCTCGCGCTCCAGGATGCGCTGGCGTTCCATTCGGGCGGCGACCATCTCGTCGGCGCCGCCCGGGTTGTCCACGCTCAGGACTGCGTGAGCGTACGGCTCGGTCTGGAGCAACCCGTAGACCAGCTGCGCCTGGTACGTCGAGATGTACGTCGCCTTCGCTTCCATCTCCGCGTACGGCTGGAACCAGTTCGGCAGCTGGCTCTTCAGGACCAGGCCGATCAGGCGCGAGAACAGCCCGCCCGTCATCAGCGCCGCGTCCAGCCGTTCCGAGAACTGGCGGGTCGGGACCTTCTTCGCCGTCTCTATCTGGCCGACGAGCGAACCCGTGCAATACAGGATGTCGCCCAACTGCTCCTGGCTGAGCCCCGCCTCCTCCCTCAACCGGCGTAACTCCGAGCCGTAGTAGTCCAGCGGCGAGGCGTCACGCAACAGACCTCTACCCTGCGGCTCTTGAAGCGAGCTACCGGATGGGCTTCACCGTGGGTGAGCACTCCGCCGGTCACATGCGTCGCATCCTCCGCATGTTCCTCACGCGCTGGGGACTCGGCCGGCTGTCCGACTCCGGCGAGCTGGCGCTCACCGAGCTCGTCGCGAACGTGGTGCGGCACGTGCCGGGGCGCCGGTGCACGGTGCTGCTGCTGCGGGAGCCGCACGGGCTGCGGGTGGAGGTGGCCGACGGGGTGCCGGGGCCGCTCGTGGCGAAGGCGGCCGGGCCGCTGGACGAAGGCGGGCGGGGGCTGGCCCTGGTGGAGGCCGTGACAGACCGGTGGGGGGTCATGGAGGGGGTCGGGGGGAAGACGGTGTGGTTCGAGTGCGACGGGTAGGGCACGATGGGCGCCCGTACCCGCGTACTCACCAGTAGGAGGACCCGCCCATGGCCGCCGCCGAGCCCACCCCCGAGATCCTTGCCGCCTTCGAGGCCGCGAAGGGCTTCATGCCGGTCAAGGAAGGGCTCGCGCTGTACGCGGCTGCCGCCGAGGCGGCGGAGCTGGGCCTGCCGCTCCTGGAGGTCGGCACATACTGCGGGCGCTCGACGATCCTGCTCGCGGACGTGGCGCGGGCGGCGGGGACGGTCGCGGTGACCGTGGACCACCACCGGGGCAGCGAGGAGCAGCAGCCGGGGTGGGAGTACCACGACCCGACCGTCGTCGACCCGGAGGTCGGCGTCATGGACACCCTGCCGACCTTCCGCCGGACACTGCGCAAGGCCGGCCTGGAGGACCACGTGGTCGCGGTCGTCGGCCGGTCGCCGCAGGTCGCGAAGGTGTGGGGCGGTCAGCTCGGCTTCGTGTTCGTCGACGGCGGTCACACCGACGAGCACGCGACGGCGGACTACGAGGGCTGGGCGCCCAAGGTGGCCCCCGGCGGCGTGCTCGTCATCCACGACGTCTTCCCGAACCCGGAGGACGGCGGTCAGGCTCCGTACCGGATCTATCTGCGGGCGCTGGAGTCCGGTGACTTCGAGGAGATCTCGGTGACCGACTCCCTGCGGGTGCTGCGGCGACGCGGCTGACCCGCGGAGGTTATGGTCTCCCCGCTCTTGATCGTCCACTCTCAGCGGGGAACCACCTTGTTCAGACGCAGCGCCCGAGCCGCCCGGCTTCGCCGGGGCGGATTCCTGGGCTCACTCATAGCCGTGTCACTGGCGTCCGCGCTGTCCGCGCTGTCCACCCCGGCCGCCACCGCGTCCACCGCGGGCACGGCCCTGGAGGTCGAGTCCGTACGGGCCATGACCTGGAACATCTGCGGTGAGGCGGGCGGGAGCCTGCCCACCGAGGACGACGCGCACCCGGACTACTGCCCGTTCCGCAACGCGCCGCAGACCAAGGCTGATGCCATCGCCGACGTGGTGGCGGCCCGCGGCCTCAACGCCGTCCTGCTCCAGGAGGTGTGCGCGGGTCCCGCGGACAGCGTTCTGGGCCGGCTGCAGGCGAAGCTGGACCCCGCGGTCTGGCACTTCGTCACCGCCGAGGTGAAGCGTCCGGACGGGACCTCGAACTGCCGGGGCGCCCTGACCGGCACCGTGAGCGTGGCCATCGGGGTCAAGGGCACCTTCGACGGGGAGCCGGTCCGCGAGCCGCTGCCGGTACCCAACCCCGGCTTCGAGCGGGCCCAGACCCTGTGTGCGGGGGTCGTCGGCTGGCGGACGAAGCTGTGCACCACGCACCTCACCAACGCCAAGGACATGCCGGCGGGCACGTACGCCAAGCAGGTCGAGGCCGTGCGTGCGCGGGTCGCGCAGTACCCGTGGGTGGTGCTCGGCGGCGACTTCAACACGTCGTACCAGCCGAACCTCAAGCCCCTGTTCGACCTGATGCCGGAGTGCGACGCGAAGTCGTACGCCCTGGGCGACGCGGCGAACGAGGACACCCAGTTCCACCGGACCCCCTCGACCGGGCCCTGGCAGTACGAGTCGGTCAAGATCGACTACCTCTTCGGGCGGGCGGGCTTCACCGGCTGCGACTCCTGGACTCAGATGGCCGATCAGGCCCTCTACTCGGGGACGGTCACCACCCCGACCGGGATCTCCGACCACACCCCGCTGTACGGCTACACGCGCGGGGTCCCGCAGCTCGCCTGGGGGCTGCACGACGCGTCGGGGACCACCGCCGCCGACACGTCCGGCCACGACCGCACCGGCACACTCGGCGGTGGGGCCGCCTGGGGCGCCGAGCGCGGCGGCTCCGTCGCCCTGGACGGGACCGGCACGGTCTCGGCGGCCGGGCCGGTGGTGAGCACGAACCGCAGCTTCAGCCTGTCACTGTGGGCGAAGGTCGCCCCGGGGGCGGGAACCGGGGCGGTCGCGTCGCAGGACGGCGGGACGACCAGCGGCTTCATCCTCTGGTACGACGCGGGCGCCGGGAACTGGCGGTTCGGGATGCCCACCGAGGACACCGCGGGCTGGCACATCGACCAGGCCTACGCCTCGACGACGACTCCGGCCGGCGTCTGGACGCACCTCGCCGGCACCTTCGACGCCGCCTCCGGGAAGCTGACGCTGTACGTCGACGGCAAGGTCGCGGCCACCCAGACGCACACCGCCCTGTGGGCGGCGAGCGGCCCGTTCGTCATCGGCCGCGACCTCGTGAGCGGAAACAGGAACGCCTACTTCAAGGGCTCCGTCTCCGACGTCGCCGTCTTCGACCACCCGCTGACGGCGGCCGAGGTCGCCGCCCTCGGTACCGCGTGACCGTCACCTGAACAGCGACGTCACGTACAGGCAGTTCGTGTAGTTGTAGCCGGACTCGATCTTCGCGTTGCTCGCCTTCTTCACGCTTGCCGAGGTGCCCGTCCCGTCCCGCTTCTGGAGCATCTGGTAGGTGCCCGGGGGCAGCATCAGGGTGCGCTTCGGGTACTTCGAGGACGGGCCGGAGCAGGGCTTGTTCTTGCCGCCCACCGGCAGGATGCCCGGATAGGTGGTGCAGCCGGAGCAGGCGGGGATGGTGAGGCGGCCGGTGACGGGGCCGGTGTAGAGGAGTTCGACCTCGCCGGGGCCGTCGTTGCTGACGACCATCACCATGCCGGAGCCGTCGGACGTGGCGCCCGAGGGGACCTTGTCGCCGGCCGCCGGGGTCTCCTCGGCGATCTCGGCGGCGATGGCGACGTTGCGGGCCTGGGCGGTCTGCGGGCTGGACGGGTAGGCCTTGACGTAGGCCTCCATCGCCGAGACGGCCTCGCCGTACTCCTTCTTCTTGTAGTGGTCGAGTCCGCACGCGAAGTCGCCGCGCTGGATGGTCCGTTCCGTGTCCTTGCCGAGCGAGCCGAAGGTCGCGCTGGGCAGCAGGTCGACGGTGGTGTCGAAGCGGCGCAGTTCCGCGGTGGTGTCGCAGGGCGCGACGGCCAGGGACTTGTCGCGGGTGCGCAGGCCCTCGCGGAGGGTGGGCTCGACCTTCTGCGCGAACGGGGACTGCGGGAAGGTGGAGAGCAGCTCGTTGAGGTGGGCGCCGGAGCCGGCCTCCTGGCCGGCCGAGCCGATGGCCTTGGTGCCGCACTCGAACCAGGACTCGGCGAGCGGCTCGTCGGCCTTGCCGACGAGGCTGCCGAGGAGCCCCCGGTCGACGGTGCCGGGCAGGGCGCGCAGGTGCTTGAGGGCGGGGACGGCGGCGCAGTAGTCCTTCTTGTCGTACGGGGCGGAGACCGTCTTGTAGTAGGCGGCGAGCCGGTCCGGGACCTGCTTTCCGGCGCGTGAGCCCGCGTGCCTGGTGCCCAGGTCCTGGTAGGTGGCGAGGGCCTGGCGGTAGGTGGCCTCGACGCTGGTGAAGGTCTGGCCCTCGCTCTGCCTGACCTGCGTGTCGGCGGTGGCGAGCCGGTCGAGCAGCGACTGCTCGATGGCCTCGTCCCGGGCGGCACCGTAGGCGAAGGTGCCGCCGCCGGGGACGACGAGCAGAAGGGCGAGCGCGACGGGCAGCACGAGGCCGCGCCGGCCGGGGAGCGCGAGGCGCTCCGGGTGGGCATGCAGTGCGCGCCGGGCCCCGTCGGCGGCCGTGGCCAGGACGAAGACCGCGTAGGCGATGAGGACGCCGAGCGGGATGCCGTCCGGGTCGGCGGGCAGGGCGACGACGAGCAGGGCGATGGTGGCGGCCCAGCAGAGGGCGGCCGACTTCCCGTGCTTGAGCAGGGCGTAGCCGAGGCCCAGGCAGGACAGGTTCAGCAGGCCGACGGCGGCGGCCTGCGCCGGGTTCGCGGGGCCCGGCGGCGGCAGCGGGGCCGTCGGAGGCGCGTCGTACGGCGGGTAGCCGGGGGGTGTCGGCGGTACCGGCGGATGAGTGCCCCCGGCGACCTGGTCCTGCGGTGGCGCCGGCGAAGGAGCCGGTGCCGGCGAAGGGGCCGGAGGCTGCGAAGCGGCCGGTGCCGGCGAAGCGGCCGGTGGCGGCGAAGCGGCCGGTGGCGGCGGGCCTGACGGCGCGTGCCCCGCCCCCTCCGGGCCGTTCCATTCCCACGGTGACGGCTGCCGGCCCGCGTTGGTGTGGTCGTGATCTTCCCCCGCCACAGGTCCCCCTCTGTGGTCGATGCGATGATGCCCGCCACATACCCTTCACCCTCTTCTCACACACGTCCAGCGATACGGGCAATCCGGCGCCGGAACGCCTACAGTCGCGGGGTGCCGTACGACCACCGCGGGCTGCTCGCCCTCCCCCTGGCCCTGACCGCCTGCGCCGCCCTCACGGGCTGCGGGGGCAATGCCGCGTCGGCCCCGCAGGCGGATACCAAGGCCGGCGCCACCGCCACCGCCTCGGCCACCGGCAAGGCCGGCGGCGCCATTCCCGCAGGTCCGCCGCGGAAGGTGCCGCCGCTGGCCGGGCGGACGGTCGTGATCGACCCCGGCCATAATCCCGGTAATTTCCGGCATTCCTCGGAAATCAACAAGAAGGTGAATATCGGGACGAGTCGCAAGGAGTGTGACACCACGGGCACCTCCACGAACGCGGGCTACACCGAGGCCGCCTTCACCCTCGATGTTTCACACCGTCTTCGCGATCTCCTCAAGGCCCAGGGCGCCGAGGTCGTCCTCGTCCACGACGCCGACCGCCCCTACGGCCCCTGCATCGACGAGCGCGCCCGGATCGGCAACGCCGCCTCGGCCGACGCCGTCGTCTCCGTCCACGCGGACGGCTCGGCGACCGGGAACCGGGGCTTCCACGTGATCGTGCCCGAGCACGTGAAGGCGGGCGCCGCGGACACCGCGAAAATCGTGGGACCGTCCCGCGCCCTGGGTGAGAAGCTGGTCACACAGTTCGGCCGCGCGACCGGCAGCCACCCCGCCAACTACATCGGTTCCGGCACCGGGTTGGATGTACGCGAGGATCTCGGGGGCCTCAATCTCTCAACCGTCCCCAAGGTCTTCATCGAATGCGGCAATATGCGTGACCCGAAGGACGCCGCGCTCCTGACCGACGCCGCGTGGCGCCAGAAGGCCGCGCAGGGCATCGCGAACGGCATCGGGGCCTACCTCAAGGGGTAGGACCGAGGAGCGATCGGGCGAACGATAGATTCGCTCCGTACGATGGGGCCGCCCCCGTGCTTCGCGCCACCCCGACGAGACGACCCGACGAAGGACTCTTACGTGAATATCCGCTCCCTCACTCGAGGCGATGGCGTGCTGATCGGTGCAGCGGTGGTGCTGTTCATCGCCTCGTTCCTCGGCATCTCCGGCTGTGACGCGCCCGGCAACTACTGCGACGCCGTCGACACCCCGTACTCCTGGGAGATGTCGCCCCTCGGCTGGGGCGCCTTCTTCCTCGGTATCGCCGGTGCCGCCCTCGTGGTCGTCTCCCGCGGCCTGCCGCAGCAGCGCAAGGTGGCCGGCCTGGAGCTCGGCCAGGTCGGTGCCGCGTTCACCATCGCCTCCGCCTGGACCCTGCTGATGTGGGTCTTCGAGTCCTCCAACGCCGGCGCCGGTCTGATCCTCGGCCTGATCGCCGCGCTCGTGCTCGCCGGTGCCACCGTCGCGGGCCCGCTGGTCCCGGCCCTCAACGCGCCGCTCGTGGGTGCCCCGAAGCCGCAGACCCCGCAGCCGTACGGCATGCAGCCGGGCCAGCCGGGCGTCCCCGGTGCCGGCTACGGCTACCCGGGCGGCCAGCAGCAGCCGGCGCCGTACGGTGCCCAGCCCGACCCGTCGCTCGGCGCCGGCCAGCCGTTCGGCGCGCAGCCGCAGGCCGCACCCTCCCAGCCGCAGACCCAGCAGCCGCAGCCGGCCCAGCAGCAGCAGGACACCGCTCCGGCGCCGGCCGGGGACTTCACCCCCTTCTGGTTCGCCGTCCCGGTCGCCCGCCCGCTGTACGCGGAGGACGGCTCTCAGGCCCCGATCGCCGAACTGGCCCCCGGCACCTGGTACCTGGCGGTCGAGCAGCGCGGCCAGGCCCTGGTCGCCCAGACCCAGGACGGCCGCCGCGGCGTCCTGCAGGACACCACCGGCATCCAGCGCGGCTGACGGCTCCCGCGGAGTCGCCACCCTCGCCGACGGCCCCCCGCCCGGATTCCCTTCCGGGCGGGGGGCCGTTGCCGTACAGTCCGAGCCGAGCTGACACATCGTCAGAAAGGCTGCCCGCCATGCGACTCGGACTCGCCCTCGGCTACTGGGGCCGCGGCCCCTCCCCCGCCCACCTCGACCTCGCCCGCGAGGCCGAGGCGCTCGGCTACCACTCGGTGTGGACCGCCGAGGCCTGGGGCTCCGACGCCTTCACCGCGCTCACCTGGATCGCCGCCCACACCTCCACGATCCGGCTCGGCACGGCCGTCGCACAGATGGCCGCCCGCACCCCGACAGCCACCGCCATGCACGCGCTCACCCTGGACCACCTGTCCGGGGGCCGGATGATGCTCGGGCTCGGCCTTTCCGGGCCGCAGGTCGTCGAGGGCTGGTACGGGCGGCCCTTCCCCCGCTCGCCGCTCACCGCGACCCGCGAGTACGTGGACGTCATCCGGCAGGTGCTGCGGCGCGAGGGGCCCGTGGCGCTCGACGGGCGCTACCACTCCCACCCGTACACCGGCCCCGACGGCACCGGCCTCGGCAAGCCCCTCAAGCCCATCACCCACCCGCTGCGGGCCGGCCTCCCCGTCCTCCTGGGCGCCGAGGGACCCAAGAACATCGCCCAGACCGTCCGGATCGCCGACGGCTGGCTGCCGCTCTACTGGTCCCCCACGCGCTGGGCCGAGGTGTACGCGCTCCCCGACCCCCTGCCCGAGGGCTTCCTGGTCGCCCCGATGGTGCGCGCCCACGTGTGCGACGACGTCACCGAGGGGCTGCTGCCCGTCAAGGCGATGCTCGGCTTCTACATCGGCGGCATGGGGCACGCGGCCCGCAACTTCCACGCCGACCTCATGGGGCGCATGGGGTACGAGGCGGAGGCCCGGCACATCCAGGAGCTGTTCGCCGCCGGGCGGCGCGAGGAGGCGGTGCTCGCCGTGCCGGACGCCTTCGCCGACGAGATCTCCCTGGTCGGCCCGCGGGAGCGGATCGCCGAGCGGCTCGCGGCATGGCGGAAGGGCCCGGTCACCGACCTCCTGGTCACGGCACCGGACCCCGCCACACTGCGCACGCTCGCCGAGCTCGGCCTCTGACCGGGCCGGTCGGCCGGGCCTCTGACCGGCCCGCCGACCGGCCCGCCGCTCGTCCGTCTCGGGCCGCCGCCCGTGCGCGTGGCCCGCTCATCCGCCGCCCAGCTGGGACGTGCTCGGCACCTTCTCGACGACCTCGGCGCCCGCGCTCTTGCCCGCGTCCTTCACGTTGTTGATGACGTCCTCGAACGCACCGACGTCGGCGTCGCCCGCCTCGCCCTTGCGCAGCTTCGTGCCGAGGTCCTTCAGCGACTCGATCCCCGCGGTCAGCGGCGCCACCGCCTTCGAGAGCAGCGGGTCCCCCTTGGCGTTGTTCACGGCCGCCTTGAGCCGGTTGTACGTGAACGCGCCCGCGAGGCCGGCCTTCACCAGGGCGAAGGTCCGCCCGTCCGCGCCCTTCTTGAACTTGCCCTCGCGGTACGGCTTGATGATCCACTGGTACGTGGCGCCCGCCGCCAGGCCCGCGTTGGCCACGAACCGGGTCTTGGCCAGCCGCTGCTGCTCGAAGCTCGCCGAGCTCGTCGGGGTCGCGTCCGAGCTGGTGGTCAGGCTCTGCGAGCCGTCCGAGCCGCAGGCCGCGGTGGTGGCGAGCAGCGCTCCGGACAGGAACAGGGCGACGAGGGCGCGGCGCGCACGTATGAAGGTGGGCACGGTGAGACCTCCCTGGGGGCTGTGGCGCCAGCCTCGCCCCCGGCCCGCCGGTGCGCCACCGGAGTGAGTCCGTACGGGTTCCCCGTCAGCGGCAGCAGTCGGGCTCCAGACCGCGCGGCAGGCGCTCGCCGCCGAAGACCGCGACCGTCGCCTCGTCGCCGCCGAGGGCCGCCACCGCGAGCAGCAGGGATCCGGCGGTCCAGGTGGTCTGCTCCTCGGGCCAGACGGCCCGCTCGCCCTCGAAGACGTAACCCGTCCAGTAGTTGCCGTTCGCGGCGCGCAGGTGCTGGATCGACTGGAGGATCTCCAGGGCCCGGTCGGACTCGCCCATCGCCCACAGGGTGAGGGCGAGCTCGCAGCTCTCGCCGCCGGTGACCCACGGGTTGGGCAGCACGCAGCGCACGCCGAGGCCGGGCACGACGAAGTCGTCCCAGTGGGCGTCGATACGGGCCTTGGCCTGGGGTCCGGTCACGGCGCCGCCGAGGACCGGGTAGTACCAGTCCATCGAGTAGCGGGACTTGTCGAGGAAGCGCTCGGGGTGGCTGCGGATCGCGTGGCCGAGCGCGCCGGCCGCGAGCTCCCAGTCGGGCTGCGGCTCCTCGCGCTCGTCGGCGATGGCGAGGGCGCAGCGCAGCGCCTGGTGGATGGAGGAACTGCCCGTGAGCAGGGCGTCGTTCACGGGGGTGCCGTCGGCCTCCCGCTTCCAGCCGATCTGGCCGCCGGGCTGCTGGAGCCCGAGGACGAACTCGACGGCCGCGTAGACGACGGGCCACATCCGGTCGAGGAAGGCGTCGTCGCCGGTCGACAGGTAGTGGTGCCAGACGCCGACGGCGATGTACGCGACGAAGTTGGACTCGCGGCCGCGGTCGGTGACGTCCTCGGGGTCGCCGTCCTGGTAGGCCGCGTACCAGGATCCGTCGGCGTTCTGGTGCCGGGCCAGCCACGCGTAGGCGCGGTCGGCGGCCTCGTGCTCGCCGGCGGTGTCGAGGGCCATGGCGGCCTCGGTGTGGTCCCAGGGGTCGAGGTGGTGTCCGCGGAACCACGGTATGGCGCCGTCCGCGCGCTGTGCGGCAAGGATGCCGGCCACCGTACGGGCGGCCTCGTCGGCGGTGAGTACGCCGGGCAGCACCAGGTGCTCGGCGATCCGCTCGGGAGAGGTCACGCGCCGGCCTTCGCGGCGTCGGCGTTGGCGGCGTCGGCGTTGGCGGCGTCGGCGTTGGCGGCGTCGGCATCGGCCTTGGGCAGGTGGGGCTTGGTCGCGTACGCCACGAAGCTCTTGCCGACGACCGGGTTGAGCAGCTGCTCGGCGACCCGGGTCAGGGCGGGCTTCTTCATGATGTCCCAGACCAGGAGCTTGTGGTACGCGCGGACCGGCAGCGCCTTGTCGTTGTCGACGCCGAAGGCGCACTTGAGCCACCAGTAGGGGGCGTGCAGCGCGTGGGCGTGGTGGGTCCCGTACGGCTTGAGGCCGGCCTGGCGCATCTTGCCGAGCAGCTCGTCGGCCTTGTAGATGCGGATGTGGCCGCCCTCGACCTCGTGGTACTCGTCGGACAGCGCCCAGCAGACCTTCTCGGGGCCGTAGCGCGGGACGGTGACGGCGATGCGGCCGCCGGGCTTGAGGACCCGGACCATCTCGGCGAGCACGCCCTTGTCGTCGGGGATGTGCTCCATGACCTCGGAGATGATCACGACGTCGAAGGACTCGTCGGGGAAGGGCAGGTTCAGCGCGTCGCCCTCCATGGCGGTGGCGCTGGCGCCGGCCGGGGCCTCACCGGCCTCCTTCATGGCGGCGAACCACTTGGCGACCTCGCGGATCTCCTCGCCGTTCTGGTCGAGGGCCACGACCTGGGCGCCGCGCCGGTAGCACTCGAAGGCGTGCCGGCCCCCGCCGCAGCCCAGATCGAGCACGCGGTCGCCTGGGGCGAGCGGGAAGCGGGTGAAGTCGACGGTCAGCACGGGGTCTGCCTTTCAGTGGCTTCAGTTGCGGGGGGCCGCGTTTTTTGCGAAGGGGGCGTGGGGGGGCGCGGAGTCGGGGGTGCGGGGCTCAGGCGCGGGGGGCTGCTGTACGGCTCCGGGCAGCGCCCTGTCGGGCGATGGCCTCGCGGTACAGCTCGGCCGTCCCCTGCGCGGCCCTGGCCCAGGTGAAGCGGGTCAGCACCCGCTCCCGCCCGGCGCCGCCGAGCCGTGCGCGCAGCGCGGGATCGTCCAGGACCCGGCCGAGGGCGGCGGCGAGGGAGCCGGCGTCGCCCGGGGGCACGGCCAGGCAGGTCTCGCCGTCGGGTCCGGCGACCTCGGGGATGGCGCCGCCGGTGGTGGCGACGAGCGGGGTGCCGGTGGCCATGGCCTCGGCGGCTGGCAGCGAGAAGCCCTCGTAGAGGGAGGGGACGCAGGCGACCTGGGCGGAGCGGTAGAGGTCGACGAGCTCGGCGTCGGTGACGCCCTTGACGAACCGCACGGCGCCCTCGAGCCCGTACCGCTCGATGGCCTGGGCGACCGGTCCGGCCTCGGCGCGCTTGCCGACGACGACGAGGTGGGCGTCGGGGTTCTCGGTGCGGAGCTTGGCGAGCGCCTCGACGAGGTGGACCAGGCCCTTGAGGGGGACGTCGGCGCTGGAGGTGGTGACGATCCGGCCGGGGATCTCGGCGACGGACGGGTCGGGGGACCACAGGTCGGTGTCGGCGCCGATGTGGACGACGCGGATGCGGTCCTCGCGGACACCGAGGTGTTCGACGATCTCCTGGCGCGAGGTGCCGGAGACGGTGAGGACGGAGGGCATCCGGCGGGCGACCCGCTTCTGCATGCGGGTGAAGGCGTACCAGCGGCGGACGGAGGCGCGGCGCTTCCAGTCGGCGGCGGCGTCGAGTTCGAGCTGCCGGTCGACGGTGATGGGGTGGTGGATCGTGGTGACGAGCGGGGCGCCGAGGGCGCGGGGGCCGCCGAGGAGTCCGTAACCGAGGGTCTGGTTGTCGTGGACGACGTCGAAGTCGCCGCTGCGGGCGGCGAGCATGCGCCGGGCCCGCAGGGAGAAGGTGAGCGGCTCCGGGAAGCCGCCGGTCCACATGGTGGCGACCTCGAGGGCGTCGATCCAGTCCCGGTACTCCTCGCGCCCGGGGGTGCGGAAGGGGTCGGGCTGGCGGTAGAGGTCGAGGCTCGCTATCTCGGTGAGCGGAACGCCCTCGTCGAGGGTCGGGTACGGCTGGGAGCCGATGACCTCGACGCTGTGGCCGAGGCGGGCGAGCTCGCGGGAGAGGTGGCGGACGTAGACGCCCTGGCCGCCGCAGAACGGGTTCCCCTTGTACGTGAGGAGAGCGATCCGCAACGGACTGTCACCGCCCGCGGTGACGGACTGCCGGGGGCTTGCCTCTATGGCCTCCGCGGTCAACTGGGACCCCCTTCGAGCGTGCTTTTCGCGGGAGCGTATCCGCCCGCGCTAATCTAGAACAAGTTACAGACTTGATCGTTCATGATCATCGTTCATGATCTTCTTGATCGCTCAAGGAGCACAGAATCTACCGGCAGGTAGCTCGGCCGCGAGATCCGGATCAGGTGATTCGCGCCACGGCGGGAGCCCCGCCATACTGTCGCTCCGCCACCGCACGGAACGGGACCTCATGACCGCGGAAGACAGACCTGCGTCACCGCCCCTGACAGAGCGCCAGGAGGCGCGTCGCCGGCGCATCCTGCACGCCAGTGCGCAGCTCGCCGGGCGGGGCGGTTTCGACGCCGTACAGATGCGGGAGGTCGCCGAGGCGGCCGGAGTGGCGCTCGGCACGCTCTACCGCTACTTCCCCTCCAAGATCCACCTGCTGGTCGCCACCATGCAGGACCAGCTCCAGCACATGCACACCACGCTCCGCAAGCGCCCGCCGGCGGGCGAGGACCCGGCCGAGCGGGTCGCCGAGACGCTGATGCGGGCGTTCCGCGCCCTGCAGCGCGAACCGCAGCTCGCGGACGCGATGGTGCGGGCGCTGACCTTCGCCGACCGCAGCGTGAGCCCCGAGGTGGACACGGTGTCCCGGCTGACGACCGCGATCATCCTGGACGCGATGGGGACGCAGCACCCGACGCCGGAGCAGCTGTCGGTGGTGCGGGTGATCGAGCACACCTGGCACTCGGCGCTGATCACGTGGCTGTCGGGGCGGGCGTCGATCGCACAGGTGAAGATCGACATCGAGACGGTGTGCCGGCTGATCGACCTGACGGCGCGGGGCGCCGGGGCCGCGCCCGGCACGGCGGCCGGACGCGGCTGAGCCCCGCGGGCTCAGGACTTCTTGTTCTTCTCCAGGTCGGCCTTGAAAGGCGCCTCGCAGGTGGCCGAGGTGTCGCTGGCGATGAACATCACCATCTTCAGCGCGCCCATGCTGTGGTCGCTGGCCTTCAGCTGCCAGCCGCCCTTGGTGAGGGTCTGGATGGTCGAGCCGCCCTGGGAGAAGTTCTGGCCGCTCTTCCAGCCGCCCTTGCCGAGGGTCGCGACCGTGTCGGTGTAGGACTTCTTCGGGTCGGCGGCCTTCTCGGCGTCGGCGGTCCAGGAGACCATGCACTTCTCCAGGCCCGGCGGCACCGCGTCGCCGGTGGCGTCCTGGGCGAAGCCGGCGCCCGTCGCCGCGGTCTCGATCTCCGTCCTCACGGCGTCGGCCGTCAGCGCCTCGCCCCCGGCCTCCGAGCCGCCACCGGCGCCGGCCGAGGACGAGCCCCCGGTCGCCGCGGACGAACCGCCCTTGTCCGAACCGCCGCTGCTCCCGCACCCCGCGACCAGCAGCACCACACCGGCAGCCGCGGCCACCTTCCCCCAGGCGACGCTCGACTTCGCTCGTACAGGGGGTACCCCCATCGACTTGCGCACAACACTCCCAATTCCGGGCGTACGAAGGCCCCTTGCCCCCGTGATCAAGGGAGTAGTTTTGCATAAGGAAACTAGTCCTCCGGCGGGAAGACCGGCTCCCCGCCGTCGAGGAGGGTGATCGAGATGGCCTCGACCGGGCAGCCCTCGGCCGCCGCGAGGACGCGTTCGTTGGCGTCCGGGGCGGGGTCGCGGGGGTGGGACTGGCGGGCCGGGTCGAGGCGGAAGCCGTCCGGGGCGTGGTTGATGCACATGCCGGAGCCGATGCAGACGCTCCGGTCGACCTCCACGTGCCAGCGGTCGCCCATCACGCGCCACCCGGCCCCTCGTAGCCCGCGGGCAGGTGGATCATCTTGTGCTCCAGGTACTCGCTCAGCCCCTCGGGCCCGAACTCCCGGCCAAGGCCGCTGTTCTTGTAGCCGCCGAACGGGCCGAGCATGTCGAGGCTGAAGGTGTTGACGTTGAAGGTGCCGGTGCGGACCCGGCGGGCGAAGTCGACGCCGTGCTCGACGTCGCCGGTCCAGACGCTGCCGCTGAGGCCATAGTCGGAGTCGTTGGCGACGCGCAGGGCCTCGTCCTCGTCCCCGTACGGCAGCAGGCAGATGACCGGGCCGAAGATCTCCTCGCGGGCGATCCGCATGGTGTTGTCGACGCCGCCGAAGAGGGTCGGCTCGACGTACCAGCCGCGCTCCAGGCCGGCCGGGCGGCCGCCGCCGGTGAGGACCTTGGCGCCCTCGGCCTGGCCGATGCCGATGTAGTCGAGGGAGCGCTGCTGCTGGCGGCGGGCGACGAGCGGGCCGACCTGGGTCGCGGGGTCGAGCGGGTCGCCGACCACGAGCGCCCCGGCCGCGGCGGCGAAGGCCTCGGCGATCTCCTCGTAACGGGAGCGCGGGGCGAGGATGCGGGTCTGGGCGACGCAGGCCTGGCCGTTGTTCATCCAGGCGGCCGGGACGATCCCGGCGACGGCCGCCTCCAGGTCGGCGTCCGGCAGGATGACGGCCGCGGACTTGCCGCCGAGTTCGAGGGTGACGCGGGTGAGGTTGCGCGAGGCGACCTCCATCACGCGCTTGCCCGCCCCGACCGAGCCGGTGAAGGAGACCTTGTCCACCCCCGGGTGCCCGACCAGGTACTCGCTGACCTCCCGGTCGGCGGGCAGGATCGACAGCACGCCCTCGGGCAGCCCGGCCTCGGCCGCGATCTCACCGAGGATGTACGAGTCGAGGGGGGACTCGGGCGAGGGCTTGAGGATCACCGTGCACCCGGCGAGCAGCGCCGGCCCGAGCTTGGCGGCGGCGGTGAACTGCGGCACGTTCCACGGCACGACGGCCGCGACGACCCCGACCGGCTCGCGCCGCACGAGCAGCGGCCCGAGCACGCCGGAGCGCCGCTCCTCGTACGCGTACTCCCGCGCGACCGTGATCGCCGAGTCCCAGACCATCATCGCGCCGAGCGCCTGCGCGAGGACGGACCAGGAGTACGGGGAGCCGTTCTGCGCACTGATGGACCGCGCGATCTCCTCGTGCCGTACGGCGATCGCGTCCTTGATCCGCCCGACGACCTCGATCCGCTGCTCCAGCGTCATCCGCGGCCAGGGCCCCTCGTCGAAGGCCCTCCGGGCGACGGCGACGGCCCGGTCGACATCGGCCTCGGCGGCGTGCGGGACGCGGCCGATGACCTCCTCGGTGTGCGGGGAGATCACCTCGATGACGTCACTGCCGAGCGGATCGGCCAACTCACCGCCGATGAACAGTTTTCCGTGCTCCACAAGCTCGGTCATGACCGACTGCCTCCCCGGGGACCGCACGTCGACTCTGGCTTTCTGACTGTGTTTCAGAACTGATACCAGTTCTAGTTATAGTGGGCAATGGTCGAGCAAGCTCCGTACCGCCGTGGAGAGATGAGGCCTCATGACCCAGCCGACCCAGCGGGTGACCGAGCACGGCGGAGGGGTCTGGTCGTTGCGGGTGCCCATTCCGGACAACCCGCTCGGCCACACCCTGGTCCATGTCCTCGACACCGACCGCGGGCCGGTGCTCGTCGACACCGGCTGGGACGACCCCGCGTCGTGGGCCGAGCTCACCGCCGGGCTCGGCGGGCTCGGCCTCTCCGTTGCGGACGTCCACGGCGTGGTCGTCACCCACCACCACCCCGACCACCACGGCCTGTCCGGCCGGGTCCGGGAGGAGTCCGGCGCCTGGATCGCCATGCACGCCGCCGACATCGCCGTCGTACGCCGCACCCGCGACGCCGAACCGGGCACCTGGCTCGACTACCTGGCCCGCAAGCTCGCCGCCGTCGGCGCCCCCGACGAGCACACCGCCCCGCTGCTCGCCGCCCGCGCAGCCGGCGGCCGGATGCGCACCCTGCCCGGGCTGCGCTCCGCGCTCCCCGACCGCGAGATCGTCCCCGGCGAGCTCCTCGACCTCGCCGGCCGCCGCCTGCGCGCCGTCTGGACGCCCGGCCACACCCCCGGCCACGTCTGCCTCCACCTGGAGGAGACACACCCGGCGAACCTCCCCGGCCACGGCCGGCTCTTCTCCGGCGACCACCTGCTCCCCGGGATCAGCCCGCACATCGGCCTGTACGAGGACCCCGACGACTCCACCGCCACCGACCCCCTCGGCGACTACCTCGACTCCCTCGAACGCATCGGCCGCCTCGGCGTCGCCGAAGTGCTCCCCGCCCACCAGTACGCCTTCCCCGACGCCGCCGGCCGGGTCCGCGAGCTCCTCGACCACCACGAGGAACGCCTCACCGGACTGCTCTCCCTCCTCGCCACCCCGCTCACCCCGTGGCAGCTCGCCGAACGGATGGAGTGGAACCGCCCGTGGGACGAGATCCCGCACGGCTCCCGCAACATCGCCGTCAGCGAGGCCGAGGCCCACGTCCGGCGGCTGGTGAAGCTGGGGCGGGCGGAGCCGGTGGCGGGGACGGAGCCGGTGGAGTACGTGGCGGTGTGACGTACAGCGCCCGGGGGCGAAGGGCGCCGGCCGGTAGAGTGGGCGATCGTCGTCATGCCCGTACAGGGGGAAGCCGGTGGAAATCCGGCACTGACCCGCAACCGTGAGCCGCCCATGCAGAGGGCGGTGAGTCGGAACGCCCGGTACGGGACGTGAGCGCCGGCACCGTCGAGGAATACGGCGCCGGAGGCTGGCTCCCCGGGTGCCGGTGTCCGGTGCCCGCAGGAGAGGGACCCATGATCAGCGTTCGCCGCATCGCCGCCGCACTCGCGGCCGGTGCCGTGCTCAGCACCACCGCCGCGGGAGTGGCCACCGCCGCCCCGTCGCCGACCCCCTCCCCCGCCAAGGTCCCGGCCGGCCTCTACGGCACCAAGGACCCGACGTACGACGGCGTCTGGCGCCAGTCGCTCGCCTTCCTCGCCCAGCGCACCTCCGGCATCCAGCCCGCCGACCAGGCCGTTGACTGGCTGCTCGGCCAGCAGTGCGACAGCGGCGCCTTCGCCTCGTTCCGCCCCGACCCGGCGAAGCCCTGCGACCCGAAGACCATGCTGGACAGCAACGCCACCGCCGCCGCCGTGCAGGCGCTGGCCTCGGTCAAGCGCCAGTCCGCCGACCCGGCGAAGACCGAGAAGGCCGCCGAGGCGGGCGCGGCCTGGCTCCGCGGCGTGCAGAACAAGGACGGCGGCTGGAGCTACAGCCCCGGCACCCCCAGCGACGCCAACTCCACCTCCATCGTCATCGGCGCGCTCATCGCCGCCGGCGACCACCCCGGCCGCGTGAAGTCCGCCGACGGCAAGACCCCGTACGACGCCCTGCTCACCTTCGCCCTGCCCTGCACGGCCAAGGACGGCGGTGCGGGAGCCTTCGCGTACCAGCCCGACAAGAACGGCGCCCTCCCCGCCAACGCCGACGCCACCGCCGCCGGCGCCCTCGCCGGCCTCGGCAAGGGCATCACCGCGCGCGGCGTGAAGCCCCCGCAGACCCCGGCCTGTACGGACCTGCCGAAGCCGACCGCCGAGCGGGCCGCGCTCAACGGCGCCTCCTACCTCGCCGCCCAGCTCGCCAGGACCGGCCACCTCACCACCCCGCCGATGCCCGGCGCCGCCGAGACCGCCGAGCTGCCCGACTTCGGCAACACCGCCGACGCCGTCGTCGCGCTCGCCGCGGCCGGCGCGACCAAGGAGGCCACCGGCGCGCTCGCCTGGCTGGAGAAGAACTCCGCCACCTGGGCCAAGGAGAGCGGCCCCGCCGCCTACGCCCAGCTGGTGTTCGCCGCGCACGCCATGGACACCGACCCGCGCGAGTTCGGCAGCGCCGACCTCATCGAGCAGCTGAACGCCACCGGCCCCGCCCCGAAGGCCCCCGACAACTCGCAGGCGTCCACCGGCGCCGACGACGAGTCCGGCTTCGACGTGTGGTGGATCATCGGCATCGGCATGGTCGTCGGCGTCGGCATCGGCTTCCTCCTGAGCGGCCGCAAGAAGTGAGGCACCGCAACCTCGGCGCCAAGCTGGCCGCCGGCTTCGGCGCCGCCCTCCTGACCGTCGCCGTCGCCGCACCCGCCCAGGCCGCCGGCTACCGCTACTGGTCCTTCTGGGAGGAACAGGGCGGCGAGTGGGGTTACGCCACGCAGGGCCCGGCCACCGCCCGGCCCGCCGACGGCGACGCCATCGGCTTCCGCTTCGCGGTCAGCCGCGACTCCAGCGACGCGGCGCAGCCCTCCTCGGCCCCCGACTTCGCGACGATCTGCGCCGGCGTGGAGAAGAAGGAGGGCACCAAGCGGATCGCGGTCGTCGTCGACTTCGGCGGCCCGCAGGACGCCCCGCCCGGCGAGACCCCGCCGGCGAAGACGCCCAAGGCCGGCTGCCCGCAGGTCCGCGAGTCCGCCACCGCCGCGGAGGCGCTCGCGGCGGTCGCGAAGCCCCTGCGGTACGACGCCAACGCGCTGTTGTGCGGGATCGAGGGGTATCCGGAGAAGGGGTGCGGCGAGCAGGTGGCGGAGGGGGAGCCGACGAAGCCGACGGGCGAGGCGTCCGCTTCCGGACCCTCCGCTTCAGCCTCCGCATCCTCCCCTCCGGCCCGTTCCTCCTCGTCCGCTTCCTCTTCCTCGTCCTCTGATTCCGGCGGGCCGTCCGTCGGGCTCGTCGTGGGCGGGGCGGCCGTGCTCCTCCTCGGTACCGCCGGCGTCGTGCAGGCCCGCCGCCGCCGCGGATGACCACCCCGCCGTCCCGGCTGCGCGCCCCCGAGGCGACCCGCTCCAACGCCCTGCACCCGGGAGCCTGGTGGCTCTGGGCGCTCGGCCTTGCCGTGGCCGCCTCCCGTACGACGAACCCGCTGGTGCTCGGCCTGGTCATCGGCGTCGCGGGCTATGTCGTCGCGGCGCGCCGTACCGATGCGCCGTGGGCGCGTTCGTACGGCGCGTTCGTGAAGCTGGGCCTGTTCGTCGTAGGGCTGCGCGTGGCGTTCTCCCTCGTCCTCGGTTCGCCGATCCCGGGCTCGTACGAACTGTTCACGCTGCCCGAGGTGCCGCTGCCGGACTGGGCGCAGGGGGTGCGGATCGGGGGCCGGGTGACCGCGGAACAGCTGGTGTTCGCGGTGTACGACGGGCTGAAACTGGCGACGCTGCTGATCTGCGTGGGCGCGGCGAACGCGCTGGCCAACCCGGCGCGGCTGCTCAAGTCGCTGCCGGGGGCGCTGTACGAGGCGGGGGTGGCCGTCGTGGTCGCGATGACGTTCGCGCCGAACATGGTCGCGGACGTGGTGCGGCTGCGGACCGCCCGCCGGCTGCGCGGCCGGCCCACGGGCGGGGTGCGGGCGCTGCTGCAGATCGGGCTGCCGGTCCTGGAGGGCGCGCTGGAGCGGTCGGTGGCGGTGGCCGCGTCGATGGACGCGCGGGGGTACGGCCGTACGGCGCAGGTGCCGCCCGTGGTGCGGCGGACCACGAACCTGCTGACGCTGGGCGGGCTGCTCGGGGTGTGCGCCGGTTCGTACGGGCTGCTCGCCGCGCAGGGTGCCGGGTACGGGCTGCCGCTGCTCGTGGCCGGGCTGCTCGCGGCCGTCGCGGGGCTGCGGCTCGGCGGGCGACGGACGGTGCGGACCCGGTACCGGCCGGACCGGTGGGGGGTGCGGGCCTGCCTGGTGGCCGGGTCGGGCGTCACGGTGGCGGTGGCGATGATCTGGGCGGGGACGGTGGCGCCGGGGGCGCTGCACCCCGGGGTCGTACCGCTGGAGGCGCCCGAACTGCCGCTGTGGCCGGCGGCTTCCGTACTGTTGGGCCTGCTGCCCGCGTTCGTGGCCCCCGTGCCGAAGGAGTCTGCGCGATGATCCGCTTCGAGAACGTCTCGGTGACGTACGACGGCGAGGCCGCGCCCACGCTGAAGGGCGTGGACCTGACCGTGCCCGAGGGTGAACTGGTGCTGCTGGTCGGCCCTTCGGGGGTCGGCAAGTCGACCCTTCTGGGCACGGTGTCGGGCCTCGTCCCGCACTTCACGGGTGGCACCCTGCGCGGCCGGGTCACCGTCGACGGCCGCGACACCCGCACCCACCCGCCGCGCGAACTCGCGGACCTGGTGGGCACGGTGGGGCAGGACCCGCTGGCCCATTTCGTGACCGACACGGTCGAGGACGAGCTGGCGTACGGCATGGAGTCCCTGGGCCTGGCCCCGGCCGTGATGCGCCGCCGGGTGGAGGAGACCCTGGACCTGCTGGGCCTGGCGGAGCTGCGCGACCGCCCGATCGCCACGCTCTCGGGCGGGCAGCAGCAGCGCGTCGCGATCGGCTCCGTCCTGACCCCGCACCCCAAGGTCCTCGTCCTCGACGAACCGACCTCCGCCCTCGACCCCTCGGCCGCCGAGGACGTCCTGGCCGTCCTCCAGCGCCTGGTCCACGACCTGGGCACGACGGTCCTGCTGGCGGAGCACCGCCTGGAGCGGGTGGTGCAGTACGCGGACCAGGTCCTGCTCCTCCCGGAGGCGGTCATGGGCCCGCCCGCCGAGATCATGGCGGTCTCGCCCGTACACCCGCCGGTGGTCGCCCTGGGCCGGATCGCGGGCTGGGACCCGCTGCCGCTGACGGTCCGTGACGCGCGACGCCGGGCGGCCCCGCTACGAGCCCGCCTGTCCGACCGGGCCCCGGCGGGTCCGCTCCCCCGCACCGGGGCCGCGCCGCGGACCGCGTCGAAGCCGGCCCCGCCGGCGTCCGAGGTTCGGGGCCCTGGGGGCGGAGCCCCCGGTTCCGGGCAGGGGCGGGGTGGGGGAAGGTTCCTCTTCCGGCGCCCGGGCCGCGGACGCGCGGACGCGACCGCCCCCGGCGGGCCCCTCGTCGACGTGGACCGGCTCGCCGTCCGCCGCGGACGGGTCGAGGCGTTGCGGCAGGTCAGCCTGCACGTGGCGGCCGGGGAGACGGTGGCCCTCATGGGCCGGAACGGGGCGGGCAAGTCGACCCTGCTCGGGACGCTCGTCGGGATGGTCGCCCCGGCCGCCGGCACGGTCCGGGTCGCCGGGCTCACCCCGGACGCCACGGACCCCCGCGCACTGATCCGGCAGGTCGGGCTCGTGCCGCAGGAGCCGCGGGATCTGCTGTACGCGGACACGGTGGCCGCGGAGTGTGCCGCGGCCGACGCGGACGCGCACGCGCCGGCCGGGAGCTGCCGGGCACTGGTGTCGGAACTGCTGCCGGGGGTCGCGGACGACACGCACCCCCGGGACCTGTCGGAGGGGCAGCGCCTCGCGCTCGCGCTCGCCGTCGTCCTGACCGCACGCCCCCCGCTGCTGCTGCTCGACGAACCGACCCGCGGCCTGGACTATGCGGCGAAGGCGCGCCTGGTGGCGCACCTGCGCGGGCTGGCCGCCGAGGGCCACGCGATCGTGCTCGCGACGCACGACGTGGAGCTCGCGGCCGAGCTCGCGCACCGGGTGGTGATCATCGCGGGCGGCGAGGTCGTCGCGGACGGCCCGACGGCGGAGGTGGTGGTCTCCTCCCCCGCGTTCGCGCCCCAGGTCGCGAAGATCCTGGCCCCACAGGCGTGGCTCACGGTCGAGCAGGTAGAGGAGGCGCTGTGAGCTCCCGCGCCCCCGCCCGCCCCGTCCGGCTGGGCCCCAGGTCGGTCGCCGCACTGGTGTTGGTCTCCGCCGTCGGGCTCGTCGCCATCGGCTGGCCGCTCTTCGCCGACGCGGGCTCGGCCCTCACCGATCACGCCGCCGACGCCCCCTGGTTCTTCGCCCTGCTCCTTCCCCTCCTGATCGCCGTGGTGGTGGCGACCATCGCCGACTGCGGCATGGACGCGAAGGCGGTGGCGATGCTGGGCGTGCTCGCCGCCGTGGGGGCGGCGCTGCGGCCGCTCGGGGCGGGGACGGCCGGCCTGGAGCCGATGTTCTTCCTGATGGTGCTGAGCGGCCGGGTCCTCGGACCGGGCTTCGGCTTCGTCCTCGGCGCGGTGACCATGTTCGCGTCCGCGCTGCTCACCGGTGGGGTCGGCCCGTGGATGCCGACGCAGATGCTGGCGATGGGCTGGTTCACGATGGGCGCGGGGCTGCTGCCGGGGGCGATGGGGGTCTCCGGTGCCCGAGCGAAGCCGCGAGCCTGGGGGAGGCTTCGGGGCCGGCGGGAGCTGGTGATGCTCTCCGCGTACGGCTTCGTGGCGGCGTTCGCGTACGGCACGGTCACCAATCTGTACGGCTGGGTGACGCTCGGCGGCGATGCGGCGGACGCGGGCGGGATCTTCTTCCTGCCGGGCGCCCCGGCCCACGACAACCTGGTCCGCTTCCTCGCCTTCCTCGTCGCCACCTCCCTCGGCTGGGACCTCGGCCGCGCCGTCCTCACCGTCGTCCTCACCATGACCGTCGGCGACGCCCTCCTGAAGGCGCTGCGCCGCGCGACCCGGCGGGCGAACTTCGAGGCCCAGGTCACATTCGAGGCTCCCGAAGAGGCCCTCCGGGGTGAGGCGCCTCATAGGACCTAGGTCACGTACGAGCCGAAATAGTAGACCCGGACGACCCGCCCAAATCACCCCATAGGCGGGCGCGACCTGCGGAAACCCACCACACCCGACCCCCGGGACCTTCCGCGGGGGTCCGAACCTTCCTCGTAATGGGGGTCGTTGCATCGCCCTGGCAGGCCTGCTTCTCTGGTGGACGTCGCCAGGCAGCCGGTGCTCAGCGCAGCACCTCGGACGGCCGGTTCCCCCCAGTTCCCGGGTTCCCCGGGCTCTGGTTCCGGCATGCCGAAACCGCCCGGCGCGACCCATGTCCCCGACGTTAGGTATGACGTTTTGTTCCGCTCGATCGCCACTCGTGTCTCCGACCGCAAGAAGACCTTCGCCGTCTCCGCCGCCGTCCTGCTGGGCGCTTCCGGTGCGGTCCTGGGCACGACGGGCACGGCCTCGGCCGCCACCCCGCAGGAGATCGCCCGACAGATCGTGCCGCCGTCGCAGTACGCGTCCTTCAGCAAGATCGTCGAGCACGAGTCCGGCTGGAACTTCACGGCCACCAACTCCTCCAGCGGCGCCTACGGCCTGGTCCAGGCCCTGCCGGGTTCGAAGATGTCCTCGGCCGGTGCCGACTGGAAGACCAACCCCGCCACGCAGATCAAGTGGGGTCTCGACTACATGAACGAGCGCTACGGCTCCCCGAACGGCGCCTGGAACTTCTGGCAGTCCCACGGCTGGTACTAAGAGCACCACGCCGCACAGCGACGCCCACCCGCAAGGCCCCGCCCTCCGCTCGGAGGGGCGGGGCCTGCGGCGTTTCGCGCCGGAGGTCCCGTGCGTGACGCCCGGCGCGCCTCACGCCCCCAGCAGCATCCTGACCTGCGGCCACAGGCCGTCCAGGACCGCCGGGTCGTTCTTGAGCTTGGCGAGCAGGACGAGCCCCTCCAGCTGGGCGACGACCGCCCTGGCCACCTCGTTCCCCGTACGGTCGGCCGGGATCGCCCCGTCGACCGCCGCCTCGGCGAGACAGGCCGCGATCAGCCCGACCTGCTCGTCGAAGATCTCCTCCAGGCGGGCCCGCACGTCGGGCTCCTGGGTGCTCAGCTCGAGGGCGAGGTTGCCGAGGAGGCAGCCGTCGACCGTGCCCGTGGCCTCCTTGCCGCGCCGCTGCACGGCGGAGGCGAGCCCGAGCAGGTTGCGCAGCCGGTCGAGGGCGGGGGCGGGGGCGGTCAGCTCGCCGGCCCAGCAGGCGCGCTCGGTCTGCCAGTAGGCGTTGACGACCTCGACGGTCAGGGCCTGCTTCGACTCGAAGAAGTAGTAGAAGCTGCCCTTCTTCACGTCGGCGCGGGCGCAGATCTCGGCGACGCCGAGGCTCCCGTAACCGCGGCTGCGCATGAGCTCACCGGTGGCGTCGACGAGCCGTTCCCTGGCGGTGCTGGTGCGTCCCATGGCGGTCACTATACGGCCGGTCAACTATTCGGTTCACGTCCGCCGTGAAGGGGGTGGATTTTTAGTTGACCAGTCGTCTACTGTCCTGGACGTCGGCAGGCACCGAGCCCGCCGCCCCGACCAGGAGGCCGTACGCATGGCTGCACCCTCGGCACCCCCCGTACCCCCCGTACCCCCGGTACCCCCAGTACCGCCGATACTCCCGACACTCCCGACCGGCCGCCTGCGAGAGCTGCTCCCCCTCGACCTCCCCATCGTCCAGGGACCGTTCGGCGGCGGGCTGTCGTCCGTCGAACTGACCGTCGCGGTCTCGGAGAACGGCGGCCTCGGCTCGTACGGGGCGCACATCCTCACCCCAGACGGCATCACAACCTTGGTGGCCCGGCTGAAGACGGCCACGGAGCGGCCGTTCGCGGTGAACCTCTGGGTGCCGCAGGAGGGCGAGGGCGCCACCGTCGGCCCCGCCGCCCTGGCCGAGCACGTGGCGCGGCTCCGCCCGTACTACGAGGAGCTCGGCGCGACCGCCCCGACCGCCGCCGAGGTGGCCGCGCGGCCCGGCTTCGACGAGCAGCTCGACGCGCTGGTGGCGGCCGCCCCGCCGGTGATCAGCCTGGTCATGGGGCTGCCGCCGCGGCGGCTCGTCGCGGAGGCGCGGCGGCGGGGCATCGTCCTGATCGGTACGGCGACCACGGTCGCGGAGGCGGAGGCGCTCGAGGCGTCGGGCGTGGACGCGGTGGTCGCTTCGGGCAGCGACGCCGGCGGGCACCGGGGGGCGTTTCTGCGGCCGGTACGGGAGTCGCTGGTCGGTACGTTCTCGCTGGTCCCGCAGGTGGTGGACGCGGTGGGGGTGCCGGTCGTCGCGGCCGGGGGCATCGCGGACGGGCGCGGCATCACGGCGGCGCTGGCGCTCGGAGCCGACGCGGTCCAGATCGGTACGGGCTTCCTCGCGACCCGCGAATCGGGCGCGTCCCCCGTCCACCGCACGGCCCTCGCCACCCCCGAGGCCCGCACCACCGTCCTGACCCGCCTCTTCTCCGGCCGCACGGCCCGAGGCATCCCGAACGCCTTCGTCCACGCGATGGCCGCCCACGAGGACACCGTCCCGCCGTACCCGGTCCAGAACGCCCTGATGCAGCCGATCCGCCGCGCGGCGGGCGCCCAGGACCGCCCGGAGTACGTGAACCTGTGGGCGGGCCAGGCGGCGGGCCTCAGCCGGCCGGGCCAAGGGGCCGCGGAGTACCTGTCAACACTGGCCGCGGACGCGGGGTGGGGCCCGAAGGCGCCCCGGTAGGGGCCGGCCGGCCGTGAGGGACACCCCCCGCACGACCGCCCGCCGCCGACCGCCCGGCGCCGCGCACCGCACACCGCACACCGCACACCGCACACCGCACACCGCACACCCCGCAGGGACGGCTACAGCCGCTGGATGATCGTGCCCGTCGCCAGCGCCCCGCCCGCGCACATCGTGATCAGCGCGAACTCCTTGTCCGTGCGCTCCAGTTCATGCAGTGCCGTCGCGATGAGCCGCGCCCCGGTCGCGCCGACCGGGTGACCGAGTGCGATCGCGCCGCCGTTGACGTTGACCTTCTCCAGGTCCTGGTCGAAGACCTGCACCCAGCTCAACACCACCGACGCGAACGCCTCGTTGATCTCGACCAGGTCGATGTCCTTGAGCGACATCCCGGCCTTGCCGAGCACCGCACGCGTCGCGTCGACGGGCCCGTCGAGGTGGTAGTGCGGGTCGGCGCCGACCAGGGCCTGGGCGACGATCCGGGCGCGGGGGCGGAGTTTGAGCGCGCGGGCCATGCGCTTGGAGGCCCACATGATCGCGGAGGCGCCGTCGGAGATCTGGGAGGAGTTGCCGGCCGTGTGGACGGCGGTCGGCATGACCGGCTTGAGCCGGGCCAGCGCCTCCATGCTGGTGTCGCGCAAGCCCTCGTCGCGGTCGACGAGCCGCCACATGCCCTGCCCCGCGGCCTGCTCCTCCTCGGTGGTGGGGACCTGCACGGCGAAGGTCTCGCGCTTGAAGCGCTCCTCGGACCAGGCGATGGCGGCCCGTTCCTGGGAGAGCAGGCCGAGGAAGTCGACGCGTTCTCGGGTGAGGCCGCGGCGCCGCGCGATGCGCTCGGCGGCCTCGAACTGGTTGGGCAGGTCGACGTTCCACTCGTCAGGCCAGGGCTTGCCGGGGCCGTGCTTGGACCCGGAGCCGAGCGGGACGCGGGACATCGCCTCCACGCCGCAGCTGATGCCGATGTCGATGACACCCGCCGCGACCATGTTGGCGACCATGTGGCTGGCCTGTTGCGAGGAACCGCACTGACAGTCGACGGTGGTGGCGGCGGTCTCGTACGGGAGGCCCATGGTGAGCCAGGCCGTACGGGCGGGGTTCATGGACTGCTCGCCGGCGTGGGTGACCGTGCCGCCGACGATCTGCTCGACGCAGTCGGCGTGGATGCCGGTGCGGCCGAGGAGTTCACGGTAGGTCTCGCCGAGCAGGTAGGCGGGATGGAGGTTGGCGAGCGCTCCCCCGCGCTTGCCGATGGGGGTGCGTACGGCTTCGACGATGACGGGTTCCGCGGCCATGAGATCGTCCTCTCCTCGCCCGGGGGGTGTCCCGGCACCCTCGCCGGTCGACGTCACGTGGCTAGCCCGGCTAGCACGTAGAACTAGTACGCGTTCTAGTTCTGAGTGCAGTCTTATGACTGCTACCGCCGGTACGCAAGGGTCCGGGACGCAACAGTTCCCACCCCTTCTCTTGCCACTTGTAGAACTCGTTACTACCTTTCCCGGCAACTTCTGATGGGCCATCAGATAAATGGAGTGTGTTGCCGATGCCCTGCCCCCATCTCTCCGAAGGGTTCGACGCCACCGACCCCGACCTGCTCCAGAGCCGCGTCCCCCACCCGGAGTTCGCACAGCTCCGGCAGACCGCTCCCGTCTGGTGGTGCGCTCAGCCCCCCGGCCTCACCGGCTTCGCCGACGAGGGCTACTGGGCCGTGACCCGGCACGCCGACGTCAAGTACGTCTCCACGCACCCCGAACTGTTCTCCTCCAACGAGAACACCGCCGTCATCCGCTTCAACGAGCACATCACCAGGGACCAGATCGAGGTCCAGAAGCTGATCATGCTCAACATGGACCCGCCCGAGCACACCCGGGTCCGCCAGATCGTCCAGCGCGGCTTCACCCCGCGCGCCATCCGCAGCCTGGAGACCGCGCTGCGCGACCGGGCCCGCGCCATCGTCGAGGAGGCGAGGGCCGCGGCGGGGCCGGACGGCGCCTTCGACTTCGTCACCAAGGTCGCCGTCGAGCTGCCGCTCCAGGCGATCGCGGAACTCATCGGAGTACCGCAGGAGGACCGCGCCCGGATCTTCGACTGGTCCAACAAGATGGTCGCGTACGACGACCCCGAGTACGCCATCACCGAGGAGATCGGCGCCGAGGCCGCCATGGAGCTCATCGGCTACTCGATGAACCTGGCCGCGGCCCGCAAGGAGTGCCCCGCGAAGGACATCGTGAGCCAGCTCGTCGCCGCCGAGGGGCAGGGCAACCTCTCCTCGGACGAGTTCGGCTTCTTCGTCCTGCTGCTCGCCGTCGCCGGCAACGAGACCACCCGCAACGCCATCAGCCACGGCATGCACGCCTTCCTCACCCACCCCGACCAGTGGGAGCTCTACAAGCGGGAGCGGCCCGTGACCGCCGCCGAGGAGATCGTCCGCTGGGCGACCCCGGTGGTCTCCTTCCAGCGGACCGCCACCCAGGACACCGAGCTCGGCGGCCAGAAGATCCGCCGCGGGGACCGGGTCGGCCTGTTCTACTCCTCCGCCAACAACGACCCCGAGGTCTTCGAGAACCCCGAGACGTTCGACATCACCCGCGACCCGAACCCGCACCTCGGCTTCGGGGGCGGCGGACCGCACTTCTGCCTCGGCAAGTCCCTCGCCATCAAGGAGATCGAGCTGATCTTCGAGGCGCTCGCCGACGAACTGCCCGACCTCACCCTGGCCGGCGACCCGCGGCGGCTGCGGGCGGCCTGGCTCAACGGCATCAAGGAGCTCCAGGTCAAGACGGCCTGAGCCCGGGGAGGCGGGGCCCCCACCCCCACGCCCAGCGCCCCGCCTCCCGTACGGAACTCCCGTGTACGGAACCCCCGTACGGAACCCCCGTGTGCGGAACTCCCGTACGGAACCCCCGTGTGCGGAACTCCCGTACGGAACCCGCCAACGGAACCAGACGATCCGCTCGCGCGTCCGAACCGGCATGCGGGGGACCACACACAGAATCCTGATCCTGATCGTCGCGCTGTTCGCGCTCCAGCTCGGCTCGCTCGTCGCACCGGCGTACGCCTGCGGCTGCGGCGCCATGATCCCGGGCGGCGGCTCGCGGATCGGCGTCGACCGGGAGACCTCGGCCGTGCGCTGGGACGCGCGCACCGGCACCGAGCGGATCGTCATGCGCTTCACCGTCCGCGGCGACGCCGAGCAGGCCGCCTGGGTCATGCCGGTGCCGCACCGGGCCGACGTGGCGCTCGGCGACCCGGCGCTCTTCGACGCGCTCGACCGGATGACCTGGCCCGAGCACCGCGAGCGCACCTACTTCTGGCCGCGCGCGGGCGACTGGCCCTTCTCCTCCGGCGACACCGACGGCGCCGGCGCCGCGCCGCCCACCGCCAAGGCCCCGGACGTCGGCGTCGTCGGCCGCGAACGGCTCGGCCCCTTCGACGTGGCCCGGCTCACGGCCACCGACCCGACCGCGCTCGGCGACTGGCTGCACCGCAACGGCTTCGAGCTCCCGGACCGGCTCAGCGCCGAACTGCGGCCGTACGTCCAGCAGAAGTGGGAGTACGTCGCCGTCCGCCTCGCCCCCGAGAAGAGCGGCGAGCCCCTGCGCGGCGCCCTCGACCCCCTGCGGATCACCTTCCGCAACGACTCGCCCGTCTACCCCATGCGGCTCTCCCGGCTCGCGAAGACGCCGCAGGCCCTCGACCTCTACATCCTGTCCGACCACCGGATGGAGCCGCGCGACGCGATCGGCGGCGACCGGCCGACGGTCACCTTCGCCGGCGCCATCGACCGGCCGGAGGGTCCGGTCGCCGAACTCGCCGGCCGTGAGCGGGTCTTCTTCACCGCCGTCGAGCAGTACTTCCCCCGCCCCGCCCTCATCGACGGCGACCACCGGCTGACCCGGGCCGCCGAGGACACCCCGTACCGCAGGGTGTACGAGGAATACCGGCTGATGACCGTGGGCGACGGCATCCCGGTCTGGCTCCTGACCGTGCTCGGCGCCCTGCTCGCGGTCGGCGCGATCGCCACGGGGCTCGTGGCGGTGGCACGGGTGCGGCGGGCCAAGTCAGGTGTACGTTCGGCCGCATGAGCAACGATCAGGACCTCTGGACCACCGTCGACCGCTACGTCACCGACCAGCTGGCCCCCGCCGACGAGGCGCTCGCCGCCGCGCTCGCCGAGTCCACGGCCGCCGGGCTCCCCGAGATCGCCGTCGCCCCCAACCAGGGCAAGTTCCTCAACCTCCTCGTCACGATGCAGGGCGCGAGGAACGTTCTGGAGATCGGCACCCTCGGCGGCTACAGCACCATCTGGCTGGCCCGCGCGCTGCCCGCCGACGGCCGGCTGGTCACCCTGGAGTACTCCCCCGCCCACGCGGACGTGGCGCGCTCCAACCTGGCCCGGGCCGGCCTCGACAAGATCGTCGAGGTCCGCACGGGCGCGGCCCTGGACACCCTGCCGCTCCTCGAAGAGGAGGGCGCGGGCCCGTTCGACTTCGTCTTCATCGACGCCGACAAGGTCAACAACCCGCACTACGTCTCCTGGGCGCTGAAGCTCTCCCGGCCGGGCACGGTCATCGTCGTCGACAACGTGGTGCGCAACGGCAGGGTCGCGACCCCCGACCCCGACGACCCGGCGATCACCGGCACCCGCGAGATGTACGAACTGATCGCCCGCGAGCCCCGGCTGGACGCCACCGCCCTCCAGACGGTCGGCACGAAGGGGTACGACGGCCTGCTGATCGCCCGCGTCCTCGGCTAGGGGCCTAGCGCTCGCTGGTCGTCCTCCAGCCCAGGAACAGCGGGACCTCGCCCGTGCCGTCGAGGACGACCACCCCGAACGGCCGGTCGAAGGCAATCCGTTCGACCGTCGGGCGACGGGGTGGGGCGGCCGAACGGGTCATCGCGACCGCGGTGACCGCGGCCGCCTCCACCCCCTCCTCCGCGATCTCGACCAGCGCCTCCTGCACGGCCGCCGACACGACCAGCGGCTCCGGCGAGAGCCCGGAGAAGTCGGCGCCCGGCCGGACCGCCCGGGTGATGCCGAGGGCCGGCAGCCTGGCGTACACGTCGGTGACGGTGCGGAGGGTGAAGCGCGGCAGGGCGAGGTCGACGGCCTCGGCCCGCAGCGGGAACCGGCCGGAGCCGCCGGCCCAGGCGGCGGGCAGCACGGCGGCCGGCCCCTCACCCGGCGCGCCGAGCACGAACCGCACCCGCACCGCCGTCCCCCGCTCCCCCTCGCAGGGCAGCTCGACGACGGTCGCGCCCGCCGTCCGCCAGGCCCAGCGCGCCGGAATCCGCTGGTGCATCGTCGGTACGGGGACGACGGAGCCGTCGCCGCAGGCGAAGGGCTCGTCGCGGGTGAGGTGGCCCGGGAAGCGGGTCAGCCAGGAGGCCTTCAGGGCGAGCGCGTTGACCAGGACCAGGTCCTCGGCGCCGTCCAAGGTGAGCGGCAGGCGCTCGATCCGGCCGCCGGTGGTCTTCCGCACCCAGGTGTCGATCTCGGCCTGTGCCTGACCGCCCAGCTCGCCGAAGCCGAGGCCGGGCAGCCGCTCCCGGAACTCCGCGAGCACCGGCACCCGGCTCCACACCCCGGTCGCCACGTCCGTCCCGCCGCTGCCGGCCAGGCTCCGCCCCGCGGCGGTCACCGCGTCCGCGGCCTCCTCCCCGGCGACGCCGAGCAGCCCCCGCAACTCCTCGCCGGTCGCCCCGCGGGCCCCGGCGGCGACGGCGGCGAGCGCCAGCCACAGCCCGGCCGGCGACACGACGAAGTCCCGCTCCTGCTCCTCCGGAAGGGTCAGCCAGTCCTCGGCCAGTTCGCGGATCGGTACGCCACCGGTCATATCCTGCCCTCCATGAGCATCGTGAAGATCAACGTACTGACCGTGCCCGCCGAGCAGCGCGAGGTCCTGGAGCAGCGCTTCGCGGCGCGTGCCGGGTCCGTCGAGAACTCCGACGGCTTCGAGTGGTTCGAGCTGCTGCGCCCGCTGGAAGGGACGGACACCTATCTCGTCTACACCCGCTGGCGCAGCGAGGATGACTTCCAGAACTGGATGAGCGGTTCCATGAAGGCCGCCCACCAGGGCACCTCCGGCGGCGAGGGCGGGGGCGAGCGGCCGAAGCCCGCCGCGACCGGCTCCACGCTGTGGTCCTTCGAGGTCGTCCAGCAGGCGTCCCCCAAGTAGCGGTCCGAAAGCCGTCCGGAGCAGACGGGCGCAGTCCGAAGCAGTCCGGAGAGCGCTCCAGAACAGTCCGGAGCCGTCCGGAGCAGTACGGAGCAGTACGGAGCTGTCCAGAGCAGTACGGCGAAATCCGGCGGCGGCCCCGGCCGTGCGCGCCGCACAATGGCGCGCATGACCTGGACCTTCTCCCCCGAGCGCGTCGACACCCCGGACGCCACCGCCCTGCGCCGCGACTACTACGACGACGTCGCAAGCCGCTATTGGAAGCGCCCGGCGACCGAGGCGGAGATCGACGAGGGCCTGACCGACGACGGGGCCGAGCTGCTGACCCCGCCGACCGGGCAGTTCCTGGTCGCGCGGTACGAGGGCGGGGCGGCCGGCTGCGGCGGTGTGCTGATGCTCGACGAGGAGCGTGCCGAGCTGACCCGGGTCTTCCTGCGCCACGCCTTCCGCGGCCTCGGCGGCGCGGCCCCACTGCTGCGGGACCTGGAGGACGCGGCGCGCGGGCTCGGCGCCCGCCGGATCGTCCTGAACACCCGCCTGGACCTGGTGGAGGCGCGGGCGCTGTACACGCGGAGCGGTTACGCGGAGATCCCGGCGTACTGCACCGGCCCGTACATGGACATCTGGTACGGCAAGGAGCTCTGAGCCGGGCGGCCGTTCCGCGTCAGGCGCGGTGGTCGCCGGGCGGCTCCGGATAGCGGGGGCGTTCCGCGTCCGAGCCGCCGAGCTCGGCCGTCAGCTCCTCCACGAGCCGCACGAGGTCGGTCGGCCGGTCCGGCCCCCACCAGTCGCCGAGCAGCTCGGACAGCGAGTCCTCGCGCGCCTTGGCGAGCAGCGCCGCCGTCTGCGCCCCCTCCTCGGTGAGGACGATCTGCAGGCCCTCCCGCGCCACCAGGTGCCGCTCCTCAAGCTGCCGGGCGGCCTCGGTGATCACCCGTAGGGGTACGGGGGTGGTCTCGGCCAGTGCGGCGGGCTCGACCGTGCCGTGGCGGCGCACCCGTAGCAGCAGCCAGCTCGCGCCCGGCAACAGGTCGAGCCCGGCGCGGGCGGTGATCCTCTCGTAGACCGCCTTGCGTCCCTCGCGGGAGCCGAGCACGGACAGGGCCCGGGCGCACTCCTCGTAGGAGGAGCGCTCGACGGGGTTGGAGGCGAGCGTCTGGGTCGTGTCGGGCGCGGTGACGGAGCCGCGCAGCCGGTCCTCCTTGAGGAACCAGGCGACGACGAAGGCGACGAGGACGACGGGCGCCGCGTACAGGAACACGTCGGTGATGGACGTGGCGTACGCGTGGAGGACGGACGGGCGCAGCTCCGGCGGGAGTTCGGCGAGGGCGCGCGGGTCGGCGGCGAGCCGGTCGGCTCCGGCGCCGGGCGGCAGGTCCTCTCCGGCGAGGGCGGCGTCCAGCTTGTCGGTGAGGCGGTCGGTGAAGATCGTGCCGAAGATGGCGACGCCGAAGGAGGCGCCGATGGAGCGGAAGAAGGTGGCTCCGGAGGTGGCGACGCCGAGGTCCTGGTAGGAGACGGCGTTCTGCACGACGAGGACGAGGACCTGGATGACGAGGCCGAGTCCGGCGCCGAAGACGAAGAACGTGACGCTCATCGACCAGGTGGAGCTGGTCTCGGTCAGCTGGTGGAGCAGGAGCAGGCCGAGCGCGGTGAGGGCGGTGCCGGCGAGCGGGAAGACCTTCCAGCGGCCGGTGCGGGAGACGAGCTGGCCCGAGGCGGTCGAGGTGAGGAACATGCCGGCGACCATGGGCAGCATGTGCACGCCGGACATGGTGGGGCTGACGCCCTGCACGACCTGGAGGAAGGTCGGCAGGTAGGTCATCGCGCCGAACATCGCGAAGCCGACGATGAAGCTGATGACGGAGACGAGGGTGAAGGTCCTGATCCGGAACAGTTTGAGGGGCAGGACGGGTTCGGCGGCCCGCCGTTCGACGTACACGAACCAGACGAGGAGTACGGCTCCGAGGACGGCGAGGCCGATGATCTGCGCCGATCCCCAGGCCCAGGTGGTGCCGCCGAGGGAGGCGACGAGGACCAGGCAGGTGGCGACCGAGGCGATGAGGAAGGTGCCGAGGTAGTCGATGGTGTGGCGGGTGGTGCCGACCGGGATGTGCAGCACGGTGGCGATGACGAAGAGGGCGACGACGCCGATCGGCAGGTTGATGTAGAAGACCCAGCGCCAGGAGAGGTGTTCGGTGAAGAGGCCGCCGATCAGCGGGCCGAGGACGCTGGTGGCGCCGAAGACCGCGCCGAACATGCCCTGGTAGCGGCCGCGTTCGCGGGGCGAGACGAGGTCGCCGACGATCGCCATCGACAGCACGATGAGCCCGCCGCCGCCGAGGCCCTGGACGGCTCGGAAGGCGATGAGCTGCGGCATGTTCTGGGCGATGCCGCAGAGCGCGGAGCCGATGAGGAAGAGGACGATGGCGGTCTGGAAGAGCTTCTTGCGCCCGTACTGGTCGCCGAGCTTGCCCCACAGGGGGGTGGCGGCGGTCGACGCCAGGAGGTAGGCGGTGACGACCCAGGAGAGGTGCTCCATGCCGCCGAGTTCGCTGACGATGGTCGGCAGGGCGGTGGAGACGATCGTCTGGTCGAGCGCCGCGAGCAGCATGCCGAGCAGCAGGGCGCCGATCGCGATGACGACGGTGCGGCGGCTCTGGCCCTCGCCGGGCACGGGGCCGCCGCCGGCCTGCGGCGCGCGTACTTCCTGGGCCATGGGCGTCTCCTCCGGGCGGCGCTGGGCGGCGCTGAACGGCGCTGAGCGGCCGCTGGGGCCGCACCCTCCCATCCTGGGGTGTTTGTGCGGTTATGGCCTGCGGAGCGGGGGCAGAGGGGGACGGCTGTTCACCCCGGTGCGAGGGGCCGGCTGCATAATCGCTCGCAGTTGACCGGGGAGGGGACCCAACGATGTCCGGACACGTGTGTCCTGAATGCGGTGTACAGAGACCTGAGTGCGCGTGCCCGCGGGCGCGGGACACAGGGGGCGTGGGGAGCGCGGGGGATGCGGGGGGCGCGGGGAGGGCCGAACGGGCCGCGGCGGAGATCGCCGCCGCGGAGGACTTCGACCCGCTGCGCATCCGGCCGTACGTGACGCTGGGGGCGGTGGAGGAGGAGACGACGGTCCTTCCGGCGCTGCCTCCCGTGGCGTCGGCGCCTCCTGCGGTGCAGGGGGCTCCCGTGGCGCAGGGGGCTCCTGCGGTGCAGGGGGCTTCTGCACCACAGGTGGCGGGTGATGCAGCGGAGACGATGCCGCTGGCGGCGTACGGGACCGAACCCCGGGTGGCGTACGGGCACGGGGGCGCGTTCCATGAGCCCCCGCCGGCCGCAGCCTCGCCCTACGAGCCCGCGCCCTCCTACGAGCCCGCGCCCTCCTACGAGCCCGCGCCCTCCTTCGAGCCCACGCACACCCTGGCGTACGCCCCCGGGGCGCACGGTGGCCGGAAGGGGCGGGACGAAGGCGGGGGCCGGGGCCGGGCGGTGGTCGTCGCGGGTGTGGTCGCGGCCGCCGTCGTGGGCACCGCCGTGCTGGCCGCCGCACTGATCGGCGGGAACGACACCGAGGACCGGGCGGCCGTCCCCGAGGTGACCACCAGCGCGTCCGAGAACGTCGCCGTGTCGGAGCAGCCGAGCACCACGCCCTCCTCGTCGGCGACGGCCTCACCCTCCGCCCGCACCACCACGGCGTCCCCGTCCGCCTCCGCGCCCCCGTCGGCCACCCGTACCGCCTCGGCACCGGCCACCACCCCGGTCGCGCCGGCCGCGCCGGTCCCGTCGGCCACGACGACCACCGCCGCGCCGTCGAGCGGGAGCGGGCTGGCCCCGAGCGCCACCCAGAGCCGGCAGGAGCCGACCCTGAGGCTCGGCTCCTCGGGACCCGAGGTAGAGGAGCTGCAGCGGCGCCTGAGGGAGCTGGGGCGCTACGAGGGCCCGGTGAACGGCTCGTACTCGCGGAAGGTCGAGCGCGCGGTCGAGGAGTACCAGTGGGACAACGGCATCTACGACGACCCCGAGGGCGTCTACGGGCCGAGCACGCGCCGCGCCCTGGAGGCCGAGACGGCCGGCTGAGGCGACGCCTGGGGATCCCGCGGTGATCCCGGGATGCGGACGGAGTGGCGGTGACGGCCCCTTGTTTTGTATCGTGGAGAAACAAAGTGGCCCCGCCCGCACTCCCTGACCGGTGGGCGGGTCCGCTTCGTACTGCTTTGCCTCCCACGTCTCATCTCGTCTCCGACCACCCCTCCTGGAGATCCCTGATGACTGCCACCACCCCGGCGTCGCTCACCGCCCGTGCCCTCCTGCTCGACATGGACGGCACGCTCGTCAACTCCGACGCCGTCGTGGAGCGCTGCTGGCGGCGCTGGGCGGAGGGCCAGGGACTCGACCCGGACGAGGTCATGAAGGTGGTGCACGGCCGCCAGGGGTACGCCACGATGGCGGTCCTGCTGCCGGACCGGCCGATGGAGCAGAACCTCGCCGACAACCGGGTCATGCTCGCCGAGGAGACCGCCGACCTCGACGGGGTCGTCCCGGTGCCGGGCGCGCCCGCGTTCCTGGCCGCCCTGGCCGGACTGCCGCACGCCCTGGTGACCTCCGCCGACATGGCGCTCGCCCGGGCCCGGATGGGCGCGGCGGAGCTGCCGATGCCGGCGACCCGGGTGACCGCCGAGAGCGTGGGCGCGAGCAAGCCGGACCCGGAGGGCTTCCTGAAGGGTGCGGCCGAGCTGGGCTTCACCCCCGCCGACTGCGTGGTCTTCGAGGACTCCGAGGCGGGCATCGAGGCGGGCCGCGCGGCCGGCATGCGCGTGGTGGGCGTGGGCCCGCGGGCCGCGGCCTTCGGCCCGGACGTCCATGTCGAGGACCTGACCCGGCTCCGGGTCGAGCCGGGCACCGAGGGCACGATCACGCTGACCTTCTCGGCCACCTGACCGGCTCCGGGCCGAGCCGGACGCCGAGGGCACGATCACGCCGACCTTCTCGGCCTAGCCTCCCGCTCCCCGCGCCCGGGACGGACGAGCCTCCCGCGCGCCGCCAGCTCCAGGGTCACGGCGACCGCCACCGCCTGCACGAGAAGCAGCGCGACCAGCACGAAGAGCTGCACCGCGCCCGCGCGCAGCGGCGAGGCGCCGCCGAGGAGCATGCCGACGAACGCGCCCGGCAGGGTGACGAGGCCGACCGTCCGGGTCTGGTCCATGCCCGGCAGCAGCGCGTCCGAGGCGGCCTCGCGCGCGACCTCCAGGCGGGCCTCCCGTTCGAGCAGCCCGATCGCGAGCCCCGCCTCCACCTCGCCCTTCCGGCTCTCGAGCTCGTCGAGGGCGCGCCGGCCGCCGAGGACGGTGGCGGTGAGCGCGCCGCCGATGAGGATGCCCGTCACGGGGATGAGCGTGATGCCGCGCAGCGGGACCAGACCGGTGAGCACGAGCGCCGCCACGACCGGGACGACGGCCGCGGCGATGGGGGCCGCGGCCCACCGCCAGGCGCGGCCAGGCGATGGGACGATGCGCCGGCCCGCGGTGCGTACGGCCACCGCGTACATCAGGAGCAGGAAGCAGAGCAGCAGCGGCAGCGAGCGGACGACCCAGCCGATCACCAGGGAGACGGCGACGAGCTGGACGGCGGCGCGGCCTCCGGCGACCAGGGTGTCGCGGGCGCGGCCGAGCCGGGCGAGCGCGACCACTCCGGCGGCGAGGGCGAGCAGAACGGCGAGAACCGCCCCGAAGGTCACATTCACGTCCAGAAGCACGCGCCAACACTAGGGCGCCGTCCGGCGGATCAGGACTCCGAGGCGGAACTGTCGTTCCGTCACCCCATTCCCTCACTTTCGGCCACGCACGACCCTTGATGTGACGTGTCCATGTCGCCACTCTGTTACCTGGCGCACCCCCCGAGGAAACCTCGCGCCGCCACGATGACCGGGCCGTCCGGCACCCCGCGGGTCGGCGAACGGTCAAGGTCCCCCCACATCAAGGGAGTTCGCATGTCCGCCGCAACCCTTCCCGGTTCCAGCATCAATGTCTACGCGCGTCGAATAGCCGTCCTCGCCGCCTCCGCCGCCCTGACCCTCACCGGCCTGCTCGCCACCGCGCCGGCCGCCCAGGCCGCCCCGCCCACCCCGGTGAGCGCCGCCACCGCCCGCACCTACCTCGCCGCCCTCACGGTCAAGGCGGAAGGTTCCTCCTCCGGCTACAGCCGGGACCTCTTCCCCCACTGGATCACCCAGTCCGGCGCCTGCAACACCCGCGAGGTGGTCCTCAAGCGCGACGGCGTGAACGTCGTCCAGGACTCCAGCTGTGCGGCGGTCAGCGGCAGTTGGTACTCCGAGTACGACGGCGCCACCTGGACCGCCGCCTCCGACCTCGACATCGACCACGTCGTCCCGCTCGCCGAGGCCTGGCGCTCGGGCGCCAACTCCTGGACGACCAGCACGCGCCAGTCCTTCGCCAACGACCTGACCCGCCCGCAGCTGATCGCGGTCACCGACAACGTCAACCAGGCCAAGGGCGACCAGGACCCGGCCGAGTGGATGCCCTCGCGCACGGCGTACCGCTGCACGTACGCCCGGATGTGGGTGCACGTGAAGTACTACTGGGGCCTCAGCGTCGACTCGGCGGAGAAGAGCGCCCTCCAGTCCGTCCTCAACGGCTGCTGATCCGGCGGGATCGGCTGCCGGTCTCACGAGGCGGACGCAACTGAATGTTGAACTTGCAAGCAATAGTGAGGGGTGCCTAACCTAAGGACCTCATCGGTTCCCGTCCCCCACGGCCTGTGTCATGCGCAGGCCAGACCGAAGGAGTTCCTTCCCCCATGAACACGCTTGCAAGTCGCCTCGATCAGGCCCGGCCGTACGCCCTCGGCCTCTTCCGGATCGTCATCGGTCTGCTCTTCGCCTGCCATGGCGCCGCCTCGCTCTTCGGAGTGCTCGGCGGCGCCATGGGCGGCGGCACGGTGCCGACCGGCACCTGGCCCGGCTGGTACGCGGCCGTCATCCAGCTCGTCGCGGGCGTCCTGGTCCTGGCGGGCCTCGGTACGCGCACCGCGGCCCTCATAGCCTCGGGCTCGATGGCGTACGCGTACTTCAAGGTCCACCAGCCGGAGGGGCTGTTCCCGCTGCAGAACGGCGGCGACGGCGCGGCCCTCTTCTGCTGGGCCTTCCTGCTCCTCGTCTTCACCGGCCCGGGCGCGCTGGCCCTCGACCGCCTCTTCGGGGCGCGTGGCGCGGAGGCCGGGCAGCCGAGTGAGGAGAAGCGGGCGACGGTCGCCGCGTAAGCACGCCTCGCCCTCTCGCCGTTCGCTTCCGCCCGGGGCCGGAATCCGCTGTCTGCCGCGGATTCCGGCCCCGGTCGGCGTACGGACCCCCGCCCCCGCGTAGGCTCTGGCGCTGTGAACGTGCTCGACAGCACGGGGTGGTCACTGCAGTCGCTGACCGCGGGCCCGTGGATCTACGCGGCGGTGACGACGTCGATCCTGCTCGACGTCCTGCTGCCGGTGCTGCCGAGCGGCATCCTGGTGGTGACCGCCGCCACCGCGGCCTCAGCGGCCTCCGCCTCGGCGACGGCCGGCGCGTCGGCCCCGTACGTCCCCTCACTGCTCCCCCTGCTCCTCTGCGCGGCCAGCGCCTCGGTGCTGGGCGACCTCGCCGCGTACCGCATCGCCCGGCGCGGCGGGACCCGGCTTGCGCGTGCCCTGGCCCGCTCCCGGCGCCTGAGCACGGCGCAGGAACGTCTCGGCGAGACGCTGGCCCGAGGGGGCGGCCTGCTCGTGGTCCTGGCCCGCTTCGCCCCGGCCGGCCGCTCCGTGGTCTCCCTGGGCGCGGGCGCGACCGGGCGCGGGCTCCAGGACTTCCTGCCGTGGTCGGCGCTGGCGGCCGCGGTCTGGGCGACGTACAGCGTCGGGCTCGGCTGGCTGAGCGGCCGCTGGCTGGGCGCGACCTGGCTGGGCGCCTGCGTCCCGGTCCTGGCGCTGTTCCTGGCGGGGGCGCTGGCGGCCTATGTCATACGGCGTCCGGCTGCGGCTCCCGCCGCGGCGTCCTGACGGTCTCGCGCTGCGGGGTCCCGGCGGGCTCACGCCGCGGGGCCCCGGCGGGATCCTGTTGCGGCCTGGTGGCCGGGCGGGCCCCGCGGATCTCCAGGTCGGCGAGCAGCCGGGCCGTGGCCTCCGCTATCTCGTCCACGGCGCGGTCGAAGACCTCACGGTTGTGCGCGGCGGGCGCGCGGAAGCCGGAGACCTTCCGTACGAACTGCAGGGCGGCGGCGCGGACGTCGTCCTCGGTGGCCTCATGGGGCAGGGCGGGCGGTCGGAGCGTCTTGATACTGCGGCACATGTCTCCAGTGTGACGCGCCCCACTGACAACCGCCGGTGAGGACGTCAGTTCCCGAGACTGCGTCTGCTGCGGGCGTTGATCTCGGCGGCGCGGGCGCGCAGCTCCCGCATGGGCGTGGCGAGCTGGACGTCACCCGGCTCTGCCTCCCATTCGCAGCCGCCGTTGACCGGCCGGATGAGGAAGCGGCCGGCGACGCTGTCGACGTAGAAGCCGACCCGCCCGGTGGCGGTATCACGGACGAGGTCACCGACCTCGGGCACTGGCTGCACGCATCCCTCCGTTCCGCTGGCGAACGCGCGGAGATCCCGCATCGGCGATCACCGATCACCGACCACCGATTCGGGGATCAGAGATCACAGATACACCCAGAGAAGCCCTGAGACCCCCCTCTGTCAACGCATCTCTAGAGATGTCCCCCGAAGGGCGGACAGGCCGCACGCGACGGCGCACAGGTGTACACCACCCCCGAGAACCGGGCCTTAGGGTGTCCCGCAGACGGAAGGGAGTGGTCCACCCATGACTGACCAGGAAAGCGGTCGTCGGCCCAAGTACCAGCGCATCGCCGACGAGTTGAGAACCGCGATCCAGTCGGGCGCCTTCGAGCCGGGCGACCGGCTCCCCGGCGAGAACGACCTCATGTCCACCTACGACGTGGCCCGGATGACCGCCCGCCAGGCCCTGTCCGTCCTGCGCAACGAGGGCCTTGCCGAGGCCCGCAAGGGTGCCGGGGTGTTCGTCCGCACCTTCCGCCCGCTGCGCCGCCGGGGCATCCCGCGGCTCGCCGGGGAGCACTGGGGCGGCGGCCGCTCGGTCTGGTCCGCGGACATCGAGGGCCGCGCCCTCGTCGTGGACCAGCTGGAGGTGACCGCCACCGTCCCGGCGGGCCCACGGGTGGCCCGGGCGCTCGGCCTGGCCTCGCCCGAGGCCCCGGTGTGCGTACGCAGCCGCCGCTTCGTCCTGGACGAGAAGCCGGTGCTGCTCTCCGTCTCGTACCTGCCCGCCGGTCTCGCCGAGGGCACCCCGATCACCGAGCCGGACACCGGCCCGGGCGGCACCTACGCACGACTCGCGGAACGGGACCACCGGCCGGTCCGCTTCCGCGAGGAGATCCGCTGCCGGATGCCCACGGCCGACGAGGCCGACCGCCTGGCGCTCGAGCTCGGCACGCCGGTGATCCTGGTCAGCCGGACGGCGCTCACGGAGGCGGGAGTCCCGGTCGAGCTCAACGAGATGACGCTGGACTCGGCGTCGTACGTCCTGGAGTACGACTTCGACGCGTGACCTCGTACGTCCGCCCGGCCTCGGCGTACGAGACGGGCCCGCCGAACGGCCCGGCCGCCCGTTCCACCGCCTCCTCGGGCGCGATGGCGGGCCCGACATGGGTCACGAGCAGCCGCGCGGCGCCCGCCTCGGCGGCGGTCCGCCCGGCCTGCTCGGGGGAATGGTGCCCGGGCACGGGACCGTCGGCCTCGCAGAGGAACAGGTCACTGTCGCGGGCGAGTTCGGTGAGCGCGGCACAGGGCTCGCTGTCCCCGGAGTACGCGAGAACACCCCCGCCCCCGCCCTCCCCCTCCACGCGCAGACCGAAGGCGTCGAGCCCACCGTGCCGAACGGCCCGACTGAGGAGCGAGAGCGAGCCGACCCGCCCGACATGCCCGTCGTACAACTCCTCGACGGCGAAGGCGCTTTCGACGGGGCTGCGGCTCGGGCCGTTGGTGAGGAACCCGGCCAGCCGATCGGCGATGCCCGGCGGCCCGTACAGCGGAATCGGAGCGGCGAGCTCGATGTCGGCGTGGAGCAACGCGTAGTACGCGGTGAGGAGATCGGCGCAGTGGTCGGCGTGCAGATGCGAGATCCAGACGGCGTCGAGCTCGCCGGGCCCCACGTACCGCTGCAACTCGGCGAGGGTGCCGGTGCCGGCGTCGACCCAGACGCGGACGCCGCCGCCCCGGAGGAGGTATCCGGAGCAGGCGTTGCCGGGCCGCGGGTAGGGGGTGGCGGACCCGAGCACGGTGATCCGCAAAGCGCCGTCCATGCGGTCACTCTAGGCCCGGCTCCCTCCATTTCCTCGATTCGATGCGGAAGTTGTGAAGGAGATGCGTATTCTCTGTGCAGGCCGGGCCGCCGTGGGGGTAGCCCGGCCCCCGTCACCAAGGGACATCCATGCTTCGTACGCGCACCGTCGCGGCCGCCGCCACGGCAGCCGTGGCCGGCCTGCTCCTGCTGCCCTCGCCCGCGCAGGCGGCCGGTTCCGTCCACCTGTACAAGATCTACTACGACAGCCCCGGGACGGACACCCGTTCCAGCGCCAGCCTCAACGCCGAGTACGTCCAGATACGCAACACCACCGGTGCCGCGGTCAACCTGCGGGGCTGGACGCTGACGGACGCCGCGAACCACAAGTACACCTTCGGCAACTACACCCTCGGCAAGGGCAAGACGGTCACCGTCCGCACCGGCCGCGGCACCAACACCGCCGCGAACCTCTACCAGGGCCGCGGCGCGTACGTCTGGAACAACGACAAGGACACGGCGACGCTCCGCAAGTCCAACGGCACGCGCATCGACACGTGCTCGTACAACTCGACGCGGGTCGACTCCGTCATGTGCTGACGGTCGCCGCCGTGCCGCTCCCCTCGCCTTCCTGGCGGGGCGCGGGGAGCCCGTACTGCTGCAACTCGGCGTTGACCTGCCCGCCGAGGGTCATGACGTTGAGCGTGGCGGAGTTCTCGCTGGCGATCGCCTTCTCGACACGCGCGACGAGCGTCGTGAACGAGTCGCGTTCGGAGAGACGGTGGTACGGCCCGACGCGCGCGGCGAAGTACACCCGCTCGTGACCGAGCAGCTGTTCGGTCGAGCGGTAGTTCTTCCACTGCTCCCGGTAGCGGTACACGCTCTCCAGGGACACGGACGCGACGACGACCAGACTGAGCACGGTCGCGGTGATCCGCGCGAACCCGAGATCCAGATTCACCAGCACGGGCACGAGCGCACCCCCGACCACCGACACGGTCCGCATCCGCAGATGCATCGCCTTCATCTTGGTGGCCTTGCGGTCGTACCACGCCTGATACTGCGCGAGCCGCCCGTCCAGATACCTCTGCGGCGTCATCTCGGCACTCTGCGCCCCGACTTCGGGCGCGTCCCCCACCTCGTCCATGCGACGGAGTACATCCCCGCCCCCGCCCGCCCGTCAAGGCGCCGGGGAGGCCGTGAGGGGCTGAGCGGACAGCTAACCGAACACGAGCTCTCCCAGCTCTTCCAGCCAGTACCGCACCTGGTGCCACCGGCGACAGAACCGCTTCGGGCGCCGCCACCTGGGCGTATCAAGCGGCCGACGACACTGCTTGCACCGCTTCACACGCGCGTTCCGTTCCCCCATGGCCACGACTCCAGCCCGCCATGTCCGACCAGGGAGAACCACCCCGAACCGGGCACTCGCCTTTACTACCGCCGAGGCCCCCGCAGCTCATGCTGCGGGGGCCTCGGCACTGGTGGGCGCGGACGGTTTCGAACCGCCGACATCTGCTTTGTAAGCTCGTGCGGACACGCCCTGCGAGGCTCAATTCCCAGGGACGGACCTACGCCAACAACCGCCTGACACCGCCTTCGTCCGCCCTCGTTGATGTCAGCTGTGGATGTCACTTGCCGAACTGCGGGACGGGGCAGGGCTCCATGGGATCGTCCGGCCGGTCGGCCCAGTGCCACCAGAGATGCCGATCGGGACACCGCCAGATACCACGGCAGACGCGCTTGTCATCCTCCTCGCGCCGGGAGAGGAGCAGCCCGCGCGATGTCATGGGTTGATCGCACTCGGGGCAGAGAGGAGGGCCACTGGTCATGCCACGCAACCTACCTCGGCGTTGTCAGTGATACGGGTCCGGCACCTTGGACAGGACTCGACCACCCACACGGACTGCAGGACCTTCTCGGCGGGCCAGCGGACACGCCTCCAGGTCCCTCACCCCAGCTCTTCATCGTCTTCGTTGCCACCCGCAGCCTCCAGCAATCGCTGTCTCGCCTGCTCCAGGCGGCCGGCGTAGTCGGGCATGAATACCTCGGCAAGAGTCGTCTCCAGGGTCCCGGAGATCGCGTAGATGCCTGCCCAGACCGCCTTGTCCGGCACGATCGCGTCCAGCTTGTCCGACTCCATCATGACTTCGTAGAGCCAGTCAGACAGGACGAATGCCTGGTCACGCGTGAGTTTGATGATCACCGGTTCTTCGTCCACGCGGTCACGCTACAGCGCAGGATTGGGGAGCGAACTTGAGCGGGATCTGCCAAGGCGTCCGCCTGCGCCAACGGTGATTCAAGCTGCGGATGTCAGTGCCGGTTGATCGGGATCTCGTAAACGATCTCGCACAGCGCAGCAGGGACGACGATGTCGGCCGTCTCGACGGGCTGCCCCTGGTCGCTGTAGTAGGTGCGCCGGATATGGGTGACGAGTGCGGCCTTCTGGATCCCGAGGAGCGATGCTTCCTCGGCGGTCGCCTGCCGCGGCTCCGGCTGCTCGACGGCATGGCTGACCGTGACCCCGATCTCGGCCATCCGGTTCACGACGCCGGTCCCGGCGTGCGGCCCGCCCTCGGGAAGAACAACGAGGGTCCCGCCAGTGAGGTCGTACGGCTCCCAGCTCGTCGACAGCTGCACGGGCCGCCCGTCGGCAAGGAACTCGTACACGGTCCGGACACACAGCTCGCCCTCGCCGATCCCAAGCCGCGCAGCGATCTCGGCCGGCGCGGGCACCTTGGCATCGGTCCGACTTTCCCAGCCACCGTTCCGCCCGACGGCCTTCATATCGGACCGGAACGGCGACCCGTCAGGCTGCTCGCGCGCCGCGGACCGCACCATCCGCACCCGCTGCCGGGGCTCGGCCACGTAGGTCCCGGACCCGGCCCGCCCCTCCAGCACGCCCTGGGAGATCAACAACTCTTGGGCACGGCGAACGACGTTCTCGCCCACCCCGCACTCCTGGCCGATCTGGGCCCGCGAGGGCAGCCGGTCTCCAGGAGTCCACTCGCGCTCCGCGATCCGCCGCCGCAGTTCGTCGGCGATGCGAAGGTATGGCGGCTGCTCAGGCATATGGAAAATCTAGTCCACTAGCTCTAATCTAGTTAACTAGCTTCACTCAAAGTGATCGCCGGTGACGGAGGCTGCCCTGTGCCTGCTCCAGAAGTAAGCGCGGAGGCCCTCGCTGCCCGACTGTCCGCCATCGGACTCACCACACGCGTGCTGAAACGCGCCAGACACACGTCGATCGAAGTGGAGGTGCCGGAACCCCTCCCCGCCGAGACATGGCGGGAGGTCCTGGAAGTCGTGGCACAGGCAGACCGCTTCGGTCTCCTCGCCACCAGCCTGGGCGGCCGCACCCTCTGGGCCGCCGTGAACAAGCGGTCCCCGCGACAGGCGACGTCCGGGGACCCGGCCATCAGCGATAGGAGCTGATCAGCATGCTCAACCGTATCCGCCGCGCCCTCACACGTACCAGAGCGCGACACCTCCCGTCGCGCCGGCACTGCCGCCTCTTAGCGCCCGTCCGACCGCCGATCGTTCATCACGACCTCTGCAACTGGCCGACGGTGCTCAAGACTCCGCGTGGAATCCGTACCGACGTGCTCGCAGGCGAGGAGAACGCGCTCGTCCGCCCGTACGTACTGGCCAGCGAGGAGCACGAGTTGCAGCGCTCGGCGTCCGCACCGGCGGAGGCCCTCTAATGGCGGGCCCCCCTCAGCCGCGCGTGACACGCTCCGCCGCCTCCTACCGATCGAGCGCCTGCCACATCGGCACCCATCACGACTGCGCCCACTCCTCCCCCTCCGCGGCACCGGTCGGGATCCCGGTGGTCTACGAAGCGTGCGAGTGCACCTGCCACCCGAACGACGACGGAAACACGCGGCGGGAGGTAACCCAGTGAGGGGATGGGCACCCAGCGGTGCCCTTGCCTGCAACGTCGAGATCACCTCGGCCACCGTGCAGCTCGGAGACGTCATTCAGATCGGCGGTCAACCGTGCCGGGTGGCCGACCTTTTCCAACTCCCCGGCGGCGCCAAACGCCTCCTCTTCGAATCGGGCGAGCTTCTGACGATGCACTCCCGGACTCGACTCATCGCCCTCCGCATGCTGAGGGGCGGTGACTCCCGCCGTGCCTTCGCGCCGCCACGCCATCGCCGCTGAACTGCGAGCCCAGATCTCGACGGGCAACCTCAAGGCCGGCGAACGCCTCCCCTCGGAAACCCAGCTCGCCACCCACTACAAAGTCAGCACGCCGACACTGCGAAACGCGCTCGCGCTCCTCCAAGCCGAGGGAGTCATCGAAAAGGTCCATGGCAAGGGGAACTTCATCCGTCCCCCACTCCGGCGCATCACGTACGCCGGCGGCGGCCGCACGCCTTTCGATCCCGCACTGCAGGTCAGCATCCGCACGACCAACCTCGGGGCGCGCGGACACCTCAGAGCCCTGCTGAGGGTCTCGTCGAACAGCCCTCTGACCGAGTTCCTCTGCATCACCCACGAGGGACAGTCACCTCACAGCCTGGCCCGCATCTACGTCCCCCGCGACCTGGCGCCAGCCGTCCAACTCGGCTTGCCGCCGCGGCTCCCGGGAGTGGAGGCGATATCGACGAAGTTCCGGGAGACGGTCACCGCCCGCCTCCCCACCCCCGAGGAAGCAACGACCCTCCGAATCAGCTCCACCCTGGCTGTCCTCTCGATCACCAGCGTGGCCGCCGACGCCACCGGCCGTGTCCTGCAGGCCGCAATCCTGGTCCTCCCCGGCGACCGCGCAGACGCAGTCTTCACCACCCACCCCATGACCGAAGAAAGGGAGACGGAAGGATGACGCCCCACAACGAAATGCGACTCCTCCCCTGGTCAGGCCTCGACGGCAAGCCCTGCTTCCTGAGCACCGACGACACCAACGGCCGCCTGTCCCGCCTGGCCGACGAAACCGAAGCGGCACAGCTGGAGCTGGCGACCAAGCTCTTGGACTACGTGTCCGGGCTACTCGACGACGCACAAACAGCCCCTGAATCACTGCGCCCCCTGGCGACAGATCTCATGGGAGCCTTGCGTGACACGTTGCGCGTAGCGGAAAGCCGCGGTCGCCGCTTGCTAACCACAGACCCGGAAACCCGCCCCGACAGCAGCGAGGGCCCGATCCTGCCAGCAGCGGCCTTCGGCTAGCGAGCAGCCCAGCGTTGCTGAGACGCCCCAGGCGGAGCCTGGGGCGTCTCAGCATGAACACGCTCAGGAGCCCACTGGGCCGCCGTCAAAGGATCCGGCATCGCACCCTCCTTCACGGAACCTCGGCGAGTGCCCTGCGCGCCCATCGTTGGTCAGACGAACGTGCAGCCCTTCAACCTTCGATGCGACCGGCTTGCAGTACTCCACTCTGGGGGCGTTTTCAACGTTTTTAGTACCCGAAGCGCGCCCCGGGGAGTACCTTGATCCTCATCTGAGCGGGCAACAGGAGGAGACGTAGTGGCCGACAGAATTCCCGAAGACGTCGTACGCATCGCCCTAGACAAGGCCGAAGGATTCCCCTTCGAGCGGTTCGCCATCTCCTTCTATTCTTCCCTCATGGGAGTCGACTTCGTACCCCTCGGCGGCGTAAAAGATGGCGGGGCCGATGCACGCGATGGGAACTTGTTCGAGGAATCACAAAGGCCTGAGACGTACTATCAGGCAAGTGTCGAAATCGACACAGAGGGGAAAATCAGGCGGACAATTGAACGACTGCGAGAATTTGGCCGAACGCCGAAGGTACTCTTTTACCTCACCTCAAGAACGGTCAAATATTCCGACCGGGTAGAGCGAGATCTAACAAACGACCTCGACGTCACAATCATCATCCGCGACGGTAGCTACATCGTCGCCCACGTGAATGATGACGCGGCCACAAGGACAGCATTCGACGAGCACCTGAGAAGCTATACGGATTTCCTCAAGCGTATCGGCTCATCCCGACTCATCTCGGCATCACAACACGTCAAGAACCCAGCCGCATTTGTATTTCTGTCGCAAGAGCTTGAGCGTCGCTCCGGAAACGAAAAACTAGTGGACTCCGTTGTTGACGCTTTGGCCCTTTGGGCCCTGGAAGGCACTGATTCTGACAAAGGAATTCTATATGGGAGCGACAAAGTCCTTGGCGTGATTGAAAGCTCCCTCCCAAGCGTCCAAGGTCTCGTTAAGCCGCGGCTTCGAAACCGCCTTGAGGCCATGTCTAACAAACAATACAGGGGCGGCCGTGCCGTGAACTGGCACAAGAAGGAGGATGGCTTTTGCCTGCCCTATGAAACGCGGGTGCGAATCGAGGAGGAAAATACTGCTGACGAAAAGCTCCGCCTTGACGTAATTGCCAGCTTTGAAGATCGCTTGCGGGACGAAAACATCAAGGGGCTTGGGAAGGTCCGCACACGACAAGCGGTTGAAGTCGCACTGCGCACACTTCAACTGGCATTTGAGCGAAATGGCCTGGAATTCTCAGCCTTCTTGCACGCTAATGAGAAGTCTGACTACACAACGATAACGGATTGCCTCGCATCCGCCCTCAGGGAGCACGGATTGACGGGCAGAGACTCCGCGATCGTCGGCGACGGAGCATTCTCCGTACTCAGAGGCGTTCTCTACCATTCGACAGACGCGGAAAGGAGGTATCTTCAGCGCCTTTCGCGAACTTATGCCCTTCTCTTCACTTTGAACACCGAACCTCGACTTATGGATTTCTTCCAGGAAATGACTGGAGAGTTCCATTTGTTTGTGGGGGCAGACCAGATCGTTCGCGCTCTGAGTGAGCACTACCTCGAAGAGCCCGACCGAATGACCGCGAACACACTTCTAATGGCGAGCAAGTTGGGAGCGCGACTAGTCCTAACCGAACCCGTCCTGGACGAGGTCGTCCATCACCTGCGCGTATGTGATTTCGAGTACAAGAACCATCTGGCCAGCGTCGACGAGTTCATGAACTACGAGATCGCCAGAAATGCCCCACATATTGTGCTGAGAGCCTATCTCTACGCCAGAATAAATCAGGACCTCGGATGGAGACGCCCTAAGAGCTGGCAATCATTCGTGAACCAGTTTTGCACATACAGTGACTTGCACAGAGATGCGGCCTTCGATGATATTCGTCGATACTTGCAAGGTAAGTTTTCTTTCACCTTCGAATCTGTTAGCGACTTGGAATCGCTGGTGGACTTGAGTCAGGTGGAGTCGTTGGCAGCGCAGCTCGAAGAAGCAAAACGGGATTTTCGACTGGCACGCAACGACGCCCTGCTCGCGCTTGCCGTGTACGGCCACCGCAAGACCCGAAAGGAGGTTTCCAGCATCTCGGAGTTCGGGTACGCCACCTGGTGGTTGACCTCCGAGACCGCCATCCTGAAGTACACGCGGGGCGTCGTAAAGGAGAATCGGGCACGCTACGTGATGCGTCCGGACTTCCTCCTGAACTTTCTAACTCTAGCGCCAAGCGCCGCAGTGGCACGCCAGACTTTCAAATCTGTATTCCCTAGCCTATTGGGGATCAAGCTTGCTCGACGCATGAAGATTGACACGTTCAATGAAATCATGGATTCAGTGACTGAGGCAGTAGACTTGGACGAGGCTCGAAGGGCTGCAGAAATAGCGAAGTCCATCGACAAACTCAAGAGCGATTTCGCAAGGCAGTACACAAACTTGGGTCCAATGAATGGGCTGCAGGGTGTGGACCTTTTCGCTGAAAACACTGCGCTCGGCAATGGTCGGGGTTAGCACTCCAACCGACCTGTACCGACAGTAGGCGGAGCGGGTTTGGCCGGTGGCCTGCCCGGGCTGGGGTCGAGCATGAGCAGGGGGCCGTACGCTGGTTGGCAACTCGGTGAGGCTTTGTGCCTGACCGCAATGTGATCGAGTGGCCCCCGATCATGCCCGACACGGGTCTCAGACCGGGGAGGTGGCTACAGCCGTGGAGCCGACCGCCCAGCCCCAGAGGGGTTCACCACCCATCAACCCGAACTGTCAGGCGTGCGGCCGGCGGCCAGGGCGGGGAGCGGTACACGTTGCGGGGCGCGATGGGGCGCCCCACACGGACCAGCTGCTCCACCGAAGCGGCCCGGCTGTCCCTGACCGCAGCCGTAGATGCCAGCCGTAGATGCCGAAGACCCCCAACCGTGATCGGTTGGGGGTCTTCGTCCTTGAGCCCCCTGTCCGGTTCTAACCGACGACCCCTCTTTGCAAGAGCGGGAGAGCAGAGCTGTACCTGACCTGCGCGGATGCGGCGGGAGGTGATCGACACCCCAGAGCCCGACCGCGCCCCTCGTTCCCCGTGGCTCCCCGCACGATCTGGCACGGATGTGGCACGCTCCTCGGCCCAGGTCTGGCCTGTACCTCTAGTGGGAAGCTGCTCGCTAGCATTGCTCGCATGAGCCGCGAGCCACGTGAAGCGAAGCCAGGATCATTGACTGAAGCTGGTGTGAAGGCAACAACCGGCGTCCTCGTTGCGACGATTGCGGCGTTCTCTCCAGTTGCCGGCCTCGCAGCTGGGGTTGCGAAAGAATATGCCGACGCCCCGATCTTGCGGCTCATGGAGAGTGTGCGCAGGCGTCGCGAAGAGCGGGCCGTCCAAGCACTGGAAGCCGGCTCCGAAGAAGCGCAGCAGCCTCTGGATAGACTCGTTCACACGATTGAGACCAGCCCAGAACTGCTGGCCTTGATGTCGGAGACGGTTCAAGCTGCCATGGAGACACCCCTCGCAGGAAAGATCATTGCACTCGGGCGGTGTTTGGGGCGAGGGGTACGCGACGAAACTCGGGTCGACGCGGAACGACTCCGCGTGCGTGGTCTCGCAGGTATCGAGGAGCCTGAGGTCAAGCTCCTCGAAGTTTTTGCCCGGGAGAATTACGTGGCTCCAGAAGGCGCCTTTGAGCAGCGTTGGCCCGGATGGAGGCGCCCGGAGATTCTTACTGAACTCCCAGGCTTCGTAGACGTCTTGGATGCATCCATCGCTCGCCTTATAAGGGAGGGAATTGTCAAGGATGACGGCATCGTCAGAGTCTTTGACGCTGACGAAGGCGCGCCCGAGACATGGATCCTTACGGACTTCGGAAGAGATTGCCTGTCCTTGCTTCGGGCGGCTTCTACGCGGGGACTGTGATCTGCGGGATAGGCCAACCCGTCACTCTGTTGGTGCTGGTAGAGGCGACGTGTGGGGTGTCCCCGCGTCCATGGGCGTCCGCTTGCGTGCAGCTGGTGGACTTGTGGCCCGTGCTGAGCGTCGCCGGACGCAGCTGAACGAGACGGGGACTGAGAAGGACCGACAAGGCTCCAGTCCGAGCTGCCGCACCTATGCTGCGGCTATGACTACGGAACCGCCGCTTGACCGGCTGGATACGCAATTTACCGCTGAAAAAAGAGCTTTGGCGTTCGTTGCCTTCGCCGTAGAGCAGACCGAATACCTTGCACCGCTCTTGCCAGAAGGTGCAGGTCTCAGTGGCGCTGTTCGTGTGGCTGTCATCGAGTCGTTCTGGGTGAACGTGCGACTACTGGCCGAGTTCTTGGTTAAGGGGACGGGCTCCCGTGACTGGCAAGCTCGTGACTTTGCTCCCGGCTGGACTGCGACGAACGCAGAAGCAAGAACACGACTCTCGGAAGCTTGGGTGACTGCAAGTCGGCACGTTATGCATCTGAGCAAGGATCGGACACCGGCCCAGCTGAACGCCGTTGAGCCCGTCTCTGCTGAGCTATATCGCCAGGTTGCAGAGGACTGCCGAGAGGTCTACGACGAGTTCGTCGCCAATATCCAGTAGCCGACAGACGTGCAGAGTCTTCGCGGCGCAAGCACCACCTACCCCAACTCCCATCCCGTCCGCCGTCGACCCACACACCGTGGAGCAGGCGCGGTGCCGGGCGTCCAGGTGGAGCGCCCAACTGGACGAACGACCTGGACGCCCGGTGCCGTGTCTGCTCGGCTCTGCCTGGGTCGACGGCGGACGGGATGGGAGTTCCCCACCGCTACACCCCACCGGCCGGCACCCGCCCGCGGGCCCCTCCCATCCCGGAGCCTGAGCGCCCCCGCCGGAGGCATGTCCGTGACCTGAGGACCCGGCGGCCGTCGGGGCTCGGACTCATGCCTTCGGGCCTATCCCGTCTTCCAGGGGCGGGCGTCGGCGCAGCGGGGGCGGAGCGGGCCGAAGGCAGGAGCGGCGCCCCGAGCGGAGCCGGGAAGCCCGCCCGGCGGAGCGGAGCGCAGCCGGGTGCTTGATGAAGTAGAGAAAGTCTTATCGCGCTGTGGTCTCTGGGCCTTCAGAGGGCTATCGGCTTGTAGGACAGGGCTCTGTCGACGATCTACTCTGCTGTCGGGTCAGGGGTGGACGGTCAGTAGATGTAGTCGCTGATGTGGGGCAGCCCAAGCCTTGGTGGAGGGCATCCAAGATCTTCGTCGACTCTTCGTCGGAGGGCTCGGCGTTCATCAGGCGACTTACGAGCGTGATGGCCTCGTCTCGGGTCATCCTCGGTGCAGGGTGCCGGATCATTGCTGGGTGATCAGGTGGCGGCCGTCGTGGCTGCGGACGTGAGGGCCGTTGTCGTCCAGGGCGTCCAGGAGGCGGATCGCGTAGACCTCGGCCATGCGCTCCTTGATCTCCGCCGGCGTGAGCCAGTCGACCGCGGTGGACTCGTCCGAAGTGCGCTCGGTGCCGCCTGAGGGCTTGCAGCGGAAGACCAGGGCGACGATGCCTCGGGTCGTGTTCTTGTAGACGCCCGTCAGTTCGTCGACCTCGACGTGGATGCCTGTCTCCTCCAGGACCTCGCGGGCTACGCCTGCCTCCGGGGTCTCGGTGAGTTCGAGGATGCCGCCCGGGAGTTCCCAAGTGCCGTTGTCCGCTCGGCGGATTGCCAGGAGTCGGCCGTCTTCGCGCACGACGGCTCCCGCCACCGACACCGAGTGGAGTGGCGTTGACTTTGCTCCGGCGCTCCCATTACTCATGTACAGGAGCATATGAGAGTGGGTAGGACTGTGGGAACTCCAGCAGGAGCTGGCAGAGCCGTACCTCGGTACGTGCAGATCGCGGACGAGATCGTCCAGCAGATCCGGGCGGGCGTCCTCAAGGCCGGCGACATGGTTCCGAGTGAGTCGGAGCTCGTCGAGCGATACGGGGTTGCTGGGGGGACGATCCGTAAGGCCATGGTCGAGGTGCGGGCCAGTGGGCTCGTAGAGACTCGGCATGGCAAGGGTTCGATCGTGAAGGATCGGCCTCCCGTACGGCTTCGGTCCTCGGATCGATTCCGCGCTTCTCATCGGCGGGGCGGTAAGGCTGCTTACCTCGCCGAGTCCGAGCAGTCTGGCGCAACCGCGAAGGTGAGTGTCCTCTACATCGGTCCCATGGAGGCGCCGGCAGATATCGCTGAGCGGCTTGGGGTCGACGAAGGCACGCAGGTGCTCGCGCGGCGGCGGCTGTACTTCCGGAACGGGACTCCCGTCGAGACCGCTTCGTCGTACCTGCCGTGGGACGTGGTGAAGGACATCCCCGAGTTGTTCGCCGAGAACCCTGGGCCCGGTGGCATCTACGCCCGCCTCGAAGACCACGGCCACGCCTTCACCGAGTTCGTCGAGACGCTCCAGGCCCGGCCGGCCTCGAAGGCGGAGGCATCCGAGCTGGCCTTGAGTCCCAGTGCCCCGGTGATTCGCCTGCTGCGCGACGCGGTATCCGAGGAGGGCCGTGTCGTGGAGGTGTGCGACACCCTCATGGCCGCTGACCAGTTCGTCTTCCAGTACCGGATCCCCGCGACCGACTGACGCCCGCTCAACTCCTCACAGCCCGCTGCGGTTTGTTCTCCGTAGCGGGTTGACTCATATACAGGAGTGGGGCACTCTTCTTCATGTCACTCATATACATGAGTGTAGGAGTTCAACATCTCTAGAGGAGTGTTCTGCTGTGCGTCAGATCCCCGTCGACACCTCCGCCGCCCTCGTGATGGTGGCCCAGCCCCCGACCCCCAAGATCGCGAACCGCCAGACCGGCGAGATCGCCACCGACCGCGAGACCGGCGCGACGCTGATGACCGTCGACGTCATGTTCGTGATGGACGGCAACGCCGAGATCCTGAACCTGACCGTCCCGCAGACCGGCGTCTCCGGCGAACTGGCCATGGGTACCCCGGTCGCCCTGACCGGCGTCGTCGCCCGGCCCTGGGAGAACGAGTTCAACGGCCAGAAGCGCCATGGCATCAGCTTCCGCGCCGTCGCCGTCACCTCGCTCGCGGCCTCCGCCGCACAGGCGGCCTGACCATGACCGCCTTATGAGTCACGCTCGCCCTGGTCGCCACGGTCGCGCTGCTGCTTCGGTGGCAGCGGCCTGCCTGGTACTGGATGTCCTTCGGCGTCCTCTTCGCCGTCGTGCGGGTCCTGGTCCGGTACTCGTCCGTCATGGACGCGTGCGGACTGACCGTCCCTCCCCCGCGCTGGCGGCTTGCTCTGGCCCGTATGACCGGGCGCCCGGTCCCTGACTCAAAGGCACCGCGGATTCTTCGGCTGCGGCCCACGCGGACCGGCCTGGTGCTTCGGGTGAAGCTCCGCCCCGGTCAGGACGCCTTCGACTTCTCGGCCGCGTCGGACCGGCTTCGGCACTCCTTCGTCATGCGGAACGTCACCACTCGCGAGATCCGCTCCGGTGTCGTCGAGCTTCGGATGACCGGATACGACGTGCTCAAGCGAGTTCAAATGCCCGCTCGGCCTGGTGGCGGAGTGATGCGGGTGCCGGTCGCCATGCGGGAGGACGGAGAGGTCTACTATCGCGACTACCGGCAGGTCCCGCACGCGCTGAACGTCGGCGCCACGCAGTCCGGTAAGTCCGTCTATCAGCGCAACCTTGTCGCCGCCCTCGCTGGGCTCAACGTGGCCTTGGTCGGGATCGACTGCAAGCAGGGAGTTGAACTCGCGCCGCTCGCACGTCGGTTCAGTGCGCTCGCCGACAACCCCGACAGCGCTGCCGACCTGCTCGACTCGCTCGTCGAGCACATGCACGACGTCTATCAGCTCATCCGGCGCGAGCAGAGGCTGAGCGCCGACACCCCGGATGCGGAGATCACCGCGGACATCTGGGACCTCCCTGACGGTCTCCGGCCGACGCCGATCGTTCTCATGGTCGACGAGGTCGCCGAACTCGCCCTGTTCGCAACGAAGGACGAGGAGAAGCGGCGGGACCGGATCATCACCGCCCTCGTCCGCCTCGCCCAGCTCGGCCGCGCCGCCGGCATCTACCTGGAGATCTGCGGACAGCGCTTCGGCTCCGAACTCGGCAAGGGGATCACGATGCTCCGCGCCCAGCTCGCCGGCCGTACCGCCCACCGCGTGAACGACGAGACCAGCGCCAACATGGCCTTCGGCGACATCGCGCCGGACGCCGTGCTCGCCACCGTCCAGATCCCCACCGACCGACCCGGCACCGCCGTCGTCGGCGACTCCTCCGGCGGCTGGGTCCGCATCCGTACCCCGCACCTCACCCTGCGGCGAGCCGTGAACCTCTGCAACGCCCACGCCTCCCGCACCCCTGAGATCCCCGCGCTGGATGCCTTCCGTCCCGTCCTGCCGAGCCTGGCCAAGACGCCAGCGGCCGCGACCAGCACGGTTCCCGTCACCGCCTGACACACCCCGTCTCACGGCCAGTGCGACCGTCTCGCGCCAAGTCCCTACCCCTCCCATGCCTGAACCCGAAAGGAGGTCCCTCATGAACCGCACGACGCTGCGGCCGGACGCCGTCCTCGTACAGGCCGTGATCGCCGGTGCCCTGTCTTTCGCCCACCTGCACGACCTCGCCGAAGCGGCTGGCCAAAGCGGATGGAAGGCGTGGGCCTACCCCGTTTCGGTCGATCTCCTGCTCGTCGCCGCCTGGCGTCGGCTGCGTGCGCTGCGAGCCGCCGGCGAGTCCGCCCGCTCGGCCTGGACGTGGTTCGCCGTCTCCTTGGCAGCGTCCCTCGGCGCGAACATCGCCACGGCCGGCCTGCTCGACCTCACCGACGTGCCCGACTGGCTGCGCATCCTCGTCGCCGGGTGGCCCGCGCTCGCCTTCCTCGGCGGCACTCTGCTCGTCCACACACCGGCCGTGCCTGCGCCGACGGATCACTTCACGGAGCCCACGGCCACGGACGCGGTCATCGAGCGCAGCGACTCGTACGAGCCGGATGCCAGTCCCGCGATCGCACCCGCACCGCCTCCGGAGTTGCCTGCCGTCGATCCGGAGCCTGAGCCCGTACCCGCTGCCGTCGCGGTTCCTCCGGCGCTCGTCGCCCATGCCCGGAAGGTCGCCGACGACCACCGCGCCCGCACCGGCCACCCGATCGACACCGACACCCTGCGTGCCCGCCTCGGTGTCCCGCCCCCGATGGCTGATGCCATCGCTGCCCAACTCGCCTGAGAAGGAGTTCAGATCATGCGCGACTCGACCCGGCGTGCCCTGGAACGCGCTGCCGAACTCACCCGGAACAACCACCTCGTGGAAGCCATGGCCACCGCCGAACCGGTGATCCTCGCCGCCGACGAGTACGAGTCGGCCGAGATCAGACAGTGGCTCGCGGACCACGTCGACGACTTCACCCGGGAGGTCTGAGCCATGGCCGCTCGTGACCACTTCCACTCCGTGATGCGGATCGGCCCGGTGCAGATCGGCACCCATCGTGACCGCCGCGGTCGCACCAAGTACGCCGCCGTCTGCACCGCCGACCGCTGCGGCTGGTCCTCCGACTACGCCAGTTCCTCCGCCGCCCAGCTCGCGGCCCGTACCCACCGCTGCCGCCTCACCGACTGAACGGACACGCCCATGGACGTCCCGCTCTGGCTCGCCCTGATCGTCGTCGGCGGCCTCGGAATCAAGCTCATCCGCCCGCCCTGGTGGCTCGTCGCCGTGATCCTCCTCGGCGGCTACCTCCTCGCCGACAGCGTCCTCGCCCCGCTCATCGACCCGATCGCCAAGTAGGGAGAACGGCCATGCTCCGACCGCGCATCCCGGTCAACCCGATCCCGACCGGCACCGTCATCCCGCTCGTCCAGGCCGCGCCCAAGACGGACGTCGAGCACTCCGCCTGCACCCACCGCCACGGTCCGGTGACGCCGGTCGCGCCTCAGCCGCAGGCCCCGGCCGTCCGCCTCACCCCGGCCGGGCTCGTCACCGTCGTCGCCGGCGGCGTCGGGCTCGTCCTGATCGTCGGGACGGTCCTCGTCTCGATGCTCCTGGCCGTCGCCGTCAGCGCCGCCTCGGTCGCCGTCTGCGCCGTCGTCCTGCGCTCGCTCCTCAACAGCCAGCAGAAGCGCCGTTAGCCGGGCTCCCGGGCGGCTCAACCGCCAAGTCTCCGCCGCCCGGGCGCCCTCCCTTTCCAGCCCAAGAGAACCGGAAGGCACCGCCCATGATGACCGACGACCGCCCCGAAACGGGCCCGGTCAACGCCACCCGCTCCACCCGCTCCACCTCTCCCCCGCCCCTCGGCAACCTGGACCCGGCCACCCTCGCCGACGCACTCCGGACCGCCGCTTCCCCCGGCTTCGACCGCTGGACGGAGCAGATCCACCGCACCGGTGGCTGCTCCCAGCCCATCCACCTCCAGGGCTGGACCCTCACCCGGGACAAGATCACCGGCGAGACCCTGCACCGCTACTCCACCGAAGCCGAGCCTGACGGGCGCCTCCGGATCGCCTGCGGCAACCGCCGTGCCTCCCGCTGCCCCGCCTGCGCCTGGGCCTACGCGGGCGACACCTACCACCTCATCCGTGCCGGCCTCGCCGGAGACGACCGCCGAGACATCCCCGGCACAGTTCGCGATCACCCCCGCGTGTTCCTGACCCTTACGGCGCCGTCGTTCGGTCCCGTCCACAACCGGCCCGGCACCCGGCCCTGCCGCTGCGGCACCCGCCACCCCGAGGACGCTGCCGTACTGGGCACCCCGCTCAACCCTGACTCGTACGACTACGCCGCCGCCGTGCTCTTCAACAACCACGCCGGACAGCTGTGGCAGCGCTTCACCACCCGACTCCGTCGTGAGATCGCCGCCGCGGCAGGGCTCTCCCAGCGGGAGTTGAAGGAGGTCGCCCGGCTCTCCTACGGGAAGGTGGCCGAGTTCCAGAAGCGGGGCGCCGTCCACTTCCACGCGGTGATCCGCCTCGACGGACCCGACGGGCCCGACGCACCTCCCCCGTCCTGGGCCACGACCGAACTCCTCACCCGAACCATCCAGGCGGCCGCTGCCCACGCGTACACGACCATCACCGTCACCGCCGTCGGCGATCAGCCGTTACGCCGCCTCCGGTGGGGCACCCAGCTCGACATCCGGCCCGTCAAAGCCTTCGGCGACGGCTCTGACATCACCGAACAGGCCGTCGCCTCCTACATCGCCAAGTACGCCACCAAAGCCGCGGAGACCACTGGCAGTCTCGACCGCCGTGTCGGCAACCGTGAGGCCCTCGTCCTCCTCGGCGTCCCCGACCACACCCGCCACCTCGTCGAAGCCTGCTTCGACCTCGACCCCCTGTACCCGGACCGCCGCCTCCTCGCCTGGGCCCACATGCTCGGCTTCCGGGGCCACTTCTCCACCAAGTCCCGCCAGTACTCGACCACCCTCACCGAACTGCGCGAGACCCGAGCCGAGTACCGCGCCGCCCAGGAACGCACCGCCCGCGGCCTCGGCGACGTCGCCCCTGACACCGTCCTCGTCCTCACCTCCTGGGCGTACGTCGGCCAAGGCCACTCCCCCGGCGAGGCCGCCCTCGCCGCCTCCATCGCCCGGGACATCCAGCTCAACCGTGAGACCGCCCGCGAAGCCCTGCGCGACCAAATCGCCCTGGAAGGAGCTGCGACATGACCACCGCCACCCCTGAGCTGCTGACCGTGCCGGAGGTCATGGCACGCCTCAAGCTCGGTCGCTCGACCGTCTACGACCTCATCCGGTCCCGCCGCCTGGTCTCCCTCACGATCGGCCGGTCGCGCCGCGTCCCCGCCGACGCCGTCCGGGACTTCATCGACAACCAGATCGAGGAGGCCGCCTAATGGCCGCCCAGCGCAAGCGCAATCCCAACGGGGCCGGCACCATCACCCAGCGGAAGGACGGCCGTTATCAGGCCGCCGTCTATGTTCTCCAGCCCGACGGCACGACGGCCCGGAAGTTCGCCTACGGCAAGACCTGGGCCGAGTGCGACGCCAAGCGCCGCGCTCTCCTCGACAAGGTCGACAACGGCGTTCCCGTCCCGACCCGTTCGATGAAGCTCGCCGAGTGGCTGCCGTACTGGCTGGAAAACATCGTCAAGCCGCGCCGCAAGAAGACCACCGCGGCCAAGTACGAGGTGCACGTCCGGCTCTACCTCGTCCCGATGATCGGGTCCAAGCGGCTGGAATCCCTGGGCGTCGCCGACGTCCGGCGCTTCCTCGTCCAGCTGGAGAAGAAGACCAGCGCCGCCACGGCCAAGGAGTCGCACCGCGTGCTGCGCACCGCCCTCACCGCAGCCTGCCGTGAGGAGCTGGTGAGCCGGAACGTCGCGACGCTCGTCGAGCCGCCGACCGTCGCCGCCCGGGAGCTCTCGCCCTGGTCGCTCGACGAGACGCTCGACTTCCTCGCCGCCGCCCGGAAGGACCCGCTGTACGCCGCCTTCGTGCTCGCCATCGCCCTCGGCTTCCGCCGCGGTGAGGTCGTCGGCCTCCGCTGGGAAAACGTCGACCTCGACAAGCGGGAGATCCGAGTCAGGACGCAGCGGCAGAGGGTCGGCGGTGAGGTGTACGAGGACGACCCCAAGGGGCGCCGGCGCAAGCAGACGCTTCCGCTCCCCGCGATCTGTGTCGCGCCTCTCCGGTGGCAGCGTCTCAAGCAGGCCGCTGCCCGCAAGCGTGCCGGGGAGAAGTGGACGGAGACCGGGTATGTCTTCACCACTCGCACCGGGCAGCCCATCGAGCCGCGGAACCTCTACCGCTCGTTCACCCGCGTCGCGAAGAACGCCGATCTCCGCGTCGTCCGGCTTCATGACGCCCGGCACGGTACGGCGACGCTTCTCACCGCCGCCGGTGTCCCGCCCCGCGTCGTAATGGAGATCCTCGGACACAGCCAGATCGCAGTGACGATGAACGTGTACACCCACGTCGTCCAGGACACGCAGCGCGAGGCAGTGAGTCACATCGACCGGCTGCTCAGGAGCCGTCCCCGGTCGTGAGTGACCACCCGCGTTGATGTCAGAAGTGGATGTCAAAGGCCCCCAGCCATGATCGGCTGGGGGCCTTTTCCCTGGTGGGCGCGGACGGTTTCGAACCGCCGACATCTGCTTTGTAAGAGCAGCGCTCTACCCCTGAGCTACGCACCCGTGGAATGAGGCAACAGCGTACATGGCGTACGGGTGGGTCTCGCAAACCGGATACGGGGGGCAGCCCTACCAAAGGGTGGCGGGGCTGCCGGATCGTGGGTGGGGGTGGGGGTGGCTAGCTTGGGGGGACAGTCAGCGGTTCACCTGGGGGTTTGTTCGTCATGGCCGGTCTTCGTCGCGTGTGTGTTCCGCTTGTCGTCGCCCTCGGGATCGCCGTGCTCAGTGGGTGTGGCGGGGCCAGGGCCGACGACGCGCCCGTGGAGACGAAGGCGTTCGGGTTCTCCGGGGGGTCGCTCACCGTCGACTCCGATCATTCGGACCTCGAGATCGTGCCCGCCGACGTCCGCGAGGTACGGGTCACCCGGCAGGTCGACGGCTGGGTGTTCATGGGGAACGGGCCCGAGGCCTCGTGGAGGCTCGCGGACGGGCGGCTCACCCTGCGGGTGGAGTGTGACGCCGTGGCCGCCAGCTGTGCGGCGCGGCACCGGATCGAGGTGCCGCGTTCCGTCGCCGTCAGCGTCGAGAACGACAACGGGCGGGTCCTCGCCGACGGCTTCGCCACCGCCTTCTCGGCTCGGTCCGACAACGGGGACGTGATCGTGCGGCGGGCGGGCGGAGAGCTGGATCTGCAGAGCGGGAACGGGGGCGTCAGCGTCGACGCCGAGTCCCGGCCCTCCGTCGTGCGCGCCCGCACGGACAACGGGGACATCCGGCTCTCGCTCGGGTCCGTTCCCCGGCAGGTCAGTGCCTACAGCGACAACGGGGATGTGGAGGTCGGGCTGCCCGGTTCCGTCTCCTACGCCGTCGACGGGTCCAGCGACAACGGTGACGTCCGGATCGACGTGCCCGTCGACCAGGCCAGCGGGCACTCCGTCTCCGCGCGCAGCGACAACGGCGAAGTCGTCGTCCGCGCAGTGAACTGACAGGCCCGTGTCTTCGTCCTTACCGGGTGGGAGAATGAACCGGACCGGGCAGGGCGGACACAGCACGGGAGAGGGAACGTGGCGGCGACCGACAAAAGGGGTAGGGCGACGCCCGGGATCACCACCACGCTCCGGCTCGCCCTCGCGCTGCCGCTCCTGACCGTGGCCCTGCTGCCGCAGGCCTTCGCCGGGGGCGGGACCCGGCGCTGGTTCGGCGGGCGGGACGAGAGCCGGCGGGCCGAGGCGCAGGCGGCCAAGGACGCCGCTGCCGCCGCCTTCTACGAGCTGGACACGGCTCAGCGCGGTCTGCGGATCTCCATCGAGACGATCTCCGCCGTCGACGACTCCGCCGACGCCCGCCGCGCCCTCGACGGGTTCGCCGCGCTCGGGCGGCGGATCGACGAGGTCAGCAACACGTACATCACCGCCGTCGACGCCCACGACCTCGACCGCGTCGAGCTGGACGCGGCCACCGCCGGCCGCGCCCGCAGCCAGCTCGAGCAGGCCAGGCAGGAGCTCGTACGGGTCAAGGGTGAGCTCGACCGGTTCGAGGACGGGCTCGCTCCCCTGCTCGACCGGGCCGAGACCCAGCTCGCCCGGCTCGCCCCCGCCGTCGAGCGGGCGCGACAGGCGCTCCGCGGTGCGAGCACCGCTCTCGACGGGACGCGGGAGGCCGGGTTCCGCGCGGACGATCTCGCCGGGCGGCTCGCCGCGCTCGGGCCCGAGCTGACCCGGCTCAACGAGGGGGCCGGGCGGCACGGCGTCACGGAGACGCTGCAGCGTGCCGACAAGGTGCTGCGCGAGGCCGAGGCGGTACGGAGCGAGGCCGCCCGCGTGCCCGAGCGGGCCGCGGAGATCGACAAGCGGCTCGTCTCGCTCCGTACCCGCGCCCAGGCTCTCGGCACCCGCGCCGCCGGCGTCGAGCCCGTCCTGTCCGAGCTGCGCCGCCGGTTCTCGGCCGCCTGCTGGCAGGACCTCCAGCACGTGCCCGAGCAGGCCGCCACCGCGGCCCGGCAGGCCGAGGAGCGGCTCGCCGAGGCGACCAGGGCACGCGCCGAGCAGCGCTGGCCCGACGCCACCTCGCTGCTCGCCACGGCCCGCGCCCTGCTCAACACGGCCGACGAGGGCGTCTCGGCCGCCGGTGAGCGGCTGCGCCGGCTGAACGCCGTCGCCAAGGACCCGCAGGCCGACATCGACCGCGCGCGTTTCGCGGTACGGGACGCCCAGCGGCTCGCGATGACCGGCCGCACCACTCCCGACCCCCGGCACGCCCGGCCCCTCGACGAGGCCGTCGCCCGGCTCGACCGCGCGGTCGCCGCGCTCGACAGCGGGCGCCACCCCGACTACTGGGCCTTCCTCACCGAGCTGGAGTCGATCCGCGCGGCCGCCGCCCACGTCGTGGAGCAGATCCGCGAGGAGCGGGGCACCGGGCGCCAGGCCGGTTAGCCTGTGCTCATGCCTCGTTACGAGTACCGCTGCCGGACCTGCGGCGACACCTTCGAGCTCAGCCGTCCCATGGCCGAGTCCTCCGACCCCGCCTCCTGCCCCGCCGGGCACGACGACACCGTCAAGCTGCTCTCCGCCGTCGCGGTGGGCGGCACGTCGTCCCCCGCGCCCGGTGGCGGGGGCGGCGGCGGAGGCTGCTGCGGTGGCGGCTGCTGCGGCTGACCCGGCCAGTACGGGCGGTCAGGCCGGGTCCGGGAGGACGCCGGGCGCGGCGGCGGGAACGGGCGCGGTCTCGGTCGCGGGAAGGGGTACGGGCACGCCGTTGACGCCGGGCCGGTGGGCCCGCGCCGCGGTCCGGAAGCGGCGCAGGATCTCCTCGCCCGCCGACACGCCCCGCTCGGCCAGCGCCTCCACGTGCGGCGCCGTGAAGTCGGTGTCGGCCAGTTCGCCGTGGCCGGGACGCCAGGCCCGGTCGGCGGCGAGCAGCAGGTCCGCGTCGAGCAGCGAGTCGCCCGCGGCGAGCGTCAGGGTGGCGCCGGTGCGGCGGGCCAGCTCGCGCATGGCAGCGCTCTTGGTCAGCGGCTTCGGTACGGCGTACACCTTGCGGCCTTGCAGCGATACGGTCCAGCCGCGCTGGTCCGCCCACTCGGTGAACCGCGCGAGCCACTCCTCGGGCATCCGCTCCCGCTCGACGACGAGGTAGGCGAACAGGTCCTCGGCGACCCTGTGCTTGCGCACCCAGGACAGGTCGGTGGTGGCGGTGAAGTAGGCGCGGATCTCGGCGAGCGGGGCGCAGGCGTCGGCCACCCGGCGCAGCACCTCGGCGTGCCAGTCGGGGTCGGAGACGCCGTCGACGAGGAGGTGGCCGCCGTTGGCGCAGATCGCGTACTTCGGGGCGGTGTCGCCGGGCAGCCGGATCCGCTGGTACTGCTTGCGGGTGCGGGTGGTGGTCGGCACGAAGACCGTCTCGGCGGCGAGCAGCCGCAGCTCGGCGGCGGCCTCCTCGGTCAGGTACGAGAGCGGCTTGGACTCGTGGACCTCGACGCACAGCAGCCGGGGCGCCTGCGCGTCGGGCATGCCGAGGGCGAGGGCCGCGCTGGAGTAGATGAGCGTGCGGTCGAGGTCGCTGGCGACGAGGACCGTGGGCCGGACCGGGACCGGGACGGCGGGCTCGACGGCGACCGTGGGCTGGGCCGAGACCGTGGGCTCGACGGCGACCGTGGCCTGGGCCGAGACCGTGGGCTCGACGGCGACCGTGGGCTGGGGAGTGGTGCTCACTGGGACACCACCGCCTTGCCGTCGGCGCCGGTCGCCCCACGCGTGAACTGAGGGTGTATCAGTCCGACGCAGGTGTACGGGAGTTCGTCGACCTCCTCGACGGGTACGCCGCGCTGTTCGGCCAGCAGCCGTACGTGCGCCAGGTCGGCACCCGCGCCCCGCTTGGCCAGGATCTTCCAGGGGACGCGGCGCAGCAGCACCCGGGTGGTCTCGCCGACGCCCGGCTTGACCAGGTTGACGTCGTGGATGCCGTACTCCTCGCTGATCCGCTCGACGGCCGCCCAGCCCTCCCAGGTGGGCGTGCGGTCGGCGGCGAGGAGCTCCTTGACGTCCGCGTCGACGGTCTCGGCGACCTCGTCGAAGCGGGCGGCGACGGCGTCGAGGAAGGCGCCGGAGACGTCGGCGCCGGCCAGTTCGCGGTAGAACTTGGCGCCGTGGAAGTCGTGCGGGCCGACCAGGTCGGAGCGCAGGACGGTGCGTGAGATCAGGCCGGAGACGGTGGAGTTGAGGCAGGCGGAGGGGATGAGGAAGTCCTCGCGGGTGCCGTAGGTGCGTACGCAGGAGCCCGGGTCGGCGAGGACGGCGATCTCCGGCACGAAGCCCGGGAAGGCCTTCAGGGCCTCGGCGAGCTCGCGGGTGATGGCGCCCTTGCCGGTCCAGCCGTCGACGAAGACGACGTCGGCCGGGTCGTGGTGCTCGGCGAGCCAGCGCAGTGCGTTGGCGTCGATGCCGCGGCCGCGCACGATGGAGACGGCGTAGTGCGGAAGCTCCAGGCCGTGCCGGTGCTGCGCCCAGCGGCGCATCAGGACGCCGACGGGGGTGCCGGCGCGGGCGAGGGAGACGAGCACGGGCCGGGCGGACCGCTCCGCGAGGACGGTCTCGGTGACGGTGCCGACGGCCCGGGCGATCCGGGCGGCGGAGGCGTCCAGGGCGGTGCGGAACAGCTCCTGGTAGTCCTCGCTGGGCTGGTACTCGACCGGCAGCGACTCCGCGTAGTGCGCGCCGCCGCTCTGTATCGCCTCTTCGCGCTCCTCGGTCGGGGCCTCGAGCTCCACGTCCGACAGGTCCTGGAGGAGCCAGCCGACCTCTTCGGGTGCGTACGAGGAGAAGGCGGGGCCGCGGAGGGGCTCGGGCAGCATGGAGCTCCTTTCGGGAGCTTCGGAGAGCTGGGGGACGTACGAGGGGACGACGGCCAGGACGACGTGCGGTATGTGCGCGGCGAGCTGGGCGAGCAGTCCGTCCGGGGCGTGCAGCTCCGGTGTGTCGGCGACCGAGTCGACGACGGCGACGACCGCGTCGAAGCCGCCGCCCGCCACGTTGTACGCGTAGCGCTCGCCGGGGCCGTCGGCGGGGGCGTCGTGGGCGGGGAAGACGAGCCGGGTCCTTATGGCGTAGCCGGGGTCGTCGACGGCGAGGACGGGCGAGCGGGTGGTCGTGGAGTAGCGGACGTCGGAGCCCGCCCGCTCCAGCTCGCCGGCGAGCCGCAGCGGCGCGTACATGAGCTCCTCGAAGCCGAGGACGAGGACGCGGGGCCGCGCCCCTGCGCGGGCCTGTGTCCCGGCACCCGGGGTGGCATCGGCGACGGACGGGGCTCCCGCGCGGGCCGCGCCGAGGGCCTGGGCTATTCGGTCCGCCATCCCCGGCAGGGCCGCCTCCAGGCGGTCGCGGTGGTCGGGGGTGAAGCCGTGGCGGCCGCCGTCGGGGACCCCGGTCGGCCAGGCCAGGTCCACCCGCACCGGGCCGGCCGCCGGGCGGGTGTCCGCGGGGCGCCCCGGACCCGACGGAGCCGACGGAGCCGACGGAGCCGACGGAGCCGACGGAGCGACCGGAGCCGCCGGGGCGACCGGAGCCGCCGGACCCGCCGCGCCCTCGTGCCGCGCCACCAGCTCCTGGCCCTTCGCCAGGACCCCGTCCGGCAGCCCCACCGTGCCCGCCGCCAGGGTGACCAGGTCGACGCGGGCACCGAGCTCGTCGGCGAAGGCGGTGAGGCGGGCGCGGTCGGCGGGGGTGCGCATGTCGACCAGGGCGACGACGACGTACCGCTCACGGGGGTGGCGTTCGTGCAGGTCACGGATGGTGTTGAGGACCGTGTTGCCGGTGGAGAACTCGTCGTCGACCAGGACCAGCGGCCCGTCGCCCGCGAGCAGCTTCGGGTCCTCGGGCAACAGCAGGTGGGAGGTGGCGTGGGAGTGGGACTCCTCGAAGCCGCCGGCCGTGGCCACGCCGGCGACGGGCCGCCGGGTGGAGTGCAGGTACGGGGCGAGGGCGAGGCCGTCGGCGACGCTGTGCCCGAGCCCGGTGGCGGTCTCGGCGTACCCGAGGACCACGGCCCGGGCCGCCTCCTCGTCGCCGAGCAGGCGCCGTACCCGTACGCCCAGGTCGTGGCCCGCGTCCCGGACCACCGAGGGTCGCTGGGGCACGTGCTTGCCGAGCACGTTGGAGACCAGCAGGTGCGCCCGTTTGGGGTTGCGGCGCAGTGCGAGGCCGAGCAGGCCGGGTAGCGTCTCGTCGCCGATCAGTTCGACGCCCAGTCGCTCCGCGACCCAGGTTCCGGTCCACACCACGTCGTCGACGTCCCTTCGTCAGCCGGAGAGTCCGGCGGTCAGCAGATCCACGAAGCCGACGTCCTCGCGCGCGACGCCGAAGACCTCGGCGCGCAGCAGGGTCCGCTCGGCCCACGCGCGATGCGGCTTCACTTCGTTCATCTTGTTCGTGTACGCGGAGCGGAGCACCCCGCCACCGCCCTGTTCCGGCCGCAGGATGTCCTGGGCGTCGCTGAACTCCTCGTGGCTGACCACGGAGAGTGCGTGCACCGGCACCACGTGCGTGGGGTGGATGCAGGTCTTGCCGAGCAGGCCGTTGGCGCGGTCGAGTTCGATCTCGCGCAGCAGCCCGTCGAGGTCGTGCTCGATGAGCGCGGTCCGCAGGTCCTCGGCGCGGCCCTCCAGGAAGGGGCTGCGGCGCAATTGTGGCTTGAACATGCGCTCGCCGGGTCGGAAGTACTCCCAGACGGGTCCGGTGATGGTGAAGCCGGTGCCGTCGGAGCGGCCGAGGACGTTGACGACGTCGGAGATGACGTGGGCGACGATCTTGACGTCGTACGCGGTCATGTCGGGCGAGCGGCGCAGCCCGTAGTGCGAGCAGAAGTCGGTGACGCCGAGGCGCAGGGCGAGGACCCGGTCGCGGTACTTGTCGGTGATCGAGGCGATGCCGGCCAGGGTCTCGGCCCGGGTCTCCAGGTGGAGCAGTTCGGGGGACTCGAGGACGGGCATGGCGAAGAGCCGGCGGCCGCAGCTCTGCTCCGCGAGGGTGAGCGCTTCGAGGAAGGCGCGGCCGCGGGCCTCGGTGAACTTGGGGAAGACGAATCCGGACAGCAGGCGGACGGTTTCGCCCAGCCGGGCGACCAGGTCGGTGATCTGGCGGGGCTCGCGGACCCGGATGAAGAGCAGGGGCACGTCGGTGCCGTTCGCGCCACTGGTGGCGGCGAGGTCGGCGAACTGACGGACGAGGTTCGCCTCGCCCGCCTCCACGTCGGCGTCGCTGATGGAGTCCTCCAGGCACAGCACCATGGAGGCGACTCCCCGCGCGGCCTGTTTGCGCACGTCATCGGCGAGCCGCGGCCTGGTGGCCGGGCTGTAGAGGGTGGCTCCGAGAGCCACGGCGAGCGTGCGCGCAGGCGAGTCGGCCGTGAACTCGACCGGCTCCTGGTGGAACAGCCCGGTCCGCGCGGCGGCCGGGATGTGCCCGAAATGACGCATGTATCTCCCCCGACTGGCCTTTCAGGCCGGGACGACAGGTGGCCGGTAATAGTACGTAGATGAGGGTGTCCGTAGTTCCCCACGTGCGTGAAGTTCAGGTAACTCGTCCGCATCCGGACCCCCACGTTGTCCGGAAGGTGGCCGGGCAGGAATGATGACGGTCATGACGCACGCGATGCTGAAGGGCTCCAACGTCCCTCTCGACACCGCGGCCGTACGGGCCGTGCTCCGCTGGACTCCGGGCCCCGGTGTGCCCGACGTGGACGCCTCGGCTCTGCTGCTCGGCGTGGACCGGCGCGTGCGGTCGGACGAGGACTTCGTCTTCTACAACCAGCCCCGGCATCCGTCGGGCCTGGTGCGCCGGCTGGCCAAGAAGCGGGTGCCGGAGGGTCTCACCGACACGGTGGAGGCCGATCTGGGCGGCCTCGACGCCTCGGTCGACCAGGTGGTGATCGCTGTCTCATCGGACGGTGACACCTTCCGTTCGGTCTCCGACCTGCGGATTCTGCTGTACGACGCTGCTGCGGGCGCCGGGGACGCCGGTCCGCTCGCGGTCTTCGACGTGTCGCCGGAGACCGGTGAGGAGACGGCGATCATCTGCGGCGAGCTGTACCGGCGTGGGGAGGGCTGGAAGTTCCGGGCGGTGGGCCAGGGCTATCCGACGGGCCTGGTCGGGCTTGCCACGGACTTCGGGGTGTCGGTCGACGACGCGGCCGAGGGCGGCCTCGTGGAGCCCGCGGACGCGGCCGCGGGGGCGGGGGCGGGGGCGCCGGCCCACGACCCGGACGCGACGATGGTCCAGCCGGTGGAGGCCGCGGCCGCGGCGACGGCCTCGCCGGTCCCGGCCGTACCGCCGCAGCCGACCACTCCCCCGGCGACCGCTCCGGCTCCGGCACCCGTACCCGCCCCGGTCCCGGCTCCGACGTCCGCTCCCGCGTACGGCTATCCCCAGCCGATCCGCGAGTTCCGGATGCCTCCGATGGGCCCGCAGTTCGTGCGCTGACGGGGCCGGCCCGGGGCGGACGTGCCCTAGGTTTTCGACTTGTAGCCGCGGCCCCACTGCAGGCCCCAGCCGTACAGCCGGTCCAGTTCGGCCTGGAAGCCGTACACGAAGCGCACCTCGCGGCGGACGGTGAGCTCGCCCTTGACGTTCTCCACGGTGAACACGGCGCAGGAGCGGGCCTGTGGGGCGCGCTCGTCGAGCTCGATCTCGATCCGCGGGCCGTTGCTCGGGTAGAGCGTGACCTTGGCGTGGGTGCGGTCGAAGGCCGGGGTCTGGTCGTAGATGTAGACGAAGAACAGCAGCCGCTTGATCTCGTCCCGGTGGTCCAGGTTGACGAAGATCGTCTCGCCGGAGGGCGCCCCGAACCGGTCGTCGCCGCTCAGTTTCACGTACGGCGGATCGTTCAGGTCGCCGAAGAAGCCGCCGAGCGGCTGGATCACGCCCTTGCTGCCGTCGGCCAGCTCGTAGAGGCAGCCGAGGTCGAGGTCGACGTTGACCACGCCCTGGGTGTGGGCCTGGACGACATCGGGCTTGAAGAGCTTCGAGGGGTGGCGCAGCAGGCTGGACTGCCGGGGGCGGGCCTCGATGTCGGAGGTGCGCATGCGCCAGGAGAGGTTGACCCGGAGGTTGCCGGTGGCGGCGCCCTGCTTGGTGAGGGAGACCGAGGGGCGGCGTCGGGTCAGATCGATGGAGTTGGACGCGGGGCTGCCCGAGTCGAACTCCTCCGTCCTGCCAGGAAACAGGTTGTCCCAGAAGGCCATCGGCCCTCACCCCCCACTCGTCGCCACCCCTGTCACACAGCGCGGGGCGGCCGGGTGCACCGGCCGCCCCGCAGTGAAGCGTTCCTCAATGTCGGGGGTGTCACACCCCGGATGAGACCTCGGTCTTGTCAGAGGAGTCAGCTTTTCCCTCGGCCGCCGCGATGGCCCGGTTGCGCCGGACGGAGGACCAGAAGGACCAGGCGATCAGGATGACGCCGATGGAGCCGGTGATGACCTCGGGGATCTCGTACTGGATGGTGACCAGGAGGAGCACCGCGAGGGCGCCGATGGCGTAGTGGGCGCCGTGCTCCAGGTAGACGTAGTCGTCGAGGGTGCCCTGGCGGACCAGGTAGACCGTCAGCGAACGGACGTACATGGCGCCGACACCGAGTCCGAGCGCCATCAGGACGATGTCGTTGGTGACGGCGAAGGCGCCGATGACTCCGTCGAAGGAGAAGGAGGCGTCGAGGACCTCCAGGTAGAGGAACATGAAGAAGGCGGCCTTGCCGGCCAGCTGGACCACGGAGGGCTTCTTGCCGCTGCGCTTGGCCTCTTCCTCGGCCTCGTGCTCGCGCTCCTCTTCCTCCTCCAGCTTGTTCTCGAAGTAGCCGGAGAGACCGCCGACGACGAGGTACGTGATGAGGCCGGCGATGCCGGAGATCAGGACCGTCTGCGCCTTGTCGACGTGCATGCCGCCGTGCTGGTGGGCGTGGGTCGCGAAGGTCATCGCGCTGATCAGCAGGACGACGAGGGCGATGCAGACCGACAGCATGTCGACCTTGCCGAGCTTGGCCAGCGGGCGCTCGATCCAGCGCAGCCACTGGATGTCACGGTCCTCGAAGATGAAGTCGAGGAAGATCATCAGCAGGAACATGCCACCGAAGGCGGCGATCGACGGGTGAGCGTCGGTCACCAGCTCCTGGTACCTGTCGGCATCGTTGAGCGCCAGGTCGACGGCCTCGATCGGGCCGATCTTGGCGCTGATGGCGACGATCACGACGGGGAAGACCAGCCGCATGCCGAAGACGGCGATGAGCACACCGACCGTGAGGAAGATCTTCTGCCAGAAGGCATTCATCTTCTTCAGGATTCCGGCGTTGACCACCGCATTGTCGAAGGAGAGCGAGATCTCGAGGACGCAGAGGATCGCGACGATCCCGAACGCTTCCCACCCCCCGTAGAGCACCGCTGCGACCAGGCCGAGCGCAGTGATCGCGAACGACCAGCCGAAGGTTTTCAGAACCACTGTCTACCCCATCGTGTTTTTACGCGGCTTTACGAAACGTTGACCCCGAAGTCTAGAGCGATGCCCCGGAGGCCGGACGCGTACCCCTGCCCCACCGCCCGGAACTTCCATTCGCCGTTGTAGCGGTAGAGCTCGCCGAAGATCATCGCGGTCTCGGTGGAGGCGTCCTCGGAGAGGTCGTAGCGGGCGAGTTCCTGGCCGTCCGTCTGGTTCACGACCCGGATGAAGGCGTTGCTCACCTGTCCGAAGGACTGGCCGCGGTTGTCGGCCTCGTGGATCGAGACCGGGAAGATGATCTTGTCGCACTGGGCCGGCACCTTGGTCAGGTCCACGATGAGCGACTCGTCGTCGCCTTCGCCCTCGCCGGTGAGGTTGTCACCGGTGTGTTCGACGGAGCCCTCGGGGCTCCTGAGGTTGTTGTAGAAGACGAAGTACTCGTCACCGAGCACCCGCCCCGACTGGCACAGCAGGGCGCTGGCGTCGAGGTCGAAGGGGGCTCCGGTGGTGGAGCGCGCGTCCCAGCCGAGCCCGACGAGCACCTGGGTGAGGTTGGGTGCGGCCTTGGAGAGGGAGACATTGCCTCCCTTGGCGAGCGTGACGCCCATGTCGTGGTTCCTCCCCGGTGGTTCCTACGAGTGCGTCCGGCGCCGCACGGAAGGTGCGGCGCCGGACGGGGTGTGGCGGCTCGGCTCAGACGTTGACGCCGAAGTCCTGCGCGATGCCGCGCAGGCCGGAGGCGTAGCCCTGGCCGACGGCGCGGAACTTCCACTCCGCCCCGTTGCGGTACAGCTCGCCGAAGACCATGGCGGTCTCGGTCGAGGCGTCCTCGGAGAGGTCGTACCGCGCGATCTCGGCGCCGCCGGCCTGGTTCACCACGCGGATGAAGGCGTTGCGGACCTGGCCGAAGGACTGCTGGCGGTTGTCGGCGTCGTAGATCGACACCGGGAAGACGATCTTGGCTACGTCGGCGGGGACGCCGGCCAGGTTCACCTTGACCTGCTCGTCGTCGCCCTCGCCCTCGCCGGTGAGGTTGTCACCGGTGTGCTCGACGGAGCCGTCGGCGCTCTTCAGGTTGTTGAAGAACACGAAGTCCTGGTCGTTGCGGACCTTACCCTCCGCGCTCACCAGGATGGCGCTTGCGTCGAGGTCGAAGTCCGTACCGGTGGTGGTGCGGACGTCCCAGCCCAGACCGACGGTGACGGCGGTCAGGCCAGGGGCCTCCTTGGTCAGCGAGACGTTGCCGCCCTTGCTGAGGCTGACTCCCACGAGTCCCTCCATTGGTTTCCAGGGGCAGCGCCCCCGTCGTGCGTTGGCATCGGATCAACGTCTGGATCCTAGTGACGGGTTCCCAGTCGAAACAGACGTTTCGTCCGAGTGTTGGACCCGGAGCCCTCAGAGCGCCGAGAGCGCCTTGAGGTAGTCCTCCACGTCACGGGCGTCCGGGAGTGCGTTGACGACCGACCAGCGGACCACGCCCGCCTTGTCGATGACGAACGTACCGCGCACCGCGCAACCCTTCTCCTCGTCGAAGACGCCGTAGGCGCGGGAGGCCTCGCCGTGCTTCCAGAAGTCGGAGAGCAGCGGGAACTCCAGGCCCTCCTGCTCGCCGAAGACGCGCAGGGTGTGGATGGAGTCGTTGGACACGGCGAGCAGCTGGGTGTCGTCGTTGACGAACGCGTCCAGGTGGTCGCGCAGCGCGCGCAGCTCGCCGGTGCACACGCCGGTGAAGGCGAAGGGGTAGAAGAAGAGGAGCACGTTCTTCTCGCCGCGGAGGGCGGAGAGCCGCACGGTGCGGCCGTGGTTGTCCTTCAGCTCGAAGTCCGGGGCCTCGGCGCCGATCTCGATCGCCATCGCGTACGCATCCCTTCACGCGGCGGCCCAGCTCTTGGGCCGAAACGGTGAAACCCACCCTAAGGGGCGGCCCGGTATGCGCAGAGCCCCCGCCGGGTGTCGGCCGGCGGGGGCTCTGCGCAGGGTTCGGTGGATCAGCGCTTCGGGGTGGCGAGTCGGGTTCCGACCCAGTCCTTGGCAACGCTGATGCTCTTGGTCTGGGAGAGACCAGCGGTCTGCGCGGCATCGTTGATGTCGCTCGGCTCGATGTAGCCGTCGCGGCCGGTCTTCGGCGTCAGCAGCCAGATCATGCCGCCGTCCTCCAGAAGACCGATGGTGTCCACCAGGCCGTCGGTGAGGTCACCGTCCTCGTCACGGAACCACAGCAGCACGACGTCGGCGACGTCGTCGTAGTCCTCGTCCACGAGTTCCTGGCCGATGATGGACTCGATGCCTTCTCGGAGATCGTGATCGACGTCGTCGTCGTAGCCGATCTCCTGGACCACCTGTCCGGGCTCGAACCCCAGCCTCGCTGCCGGGTTGGTCCGCTCCTCCGCGTGGTCCGCGGTCGCGCTCACGGCTTGCCTCCTGATCGTGTATCGGAAAAATGCTTCGGCCGCGCGCGTACGCGCGGCGCTGGCCGTAGTCCACACGGGCCGGGGCGGATCGCGCAAGTACCCGGCCGTGGAGACCGCCGAAACGGTGACGTTTGGGGCCGTCTCGCCGCAACTTCCGGCGAGCGCCCGTCGCGTTCCGTGACGAGGCACACACTCTTCGCACCGTTTTGCATGGCTCTGCGGCTTCAGTCTGCCGAACGTGCTGACGAAACGCATGCGCGGGATGGGCGTAAGGTTGCGATTTGACCGAACAAGGCGCTCCCGGAGGGTTACCCCTCGGTAAAGATGACGTTTGCCGTCGGCGGGGTAGACGATGAACATCCCGGCCTCGGGGGGGCTCCCCTCCCCGTGGGCTCCACCGACCAGCGAAGGAACAGCGTGGCTTCCGCATCCGATCGCAACCCGATCATCATTGGCGGCCTTCCCAGCCAGGTCCCGGATTTCGATCCCGACGAGACCCAGGAATGGCTCGACTCCCTGGACGCCGCCGTCGACGAGCGGGGCCGGGAGCGCGCCCGCTACCTCATGCTGCGGCTGATCGAGCGGGCCCGCGAGAAGCGCGTCGCGGTGCCCGAGATGCGCAGCACGGACTACGTCAACACCATCGCCACGCGGGACGAGCCCTTCTTCCCGGGCAACGAGGAGATCGAGCGGAAGGTCCTCAACGCCACCCGCTGGAACGCGGCCGTGATGGTCTCGCGCGCCCAGCGCCCCGGCATCGGCGTCGGCGGCCACATCGCGACCTTCGCCTCCTCGGCCTCGCTCTACGACGTCGGCTTCAACCACTTCTTCCGGGGCAAGGACGAGGGCGACGGCGGCGACCAGATCTTCTTCCAGGGGCACGCCTCCCCCGGCATCTACGCCCGCGCCTTCCTGCTCGACCGGCTGAACGAGACGCAGCTCGACGCCTTCCGCCAGGAGAAGTCGAAGTACCCCGACGGCCTCTCCTCCTACCCGCACCCGCGGCTGATGCCGGACTTCTGGGAGTTCCCGACCGTGTCGATGGGCCTCGGCCCGCTCGGCGCGATCTACCAGGCCCGGATGAACCGCTACATGGAGGCGCGCGGCATCGCCGACACCTCCAAGTCGCACGTGTGGGCCTTCCTCGGCGACGGCGAGATGGACGAGCCGGAGTCGCTGGGCCAGCTGACCCTCGCCGCCCGTGAGGGCCTGGACAACCTGACCTTCGTGGTCAACTGCAACCTCCAGCGGCTCGACGGCCCGGTGCGCGGCAACGGCAAGATCATCCAGGAGCTGGAATCGGTCTTCCGCGGTGCCGGCTGGAACGTCATCAAGCTGATCTGGGACCGCTCCTGGGACCCGCTGCTCGCCCAGGACCGTGACGGCCTGCTCGTCAACAAGATGAACACCACGCCCGACGGCCAATTCCAGACGTACGCGACGGAGACCGGCGCCTACATCCGGGACCACTTCTTCGGCGACGACCAGCGGCTGCGGGCCATGGTCCAGAACATGACCGACGACCAGGTCCTGCACCTGGGCCGCGGCGGCCACGACCACAAGAAGATCTTCGCCGCGTTCTCCGCCGCCAAGGCCCACAAGGGCCAGCCGACGGTGATCCTGGCCAAGACGGTCAAGGGCTGGACGCTGGGCCCCAACTTCGAGGGCCGCAACGCCACCCACCAGATGAAGAAGCTGACGGTGGACGACCTCAAGGGCTTCCGCGACCGGCTGCACATCCCGATCACGGACCGGCAGCTGGAGGAGGGCCTGCCGCCGTACTACCACCCCGGCCGGGACTCCGAGGAGATCCAGTACATGCACGACCGCCGCAAGGCGCTCGGCGGGTACGTGCCGACCCGGGTGGTGCGCTCCAAGCCGCTGGTCCTGCCCGGGGACAAGACCTACGCGGCGGTGAAGAAGGGCTCGGGCCAGCAGTCGATCGCCACCACCATGGCCTTCGTCCGGCTCCTGAAGGACCTGATGCGGGACAAGGAGATCGGCAAGCGCTTCGTGCTGATCGCGCCGGACGAGTACCGCACCTTCGGCATGGACTCGTTCTTCCCGAGCGCCAAGATCTACAACCCGCTCGGCCAGCAGTACGAGGCCGTGGACCGCGAGCTGCTCCTCGCCTACAAGGAGTCCCCGACCGGCCAGATGCTGCACGACGGCATCTCGGAGGCCGGGTGCACCGCCTCGCTGATCGCCGCCGGTTCGGCGTACGCGACGCACGGCGAGCCGCTCATCCCGGTCTACGTCTTCTACTCGATGTTCGGTTTCCAGCGCACCGGCGACCAGTTCTGGCAGATGGCCGACCAGCTGGCGCGCGGCTTCGTGCTCGGTGCCACCGCGGGCCGGACGACGCTGACCGGCGAGGGACTCCAGCACGCGGACGGCCACTCGCACCTGCTCGCCTCGACCAACCCGGCCTGTGTCGCCTACGACCCGGCCTTCGGCTTCGAGATCGCGCACATCGTCCAGGACGGTCTGCGCCGGATGTACGGCCCCGCCGCCGAGGACGTCTTCTACTACCTGACGGTCTACAACGAGCCGATCCAGCACCCGGCCGAGCCCGAGAACGTGGACGCCGACGGCATCCTCAAGGGCATCTACCGCTACCGGGCCGGCGACGCCGGAGCGATCCCGGCGCAGATCATGGCCTCTGGCGTCGCGGTGCCGTGGGCGCTGGAGGCCCAGCGGATCCTCGCCGAGGAGTGGAACGTCCGCGCCGACGTCTGGTCCGCGACGTCCTGGAACGAGCTGCGCCGCGAGGCCGTGGCCGTCGAGCAGCACAACCTGCTCCACCCGGACGAGGAGCAGCGCGTCCCGTACGTGACGCGCAAGCTCCAGGGCGCCCAGGGCCCGTTCGTGGCGGTCTCGGACTGGATGCGTGCGGTGCCGGACCAGATCTCGCGCTGGGTGCCGGGCCCGTACAACTCGCTGGGCGCGGACGGCTTCGGCTTCGCGGACACGCGGGGCGCGGCCCGCCGCTTCTTCCACATCGACGCCCAGTCGATCGTGCTTGCGGTCCTGACGGAGCTGGCCCGCGAGGGCAAGGTCGACCGGTCCGCCCTGAAGCAGGCCGTGGACCGCTACCAGCTGCTCGACGTGGCGGCCGCCGACCCGGGCCCCGCGGGCGGCGACGCCTGACGCCACCGGCACAACGCATCGTGCCTGGTGAGGGCGGTGGGACCGGTGGTCCTGCCGCCCTTCGGCGTTCCTTACGATGCCGGGCATGAAGGATCGCTGGGAAGGGCGCACCCAGACACCGCTGCTGGTGCTGGCCGTGGCGTTCGCTCTCGCCTACGCCGTACCGATCGTGGCCCCGGACGCCGCTCCCTGGGTGCACCGGCTGTGCACCCATGTGGAGTGGACGGTGTGGGCGGCGTTCGCCCTGGACTACCTCGTACGGCTCGCGTTCGCCCCGGCCCGCTGGGCCTTCGTGCGCGGCCATCCGCTGGATCTGCTCGCGGTGATACTGCCGATGGTGCAGCCGCTGCGGCTGCTGCGGGTGGTGTCCACGCTCCTCCTGGTGGGCCGGCGGGCCCGGATGGCCCCGCAGATAACGCTCACCACCTATGTGGCGGGCGCGGTGGTCGGGCTGATGATGTTCGGCTCGCTGGCCGTGCTCCATGTGGAGCGGGACGCGCCGAACGGCAACATCAAGACGCTCGGTGACGCGGTCTGGTGGTCCTTCACCACGATGACCACCGTCGGCTACGGCGACCATGCCCCGACCACGGGTCTCGGCCGGGTCCTCGCGGTGGGCCTGATGCTGTCCGGGATCGCCCTGCTCGGTGTGGTGACCGCCAACATCGCCGCCTGGTTCATCGCCCGCTTCGACCGGGACGACGAGGTAGAGCGCCGGCAGGTCGAGCTCCTGGAGGCGCTGACCGTGGAGGTGCGGGAGCTGCGGGCCGAGGTCGCGCGCCTCTCCGTCCCGCCGCCACCGGACGCCCCGGAGGTCCCCGCCCCCGTGCCGCCCGCCCCTATCTCTCCCAGATCTTGAAGGCCCGCACCTGGTACGGGGCCTGGGGCACCCAGGTCCCGGTGCCCCGTCCCGGGTAGGTCTCGAAGTCGCCGGTCTCCGCGCATACGGCGGACTGGTACGTGGTGACCGGCCGCCCGGTCCGGTTGGCCAGGGACTGGGCGCTGGTCCCTGGCGGCAGGGCGATGCAGCTCTCGATGTCGACCGAGGCCAGCTCATGGGTCTGCGCCCGTCCCCTGAAGTCGGCCTTGGGCCACAGGCACAGCTGACCCGGGCCACAGGAGCCCAGGGTGGCACCGGCAGGTGCGGCCCTCGCCACGCCAGGGGATGCGGCGCTCGCCGGGCCGGCAGGTGCGGCGCTCGCCGGTGCGGCCAGGAGGGCGGTCGCGACCGCGGCCGCGGCGAGGAAAGTCTTCGTGTACATGCAGGTGAACCCCCATTTCGTCACTCTCTGTAATCAAGAGCATGAAGGAGGACACCCGGGAAAGGGAAGAGGGGCCGCCCCCGTTCCATCGAACGGGTGACGGCCCCCTACGGGAACCCCGAGGGATCTCAGATGTGGGCCGCGCCCGCCCCCGCCTCCGCGTTCGCGCCCCGCTTGGTCAGTGTGGCGACCAGCGCCGCGACGACGGCGACGACACCGGCGACGGAGAAGGCGAGCCCCATGCCGTCCATGAAGGTGTCGTGGATGACCTTGCCGATGGTGTCGGCCATCTCGGGCGTCATCCCCGGCGCCTTGGCCAGGTCCGGCGGCACCATGCCGAACTCGGCGGCCTGCTCCAGGCGGGGGTCGGCGGGCACCGGGATGCCGGCGTCCTTCCAGTTCTCGGCGAAGGCACCGGACACCTTGGAGGACATCACCGCGCCGAGCACCGCCGTACCGAGCGCGCCGCCGACCTGCATCGCCGCCTGCTGCAGTCCGCCGGCCACGCCGGACAGCTCCAGCGGCGCGTTGCCGACGATGACCTCGGTGGCGCCGACCATGACCGGGGCGAGGCCCAGGCCGAGCAGGGCGAACCACAGGGACATCGCCGGCGTGCCCGTACCGGCGGAGAGGGTGATCATGCCGAACATCGCCACGGCCGTGCAGACCATGCCGCCGACGAGCGGCACGCGCGGCCCGAACCTGGTGATCAGCGCACCCGCCAGCGGCGAGGAGACGATCATCATGCCGGTCAGCGGCAGCAGGTGCGTGCCGCTGTCGACCGGGCTGAGCCCCTTCACGCCCTGGAGGTAGAAGGTGACGAAGAACAGGCCGCCCATGAAGGCGAAGGCCATCAGGACCATCAGCACCACACCGGCCGAGAGCGGCACGGAGCGGAACATCCCCAGCGGGATGAGCGGTTCCTCGACCCGGCCCTCCCAGAAGGCGAAGACGACGAAGAGCAGGACCGCGCCGATCAGGCAGCCCCAGGTCCTGCCGCTGCCCCAGCCCCAGGACTCACCGGCCTTGATGATGCCCCAGATGAGGGCGGCCATGGCGCCGGAGAGCAGCAGGATGCCGGGGATGTCGAAGGAGCGCGGGGCGTTCTCGGCGCGGTGGTCCTTGAGGATCACCAGGCCGAGGAGGAGCGCGAGGACGCCGACCGGCACGTTGACGAAGAAGACGGACTGCCAGCTGACGTGCTCGACGAGCAGTCCGCCGACGATCGGGCCGCCGGCGGTCGAGGCACCGATGACCATGCCCCAGATGCCGATGGCCATGTTGAGCTTCTCGGCCGGGAAGGTGGCGCGCAGCAGGCCGAGCGCGGCCGGCATGAGCAGGGCGCCGAAGAGGCCCTGCAGCACGCGGAAGGCGACGACGAGCCCGATCGAGCCCGACAGGCCGATGGCACCGGACGAGGCGGCGAAGCCGGCGATGCCGATGAGGAAGGTCTGCCGGTGGCCGAAGCGGTCGCCGAGCTTTCCGGCGGTGATCAGGGCGACGGCGAGCGCCAGCAGATAGCCGTTGGTGATCCACTGGACCTCGGCGAGCGAGGCCTGGAGGTCGTCCTTGATGGCGGGGTTGGCGATGGCGACGATCGTGCCGTCGAGGGCGACCATCATCACGCCGACGGCGACCGCGAACAGCGTCAGCCACGGGTGACCGCGCAGCCCCTTCGCCGGGGCCGTCACGGGCGCCCGGCCACCCCCCTGACCCTGCGGGCCCCGACCTTGCGGAGCCTTTTCCACGGTGGTCTGACTAGTCATACGAACGAGGCTAGTGTCAGTCACTGACAATTGACAAAGCGTTTAATGCGCCGGTAACTGTCACGTTGCTCACAGGTACGCTGAGCTCGACGAAGTAGCGGAATGAGGACCGTCAAGTGACCGTTGTTCCCGGCCTGCGCGAGCGGAAGAAGCAGCGCACCCGCGACACGCTGATCCGGGTGGCCCTGGAGCTCTTCACCACCCAGGGGTACGAGGGGACCACGGTCGACGAGATCGCCGACGCCGTCGACGTCTCCCAGCGCACCTTCTTCCGCTATTTCGCCACCAAGGAGGACGTGGCCTTCGCCGTCCAGCAGATGGTGGAGGAACGATTCCTGGACGCGTTGACCGAACGGCCGGCCGAGGAGGGTCCGCTGGAGGCGATGCGCAACGCGGTCCTCAGCGCCTGGGACACCATCGGCGAGGCGATCGCCGAGGTCGTCCCCGTCGAGCTGTATCTCCGCTCCTTCCAGGTCATCGAGTCGACGCCCGCGCTCCTCGCCGTCCATCTGCGCCGCTCCACCGAGATGGAGGAGTCCATCGCCCGCCTCATCGCCGGGCGCGAGGGGCTCGACGTGGACGAGGACCCCCGCCCGCGGATCGCCGTGGCGGCGTTCAGCGGCGTGATGCGGGTGACCGGCCAGCTGTGGGGCCGGAGCGAGGACCCCACCCTGGAGGCGATTCGCGCGCTCACCGAGCGCTATCTGGACCACCTCGGGCCGGCGCTCGAACCCCACTGGCGGACCGGGGCGTAACGGGCGCCGGACCGGCGAGCTCCGCGTACGACCGCGCACACCCAACGTCACCGCGCCCCGCCCCGCGAGTGATCCGCGTCACTCGCCCGCCCGGGCCCACGGCCCGGCCCCCTAGGGTGTCCCGCAATGTCTTCCTTCGACACCTCCCCCACCCTCACCGCCTGGCGCATGCTGCTCGCGCTGGCCGTGGTGTTCGTGCTCCTCGCGACCACGGGATGGACCACGCTCCGGCATCAGCGCACGCCAGGGGAGTCGCGGGAGACCGCGCTCGCCGCCTGGGCGCACGGCAGGGCGGGCCACCGCCCGCTGCCCGACCCGACGGCGCCCGCCCGGACCATCGCCGCCTTCTTCGCCGCGATCGGGCCCTCGCAGGGCGCCCGGCTCGCCGACACCCACCCGCTCGTCGTCGGCAACCTCAACGGCGCCCCCGTCACCCTCCGCTACCGCGCCAACCGGGTCTCCCTCGCCCGCTCGCTCGACGCCGAGCGGGGCAGGGTCGACGACCCGCGGCTGACCGCCGACGGCCGCCACGAGGCGCTGCGCCGCGTCCACCGCTTCGCCTCGCTGATGCGGAGGAGCCGGCAGATCCTCGCCTTCGACCCGAGCGGTACGGGGCGCACGGCCGAGGTCCTGGGCGACCTGGACCGGGCCTCGCGGGTGTCGGTGATCGTGCCGGGCGTCGACACCAATCTGCTCACCTTCCAGAAGACCGCCCGCCGCTACTCGGCGCCCGCCGGCATGGCCGCCTCGCTGTACGCCGCCGAGCACCGGTCGGCGCCCCACTCCCGTACCGCCGTCATCGCCTGGGCCGACTACACCGCGCCCGTCGGCGTCGGCATCGACGCCGCCATCGGGCGGCTCGCCGAGAGCGGCGCCGTACGGCTCGTCGACCTGACCGCGGCGCTGCCCGGCGACGCGGAGGTCAGCCTCTTCTGCCACAGCTACGGCTCCGTGCTGTGCGGGGTCGCCGCGCCCCGGCTGCCCGCGCGGGTCACCGACGTCGTGGTCGCAGGCAGCCCCGGCATGCGCGCCGAACGCGCCGCCGACCTCGCCACCCCGGCCCGGATCTGGGCGATGCGGGACGCCGACGACTGGATCGCCGGCGTACCCCACATGGAGCTGGGCGGGGTCGGGCACGGGACCGACCCGGTGGCGCCGGAGTTCGGCGCGCGGCGGCTCTCGGCCGCCGGTGCGGTCGGCCACGCGGGCTACTTCGAGCCGGGGACGCAGAGCCTGGAGAACTTCGCCGCCATAGGCGTCGGCGCGTACGACGGCCTGACCTGCGCGAGCACGGACAGCGCTTGCCGCAGGGGAATCTCCGGTGCCTGAGCGGGCCGACGCGCGTAGATCACGGCGGATTTCGGGCTTTCCCACAGGGGCGACGCCGGGGCATACGCCGCATACGATGAGGCGCATGGGTGATGTGCTGGCCGGAATTCATGCCACCTGGGCGTTCGAAAGCGACGCCGTCGTCATCCGCTTCGAACGGGGGATCCGCACACCGAAGCTCTTCCAGGCGCTGCGCGAACGGCGCATCCCGCACGAGGCGCTGGCGTCGGTGACGCTCGCCCCGGGCAAGCGGGGCACCGTCGTGCTGCACGCCGAGCCGAGAGCCGGGGCCGATCCGCTGATGGAGGCGGCGGCGGGGCAGCTGAAGGAGGGGTGCGATCCGTACCGCCTCGTGCTGCCCGCCGACCGGGAGACGCTGGCGGAGTACTACCGCGACGAGCTGAGCTCCGCGCTCGCCCCGGACGCGGCGCTGCCCGCGGAGGGCTACCTGGTGGCGGCGCCGCGGGGGCCGCAGTCCTTCAAGGCGTACGACGGGAAGGCGAGCTTCGACGGGACGTCGGAGGTGGTCTTCCGCTGGTCCTGGACGGGGGCGTCCTCGGAGAAGTGGAAGGCCGGTGACCAGAGCTTTCCGATACGGGAGCTCAGCGGGGTCGAGTGGCGCTCGCCCGACGTCCTGGACGGGTATCTGCGCCTGGTGCCGCGGGGCGGCCACGAGTCCCGCCCGGCACAGCCGGACCGGGACCCGGCGTCGGTCGTGTTCGGCCTCGGCTACGGCACCGTCCACGAGTCCCTGCCCTTCGCCGCCGCCGTCCTGGCCGCGATCCGCGGCTCCTCCCCGCGCGTCCCGGCCCTCCCGGGCGCGGCCGCGCCGCACGACCCGGCGGGCGTAGCGGAAAGGATTCGCCACCTCGGGGAGCTGCACGAGGCGGGCCTGGTGACCGACGAGGAGTTCTCCGCGAAGAAGGCGGAGCTGCTCGCGGAGCTGTAGCAGCCGGGCAGCCGGAGCAGCCGGCAACTGGACAGCCCGTGCAGCCGGCTGCCGGCCAGGCAGCCGGAGCGGCAACGATCCGCGCAGCCCTCGTACCCCGGTATGACCCCGCGGGCCGCCCCCCGGTATGACGTCCCCGCCCCCGGCCGCTGCCTACCCTGGGCGGGCCATGACTGAGAAGAAGCGGCGGCTGCCGCACATGCCACAGGTGGGGCTCCGGGCACAGGAGCAGGTCCGGAGCTTCGGGGTCGCCCTCGCCACGCCCACCGGGCCGGGGGAGGCGTTGCTCGGGCGGGCCGCGTCGCCGTGGGTGCGGCTGCTGCCGTACGGGGTCGCCCTCGCGCTGGTCGCGACGCTGCTGCCCGTCACCATCACCGTGTTCGTCAACGACTACCAGGTGAACGGGGCACTCGCGGGTGCCCTCGCCACCGCCCAGACGGCGCCCCTGCTGCTCGCCGTCACCCGGCCCCTTCAGGCCTGGTGGGTGATCTTCGCGGCGGATGTCTTCGGCGGCTTCGTGCTGCTGGGCGCCGATTCCGTGGACGGGCGGCCCTGGCCGTGGACGGCCATGGTCGTGGTCGGCTATCTCGCGCTGATGCTCGCGCTCGGGCTGCGCGAGTCCCGGCGTGCCCTGCTCGGCGTGTGGCTGGTGACCGGCGCCGCCGGGGCCGTCTTCGAGATCGTCTCGCCGCACCGGGCGGGCGGCATCACGGTGCTGCTCTTCGTGCTCAGCGGCGTGGTGCTGCTGCTGACCTCGACCCTGCGCGGCCGGGGCGAGGCCGAGAGACGCCTCGTCGAGCAGGAGACCATCAGCGAGGCCGAACGGGCCCGGCGCACCCTCCTGGAGGAGCGGACCAGGATCGCCCGCGAGCTGCACGACGTGGTCGCGCACCACATGTCGGTGATCACCGTGCAGGCGGACTCGGCCCCGTACCGGATCCCGGAACTCCCGGACGCGGCCCGCGAGGAGTTCGCCTCCATCGCGTCCGGCGCCCGCGAGTCGCTGGCCGAGATGCGCCGGCTGCTCGTGGTGCTGCGCAGTGACGGCACCGAGGGCGAGCGGGCCCCGCAGCCGGGCCTCGACCGGGTGCAGCAGCTGGTCGAGGCGACGGTGCGGGCCGGGGTACCGGCCGAACTGTCCCTGGCTGCCGACCTCGGCGAGCTGCCGCCGGCGGTGGACCTGTCGGCCTACCGGATCGTGCAGGAGGCCCTTGCCAACGTCGTACGGCACGCGCCGGGCGCCACGACCCGGGTGTCGGTACGGGGCGACGGCGAGGGCTGGCTGAACATCCTGGTCGTCAACGGGCCCGCCGCGGAGCGCACTTCCCCGCTGGAGCCCGGCACGGGCACCGGGCACGGGCTCGTCGGCATGCGCGAGCGCGTACGGTTGACCGGCGGCTCGCTGGACACCGGGCCGCTGCCGGACGGCGGCTTCCGGGTCGCCGCCCGGCTGCCGACGCGTACCACCGACAGCTGAGGAAGCCCGTGACCATCCGCGTGATCATCGTCGACGACCAGGCCATGGTGCGGGCCGGCTTCGCCGCCCTGCTCGCCGCACAGCCCGACATCGACGTGGTGGGCGAGGCGCCGGACGGCCGGCAGGGCGTGGACGTGGCCCGCTCCACCCACCCGGACGTGGTGCTCATGGACGTACGGATGCCGGAGCTGGACGGGCTCTCGGCGGCGCGGGAGATCCTGAACCCCCCGCCGGGCGTGGTCCACCGCCCCAAGGTGCTGATGCTCACCACCTTCGACGTGGACGACTACGTGTACGAGGCGCTGCGCGCCGGCGCCTCCGGCTTCCTCCTCAAGGACGCGCCGCCCGCCGACCTGATCGCCGCCGTGCGGATCGTGGCGGCCGGCGAGGCGCTGCTCGCGCCCTCCGTGACCCGCCGCCTGATCGCCGACTTCGCCGCCTCGAAGCCCGCGCCGCGCGCCGACCGGGCGGCGCTGCGCCTCAACGGTCTGACGCCGCGTGAGACGGAGGTCCTGGAGCTGATCGCCCGGGGCCTGTCGAACCAGGAGATCGCCGACCACCTGGTACTGGCCGAGCAGACGGTGAAGACCCACATCGGCCGGGTGCTCGCCAAGCTGGACCTGCGCGACCGGGCGCAGGCGGTCGTCTTCGCCTACGAATCGGGCCTGGTCACCCCGGGCGGCCGGTAGCTTCCCGGGGGAGGCACCCGGGGAGAACCCCCGGGGGAAAACCCCACCCCCGGCCTGGTGCGGGCTGCTCGTCCGACCCCTACCCCGGTAGCAGTTCGCGGTTGGCGCCGCAGGGTGACGTGCCGTCCCCCACCTCCTTCCTACCTTCCTCTCGCCAACGACGAGAGAGACAGGAACGGAGGGCCGCCCTATGCGCCGGTTCACAAGGACCCTGGTCGCCGCCGCACTCACCGCCACCGTGGTCGCCGGGACCGCGGGCTGGGCTTCCGGGAGCGCACAGCAGGCCGTGACCGGGGCACCGGTCGGCACCGACGCGTGGCGGGCCGACGGCCTGCCGGACCCGCAGGCCATGACGCCCGGTCAGATCGGCGCGTACTTCGCCGCCTTGGGCCAGGACCGGCAGCAGCGGCTCCTCGGCACCCACCCGAGCGTGGTCGGCAACCTGGACGGCGCCCCGCTCGCCCTGCGCTACGCCGCCAACGCCCGTACCGCGGGCGACCGGTTCGCCGGGCAGCAGGTCCTCGCCTACGACCCCCGGGGGCGCGGCCAGGCGGTCCTCGTCTACGGGGACCTGGCCAGGGCCGAGCACGTGGCGGTGATCGTGCCGGGCTCCGACGTCGACGCCGGCAACCTGGCGCCGCTCACCCGCAAGGCGACCGCGCTGCGCGAGGCCGCCGGCGGCCGCACCGCCGTCGTCGCCTGGGCGGGCTACACCACTCCGGTCGGCGTCGGCCTGGACGCCGCCACCGGCGACCTCGCCGAGGCGGGGGCCGAGCGGCTGATCCGGTTCACCGAGGGCCTGGACACCGTCGGTGCCGCCGAGCCGTCCCTGTTCTGCCACAGCTACGGCTCCGTGGTCTGCGGGCTCGCGGCCGAGCAGCTGAAGGCCAAGGACCTGGTCGTCCTCGGCTCCCCCGGCATGCGCGCCGCCAACGCGGCCGCTCTGAACACCACCGCCCGCGTCTGGGCCGCCAAGGACCCGACCGACTGGATCGACCGGGTCCCCAACATCCGGTTCGCCGGCCTCGGCCACGGCGCCGACCCCACCGCCCCGGAGTTCGGCGCCCGCCCGGTCCCCGCCGGTGACGCCGACGGCCACGACGGCTACTTCGCGCCCGGCACCGATTCCCTCCGTGCCTTCGCCGCGATCGCCCAGGGGGACGTCCGATGAATCCGGCGAACCTGAGGAATCCGACGAGGACCAGGCGGACGCTGCACAGGACCGTCGAGAAGATCGAGGCCGGCACCCCCGCCCACCGCGACCGCGCGATCGACGGGCTGCGCGCCCTCGCGCTGCTCGCGGTGCCCACCGGGCACTGGCTGCTCGGCGGCTTCACGCTGTCCTCCGACGGCGCGATCCACAACGCCAGCCCGCTGTCCGCCTTCGGCGGCCTCGCGCCGGTCAGCTGGATCCTGCAGATGCTGGGGATCTTCTTCCTGGTCGGAGGCTACGCCTCGGTGCTGTCCTTCCGCCGCCACCGGGGCTCGACGGGCGACTGGCTCAAGGGGCGGCTCGCCCGCCTCGGCCGGCCCGTGCTCGGCGTGACCGCCGTGTGGGCCGCGCTGCTCCCTCTGCTGCACTACGGCTTCGGGGTGCCGGGCGACACCCTGCGCACGGCGTCCACTCTGGTGATCCAGCCGCTGTGGTTCGTGGGCGTCTACACGGTCGTCACCGCTCTCACCCCGTTCTGCGTCCGCGCCGCCCGCCGGCTCGGCGCGTGGGCGGCGGCCCCGCTGCTCGGCACGGTCGCCGTCGTCGACCTGCTGCGCTACGGGCCGTGGGCCGACGCCATGCCCTCCTGGCTGAGCCTGCTCAACATCCTGCCCGGCTGGCTCTTCGCCTATCAGCTGGGCGTCTCCTGGGGCGAGGGCAGGGTCACCCGCCGCCACGCCTGGGGGCTGCTGATCGGCGGCGGCGCGCTCTTCGCCGCCCTGCTGCTGTACTTCGGCTACCCGGCCTCCATGGTGGGCGTCCCGGGCGAGGCACGCACCAACTCGCACCCGCCGTCGCTGCTCGTCCTGGCCCTGGCCGCCGCGCAGAGCGGCGCCGCGATCCTGCTGCGCGAACGGCTCGGCAGGCTCCTGAAGCGGCCCGCGCTGTGGGCCCCGGTGGTCGTGGTCAACCTGTCGGCGATGACGATCCTGTGCTGGCACCAGACGGCGATGCTGGCCGCGGCGATCCCCGCCTCGTACGCCGGGGAGATCACCGGACTGGTCGGCGCGCCCGACTCGGTCGGCTGGATCCTGGCCCGGCTGGCCTGGATGCCGGTCTTCGCCGGGCTGCTCGTCCTGATCGGCCGGTACGCGCGGGGCTTCGAGTCCCCGTGGGCGAGGACCGGCACCGCCCGGCGGGCCGCGGCGGGCGTCCTGGCGGCGGGCTTCGCGGTCTTCGCCCTGGGCATCGCGTGACGGGGCCGTGTGCCAATCCTGCCGGTGGTGCCGGTCATGAGCCGGCCTCTCCGCAGGTGCTCGTCTGGTTGCCGTAGTAGCCGATCTTGAGGTCCAGCACGGTCAGGGCGTCCTGGAGCTCGGCGATCCGGGAGACGACGTCGCTCCGGGTGGCCTCGAGGATCGCCCGCCGTTCGTCGCCGGTGTGCTCGCCCTCCCGCACCAGTTCCGCGTACCGCACCATGTCGGCCACCGCCATACCGGTCAGGCGCAGCTTGCCGACGAAGGCCAGCCAGTCCAGGTCGCGCCGGCTGAAGCGGCGCTGTCCGGTGTGCGAGCGGTCCACGTGCGGCATCAGCCCGATCCGCTCGTACCAGCGCAGGGTGTGCGCCGAAAGGCCGGTCAGGGCCGCCACCTCGCTGATGGTGAACCGCTCCCCGGACACGCCGGTCGCCGTCGTGCTCGTGCTCTCGATCACGCTCATGGCCACCACGCTAGGGCCTTGGAGTGCACTCGAAGCAAGTAGGCTCGGCACCATGCTGAGCAGCCTGCCGAGCCTGGCGTCGATCGAGAACTGGCCCGTTCCCACCGCGGCCGCCGCCGTCGTCCGCGCGGACGGCACCCTGGCCGGGTCCCACGGCCCCACCGGACAGCCGTTCCCGCTCGCCTCCGTCACCAAGCCGCTCGCCGCGTACGCGGTCCTCGTCGCGTACGAGGAGGGGGCGATCGACCTCGACGAGCCGGCCGGGCCCGAGGGCGCGACCGTACGGCATCTGCTCGCCCACACCTCCGGGCTCGCCTTCGACGAGAACCGGGTCACGGCCCCGCCCGGCACCCGGCGGATCTATTCCAACACCGGCTTCGAGGCGCTCGGCGACCATGTCGCCAAGGCCACCGACATCCCGTTCGCCGAGTATCTGCACCAGGCGGTCCTCGAGCCGCTCGGCATGACCTCCACCACCCTGGAGGGCTCGCCCGCCAAGGCCGGCGTGTCGACCGTCGACGACCTGGTGCGCTTCGCCGCCGAGGTGCAGGCGCCGCGGCTGCTCGACGCGCGCACGGTCCTGGACGCGATGACGGTCACGTACCCGGGTCTGACCGGCATCCTGCCCGGCTACGGGCACCAGCGGCCGAACGACTGGGGGCTCGGCTTCGAGATCCGCGACGGCAAGTCGCCGCACTGGACGGGCGCCACGTCCTCGCCGCGCACCTTCGGCCACTTCGGCCAGTCCGGCACCTTCCTGTGGATCGACCCCGACGCGCGCGCCGCGTGCGTGGCGCTGACCGACCGGCCCTTCGGGCCGTGGGCCGTCGAGGCGTGGCCGGCGTTCACGGACGCGGTGCTCGCCGAACTCCGCGCCGGGTGAGGACGCGCGTTCCCAGGGCCTGACACCCCAGGGGTGTCTAGTCGGTCGTGCAGCGGGTCGCGGGCAGGGCGCCGTCCAGGCCGGAGACGACGACCTGGGCCGTGCTGCCGAGGTCCTCGGCGTAGGAGGCCGTGCACACCAACTGGCGTACGGCGATGGGGTCGAGGTCCCGCACCCGGACGCTGAGCCGGACGCGCAGTTCCGTGCGGCCGTCGGCGCCCGGTTGCTTCGTCGTGTGGGGGTTGCCCGCCCCGTGGAAGGCGATCCGGGTGGTGAGACCGGCGGTGCGCTCCTTGTCGTCCGGTCCGTCGAAGAGCGTGCCGAGCACCTTGTCGGTGGCGACCCGGTAGTCGAACGCTCCGGAGCGGGTCTCGCTGTCGGGGCCGAAGCCGATGTCGCGGACGACCGGCATCAGCCGGCCGTCCCTTCCCACGAAGAACAGCAGCAGCCTCGGGTTGCTGGTCGGGTGCACGGTGACCGGCGCGGCGGCGCCCGCCTCGACGACGTCGCTCTTCTGTATGCCGCAGCCCGCGAGCGACAGCAGGGCGAGCAGGGCGGCCGCCGCACCGCGGCGCGGACGCCGGCTCACAGCGGGATCCTGACGGTGAAGACGGCGCCGCCGTCGGGCCGGTTGGCGGCGACGACGGTACCGCCGTGCAGCCGCACGTTCTCCAGCGTGATGGCGAGGCCGAGTCCGCTGCCGGCCGAGCGGGTACGGGCCGGGTCGCCCTTGTAGAAGCGGTCGAAGACGTGCGGCAGGACGTCCTCCGGGATGCCGGGACCCCGGTCGGCGACCTCCGTGAGGAACCAGTCCCCTTCCGCGTACACCCGGACCGTCACCGGCGGGCCGCCGTGCCGCAGCGCGTTGCCGACCAGGTTGGCCACGACCACGTCGAAGCGGCGCGGGTCGAGCCGGGCGCGGATGCCGTCGGTGAGCTCGGTGACGACGGGGGCGGGGTCCTGCGCGGGGTCGGTCCAGTGCCGGTTCTGCAGGGTCTTGCGTACCAGTTCGGCCGCGTCCACCTCGTCCGTGTGGAGTTCTGCCGCGCGGGCGTCGAAGCGGGAGATCTCCATCAGGTCCTCGACGAGGACGGCCAGCTTGCCGGTCTCCGCGCTGATCAGGCGGACCGCGCGGGCGGTGTCCGAGTCCAGCTGCCCGGCGTCCTCGTCGAGCACCTCGGTCACCGCGAGCATCCCGGCGAGCGGGGTGCGCAGTTCGTGGGAGACGTCGGAGGCGAAGCGGCGGGCTCGGGCCTCGGCGCGCCGCAGCTCGGTGACGGAACGTTCGAGCCCGGCGGCGGACTCGTTGAAGGTGCGGGCGAGGTCGGAGAGTTCGTCGCTGCCCTTGGCGTGGATACGGGTGTCCAGGCGGCCCTGGCCCATGCTGTGGGCCGCCTGCCGCAGCTCGCGTACGGGGCGGAGCACGCCCCGGGCGGCCAGCAGCGCCGGGATCAGGGCGACGAGCAGCGCGGGCAGGGCGCCGTCGCGGGCGGCGAAGACCATGGCCTGGATGTTGGCCTCCTCCTCGCCGAGGTCCATCACCGCGTACAGGACGAGGCCGGTGGGGCTGCCCTCCGGGAAGCCCCGGTAGTACGTGCCGAAGACGGCGGGGACCGCGATGGTGAGGTACGGGGTGCCGTCCTTGACCACCCGCTGGAAGCTGCCGTGGGTGGTGCCGAGCGCGCGGGCGCGGGTGCGCAGTTCGGGGGTCAGGACGGTGGACTCGGGCCGGTCGGTGGACGACACGCGCAGGTCGCCGTACTCCGCGTACACCCGCCAGGGCCGGGGCTTGCCCTGCCGGGCGATGCGCTGCAGCTCGTTGCGCAGCCCTTCGGTGTCGATGGGCAGCATGGTGTTCAGGCTCTCGACCTGCTGGCGGAAGGCCGTGACGGCGGTGTCCTGGGTCTGTTCCAGGATGGCGTTGCGGGCGGCCCGGTAGGTGAGCGCGGCGGTGGTGCCGCAGCCGACGGCGGCGACGAGGAGGAAGGCGAGGACGAGGCGGGTGCGCAGGCCGAAGGCGCGCAGGCGGCGCCGGCGCTTCCCGGCGGGGCGGGCGCCGCCCGGCACGTGGGCTCTCACAGCGGTCCGAAGCGGTAGCCGAAGCCGCGCAGGGTCTGGATGTAGCGGGGCTCGCCCGGGGTGTCCTCGATCTTGTTGCGGAGGCGGCGCACGCAGGCGTCGACCAGGCGGGCGTCGCCGTGGAAGCTGTGCTCCCAGACGTGTTCGAGGAGCTGCTGGCGGCTGAAGACCTGCTCGGGGGCGGCGGTGAGGTGCAGCAGGAGCTTGAGCTCGGATGGCGCGAGGGCGATCCGTTCGCCGTTCTTGGCGACGGTGAGCCCGACCCGGTCGACGGCCAGCTCGCCGTGGAACTCCACGGCCGGCCTGCCGGCGCCCGGCTCCTCTATTCGGCGCAGCACGGCGCGGATGCGGGCCTCGATGACCTCGGTGCGGGCGGGCTTGACGATGTAGTCGTCGGCGCCGGCCTCCAGGCCGACGACGACGTCGAAGTCGTCGCCGCGGGCGGTGAGCATGATGATGGGCAGCTGGCTGGTCTCGCGGACCCGGCGGCAGACCTGCACGCCGTTCATCCCCGGCAGCATCAGGTCGAGCAGCACCAGGTCGGGCCGGAACTCCGCGAGCGCGGCGAGCCCGGCCTCGCCGGTCGCGGCGGTGCGCACCTCGTGCCCGCGGCGCCGGAGCCCGAGCTCGACGCCTTCGCGGACGGAGGGGTCGTCTTCGATCAGCAGCACGCGTGGCATGGGTGGAGTATCCCAAGGTCGAGATCGGCCGAATGTGGTCGGGGCCCGTTCGTCACCGGGGCCTCCGGGCGAGGCGACGGGCGCGGCCGGTGGCGCCGCCGATCAGCGCCTGCACCTCCGTGAGGCGCAGGGGGCGGGCCAGGCCCGCGAAGACGGCGACGACGACGAACGCGCCGGCCAGGCCGGAGGGGACCGGTCCCGAGGGGGCGGTCAGGTCGGCGGTCAGGAGCCCGAGGCCCGTGGCGGGGGCCGCGGCGAGCAGCAGGCGTACGAGCATGCCCCCGGCTCCGGTGCCTTCCGCGCCCTTGAGGCGGCGGCCGAGCACGTACGCCGTCAGGCCCCAGCCCGCCCACAGGGCCAGCGAGTAGCCCGCGGCCATGCCCGCGACCGCCCAGTGGGCCGGCAGGAGCGCGTAGGCGCAGACGGCGAGCAGGGCGTTGAGGCCCGCGATGACCAGGTTCAGGAAGAAGGGGGTGCGGGTGTCGCGCAGGGCGTAGAAGGCGCGGGTGCACACGTACTGGCCCGAGAGGGCGACGAGGCCCGGGGCGAGGGCCATCAGGATCCAGGCCATGGAGCGGACGGCGGATCCGTCGGTCCTGCCGTGCTGGAAGACGGTGCTCATCACCGGCACCGCAAGGGCGAAGAGGGCGCAGGCGGCCGGGACGACGGCCGCCGCGCTGGTGCGCTGGGCGTAGCCGACGTCGCGGCGCACCCGGGCGAGGTCGTCCTCGGCCGCGGCGCCGCTCATCCGCGGCATCAGGGCGGTGACGAGGGCGACGGTGATGATGCCGTGCGGGACCATCCACAGCTGGTAGGCGTTGTTGTACGCGCTGAGCCCGGCGCCCTCGGCACGCTGCCCCGCGGCCGTCGCGATCCTGGTGGTGACCCAGTACGCGGCCTGGTTGGTGAGGACCAGCAGGACCAGCCAGCCCGCCGAGCGCAGCGGCGCGGTGAGGCCGCTGCCGCGCCAGTCGAAGCGGGGGCGCCAGCGGAAGCCCGCCGCCTTGAGGGAGGGCAGCAGGGCGAGGGCCTGCACGGCGATGCCGGCGGTGGTGCCCCAGCCGAGCAGCGCGGTCTCGCCCGCGGTGAGCTCGCCGCCGTCGGAGACGGTCAGGAAGAGGGCGAAGACGGCGATGGTCACGAGGTTGTTGAGGACCGGGGTCCACATCATCGCGCCGAACCGGCCGCGCGCGTTGAGCACCTGGCCGAGCAGGGTGAACAGGCCGAGGAAGAAGATCTGCGGCAGGCAGGAGCGGGCGAAGGCGACGGTCATCGCGCGCTGGTTCCCGCTGTAGTCGGTGTAGCCGTCGACGATCGCGGGCGCCGCGAGGACGGCGGCGGCGGTCAGGACGGTGAGGGCGAACACGCACACGGTGAGCAGCCGGTCGGTGTAGGCGACCCCGCCGTCCGCGTGCTCCTTGGCCGCCTTGACCAGCTCGGGCACGAAGACGGCGTTGAGCGCGCCGCCGAGCAGCAGCATGTAGACGATCGTGGGGACGGAGTTGCCCATCGCGTAGCCGTCGCCGACGAGGCCGGAGCCGAGGGCCGCGGCGACGACCGCGGAGCGTACGAAACCGGTGGCGCGGGAGACCAGCGAGCCGGCGGCCATGAGCGCGCCGCTGCGCAGCACGGACGGGGCGCCGGCCGCCCTGGGCTCGGTGACCGTCGCCGTCATCGACGGGCCAGGTACGCCTGGAAGGCGCGGTACAGCGTGTGGTTGGTCGTGCCCTGCAACGGAATCTCCCACTCCCCCAAGGTCTCGACGACCCGTCCGCCGGTGCCGAGCTTCCAGCGCAGCAGCCCGTGGGCCCGGTCGTCCGGATCAAGGGTGGAGGGTACCCCGCGCAGGTCGTAGACGTGGGCGCCGAGCGCGTGTGCGTCGAGCATCATCCGCCACTGCAGGGCGTTGGACGGGCGGACCTCGCGGCGGTGGTCGGCGGAGGCGCCGGTCTGGTACCAGACCCGCCGGCCGACCGTGATCATGGTGTGGGCGGCGAGCACCTCGCCTTCGTGGCGGGCGAGGTAGAGCCTCATCCGGCCGGGGTGCTCGGCGTTGAGGACGGCGTACTGACGCTCGTAGTACGCGAGGGAGCGGCCGAGCCGGAAACCGTCGCGCTCCTCGGTGACGCGCAACAGCCGGTGGAACTCGGGCAGGTCGGCGGCGGAGCCGACGACGACCTCGACGCCGGACTTGCGGGCCTTGCGGATGTTGCGGCGCCATTCCTGGTTGAGGCCGGTCCACAGGTCGTCGGCCGTACGGCCGGTGAGGGGCACCTGGTAGACGTGGCGGGGCTGGGCGTCGCCACCGTCCTGGGAGTCCCCGCCACAGCGGCGCCAGCCGCGGGCCCGCAGCCGTTCGGCGACGGCGGAGCCCAGCGGGTCGACCTCGCTGGCGAGGACGTCGGCGAGGCGCCGGCCTGGCCCGGTGTTCGCCTTGAGGGTGGCGGCGCTCCAGCGCCGGTAGTCGGGCCCGGGGCCGATGCGTACGGCGAAGGCGCCGGAGGCCCGCAGGTGCCGCAGCAGGGGGTCGAGCCAGCCGTCGAGGTCGGGGTCGGCCCAGTCGGCGACGGGGCCTTCGGGCAGGTAGGCGAAGTACTTGCGGGTGCCGGGGAAGGGTCGCAGCAGCACCATGGCGACACCGGTGAGCTCGCCCGACTCGGGGCCCCAGCCGATGAGTTGGTGCGCCCAGCCCTCCTTCACCTGCGCCCAGGCGGGGAGCTGGAGGAAGCTCGGCCCGTCAGGACCGGTGGAGCGGGCGGCGAGGAAGGCGCGGTACGTCTCGGGGGTGACGGGTCCGAGCCGCAGCGCCCGGGCGGGTGCGGCCGTCACGAGCAGGGCTGACACAACGGGAGCCTCCTTGTTCCGCCCCGTTCGGTGGTGGGGCGCACAGCAGGCTCACAGCCGGTATTGACGGGTCCGCGCGAGGAATGTGACCGGACGATGACCGTTTCCCTGCAGCCGTCGTCACATGGCCGCGGGCACCGGCGGGGGCCCGGTCGGCGGCCTACAGTCCAGCTCATCCCACCTTTTCCACTCCTCCCGCGGAGGTCTGTCCCGTGACGCGGATACGCATACCCCTGTTCCTCCTCACCGCCGTCTCGCTCACCGCCTGTTCGGCGGCGACGGCGGGCGAGGCCCCGCCCCGGGCGGCCGCCTCCGCCGCGAACGAGACCCCGGCGAAGGTGACCGTGGCACCCCCGGCGGCCGGCCGGCCGGTGACCGTGACGGCGAGCGGCGGCACCCTCGCGCGGGTGAAGGTGGTCGACGCGGAAGGCATCGTGCTGGTCGGCCGCACCGGCGCGAACGGCGCCTCGTGGGCCTCGGACCGCAAGGCCGCGCCGGGCACCTCGTACACGGTGGAGGCGACCTCCCGTACCGCCGGCGGCAAGGAGACGACCTCCCGCTCCACGTTCTCGATTCCCGAGGCGGACGACGTCAACAAACTGACCCTGGCACCCGGCAAGAACACGACCGTGGGCGTCGCCCAGCCGCTGTCGATCGTGTTCGACCACCCCGTGAAGAACAAGGCGGACGTGGAGCGCCAGCTGAAGGTCACCACCTCCAACGGCACCGAGGGCTCGTGGGGCTGGCTGACGGACTACTCGGGCAGGGACCGGGTGGACTGGCGGCCCAAGGAGTACTGGAAGCCGGGCACCGAGGTCACCCTGGACGCCACGCTCGACGGGACGGACTCGGGCGGCGGCTGGTTCGTGCGCGACTACAGCACCCGCTTCACCGTCTCCGACCAGGACCAGGTGATCAAGGTCGACCTGGACCGCAAGCGGCTGTCCGTCCTCCGCGACGGCCGCACCGTCCGGACGATCCCCGTCTCCGGCGGCACACCGGGCGGCGACAAGCGCTCGTGGCGCGGGACGGCGGTCGTCATGGCGAAGGAGGGCACCATCAACATGAACTCCGAGACGGTCGGCCTCGGCGACGCCTACAACAAGATGGTCGACTACTCGATGCGCCTGACCTGGTCGGGCATGTACGCGCACGCGGCACCGTGGAACGCCCAGTACTTCGGCCGGGCCAACCACAGCTCGGGCTGCATCGGCATGAGCACCGAGCAGGCCGCCTCCTTCTACGCCTCGGTCCGCGTCGGCGACCCCTTCGAGATCACCGGCGCCGACACCAAGGGCACGGTCGCCGAGGGCAACGGCTACGGGGCGTGGAACCTCAGCTGGCAGCAGTGGAAGGCGAAGAGCGCGCTCTAGGGGGTGTCCGGCGCATCAGGGCCGGGCAGGCATCAGCGCCGCATCTCCCAGATCAGGACCTCGGCGTCGCTCGTCGCGAGCAGCGCCAGGTCCTTCTCGTCCGCCAGGCGGGCCGCGTCGCCGGCCGCGAGTTCCGCGCCGTCGAGCCGTACCGTCCCGCGCACCACGTGGACGTACCCGAAGTCGGCGTCCGGCACCGCCGTCCGCTCGCCCGTCTCCAGGCGCCGGACGTGCAGCATCGCGCCCGCCTCTGGAAGGGCGTACGGGGTCGAGTCGGCGATCCCGCGCACCACCTCGTACGAGGGATCGCCGCCCGGGTCCAGCGGGGCGAGCCACATCTGGACGAAGGTCAGCGGCACGGCGCCGTCGTTGCGCTCCACGTGCCGGACGCCGCCGGCCGAGCTGAGGCGCTGTACGTCGCCGGGGCGGACGACCGTGGTGTGGCCGGCCGTGTCGTGGTGGGTCAGCTCGCCCTCGACGACCCAGGTGACGATCTCGGTGTGGCTGTGCGGGTGCTCGTCGAAGCCCGCGCCGGGTGCCAGGCGCTCCTCGTTGCAGGCGAGCAGCGCGCCGAAGCGGAGGTTGTCGGGGTCGTAGAACCGGCCGAAGGACAGGGCGTGCCGGGTGTCGATCCCGGCCTCCGGGTCGCCTCCGGGGTACCGCTCCCCGCCGCGCTGGATGCGTATCACGGGTTCACGGTAGCCGCGGCGAGGGCCGCGGGAGCGGCGAAACGGGACCGACGCCGCCCCGCCCCCGCACGTGACCGTCCCGATAAGGCAGTCTTGTCCCCGTGCCTGAACCCGTGAACGCCCCTCACCCGCATTCCGCGACGCTGAAGCGCCTCGAACAGTCCTCCGGTCGGCTGGCCGCCAACGCCATTGCCCGGATGGACGAGACGCTGCCGTGGTACCGGGCGATGCCGCCCGAGAACCGGTCGTGGATCGGTCTGGTCGCGCAGGCCGGTATCGCCGCGTTCACCGAGTGGTTCCGGCACCCGGAGACGCCCCAGGCGATCTCCACCGACGTCTTCGGCACCGCGCCGCGCGAGCTGACCCGGGCGATCACCCTGCGCCAGACCGTGGAGATGGTCCGGACGACCATCGAGGTCATGGAGACGGCGATCGAGGAGGTCGCCGCACCGGGCGACGAGAGCGTGCTGCGCGAGGCTCTGCTGGTGTACGCCCGCGAGATCGCCTTCGCCACCGCCCAGGTGTACGCGCAGGCCGCCGAGGCCCGCGGCGCCTGGGACGCCCGGCTCGAGTCGCTGGTGGTCAACGCGGTCCTGTCCGGCGAGGCCGACGAGGGCGCCGTCTCGCGGGCCGCCGCGCTCGGCTGGAACTCGCCGGACAACGTCTGCGTGGTGCTCGGCACCGCCCCGGACGGCGACAGCGAGCTGACCGTGGAGGCGATCCGCCGGGCCGCCCGGCACGCCAAGCTCCAGGTCCTCACCGGTGTGCTCGGCGACCGGCTCGTGGTGATCGCGGGCGGCAACGACAACCCGCTCGCCGTGGCGAAGTCGCTGATCGGCCCGTATGCGGCCGGTCCGGTGGTGGCCGGCCCCGTCGTCCCCGACCTGCTGGCCGCGACCCGCTCGGCGCAGGCCGCCGCGGCCGGTCTCAAGGCCTGCTCGGCGTGGCAGGACGCCCCGCGCCCCGTACTCGCGGACGATCTCCTGCCGGAGCGCGCCATCGCCTCCGACCCTTCCGCCCGAGAGCAGCTGGTGGAGGAGATCTACAGACCGCTGGAGGAAGCGGGCTCGGCTCTGCTGGAAACACTGAGTGTCTACCTGGAGCAGGCGAGCAGCCTCGAAGGCGCTGCCCGAATGCTGTTCGTGCACCCCAACACCGTGCGCTACCGGCTCCGACGTGTGACCGACGTCACCGGCTGGTCACCCTCCGATGTCCGCTCGGCCTTCACCCTGCGGATCGCCCTGATTCTCGGGCGCTTGGCCGAGGCGGATACGCAGTCCTAGACTTTTGTCGAACACCAACAATTCCCCCGACGGTTCTTCGTCCCTGTCCCCACGGGCGCCCGGGACCGTCCCCAAGAGAGAGTGTGAGGGTGCTCGTACTCGTCGCTCCCGGCCAAGGCGCCCAGACGCCCGGCTTCCTGACTCCCTGGCTCGAACTCCCCGGTGCCGCCGACCGTGTCGCGGCCTGGTCCGACGCCATCGGGCTCGATCTCGCCCACTACGGCACGAAGGCCGACGCGGACGAGATCCGCGACACCGCCGTGGCCCAGCCGCTGCTCGTCGCGGCCGGCCTGCTGTCCGCCGCCGCCCTCGGTGACGTCGCCGGCATCGCGCCCGGCGCGGTCGCCGGTCACAGCGTCGGCGAGTTCACCGCGGCCGCCTTCGCGGGCGTCCTCGACGACACCGCCGCGCTGCGTCTCGTACGCACCCGTGGTCTGGCGATGGCCGAGGCCGCCGCGATCACCGAGACCGGCATGTCGGCGCTGCTCGGCGGCGACCCCGAGGTGACCGTCCCGCATCTGGAGAAGCTGGGCCTGACCCCGGCGAACGTGAACGGCGCCGGCCAGATCGTGGCCGCCGGCACCCTGGAGCAGCTGGCCGCCCTGGCCGAGGACAAGCCCGAGGGCGTCCGCCGGGTGGTCGCGCTGCAGGTCGCGGGCGCGTTCCACACGCACCACATGGCCCCCGCGGTGGCGAAGCTGGAGGCGGCGGCCAAGGAGCTGTCCCCGGCCGACCCGTCGGTCGCCTACGTCTCGAACAAGGACGGCCGGACCGTGGCCACCGGCGCCGAGGTGGTGTCCCGCCTCGTCGGCCAGGTCGCCAACCCGGTCCGCTGGGACCTGTGCATGGAGACGTTCAAGGAGCTCGGCGTCACCGCCCTGGTCGAGGTGTGCCCCGGCGGCACCCTGACCGGCCTCGCCAAGCGCGCCCTGCCCGGTGTCGCCACCGTGGCCCTGAAGACCCCCGACGACCTCGACGCGGCCCGCACGCTCGTCGCCGAGCACGCATCCGCCTGACAAGGAGTGTCGACAAGCATGGCGAAGATCAAGCCCAGTAAGGGCGCCCCGTACGCGCGCATCCTCGGGGTCGGCGGCTACCGCCCGACCCGTGTGGTGCCCAACGAGGTGATCCTCGAGAAGATCGACTCCTCCGACGAGTGGATCCGCTCGCGCTCCGGCATCTCCACCCGCCACTGGGCGTCCCCCGAGGAGACCGTCACCGCGATGTCGGTGGAGGCCTCGGGCAAGGCCATCGCCGACGCCGGGATCGACCCGGACCAGATCGGCGCGGTCGTCGTCTCCACGGTCTCGCACTTCAAGCAGACCCCGGCGGTGGCCACCGAGATCGCCGACAAGATCGGCGCCGGCAAGCCGGCCGCGTTCGACATCTCCGCCGGCTGCGCGGGCTTCGGCTACGGCCTCACCCTCGCCAAGGGCATGATCGTCGAGGGTTCGGCTGAGTACGTCCTGGTGATCGGCGTGGAGCGGCTCAGCGACCTGACCGACCTGGAGGACCGCGCGACGGCCTTCCTGTTCGGCGACGGCGCGGGCGCCGTGGTCGTCGGCCCCTCGGACGAGCCGCACATCGGCCCCACCGTGTGGGGTTCGGAGGGCGACAAGTCCGAGACCATCAAGCAGACCGTGCCGTGGAACGAGTTCCACATCGGCGACGTGTCGAAGCTCCCCCTCAACGAGCAGGGCGAGATCAAGTTCCCGGCCATCACGCAGGAGGGCCAGGCGGTCTTCCGCTGGGCCGTCTTCGAGATGGCGAAGGTCGCCCAGCAGGCGCTGGACGCCGCCGGTATCACGGCGGATGACCTGGACGTCTTCATCCCGCACCAGGCGAACATGCGGATCATCGACTCGATGGTGAAGACGCTGAAGCTGCCGGAGCATGTCACCGTCGCCCGTGACGTGGAGACCACCGGCAACACCTCGGCCGCCTCGATCCCGCTCGCGATGGAGCGGCTCCTGGCGACCGGGAAGGCGAAGAGCGGCGACACCGCGCTCGTCATCGGCTTCGGGGCGGGTCTCGTCTACGCCGCGACGGTCGTTACTCTCCCCTAGGCACTCCGGATCTCCCGGAAGCCACTTTTCCTCAGCACACACAAGAAGGAGCGCCACCATGGCCGCCACCCAGGAAGAGATCGTCAAGGGTCTCGCCGAGATCGTGAACGAGATCGCCGGCATCCCGGTCGAGGACGTCGAGACCGACAAGTCCTTCACCGACGACCTGGACGTCGACTCCCTGTCCATGGTCGAGGTCGTCGTGGCCGCCGAAGAGCGCTTCGACGTCAAGATCCCCGACGAGGACGTCAAGAACCTCAAGACGGTCGGCGACGCGACCTCGTACATCCTGAAGCACCAGGGCTGATTCGGTCCTTGCTGACCCGGTCCGCCACCCAGCGGTGGCGCCGTTTTTCGACCATCACACACATGGAGAAAGAATTCCTGTGAGCCCGACCAATCGCACCGTGGTCGTCACCGGTATCGGCGCAACCACTCCGCTGGGTGGCGACTCCGCATCGACCTGGGAGGGTCTGCTCGCGGGCCGCTCCGGCGTCCGGCCCCTGGAGGGCGAGCGCTTCGAGGAGCTGCCCGTACGGATCGCGGCGCGCGCCGCGGTGGACCCCTCCGAGGTGCTGCCCCGGCCGCTGGCCCGCAAGCTGGACCGCTCGGCGCAGTTCGCGCTGATCGCGGCCCGCGAGGCGTGGGCCGACGCCGGCTACACCGCCCCGGCCGGCGAGGACGAGAAGATCGTGCCCGAGCGGCTCGGTTCCGTCATCGCCTCCGGCATCGGCGGTGTCACCACCCTGCTCGACCAGTACGACGTGCTGAAGGAGTCCGGCGTGCGCCGCGTCTCCCCGCACACCGTGCCGATGCTGATGCCCAACAGCCCCTCCGCCAACGTGGGCCTGGAGGTGAACGCCCGGGCGGGCGTGCACACCCCGGTCTCCGCGTGTGCGTCGGGCGCCGAGGCGATCGGCTACGCCGTCGAGATGATCCGTACCGGCCGTGCCGACGTGGTCGTCGCGGGCGGCACCGAGGCGGCGATCCACCCGCTGCCGATCGCGGCCTTCGCCAACATGATGGCGATGTCCAAGAACAACGACCGGCCCGAGCAGGCCTCGCGCCCCTACGACAAGGGCCGTGACGGCTTCGTCCTGGGCGAGGGCGCGGGCGTGGTCATCCTCGAGTCCGAGGAGCACGCGAAGGCGCGCGGCGCGAAGATCTACTGCGAGGTGCTGGGCCAGGGCCTGTCGGCCGACAGCCACCACATCGCGCAGCCCGAGCCGACCGGCCGGGGCATCGCGGCGGCGCTGCAGAACCTGCTCGACGCGACGGACCTGAAGCCGTCCGAGGTCGTCCACCTCAACGCCCACGCCACGTCGACCCCGCAGGGCGACGTCGCCGAGATCAAGGCGCTGCGCAAGGTCCTGGGCGACGACCTGGACCACGTCGCGGTCTCCGCGACCAAGTCGATGACCGGCCACCTCCTCGGCGGCGCCGGCGGCATCGAGACCGTCGCGACGGTCCTGGCGCTCCACCACCGCCTGGCCCCGCCGACCATCAACATCGACGACCTGGACCCGGACGTCGACGCGGACATCGTCCGCGACGCGCCCCGCGAGCTGCCGCAGGGCACGATCGCCGCGATCAACAACTCGTTCGGATTCGGTGGCCACAACGTGGTGCTGGCGTTCCGGACGGTCTGACCAGCCGCTTGACCCGACCGGGCCTCCGCAGGCCCGCCGGGCGGAGTCCGGCACAGCGCCCCGAAGCCCGCGAAGCGGTGCGAGGGGCGCACGGGGGAGGGGTCAACTCGTTCGGATTCGGTGGCCACAACGTGGTGCTGGCGTTCCGGACGGTCTGATTCGTCGTCATACCGCCTCGAAGGCCCCTGCCGGGACGTTCCGGCAGGGGCCGTCGTGCTGCTGCGGGGCAGTCAGCGGGCCGCGAAGACGGACGGTTCGCCTCCCCGCGCCGAAAACATGGCCCGGACAGCGGAACGGCGGCCGTCGCGGCCGCCGTACGCGTGCGCATCACATACCCCCATGGCGGGCTCCCGCGGGGGGGTTAGACCACCTGGTGGAGCCAGCGGACCGGGGCTCCCTCGCCCGCGTAGCGGAAGGGTTCCAGTTCGTCGTCCCAGGGCTTGCCGAGGAGCTTGGCGATCTCGGCCTCCAGGACCGTCTCGCCCTGGGCCGCGCGGGCGAGGGCGGCGCGCAGCCGGTCCTCGGGGATCAGGATGTCGCCGTGGATGCCGGTGACCGCGTGGAAGATCCCCAGTTCGGGGGTGGCGCTGTAGCGCTCGCCCTCGGCGGTGGGGCAGGGCTCCGCGGTCACCTCGAAGCGGAGCATCTGCCAGCCGCGCAGCGCGGAGGCGAGTCTGGAGGCGGTGCCGGTCTGGCCCTTCCAGGAGAACTCGGCTCTCCAGGTCCCGGGGGACGCCGGCTGCCGGATCCAGTCGAGCTGGACCCTCGCACCGAGGACGCCCGCGACCGCCCATTCGACGTGCGGGCAGAGCGCGCGCGGTGCGGAGTGTACGTACAGGACTCCACGTGTCGTCACCGGGACCTCCAGTGTGGGACGAGGTTCGCCTTTTCCCAGCGGCCTCAGTAAACAGCATCAGGAGCAGATCTTCACAAACCCCCAAAATGGGGACAGCATGTGACGTGATGTAATTTACCGGAGCCGATCGGCTGAGGCGCCTCTGGTTCGACGGGGGAAAAACTACCGTGCCGCGCCCACATCAGGGTGACGTACGGTCGGTCAGAGGCGGGTGGACACCAAGCTTTCACTCGCCAGGACGCCGAGGAGGGGCCCCGGGGATGCGCGGGCGACGACGTTTGCGTACGACGTTCCGTACGACCGCGGCCGCGGCCGCGCTGCTCTGCGTGGCCGCGCTGCCCGGCTGTTCGGCCGACGGCTCCCCCGCCGCGGCGCGCCCGTCCGCCGCGGCGAAGCCGAAGCCCCGGCCGAAGCCGGTGTGGAATCCCTCGCCCGCCTCGGTCGCGGCCGTCGGCGACTCCATCACCCGCGCCTTCGACGCCTGTACGGTCCTGTCGGACTGCCCCGAGGTGTCCTGGGCGACGGGCACGGACGCGGCCGTCAACAGCCTGGCGCTGCGGCTCCTCGGCCCCGGCCGCCTGCCCGGCAACAGCTGGAACCTGGCGCGCTCCGGGGCGCGGATGGCGGAACTGCCGGAGCAGATGGCCGCGGCGGCGGCCGAGCGGCCGGAGTTGGTGACGGTCATGATGGGCGCGAACGACGCCTGCCGGGACCGTGCGGAGCAGATGACCCCGGTCGAGGAGTTCCGCGCCTCCTTCGCCGCGGCGCTCGCGAAGCTGCGGGCGGGGGCGCCGAAGGCACAGGTGTACGTGTCGAGTCTGCCGGATCTGCGACGGCTCTGGTCGACCGGCCGGGTCAGTCCGATGGGCCGTCAGGTGTGGAAGCTGGGTGTCTGCGGCTCGATGCTGGCGGACCCGGAGGACCTGGGCGCGGCGGCCGAGGAGCGCCGGACGAGGGTGCGGGACCGGGTGGTGGCGTACAACCGGGTGCTGCGGGAGGTGTGCGCGAAGGACACGCGCTGCCGCTACGACGGCGGCGCGGTCTTCGGCTTCCGGTTCGAGGGCGAGCAGCTGAGCCCGTGGGACTTCTTCCACCCGAGCAGGGACGGCCAGGCACGGCTCGCGGAGCTCGCGTACCGGCAGGTCACGCGGGAGTAGGGCCCGTCCGGCGCCCCTGATCCGCCGGACGGGCCCCGAGGCCTGTCCGAGCGGTTGTCAGGTCCGCTCTCCAGGCCATGGGGCCCCGGAGCGGTCGTCAGGTCCGCTCCAGGCCCCGAGCCCCGGAGCGGTCGTCAGGTTCCGCTCCGGGGCCGGTCGTGGGGGCCTCCGGGTCAGAGGTCCAGGGGGGCGGTCAGGCGGGCGTCGGCCAGGGAGCGGGCGGCCAGGACCTCGTACCCGCCGGTGACGAAGGTCCAGTCGTTCTTCGCCTCGTCCCAGATCTCGAAGGCGCGGCGGGGCAGTTCGATCACCGTCTCGACGCTCTCGCCCGCGCCGGCCTCGACGCTCGCGAAGGCGGCCAGCCAGCGGGCCGGGCGCTCGACGGTGTCCTCCAGGGGGGCGAGGTAGATCTGGACGGTCTCGCGGCCGGTGCGCTCGCCGGTGTTGGTGAGGCGGACGGTGGCGGTCTCCGGGGTGACGACGAGGGAGTCGTACGACCAGGTGGTGTAGCCGAGACCGTGGCCGAAGGGGTACGCGGGGACGGCGCCGGCCTTGTCCCAGGCGCGGTAGCCGATGAACACGCCCTCGTCGTAGGCGAGTTCCCCGCCGGTCGGGGTGACCTCGGTGACGGGGACGTCGGCGAGGGCTACCGGCCAGGTGGTGGGGAGCCGGCCGCCGGGCTCCTCGGCGCCGGTGAGGACGTCGGCGAGCGCGGCGCCGCCCTCCTGGCCGGGGAACCAGCTGAGCAGGACGGCTGCGACGTCCTCGCGCCAGGGCATCTCGACCGGGGAACCGGCGTTGACGACGACCACGGTGCGCGGGTTGGCGGCGGCGACGGCGCGGACGAGGTCGTCCTGGCGGCCGGGCAGGGCGAGGTCCTTGCGGTCGAAGCCCTCGGACTCGACGCGCTCGGTCGTGGCGACGACCACGACGGCGGTGTCGGCGGCGCGGGCCGCCTCGACGGCTTCGGCGATCAGTTCGTCGGGGTCGCGGCGCGGCCCGCGGTGGACGAAGGAGAACATGACGGCCGGCATCGGGGCCGCGAACTCCTTGGCCAGGGTGTGGTGCAGGGAGATCCGGACGGTCTCGCCGGCCGTGAGGGCGACCCGGCCGCGCTCGACGGGCGAGCCGAAGAATGCCTCGAAGGGGTCGGACTCGGAGCCCATGGCCTGGACGCCCTCGAAGAGGGTGCGCCCGGCGACGGTGAGCCTGAAGGCGCCGAGGCCGCGGGTGCCGAAGGAGTGCTCGCCGCTCTCGCGCGGGGTGAAGGTGCCGGTGACCTCGATGGAGGCGAGGGCGTCGTGGGTGACGCCGGCCGGGAGGTCGTCGCCGATCCACTGGACCTGGCCGTTGGGCAGGGTGCCCTCGCCGAGCACGCCGCCCGTGGCGTCGCGGCAGACGGCGTGGAGAGTGAAGCCCTGGTCGGCGGGGGCGAGTTCGTCGCTGGGGTCGGCGCCGACGGTGAAGGTCAGGGCGCCTTCGGGGAGGGCGGCGGTGAGGCCGTCGAGCGGGGAGACGGTGTGCTCGGGGAAGACCTGGGCGGAGCCGCCGCCGAGGACGCGGGCGTCGCGGGCGGCGGCGCCGGACAGGGCGACGGAGGTTCCGGCGGCGAGGGGCAGCGCGGCCCTGCCCTCCGGGGACTCGTTGCGCACGAGGACGAAGCCGCGGTGGGCGATCTCGCGGGCGAGGGCGTCGCCGTCGATCGTGGCGGGGGGTTCGGCGACGACCGGCGGGGCGCCTTCGAGGGCGCCGACACGGGCTGCGAGCCTGAGGACGTTGCGTACGGCGGCGTCGACGGCGGACTCGTCGACCTCGCCGACCCGGACGGCGGCGGCGAGCGCCTCGCCGTACACGGTCCGCGGTCCCGGCATGGCGACGTCGAGACCGCCCTCGATGTCGCCCTTGGTGGAGCGGGCGGCCATCCAGTCGGAGACGTTGTAGCCGTCGAAGCCCCACTCGCCGCGCAGCACCTCGTTCACGAGGTGGCGGTGCTCGGTCATGGTCGTGCCGTTGACCTGGTTGTAGGCGGTCATGATGCCCCAGGGGTGGGCGTTCTTGACGATGGCCTCGAAGGGGGCGAGGTAGAGCTCGCGCAGCGGGCGGGCGGCGACCTTGTTGTCGACGGTGAAGCGGTCGGTCTCGGCGTCGTTGGCGACGAAGTGCTTGACGGTGGTGCCGACGCCGCCGTCCTGGACGCCCTGGACGTAGCCGGTGCCGATGGCGCCGGTGAGGTACGGGTCCTCGCTGTAGGCCTCGAAGTGGCGGCCGCCGAGCGGGGTGCGGTGCAGGTTGACGGTGGGGGCGAGGAGGACGTGGACGCCCTTGCGGCGGGCCTCCTGGGCGAGCAGCCGGCCGGCGCGGCGGGCGAGGGCCGGGTCCCAGGTGGCGGCGAGCGCGGTCGGGGAGGGCAGGGCGACGGAGGGGTCGTCGGCGGTCCAGCGGACGCCGCGGACGCCGATCGGGCCGTCGGACATGACCAGGGAGGCCAGGCCGATCTCGGGCAGGGCCGGGAGCGACCACATGTCCTGGCCGCCGAGCAGCCGGGCCTTGGTGTCCAGGTCGAGCTTGGCGAGGGCCGCCTCGACGGCCTCTTCGCGCACGGTGTCCTCGGTCGTCTCCGGCACGGCCGTACCTCCTCGTTGAAGTTCTGGGTGCCGCCCATGGTGACTCGCCTACCTGGTGATCGGTAGGTTTCGTTAGCATTTCGTTATGCACGGGGATGCCGTACGGTCCTGGGGACAGGGAATTCCGGAAGGGGGACGGGGCCGATGGCACGGGCCAGGAGCGAGGAGCGGCGGACGGAGATCGTCCGCGCCGCCCTCGAGGTGATCGCCGAACGCGGCTACCGGGGCGCGTCCCTCGGCGCCGTCGCCGAGCGCGTCGGGCTCACCCAGCAGGGGCTGCTGCACTACTTCCCGACCAAGGAGGCGCTGCTCGTCGCCGTCCTGGAGGAGCGCGACCGCTGGGACACCAGCGGCGGCCGGGACCGCGAGCACTGGCGGCTCGACCTCATGGAGTCACTGGTGGAGTACAACGCGATGCGGCCCGGCATCGTGCAGACCTTCTCCGCACTGCTCGGCGAGAGCGTCACCGAGGGCCACCCGGCCCGCGCCTTCTTCACCGAGCGCTACCTCCAGGTGCGGGAGAACATGGCCGACGTACTGCGCGCGGAGTTCGGCGACGAGCTGCCCGGCGGCCTCACCCCCGAGCGGGTGGCGCCACTGCTCACGGCGGTGATGGACGGCCTGCAGTTCCAGTGGCTGCTCGACCCGGACGCGGTGGACATGCCGGGGTCCTTCCGGGACTTCCTGGCGCTGCTCAAGGAGGGGCGCGTGAGGGCGCCGTAGCGGGAGCGGCCCCTGTGCCGGGATACTTCCGGACGGCCCGTCACCGCCGTACGGAAGGACACCCGTGCCCCCGATACGCAGCACGCTCGCCCTCGCGCTCGCCCTGACCGCCGCGACACCCCTGGTGCCCGCGGCGGCCACCGCCCCCACCGTGACGGCCGAGGAGGCCAGACTCGACCGGGCGGCGCCCCAGGAGATCCTGCGGCGCAGTGGATTCGCCTCCCTGGCACCGGAGTTCGCCGACGCCCTCGCGGAAGCCCGCGGCACCGCGCAGGCCGAGCGGACGGTCGTACGGTACGGATCGCGGCTCTGGCAGCGGGCGGTCGACCGGGCACAGGGCCGCGGCCACGCGGGCGGCGACCTCTCGCGGGACGACGACCGGCCGCTGTACTGGACCCGGCTCGCGCTCGCCCGCGAACTGCGTTCCTGGCAGCCCGGGTTTGGCCTCACCGACGAGGCGAGGGCCCGGCTGCTCGACCGGCTGGAGCGCTCCTCACGCGGCCAGGACTCGATCCGCTACCCGGCCGGCAAGGGCGTCAAGCGGATCCTGCTCACCGGCTTCGACCCGTTCACGCTCGACCGCGACACCCGGATCAGCAACCCCTCCGGGGCCACCGCGCTCGCCCTGGACGGCACCTGGCTGCGCACCGCCGACGGCTCCCTCGCCCGGATCGAGACGGCCGTCTTCCCGGTCCGCTGGGAGGACTTCGCCGACGGCACGGTCGAACGGACCCTGAGCCCGCACCTCCCGAAGGTGGACCTGTTCACCACGGTGAGCCAGGGCCGGCCCGGCCGCTTCGACATCGAGCGGACCAACGGGGCCTGGCGCGGCGGCTTCCCCGACAACGAGAACCTGTCGAGCACCGGGACCGTGCCGGTGGCCGATCCGGCCGCGCAGCCCCAGTGGACCTCGACGACCCTCCCGTACCCGGCGATCACGGCGGCGCACACCGGCCGCTTCCCCGTCTACGACAACACCTCGGTCACCGAACTCCCGGCCGGCTCGGACACCCCTGTGGTCCGCCCCGGCGGCCCGACCCCCGGCTCCGTCGCACGGGCGGGCGGCGGCGGGGACTACCTCTCCAACGAGATCGCCTACCGCGCGACCCTGCTGCGCGACCGGCTCGGCCTGCCGGACCTGCCCGGCGGCCATGTGCACACCCCGGTGCTGCAGTTCGGCGCCGGCAACGCGGACCCGGCGACGGGCGCGGTCAGCGACCCGGAGTTCGTCCGCAACCGGCTCGACATCATCGCGCAGGTACGAGCGATCGTGGCCGTCGCCGCCGGTTCCTAGCGGGCCACCCCGGCTTCGGGCGGAGTGCGATGATGGCGGCCATGATCGTCGCCGCCACGCAGTTCGCCCCGGTCGCCGGGGACATCGCCGCCAACGTCCGTGCCACCGCCGGGCTGATCCGCGCCGCCGGGGCCGAGGGGGCCCGCCTGGTGGTCTTCTGCGAGCTCTCCCTCACCGGCTACGAGCCGAGCCTGATCCGGGACGACCCCGAGCTGGTCCTGACCGAGGACGACCCGCGGCTCGAGCCGGTACGGGAGGCCTGCCGGGAGGCGTCGGCCGCGGCCGTCGTCAACGGCCCGGTGCGCACGGCAGGCGGCCGGCCCGGGATCACCACGCTGGTGATCGGCCCGGACGGCTCGCTCCTCACCCGCTACGACAAGCAGCACCTGTACGGGGTCGAGGCGGAGGTCTTCGCGCCCGGCCCGGCCGACGGCCGCTTCACGCTCGACGGGGTCCGCTTCGCGACCGCCACCTGCTACGACAACCGCTTCCCGGAGCTCGCCGAGCGCGCGGCGGCCGACGACTGCACGGTCTATCTGGCGAGTTCGGTGCTCGCCGCGGACAACGACTCGTTCGAGACGGTGTATCCGGCGCGGGCCCGCGACTTCGGTCTCTACGTGGTCCTCGGCAATGTGCTCGGCCCGAACGAGGACGGGGTCGGCGCCGGTCTGGCCGGGGCCTGGGGGCCGGACGGGCAGCGGCTCGCGGACGCGGGCGGCGAGAAGCCCGGGTACGTCCTGGTGGACGTGCCGGACGGCCGGTGATCGCACCGGCCGTCCGGCGGGGCGGCCGGCACGGAACCCCCTGTCCGTGACGGTGCCCCGTCCCCCTTACGGGGCGCTCAGGCCCAGCGTGTACGCGCCGGAGCCGCTGTAGGCGTGGACCACATAGCGGTAGTAGCCGGCGGTCCCGTTGTAGCGGGTGTCCTCGTCGGCGCCCGACGTGCCTCCGACCGCCACGTCCACCCAGCCGGAGCCGTTCCACTTCTGCAGGTAGAGGTCGAAGTCGGTGCCGGCCGGACCACGCAGGCAGCCCACGTGGGTGCCGGAGGTCGCCGAGTAGTAGTACGAGCCGTCCGGCTGGGCCTCGGCCTGGCCGTCGGCGAGCTCGCCCTGGTAGGTGTACTCGGTGTCGTCGCAGCCGGTGGGCGGCGGGGTCGTGGTGCCGACCGTCAGCTGGTAGGTCACGTTGTGGGTGGCCGAGCCGGTGCCGGTGACGGTGATCGGGTAGGTGCCGTCGGCCGCGCCGGCCGCGGCCTGGACGGTCATCGTCGAGGAGCCGCCGGAGGTCACCGAGGACGGGCTGAAGGAGACGGTGACCCCGCTCGGGGCACCGCTCGCGGAGAGCTGCACGGTCTGCGCGCTGCCGCCGGTGGTGGTCGTGTTGACCGTGGCCGTGACCGAGGCGCCGGGCTGGACCGAGCCGGAGGCCGGGTTCAGGGCGAGTGAGAAGTCCGGCGTGGTGGTTCCGCCGCAGTCGGTCTCACCGGACTGGGCCGGGACGCCGATCGCGTTCCAGGCCGCCTTCACCGCGTTGCACTCGGCGCTGCCGTAGGTGTTCTTGGCGCTGGACAGGGTCGCCTTGCGGGCGGCGAGGTGGTTCCAGGACGAGGTCTTCATCAGCAGCGCGCCCATGAAGATCTTGCCGGCCTTCTGGACGCCGATGCCGGTCACCGAGGAAGGGCCGCCGGAACATATCGGGCTGGCGGGCTTGCCGCCGCCGGGGTTGGAGCCCTCGGCGAGCAGGTAGAACCAGTGGTTCTGCGGGCCGGCCGCCGCGTGCACCTCGGTGCCGGAGTTCAGCTGCGGGTAGCAGTTGGGGTCACCGGCGAGCGAGGGGTTGTACATGTAGCGGATCGGCTTGTTGTCGCCGAGGAAGTCCAGCTTCTCGCCGACGGTGTAGTCCGGGGTGTCGTTGGGGTTGTTCGCGAAGTGCTCGGTGAGCGCCCCGAAGATGTCACCGGTGGACTCGTTCATCCCGCCGTTCTCGTTGGACGAGCCGGAGCCGCCCGGAGTGCGGTCGAAGATCTCGTGACCGTACTCGTGGGCCACCACGTCGATGCCGGTGAGCTGCATGGTGCGGTTCTGGTTGCGGCCGTAGGTGGTCTTCGTACCGTCGTAGTACGCGTTGACCTCGCTCAGTCCGGCGCGGGCCGGGACCATGCCGCCCTGGCCGTTCTGGCCGTTGTAGCCGAACCACTGCTTGAGCATGTCGAACTCGCGCTGGGCGGCGTACATGATGTCGACGCAGGCGGTCACGAGGTCGTTGGCGGTGCCGTTGCCCCAGGGCGAGGAGCCGGTGTAGGCGCTGCCGTTCTGGCCGCCGCACTTGAAGCCGGAGCGGTTCGGGTCGGTCATGGAGCTCGCGGCGGTGTCGATGGTGACGTTGCCGTTGTGGTAGCCGCGGCCCTCGGCGTGCAGGATCTTGTCGGTGGCGCGGGCGATGGTCCCGGTGCGGGCGTCGACGTAGGTGTCGAGCGAGCTCGGCAGGCCCTTGGCGGTGCGGCCGACGACCAGGGTGTGCCAGGCGAGGACGGGCTTGTTCCCCTTGAGCAGCACGGTCAGTTCGGGGGTGCTCGCGCTCTCCGCCCCGGCGAGCTGGGCCCGGGCGGTGGCGAGGGCGGCGGCGGAGCCGACCGTGGCCCTGGTGGAGAGCGCGAGGGCCGGGGCGGGCGCGGAGGCGATGTCGCGGACCTTGCCGGCGCTGTCCGACAGGACCACGGCGTCGCCGCCGGCGACCGGGAGGCCCTTGTACGTGCGCTGGTAGGCGGCGTAGTAGAGGCCGCCCGCCCAGGGGGTGACGGCGGTGCGGACGAGTTCCTCGTCGGCGCCGTGGCGCAGCCCGTCGAGTCCGCTGTCGGCGGCCTTGTCGGCGGCCTGGAGCGCGAGGGACCTGCCGTGCCCGGGCGGTACGGGCTGCGCCTGCGGGGCCTGCGCGTTGGCGGCGGTGGCGGTGCCCGCGAGGGTGCCGGCGAGGCTGGCCGTCAGCGCGAGCGCTGCCAGGACCGCCGTGAGTCTGATGGGTTGCACGTCTGCTCCGTTCGGGTGGGGGGAGACGGTGGGTCGCGGCCGAGTATGGGCGTGGACATGCCCACCCGGGGACCTCCCACATGGCATAAGACCGGCGTTATGCCCCGGACCTCCGGAACCCCGTCCTCCACCCCCGGGCGCTGCCTACGCTGCTGAAATGCAGCTGGAGTTGAGGCATCTGGAGGCCGTCTGCCGGATAGCGGAGGCGGGTAGTCTGGGGCGCGCCGCGGCGCGGCTCGGGGTCTCGCAGCCCGCGCTCTCCGCGCAGTTGCGGCGGATCGAACGGGCCGCGGGCGGGGAGCTGTTCGTGCGCGGGCGGCACGGTGTGGACCCCACGCCCCTGGGCGAGTTCGTGCTGTCCAAGGCGCGCCGGGTGCTCGGCGAGATGGACGCGCTCGCGGCCGGCGCGCGGGCCGCCGCACCCCACCCGACGCTGCGGCTCGGCTGCATCCTGCTGGTCCTGGTGGACGGACTGCTCGGGCGGCTCGAGCAGGAGATGGCGGGCCAGGAGATCGCGGTCAGCATCGAGCACTCGGTGACCACGCTCAGCCGCATGCTCGGCGCGGGCCAGTACGACGCCATCGTGTACGGGGAGGTCGACGACCACGAGGTCCCGCTCCCCGAGGGCACCGCCGCCCGCACCCTGATCCCCAAGGAACCCTTCTGCGTGCGCATGTCGGCGGCGCACCCGCTGGCCACCCGGGAGCGGGTCGACCTCGCGGACCTGGCAGGCGAGACCTGGATGACCATGGTCGAGGACGACGACGGCGGCCCGGAGGCCCTGGTCGAGGCGTGCCGGCGGGCCGGCTTCACCCCGACGCTGCGCTACCGGATCGCCGACCGCAAGATGCACTACGACCTGATCGCGGCCGGCCGCGCGGTCTCCGTGAGCCAGCCGACGGCGCCCTCCGCCGAGGGCACCGTCCTGCGTCCGCTGACCGGCGACCCGGTCACCGGCCGCATCCGGCTCGCCTGGAACCGGGCCGCGGTCTCGGAGCGCCGGGCGGGGCTCCTGTACCGCGCGGCGGGACTCGCCTACCTGGACAACGTCCCCAACAACGCCTTCCACCAGGCCTGGTGGGAGGCCCGCCCGGAGCTGCACCCGGTGCTGGACTGACCGCCGCTCACTCGTAGAAGAGGTCGGCGTCCGTGTAGCGGCAGGTCGTGCCGTCGGGTCCGGTGCCGAGCTCGGTCGGCTCCTCGCCCGTGGTGTTGCCCTGGAAGCGCGTGCAGGGCTTGATCTTCTGCCGGGGGTCGCCGTGGATGCGGATCTCGCGCAGGGCCGCGGTGTCGCCGTAGTCGGCGTTGACGCCGACGATCGACTGGGCGGGCGCGGTGATGTCCACGTCGTTGACGATGACCGTGCGCTGGTACTGCTTCTTGCAGTTGCCGCAGGTGCGGACCAGCTTGCCGATCCCGGCGGCCTGGAACCTGGTCACCACCAGCTTGCCGGCGCCGTTGAACTGGAAGACCTTGTCGGAGGCCTTGCGGGCGCCGCCGCCGTACACCGTGTAGACGGCCTGCGGCGAGGTGCCCTTGAAGGTGGCGGCGTCCTCGCCGACGTCCTCCCACCACACGTTCTGGATCGTGCAGCTGCCCAGGCAGTGGACGCCGTCGGCGGCCGGGGAGCCGAGGACCACGTTCTTCAGGACGGCGCCGTCCTTGAGCACGAAGACCGGGTCCTGGTCCTCGTCCTGACCTGCGGAGCCGAGGGCTCCGGTGCCGTGGAAGCGCCGCAGCCCGCCGTCGTAGGTCCCGGTGACCTCGATGGTCCTGGCTACGGGGATGTCGTCGCCCTTCGCCTCGGGCCAGGCGCCGGTGGCCGCGCCCGCCGGGGCGAGCAGGCCGGAGACGACGACGGCCGAGCCGGTGAGGCCGAACGCGGCCAGACCGGCCAGGACGGCGCGGCGTACGCCGACCTTGCGTCTGTGGCGGGTGGGCCGGGGAGCTCGTCGAGCCATGGACCCTCGTTCCTTCCGTGGGGGAGATCGTGCGTCTCCTGGTCGCCGCCGGTGGCCGGAAGGTTGCCGCGGATCCGGGAGTTTCCCTCAGGCGCCGGCGCTGGCCTCTTCGGTGGGGCTCTCCTCGCCTGCCTCGCCGGTCAGTTCACGGGCCATCAGGGTGGCTCCGGCGACCGCGCCGGGCATGAGCAGCACGGCGACGAACGGCACCAGGAAGGCGAGGGTGAGGGGGACGCCGAAGCCGAGCACGGCCATCCGGCGGCCGCGCAGCAGTCCCAGCCGCTCCTTGAGCTCGACGCCACGGCGCTGGAGCGCGACCGCGGTCAGCTCCTCGGTGAGGAAGAAGCCCGAGACGCAGAAACCGATGGCCGGGACGACGGTCTGGCCGACGACCGGGATGAATCCGGCGGCGAAGAGCAGGATGCCGTAGAACGCGACGCGCAGCAGGACCCGCAGGCTGTCGCGGGCGGAGATCCACAGGTCGCGCCAGAGCGGAAGGCCCGACTCGGGGGCCTCGCCGCCCTCGCTGCGGTCGACCTCCTCCGACAGCGACTCGTAGAAGGGCTGGCCGACGAGGAGGGTGACGGCGGTGAAGGTGATCACGGCGAGGAACAGGCCGAGCCCGAAGACCAGGAAGGTCAGGGCGCCCCGGAACAGGCCCTGCCACGGCGAGCCCCAGTCGTCGGCGAACGGGGTGGCCCAGGAGGTCAGGTCGTCGGCGCCGTAGAACAGGCCGATGAGCGCCCCCACGTAGAGCACGAACGTGACGAGCCCGGGCAGCAGCCCGAACCCGAACCACCGTCCGTGCCGGCCGACCCATTTCTGACCTTGCAGCAGGTAACCGAATCCCGCCCCGAAATCGCGCATGGTGATCACCCTAACCGCGGTTGCGGCGAGGCCCTCTTGTTGTTCCCGACCTGAGACGGTAGACCGCTCCGTAATGATCACCGGGCTCCTTACGGAGGTTCGCACGCATGGCACGACCCCGTTCCGTTCTGATCACCACGGCCTGCGCCGCGCTCGGCGCGCTGGTCCTGACCGCGCTGCCGGCGAGCGCCGCGCCGCCGGCGCCGCGACCGAGGCCCCACCCCGTACGGGAGAGGGCCGCGTCCGACGAGACCGCGGCCACGCGTGCGCCCCGGGCGCTCGGCGTCCCCGACTCCCCCGCTCCACTGCGCAAGGACGGCGGCTATCCCCGCCGCACGGCCCTGACCGTGCCGCCCGCGAACCCGGCCGACAAGTCGATCAAGCTGGGCCTCGCCCCTTACCACGCGCTCGCACCACGCCTGAACGCCCTGCAGAAGCTGGGCGACCGGGTGAGCGTCGAGGTCGCCGGGCACTCGGCCGGCGGGCACGAGCTCTATCTGGTGACCGTCACCGCCCCGGAGTCCGCCGCCCAGGCGCGCGAACAGGAGCGGATGCGCGAGCGGATCGAGAACGCGCCCGCCGCGGCCGCCAAGGACCGGCGCATCAAGGCCGCTTACAAGACGCCGGTGTTCATCAACAACAACATCCACGGCAACGAGTGGGAGGGCACGGACGCGGCCCTGAAGCTCATCGAGGAGCTGGCCACCGCCACCGACCGCAAGACCGCCGGGCTGCTCTCCACGACCCGTCTCTACCTCAACGTGACGGCCAACCCGGACGGCCGGATCGCCGGCACCCGCGCCAACGCGGACGGCTTCGACCTGAACCGCGACTTCGTCACGGCCTCGCAGCCGGAGGCCCGCGCGATCCGCCGGATCGCCATCGACAAGCAGCCTGCCGTGATGCTCGACCTGCACGGCTACGTCAACGGCACCCTGATCGAGCCGACCACCCCGCCGCACGGCGAGAACTACGAGTACGACCTCTTCCTGAAGAACGCCTACGCCAACGCGCTCGGCATGGAGAAGGCCGTCAACGGCCTCGGCTACACCCCGCAGAAGGACGGCGTGGAGCCCGCGATCATCCCGTTCCGCGACATGGCGGAGGGCTGGGACGACTGGCCGCCGATCTTCACCCCGCAGTACATGCCGTTCCAGGGCGCGGTGGCGGCGCACACCGTCGAGTTCCCGATGACGGTGAACAACAGGGAGTACGACTCCCTGCCGGTGGCGGAGCTGCGCCGCCGCGCGGCGATCAACACCGACATCGCGGGTGCGGCGATGCGGGCCACGCTCGCCTACACGTCCGCCCACCGCGCCTCGGTCCTCGCGGACCAGATCGAGACCTTCCGGCGGGGCGCGGCGGGCGAACCGCAGCGGCCGGTGTCGGAGGAGACCGTGCCCGGGGTGCCCGGCATCGGCCCCGAGGACGTCTACACGACGACCTTCCCGCGGGCGTACGTGATCCCGGCGGGGCGCTCCCAGCGCTCGGCGGTCGCCGCGGCCCGGCTGGTGGACCACCTCGTCGCCAACGACGTCCGGGTGGGGCAGGCGGCCGACGGCTCGTACGTCGTGGACCTGCGCCAGCCCAAGCGGGGCATCGCGAACGTGATCCTGGCGGAGGGCCGGGACATCAGCGCGGACGTGTCGGCGATGTACGACATCTCGGGGTGGAGCCTCGGGCTGCTGTGGGGCGCGACGGTACGGAAGGTGGAGCGCGGCCCGGTCCCGCCGGTGGTGCGCACGGTCCACGCGGCCGCGCCGACCGGCTGGGTCGCGCCGTCCGGGGATCTGCTGCTCCGGCTCGACGACCCCAAGGAGCTGGTCGCTGTGAACGCGCTGCTCGCGCGGGGGGTCGTGGTGCGCCGGACGGAGAGCGGGGCGGCCGTCGTGCCCGGCTCGGCGCGGGCCGCGGCCCGGGTGCTCGCGGAGCGGTACGGGGTGGTGTTCCGGGCCACGAAGGAGCGGGGCTCGGCGCCGCTGGCCCGTACCCGGGTGACGGCCTCGGCGTCGGCGGGCGAGCTGTTCGCGTTGCGGGAGATGGGCTTCGAGGTGGTGCCGGTCTCGGCGGCGAGCCTGAACGCGGGCTTCGACTGGTCGCGGGCGGACGTGCTGTTCGTCTCGACCGGTCTGGACTACGCGGAGCTGACCCCGGCGGCCCGGGCGGCGCTGCGGTCGGGCCGGGTGGGTGTGATCGGGGTCGGCGCGGTCGGCGCGGCCTTCAACGCGGCGGCGGGGCTGCTCGCGGTGACGGCCGTGGCGGGCAACGGGGACGCGAACGGGGTGGTGGCGGTCCGCGCCGCGGGCGGCCCGCTGACGGGGGGCGCCCCGGCGCACGCGTTCGTCTACTCGCCGCTGTGGTTCACCGGGCTCGGGGCGGGGGTGCGGACGGATCTCTCGTACGCGCCGGGCGTGCTGCTGGTCTCCGGCCACTGGCGGGCCTTGGACGACGGCCGGGGCGGTCCGGCGGACGCGGCCGGGCAGGCGGCGGTGGTCAGCGGCCGGGCGGCGTACGGCGCCCCGGTGGTGCTGATCGGCACGGAGCCGCTCTTCCGTGATCACCCGAAGGGCTCGTTCGCGCTGGTCGGGCGGGCGCTGCTGGCCCGCTGAGCGCGCGGGACGCGGCGCACTGACGGCTCGCACGCATGAGGGCCGCACCCCGGTCGGTCGGGGTGCGGCCCTCATTCAGTGTGCGCGCCGGTGGCTCAGACGGCCAGCTCGACCGTGATGTTGCCGCGGGTCGCCTTGGAGTACGGGCAGACCTGGTGGGCCTTCTCGATCAGGCTCTTGGCGGTCTCGGCGTCCACGTTGGGGATGGTCGCCGAGATCTTGACGATGATGCCGAAGCCGTCGTCGTTCTTGCCGATGCCGACCTCGGCGGTGACCGTCGAGCCGGAGACGTCCGCGTTCTCGTTGCGGGCCACGACACCGAGGGCGCCCTGGAAGCAGGCGCTGTACCCGGCGGCGAAGAGCTGCTCGGGGTTGGTGCCGGCGCCGGAGCCGCCCATGACCTTGGGCGGGTTGACGACGACGTCGAGCTGACCGTCGTCGGTGGCGACCCGGCCGTCGCGGCCGTTCTCGGCGGTGGCGACGGCGGTGTAGAGGACGTCGGAGTGCTGGATGGACATGGAGATGTCTTCCTTCTTCGTTCGCCGCGACTCGCGCCCACGATCGCGACGGCTGAGGGAAGACTAACGGGTCGGCGAGACGATCATCTTTCCGGTGTTCTCGCCGCGGAGCATGCCGAGGAAGGCCTCCACGCCGTTCTCGATGCCCTCGACGAAGGTCTCGCCGTACTTCAGCTCGCCGGCGCGCAGCCAGCCGCCGACCTCCTGGACCAGCTGCGGCTGCAGGCCGTAGTGGTCGCCGACGAGGATGCCCTGGAGGCGCAGCCGCTTGCCGATGATCATGGCCATGTTGCGCGGGCCCGGGACCGGTTCGGTGTCGTTGTACTGGGCGATCATGCCGCAGATGGTGGCGCGGCCGTGCACGTTGAGCGAGGAGATCGCGGCCTCGAGGTGGTCGCCGCCGACGTTGTCGAAGTAGACGTCGATGCCGTCCGGGGCGGCCTCGCGCAGCTGGTCCTTGACCGGGCCGTTCTTGTAGTTGAAGGCGGCGTCGAAGCCGAGCTCCTCGACCAGCCACTTGACCTTCTCGTCGGAGCCGGCCGAGCCGATGACCCGGGAGGCACCCTTGAGGCGGGCCATCTGGCCGACCTGGCTGCCGACGGCGCCGGCCGCGCCGGAGACGAAGACGGTGTCGCCCTCCTTGAAGGAGGCCACCTCGAAGAGGCCGGCGTAGGCGGTGAGGCCGGTCATGCCGAGCACGCCGAGGTAGCTGGAGAGCGGGGCGAGCTCCGGGTCGACCTTGGTGGCGTGCTGGGCGGGCACGTCGGCGTACTCGCGCCAGCCGAGGCCGTGCAGCACGTGGTCGCCGGCGGCGAAGCCCTCGGCGTTGGAGGCGATGACCTCGCCGACCGCGCCGCCGTCCATCGGGTGGTCGAGCTTGAACGGCGGGATGTACGACTTCACGTCGTTCATCCGGCCGCGCATGTACGGGTCGACCGAGAAGTGCAGGTTGCGCACCAGGATGCGGCCCTCCGCGGGTTCGGTGACCGGGGTCTCGCGCAGGGCGAAGTCCGAGGGGACGGGCCATCCGTGCGGGCGGGTGACGAGGTGCCACTCACGGCTGGACGCGGGAAGTGCGGACATCGGCGGTGCCTCCTAGAAATGCTTCATGAACTGAAACAACCATGCTCCTGAATATTTAAGGTTGTCAAGTATCGGGGTAGGATGAGGGCATGCCCATCTCACGCACGGACCCCCTGACGCTGGAAGTCGTGGAACTCATCGGCTCGGTCGTGGCGCGCTACCACGACGAGTACGAGGAGGCCGCCGCCCGGCACGCCCTGACCGGCGCGCAGGCCCGCGTCCTCGGCCTGCTCGCGCTGGAGCCGACGCCCATGCGGAAGATCGCCGAGAAGCTGAAGTGCGAGCCGTCGAACGTGACGGGGATCATCGACCGCCTGGAGTCCCGTGGCCTGGTGGAGCGCCGACCGGACCCCGCCGACCGCCGGGTCAAGGTCGCCGCCCCCACGGAGGAGGGCCACGACACCGCCCGCCGGCTGCGCGACTCCCTCGGCTTCGCCCGCGAGCCGCTGGGCGAGCTCACCGAGGCCGAGCGCACCCTCCTGCGCGACCTGCTGAAGCGGATGCTGGGCGGAGGCGCCGCATAGGCGTCCGGGACACGCCCCGGGGGCGTGTCCCGCTACGCGCCCGGCTCCTCCTCCGGCAGCGGCGGCCGCACCCGCCCGGCCCGGCGCTGCTCGGAGGCCCCGAAGGCGGCGAAGTTCTCCCGCGCCTCGCGCAGGGTGACGTGGTTCGGGCCGCCGATGTACTCGTCGGGGTCGCTGTAGTCGAGCCCGTCGTCCTCCCAGCCGCAGACCGGGCAGATCTCGAAGTACCCCCGTGCGGTCAGGGTCAGGTAGCCGCAGCAGATGCAGGGGACCATGCCCGTCAGTTCTCCTCTCCGGGCTGCTTGTCCCAGTACTTGCGGGCCCAGGCGTCCGAGCGGTCGCCGTTGCGGTCGATCGAGCTGTCGAAGTAGGAGATGATCTTGCCGGTCGTCCGGTCCCGCACGGAGAACTCGTTCGTGCTCGGGTCCCAGCGGTAGACCTTGTTCTCGATCATGCTGTCCTTCTCCCGCACGCCCGGCGGCTTCGTGCCGTTGGCGAAGCGGTCCGCCTCCACAGCGTAGTCGTCCTCGTCGTAGATGTTCAGGTCACGGCCGTGGTCGTCGTAGTGCCGGGACAGGCTCGCGGGGCTGGTCCAGCCGTCCTTGGCCTTCTGGATGTCCGCCGCGTCGTCCTCGTACCCGGGCGTGAGGCCGAGCAGGTCGAACCAGGTGTACGGGTTGTGGACGTACGCCACGGGGTTCGGCGCCGGCCCGAGGCCCAGCGGGTCCGGGGACAGGAAGCGGGCCGACTCGGGGTCGTACACCCGGAAGACGTTGTGGTGGAGCCCGGTCTCCGGGTCCGCGTACTGGCCGGGGAAGCGCAGCGGGGTGTACGCGGTCGCGTCCCGGTTCCACACGGTGGTGCCCCACACGGTGGAGCGGGCCCGCCAGGCGATCCGGCCGTCCTCGCCGACCAGCTCCCGCGGGGTGCCGATCAGGTCGGTGACGATCGCGAAGAACCGCTCGTCCACCACCCCCTGGTCCGCGTCGCCGAGCCGCTCGGTCTGGGTCAGCGGCCGGTGCCCGTCGTGGTCCCAGGTGAGCGACAGCGCGGCGGCCCCACCCGCCGTCGTCTGCTCGCACAGCGTCGTGCCGTCCCAGGTGAAGAGGGTCTCCTCGGCGACCTCCCCCGACGGGCCGAGCCGCCGCTTCGCGACCCGCCGCCCCAGCGCGTCGTACACGTACCGCCACGTCGTCCCGTCCGGGGTGACCACCCCCGCGAGCCGGTTCTCGGCGTCCCACGCGTAGCGCCAGACCTCGGGCTTCCGGGAGAGTCTGGCGCGCCGCTTGACCACCACCCGGCCGCGCTCGTCGTGCTCGTAGCGCACCGCCCCCGCGCGCACGATCCGCGTCCCCCGGTACTCGCGGGCCCCGCGCGCCTCCCCTCCCGGGTGGCGGTCGGGCCACACCGCCTCGGTCTGGTCGCCGCTCTCGTCGTAGGCGTACCGCTCCGACCAGCCGGCCGCGTCCACCGCGGTGACCCGGCCCGCCCGGTCGAGGGTGAAGGTGCGGGCCCCGTCCAGGGCGTCGTCGACACCGGTCAGATGGCCGTCCGCGCGGTAGGAGTAGCCGCGCTGCTGGAGCAGACCGCCGCCCACGTCCCGTACCCACTGTCCGGTGACCCGGCCGGCCGCGTCGAACTCCTGCGAGACCGTGACGGCCCCGGCGAGCGTCCGGGCGGTCTCCCGGCCCGCCGCGTCACGGGTGAAGCCGATCGTGCGGCCCGCGGTGGTCAGCTCGGCCCTGCGGCCGTCGGCCGCGTGGGTCCAGTGGCTGGTCACCCCGACCGGGGTGGTGCGGCCGGTGCGGCGGCCCAGCTCGTCGTACTCCCAGCGCAGCACCCGGCCGTCGACCGTCTCGGAGCGCAGCCGCCCGTGCCGGTCGCGCAGCCGGCTCAGCGTGACGCCGTCCGGTGAGGTCGCGGCGGCCAGCTCGTCGAACACGTCGAACTCGTAGCTCGTGACGCCGTCGGCGGACTCCTTGCGGACCACCTGGCCCAGCGCGTTGCGGGTGTAGCGCACCGGCTCCCCGCCTGCTTCGCAGCGCTCCGCGAGCCGCCCGGCGGCGTCATGGCCGTAGGTCACCGTGCGCCCGTCGAAGTCCGTCTCCTCGACGAGCCGGCCCGCCGGGTCGTAGCGGTAGCGCCACTGCCGCCCGTGCGGCCCGGTCACCGAGGTCACCCGCAGCTCGGCGTCGTAGGCGAAGGTGTGCCGCACCCCGTCCGGCGTGGTGCGGGCGGCCAGCAGGTCGAAGTGGGTGTACGCGTACGCGGTGGTCGCCCCGGTCGCGTCGGTGTGCGCGAGGACGTTGCCCTCGCCGTCGTAGCTCCAGCGCTCCTCGGTGCCGTCCGGCAGGACCCGCCGCACGGGCCGGCCCTCGACGTTCCACTCGACCCGGGTCACGGCGCCGGTCGGGTCGGTGAAGCGGACCACCCGGCCGAACGCGTCCCGTACGAAGCGGGTCACGGCGCCCAGCGGGTCGGTGATCCGCACCGGGAGCCCGGCGGCGTCGTTCTCGATCCGCGTCACCGCGCCGGTCGGGTCGGTGCGGGCGACCAGACGGCCGCGCTCGTCGTGCTCCATGAGCGTGGTCGAACCGGTCGGCGAGGTCATCGACGTGCGGTTGCCGCGCTCGTCGAAGGTCTGGCGGTAGACCCGCCCGTCCGGGTCGACCACCTTCACCGGCAGGCCGAGCAGCTCGTCGCGCTCCATGGTGCCGGTGCGCCCGTCGGGGCGGGTCAGCGAGGTGACCAGGCCCCGCTCGTCGTAGCCGAAGCGGGTCTCGTGGCCGAGCGGGTCGGTCTCGGTGAGCAGCCGGCCGTAGCGGTCGTGGACGAAGCGGGTCACCGCGCCCAGCTCGTCGATCCGGGCGACCACCCGGTGGTGCTCGTCGACCAGATAGCGGCGGACGTGCCCGTCGCCGGTGGTGGCGGTGGTGACCCGGAGGCCGGTCGCGGGGTCACGGTCGTCGTAGGAGAAGGTGAGCGCCATCTCGCCGTCGGGGCCGCCCTCGGCGACACAGCGGTCCTGCTCGTCGTACGCGTAGGCGTAGGAGCGCCCGTTGGTGTCGGTCCAGGAGGTGATCCGGCCGCGCTCGTCGTACGTGAACCGCAGCGGCAGGCCCGAGGAGCCGACGGTCTCGGTGAGGTGGCCGTCGGTGTAGCCGTACGCGAGGAGGCGCGGGCCGCCGTCGAGGTGCAGGGCGGTGATCCGGCCGTCCCCGGTCTCGAAACGGAGCCGGTAGCCGCCGCTGTGCCGGAGGCCGGCGGGGGCGCCGGTCTCGTCGTAGTCGAAGGTGAGGGTGTTGCCGTTGCGGTCGGTGAGGCTGTCGATGACGGCCAGGCCGTCGCCGGTGTCGCCGGGGGGCGCGGTGAAGCGCCGGACGTGCCCGGTGACCGGGTCGGTGAGGGTGTAATCGCCGTCGGGAGTGCGTTCGAGGGCGAACCGCGGGCCGGTGAGCGGACGCACGGCGAGTCCGGGTGCCGGGTGCGGGCAGGCGAGCCGCAGCCCGTCCTCGGTGACCACGACGACGCCCTCGGCGTCGACCTCCAGGTGCTGGTCGACGGTGCTCGACCAGGACGGGCCGAACCAGCGGCCGCCGGTGTAACCGGACTCGGCTCGCCGCCGGAAGACCAGCGGGAGGGCGCCGGGCAGGGCGACGTCGGTGAGCGGCAGGAACATCCGGCCGGTGGCGAGGTCGACCGGGTCGGTGCCGTCCTTGGTCTTGTGCTTGTCGGGCTTGTCGCTCTTCTCGTTGCCGTGCTCGTCGATCTCCTTGCGTCCGGGCAGCTCGTCGACGTGCTTGGCGACGGAGCCCACCTTCTTCACCGAGCCGAGCCCCTTGGAGCCGACGAGCTCCGGAAGCATCTTGCCCACGCCCTCGGCCGGGTCCTTCATGAACTCGTCGAGCATCGCCTTGCCGGTGCCGAGCGGGTCGTTGGCCATGGTGACGAGCCCGGCGACGGTCGAGTTGAGGCTGGTGGCGTACTCGGCGGGGTGGGTGAGGTTGTACGGGTCGGTGGGGTTGACCGAGCGGACGAAGGTGAGCAGTCCCGCCGTGCCCTTCACGAGTCCGCCGGCCAGGTGCATCCTGGCGATCTCCAGGCCCTGCAGACCGTCGGAGACCTGTTCGCCGTACGAGGGTTTCGGCGGGGCCGCGTCCCGGGCGGTGCGGATGGCCGAACGGACGGACTCGGCCACCTCGTTGCGCTGGGTGCGGGCGTCGTCGAGCTTGTCCTGGGCGGCCTCGGCGAGCGCGGGGCCCGGGTCGCTGAAGGCGCCGGGCTTCGGCGGCAGGTGTTCCTGCTTGGCCTTGACGGCGTCGTTGTAGGTGTCGACCTGCTTGTTGTGCGCGTCGCGGGCGTCGCTGGATGCCTTCTTGGCCTTCTCGTACTCCTCCAGCGCCTCCTTGGCCCGGCCCTGGGCCCATTCGACGGTCTCGGCGAAGCGGTTCAGGGCGTCGGCGGCGTCCGCGAAGGCCTTGGCGGCCTTGAACCAGCGGGGCGGCTCGTCGGCGACCTTCAGCCGGAAGGCGTCCGCGCCCTCGCCCTTCAGGCCGTCGGCGTCCATGCCCTTCAGGCCGTTGCCCACCTTGCCGAAGGCGCGGGCGAAGTCGGTCAGGTGGGAGGCCTGGGCGCGGATCTTGGACGCGCTGCCGTAGACCAGCCGCTTCGGGTCTTCGGTCTGGCCGAGTTCCAGTTCGGCGGTGTCGGCGCCGAGGTAGTTGGCCGCCGAGCGGCTCTTGTCCCTGATCCAGTCGCCGGCCTCGTCGAGGCCGACCTTCTCGGCGAGCCCGGCGACCTTGTCACCGGTCCACTCGACGGCGTCGCCGACGTCCTTGACGCGGTCCTCGACCCAGTCCTCTACCGGGTCCGGGATGAAGTCGCCGATGCCCATCAGCCGTTCCCCCTCATGCCTGCGCCGTCCCGCATCAGCCCTCCCCGTCGGCCCGGTCGACGAGGTCCCTCAGCGAGCCGATCCTCCCGTTGTTCTTGAGCTGCTCGCCGGTGTCCTTCCAGGTCTGCCCCATGTCCCTGGCGCCCTTCTCGAAGGACTCGAGGCTGTAGTCGGGCTTGTAGACGTCGCCGCGGAAGATGTCGCCCCACTCCTTGTTCTCGATCTCGTCCTCGTCGGCGTGCGGGTTGCCGTAGAGGGAGTTCGCCCCGACCTTGAGCGCGCCCTGGATGTACTGGTCCTCCTCCCAGACCGTGCCGGCGGCGATGCCGAGGGCCTGGGCGATGGTGCTCGCATCCTGGATCAGCGCGCGTACGCCCCACTCCCAGCGCTCGCAGAAGTCCTCGAAGTCCCCGGCGAGGCCCATGTGTCCGGCCTCCATGCCGGTCATGGACAGTTCGCTGAACCCGGCTCCCATGGAGGCGCCGCCGGTGTCGGCGCCCGACTCGCGCAGCTCGCCGACGGCGGCGCGCAGCCCGTTCTGGACCCGCTGGACGACCTCGGGCGAGATCTCCAGGTCCTTGCCGGTCACCGGTCGGTCTCCCGGCCGGCGTCGACGGAGTCGGCGGCGTCGGAGGTGGAGTCGGCGCCGGAGGTGGAGTCGGCGCCGGAGGTGGAGGTGGAGTCGGCGTCGACCGCTGCCTCGTCGGGGACGATGCCCACGACGGGCGGCAGGAGCATGGCCCGTTCGCCGTCGGCCACGTCGACGGCGATCCCGGTGGGCCCGTCGACGCGGGGGATCACGGTGTCGAGCAGCCGGGCCCCCAGGATCGCGGCGTACTCCCACTCACGGCCGGCGTCGCCGCGGGCGAGGGCGAAGCGGGCGAGGGCCTCCTCGCCGGTGAAGACGTAGATCCACCGCACCCCGCCCCAGGCGCCCGACATCAGCTCGCCGCCGGCGAGCGGGGCGAGGACGGTGGCCCGCCGGAACTCGCCCAGCATGCGGGCCGGCCGGCCCCCTCCGCCCCGGAAGGCGGCGATCTCCTCGGTCAGTTCCACGGTGGCTTCCCCCGTTCCCTTGCCGACGCACACGCCGTCCGCCCCTCTGGTGGTTCCCGGGAATCCGCCCTACACGCACCACCAGAGGAAACGAGTGCAGGTCGGTGTAGGACTCGGGCTGGTGCTCGGCGTGGGCGTGCCGGTGGTCGGGGCGGAGCCGCCGAGTGGTGCGGTGGCGCTGCCGGTCGCGGTGGGCGTGGCGGTGCCTGACGGGGTGGCGGAGGGCTGGTCGGGGTCGCCGACGGTCGCGCGGGGCGAGGGGCCGCCGCCGGAGCCCGTACCGGTGCCGGTGCCGGAACCCGTGCCCGTGCCCGTACCCGTGCTCGTACCGGAGCCGGTTCCGCCGCCCCTGCCGGAGCCGCGCGAGGGGTGGGTGGCGGTGGGGCTCGCGGGGTCGGGCTGCTCGACCGTCGCGGTGCCGTCGGGCTGCCCGGTGGGTTCGGTGGGCGGCGGTTGCTCCGGGTCGAGGGGCGTCTCCGTGACGTCCTCCTCCTGTACGGCGGTGGCGGCGCCGCCGTCGTGGGGCGGTTCCAGGGCCAGCTTCGCCAGGCTCAGCGAACCGGCGGCGAGCACCAGACCGAGGGTGCCGACCAGGACCGAGCGGCCGCGCCGGGACCGCGCCCGGCGGCCGCTCCTGCCACTCCTGCCGCTCCGTCCACCGCCGTCGGCCGCCTTGCCGCCCTTGCCGTCGCGGCGCGATGCGGCCCGCCCCTGGGCCGGGCGCGGCGGTTCGAGGACGTCGAGCTCGAACGCGTAGTCGAAGTCCGGCTCGACGGACTCGACGGGCGGTACGGACGCGCCGTACGGACCGGACCCGACGGGCGGTACGGACGCGCCGTACGGACCGGACCCGGCAGGCGGCGCGTACCCACCGAACGGACCGGACCCGGCAGGCGGCACGGGCGCGACGGGCCGGACCGCCTGCACCTGCTGGGCGATCGGGTGGGGGGAGACGTACCGCATCTCCTCGACGGGGGTCCCGCAGCCGGCACAGGCCAGGGCGCCGTTGAGATGCCGTCGGCACTGGTGGCAGTAGTCCATGGCGCCCGCAGGCTATGCGGCCTGCGGACACCGCAGGTAGCCGGGAACGTGAGGATCCTGTGAGGAATCCACAGGTCGTCGGCGTGCCGTCGCGATTCTCCCCCTTCGGGCAGGATGGGCGCATGACCCCTGCCGCCCCCTTTGGGCCGTACGAGTTCCAGCTCGTCCTGCTCCGCCGGATGGCCGACCACCAGCCCGGGCTCGTCGAGGACGCCCTGCGCGAACTGGGGAGGACCCGCGGCGAGATGAGGGAGGCCAACCGCGTCTGGCAGTCATGGGCGCACGCCCGCCGCGGCCCGGGCGAGTACGACCGCTACCGCCAGGTGCTCGGCGAGCCGGTGGCCCGGCAGGCGGCCCCGGAGTTCGCCTCCGAGGTCCTCCAGTGGGACCTGCCGCTCTGGCCCGACCTGCGCTGGGAGGTGGTCGTCGGCGGTCAGGGCAGGTCCCGGCAGGTGTGGGCCCGGCATCTGACCCGGCGGCCGGGGGCGCCCGTGGCCGCGCCGCGCTCGGAGGCCGAGCTGCTGCCGTGGAGCTGCACGTTCGCTGAGGTCCGGCGGGCCTTCCCGGACGCGGTGCCCCGTGAGGGCGACGCACCCACCCGCGCCCGGCTCGACCTGGTGCTGCCCGGCGGGGTCGCCCGTACCGCCGACTTCACCTGGGGACTCCTCCAGGAGCTGCGCTGAACGGTGGCCCGTGCTGACCGGCCGTCAGCGAGCCGGCGGCCCCCGGGCGGCTCAGCTCAGCGCGCGCACGGGCCCGGGCGCGAGCACGATGCGAACAGGACCGCGCACCGCGCACCCCCTCGCCAAGAACGTGCCAGCACCGCACTCCGGAGGACCGCCGTGACCGTCAGCCTTGAGCAGCTGCGCCGCTGCCATGTCGCCGTCGACCTGGGAGCCGCCCGCACCCGGGTCTTCGTCAAGGGCGCCGGACTCGTCGTCGACGAGCCGTCCGTCGCCGCCGTGAACACCCGCACCGGCGCGCTCATCGCCGTCGGCGCCCTGGCCGAGAAGATGACCGGCCGCACCCCCGACTACATCCGGGTGGTCCGCCCGGTCTCCGGCGGCACCGTCGTCGACATCGAGATGGCCCAGCGGATGCTCCGTCACCTGCTGGGCGACAAGCTGCGCCGGCAGCTGCGCCGCAAGCCCCGGCTGCGCGCCGCCGCCTGCACCCCGCACGACAGCGACCCGCTCGCCCAGCGCGCCACCGTGGAGACGCTGGTCGGCCTGGGCGCCCGCCGGGTCGAGCTGGTCGACACCCTGATCGCGGCGGCGGTGGGCTGCGGGCTCCCGGTCGAGCAGCCCACCGCGACCATGATCCTGGTGTGCGGCGCGGCCACCACCCAGGTCGCGGTGCTCTCGCTCGGCGCGATCGTCACCGCCGAGCGGATGCCGGTCGGCGGCAACGCCATCGACCACGCGGTCATCCAGCACCTGCGCCACGAGCACGAGCTGATGCTGCCCAGCCAGTCGGTCCGCCCGCTGCAACTCGCCCTCAGCGGCAACGGCCTGACGCTCCAGGGGCCGACCTTCACCGAGATCCACGGCCGCGACGTGGCCACCGGCCTCGCCCGTTCGGTGACCGTCGACACCGCCGCCGTACGGGAGGCCATCCAGACCCCGCTCACCGCCGTCCTCGACGGCATCGGCAAGGTGCTCCGCGACTGCCCGCCCGATCTCGTGGCGGACCTGGCCGAGCGGGGCATCATGATGGTCGGCGGCAGCGCCCTGCTGCCCGGCCTCGACCAGATGCTGCGCGAGGCGACCGGGATGCCCGTGCACATCGCCGAGCGGCCCGACATCTGCGCCGTGCTCGGTCTGGGCGCGATGCTGGAGGGGAAGATCCAGCCCCTGGTCCTCGCCCCGCTGACCGAAAGCGACCGGTCCGGGTCGGAATGACCCTCCGGAGCCGTGCGTTTTGTACGACAATGAACCCGTGCCGATCATGGACGAGGGCAGCGCGGGCGGCGAGGGCGACGACGACGCCCTCGCGCCCCGCCTGCCCGTGCTCCTCGACGCCGTCCTCGGCGTCGGCAGCGAGCTCGAACTGCGCGCCACCCTCCAGCACCTCGTGGAGACCGCGACCGAGCTGACCGGTGCGCGCTACGGAGCGCTCGGGGTGGTCGACCCCGAGCGCCCGCGCATCACCGAGCTCTTCACCTCCGGCATGACCGAGGAGGAACGGCAGCGGATCGGCCGGCTCCCCGACGGCCACACCGGACTGATCGGCGTGCTCGTCCAGGACCCGCAGCCGCTGCGCCTCGACGACCTGGCCGCCGACCCGCGCTCCTCCGGCGTGCCCGAGGGCCACCCGGAGATGCGCTCCTTCCTCGGGGTGCCCATCCGCGTCCACACCGAGGTGTTCGGCAACCTCTACCTCACCGAGAAACGCGGCGGCCCCTTCACCGAGGAGGACCTGGCCCTGCTGCGCGTGCTCGCCTCCCAGGCCGGCATCGCCATCGGCAACGCCCGGCTCTACGAGACGGCCCGGCAGCGCGAGCGGTGGATCGAGGGGGCCGCGGCGGTGACGACGGCGCTGCTCGCCGGGAAGCCGGCCGAGGACGCCCTGATGACCGTCGCCGAACGGGCCAGGCTGCTCGCCGGCGCCTCGGCCGGCGTGGTGCTCCAGCCCACCGAGGAGGGCGGCATGGAGATCGTCGCCGCCTCCACCACCGACGACCCCGGCGACCTCGTCGGCACCACGATCGCCCCCGGCTCCCCCGTCCTGGTCCAGCTGCTCGGCGGCGAGCCCGTGTTCGTCGAGGACTCGGCGACCGATCCCCGCATGACCACCCACGTACGCAGCCGCTTCGGCCCCTCGATGATGCTGCCGTTGCAGAGCGGCGGGAAGCTCATCGGCACCCTCGCCCTGCCCCGGCGCCGGGGCGGCCCCCCGTACACGGCGGTGGACCGGCTGCTCGCCGCCCAGTTCGCCTCCCAGGCCGCCCTCGCCCTGGTCCTCGCCGACGCCCAGCACAACCGGGAGCAGCTCGCCGTCTACGAGGACCGCGACCGGATCGCCCGCGACCTGCACGACCTGGTCGTCCAGCGGCTGTTCGCCACCGAGATGATGCTGGAGTCGACCCGGCGCAGGGCCGCCGCGCACGACGTGGACACCCTGCTCGGCCGGGCCGTCGACGAGCTGGACTCGACGATCCAGGAGGTCCGTACGACGATCTTCGCGCTCCAGCAGCCGCCGGCGGACGCCCCGACCTCCTTCCGTGGCCGGGTGCTGCGCGAGACCGGCGGCGCGGGCGCACTGCTCGGCTTCCAGCCCGCCGTGCACTTCTCCGGCGCGGTCGACACCCTCGCCGACGACGCCTCCGCCGACCGGCTCCTCGCCACCCTCCGCGGCGCACTCGCCGCCGCCCACCGGCGGCCCGGCATCGGGGCCGTCACGGTCGAGGTCACGGCGGACGACACCGGGCTGCGGCTGCGGGTCGAGGACGACGGTGACCCGCCGACGACGGTGACCTGGCCCTGACCCGTACGGAGGACGCCCGTCCGGCCCAGCAGCCCGCGCCCGGCACCCGGTGCCGATCTTGACTGGTGGCGTGGACACCGAAGCCAAGATTCCCGCGGCCGCATACCGCAACCTCGCCATGGCCACCCTCGGCTTCACGCTCACCTTCTGGGCGTGGGACCTGATCGCGCCGCTCGCGAGCTGGTACGGGGACCGGCTCTCGCTCAGCTCCTTCCAGCAGTCGCTGCTGGTCGCCGTCCCCGTCCTGGTGGGCTCGCTCGGCCGGATCCCGGCCGGGGCGCTCACCGACCGGTACGGCGCGAAGCTGATGTTCCCGCTCGCGTCGGCGCTGACGATCGTGCCCGTCCTGCTGCTGACCGTCGTCAAGGACTCCTACGGCCTGATGCTGGTCGTCGGCTTCCTGCTCGGCCTCGGCGGCACCACGTTCGCCATCGGCATCCCGCTGGTCAACTCCTGGTTCCCGCCCGCCAAGCGCGGCTTCGCGCTCGGTGTCTTCGGCATGGGCATGGGCGGTGTGGCGCTCTCCGGCTACTTCACCCCGCGTATCGCCGAGCACGGCGAGAACCTGCCGTTCGTCGTGGTGGCCGTCGCCCTCGCCGCGTACGCCGTCCTCGCCGTGCTGCTCATCACCGACCGGCCCGACCGGACCGTCCCGTCCGCCTCCCTCGGTCACCGCCTCGGCCAGGCCGGGCGGCTGCGGGTCACCTGGGAGCTGTCGGCGCTCTACGCGATCGGCTTCGGCGGCATCGTCGCCTTCGGTGTGTACCTGCCGACGTATCTGAAGACCTGGTACGCGCTCGACCCGACCGACGCGGGCACCAAGGCCGCCGGATTCGCCCTGGTGACGGTCGTGTTCCGGCCGATCGGCGGCTGGCTGTCCGACCGGGTCCACCCCGCCCTGGTGACGGCCGTCGCGCTCGCCGTCGTCGCCCTCCTCGCGATCGTCCAGGCCTTCGACCCGCCGCTGAACCCCGGCGGCACGACCGCGCTGCTCATCATGGCCGCGGGTCTCGGCACCGCGAGCGGCTCCGTCTTCGCCCTCGTCTCCCAGGTGACCCCGCAACCGCAGGTCGGCAGCGTGACCGGCATCGTCGGCGCGATGGGCGGCCTCGGCGGCTTCGTGCCGCCGCTCGTGATGGGCGCGATCTTCAGCGCCAAGGACTCCTACTCGATCGGGTTCATGCTCCTGTCCGACCTGGCGCTGGCCGGCAGCGTCTACGCGTACGGGCGGATGCGCAACGTCCGCCCCGAGGGTGACGAACCGAGCCCGGAGGTGAGCAAGGTCGCAGCGCGTCGTCCCTGACGCACGGGCAGAATGCCCCTCAGGCATTCCCCCGTGCGAGGAGGACGACCGTTGAGCGCGCTCTTTCCGGCCCTGGTGGCCGGCTCCGACCGGCCGGCCCTGCGTTTCGGTGCCGCAGACCCCCTCTCGTACGCCGAACTGGCCGGTGCGGCCGGTGCCTTGGCGGTGCGGATCCGGGACACCGGCCGCGTCGCCGTGTGGGCCACATCCACCGCGGAGACGGCCGTCGCGGTGCTCGCCGCGCTGCTCGCGGGCGTGCCGGCGGTCCCCCTGAACCCGCGGACCGGGCAGCGGGAGCTCGCCCACATCCTCGGCGACAGCACCCCGGGCGCCGTCCTCGCCGGCCGTGCGGACGAGCTTCCCGAGGCGCTCGCCGCGGTGCCGCGGATCGACGTCGAGGTGCGGGCCGCGGCGGCGGCCGACGTGCGGGGCGCCGGGTCCGCCGACGTGCGCGGCGCCGGGTCGGGCGACGCACGCGCCACGGGACCCGCCGTCGAGGAGCCCGACGACGCCGAGTCCCCCGCCCTGATCGTCTACACCTCCGGCACCACCGGCCCCCCGAAGGGCGTCGTGCTCTCCCGGCGCGCGATCGCCGCCTCGCTCGACGCCCTGGAGGACGCCTGGGCGTGGACCGCCGAGGACGTCCTCGTGCACGCGCTGCCGCTCTTCCACGTCCACGGCCTGATCCTCGGCGTCCTCGGCCCGCTGCGCCGCGGCGGCGAGGTACGGCACCTGGGCGCGTTCTCCGTCGAGGGCGTCGCCAGGGAGCTCGGGGAGGGCGGCGGGACGATGCTGTTCGGGGTGCCGACCATGTACCACCGGCTCGCCGAGGCGCTCCCCCACCACCCGGCACTCGTCCGCGCGCTGGCCGGGGCGCGGCTGCTCGTCTCCGGCTCGGCGGCGCTTCCCGTCCACGACCACGCGCTCATCACGGCGGCGACCGGGCGGACGGTGATCGAGCGGTACGGCATGACCGAGACGCTCATGAACACCTCGGTCCTGGTCGGCTCGGGCGCCCGCCCCGGCTCGGTGGGGCTTCCGCTGCGCGGGGTCGAGCTGCGCCTGGTCGAGGAGGACGGCTCGGTCCTCGACGCGTACGACGGCGAGACGGTCGGGGAGATCCAGGTCAAGGGCCCGAACCTGTTCACCGCGTACCTCAACCGCCCCGACGCGACCGCGGCGGCCTTCGCCGACGGCGGCTGGTTCCGCACCGGCGACATGGCCGTCCGCGAGGCCGACGGCTCCGTACGGATCGTCGGACGCAAGGCCACCGACCTCATCAAGAGCGGCGGCTACAAGATCGGCGCGGGCGAGATCGAAAACGCCCTCCTCGACCACCCCGAGGTCAGCGAGGCGGCCGTGACCGGCGAGCCCGACCGGGACCTGGGCGAGCGGATCGTGGCCTGGGTGGTCCCCGTGGACCCGGCGAGCCCGCCGGCGGCCGACGCGCTCGCCGCCCATGTCGCCGCACAGCTCGCCCCGCACAAGCGCCCCCGCGAGGTCCGCTACCTGACGGCGCTGCCCCGCAACGACATGGGCAAGATCCTGAAGAAGGCCCTCCCCGAGGCCCTCCGTGGCTGAGCGGTTCACCGCGCGGGAGGCCGTCGCGCTGGTCGCCGACGACTTCGCCCCCGACGACGCTCCCCCGGCCGCCCAGCCGCCGGACGGCCCGATCGGCTGGGCGGGCTACGACGAGTCCCGCACCCGGGCCGCCGGCCGGACCGGCTCGGACGAGTCGGTGCACTACGGCACGGCGACCGTCGGCGGGCGGGCCTGCGTGCTCGTGGTCTTCGAGTTCGGCTTCCTCGGCGGCTCGCTCGGGCAGGCCGCCGGGGACCGGCTCGTCGCCGCGTACCGGGCCGCGGCCGAACGGCGGCTTCCGCTGGTCTCGCTCGTGGCGACCGGCGGCAGCCGGATGCAGGAGGGCATGGTCGCCCTCACCCAGCTCCAGCGGGTGGCCGCCGCCGCGGTCCGGCTGCGCGCCGCCGGCGTGCCGCACGTGACCGTGCTCCGGGACCCGGCCACCGGCGGCGGCTGGGCCACCGTCGGCGCGGGCGCGGACATCGTGCTCGCCCTGCCCTCGGCGCAGGTCGCCTTCGCCGGGTCCCGGGTGCGCCCGCCGGACGCCGACCCCGCCGCGTACACGGCCGAGGAGCAGTACGCCCACGGGCACGTCGACGCGATCGTGCCGCCCGAGCGGCTGCGGGAGACCCTCGCGCTGTGGCTGCGGCTGCTCACCCCGCCGCCCGGGCTCGACATCCTGCCCGCGCCCGCGCCGTACGCCCTGGGCGACCCGGTCCCGCCCGCCACCGGCTGGGACGCGGTCCGGGGGGCCAGGGCCGCGGACCGGCCGCGCGCGGGGGCGTACCTGGACGCGTACTTCGAGACCCGGGCGGCCATCAGCGGCGACCGGGCCGGCGGGGCCGACCCCGGCGTGGAGTGCGGCTTCGGCGTCCACGAGGGCCGGCCCGTGGCGTACGCGGCCCAGGACGGCGGCGCGACCCGCCCGGCCGGATTCCGTACCGTCGCCCGGCTGCTGCGGCTCGCGGACCGGCTCGGCATCCCCGTCCTCACCCTGATCGACACCCCGGGCGCGGCCAACGACGCCGAGGCCGAACGGGCGGGCGCGGGCCCGGCCATCGCCGAGGCGTTCACCGCGATCGCCGAGGCCAGGACCCCGGTCACCTCCCTGCTCGTCGGCGAGGGCGGCTCGGGCGGCGCCCTGGCACTCGCCGCTCCCGGCAACACCTGGGCCGCACCCGGCGGTTACTTCTCCGTCATCGCCCCCGAGCTCGCCGCGCAGATCCTCAAACGCACACGGGACCAGGTCCCGGAGACGGCCGGACAGCTCCGGCTGCGCCCCCAGGACCTGGTCTCGCTGGGTGTCGTACGCGGGGTGGTGCCGAGCGCGCCCGGGCGGGCCTAGAGGTGTCTCGTCGATCCGGCCGGATCAGGGAGCCCCTTGGGGGTGTCTCGGGCCCGATCCGCCGGACGGGCCCGATCCGCGGACGGTCCCGATCCGCGGACGGCCCCGATCCGCGGACGGCCCCGGGCGCGGCTAGCGGACGCCCACCGCGCGGATGAGCTCCTGCTTCACCGCGCCACCCTTGTCGTCGCTCGCCCCGGCCCGGAAAGACACGGACTTCGCGCCCTTCGGGACGCGCAGGTCGCCGCTCCAGGAGGCGCCGTGCCAGGAGGACTTGAGAGCGACCTTGCTCCAGGTCGCGCCCTCGTCGTACGAGACCTCCAGGGTGCCGCCGCCGAGGACACCGGTGCCGGCGGCGCCCGCCACGTACTCGGCGTAGACCCGTACGGGCACCCGGCCGCCGGCCCGGACGTCGCCGGCGAGGTCGGTGTCGAGGTCGAAGCCGAGGTTGATCAGCGGCAGGTAGGTGGTGCGGTCGTCCGGGGTCTCCTTGGAGCGGAAGGTCCACTCCGCGTGGCCCTTGGTGCCGAGCCGCCAGCGGGCCGGGTCGAGCGCGGTGTCGGTGACGACCTTGTAGGTCGCCTCATCGGCGGGCGCGTCCCAGGCGTAGGCGCCCGAGCTCATCTTGCGGTCGACGCGGGTCCCGTTGACGTACACCTCGGTGAACTGGGTCATCGTGTCGTCGCTCCACACGTTGCCGAAGCCCGTGTGGTCGGGGCCCGAGTCGCCCCAGCCGGGCGTGTTGAAGCGCAGGTCGTTGCCGGAGCGCTCCTGGCCCCAGCCGAGGCCGGTGCCGAGCCACGGGTGCCAGACCGGCTTGAACCACTCCAGTTCGTTCGTGCTGCCGCCGCGGTAGACGGACCGGCCGCCGCGCTGCTCCAGGGAGTCGCCGAGGTCGACGGACTCGTGCCAGCGCTGGCCGGTGCCGGTGGAGACGTACTCGGTGCGCTCGGCCGGGAAGGCGATCCGCTCCTTGAAGCCGACGCCGATCCGGAAGGTGTCGGTGAGCGAGTAGCGGAACTCGCCGCCGGTCTCCTTCTTGGCCGTCGGCATGTGGAACGCCGAGCGGATCGTGGCCAGTTCGTTCTTCTTCGGGCGGAAGACCAGGTCCGTGCCGATGGCGCCGGGGTGCCCCTCGGAGAGGTCGTAGGTGTACGGGGTGTAGCGCGTGCCCGTCAGGTCGACGGCGCCACGGCGGGCCGCGGCGGCCGCGAGGCGTGCGGCGTCGGCCGCGTTCACGGTGGCGACGGCGAGCGGCCGGTCCTCGTAGTCGGCGGTGCCGAACCAGGCCATCAGCCGCCCGGGCTGGTCGTCGGTGACGAACAGTGCCCTGGCGCCGGCGTCCTGGGCGGTCTGGGCGAGCTGCTTGGGGTCGGCGTCCCCGGTGCGGCGGACGAGCACGGCCTTGCCGGTCACGTTCCGGCCCGCGTACTCGGCGGCGGTGCCGGTGCCCGCGTCGACGACGCCGAGGCGGTGGTCGCCCTCCAGGAGGGCGGAGCCGGCCTGCGGGGTGGCGTCGGAGAGCCGTACGCCGCCGGCCTTCGCTTCAAGGAGCGGCTTGCCCAGCCGCCAGACCGTCCGGTACTCGAAGGTGCCGGTGGCCGGCTTCGCGGTGGGCGCGGCGAAGACCGAGTCGTACTTCGCCGGGACCTGCACGGCGCCGCCGTACGAGGCGCCGTTGGCGTCGCGGTCGAACTCCATCAGGAGCTGGCGGGTCTCGGTGCGCCGCTCGACCTCGGCGCGGATCTCGCGCAGCCGCCGCCCGTCGAGGGTGACCTCGCGGTCACGGTCGAGGACGACCTCCGGCGCGGTGAGGAAGCCGAGGCCGAGGGAGTCGGCGCCGTGCGAGCCGTGCACGTCGAGGAAGGTGTCGACGGTGTACGTGCCGGGCTTCAGGCGCAGCTGGACGGTGCCCGACTCCCCGACGGTGGCGGGGAAGGGGTCCTCGCCGGCGGCCAGCTTCTGCACGCCGAGGAAGGCGGCGCTCGGGGCGCCGGCACGGTCCTTGACGTGGACGGTGAGGGTGTAGCGCTCCTCCTCCTTCACCAGGCCGAGCGCGGTGTGCGCGACGGCCGTGCCGCCGGCTTTGGCGGTGGCGGTGAGGCGGCCGGAGCTGGTGCCGACGGGGGCCTTGGCGCCGTCGCCGGTGACGGTGGTGCTCGCGGTGCCGTGGGCGGGCACGGTGAGGGTGGGGTCGGCGAGGGTGGTGGTGCCGTCGGGCATGCCCTGGACGGCGAGCTTCAGCTCGACGGCCGCGTCGGAGGCGTTGGTATAGGTGACCGTCTTCGTCACGGGCTTGTTCGCCTCGTACGGCCAGGCGTAGAAGCCCAGGTCGGCGGAGCCGGTGGCGGTGACGTTCGCGGTGACGGCGGCGGCCACGTCGAGGCGGCCTGCGCCGAGGTCGTAGGCGGAGGCGTCGAGCGTCTTGGAGCTGGACATGAGGGCGTTCTTGAGCTGGGCCCCCGTCCAGTCGGGGTGCCGCTCGGCGAGGAGCGCGGCGGCGCCGGCGACGTGCGGGGTCGCCATCGACGTACCGTTCATGGAGGTGTAGAGGCCGCTGCCGGCCACCAGTTGGGAGCGGGCGGCGAGGATGCCGACGCCCGGCGCGGACACGTCGGGCTTGAGCGCCTGGTCGAGGTAGCGGGGGCCCTTGCTGGTGAAGTACGCGGCCTCGTCGGCGGAGTCGACGGCGCCGACGGTGAGCGCGGAGTCGGCGGCGCCGGGCGAGCCGATGGAGCCGGGGGCGCCGGAGTTGCCGGCGGCGATCACGAAGAGCGCACCGGTCTCGGCGGACAGGCTGTTCACGGCCTGTGCCATGGGGTCGGTGCCGTCGCTGGGCTCCTGGGAGCCGAGGCTCATGGAGACGATCTTCGCGTCGATGTCGCGGGCGGCCCACTCCATGCCGGCGATGATCTGCGACTCGCTGCCGGAGCCCTGGTCGCTGAGGACCTTGCCGACGGCGAGGGTGGCGCCGGGGGCGACGCCCTGCTCCTTGCCGTCGCTCGCGGCGCCGGACCCGCCGACGGTGGAGGTGACGTGGGTGCCGTGGCCGTTGCGGTCGGCGACCTCCTGGCCCTCGATGAAGGACCTGGATTCGGTGACCCGACCGGCGAGATCGGGGTGTCCGGCGTCGACGCCCGTGTCGAGGACGGCGACCTTGACGCCCTTGCCGGTGAGGCCGGCCTCCCAGGCCTCGGGGCTGCCGATCTGGGCGTTGGAGTCGGCCATGGCGGCCGTGACCCGTGCGTCGAGCCAGACCTTGGTGCCACCGGCCGACCTGGCCCGCTGGGTGGCGGTGAACTCCCGCCAGAAGGCGGCCGGTTCGGTGGCGGTGACGGCCGCGCCGCCGATGCTCGGCAGGGCGCGGACGGTCTCGGTGCCGCGCGGGGTGGCGGCGGCGCGGGTACCCTTGCCGTGGGTGACGATCAGCGGCAGCGCGCCGGTGATGCCCTGCTCGACGAGGCCCGTCACGTCGAAGAGCCGCCGGTCGAGGGCGCCGGACTCCAGGTAGGGGCGGGCCTCGTCGGGTATGACGGTGACCCTGCCGTTCACGGTCTCGGTACGGACGGCGCCGGTGGCGCCCTTGGCCCGCTCGACGGTGACGGTCCGGGCGCCGCCGCCCAGGTCGGTGAGGGTGACGCGGTCACCGGTGACGAGGGTGACGGTGGTGCTGGTACCGGTGCTGGTACCGGCCCCGGCCTGGGCTCCCGTGAAGGTGGCGGGAACGGGGGCGGCGGTGGGGGTTGCCGCCGCCGCCTGCCCCGTCGAGAGCAGCACCAGGGAGAGACCGGCGGCGAGCAGGCCGACTGCCCTTCCTCCTACGGAAGGTCTGATCACGACACACTCCTCGGCGCCCGGGGGAAGGGGTGGTTCCGGGCGTCGCGAAGAGTCTGGGCCGCGGGGCGGGAGTTGACCCTCGTCGGAGCTGGCGGCTATGTGCCGTGGCGGGCAACCGCCAGGTGAGGGTCAGTGGTTGGCCGGGTGACGTTCGGGTGATCAGCCGGGGGCCGGGACCTCCGCGGGCCTCAGGCGGTGGGGTGGTGGGCGTCGTAGCGGCGGAAGCCCTTGGCGTACAGGGTGAGGAGGGCGATCGCGAGGACACAGGCCAGGCCGCCGCCGGTGATGGCCACGGCAGGCGAGGTGAGATCGGCGACCGATCCGGCGAGGAAGTCACCGAGCCGGGGCCCGCCGGCGACGACCACGATGAAGACCCCCTGGAGCCGCCCTCGCATGTCGTCCGGCGCCGCGACCTGCATCATCGTGTTGCGGAAGATCATCGAGACGGTGTCGGAGTAGCCGGCCACGGCGAGCAGCAGCAGCCCGAGCCACAGGTTGCGGGTGAGGCCGAAGGCGGCGATGGCGGTACCCCAGGTGGCGACGGACAGGAGGATCGCCTGCCCGTGGTGGCGGATCCGCCCCTGCCAGCCGGACAGCACCCCGCCGAGGAGCGCGCCGAACGCCGGTGCGGCGACGAGGAGTCCGGTGGTACGGGCGTCCCCGCCGTACCAGAGGACGGCGACGGCCGGGAACAGTGCGCGGGGGTGGGCGAGGATCATCGCGCAGAAGTCGGAGAAGAAGGTCATGCGCAGGTTGGGGCGGGTGGCGAGGAAGCGCAGCCCGTCGAGGACGGAGGCCCGCTTGGCGCCGGTGCGCTCGGGCAGCATCGACGGCAGCCGCCACATCGCGTAGAGGGAGGCGGAGAAGGCGATCGCGTCGATGAGGTACGCGGTCTGGTAGCCGGCCAGACCGACGATGACGCCGCCGAGGCTGGGCCCGACGAGCGTGCCGAAGGTGGTGGTCATCGAGTTGAGCGCGTTGGCGGCGTGCAGCTGCTCGGCGGGCAGCAGCCGGGGGATCATCGAGCTGCGGGCGGGCGCGTTGAGCGCGGCGCAGACGGACTGCAGGGAGACGATCCCGTACAGGAACCAGACCTGGTGGAAGCCGGCGAACGCGGCGGCGGCGAGGGCCGCGGACAGCACGGCGGAGCCGCTGGCACTCGCGAGGCCGAGCTTGCGGCGGTCGACGGTGTCGGCGATGGCGCCGCCGTACAGCCCGAAGACGATCAGCGGGACGAGGGAGAAGAACCCGACGAGGCCGACGGAGAACGGCGAGCGGGTGATGTCGTAGACCTGGAGGGAGATGGCGAGGGTGGTCATGCCCTGGCCCACCCAGGTGACGGTGTTGCCGAACCAGAGGCGGCGGTAGTGGACGGAGGTCCGCAGCGGGGTGAGGTCGGCGAAGACCCTGCGGCCGTCGGGGCCGGCGCCGGCCGCCTCGTCGGTCTCGCGGGCGGCGGGGGTGTGCGGGGTGCCGGGGTGCGGTGGCGCCCCCGGGGTGTCCTGCGTGTCCTCGGTGTCCTGGCCGGCGCTCACGCGGCGTCGGCCGTGATGTCGTAACGCAGCTCGGGGCGGGCCCAGTGGATCTGTCCGGCGGGCCGGACGGTCCCCGTGCGGCGGGCGCCGGTGCGCAGGTAGAACTCCTCGGCGGGCGGGTGGGCCACGACCCGTATGGAGTCGAGCCCGGCGGCGCGCCCCTCGCCGAGCATGTGCTCGATGAGCATCCGGCCGATGCCGAGCCCCTGCGCGTCGTCGGCGACGAACGCGAGGTCGAGCTCTGCCTCGTCGACGAGCAGCGCGTAGAAGCCGAGAACGCGGTCCTGCGCGTCGACGGCGACGTGAACGGGGTGGTGCTCGATGTACGGACCGCCCACCTGGTACCCGTCGACCATGGCGGCGTAGTCGCCCCGGTAGGCACCGGACTTCCGGACGAGCCGGGTGAGCCGTGGGGAGTCGTCGGCGGTGGCACGCCGGATGGTGATGTCTTCGGGCATGACGCGAGTATAGGGACGGGAGGGGATTCGGCTCCTTACATTTATTGGAGGCCGGGGACGGTGGGGAGCGGGGTGCGCGCGGGAACGGCCATGCCGCGGCGGAAGGCCGCCGCGTCGGCCCCGGCGCCGAGGGACGTGCGGGCCGTCGACTCCGCGCGGTCGAGGTCACCGCGCTCCGCGAGGGCCGGCGGCGCGCCCGTCGACGCGGCGAGCAGCGCGGTCGCCGCACCGAGGAGCGGTCGCCGCGTGGCGCCGCGCGCGAGCGCCGCGAAGCCCAGTCGATGTCCCTGACGGACCTGCCGGTGATGCCGATCGCGCTGGTCACGGCGCCGGCGCTACCCGCTCGCTCGTCTCGCCGGCCCGGTACGCGGTGATCGTGCTCCTGCTGCGCGAGGTCCCGCGCACCGGCTAGCCCTACGAGCAGACGTTCAGGTCGTCCGGATCGACGCTGTCGAGCCGGACGGCCAGCGCGTTGAGCCGGTCCCGCAGCTCGACGATCTCGGCCAGGTCGAGACCGGTGGCGGCGGCGATGCCCCGGGGCACGCCGAGCGCCTTCTCACGCAGCCCTACCCCGGCGTCGGTGAGCCGCACGGTGACCGACCGCTCGTCCTCCGCGCTGCGCCGCCGCTCGACGTATCCGGCCGCCTCCAGCCGCTTGAGCAGCGGGGACAGGGTGCCGGAGTCGAGGCGGACCCGCTCGCCGATGCCCTTGACGGGCAGCTCGCCGTGCTCCCAGAGGACGAGCATCACCAGGTACTGGGGGTAGGTGAGCCCGAGCTCCTTGAGGGCACCGCGGTAGACGCCGTTGAAGGCGCGGGTGGCGGCGTGCAGCGAGAAGCAGATCTGGTTGTCGAGCTTGAGGAAGTCCTCGGTGGTGGGTCCGTCCATGGGTTCCAGGGTACGGGAGACGACCGTCACACGCGATTGAGTTGTGCACAACTGAATAGCGCGCTACAAATGAGGACAGCACCGCACGACTGGCCCACCGAGAGGATCGGAAGACACCCATGGACGCGATCTACACCGCAGTCGCCACCGCCAACGGCCGCGAGGGCCGCGCCGTCAGCTCCGACGGCCACCTCGACCTCCCCCTCGCCCACCCGGTGGCCCTCGGCGGCAACGGCCAGGGCACCAACCCGGAGCAGCTCTTCGCCGCCGGTTACGCGGCCTGCTTCGCCAGCGCCATGGGCGTGGTGGCCCGCCAGGAGAAGATCGACATCTCCGACGCGTCCATCACCGCCGAGGTCTCGATCGGCAAGGACGCCACCGACGGCGGCTTCGGCCTGGAGGTCGTGATGCGCGCCGAGTTCCCGGACCACCTGCAGGGCGAGGCGGGCCGGACCCTCCTGGAGAAGACCCACGCCTTCTGCCCGTACTCGAAGGCGACGCGCGGCAACATCAAGGTGGACCTGGTCGTCGAGTAGTCCTGTTCGTAACCGAACGCCCCCTGTGTGCTTTTCGCGCACAGGGGGCGTTCGCATGTGGTGGTTCATGTGGGGACACGGGGGATTCGCCTGCCGTACGGCGGGCAGCCATGGGACGGCCGCCGGGTGGTGGTTCGGGGGCGCTCTCCTTGGGGCGCCCGTGAGCCGGCCCGCCGGCTCCGCACCCGCACCCCCGTCCGCTCCCATCCTCGGAGGGCAACTCCCCCATGGCCGAACTCAATCGCCGCCGGTTCCTTCAACTGGCGGGCGGCACCGCCGCGTTCACCATGCTGTCCGACAGCATCGCCCGCGCCGCGTCCATACCGGCGCAGGGATCGACCGGCACCATCCAGGACATCGAGCACATCGTCGTCCTGATGCAGGAGAATCGTTCCTTCGATCACTATTTCGGCGCGATGAAGGGCGTACGCGGCTTCGGCGACCCGCGCCCGGTCACGCTGCCCAGCGGCAAGTCCGTCTGGAACCAGTCGGACGGCAGCAAGGTGACCCTGCCCTTCCGGCCGACCAGCGACAAGCTGGGCATGGAGTACCTCCAGGGCCTCAACCACGACTGGCAGGGCGGCCAGAGCGCCTTCAACAAGGGCAAGTACGACAACTGGATCCCGGCCAAGACCAAGGCCACGATGGCGCACCTCACCCGTGAGGACATCCCGTTCCACTACGCGCTCGCCGACGCCTTCACCATCTGCGACGCGTACCACTGCTCGTTCATCGGGGCGACCGACCCCAACCGCTACTACATGTGGACCGGTTACGTCGGCAACGACGGCACGGGCGGCGGCCCCGTCCTCAACAACGCCGAGGCGGGCTACGGCTGGACCACCTACCCCGAGCGCCTGGAGGCGGCCGGGGTCTCCTGGAAGATCTACCAGGACATCGGCGACGGCCTGAACGCCGCCGGCTCGTGGGGCTGGATCAACGACGCCTTCCGCGGCAACTACGGCGACAACTCCCTGCTCTACTTCAACAACTACCGCAACGCCCAGCCGGGCAACCCGCTCTACGACAAGGCCCGCACGGGCACGAACGCGAAGGCGGGCGAGGGCTTCTTCGACCGGCTGCGCGCCGACGTCCAGTCCGGCAGCCTCCCCCAGATCTCCTGGATCGCCGCCCCCGAGGCCTTCTCGGAGCACGCCAACTGGCCGTCGAACTACGGCGCCTGGTACATCGCGCAGGTCCTGGACGCGCTGACCTCGAACCCCGACGTGTGGGCCCGTACGGCGCTGTTCATCACGTACGACGAGAACGACGGCTTCTTCGACCACGTGGTCCCGCCGTACGCGCCGGGCTCGGCGTCGCAGGGCCTGTCGACGGCGGCCACCACCCTGGACTACTTCCCGGGCAAGACGGGCTACGTGGCGGGCCCGTACGGCCTCGGCCCCCGCGTCCCGATGCTGGTCGTGTCCCCCTGGTCGACCGGCGGCTACACCTGCTCGGAGACCTTCGACCACACGTCGGTCATCCGCTTCATGGAGGCCCGCTTCGGAGTGCGGGAGCCCCAGATCACCCCCTGGCGCCGCGCGGTCTGCGGCGACCTGACCTCGGCATTCGACTTCACGCGCACGAACACGCAGCCCGCCCCGCTCCCGGCGACCGCCGGCTACTACCCGCCGGACAAGAACCGCCACCCCGACTTCCTGGCCACGGCCCCGGCCGTCGGCACCATGCCCCGCCAGGAACCGGGCACGAAGCCGACCCGCCCGCTGAAGTACGCCCCGTACGTGGACGGCGCGGCGGACGTCACGGCCGGCACGTACCGCCTCACCTTCAGCGGCGGCGCGTCGGCGGGCGCCCAGTTCTACGTGACCTCGGCGAACCGCACGGACGCCCCGTGGACGTACACGACCGAGGCCGCGAAGTCGATCTCGGACACCTGGAACACCAAGTACAGCAAGACCCTCACCGACCTCACGGTCCACGGCCCCAACGGCTTCCTCCGCCGCTTCCGCTCCCCGGGCAAGACGGCGGTCCCGGAGGTCAAGGCCCGCCACAACGCGAGCACGGGGAACCTGGACCTGACCTTCACCAACACGGGCACGTCCACGACGGTGACGATCACGAACACCTACGCGGGCACCCCGCAGACGGTGTCGGTCGCCACGGGCGCGACGGTCACCCACACGGTGAACCTGACGTCGTCCTCCCGCTGGTACGACGTGTCGATCACGACCTCGTCGAACGCGGACTACCTCCGCCGCCTGGCGGGCCACGTGGAAACGGGCGCGTCGGGCACGACGGACCCGGCCATCCTGACGTACTGACCGCACCGAACCCACCGAAGCACCGGGGCACCGGGGCACCGGGGCACCGGGGCACCGAACGTACTGAGCACAGGGGCCGGGGCGAATGAGTACCGACACTCACGCGCCCCGGCCCCACCCCGGGCTGAACTGTCCGCATGCAGACGAACACCCCGGCCACGGAGGACGCCCGCGAGACCCGGGCGACGCGCACCTGGGTCCCCGCGTTCCTCTCGACCCTGGTCACGCTCCCCCTGGGCTTCCTGGCCCTGGTCTACGCGACCCTCTCCCCGATGGCGTGCGACTCCTGCGGGTCGGAGGAGAGCCGCCGCTTCACCGAGAGCTTCCTGCCGGCCTTCTGGACCTTCACGGGCGGCCTCGCGCTGTCTCTGGCCGCCCTGCTCACGGCCTGGTTCCTCCCCCGCCGCGTCCGCCACACGCCGCGCCGCGTCGGCTTCGCGCTGGCCGCCCCGCTCACGATCCTCCTGTCGTGGCTGGTCTTCGCCGCCCTCGTCGACTGGCCCTGATCCGGCTGTGGTTCGATGGCGCGAGTATCGGTGCGGGGCCGGAGCGAGATGACGTCAAACGACAACTTCTGGCAGATCAGCGACCAGGAAGGCGGCGCCCTCGCGGCCCGCTGGTGGCAGTGGGCACTCTCGGCCCCGACGAGGTGAGCCCGGTCGCCGACAGGGCCGGCGAACACGCGGCGTGGCAGCAGCCCGACGACGTCTGGTTCCTCGCCGGCACCTACGGCGGCCAGGTCGTCCGCCACTGCGAGATCCCCGCGGACCGCCGCATCTTCTTCCCGGTGCTCAACGTCCAGCACACGAAGCACTACTCGCGAAAGCCCCTGACCCTCGACGTCTCCGAGGCCAAGACCTACCTCAACGGCGTCCCCCTCCCCACCCACGAGTTCACCGCACCCCCCTTCCGCGTAGGCCTGCGCATGCACCTCGCCTGGGGCATCTGGTCAGGAATCGCCCCACTCCTGCCCGGCCAGTACGTCCTCGAGATCAAGGTCACCACGACAACAGGCTTCTGGGTCGACACCACCTACCACCTGACGGTGGTGTAGCGGGGCCTCGCACCTCGTCAACGGCATCTCATTACGAATGCAATGCTGGCTGCCGCGGTGAACGAGTTCGCGGACCTCAAGGCCGAGGCCACCAGCATCCACGCCGTCATGGCGGACGCCCACACGGAGCTCGTCAGCATCCAGAAGCCGGAGAAGAGCCTCACCGAGGAAGCCGCCAAGGGGACGAAGAAGGAGGCGATGCGCCGCCGGAAGGGACGAGACAGCGCACCAAGGACCTCATGCAGTGGTACGCCGACACCATCACCGGCCTCGTCTCCCATGCCGCGGAGATCGACGCCGCCGCCACCCGGGCACTGAAGCGGAACCATGGCAGTGACGTGCACAACGCCGGCCACGCCACGTACACCTCGCTCGACGAGAACCAGCTGCCCCGCGCGACGAAGCTCGCATCGCTCGGCAAGGACGCGGACGACAAGCAGCGGGCCGAACTGGCGTCTGTGGCGCTCGCTGAGCCCGGAGGCCAGGGCCGAGCTGTAGGCGAACCAGAAGGACAACCTGCTGGCGGCCGGGCTGCTCAGCCCATCCGTGAAGCAGATCGCCCCGGACAACGGATCAGATCTGTACGACGCAGAGGATCCGGGGTTCCAGGAGTGGGCCACCCGCGCGAAGATGCTGGGCATCACGGAGGGCGCGTACGCGATGGAGCTGGTCGACGCGGCCCGACAGATGGACCCCTATCTGGACGACAACGGCGAGCACACGGACCTCCCCGTCGACAAGATGATGTCCGACCTGGACGTCCTCCCAAGCTGATCCGCTCGTGGCAAGTTATCGGCTGGTAAGGCGCCGGTATCCAATAAGGGCTGCGGCTATGCAGACGAAGGCGAGGAAATAGTCGGCATTGCGTTCGTACCGGCGGTGAAGTCGTCGACAACCGGCCAGCCAGGACACCGTTCTCTCGACCACCCAGCGAAGATCGCCGCCAGCAACCGCGGCCTTCCCGTGCCCTCCGCGCAGGGCGGCGTGGCCGCGTACCTGACGTACTGGCTGGAGAACGTCGCCGTTCACCACCTCCGCGAGAACACCCACACCCGCTACACCGCCTGCGTCAACCGGTACCTCATCCCCCGGCCTCGGCAAGAAGAAGCTCACCAAGCTCACCGCCAAGGACGCCCGCACTTGGCTCAACCAGCTCCGCACCACTTGCCAGTGCTGCACCCGCCGCCTCGACGCCCGGCGCGACCAGCCCCGCTGCTGCGCCGCCGGCGCGTGCTGCCACAAGCTGCTCTCCCCGCTGACGCTCGCCTACGTCCACTCCGTGCTCAAGTCCGCACTGGAGCATGCCGTCCGCGAGGAGGAGATCACGCGCAACGTCACTCGCGACGTCCGCACCGGTACCCCACGGCCCCGGCGCTTCGAACCCCTCACCGCCGACGAAGCCCGCCGGTTCCTCGCGGCCACGCACGGCCACCGGCTGCACGCGCTGTTCGAACTCGCCCTCCACACCGGACTCCGCAAGGGCGAACTCCTCGGCCTCCGCTGGGAAGACCTCGACCTCGACGCGGGCACCGCCGCAATCCGCCGAACGTTGCAGCGCACCAGCGCACCAGCGCACGGCACACCACGTTGCACACCAAGACCCGAACCTCCGAGCGCCGCATCTCCCTCCCCACCCTCTGTGTCCAGTCCCTGAAGGTCCACCACGAACAGCAGCAGCGCAAACGTGCGACCGCAGGCACGGCGTGGCAGCACGACGGGCACGTGTTCACCACGGTGCAAGCCGATCGACCCGACCAACCTCAGCCGCGCCTTCACCACGCTCCTCCGCAAGGCCGGCCTCCGCCGCATCCGCTTCCACGACCTCCTGCACTCCACCGCCACCCTCCTCCTGGAACAGGGCATCGACCTCGTCGTAATCAAGGAACTCCTCGGCCACGCCCACATCGGCGTCACCGCCACCGTCTACGCCCACCTTCGAACCGCCTCCAGCGAGACGCCATCGACACCCTCAGCACGGCGCTCCGTGGCCCAGCGAGCAGCCATGCAGCCGTGGACGAAGGCAACGAACCGCCACGTTGCGCCGTCCCCGTCCGCTGACGTTGCCGTCAACTACTGCCGTCAGACATCCAAGCGGCCCCGCCGGAATCAAATCCGACGGGGCCGCTTCCCGTTCTTACACGCCAGCTCTACGGGGCTGGAATTGGGTCGCGAGGTCGCCTATACGGCTGATCGCGGACTATTGCCTGGAACTCTGATCAGGCACGCCAGGACGGACTCTGCCGACTCGTTCAGAATTACTATCGCGCGCCACGGTTCGGAAATCACCGACAGCAGGCCGACTCGCCCTTCAGTTCGTCTCAGAGCAGAGAACAGGGAATCCCACCCAATTCGCGATTCCCGAAACTCTGGCAGTGATTCGAACCTGTGCGTATAGATTTCCAGCAGCTCGCTTGCACGAGGAAACGTAACCTCGATATCGGTATCCGGATCACTGAGGAGCGCCTGCGTCATTTGTTTGACAACCTGTGCAGGGCCACCCACATCAGCCTGCTCAATGAGCTGCGCAACCCTTCGCCTGGCGATCGACTGCACGGTCATTGCTGTCTCCAAACCGGATACGGGGCGCCTTGCATAGGCCCTTCAATCAGCACTTCGAACTCACCCCTCAGGTCAGGGTCTGCCCAGGGCTCATCATTCACGTGAACATGTGGACGCCCGGCCGGAATTCTAGCCTTTAGGACGACGCCCACTCCAGTTTCTCCACGGGTGGCCGCACGACGAGCCGCGGCTTCACTTGTGGACCAACTCGTGTAAGGGCTTTCAGTATTACCAAGCTGGTGCGCTTCCGCCGAAGCCGGGCCTCCACGAGGAACAACTGATCCGTCAACTGCCGCGTCGAACCCCGGATGTCCTTCCGGAACTCCGCGATAGACAGTCGTGCCGCCGCCGCAATTGTGAACCAGGACCGGTGTGGCGCCTGCCAGCACATAGTACGTGTGGATGTCTGCGACGGTGAGGTTATGGACGGTGGCTCGCTGGGTCCAGCGGCTGATCGCAGTTACCTGGACGTGGGTACCGGCGCTGGTGCGGAGCCACACACCGGGGGTCAGGGCGGTTGCCTTGACCCACTTCCCCGAACTGGAAACCCAGAAGGGGTGGCCGTCCGTAGCCGTGACGGTCGCTTCCTCGTCTCCAAGCTGTCCATCGGTGTCGACGGTGACCTTGACGAGGTTCTTCTCCCCCTCTCCGGTGATGACGTCGGTTACGTCCTTCTCAACCGTCAGCCCTGTCTGCGGATCGGTGGCAAGGACCTTGTCGCCGATCTTCAGGTCCTCGATCGATATCGCCTTGCCGCCCTCCCCCACAACCAGGGTGCCGGGGGCGAAGCTGTTACTGGTCTTGCACGCACGACCTGCCGGACCCAGCTTGCGCGTCGCCAGGGCGAGGATTACATCGAAGGTGATCTTGGCAGATGCCTCGGCACTCTTGCCGTTTCTGAACTGCCCGTAGATCTCGATGCCTTCCCCAACCAGCCCCTGGGCCATCGCGGCACCAGGGTTGACTCGGTTGACAAGGTCTACGAGCGCTTCCTCACACGTTCCATTCCAGGTGACGCAATTCTTGATGTTGGACAGCTCAGTAACGACGCCGTCCTTCAGGGAGCCCAAGAATTTTCCAGGTTCGTCCAGCAGGGCACTTGTGTAGTCCGAGAACCAATTGCCACCGTCGTCCGACCCGCCGCCACTGCCCTGGTTACCGCTGTTGTGCGTGCCACCAGCTTCGCCAGGGTGGCCACCGGAGGACTTACCGCTGTAGTTGCCCCCCTGCGACGGATGCTGTACGTCCGGCGGAACAGTGCCCGTGAGCTCTCCGCTCCCATAGCAGGAGTTGCCGTAGGCGCGGCACGTTTCTCTCAGTCCGCTGGGGTCTGAGGCCGTGGCCGGGTGCTGATTGGCGTAGCTGTACCCGTTGACCGACTGGTGCTGATCAAGCGACAGCAAGGGGTCGACACTGAGGAACTGCCCTGTGGCGGGGTCGTACTCGCGGGCCCCGATGTGGGTGAGGCCGGTGACATCATCCGTGGGCTTGCCGAGGAAGCCCTTGTCGTCGGGCCAGGTAGTAGGTGGCGTGCCGCGAGGGGCGCCGAAGGGCGCGGTGTGCCGCCTGGTGATGGCCCAAGTTCCCGCTTCGAGAACGAGGCCGGTAGTGCCGTGGTGATCCGCGGCGAGAAAGTGAAGCTTGGTGCCAGTAGCGCCCTTCGTCGCGGTGCGCAGAGCGATGGTCTTGTCGCCGGCGGTGTAATACCGAGTTCCGGCCAGCGTCTTGGTAGTGCCCTCGACCGTGAGACGGACCTCGTTCGCACCGAGGTAGAGGACAGTTTCGCCATCTTTGGTGGTAGGACGGCGGATCAGGAGTTCGCCGCCGGCGTCGTAGAGGTAGCTGGTGCCCTGCTCGGGCTTGCCGCCTGCAGCAGGTTCCGTGAGGGACGCGAGCTTGCCTTCGCTGTTCCAGGTAAGGGTTTGGGTCGCCTGGGGGCCAGGTCGGTTCGTCGTGTTACCCGCCTTGTCGAACACGTAGCTCTTGGCCTGCGAGCCGGTGGTCGTCTTGGTCAGGGTGTGGGGCTGGCTGCCGTCCGCGTTGCCGTAGGTGTACTGAGTGGTGGTGTCACCGCTGGCAGCGTGCTCGGTTTCGGTGTCACGCTGGCCGGCTGCGTTGTAGGTGTAGCTGGTCCAGTAGGGAGCAACCCCGTCGACATTCGCGGTTGTCGGAGTGGCACGGCAGTCGGCGGTCTTGGGGGTCCAAGCCTCCTTGAGGCGGCGGTGGCCGTCGTAGGCGAAGCACTGATAGTCGGCCTTGGCCGTGCCGCCCAGCGTGGTGTTGTCGAAGATCGAAGTGACGTTGCCCGCGTCGTCGTGGGTGAAGCTCAGGTCCTGCGGCGCGTAGTTGTGGGCATCGGTGGTGACGTAGGACTGCTTGAGGCGACGCGTACCGTCCTCGTAGCTGTACTTGAGGTACGCCTTCTTGGCAGAACTGGTCTTGTCGGTCCCCAGGGTGAGCTGAGTGAGGTCACCGAGCGGATCGTACGTGGCACCGAGTTGGTAGCCGGTGGTCCCAGTGGCTTCTGTCTGGAGTCCGACGCCTGTGTAGTTGTACTTGTAGGAAACGATCTCAGAAGCCAAGCCGGCGACCGCGGGGTTGCCGGCCTGCTTGACGCTGCCGTCGAGCCCGTAGACGGTGCTGAAAGCAAGGGTGCTGGGCACACCGGCTACAACGAGCGGGTCGTCGGCCGGCAGGACGATGCTGCTACCAGTGACCTGGTACAGGTTGTCGCGTGCGGTGACCTTCTGCGTGTAGGCCTTGCCCTTCGTGCCGGATCCGCCGTCGTATCGAATCGCGGTGTCCTGCTGGCCCTTCAGAAGGCTGTCGAACCCCCACGCAGCGAGCTTGTGGTCGGCGTCCTTGACGCCGTCCCACAGGCCGGTCTTGCGCCCGAGCCGGTCGTACTCGCTGACAAGGGTCTTACCCAGGCCGGCATTGGTGCTGCCGACCGCTTGGTCGAGCTCGTTGTACTCGGTGGTGGAGATGCCCTTGTCCGGGTCGCTCGCCGACTTCTGGCGACCGAACAAGTCGTAGGTGTACGACCAGGCGGCCTTGTCCGGACCAGTGACCGTCTCCTGCTTGCCGGCGGGGGTGTAGGTGTAGGCCGTGACCGTGTAGTCGTTGCCGGTCGGCTGCGGCCCACCGTACTCGCGGCGCTCTGTGACTTGGCCTTGGGAGTTCGTGACCACGGCGGTGGCCTGGCCGCCTGCCGGGACGGACGTCGTCACGGTATCGCCGAGGTAGGCCGTGTCGATGGTCCAGCGGACGATGTTGCGGGTCTTGGTGATCGCCTTCACCGGACGACCGGCGCCGTCGTAGACGGTGTCGGTCTGAATGGGCGGCTGACCTCCGTCGATCTCGACCGGGTTGCCAGACGGCTGCCGGCCGTTGGCCCAGATGTCCGCCTGGGAAGAGACGGTGAGACCTCGTGAGTCGTACAGCGTCTGCGAAATGACGGAGCCGCCACCCGGAGACGGGCTCTGTGCCTGCCGCGGGCGCAGCATGGAGTCGTACAGCGCGTAGCTGGTGTTGTAGCCGGAGCCGTCGCCCTTGATGCTGGCTGTGGACACCCAGGGCATGGCCGTGCTGGTGATGCTGTAGGTGTAGACGTAGTTCGGGGAGCGTCCGAGAGACCTCGGCTGATTGGGCAGCCACACCTTGGTGACGCGCCCGAGAGCGTCGTACTCCTTCTCGGTGATCTTGTTGTTCGGATCGGTCACCTTGGTCGTCACACCGGTTGCGAAGTCGACCAGTGTCGTGGTCCCGTGGTCCAGCGCGTTTTTGACGACCGTCGAGGTCAACGGGCCTGACGTGGGGGGCTCGTACGTCGTCGACGAAGTAGGGAGATCATTCGTGTCGTTGGCCTGAACAACACGCCCCAGGCTGTCGTAAGCGACGGTGGTGATCTTCTGCCACTCGGGCTGGTCGTCGCTCTTGTAGCCCTTGGCGCGGCCGGTCCAGCGGATTTCGCCCACGGTGGGCGTCTGCGTCTCGGACCATTCGGCGGTGGTGTCGTAACTCGTGGCGGAGTCGGAGATGACCTGCCCGGGCTGGCTCGAGTCGGTCGGCAGATCGAGCACGTCGTCCTTGATCGTGCAAGGGTCAGCGACGGGGTTGGGCCGTGCGTTCGCCACGACTCGCGTGCGGGAAACCAGGCTGTTGATGCCGACCTCGTCGTTGCGGGCGTACCACGTGCGAGAGCATGTCTCGTCGCCCAGCTTGCTGTCGTCGCCACGGTCCGAGACCGTGGAGATCATGCCGTACGTGTTGTCGTAAGCGGTGTTCACCGTGCGGGTGCGCCAAGACGGCGTGCCCGCGGACGTGAGGTAGGTGTGCGTGGTCGTGGCACCGGTGCGTATGAAGTACGCCTCAGTGTCCGCGTACGACTTGTGCTGGATGGACGTGCGCCTGGACCAGGGCGTGGTCACCGTGCTGGTGACCGGGGTCGTGCCGTTGTATACGACGGACTCGCGGGTGAAGCCGGCGATCTCGTCCTTGTCGGAGAGCGCCGTCGCCTTGTATCCGGTGACGGAAACGCTCTTCCGCTTGTCAGGGTCGAGTTTGCCCTCGGCGTCCAGGACTCGGTCGCCGTTCATGCCGCGCATGTAGTAGGTGACTGTCTTGGACTGGGTGCCGCCTTCCTTGCCGGTGAGGTGGGTGACCTGGTCGTAGCCGCGCCAGTTCGACCAGGTGCGCTCCTTCTCCTTCGTGAACGGGTCCTCGTTGTAGTGCCAGGCACCACCGTTCGAGCCGTAGACGTAGGTGTGCTGGACCGCCTCCAGGCCGCCTTTCGGGGCGGTGGTGGACACCGCCTGGACCGGGTACTTCTGGAACCAGTCGAGGATCGGGGTCTTTCCGCCGTTCGGCGCCCAATAGACCGGGTAGCAGCGGCGGGTGTTCTTGTCGACCGCCGGCATCGTCTGGCCCGCGACGCAGTCTTCGGGGAGGTAGCTGACGATGGTCTGCGCGCCGCTCTCCGAAGTGACCGTCTTCAGGCGGGGCTTGAAGAAAGGCAGGATGTCGTCGGTGGGGCCGTCGACGCGGTTGGACAGGAACTCGTGGGTGAAGGTCACCGGCTCGAGAGCGGGAGTGATCGGCGCGCCGTGCTTGCCGGTACGGCGGATCTCCTGCAGCCACAGTGACTGGTCGGCGGAGTCGCCGGTGTCACCGGGGTCGAGGTAGGTCTGCTTCAGCTTCCACTCGTCGACCGGCTCGAAGGCCGCGGTGGACGCGGCGGCGTTCCATGCGTAGGTGGTGATGGTCGTCAGCCGCTTACGGGTGAAGAACGACGGGCTCACGTCGCCCGTGCACTTCTCGCCGCCCTTGCAGATCCGGTCGAACGGGACGTCCGGCCATTCGTCCTTGCTGCTCTCGGTCAGCTCGTTGCACGCCGAGCCCATCTCGCGGATGCAGCGCTCGTCGTACCCGAAGACGACCTTGTCGGACGCCGTGGGCGTCTTGGGGTCGGTGGTGGTGAAGAGCTCGCCTTTGCGCTGACCGTAGCGGATCTCCTTGAGGTAGCCGCCACGGGTGTACGACGTGCCGGTGTTGTCATCGCCGAGCTGGTCGTAGTTGTTGGACTCTGCCTCGTACCAATACGACATGGCGTTGCCGTGGGTGTCCTCGACGTAGTCGAGGTTCCAGCGCCAGGCCTGCTTCTTCGCACGCTCCGCAATGGTGTCACCGGCGGTGAATCCCGGCTCTCCGGCGTCGTCGCCGAAGACCGGGACGGTCCAGACCGAGTTGGTGCGGTCGTTGGAGCCGGCGCCGGCCAGCTTGTTCAGGCCGAAGACGTACTTCGTCCCGTCGCCCGTGGTGACGGTCCAGTATTCGCCAGTGTCGAGAGCATCGCCTTCATCGCCGTTGGCGGCGCCGAGTGAGTGCGTGACGGTGGAGGCGTCGTCGTTCTTCAGCCGCCAGACGCCCGAGGTGTCGTCCTTGACGAGCTCGCTGGCCTTGCCGTTCAGGACGAGGGAGGCGTTCTCGTACTTCCAGCACTGGTCGAACTTGTCGGTCTGGCCGTCGTCGTCGCAGGAGCCGTACTTCCGCTCGATGTACGAGGACGTGAGGTCGAAGCCCTCGCCGATCGTGGTGCCCTGGTTGTTGGAGGACGCGGTACGCCCGTCCACGCTGCCGGAGTCGTACGAGATCGACAGGCTCGGGCTGGGACCGGCCGCCGCGGGCGGCGTCTTGATCGGGTACGACCAGGTGAACGAGCCCGAAGAACCGCCGGCCTCCCACGAGGAGGACGCCGAGAGCGGAGTCGCCGAATAGTCGCCTCGGGCGGACGCTGCGCCGGCTGTGAGGGCCACCAACATCGTCTGACCGGAGGCCGGGGCAGACGCGCCCTGCCGAGCGGTGACGGCCGCCTTGAAGTCCACCTTGGCCGTCAGCCGCTGATCGTCCCGGTCGTTGGTGTACGTGAGCGGCGTCAGCGAGCGGCATTCGGCCGACGCCGGAGAGCTCAGAGCGCAGTCCGGCAGGCGGGATGCCTGCAGACGGCCCGCCCAGTCACCGCCGTACGCCGAGGCGAAGGCACTGTAGTCGATGCCGAGGGAAGCCGACCCGCCGGCCGCCGGGCCGGTCACCTTGATGACGAGTCCGTCGACACCCAGCTTCGCGGCCCGGCCGCGGTCGAGTACCTCCACTGTGACGGGCCCGGAGGCCGCAGTGGCTTTCCCGCCCTGCGCCCCCTTGAGCAAGGGCGACAGGGTGACGGGGAGGGATCCGGGAGTGGCGGAAGCCGTACCGGAGGGCAGCATGGTCAGGGTGGCCTTGCCGGCCTTCGGCCAGACCGGCTTCTTCGCCTGGTCGGCTCGTGCCCGCCCGGTGGCCTTGGCCGTCTCCGCCGTGGCCCTCGTCATCTCGGCTGCAGTCTTCTTGTCGACCGTCCAGGTCAGCGGGGCGACCTTGTCCGCTCGATGGGCGGGAAGATCGGGCCGGCCCAAGGGGGCGGTCGCTCCGGCCACTGCGATCGGGGTCAGTAGTTCCGGCAACAGCATGAAGCCCGCGACGGCGGCGATCCGCCGTGTCCGGGCACGCTTCCTCGATCTCGTGCCACCGGTGGGCAGCAATCCGTGTCTGTTCATCCTCTTCCACTCTTCTGGCGCCACCGCTGAGGCAGCACGAACCGCTGCGTGCCTCATCGTCGGGTGGCGCGTCGTCATGGGTGGCCTGCTCAAGAGGCCGGTGGGAATGCGTGGGCGGCAGCGGAACCACTGCCGCCCACGTGAGGGTCGCTAAGCCTGACAGCCGCCAGGCGACGTGATCTTGCACTGGACCTGGTCGGCAGACATCGCACCCGCCCAGACCCGGATCTCGCTCACCGATCCGGGCAGGTAGTGGCCGGTCTCGCCGCCGGCCGCTCCTCGGCCGACGGCCAGTTCACCGCTTCCCTGGCTGTAGGCGGAGAAGGCCGCGTGAGACATGTCGTCGGCCTGCTCGTTCGCGCTCTCGAAGAGATGCAGCCTGCCGTAGGCGCCGGTGTCCGGATCCGGTTCAGCCGCGTCGAAGACAGCGGTCAGCTGAACCGCTTCGTCCAGGGGCGCCGCGAGATTGCTTGTCACGAAGCCGATGACCTTGCCCGTGCCGTCGACCGCCGTGCGGCCGAACCGCCACACGTAGTCGCCCGAGGGCAGCTTCTCCGCCCACAGCGACCACGAGGACTCGCCCCCACTCGGGGTGGCCTGGCCGAAGACCTGGGCACGGTAACCACTCGGCTTCCCCGCGAGCTTGGCGCTGTCGAGCTTCACGAGCGCGGTGACCGTGAACGACGTGTTCTCGTCCATGACGGGGCCGGTCGTGCTCAGGTACGAGGATGTTCCGTCCAGCTCCACCCCGCCCTCGGCTCCTACCGTGGTGTTCTTGACCTGGAGGTCACCCACCGCGTACGGGCTCGACTCGCCGATCACTGCCGAACCTGGCGTCGCACTGTCGATCTTCCACTGACCCACCAACGCAGTGGCTGACACGTTGTCGGTCCTCAGGGTGCTCTCCCAGCGCAGTTCCTCCTCGTTCAGCGCACGCTGCCAGGTCTTCGTCTCGTCGATACGGCCCATGAGGTAGCCGGTGTAGTTGGCGCCGATCTTCGAGCGGCCGATCTGCATGTCGCCCACGACCGTCCACGGCGTGTAAGTGGCAGAGGCTGCCTTCAGGTTGACCGGGGCACCCTGGGGTCGCCCGTTGACGAACAACTGCAGGGTGTCATCGGCCTCGGCCGGCAAACCGTTGTCGCAAGGAGCCTTGATGCAACCGGCGTTGAACACGCCGGCCAAGTGGGTCCAGACGTTCAAGGGTGGGTTGGGGTTGTCCGCTACGGAACGGATCGCGACCACACCGGTGGACCCATCGTGGTTGGACCGGTTGATCACCCACTTCTTGTCGCCGGAGGAGTAGTAGATGGTGAAACCGGCCCCATAGGCGCCAGGGGATGCGAGCACCGCCCGGGTGGTGGAAGCGTCGGTGAGCATGACCCAGGTCGACACGGTGAAGCTGTTGGCCGTGTCCACTGGCATCGGCGTCGTCGCGTAACCGAAGCGCTTCGCGGGATCCGTGACATCGTCGTTGAGACGCAGGGAGAAGTCGCTCTCGCCGCGGCGGCCCTGCTCGGACCACGTCGCTGCGGCGCCGGCCTGCGGGAACAGCGTGACTGGCTGGCGCGCGCCGTCCGGGTTGGCGTTGGCCGCCGTCGCCCCGGCTCCTTCCGAGAACCTCCATTCACCGGTGGGCCCGGCAGGGAGTGCCACCTTGAAGGAGTACTCGGCCTTGGGACCCCACCGCTTCCTCACATCACGTGCCTCGACGACGAGGACGAGCGTGCCCCCCGTATTCGGGGCGACGTCCACGGTCGTTTGGGAGACGGTCTGGTTCGGGTCCGTCTCACGGACCGTGCGGGGGTCTTGGAGGTACCAGCGATAGCCCTCGATGTCCTTGTCCTTGGCATTGGGCGTCAGCTTGAACTTGCCCGCGACACCGGGGCCACCCGTCCCCTCGCAGGTCGCCGAGGCGACGCAGGTGTACGGGTTGCCGATCTCCGGAGCGATCTGAGGCGGGTTCGGAAGCGTCGTGTCCATTGTGAAGTAGCACCATGGCGAGTACGCCGAGGACGCACTCGAGGTCACGCCGGCATACGTCCAGTGCGACTGCGTGAGCGCCCTCATCCGGTACAGAGCCCCGTCCGCTCGGGACGGCATCCGTACCTTCTCCAGCGTGTTGTCCACGTGGTACCCGGTGGAGGGTGACGTCGTGGACCACGAAGTGCTCCATGTTCCGTCCCCGTTCTTCTTCTCCACCGCCATGTAGGCGCGCAACGAGCCCAGGTACTCGCCGGAGGCAGGCGTCACCTGCGTCTGCACCATGGCCTGCGCGATCGGGTCGGCCCGGGTGACGATGGTGGGCTTGGACTCCGCTTCGCAGTAAGCGATCGTCCCGTCGCCCGGAATCACACCGACGTTGGTGGGTACGCCGGGCTTCGGCACGTACTGGATCTGAAGCTCTGCGTTCTGGTTGAACCGCTTCCAGGCCCTGGTGTCGCTCTCGTTGTTCGCGCGGAGCATCAGCGTCAGTCGGGCGATCTTGCCGTCCGCGAAAGACTGCACCGTGGGTGTCAGGTTCTCGTTCGGCTCGGCCGGGTTGTCGTTGAACTCGACCCAGGAGTCCGGCTGCGACGGGCTGCACAGGTCACCGCGGCCGTAGGAGGCGTATCGGTCACCCAGCCAGTCCCGCTGCGCAGGACCCGGCCACCGAGTCGCCTCGGAGATGTTGTCGGTGCGTACGAGGTCCACGGTCCACGGATTGCAGTTGAACGACCAGGTCTCGTACGCACGGAAGGTGGCGTCGAGGATCTTCTTGCCCGCGAGCTTGGCGGGGGCGAACTCGTAGTACATACGGTTCGTGTAGCCGTTGCCGCAGGTGTAGCCCTCCGCGCTGCCGCAGTACCCGACTCCGTAGTCACCGGTGAACTGCCAGAACCGGTCACCGTCGGAGGACAACACCGTGCGCTCGGAGTAGCCGAGGCCCATCGGCGGGTCGATGTAGACCGGGTAGACCGTGTCCTCACCGCGGAGCAGGTGCAGATCGGGCGTGACCGCGACCGCGCCGTTCTGCACCTGGACCGGCAGGGCCTCGCTGGCGTCGCCCTTGGACGGGGCGTCCGCCTCGTCGGCCGGCAGCTCGTCCTCGGCCGCGAGCGCCGCGGATTGCAGGGAGAACGACCGCTGTGTGGTCTTGGCAGTCGCTGCCTGGGGCCCGATCGGCGTCGTGCCGGCGGAGTCCCACATCATGCCGGCGGGCCCCTTGAAGACCGCGTTGCCGTTCTCGTCCAGTGCACTGATACCGCCGCCGGCGCCCGGCACGACTCGCAGGCCGTCGGCGTGCACATCGAGCTTGATCTGCTCCAACTGCGGGTTGGCAGCGGCCTCGGCGTTCTTGACGACGAGTACCTCGCGGAATCCCTCTGCCGTCGCTGTCAGGCGCAGATCCACGCCTTCGAAGACCTCGGGATACGTGGCGGTGTCGCCCGAGAGGAACGGCGCCGGCAGGGCGGTCGGCCAGTCGAAGGTGAGCGCACCCCTCTTGCCGCCGAGACGGATCGCGGCGTCACCGTTGCCACCGCCCGCGAATCGGAGATCGACGACGGCGGACTTGGGTCCGATGCTGCCGTCCGCACCGCGCTCGAGCATCGCATCCACATCACGCCATACGCCGTCGGCGCCCTTGGCGCGCTGAGGCGCCGTCGACTGCGTCAGAGTGAACGTGCCGTCCGGGTTCGCCATCGTCGTCGTGTACTCGGTGCGTTCTGCGACCACCTCGACCGGCTCGCCGGATGCCGCCGCCTGCTGGGACGGTGACCCGGCGACGGACGATGGAGCCGTCGCCGGCAGGTTCCCCGCACCGAACGCGATGCCGGGACTGACGCCCGTCACCAGGGCTGCGCCCAGTGCGGCTCCCACCGCACGGCACAGTCTTTGTCGCATGCCAGAAGGCACAGCTCCCCCACCCCTCCAGGGCCTCCCCAGACCCATACAAATGTTCGAACGCCAAGCCAAGGGCTGGCCGTTCGCGAACCATAGGAAGTAGGGCGGAGCCGATCAAGAGCGACCTGACACAAAACGCGCAGGCCAGGAACCTGCCCCCGTCACGAATCAACCCAATTCACGCTGGCGGGGCATAACCGGAGCATGAACGACCACTTGCGGGCTACCAGTGAAGAGACAGCGCAGGGCATTGCACTGGCGAGTGCCGTGCGGGCGCCGGATGCCGAGCCGGCACGCAGGCCATCCGGGTGACTTGGGCGTGTCGCGGAACGCTCGTCCCCGATCTGTCCAGATTGGGGACGCAAACTGAGGATGAAGGCGTCGGCGAAGGCCGTCACCGCCTTGGAGGCGGGCTGCCTGACCAGCAAAGCTGCTGGTCAGAACGTTTCTCCTGCCGCGATGGCGTGGTGGGGCGGGTGGGACTCGAACCCACGGCCGACGGATTATGAGTCCGCTGCTCTAACCGGCTGAGCTACCGCCCCGAACACCACGGCGCGTACAAGTGTGCGCGCCGTCTGCCGCAGCATAGCCGCTCATACGATCTCCTGCTCCGGATGGTCGGCCATGCTCAACCAAGAGGACTCCCGCAGCTCACGGACGGTTCCCCGGGAAACGAAAAAGGACCCCGAAGGGTCCTCTTCCGCTCTGCTCCCCCGGCTGGACTCGAACCAGCAACCCTCCGGTTAACAGCCGAATGCTCTGCCAATTGAGCTACAGGGGATCGCGCTCCCCCGACTGGACTCGAACCAGTAACCTGCCGGTTAACAGCCGGCTGCTCTGCCAATTGAGCTACAGGGGATTGCTGCGTTGCGACGAACGGATCCACCTCCGGCCTTGCCGGGGGGCGGGCGCTCGCTGCGAGACATAGATTAGCGCAAGCAGGGGGGTGCTCCGCCAATCGGTATCCCCAGGGCGCTCCAGGGAAGGATCGCAGCCGTGCGGTACAAGCTGATGTTCGTCGCAGGACTGGCCCTCGGTTACGTCATCGGGACGCGGGCCGGTCGTGAGCAGTACGAGCGGATGAAGAAGTCCGCCAAGGACCTGGCCCAGAACCCCGCCGTGCGCAACGCGGCCGAGTCCGCCGCGCAGACCGGGCGGCAGGCGGCCGGCAAGGCGCTGCACGTCGTCGGGGACCAGGCGCAGAAGATCCGTTCGCGGCGGGATCACGACGGACAGTTCGCCGTGTACGAGGAAGACGACTGGGGCACCAGCAACACCTGAGCTCGCGGCCCCGGCAAGTCCGGAAGTACGGCAGAATCATGTGCCATGGGGATAGTCGCCGGACTCGACAGCTCTTCTGACGCCACGCGGATCGTCGTCTGCGACGCGGACACGGGCGCCGTGCTGCGGCACGGCCATGCCCCGCACCCGGTCGACCCCAAGGCCTCCGACGTCGACCCTCAGGCCTGGCTGCTCTCGCTCGGCGAGGCCGCGACCGGCGGGCTGCTCGAAGGCGTGGAGGCCATCGGCGTCTCCGCCCAGCAGCACGGGCTCGTGCCGCTCGACCCGCAGGGCGGTCTCGTACGGCCCGCGATGGTCGGCAACGACAGGCGGGCCCAGGTCGCCGCGGCGGACCTCGTGGAGGCCTTCGGCGGCCGGCAGGCCTGGGCCGACGCCGTCGGCACCGTTCCGCAGGCCGGGCTGCCCATCGCCAAGCTGCGCTGGCTGGCCCGGAGCGAGCCCGAGCACGCCCAGCGGGTCGCCATGGTCCTCCAGCCGCACGACTGGCTGGTCTGGCAGCTGCTCGGCCGGCCCGCCCGGCGCACCACCGACCGCGGCGCCGCCTCCACCACCGGCTACTGGTCCGCGCGGAGCGGGGCCTATCGGCCTGATCTCGTCGAGTTGGCCCTTGGCCATCAGGCCGTGCTTCCCGAGGTGCTGGGCCCGGCCGAGGCCGCCGGCACCACGCCCGAAGGACTGCTCATCTCCGCCGGTACCGGCGAGACCATGGCCGCCGCCTTCGGGCTCGGGCTCGGCGCCGGCGACGCCGTCGTCTCCCTCGGCGCCTCCGGCTCCGTCATGGCCGTCCACCACGAGGCCCTGACCGACCCCGCCGGCATGATCACCTCCTTCGCCGACGCCACCGGCATGCACCTGCCGGTCGTCCACACCTCCAACGCGGTACGGGCCCTGCGCGGCACAGCCGAGATGCTGGGCGCGGAGTCCCTCGAGGAGCTCTCGGCGCTCGCCCTGAAGTCCACCCCCGGTTCCTCCGGGCTCGTGCTGCTCCCCTACCTGGAGGGCGAGCGCACCCCGCACCTGCCGCACACCGCCGGCACCCTCAGCGGGCTGCGCCGCGAGTCGATGAAGCCCGAGCACCTGGCCCGCGCCTCCTTCGAGGGCATGCTCTGCTCGCTCGCCGACGCCATGGACGTCCTGCGCGGGCGCGGTGTCGAGGTGCGCCGGATCTTCCTGCTCGGCGCGGCCGCCGGCCTGCCGGCCGTCCAGGCGATCGCGCCGGCGCTGTTCGGCGCCCAGGTCGTCGTCCCCCAGCCGGCCGACTACGCGGCGCTCGGCGCGGCCCGGCAGGCCGCCTGGGCGCTCGGGGCCGCCCGGGGCACGCTGTCCCCGGCCGCTCCCCCGGCCTGGCAGGGCGCCGCCGCGCAGGTCTTCGAGCCGGGCGAGGAGCTCGCCGTCGGGCAGGCCGTACGGCAGCAGTACACCGCGACCCGCGAGCAGATCCACCCGGGCGCGTTCAGCGTCTGAGCCGGCCGGGCCCGGCGGACCGGCCCGCTCGGCCCTCCCCGCTGCCCTGTTCGTAAAGACTTCACCAGGGGTCGAGCGGCGACGGCAAAACCATTCGTAACGTCTTCAGAGCGCGGGCGATAGTAGAACCCGTGCTCATAAGACTTCTCCGTACCTTCCTGCGCCCGTACAGAAAACCCATCGGCCTCCTGGTGCTGCTCCAGCTGCTGCAGACCAGCGCCACCCTCTACCTGCCGACCCTGAACGCGGACATCATCGACAACGGTGTCGTGAACGGGGACACCGGCTACATCCTGCGGTTCGGCGCGCTGATGATCGGCGTCTCCGTGATCCAGGTCGTCTGCAACATCGGGGCCGTCTACTACGGGGCGCGGACCGCCTCCGCCCTCGGGCGGGACGTCCGGGCCGCGGTCTTCGGGCGCGTGCAGTCCTTCTCCGCCCGCGAGGTCGGGCACTTCGGCGCGCCGTCGCTGATCACCCGGACGACCAACGACGTCCAGCAGGTCCAGATGCTGGTCCTGATGGCGTTCACGCTGATGGTCTCCGCGCCGATCATGTGTGTCGGCGGCATCATCATGGCCCTCAGCCTGGACGTGCCGCTGTCGGCGGTGCTGATCGCGGTGGTGCCGGTGCTCGGCATCGCGGTCTCGCTGATCGTGCGGAGGATGCGGCCGCTGTTCCGGACCATGCAGGAGCGGCTCGACACGGTGAACCGGGTGCTGCGCGAGCAGATCACCGGCAACCGGGTCATCCGGGCCTTCGTGAAGGACGGTTACGAGCGCGAGCGGTTCAAGGGGTCGAACACCGAGCTGACCGACGTGTCGATGGCCACCGGCCGGCTGATGGCGCTGATGTTCCCGACCGTGATGACGGTGGTGAACGTGTCGTCGATCGCCGTCGTCTGGTTCGGCGCGCACCGCATCGACAGCGGGGCCATGGAGATCGGTGCGCTGACCGCGTTCCTCGCGTATCTGATGCAGATCGTGATGGCCGTGATGATGGCCACCTTCATGTTCATGATGGTGCCGCGGGCCGAGGTGTGCGCCGAGCGCATCGAGGAGGTCCTGGCGACGGAGTCCAGCGTGGTGCCGCCGGCGGAGCCCGTACGCACGCTGGGGCGGCGCGGTCATCTGGAGGTCAGGAGCGCGGACTTCCGGTACCCGGGCGCCGAGGAGTCGGTGCTGAGGGACGTCGAGCTGGTCGCCCGGCCGGGCGAGACCACCGCGATCATCGGCTCGACGGGCAGCGGCAAGTCGACCCTGCTGGGGCTCGTGCCGCGGCTGTTCGACGTGACGGGCGGCGAGGTGCTGGTGGACGGCGTGGACGTCCGCACGGTCGACCCGGAGCTGATGGCGCGGACGGTCGGGCTCGTCCCGCAGAAGCCGTACCTGTTCTCCGGGACGGTCGCGACCAACCTGCGGTACGGGAAGCCGGACGCGACCGACGAGGAGCTGTGGCACGCGCTCGAGGTGGCGCAGGCCAAGGACTTCGTCGCGAAGCTCGAGGGCGGGCTCAACGCGCCGATCGCGCAGGGCGGCACCAACGTCTCCGGCGGTCAGCGGCAGCGGCTCGCGATCGCCCGCACGCTGGTGCAGCGACCGGAGATCTATCTCTTCGACGACTCGTTCTCCGCGCTCGACTACGAGACGGACGCGCTGCTGCGGGCCGCGCTCTCCGAGGAGACGGCCGACTCGACGGTGGTCATCGTCGCCCAGCGGGTGTCGACCATTCGGGACGCCGACCGGATCGTGGTCCTCGACGAGGGCCGGGTCGTGGGCACCGGGCGGCACCACGAGCTGATGGCGGAGAACGAGACGTACCGGGAGATCGTGCTCTCCCAGCTGACCGAGGCGGAGGCAGCCTGATGGCCGGTCCTGGCGGACGAATGATGGCCGGCGGCGGCCCCGACTCGAAGTCGATGGACTTCAAGGGCTCGGGCAAGCGGCTGCTGAGGCAGCTGGCGCCGGAGCGCGGCGCGCTGTGGCTGATGCTGGTCGCCGGTGTGCTGTCGGTGGCGGCCTCGGTGGTCGGGCCGAAGATCCTCGGCCGGGCGACCGACCTGGTCTTCGCGGGGGTGATCGGACGGCAGTCCGAGGGCGGCACGAAGGAGCAGGTGCTCGCGGGGCTGCGCGCCCGGGGCGACGGCGGGATGGCGGACATGCTGGCCGGGGTGGACTTCACCCCGGGGCAGGGCATCGACTTCTCGGCGGTCGGCGAGGTCCTCGGCCTCGCGCTCGCCGTGTACGTGCTCGCGGGCCTGCTGATGCTGGTCTCCACCCGGATGTCGATCAAGGTGATCAACCGGACGGTCTACCGGATGCGCGAGGACGTCCAGGCGAAGCTGGCGCGGCTTCCCCTGTCGTACTTCGACAAGGCCAAGCGCGGCGAGGTGCTGTCCCGTGCGACCAACGACATCGACAACATCTCGCAGACCCTCCAGCAGTCGATGGGCCAGCTGATCAACTCGCTGCTCACGATCGTCGGCGTGCTCGCGATGATGTTCTGGATCTCGCCGCTGCTCGCCCTGGTGGCACTGGTCACGGTGCCGCTTTCGGTGGTCGTGGCGACGCGGATCGGCAAGCGCTCGCAGCCGCACTTCGTGCAGCAGTGGAAGTCCACGGGCAAGCTCAACGCCCATGTGGAGGAGATGTACAGCGGTCACACCCTGGTGAAGGTCTTCGGCCGGCAGGAGGAGTCCGCGAAGGACTTCCACGAGCAGAACGAGGCGCTGTACGACGCCGGGTTCAAGGCCCAGTTCAACAGCGGCGTCATGCAGCCGGTCATGTTCTTCGTCTCGAACCTGAACTACGTCCTGGTGGCCGTGGTCGGCGGTCTGCGGGTGGCGAGCGGCAGCCTGTCCATCGGTGACGTGCAGGCCTTCATCCAGTACTCCCGGCAGTTCTCGATGCCGCTGACGCAGGTCGCCTCGATGGCGAACCTGGTGCAGTCGGGCGTCGCCTCGGCCGAGCGGATCTTCGAGCTGCTCGACGCCGGGGAGCAGGAGCCGGACGCGCCGGTGAGCGAGAAGCCCGTCGACTTCAAGGGCAAGGTGGCCCTGGAGCAGGTGGCCTTCCGTTACGAGGCGGACAAGCCGCTGATCGAGGACCTGTCGCTCGCGGTCGAGCCGGGCCAGACGGTCGCGATCGTGGGCCCGACGGGCGCCGGGAAGACCACCCTCGTGAACCTGCTGATGCGGTTCTACGAGGTGACCGGCGGCCGGATCACCCTCGACGGCGTCGACGTGGCGAGGATGTCGCGGGAGGAGCTGCGCGCCGGTATCGGCATGGTCCTCCAGGACACCTGGCTCTTCGGCGGCACCATCGCCGAGAACATCGCGTACGGCGCCACGCGCGAGGTGAGCCGGGCGGAGATCGAGGAGGCGGCGCGGGCCGCGCACGCGGACCGGTTCATCCGCACCCTGCCCGAGGGCTACGACACGGTCATCGACGACGAGGGCGCCGGCGTCAGCGCCGGCGAGAAGCAGCTGATCACCATCGCGCGGGCGTTCCTGTCCGACCCGGTGATCCTGGTCCTCGACGAGGCGACCAGCTCGGTCGACACCCGTACCGAGGTGCTGATCCAGAAGGCGATGGCCCGTCTGGCCCACGGCCGGACGAGTTTCGTCATCGCGCACCGGCTCTCCACCATCCGGGACGCGGACGTGATCCTGGTGATGGAGAACGGCTCGATCGTCGAACAGGGCACGCACGAGGAGCTGCTGGCCTCGGGCGGCGCGTACGCTCGGCTCTACGCGGCCCAGTTCGCGCAGGCGGTGGCCGAGGTCGACTGAGCCGGTTCGGGTTCGGCTTCGGCTGGGCCTGCTCTGAGGCCGATGGGGCCGGCTCAGTCGAGGTAGCCGCGCAGCTGGTCGGCGTAGGCGTGGTCCCGCAGCTTGTTGAGGGTCTTGGACTCGATCTGGCGGATGCGTTCGCGTGTCACGCCGAAGAGCTGTCCGATCTCCTCCAGGGTGCGGGGCCTGCCGTCGTCGAGGCCGTAGCGCAGCTGGACGACCTTGCGTTCGCGTTCGCCGAGGGTGGAGAGCACGGCCTCCAGGTGTTCGCGCAGCAGCAGGAAGGCGGCGGACTCTACGGGGGAGGCGGCGTCGCCGTCCTCGATGAGGTCGCCGAGGGCGACGTCCTCCTCCTCGCCGACGGGGGCGTGCAGGGAGACGGGTTCCTGGGCGAGGCGGAGGACCTCGCCGACCCGTTCGGGGGCGAGGTCCAGCTGGGCGGCGACCTCGTCGGCGGTGGGTTCGTAGCCGCGTTCCTGGAGCATCCGGCGCTGGACCCGGATCACCCGGTTGATGAGTTCGACGACGTGCACGGGGACGCGGATGGTCCGGGCCTGGTCGGCGAGGGCCCGGGACATCGCCTGGCGGATCCACCAGGTCGCGTACGTCGAGAACTTGTAGCCGCGCGCGTAGTCGAACTTCTCCACGGCTCTGATGAGGCCGAGGTTGCCCTCCTGGACCAGGTCCAGCATGGTCAGGCCGCGGCCGACGTACCGCTTGGCGACGGAGACGACCAGGCGCAGATTGGCCTCGATGAGCCTGCGTTTGGCGATCCGGCCGAGGACCACGAGCCGGTCCAGGTCGAGCGCCAACTGCGAGTCCAGGTCGGGGGCGTTGGCGAGTTTCTCCTCGGCGAAGAGTCCGGCCTCGACCCGGCGGGCGAGTTCGACCTCCTCCTCCGCGGTGAGCAGCGGGACCCGGCCTATCTCGCGCAGGTACTGCCGGAACAGGTCGGAGGACGGGCCGTTGCCGCCCGGGTCGGGGCGGCGGCGCTGGGCCGGCACCTCGGGGAGGTCCGGCAACCCGGACTCCACCGGCGGGGGTTCCTGGGACACGGGTACGGTCTGGGTCTGCACGGGGGGCGACCTCCAGGGTGGGTGATCGCTGCCGGTTCGGGGGCGTTACGGGCAGCGGGACGGCACCGTCACCCAGTGTGGGGTACGACACATCGCCGCCACGAGGGGCGTGCGGTGACTTTTTGAGTCCGGTACGTGACCGACCGTATGCCGGGGCGCCGTCAGAGCGCCGCGGCGCCGTGGTTGCGCAGCGACTGCCCGTACTGGGTGAGCACCCACAGCTCGTTCTGCACGGCCGCCACCTGGGCCGGGTCGCCGTGGGCGCCGAGGCGGGCGAGGGTGCCCTGGACGTCGCGGATGCGGCGGTCGACGGCGCGCAGCCGGACGGTGACGAGCTGGTCGCCCGCGTAGGCCTCGTCGACGGTCTTGGCGAAGATGGCCTCGACGGCGAGTTCGGTGACGAGGGCGCGGACGGTGTCGTCGGGTGCGGCCTCGCGGACCGCGTCCAGGTAGTCGGAGGGGGCGTCGGTGGCGCCGCCCGCGTCCTGGACGCACTGGCGGACGGCCGCGTAGGGCGGGGCGGTGAACTCGTCGGTCCCGTACGCGTCGAAGGCCGGGGAGACCAGTTCGGGGCGCTGGAGGGCGAGCTTGAGGAGCTCGCGCTCGGTGCGGTGGGCGGGGCTGCGCAGGTTGAGAGCGGGCCCGGCGGGGGTGGTGGGCGCCTGGATGCCGTTCATGTCGCGGCGCTGCCGCGGGGCCTCCTGGGCGGGGCCCTTGCCGCCGCCGCGCTGCCAGCGGGCGATCTGGGCGACCCGGCGGACGACGAACTGGGTGTCGAGGATGCCGAGCATGCCGGCGAGCTGGACGGCGACCTCGTGCTGCGAGGCGACGTTCTTGATCCGGGCGACGATCGGCGCGGCCTCGTCGAGGGCGGCGGCGCGGCCGGAGGGGATCTCCAGGTCGTAGCGGGCGACGATCTGGCGCAGCGCGAACTCGAAGAGCGGGGTGCGCGGCTGGACGAGGTCGGCGACGGCCTCGTCGCCCTTGGCGAGGCGGAGCTCGCAGGGGTCCATGCCGTCGGGGGCGATGGCGATGTAGGTCTCGGCGGCGAACTTCTGGTCGTCCTCGAAGGCGCGCAGGGCGGCCTTCTGGCCGGCGGCGTCGCCGTCGAAGGTGAAGATCACGCGGGCCGAGCCGTTGTCCATCAGGAGCCGGCGCAGGATCTTGATGTGGTCGCCGCCGAATGCGGTGCCGCAGGTGGCGATGGCGGTGGTGACGCCGGCGAGGTGGCAGGCCATGACGTCGGTGTAGCCCTCGACGACGACGGCGCGGCTGACCTTGGCGATGTCCTTCTTGGCCAGGTCGATGCCGTAGAGCACCTGGGACTTCTTGTAGATCGGCGTCTCGGGCGTGTTGAGGTACTTGGGGCCGTTGTCGTCGTCGCGCAGCTTGCGGGCGCCGAAGCCGACGACGTCGCCGCCGACGTCCTTGATCGGCCACATGAGGCGGCCGCGGAAGCGGTCGATGGGGCCGCGGCGGCCGTCCTGGGAGAGGCCGGACAGGAGCAGCTCGCGGTCGGTGAAGCCCTTGCCGCGCAGGAAGCGGGTGAGGTGGTCCCAGCCGGCCGGGGAGTAGCCGACGCCGAAGTGCTCGGCGGCGGCCTGGTCGAAGCCGCGCTCGGCGAGGAACTTCCGGCCGATCTCGGCCTCGGCGGAGCCGAGTTGGTCGGCGTAGTAGCGGGCGGCGATCTGGTGGGCCTCGACGAGGCGGGTGCGTTCGCCGCGCTGGTGGCCGGGGTTGTAGCCGCCTTCTTCGTAGCGCAGGGTGATGCCCGCCTTGGCGGCGAGGCGTTCGACCGTCTCCGAGAAGGAGAGGTGGTCGATCTTCATCACGAAGGCGATGGTGTCGCCGCCCTCCTGGCAGCCGAAGCAGTGGAAGAGTCCCTTGCTCGGGCTGACCTGGAAGGAGGGCGACTTCTCGTCGTGGAAGGGGCAGAGCCCCTTGAGGTTCCCGCCGCCCGCGTTGCGCAGCTGGAGGTATTCGGAAACGACGGCGTCGATCGGGACCGCGTCCCGTACCGCCTTCACGTCGTCATCGTTGATCCTGCCTGCCACGCAATGATTCTACGGGGGTCCGGGGGTCGTCCCCCTCGGGAGCTGCGGCCCGCGGGGCCGACTCACGGTGCCAGGCTCTCCAGCGGGACGGAGGGGTCGGCGAGGGCCTCCGTGTCCACCTGGGCACGGGAGCGGATCAGGTTCTGGATGGCGTCTGTGACGTCCCACACATTCACGTTCATGCCCGCGAGCACCTTGCGGTCCTTGAGCCAGAAGGCGATGAACTCGCGCTTCCCGGCGTCCCCGCGCAGCACGACCTGGTCGTACGAGCCGGGCGGCGCCCAGCCCGAGTACTCCATGCCGAGGTCGTACTGGTCGGAGAAGAAGTACGGGACGCGGTCGTACGAGACGTGCTTGCCCAGCATGGCGCGGGCGGCGGCCGGGCCGCCGTTCAGGGCGTTGGCCCAGTGCTCGACGCGGATGCGCCGGTGCAGCAGCGGGTGGTGGGCGGCGGCGATGTCGCCGGCGGCGTAGACGTCGGGGTCGGAGGTGCGCAGCGACTCGTCGACGGCGACGCCGCCGCCGTCGGCGCGGTCGACGAGGGCGAGGCCGGCGTTCTCGGCGAGGGCGGTGCGGGGGGCCGCGCCGATGGCGACGAGGACGGCGTGGGCGGGGTACTCCTCGCCGTCGTCGGTGCGGGCGGCGAGGACCATGCCGTCCTGGCCGGCGATCTCGGTGAGCTTGACGCCGAAGTGGAAGCGGACGCCGTGCTCGGTGTGCACGTCGGCGAAGAGCTGGCCGAGTTCGGGGCCGAGGACCTGGTGGAGGGGGCTGGGCGCGTATTCGACGACGGTGACCTCGGCGCCGTAGGTACGGGCCGCGGCGGCGACCTCGAGGCCGATCCAGCCGGCGCCGGCGATCACCAGGTGGCCGTTGTCGCGGCCGAGGGCCTTGAGCTCGTCGCGGAGCCGCTCGGAGTGGGCGAGCCGGCGCAGGTGGTGGACGCCGGCGAGGTCGGTGCCGGGGATGTCGAGGCGGCGCGGCTCGGCTCCGGTGGCGAGGAGGAGCTTGTCGTAGCGGATGACGGTGCCGTCGCCGAGGCGGACCGTGCGGGCCTCGCGGTCGATGGCGGTGACGGGCTGGCCGAGGTGGAGCTCGACGTCGTGCCGGGCGTACCAGGCGGGCTCGTGGACGAAGACGGAGTCGCGTTCCTCCTTGCCGAGGAGGTAGCCCTTGGAGAGGGGCGGGCGCTCGTAGGGGTGTTCGCGTTCGTCGCCGATGAGGATCACCCGCCCGTTGAACCCCTCGGAGCGCAGGGTCTCCGCCGCCTTGGCCCCGGCCAGGCCCCCGCCGACGATGACAAAGGTCTGATCTGCGTCGACCACGTTGATTCCTCCTCGTTGCGACCGGTTCTCTACGCTACGCCCCCGAGCCCGGCCCGGGCCCTGCCTCGCCGGGGCGTGCATGCGAGGGTCCCGCACCGGCGGTGACGGCGAAAGAGGGCGTACATCCCGTCAGTGCCGGGGGGTGCGCAGGCGGGCGTGGAGGCTGCGGGCGGAGGCGTCGGTGAAGGAGGCGATCTGGTCGACGATCACCCGTTTGCGGGAACGGTCGTCGGACGCGGCGGCGAACAGGGCGCGGAACTGCGGGTCGAGCCCTTCGGGGGCGCGGGCGGTGAGCGCCTCGGCGAGTTCGGCGATGACGATGCGCTGGTCGGCGCGGAGCGCCTCCTGTTCGGCGCGCTGCATCACGTACCGGTCGGCGACGGCCTTGAGGACGGCGCATTCGTTGCGGGTCTCGCGGGGGACGACGAGCTCGGCCTCGTAGCGGGTGAGGCGACCGGAACCCCAGGCCTGGCGGGTGGCGCCCTCGGCGGCGAGGCAGAAGCGGCCGATGAGCTGGCTGGTGGCGTCCTTGAGGCGGGCCTGGGCGACGGCGGATCCGTCGTAGCCGTGCGGCCACCAGTCCTGGTCGACGAGCCGGTCGAGGGCGTCGGCGAGCTCCTGCGGGTCGGTGTCCTCGGGGACGTAGCGGCCGCGGGCGACGGCCCAGATCTCGGTGCGCTCGGGCTCGGCGAGCAGCATGTTGGGGTCGAGGTGCCCGGCGTGCAGGCCGTCCTCGAAGTCGTGCACGGAGTAGGCCACGTCGTCGGACCAGTCCATGACCTGGGCCTCGAAGCACTTGCGGTGGGCGGGCGCGCCGGCCCGGACCCAGGCGAAGACGGGCAGGTCGTCCTCGTAGACGCCGAACTTGTTCGAGCCGGGGTCGGTGGGGTGGGCGCCGCGGGTCCAGGGGTACTTGGTGGCGGCGTCGAGTACGGCGCGGGTGAGGTTGAGGCCGACGCTGAGGGGCTCGCCGGTGACGGGGTCGGCGATGAACCGTTTGGGTTCGATACGGGTGAGCAGGCGCAGCGACTGGGCGTTGCCCTCGAAGCCGCCGCAGTCCTTGGCGAAGTCGTTGAGGGCCTGCTCCCCGTTGTGCCCGAAGGGCGGGTGGCCCATGTCGTGGGCGAGGCAGGCCGCCTCGACGAGGTCGGGGTCGCAGCCGAGCGCGGCGCCGAGCTCGCGGCCGACCTGGGCGCATTCGAGGGAGTGGGTGAGCCGGGTGCGGGGGCTGGCGTCCCAGGCGTGGGTGAGCGAGCCGGGGGTGACGACCTGGGTCTTGCCGGCGAGTCTGCGCAGCGCGGCGGAGTGCAGGACGCGGGCCCGGTCGCGCTGGAAGGCGGTGCGGCCCGGGCGTTTGTCGGGCTCGGCGGCCCAGCGTTCGGTGGCGGCGGCGTCGTAGCCGGGGGTGTCGGTGCCGTTGAGGTCTGCGATGCCTTCCATGCACCGAAGGTAACGGGCGGGACGGACAGAAGAGGTCAGATGGCGGCGAGTTCTCGCTGGGGAGTGCGGGTGCGGGCCTGGTCGTAGCGGTGCAGGACGAGGCGGGCGAGGGCCGGGTGGGCGCCGAGCGGGGTGGCGGCGATCCAGGGGGCGTGGGCGGCGCTGCGGGTGGCGAAGAGGCCGGGGGCGGTGAAGCAGGAGGCGACGGCGATCCGGTGCCGGCCGCGGGCGGCGAGGGCGCGGATCGCCTCGGGGACTGTGGGCGCGGCGGCGGAGGCGTAGGCGGCGACGACGGGCACTCCCCCGAGCCGTTCGCCGAGCAGGGCGGCGAGGCGGCGGGTGTCGGCGCCGGACTGGGGGTCGCGGGAGCCGGCCGAGGCGAGGACCACGCCGGTGGAGGGGGAGGCGCCGTCCTCGGCCGTCCAGCCGGCTTCGGCGAGCCGGTCGGCGAGGGCCTCGACGAGGAGCGGGTGCGGGCCGAGCGGGGCGGCGATCCGGGCCCGTATGCCGGGTGCGGCGGCGGCCGCGGCGGGCAGGTCGTGCTTGACGTGGTGGCCGCGGGCGAAGAGCAGCGGTACGAGGACGGCGTCGCCAGACAGTCCGGCCAGGGTGTCGGTGAGCAGTGGCGCGTCGATCTCGATGTGGGCGAGCCGCACGTCGAGTCCGGGCCGCAGCTCGCGCACCCGGTCGAGGAGGAGCCGGAGGGTGGCGGCGGCCCGGGGGTCGCGGCTGCCGTGGCCGACGGCTATCAGGGTGGGGGACGCCGCCTCGCGCCCGGCGGTGCGGGGCCCGTACGGCCGGATCCGCCCGAGCCGGTCGCCGGCCCGGCTGCCGATGCGGCCGAGCAGGCCGGCTGCGCTGGTGTCGAACGTGGTCTCCGGCTCCTGCGTCGTCATGGACCGATCCTTGCCGGGGCGTATTGCCGGCCCGTTGCGCCGGCGTCACGACTGTTCTCCGCCGGCGCACGGTCGGGTTTCGGCGGGCTCACGGCCGGGTTTCCGCGGGCTCACCGCACGGCGCGGACGGCTGTCAGGCCGCCGGGCGCCGAGCCGGACCCGCGGTGTGTCGTGACGCTGAGCCGGACCCGCGGTGTCGTGACGCCGGGCCGGACCCGCGCCGTCAGGCTCGAGCCGGACCCGCGGTGTCAGGCGTCGAGCCAGACCCGCAGTCCGCCGACCGTCGTGAACCCGGTCTCCAGGGCGGGCGGCAGGTCGTCGCCCGACTCGTAGCCGACGGCGTGGCGTTCGGGGGCGACGAGGGCGAGGCAGCCGGCCCAGGCATCGGCCGGGTCCGTGCCGTCGGCGGCGAAGAGGTTGGACACGCCGGTGACGGCGCCGCTGTCGCTGAGGACGGCGCCGCCGAGGATCCGTCCCTCGGAGTCGTACCCCGCGGCGATCGTGGTCGCCGGGTCGGCGAGGAGCTCGGGGCGGAAGAGCGCGGCGTCCTCGGTGTCACCGCCGCTCCAGGCGAGGGCCCAGGCGGCGAGGGCGTCGGGGGTGCGGACGGGGCGCCAGTCGCCGGGGGCCGACGGGACGGCGAGGCCCGCGGGGCGGTGGATCCACTCGGCCTCGAACAGCAGCCGGAAGCCCTCGGCGGCCAGGTCGAGGCGGGCGTGGCTGTCCTTCACGGAGGCGCCGGGGGCGGCGCGGTCGATGCCGTCCAGGACGTCCGGTGTCCCGGCGTCCCCGGTCAGGGTGACGGCGTCCGGGTAGTAGAGCGGGGTGCGGCGCGGGCTGGTCCAGGCGCGCGGGCCGAAGGCGCCGGGGAGGCCGTGGGCGCGGCACATGGTGTCGCACCAGGCGGCGTTGTTGCGGACGGCGTCCCGGAGGACGGCAGGCTCAGTGATCACCACCGGATCGTACGGAGCGCACACCCCTCCCCTCCCCCCTTTTTTCCTTCCGAATCACGGAATATCTTTTCCACTATGAGAATGTCCCCCGCGTCGCTCCCCCGACGCGCCCTCGCCGAGTTCACCGGCACCGCCGCGCTCGTCGCCGTCGTCGTCGGCTCCGGCCTGCGCGCGGACTCCCTCAGCCAGGACATCGGCGTCCGGCTGCTCGCCAACGCCCTGGCCTCCGCCATCGGCCTCGGGCTGCTCATCGCCCTCATCGGCCCGCTCTCCGGCGCCCACTTCAACCCCGTCGTCACCCTCTCCGAGTGGTGGTCGCGGCGCCCCGAGGGCGGCGGGCGCGAGGCCCTCGCCTACATCACCGCCCAGCTCGCGGGCGCCGTCGCGGGCGCGCTGCTCGCCGAGGCGATGTTCGGGCGGGCGCCCGGCGCCCTGGCCACCGAACAGCGGGCGGAGCTCCACCTGCTGCTCGGCGAGGCCGTCGCCACCGCCGGACTCGTCCTGGTCGTCCAGGGGCTGCGCCGCATCGGCCGGCTCTCCCGCGCCCCGGTCGCCGTCGCGGGCTACATCGGCGCGGCGATCTGGTTCACCTCCTCCGGCTCCTTCGCCAACCCGGCGGCCACCGTCGGCCGGGCCTTCTCCGACTCGTTCACCGGCATCGCCCCCGGCTCCGTGCCCGCCTTCGCCGCCGCCCAGTTGCTCGGCATGCTGCTCGGCATGGGCCTGGCCGGTGTGCTGTACGGAACAGAGCGGGCCACGGGCGAACCGAACCCGGCGGATTCGCGTCGGACGGTGTGACAGACCGTCCGACGCCCGTCGGACGGTGGGACGGACGTCCGACCACCCTGATCCACGGAGGTTCCCGCATGCCGGCACGGCTCACCCGGTTCCGGTGGCGTCCCCGGCTGCCCCGGACCGTCCGGCTGCCCCGGCTCCCCCGCACCGTCCGGGCCCGCCGCCGCACCGTCCAGGCCGTCATGCTCGGGGCCGTGCTCGCGCTCGCCCCGGCCACCTGGATGCACGTCGGCACCGAGGACCGGCTGCGCACCACCGCCGACGTGCCCGCGCAGGACGTGGCCGTCGTCTTCGGCGCCGGCCTGTGGAAGGGGCGCCCCACCCCCTACCTGGCGCACCGCCTCGACGCCGCGGCCGAGCTCTACCGCACCGGCAAGGTCAAGGTCCTGCTCGTCACCGGCGACAACAGCCGCACGGAGTACGACGAGCCCAGCGCCATGCGGAAGTACCTCGCCGCGCGCGGGGTGCCCGACGGCAGGGTCGTCAGCGACTACGCGGGCTTCGACACCTGGGACTCCTGCGTCCGCGCCAAGAAGATCTTCGGCGTGGACCGGGCCGTCCTCGTCACCCAGGACTTCCACATCAAACGGGCCGTCGCGCTGTGCGGGGCGGCCGGTGTGGAGTCGTACGGCGTCGGGGTCGGCGAACCGCACGACGCCACCTGGTACTACGGCACCACCCGCGAGCTGGCCGCCGCAGGGAAGGCGGCCCTGGACGCGGCCCTGCGCCCCGACCCGCACTTCCTCGGCGCGCGCGAGGACGGCGTGACGAAGGCCCTCGCCTCACCCGTGAAGGCCCCGTGACCTGAGGGCATGGCACCCTGCCCGTAATCCGGCGCGACCCCGCCCGTAACACGGACGACGCAAGCTCGGGTCATGTCAGAGGTCACCACCGTTCCCACGCACTGCCCCTACTGCGCCCTCCAGTGCGGCATGAACCTGCGCGCCGGAACGGGCACGGAGCTGCCCGTGGAGGTGGTCGACCGGCCCGACTTCCCGGTCAACCGGGGCGCGCTGTGCGGCAAGGGCCGCACCGCCCCCGCCGTACTCTCCTCCCGGGTCAGGCTCACCGAGCCCCTGGTCCGCCGCCCTGACACAGGCGCGCTGGTGCCCGCCACCTGGGAGGAGGCACTCGCCGCCGTCGCCGACGGGCTGCGCCGGACCCGCGCCGACCACGGCCCGGACGCCGTGGGGGTCTTCGGCGGCGGCGGTCTCACCAACGAGAAGGCGTACACGCTCGGGAAGTTCGCCCGGCTCGTCCTCGCCACCTCGCAGATCGACTACAACGGCCGCTTCTGCATGTCGTCGGCAGCGGCCGCCCACCAGCGGGCCTTCGGCCTCGACCGGGGGATGCCCTTCCCGCTGGACGACATCCCGAAGACCGGCTGTGTGATCCTCGTCGGCTCCAACCTCGCCGAGACCATGCCGCCCGCGCTGCGCTACCTCACCGAGCTGAAGCAGAACGGCGGCAGGCTCATCGTCGTCGACCCGCGCCGCACCCGCACCGCCGAGCAGGCCGACCTCCACCTCGCGCCGCGCCCCGGCACCGACCTGGCGCTCGCCCTCGGCATGCTCCACCTGGTCGTCGCCGAGGGACGGGTGGACGAGGAGTTCGTCGCCGGGCGCACCGCCGGCTGGGCCGCCGCCCGGGCCGGGGCGATGTCGCACTGGCCCGAACACGTGGAGCGCCTCACCGGGGTGGCCGTGCCGCAGCTGCGCGAGGCGGTACGGATGTTCTGCGAGGCCGACAGCGGCATGGTGCTGACCGCGCGCGGCCCCGAGCAGCAGTCCAAGGGCACCGACACGGTCGGGGCCTGGATCAACCTGTGCCTGGCCACCGGCAAGGCCGGCCGCCCGCTGAGCGGCTACGGCTGCCTCACCGGCCAGGGCAACGGCCAGGGCGGCCGCGAGCACGGCCAGAAGGCCGACCAGCTGCCCGGCTACCGCAAGCTCGACGACCCGGCCGCCCGCGCGCACGTCGCCGGCGTGTGGGGCGTCGCGCCGGAGTCGCTGCCGGGTCCGGGGCGCAGCGCGTACGAACTGCTCGACGCCCTCGGCGGCGAGGTGCGGGCCCTGCTGCTCATGGGCTCCAACCCGGTCGTCTCCGCGCCCCGCGCCGGCCATGTCGAGGAGCGGCTGCGGTCCCTGGACTTCCTGGCCGTCGCCGATGTGGTGCTGTCCGAGACGGCCGAACTCGCCGACGTGGTCCTGCCGGTGACCCAGTGGGCCGAGGAGACCGGCACCACCACCAACCTGGAGGGCAGGGTGCTGCTGCGCCGCCGCGCCCTCACCCCGCCGCCGGGCGTCCGCAGCGACCTGGAGGTGCTGCACGGGCTCGCCGCGCTGCTCGGCTGGGAGAAGGGCTTCCCGACCGACCCGGAGGAGGTCTTCGAGGAGCTGCGGCGCGCCTCGGCGGGCGGCCCCGCCGACTACGCGGGGATCAGCTACCGGCGGATCGAGGAGGAGCAGGGCGTCTTCTGGCCCTGCCCGGAGCCGGCACCGGGCGAGCCGGAGCACGCGGGCACCCCGCGGCTCTTCCTCGACCGCTTCGCCACCTCCGACGGGCGGGCCCGGTTCGTGCCGGTCGTGCACCGGGCGGCCGCGGAGGAGACCGACGCCGAGTACCCGGTGGTCCTGACGACCGGCCGGGTGGTCGCCCAGTACCAGTCGGGCGCCCAGACCCGGCGGGTCGACGAGCTGAACGCGGCCGCGCCCGGCCCCTTCGTGGAACTGCACCCGCGGCTCGCCGAGCGGATCGGGGTCGCCGATGGCCAGCCGGTCGCGGTGCACTCGCGACGCGGGAAGGCGGTCGCGCCCGCCAGGATCACGGCGGCGATCCGGCCGGACACGGTCTTCATGCCCTTCCACTGGCCGGGCGAGGGCCGCGCCAACACGCTCACCAATCCGGCGCTCGACCCGGTCTCGCGGATGCCCGAGTTCAAGGTGTGCGCGGTCCGCCTCGAGCCGGCCGGGGACGCCGCCTGAACCAGTCGCCGCCCGGGATCGGCGGCCCGAGCGGCGCGCCGGGCGCGGCCAGGTACACCCAGGCGCGCACGGCCGCCCCGTCCCGTACCCGCAGCACCTCGCGCGCGGTCCGCTCGTAGTCCGCGGGGAGCTCGAGACGGTCGAGTACGCCGAGCAGTTCGCCGTACGCGCCGGGGGCGGCGGTCAGCAGGGTCCCGGTGACCCGGCCGTCCCCCGGCACCACGAACGGGTAGCCGGGACCGTCGTGGAGCAGGGCGCCCGGCAGCACGGCGTCCTCCTCGGCGGCGGTGCGGCCGAGGAGGAACCGGTCGTGGTTGTACGCGCCGGGGCGCAGCGTCCCGTACACGAAGAACGACAGCTCCTCGCTCGTCACAGGGCGGTGGTCTCCCGCTCGACCCAGGCCGCGTAGTCCGCGCTCACCCGCGCCACCGGGGTCGCGAGGATCTCCGGGGTGTCGTAGTCGTGCGCCGCGAGGAGATGGGCCTGCAGGGCGGCGTACCGGGCCTCGGTGGTCTTGAACACCACCTGCCACTCCTCGGCGGTCTCGATCGCCCCCTGCCAGTGGTAGACGGAGGTGATCGGCGCGGAGATCTGCGCGCAGGCGGCGACGCGGGCCTCGACGGCACCGCGCGCCAGGGCCTCGGCCTTGGCGCGCGCGTCGGTGGTGGTGAGGACGGTGAGCAGGGTGGGGGCTTGGGTCACCCCCTCACCGTACGTCTCCTGGTGCCGCCCCGGGCGAACCGGGCGCGTCGAGGCGGCGCGCCCCTGCCGCGGATGTCCCGGTCAACCGGCGTACGGGCGCACGGACTTGGCGTCCCGGAGGGCGTGCGCCCACCAGGCGAGCTGGTCGAGCATGGTCTTGGCGGCGGCGTCGGGGCCGGTGGGGTCGGTGGGGTTGCCGTCCTCGTCGAAACGGCCGTGGGCCTGGTGGAAGGAGACGGTGTCGCGGACGGTGACGGCGTGCATCTCGGCGTAGACCTGCCGGAGTTGCTCGACGGCGCGCAGGCCGCCGGAGATCCCGCCGTAGGAGACGAAGCCGACGGGCTTGGCCTGCCACTCGCCGTAGTGCCAGTCGATCAGGGACTTGAGGGAGGCGGGGAAGGAGTGGTTGTACTCGGGGGTGAGGACGACGAACGCGTCGGCGCCGGCGAGGACCGGGGAGACCTTGTCGAGTTCGGCGCGGACGGCGGGGCCGGGGCTGTGCGAGAGCGCGGTGGGCAGGTCGACCTCGACGAGGTCGACGACGTCGGTGGTGAAGTCGTCGCGCTCGGCGGTGCGGGCGGTGAACCAGTCGGCGACGACGGGGCCGAAGCGGCCTTCGCGGTTGCTGGCGACGATGAGGGCGAGCTTCAGGGGCGTGGAGTTCGTGAGGTCCATGCCGGAGATCCTGATACCTCGACTTTGGTTGAGGTCAAGCGCGTACGACACGGGCATACGGTGGACCCCATGACGAAGCCTGCCACCCCCTCCGGACCCCACCCGCTGCACATCGAGATCGACGGTGCCCCCGCCGCCGACCCGGAGTTGCTCGCGACCCTCATGAGCGGTTACGGCCACTTCACGGCGATGCAGGTGCGCGACGGCCGGGTGCAGGGCCTCGGCCGCCACCTCGAGCGGCTCGACGGCGCCACCCGCGAGCTCTTCGGCCGCGCCCTCGACGGGGGCAGGGTGCGTGCGCTGATCGCCGGCGCCCTGGAGACCGCGGGGCGGCGGGACGCCTCGGCGCGGGTGTACGTGTACGAGGGCGCCCGCACCGTCGTGACCGTACGGGCCCCCTTCCCGGAGGACCGCAGCCCGCAGGCGCTGCAGTCGGTCGCGTACTGGCGGCCGGCCGCGCACATCAAGCACCTGGGCGGCTTCGGGCAGAGCTACCACGGGGACGCGGCGCGCCGGGCGGGCTTCGACGAGGCCCTGCTGACCGGCCCGGGCGGCGAGATCGCCGAGGGCGCGGTCACCAACATCGCGTTCTGGGACGGCACGTCGGTCGTCTGGCCGTCGGCCCCCTGCCTCACCGGCATCACCATGGCGCTGATCGCCCCGCGCCTGCCGTCCATACACCGCCGGGTGACCCTCGCGGACGTGCCGTCCTACCGCGCGGCCTTCGTGACGAACTCGCGGGGCATCGCGCCGGTGTCGCGCATCGACGGAGTGGAGCTGACGGTCGACGAGGAGCTGATGGACCGGGTGTACGCGGCGTACGAGGCGGCGCCGTGGGAGTCGCTGTAGGCGAGGGCACGGTGCGGCCCCGTCACCCGTTCGGCACGGATCGTCAGATGACGCCACGTAACCCTCTCTGACCTGCATAAACGTCCGGAATCCAGGCGACGCGCCGCATCGGACGGAGCAATTCTGATGCGACATCAGCAGGCGCCGGACGCGGGCGGACGTTTACCTCGGTCCTACGGAAGACCGCTCGCGCGCCCCGGAGGACCTCATGCGCCGCACTCCTGCCCGACTGCTCACCGGTACCGCGCTGACCTTCGTCGCCCTCGGCGCCTTCGGCGCCCCCCTGGCCTACGCGAGCAACAGCGACTGGGAATCGCTGGAGATCTTCCCCTCGTCCGCCGACCCGGGGACCACGGTCACCGTGAACACCCTCGCCTGCGGCAAGCACGGTCACGGCGTGGGCGACGCGAACGCGCTCGGGGCGGGCGAGTTCCAGCTCGGCCCGAGCACGCACAAGGAGGTCGTGGTCGGCCAGTTCACCGTGCCGCACCACGCCAAGGCCGGGACCTACGGCATCAGCGTGGCCTGCGACAACGGCAGGACGGCCCGCGGCGAGCTCGTCGTCAGGCACAAGAGCCCGAGCGGCCATGTGCAGACCGGTGTCGGCGGCAGTGTGGGCCCCGACACCGCCCAGGTCACGGCAGGCGTGGCGGTGCTGGCCGCGGCTGCCGTGGGTGGTACGTGGCTCCTGCGCCGCCGGGCGAGCGGTGCGCAGGGCGACTGACCGTACCGCCATCGTCCTGCCCCCGCCGCGCGCCCGCTGACGGCCCGGCGGGGGCAGGACCACATCGTCACGGAGGGACGCACGCCCGTGAGCAACCGCAGCAAGGGCTGGGGCATAGCCGTCGCCGCCTGCGCCGGCCTCTGGCTGATCCAGAACGGCTCGGGCGACATCACCCCGCCGGTGCCGTCCGCCGCGCAGGCCTTCGCGGCCGGTCCGAGCGTCCACACCGACGCCGCCGCCGACCCGCTGCCGCCCTCGCCGCCGGTCCGGCTCCGCATCCCCGAGATCGACGTGGACACGCCCATGACGGGCCTCGGGCTCGACTCCACCGGCGCCCTGGAGGTCCCGCCGGCCGGCGACCGCAACCTGGCCGGCTGGTACGAGGACGGCACCAGCCCCGGCGCGAAGGGCACCGCGATCGTCGCCGGCCACGTCGACAACGCCCGGGGCCCGGCCGTCTTCTACGCGCTCGGCGCCCTGAAGAAGGGCCACCGCATCGAGGTGGACCGCAAGGACGGCCGGACCGCCGTCTTCACCGTCGACGCGGTCGAGGTCTACGACAAGGCCCGCTTCCCCGACGGCAAGGTCTACGGCGAGACGGACCGGGCCGAACTCCGCGTCATCACCTGCGGCGGCGGCTTCTCGAAGAAGTCCGGCGGCTACCAGGGCAACGTGGTCGCCTTCGGGCACCTGATCGGCGTGCGCTGACGGTCAGCTCCACTGGTCGAAGGCGAGCTTCGCGACCAGGGAGAAGACGACGACGAGCAGGACGCCGCGGACGAACTCGGAGCCCTTCTTCAGGGCCATGCGGGCGCCGAGCATGCCCCCCGCCAGGTTGAAGAGTGCCATCACGGCCGCCAGCTGCCACAGGACGCTGCCCTGGTAGGCGAACATGGCGAGCGCGCCCGCGTTGGTGCACACGTTGACGATCTTGGCGGTGGCGGAGGCCGTGACCAGGTCCAGGTGGAGCACGGCGGTCAGGGCGAGGACGAGGAAGGTGCCGGTGCCGGGGCCGAAGAGGCCGTCGTAGAAGCCGATGCCGCCGCCGACCACGACGATCGCGGTCACGATCCTGGCCCGGGTGAGCGGCGGGCGATCCGCGCCGTCCGGGCGCGTACCGAAGGAGGGCCGGAGCATCACGAAGGCGGCCACGCCGAGCAGCACCACCATGATCACGGGGCGCAGCACGGCGCTGCTGATCCCGGCCGCGAAGAACGCCCCGCCCATCGACCCGGCGAGGGCCGTGAGCCCGATCCGTACCGCCGTGCCCACCTGGACCGGCGCCCGGCGGACGTAGGTGACGGCCGCGCCGGAGGTGCCGACGATCGCGACGGCCTTGTTGGTGCCCAGGATCTGGGCGGCCGGCAGGTGGGGCAGGCCGAGCAGCAGGGCCGGCAGCAGGAGCAGTCCGCCGCCCCCGACCACGGCGTCGATCCAGCCGGCCAGGAGCGCGGCGAGGCACAACAGGACGAGTGTGGTCAGGGATATGTCAGGCATGACGGCGAGCCTAGAGGGCGCATGCGTGCGCCGGCCATCAGTCCCGGGAGAGTTGAGCTACGTCAGAGGTTGCCGCACCTGGCTGATGCGCGGACCGCCCGTTCGCGCCCGCCCCGGCGATCCTTGAGGCGCCCTTGAGCAGGCCATCACCGCGGATCAGGTCCTGCCCCGCCTCACAGCCCGCCCCGGCCGCGGTGAGATCAGCGTTCCGTACGGGAAACAGTCGGGATGCCGTCGGGAAACACCCGCCGCGCACGCTTCCCGGTATGAGTACACGGATCGTGGTGGTCGGGGGCGGAACGGCGGGCGCCCGGCTCGCCCAGCGCCTGCCCGTCACCCTCCTCGGCGAGGAGTCGCACGCACCGTACAACAGGGTGCTGCTCGCGGACGTCCTCGCCGGCCGGTACGCCCCCGAGGTCATCGCGCTGCCCGAGCCGCGCGAGCCGGCCCGGCTCGGCGTGCGGGCGGTGCGCATCGACCGCGTGGCCCGCACGGTGGAGTGCGCGGACGGCTCCCTGGTGGCGTACGACCGCCTGGTCCTGGCGACCGGTTCGGCCCCGGTGCTGCCGCCGCTGCGCGGCCTGCGCGGGGCGCGGCTCCCTTCGGGCGTGCATCCGTTCCGCACCCTCGAAGACTGCCTGGCGCTGCGCGAACTCGTCCGTCCCGGGGTGCGGGCGGTGGTCGTCGGCGGCGGCCTGCTGGGCGTCTCCGCGGCCCGGGCGCTGGCGCAGCTCGGCGCCGAGGTCGTCCTCACCCAGCAGGGCGAGCGACTGATGGAACGCCAGCTGGACGAGCAGTCCTCCGCGCTGCTGCGCGAGCACCTGTCGGCGCTCGGCGTCGAGGTGCACACGGAGTGCCGGGTCAGTGGGCTGCGACAGCACGACAACGCGGTCACGGCGGTCGAACTGGCCGACGGCTTCGTCCTGGACGCCCAGGTCGTGGTCCTGGCGTGCGGGGTCCGCCCGCGCGTGGCCCTGGCCCGCGAGGCCGGCCTGGACATCCGCACGGGCGTCGTCGTCGACGACGAACTGCGCACCTCGGACCCGTACATCCACGCGATCGGCGACTGCGCGGAACACGACGGCCAGGTCTACGGCCTGGCCGGCCCGGCGCTCGACCAGGCGGACGTGCTGGCGGACGTGCTGGCGGACCTGCTCCACGGCCCCCGCGCCCCCCACCGCACCCCACCCCGCACCCGCTACACCGGCACCCGCGCGCTGACCCGCCTCACCCTCCCCGGGACCGAGTCGCTGGATCTCGCCGCGTTCGGGGAGACCACCCCCGCCCCCGGCGACGACGTGGTCCAGCTCACCGACGCGACCCAGCGGGCCTACCGGAAGGTCGTCGTCCGTGGCGACCGCCTGGTCGGCGGCGTCCTGCTCGGCGATCTGGCCGCGGTCGGCACGCTCGCCCGGGCCTGGGAGGGCGACGAGGCCCTGCCCGACGCCCCCCTGCTTCATCTGCTCACCCATGACGGAGGCTCCTGAGATGCACACCCCCACCATCGTCCTGGTCGGCCACGGCATGGTCGGCCAGCGGTTCCTGGAGGCGCTCGCGGACCGGGGCGTCACCACGCGCGCCCGTGTCGTGGTGCTCTGCGAGGAGCCCCGCCCCGCGTACGACCGCGTCCAGCTGACCTCGTACTTCTCCGGCCGTACGCCGGACGAGCTGTCGATGGTCGAGGACGGCTTCATGGAGCGGCACGGCATAGAGCTGTACACGGACGACCCGGCGGTGGCGGTCGACCGGGCGGCCCGCACGGTCACCGCCCGCTCCGGCCGGGTCCTCGCGTACGACACGCTCGTCCTCGCCACCGGCTCGTACCCCTTCGTCCCGCCCGTACCCGGCAAGGACGCCCAGGGCTGCTTCGTCTACCGCACGATCGAGGACCTGCTGGCGATCGAGGAGTACGCCAAGGGCCGCACCACCGGCGCGGTCGTCGGCGGCGGGCTGCTCGGCCTGGAGGCGGCCGGCGCGCTGAAGGGCCTCGGGCTCGACACCCACGTCGTGGAGTTCGCGCCCCGGCTGATGCCGGTGCAGGTCGACGAGGGCGGCGGCGCGGCCCTGCTGCGCACGATCGAGCAGATGGGCCTGACCGTGCACACGGGCACGGGCACGCAGGAGGTCGTGACCGAGGACGGCGCGGTCACCGGCATGCGCCTGTCGGACGGTTCCGAACTGGCCACGCAGATGGTGGTCTTCTCGGCGGGCGTACGGCCCCGGGACCAGCTGGCGCGGGACTGCGGCCTTGCGGTCGGCGAACGCGGCGGCATCGCGGTCGACGACACGTGCCGGACGTCGGACCCGTCCGTGTACGCGATCGGCGAGTGCGCGCTCGCCTCGGACGGCCGGGTGTACGGCCTGGTGGCGCCCGGCTACGAGATGGCGCTGACGGTGGCCGCGGCGATCGCCGACGAGGCCGAGGAGCGCTCCTTCACGGGCGCCGACCTGTCGACGAAGCTGAAGCTGCTGGGCGTGGACGTGGCGTCCTTCGGAGACGCGCACGGCACCACGGAAGGCTGCCTGGACGTCGTCTACTCGGACTCCCGCTCCGGCGTCTACAAGAAGCTCGTCGTCGACACCGAGGGTCGTCTGCTGGGCGGTGTCCTGGTCGGCGACGCCGAGTCGTACGGCATGCTGCGCCCGCTCACCGGCACCAAGCCGCCCGTCTCCCCCGAGCAGCTGGTCCTTCCGGCGGGCGCGGGCGCCCCGGTCGCGCTGGGCCCGTCCGCGCTGCCGGACGACGCCGTCATCTGCTCCTGCCACAACGTCACCAAGCACGCGATCAGCCAGTGCACCTCGCTGCCCGAGGTGAAGAAGTGCACCAAGGCCGGCACGGGCTGCGGCAGTTGCGTGAAGCTCATCGGGCAGCTGCTGCCGGAGCCGGCGGACAAGGGACTGTGCGGCTGCTTCTCCTACACCCGCAGCGAGCTCTTCGAGATCGCCCGCACCCTGCGCGTGACCTCCTTCGCCGCGCTGCTCGACTCGCACGGGCGGGAGGAGGCGAAGGGCGGCGAGGGCTGCGAGGTCTGCAAGCCGACGGTCGGCTCGATCCTGGCGAGCCTCGCCCCGACGATCGGCGTGGGCGGCTACATCCTCGACGGCGAGCAGGCCGCGCTCCAGGACACCAACGACCACTTCCTGGCCAACATGCAGCGCAACGGCTCGTATTCGGTGGTGCCGCGCATCCCGGGCGGCGAGATCACCCCGGAGAAGCTGATCGTGATCGGCGAGGTGGCCCGCGACTTCGGCCTCTACACGAAGATCACCGGCGGTCAGCGGATCGACCTCTTCGGCGCCCGGGTGGACCAGCTCCCCTCGATCTGGACCCGCCTGGTCGACGCGGGCTTCGAGTCGGGGCACGCGTACGGCAAGGCGCTGCGCACGGTGAAGTCCTGCGTGGGGCAGACCTGGTGCCGCTACGGGGTGCAGGACTCGGTGCGGATGGCGATCCGGCTGGAGCTGCGCTACCGGGGCCTGCGCGCCCCGCACAAGCTGAAGTCGGCGGTCTCGGGCTGCGCCCGGGAGTGCGCGGAGGCCCAGTCGAAGGACTTCGGGATCATCGCGACGGCGAGCGGCTGGAACCTGTACGTGGGCGGCAACGGAGGCGCGACCCCGCGCCACGCGGACCTGCTCGCCCAGGACCTGTCGGACGCCGAGCTGATCCGCCTGATCGACCGGTTCCTGATGTTCTACATCCGCACCGCCGACCGCCTGGAGCGCACCTCGACCTGGCTGGAGCGCCTGGAGGGCGGTCTCGACCACCTCAAGGACGTGGTCGTGCGCGACTCGCTCGGGCTGTGCGACGAGCTGGAGGCGCTGATGGCGGCGCACGTCGCGGAGTACAAGGACGAGTGGGCCGAGACCCTGGACGACCCGGACCGGCTGCGGCGGTTCGTCTCCTTCGTCAACGCGCCGGACGCGCCGGACCCGTCGGTGAAGTTCGTGCCCGAGCGCGACCAGATCAAGCCGGACCTGACGATCCTGACCATCGGCACGCGTGAAGGGGCCCTGGCCTGATGATGCTCGAACTCTCCCACGGCGACAACGGATGGACGACGGTCTGCGAGGAGTCCCGGCTCACCCCGGGCCGGGGGGTGGCGGCGCTGCTCCCGGACGGCCGGCAGGCCGCGGTGTTCCGGGACCGGGCGGGACGGACGTACGCGATCGACAACCGCGATCCGTTCACGGGGGCGCAGGTGCTCTCCCGGGGCCTGATCGGCTCGGCGGGCGGGCGGCCGTTCGTGGCCTCGCCGCTGCTCAAGCAGCGCTTCGACCTGGAGACCGGGCAATGCCTGGACGACGACGAGGTGGCGGTGACGGTCTATCCGGTCCGCACCACCACACTTGACTGAACGTTCCAGAAAGGCGTAGCGTCCGGCACGTGGCACGGACCAAGGAATTCGACCCGGAGGCGGCACTCCACTCGGCCCTCGACCTGTTCTGGGAGCGGGGTTACGAGGCGACGACGATGGCCGACCTGGTCGAGCGCCTCGGCATCGGCCGGCAGAGCCTGTACGCGACCTTCGGGAGCAAGCACGAGCTGTACCTGAAGGCGATGGAGCGTTACGCGGAGACGCAGAACCCGTTCCTGGTCGAGGAGTTGTCCGCGCCGGGTCCCGCACTGCCGGCCGTGCGGTCGCTGGTGCGCCGCTTCGCCGCGGAGGCGGGCGCGGACGCCACCCGGCTGCGCGGCTGCCTGGTGACCAACTCGGCGGCCGAGCTGGGGGCGCACGACGAGAGCGTGGCACGCCGGGTCGAGCTCAGCTGGGAGCACCTGGAGACCCTGCTGCACGCGGCCCTCGCGCGGGCCGCGGCGCAGGGCGAGCTGCCCCCCGGGCGCGACCCGCGGGCGCTCGCGCGCATGCTGCTCGTCCTGATGCAGGGGCTGCGGATCGTCGGCAAGGCGTCGAGCGACCCGGGGCGCGTGCGCGACGCGGCGGAGCAGGCGCTGGCCCTGCTCGACTGACGGTCCCGCGAGAGAAGGGCGTCGAGAGGCGCCCTTCTTTTCGGGTCTGATATTGGAATGTACGGTCAATTACAAGGGGTCCTTGGCCGTCCACCGTGGGCTTCGCGGCCCCTGGCCGCGCTCGCCGCGCTGTCGTCCCGTACGAACGATCCGGCACGACCTGACCCGTACGAACCGACCCGTACGAACCGACCCGTACGAACTGATCCGAACGACCTGATCCGTCATCACAGGAGAGCCGACATGTCTGCTCGCTTCACCGACCGCACCGTCCTCGTCACGGGTGCCGGGACCGGCCTCGGCCGGGCCATCGCGCTCGCCTTCGCCGCCGAGGGCGCGAAGGTCGCCGTCGCCGGCCGCAGCGCCGCGACCCTCGACGAGACGGTGGCGCTGATAGGGGCCGCGGGCGGCACCGCCCGCGCGTTCACCGCCGACGTGGCCAGTGCCGAGGACACCCGCCGACTGGTGGGCGACACGGTCGAGGCCTTCGGCGGGCTGGACGTCGCCGTCAACAACGCCGGCGTCTTCCGCGGCGGCCACAGCGCCGCCGACTTCCCGCTGGCGGACTGGCAGACGCTGCTCGACATCAACGTCACCGGCGTCCTGCACGCGCTCCAGGCGGAGATCGCCCACATGCGCGCCCACGGCGGCGGGGCGATCGTCAACATCTCCTCCAACCTGGGCGCCCATGTCCGCATCCCGGGCGTCTTCGGCTACCAGGTGTCCAAGGCCGCCGTCTCCGCGATGACCCGGGCCGCCGCCCGCGACCACATCGCCGACGGCATCCGGATCAACGCGGTCAGCCCGGGGGCCTCGGAGTCCTCGATGTCGCTGCGGCCGGGCGAGACGGAGGCCGAGCGGGAGGTGCGGATGAAGGAGCAGTCGCCGCTGGGGCGGATCTCCTCGGCGGCGGAGGTGGCCGCGGCGGTGCTCCATCTGGCATCCGACGCCGCCGGTTCCACCGTGGGTGCGGACCTGGTCGTGGACGGCGGGGTCTCCGCCTGATCCGCACGACAGGTCCGCGAAACGAAACCCTCAGCCCTGGACCGCGGCCGGGTCCATCCAGAAGACCTCCCAGTGGTGGCCGTCCGGGTCGGTGAAGGAGCGGCCGTACATGAAGCCGTGGTCCAGCGGCTCCTTCGCCGCGCTGCCACCGGCGGCGAGGGCCGCGTCGGCCAGCTCGTCGACGCCCTCGCGGGTGTCGCGGCTCAGGGTGATCAGCACCTCGGTGTTCTTCGTCGCGTCGGAGATCTCCTTGCCGGGCGCGGTGAACGTCCGGAACTTCTCCTCGGTGAGCAGCATCGCGAAGATCGTGTCGCTGATCACCAGACAGCCCGAGGTCTCGTCCGAGAACTGCGGGTTGAAGGAGAAGCCGAGCTTGTTCCAGAAGGCCTTGGTGACGTCGAGGTCCTTGGCGGGCAGGTTCACGAAGATCATCTGCGGCATGGTGTCGCTCTTTCCTCTGTCTCATCTCTCGTGTGGCGCTTACGAGAGTTAAGACGGGGCCCGGCCGCGAAACTCATCGCCGCGCCGGAGCTTTCCTCAGATCAGGTTCTGGGCGGCGGTGGTGCCGCTGCCGTTGTCCGTGATCGCGGGGACTCCGGCGCCGCGTGCGGTGAGGTCGTTGCCGATCAGCCAGGTGCCGCTGGAACCCGCCATCACTCCGATGGCCCCGCCCGAGGCCCCGCCGGTGACCGCGCCGACGGTGTTGCCCTGGAGGAAGGCGCCGGCCGCGTTGCCGCCGATGCGGAGCGCGTAGGTGGTGGCTCCGGTGACGCGGTTGCCGCGCAGGGTGGCACCGTTCACGCCCGCGTTGATGCCGGGCCCCGTCGTGGTGAGAACCGTGTTGTCGGCGATCAGGGTGCCGGTGGCGGCGCTGTCGACGCCGATGCCGTCGCCCTGGACGTCCGAGACGGCGTTGCCGGCGATGATCGCGTTGGGCGAGCTCTGGACGTGGATGCCCTGGCAGTTGCCGGTGGGGGTCAGGCGCAGGGTGGTGGTGACGGTGTTGCGGGTGAGGGTGAGGCCGTCGGTCTGGACGGCGTAGATCGCGGCCTCGCCCTTGACCGACTCGACGGTGTTGCCGGTGATGACGATGCCGCTGTGGCGGGCACCGCCCGCCGGGACGGTGACCGAGATGCCGCCGCTGCCGTCGACGCCGCGCACGGTGTTGCCGGAGACGGTGATGCCGCTGAGGCCGTTGCCCTGGGGCGAGTTGAGGTAGATGCCGTGGGCGGCGATGCCGGTGATGGTGTTGTCGGCGATCACGGAGTCCCGCCAGTCGGCGGCCCGCACGCCGTACGCGCCGCTCTTCTCGACCGTGTTGCCGATGACCCGGATCCGCTGGTGGAACACGCCCTTGGCGCCCCAGTGGTCCCCGCACAGCGCGCCGAACGGCCCGGTGGTGGTGCCGGCGCGCAGGGTGCAGCCGGTGATGAGGATGTCCTGGCACGGGGTGGCGTCGTAGGCGGGCGCGGGCAGGTTGCCCTCGGTGGCGCAGGTGATCTGGACGGCCTCCTTGGTGGTGAGGCTCGCCCCGTCGCCGGGGTGGTGGCCGTCGAAGACGCAGTTCACGAGGGCCGCGTTCCTGACCGCGTTGAGCTCGACGGCGTGCGCGGAGGGCGTGTCGACGAAGGTGCAGTCCTTCACCAGGACGCCCTCGCAGTGGGCGAAGCCGATGGCGTCGCTCTGCTTGGTGAACTGACCGCCGCGCATGTCCCACGTACCGCCGAGGACGGCGATCGAACCCGCGCCCTGGTAGCCGTACACGGGCGTGACGGAGTCGAAGTTCTTCAGCAGGGCTCCGCTGTCCTTGGTCCGGACGATGCGGGCGCCGTACGCGGAGACGGTGGTGCCGGCGCCGAGGACGAGGCTGGTACCGATCGGATAGGTGCCCGGCGGTATCAGGAGGGTCGCCCCGCCCGGCACGGCCTTCACCGCCGCGAGAGCGCTCTGGAACGCGGCCGTGTCGTCGGTCGCCCCGTCCCCCTTGGCCCCGTGGGCGGTGACGTCCACGACGGTCCCGCCCCCGGTGGCGGCCTCGGCGGGTGCCGCCCCCAGGACGGCGCTGCCGCCCCAGGCCCCCACGAATCCCCCCATGGCCAGCATCAACGCACGTCGTTCCATGTGTCCCTCCCCGGTCTCGCTTTCGGGAGGAGCGTACGTCAGGGGCCGCGCGGGACCGGCGCTGACCTGCGGGACCGCCCCGCCCGCCGTCCGCCGCCTCCCCTTCACCGCTTGTTGACGCACCGGCAATTGCGTCCGCCTAGGTTCCGGGACGCGCGACCCCGCGGCCGACCGGTGCGGCGGGGCGGTTCACACCCTCGACAGGAGTGAGACGTGGAGCGACGCAGTTTCCTGCGTGGAGCGGTCATCGGCACGTCGGCCGCCGCCTTCGGCGGCACCTTGTGGGGCGGGGCGGCCTTCGCCGCGCCCGCCCAGCCCGGCGCCGGCCCGTACGGGGCGCTCGGCGCGGCGGACGCCAACGGCATCCAGCTGCCCAGCGGCTTCACCAGCCGGGTCATCGCCCGCTCGGGCCAGACGGTCCCGGGCACCTCGTACGCCTGGCACAACGCCCCCGACGGCGGCGCCTGCTTCGCCGACGGAACGGGCTGGATCTACGTCTCCAACTCGGAGATCAACCCGAGCGGCGGCGCGAGCGCGGTGAGGTTCGGCTCCTCCGGCACCGTCACCGGCGCCTACCGCATCCTCTCCAACACCCGGCAGAACTGCGCGGGCGGCAAGACCCCGTGGAACACCTGGCTGTCCTGCGAGGAGGTCTCCCTCGGCTACGTCTACGAGACCGACCCGTACGGGGTGAACGCGGCCGTCCGCCGGGACGCCCTGGGCAGGTTCAAGCACGAGGCCGCCGCGGCCGACCCCGTGCGCCACGCGATCTACCTCACCGAGGACGAGACGGACGGCTGCTTCTACCGCTTCCTGCCCACCACCTGGGGCAACCTCTCCTCCGGCACCCTGCAGGTCTTCAAGGCCGGCACCGCGACCTCCGGCACCTTCACCTGGCAGAACGTGCCGGACCCGGACGGCTCGCCGACCGTCACCCGCAACCAGGTCTCCGGCGCCAAGCGCTTCAACGGCGGCGAGGGCTGCTACTACGCGAACGACACCGTCTGGTTCACCACCAAGGGCGACAACCGGGTGTGGCAGGTCGACCTGGCCGCCGGCACGTACGAACTGGCCTACGACGACTCGCTGGTGAGCGGGACCCCGCCGCTGACCGGCGTCGACAATGTCACCGGATCCTCCTCCGGTGACCTGTTCGTCGCCGAGGACGGCGGCAACATGGAGATCTGCATCATCACCCCGGACGACGTCGTCGCGCCGTTCCTGCGGATCACCGGCCAGTCCGGCTCCGAGATCACCGGACCGGCCTTCTCCCCCGACGGCCGCCGCCTGTACTTCTCCAGTCAGCGTGGCACCAGCGGCAGCTCCTCGGGCGGCATCACCTACGAGGTGACCGGCCCGTTCCGCGCGTAACACCGGGTCTCCCTGCGGCGTTGGGCGCCGCTCGACTCCCGGTGGCGCTGGGGGCCGCCCAGCAGGGCGGCGCCCAGCGGCGTGAGGGTGTGCAGGACCGCGTTGCCGTGGCGCAGCGTGGCGACCAGGCCGGCCTCGCGCAGCACACCCGCGTGCTGGCTCGCGGAGGCGAGGGACACCCCCGCCCTGCGGGCCAGTTCGCTCGTGGTGCCCCCGTCGCCGATGGCGCTCAGGACCGCGGAGCGGGTGTGGCCCACGAGCTTGGCGAGCGAGGGCAGGCCCGGCTCGCGCACGGTCGGCGCCTCGCAGTGGGTGATCGGATAGACCAGGACCGGCGGAAGCCCGGGGTCGCGCAGCACGACCGGGGTGCCGCGGCAGAAGTACGAGGGCTGGAGCAGCAGTCCGCGCCCGTCGAGGTGGACGTCCCGGTCGACCGGGTAGTCGGCCTCCAGGACGGGGCTCTGCCAGCGGAACATCGGTGGCAGCGAGGCGAGCAGCTCGTCCGCGCCCCCGTCGAGCAGGGCCCGTCCGCGCAGTGCCCGGTCGGCCTCGACGCGGGCCTGGATGTGCGCCCAGTACGGCTCGATGGCGGCCCGGTGGTAGCTGCGCAGCGCCGCGAGGAGCCGGCCGAGGGGCTCGGAGCCCCCGTCGGCGAGGGCGCGCAGTGCGGACGGCACGGCGGGGCGCCCGGCGCGGGCGGCGCCGATCAGGGACAGTTCGGTGTGCAGCCGGGCGGGCCGGGTGCCGCGGATCGCGTCCAGGGCCTCATCGAGGCCGAGAATCCCCTGGGGCGGGGTCAGGAAGTCGGGGAAATAGCCGCGGCCCGGCACGAGCGCGGCGAGCAGCCGCGTCTCGGCGCCCAGCCGTATCCGTGCTTCCGACCGCCATTCCCCGTAGACCACCGAGCCGCGCCGGTCCCTTAAACGGTGAAAACTGAGAATCGTTTCCCACAGAACATCCGGCCGGGCGGCCATCCGGACCCCGGCCAAGTCGTTTCCGCTGAAATGAATCCGCAGCATGGAACCCCCACCTGTGCACTCGCAACCACCCCCGACGACGAGTATGCACAGCATCACTGCACGTTACCAGGGTGTTTCAGCCACACTTGAAAAGCATCGCGGCGAACAGGGGTCAACCGAAAAGCTGTGCGTGTCGGGCAGGAAACCTTCAGGACCGAGGTGACGTGGCGAAGACCGTGGGGGGCTTTGCTGCGTCCGGCGGCGGTCGGCGAGGTTGCGGCTCACCTGCCCGACGAGGGTAATGGGCGCGGCCTCCGGGTGGGGATCCGGGGGTCGCGCCCGCCTCGTGTTTGCGGTACGGAAACGTTGTCAGTCGATGCTGAACGTTGCCGGACGCGTGAAAGTTCAAAGGCCCAGAATTCAACGAGGAACAAAACCAGGGCCGATTGAACAGGAACTCACATTTACCCAACGATCATGCAACAGTCGATCGGGACGAAATACGACGGGGCGGACACCTCCGCACAAGGTGTCCGCCCCGTCTCTCTTGCGAACCGGAGCCGCCGCCCATCGGTGTTGAGGGTCGGGGACGAGCGACGGCTCCGGTGGTCTTTGCTACTGAACCGCGGTTCAGCGGCTGTCGCTGCCCTTCGACTCGGCGGCCGCGCGGCCGGCCTCCAGGCGCGCCACCGGGATCCGGAACGGCGAGCAGGAGACGTAGTCGAGGCCCACCTCGTGGAAGAAGTGCACCGACTCCGGGTCGCCGCCGTGCTCGCCGCAGACACCGAGCTTGATGTCGGGGCGGGTGGCGCGGCCGGCCTCGACGGCGCTGCGCACCAGGGCGCCGACACCGTCCTTGTCGATGGTCTCGAACGGGCTGACGCCGAAGATGCCCTTCTCCAGGTACGCGGTGAAGAAGCTGGCCTCCACGTCGTCGCGGGAGAAGCCCCAGACCGTCTGCGTCAGGTCGTTGGTGCCGAAGGAGAAGAACTCGGCGGCCTCGGCGATCTGACCGGCGGTCACGGCGGCGCGCGGCAGCTCGATCATGGTGCCGAGCGCCAGCTTCAGCTCGACGCCGGTCTTCGCCTGGACCTCGGCGATGACCTCCTCGGCCTCCTCGCGGACCAGCTCCAGCTCCTGGACGGTGCCGACGAGCGGGATCATGATCTCGGCGCGCGGGTCGCCCTTGGCGTCGATGCGCTGGGCGGCCGCCTCGGCGATGGCGCGGACCTGCATGGTGAACAGGCCGGGGATGACCAGGCCGAGGCGCACGCCGCGCAGACCCAGCATCGGGTTCTGCTCGTGCAGGCGGTGCACGGCCTGCAGCAGGCGCAGGTCGTTCTCGTGCGGCTCCTTGCGGGCCTCGGCGAGGGCGACGCGCACCGAAAGCTCGGTGATGTCGGGCAGGAACTCGTGCAGCGGCGGGTCGAGCAGCCGGACGGTGACGGGCAGGCCGTCCATCGCCTCGAAGAGCTCGACGAAGTCCTGCTTCTGCAGCGGGAGGAGGGCCTTGAGGGCCTCCTCGCGCTCCTCGTCCGTGTCGGCCAGGATCAGCCGCTCGACGAACGTGCGGCGCTCACCGAGGAACATGTGCTCGGTGCGGCACAGGCCGATGCCCTGGGCGCCGAAGCGGCGGGCGCGCGAGGCGTCCTCGGCGTTGTCGGCGTTGGCGCGGACCCGCAGCCGGCGGACGCGGTCGGCGTAGGCCATGATCCGGTGGACCGCCTGGACCAGCTCGTCGGCGTCGTCGGCGCCGGCGTGCATGCGGCCCTCGAAGTACTCGACGACCGGGGACGGTACGACGGGTACCTCACCGATGTAGACCTTGCCGGTGGAGCCGTCGATGGAGACGACGTCGCCCTCTTCGACGACCACGCCCGAAGAGGTGGTCATCCGGCGGCGCTTGGTGTCGACCTCGAGCTCCTCGGCGCCGCAGACACAGGTCTTGCCCATGCCGCGGGCGACGACGGCGGCGTGCGAGGTCTTGCCGCCACGGGAGGTCAGGATGCCCTCGGCGGCGATCATGCCGTCCAGGTCGTCCGGGTTGGTCTCACGGCGGATCAGGATGACCTTCTCGCCGGAACGGGACCACTTGACGGCCGTGTACGAGTCGAAGACGGCCTTGCCGACGGCCGCGCCCGGGGAGGCGGCGATGCCGCGGCCGATCTGCTCGACCTTGGCGTTCTCGTCGAACTTGGGGAACATCAGCTGGGCGAGCTGGGCACCGTTGACCCGCTGCAGCGCCTCGGCCTCGTCGATGAGGCCCTGGTCCACGAGCTGGGTGGCGATGCGGAAGGCGGCACCGGCGGTGCGCTTGCCGACGCGGGTCTGGAGCATCCAGAGCTGGCCGCGCTCGATGGTGAACTCGATGTCGCACAGGTCCTTGTAGTGCGTCTCGAGGGTCTCCATGATCTGCATCAGCTGGTCGTACGACGCCTTGTCGATGGACTCGAGCTCGGCGAGCGGCACGGTGTTGCGGATACCGGCGACGACGTCCTCGCCCTGCGCGTTCTGCAGGTAGTCGCCGTAGACGCCCGCGTGGCCGGAGGCGGGGTCGCGGGTGAAGGCGACGCCGGTGCCGGAGTCGGGGCCGAGGTTGCCGAAGACCATGGAGCACACGTTGACGGCGGTGCCGAGGTCGTGCGGGATGCGCTCCTGGCGACGGTAGAGCTTGGCGCGGTCGGTGTTCCAGGAGTTGAAGACGGCCTCGATGGCGAGGTCCATCTGCTCGCGCGGGTCCTGCGGGAAGTCGCGGCCGGTCTCGGTCTTGACGATCTTCTTGAACTGCTTGACGAGCTTCTTCAGGTCGCCGGCGTCCAGGTCGGTGTCGCTGGCGACCTTCTTGGCGGCCTTGGCCTCGTCGAGCGCGTCCTCGAAGTGCTCGCCGTCCACGCCGAGGACGGTCTTGCCGAACATCTGGATCAGACGGCGGTACGAGTCCCAGGCGAAGCGCTCGTTGTCGGCCTGGGCGGCGAGGCCCTCGACCGAGGCGTCGGAGAGGCCGATGTTGAGGACCGTGTCCATCATGCCCGGCATCGAGAACTTGGCCCCGGAACGGACCGAGACGAGCAGCGGGTTGTCGGCCTGGCCGAGCTTCTTGCCCATCTTGCGCTCGAGGGCGTCGAGGTGCGCGCTGACCTCGTCGCGGAGCTCGGCCGGCTCGGAGCCGCTGTCGAGGTAGACCTTGCACGCCTCGGTGGTGATCGTGAAGCCGGGGGGAACCGGGAGGCCGAGATTGGTCATCTCGGCGAGGTTCGCGCCCTTGCCACCAAGGAGGTCCTTGAGGTCCTTGTTGCCCTCGGTGAAGTCGTACACGAACTTCTGATCATTGTTTTCCGACACGGGTCCCGACTCCTCGACGACTCGGTTGGCTGCCCTGACGGCGAGGAACATACCCAGATCGAAGGCGTCTGGGGAGGTACGCCTACCGGTCACCCGGTCTTAACCACCCGTCCGCCAGCACATCGAAAGTAACTGAGCGGTAGCTTCCGCTTTCAGGCCCCGAAGACCCTTTGACTCAAACCTGGGCTTCTTCGCTCAGATGAGCGCCCTGAATGGCATATGCGTTCAACTCTTGAACGCAAAATGGATGGCACTCCGTGCCATCCTTCAAGCGCCACAGGGGTCCGTAACATGCTCATCTGAGCACTACCCCTATCAAGGGTGGCGAGAATCACTCCCCCGGGACGGTGCGATTCCCAGGATCCGGACCGGGGCGGCGGGGCGGAGCGGGCCGGGCAGGGCGCGGACCGCGGCCGGCCCAGGGCCGGCACGGGGTGCGCACTACTCGCCGAGCCGGGCGAGCCCCTCCCGTGCCGCCACCGCGACGGCGTGGTCCTCGCCCCACAGCCGTACGGCCGTGTCGCGCGCCGCCGACCACAGCAGGGTCGCCTCCGACCGGCGCCCCAGCCCCTCCAGGGCCCTGGCCAGGCGTTCCTTCGACCACAGCGTGGCCACGTGCTCCGCTCCCAGGACCCGCTCACGTGAGCGGGCCACCTCCTGCAGGACCCCGGCCGCCTCCGCGTGCCGCCCGGCCTCGATCAGGACGTAGCCGAGACTGTGCGCGACCGCCAGCGTGCTGGACGCCTCCGGCCCGTACAGGGCCTCGCGGATCCGCCGCACCTTGACGTACTGCTCCCGCGCCTCCTCGAACCGGCCGGTGTCCCGCAGCAGGTCCCCCAGATCGCGGCGGGTCCGTGCCACCGACGGCTCGTCCGGGCCGAGCAGCCGTTGCTCGGCGTCGAGAAGCGCGCGCAGAAGGGCCTCCGCCTCCTCGGTCCGCTCCAACTCCTGAAGCACCCGTGCGTAGACCCGGCGGGTCACCCGGGTGTTGGCGTGGTCCTCGCCGAGCACCCGCACATGGTCCGCGAGCGCCGGCTCCAGCACCGCCGCGGCCTCCGCCTGGCGGTCCGCGTGCCACAGGACCCAGCCCACGTTGTGATGGAAGCTCAGCGTCTGCGGGGCGTCGTCGCCCAGCACGTCACGCCCCTGCGCGAGGACCCGGCGCAGCAGCAGCTCCGCCTCTTCGTAGCGGCTCAGGCCGGTCAGCACGAGCGCGACAAGCTCCCGGCAGAGCAGCGTCTCCACGTGGCGCTCCCCCAGCGAGCGCTCGGCCAGCGCGACCGCCGCCTCCGCCTCCCGCAGCGCCGCCTCGAAGTCGCCGGCCTCCCGCAGCGCGTCCGCCCAGTAGCGCCGGGCGCTGATCGAACGCCGGGACTCGGCGCCGCTGCGGCCCTCCGAGGTCTCCAGCTCCGCCTGGCGGACGGTCACCAGCTCCTCGGTGCGCTGGGTCCGCTTGAGGATGTCGCCGAGCAGGCTCAGCGCGAGCAGCCGCCCGGTGCCGTACCGCGTCCCGTCCTCCGCCCCGCTCTGTGCCGCCGCCCCGCTCTCCTCCCCGCCTTCCTGCAGGTCGTCGATCCGGCGCAGGACGTCGCGCACCTCCTCCTCCGCGTCCCCGACGCGCCCCAGCCGGAACAGCGTGCTCGCGACCCAGCCCCGCGCGTGCAGCGTGGTGTCGTGGTCGAAGCCGGACTCGTCGGCGAAGGCGGCGGAGGCCGAGAGGAAGGCGGCCTGCGCCGGCCGCAGCCTGCCCAGGTCGCGCAGGATGTAGCCCTGGGTCATGAACACCCGGCCGCGGTCGGGCTGCTCTGGCGCGTACGGGAGCCGGGCCAGCGCCTCGATCAGGCTCCTGCCCGCCGCCTCGCCCTCCTCCAGCCGGTCGGCGTCCCAGAGCATCTCGTGCAGGTAGCGCCGGGCGTTGAGCGTGTAGTGGTGCTCGGGGCCGTGCTCCCGCTCCGAGATCGCGATGATGTCCTGCAGATGCGCCCGCGCCTCGTCCGTCTCGCCGAGCGTGGACAGGGCGATCGCGAGATGGCCGCGTACGTTGCGGGCCGCCAGCCGCGAGTCCGCGACGTAGGGCGCGATCCCGTCCCTGAGCAGCGTCCGCAGCTCCTCGGCCGCCGTCTCGTAGCGGGCGGAGACCAGGGTGCTCGCGAGCTGGTCGACCACGTAGACGGGATCGGAACCGGGCTCGTCGACGCCCAGCCACTCGTTGAACCGCCGGGCCGCCCGGCCCACCAGACCCGGCGACGTGGGGTCGTCCCGCAGCAGCCGCACCAGCGCGGCGAGCCGGGGCCATACGTGGCCCAGCTGCACGTCCTCCTTCTCGGCCGGCACGGCGGTCCCGGTCTGCCCGACCGGCTGCGGCCGTGGCGGCTGCGCGGACAGCCCGAGACGGCGCAGCAGCTGCGGCGACGCGGCGGCGAACGGCCCCGCCTCCGCGTCCACCACCGAGGCGCCCGTCCCGCCCGAGAGCCTGGCCCGGAACTCCGGCCCCACCCCGCGCCGGCTCATCAGGAACGCCCCGACCCGCTCGGCCGTCTCCACGGCGTGCGAGGTCCGCACCGTGTCGAGGAGCAGATCGGCGACCCCGGGCAGGAACTCGTACTCCACGTTGTCCGGATGACGACGGTCGGCGGGCCGGCCTTCGGTGCGGAGATCCGGTTCGCCGGCGCGGCGCAGCAACCCGCCGAGGAACACCTCCGCTAGCTGCGCCGGGTGGAACCGGCCCGGCCCCGGCGGCTGCGCCCGGTGGACGAGCCGCATCACGGGCAGGGTCAGCGGCCGTACGGAGGCGAGGGCGCCGGCGAGCCGGCGGCTCTCGGGCGAGGCGGAGCCGCGGAAGCGGCGCAGCCGCTCCTCGGGGGAGAGGGTCGCCGGGCCGGCCGGCCCCTGGTCCCGGTCCCGCGGGTCCTGGTCCCCCGGGTCCTGCTCCCGCGGGTCCCGGGAGCCGCGGGGCCCCTCGGGCGCGTCGGCGCCCGCCGGCGGGTCGGGCAGCATCAGGACCGGCAGCGGGCCCGTCGTGGCGCGACCGAGGAGCAGCCCGGCCCAGGCCGAAAGGCGGGCCTCCTCCAGTTCGAGGACGGGGATCGCGGTCCCCTCGTAGCGGACCAGCTCCTTCGGCAGCACCGGGTGCCGTACCCGCAGCGAACGGCCGGGGGCGGCCGGCCGGTCGGCGGTGACGAGCAGGTGCTCGACGGGCATGCCGGGCACGGGCCAGAGCCGCTCGGGCAGGGGCTGGACGACGGCGACCGGCGAGTGGCCGGCCCAGCGGTCGAGGAGCCGAGGGATCGCGCCGCTCGCCCAGCCGGGGCCGACGCCGTCGGAGAGGACCAGGACGACGGTGGGCCGCACGGGGTCGGCGAGGCGACGGGCGAGGGTGCGGGAGCTGGACGGCTGGAAGGGGCGGCTGCGCAGCACCGGCCGGAGCGGGTCGCCGCTGTCCAGGCCGTAGGTGCGGACCCGGTGGAAGAGGCCCTGCCGTTCGAGCAGGGCGCGGGCCTCGGCCGCGTACTGCCGCCACAGCACCATCGACGGTCCGTCGTCGATGACGAGCACGGCCTCCAGCCATCGTTCGGACGCGGGCCGCAGCACCACGTCCGGCACGGCGGCCTCGGCCATCAGGTCGGCGGTCGCCTTCTCGTCGAGCACGACGGCGGTACGGGACGGGACCGGGCGGCGCAGCGGGCGCAGCGCGCGGTGCAGCCCGCGGGCGGCCGGGAGGGCGCGCACCCCGCGGACGTCGACGGGTCTCGCGGGCAGCCGGCCGCCCGGCCTGCCGCCGCCCGGTGCGTAGAGGCCCGCGGCGATGGCCTCGGCGGCGCGCCGGTCGCGGTCCTCGGGCCGGTCGCCGTCCCGGTCGCCTTCGGCGTCGGGGTCCTCGCCGGTGCCGTCGTGGCCGTCCGGCGGGGCCGTCGGGGTGGGTTCGGGCGCGGCCGGCTGTGCGGCGGCGGACGGCTGGTCGCCGGGCTCCGCCGTCCCGGGGCGGGTGGTCACGGCGAGCCACAGGATGTCGAGCAGCTCCTCGGTGGAGAGCTCGACGCCCGCGTCCTCCAGTAACCCGCACAGCCGGTGGATGGTCATGGGCCGCTCACTCGTCCACTTCGACCAGGGAGCGCAGCACGGAGGCACGCAGTCCCTCGAAGTCGATGGCGATGCCCGAGGTCCGCAGGTGGACGGCGTTGAGCAGCTGGTCGGTGGCGAGGTCGTGGGACTGGGACTCGCGCAGTTCGAGGAAGTCCGCGATCAGCTCGCGGGCGACCGCGTCCTTGTCGTCGCCGAGGTGCATGCGGACGATCTCGCGCAGCTGCTCCTCGTCGGGCTGCCTGAGGTCGAGCCGGACACAACGGCGCAGGAAGGCGGGCGGGAAGTCGCGTTCGCCGTTGCTGGTGATGACGACGACGGGGAAGACCCGGCAGGTGACCCGGCCGTGCTCGACGGTGGCGGTCTCGGCGCCGGGGTCGGCGGTGCGGACGTCGACCCGGGTCTGGCTGAGCCGGGACAGCTCGGGGATCTCGTAGGTGCCGTCCTCGAAGACGGTCAGCAGGTCGTTGGGCAGGTCGACGTCGCCCTTGTCGAGCTCGTCGATCAGCAGCACCCGGGGCGTGTCGCGGGGCAACAGGGCGGTGCCGAGCGGGCCGAGCCGCAGGTAGTCCCCGATGGCCGGTTCGGAGTCGCCGCCGTGCCGGGCGAGGGAGGCGTCGCGCAGCCGTCCGACGGCGTCGTAGTGGTAGAGCCCCTCGGTGAGGGTGGACCGGCTGTTGACCGGCCAGTGCAGCACCTCGCCCAGGACGAGCTCCTCGGCGATGGCGCGGGCCAGGGTGGACTTGCCGGTGCCGGGACGGCCGGTGACCAGGAGCGGCCGGTGCAGGTGCAGGGCGGCGTTGACGGTGTCGCGGTCCTCGGGCGCGATGACATGGCGTACGGGACGCTGCTCGCCGCCTTCCCTGGCGGTCCCGAAGGCCCGCCACGGCGGGGGGGCCGGCCAGCGGTCGACCGCGTGGGGCTCGCCTTCGCCCCTGAACAGCCGCCAGTCGTCAGTCATGTTCCGTTTCTCCTCGGGGTCAGGGGGCCGACAGGGGCAGGGACGGGGGCAGGCGGCGGTCCGGGTCGTCCCAGAGCAGCGCCAGGTGGCTGCCGGGGTGGTCGTCCTGGGCCGCGTCGTGCGCCCGCAGTCTGCGCAGGGCCGCGGGCAGGTCGGCCAGCGCGCCGGCGGCGAGCAGTCTCCTCAACTGCTCGCGCCCGCCGTCTTCTTCCCGGCCGCCGTGCCAGAAGACCACGGGCGCCCCGCCGAACACGCAGACCGTCAGGACGGCACCGCGGGCGCCGGCGGGCGTGGTGAGGACGATGCCGGGCGCGTCGTCGCGGTTGAGCAGCTCGGCGTAGACCTTGGCGGGGTCGGCCGCGGCGGAGGGCCAGTGGAGGTCGCCCGTGTCCGCGGCACCCACCCGGGTCCAGCGGTCGCGCCAGAGGTGGTCGTGGCTCTCGAAGCGCTGGTCGGCGCAGCGGACGACCACGTCGAACTCGATGCCGATGGCGCGCCGGACCGGTTGCCCGGCACCGATGTGCCAGCGGTGCACGGCCAGTTCGAGGTCCTTGGCGTCGAGGAAGAACTCGACCCGGGTCCGGCCCGGCCGGGCGTAGCGCACGAGGAGGGCGTCCACGTGCCGTTCGACGGCGTCGAGGTCCTGGGACGTGTCGCCGGCCGCGAGGAGGTCGGCTGTGCCGTCCGGGCCGCGGGTCCACATCCGGTAGGTCCAGCGCTCGCCGGCAACGCGGGAGAGCCGGATCTGGACGCAGTCGTCGGCCTCCGGCCCCCTGCCGCCGTCGCCCTGCGGCGCCACGGACTTCTCGGCCTCGACGCGCCGTTCGACGAGGGCCTGCTCCACGCCGAGGCGGCGGGCGCAGCGCAGCGACCAGTCCCGCAGCCGCTCCGCGAGCGGGGCGGGGCGCAGCGCGGCGGCGGTGTGCTCCACGGTGCGCAGCAGGGGCGGCAGTTGCTGGGGGCCGACCCGGCGGGCCTCCAGTTCGTCCATGACGTGTACGGGCCGGTCGCTGTCCAGGACGAGGCCGACGACGTGCCGCGCGGTGTCGGCGAACACCTTGTGGACGGGTGCCGGTTCGTCGACGAGCAGGCGCACGAGTTCGTCGTACTCGCGGCAGAGCATCCAGTGGTCGAGGCTCACCGTCACGGCGAGCTCCTGCCACTCGTACGCGCCCATGGCGGCCGGGGCGGCCTCGGCCAGCAGGTGCAGGAGGGTGGCGGGGCCGTGCGCGCTGGTGAGGGCCCAGTCGGCGAGGCCTTCGGCGTCCTCACCGGCGGGCGGTTCGGTGCCGAGCTGCTCCTCGAGACCCTGGGCGATGCGGGCGGCGGAGACGGTGCCGCCGTCCAGGACGGTACGGACGGCGCGGGCCAGCAGGCGCCGGCCGCGCCGCCGTTCCCCGGTCTCGCGCGGGACGAGGTCGAGGTGGTCCTCCTTCTCGTCCCAGTTCCGGGCGTAGAGGGTGGGTAGCTGCGGGGTGTCGCCCGCGTCCCGCAGCTCCTCGAACCGCGCCCGCAGCGCCAGCCAGGCGGCGTCGAGGTCGATGGGCGCGTCGGCGCGGCCGTGCTCTTCGAGCACGCCGAGCAGGTTGGAGGTGAACAGGCCCGCTCCGCCCGGGTTCTTGGCGACGGAGCCGAGCTGTGCGGCCCGCATCAGGAACACCTTGCGCTCGACGTCGGTCAGCGACTCCTCGGCGATCGGTTCGGGTCTGCGGGCGTGGACGTGCATGCGGGGCGGCAGGGCGCTGCGGCAGGCGTCGATGATGACGGTGGCGCGGCGGACCCTGCGGGCGGGCAGGTGTGCGGTGTTGAGCAGGGACAGCAGGTTCTCGGCGTCGACGGCGTCGAGGTCGTTGGCGCGGGACTCCGGGTAGAGCAGGCCCCACTTGTTCTCGCCCATGATCAGGCCGTGCCCGGCCCAGTAGACCCAGAGCCAGTCGCCGGGCAGCTCGCGCAGCTCCTCCCGGAACACCTGGCGGATGGTCGCGCGGTCGGCGGTCCGCTGGTCGACGCGGGTGAACTCGGCGAAGTTCAGCGCGTTCCGCGCCAGCGGCGAGGCCAGGAGGACGATGTTCTCCTCCGGCATCCCGCGTCTGACCAGCCAGCCCATCATCCTGGCCGCGTCGGCGGCGGGCCCGTCGAGCTGCCAGTCGCCGCCGTCGGCGTACTCCTCGATGGCGACGACGACGGCATGGGCGTCGGACAGGTCGGTGGGGTGAGCGGCCCGTTCCTCGCGCATCACGGCAGCTCCGTGGCCAGCCGGTCGTAGAGGGGCGCGTGGGCGAAGTAGCCGGTGTGGGAGCGCGGGAAGGGCTGGCGCAGGTTGACCCGGACGTCGGTGACCCGGCCGGGGAAGACGCCCTCGCCGACGAAGCCCAGCAGGTCGCGCTGGTCGTAGAGGTTGAGCCAGCGCGGGAAGTGCCCGGGCAGCTCCTCGCCGCGGCGCAGTCCGGCGAGCGCGTCGATCTCGTAGAGGAAGGGCGCCTGGGAGCCGACCGTGACGAGCAGGTCCACGCCGGGCACCGCGCGGGTGGCGAGCAGGTCGACGCAGGCGATGCCGCCGAGGCTGTGGGCGAGCAGGACGACGGGCCGGCCGGGTTCCTGTTCGCGGGTGAGGGCGACGGTCTCGGCGATCCGGTCGCGCAGCTCCTCGCCGCGGGCCTGGTAGCGCAGGATGTCGCCGCCCGCGGGCACCACGCCCTGGGTGGTGCGGTCCCGTCCGTGGGCGCGGACGAGGCCGGCGCCCGCCCACAGGAGCGGGTCGAGGGCATGGCCGACGACGCCGCGGTCCTTGCCGCCGAGGCGGTCGGTGAGCGCCTGGACGAGCCGGTCGCGCTCGGTGCCGTCGACGGGCAGCGGCTCGTCGGCGTCGGACTCCTCGTCGGCGGCCGCGACCGCGGCGGCGACCACGGCGCGGGCGGCCAGCGACTCGCCGTCGGAGGGGGCGTCGCCGCCCGCGAGCCGCAGGGCGATCTCGGCGGCCACGGTCCGCGCGGCGGCGGCCAGGTGCGGCGCGAGGTCCTCGGTCAGCCAGACGTCCTCGGGCAGGTCGCCGCCGTCGAGGGCGCGGACCTTGTCGGCCAGGTCGTCCCAGGGGTCGCGGCGCCCGGGGACGTACCCCCGGCGGCCGCCCTCCCCGCCGATGGCGGCGAGCGCCCGGATCTCGGCGAGCGGGTCGGCGTCGAGCGCGGCCCAGGGGCCGAGCCCGTCGTCGGAAGTGTCGCCGGACGGCACGGGTGCCGAGCGGTTCTGGTCGGGCCGCGGCACCGACGCGCCGCCGAGGGCGAGCCGCGCGCCGAGGCGCTCGCCCCAGAAGCAGGGCACCAGCCGGGCGTCCGGCCGGACCCGGCCGAGGCCGCGGGCGACCCTGCGCCAGGACTTCCGGTACGACTCCTCGCGTACCCCCGTGCCGTGCACGAAGACGACGTTGACCAACGCGGCCCCCCACCTGAGTCCGGCCAGCTGTCTCGCAGCCGCCCATCCTAGGGCGCACCCGGTCGCTTCCCGGGCCGTTCCGTCCGACTCCGTCGATAACCGGCCACCCGCGACGCGGCCCGGCCGGCAGTCCTGTGGACCGCCCGGCCGGCCGCCCGACGTCCGACGATCCGGGGGTTCGCCGCCCGACGTCCCACGTCCGACGCCCGACGTCCCACGTCCGACGCCCGACGTCCCACGTCCCACGTCCCACGTCCGACGCCCGACGTCCGACCCTCCGGGGGCGACACGCGACGCCCGACGCCCGACGCCCGCGCCCGGCGTCGCCGACGCGGCGGGGTCAGCCGCCCGAGGTGTCCAGCTCCGCGTCCTCGCTCACGCCCGCGCAGTCGTACGGGTCCTTGAGCCAGCCGTCCGGCAGGACGACCCGGTTGTTGCCGGAGGTCCGGCCGCGCGGCCCGTCCGCGCCGACCGGCCAGGGCTGGTCCAGGTCGAGCTCGTCGAGCCCGGCGCGCAGCTCGTCCAGCGACGAGGTGACGGCGAGCCTCTTGCGCATCTCGGAGCCGACCGAGAAGCCCTTGAGGTACCAGGCCACGTGCTTGCGGAAGTCGACGACACCGCGCGACTCGTCGCCCAGCCACTCGCCGAGCAGCCCCGCGTGCCGCACCATCGTGTCCGCGACCACCCGCAGCCCGGGCTGCGCGTACCCGCCCGTGCCCTCGAAGCCGGCCACGAGGTCGGCGAACAGCCAGGGGCGGCCGAGGCAGCCGCGGCCCACGACGACGCCGTCGCAGCCGGTCTCGCGCATCATCCGCAGCGCGTCGTCCGCTGACCAGATGTCGCCGTTGCCGAGCACCGGGATCTCCGGCACGTGCTCCTTGAGGCGCGCGATGGCGTCCCAGTCGGCCGTGCCGCCGTAGTGCTGGGCGGCGGTCCTGCCGTGCAGGGCGATGGCGGTGACGCCCTCCTCGACGGCGATCCGGCCGGCGTCGAGGTAGGTGATGTGGTCGTCGTCGATGCCCTTGCGCATCTTCATGGTGACCGGCAGGTCGCCCGCGTTGGTCACGGCCTCGTTCAGGATCGCCCGCAGCAGCGGCCGCTTGTACGGGAGGGCCGAGCCGCCGCCCTTGCGGGTCACCTTGGGGACGGGGCAGCCGAAGTTCAGGTCGATGTGGTCGGCCAGGTCCTCGTCCACGATCATCCGGACGGCCTTGCCGACGGTCACCGGGTCGACGCCGTACAGCTGGATCGACCGGGGCTTCTCGGTCTCGTCGAAGCGGATGAGCTGCATGGTCTTGTCGTTGCGCTCGACCAGCGCCCGCGTCGTGATCATCTCGCTGACGAACAGGCCCTTCCCTCCGGAGAACTCACGGCAGAGGGTGCGGAAGGGTGCGTTGGTGATGCCGGCCATCGGCGCGAGCACCACCGGCGGCTGCACGATGTGCGGCCCGATGGCGAGGGGGGAGAACGCGGTCATTCGCCCATTGTCGCGTACTGCGAAGGTCTTTAGACAGCCGTACTATCCGCACATGTCCGAGCTCACATCACGGCAGCTCACTCCGGCACCCCTGACCCGGCGCCGCCGGCTGCTCGTCCTCGCGATCTGCTGCATGAGCCTGCTGATCGTCAGCCTGGACAACACCGCGCTCAACGTGGCGCTCCCCTCCATGCAGCGCGAGCTGGACGCGTCCGTCCCGGGCCTGCAGTGGACCATCGACGCCTACACCCTGGTGCTGGCCTCGCTGCTGATGTTCTCGGGCTCCACGGCCGACCGGATCGGCCGCCGCAAGGTGTTCACGACCGGGCTCGTGCTCTTCGTGGTCGGCTCGCTGCTCTGCTCGCTCGCGCCCACCCTGGGGGCGCTGGTCGCGTTCCGCATGGTGCAGGCGGTGGGCGGCTCGATGCTCAACCCGGTCGCCATGTCGATCATCACCAACACCTTCACGGATCCGGCGGCACGCGCGCGTGCCATCGGCGTCTGGGGCGGGGTCGTGGGCGTCTCCATGGCGGCGGGTCCGCTGGTGGGCGGGCTCCTCGTCGAGTCGGTCGGCTGGCGGGCGATCTTCTGGGTGAACCTGCCGGTCGGGCTGGCCGCGCTGGCCCTCACCCTCCGTTACGTCCCCGAGTCCCGCGCGCCCCGCCCCCGGCGCCCCGACCCCGTGGGCCAGGTCCTGGTGACGGTCCTGCTCGGCTCGCTCACGTACGCGATCATCGAGAGCAGCCCGCTCTTCCTGGGGGTGGCGGTCCTCGCCCTGGCCGGGCTGCTGTTCTACGAGCCGAGGCGCCGGGAGCCGCTGATCGACCTGCGGTTCTTCCGCAGCGCGCCGTTCAGCGGGGCGACCGTGATCGCGGTCTGCGCCTTCGCCGCGCTCGGCGGCTTCCTCTTCGTGAACACGCTCTACCTCCAGGACGTGCGGGGGCTCTCCGCCCTCCAGGCGGGGCTCTCCATGCTGCCGATGGCGGCGATGACCTTCGTCTTCGCTCCCCTGTCCGGCCGCCTGGTGGGTGCGCGCGGGCCGCGGCCGTCCCTGCTGATCGCGGGGACGGCGATGGCGGCGGGCCCGCTGATGTTCGCCGCCTTCGAGGCGGAGACGAGCACGCCGCTGCTGTTCACCGGATACGTGGTCTTCGGCATCGGCTTCGGCCTGGTGAACGCGCCGATCACCAACACGGCGGTGTCCGGCATGCCCCGCGAGCAGGCCGGGGTGGCGGCGGCCGTGGCCTCCACCAGCCGCCAGATCGGCCAGACGCTGGGCGTCGCGGTGGTGGGCGCCGTGCTCACGGCGGGGCTCGGCACCACCTCGTACGAGAACGGGCTGAAGGGTTTCGGCGAGGCGAGCGGGCCCGCCTACTGGATCATCACCGGCTGCGGCCTGTGCGTGCTGGTCGCCGGCGCCCTGACCAGCGGTGCATGGGCGCGGGGCACGGCGGAGCGGACGGCGCGGCGGCTCGAGGGGGAGGGCGGGCTTCAGGCGACGGCGAGGGCGGCCTCGTCGTGAGCGGTCCGCGCGGCGGCCTTCTCCTGAACGGCCCGGACACCGGCGGCCTCCGCCGCCTCCTGAGCGGTCCGAGCCGCCTCCTGAGCGACGACCAGGGCCTGGAGCCGTTCGAGCCCGGCCAGTGACTCCTCGTCGAGCGGTACGTACGTGACGAGGCGGGGTCCGGCGGCGGGGCCGAGCCACAGGTTGGTGTGCTCCAGGCGCAGCGTGCCGACGTCGGCGTTGCGGACGACCTTGGCGCGGCTCGCCTGGTCGACGACGTCGTGCCGGGCCCAGATCTCGCGGAACTCCGGGGAGGCCGCCTGGAGCCGGTTCAGCATCGCCTTCCAGGCGGGTTCGGCCAGGTGCTCGGCCATGGAGGCGCGGAACTTTCCGGCCATCGCGCGCAGGATGTCCGGCAGGTCCGTGACGGCGGCGCGGAATTCGTCGTTCGTGAAGGCCAGCCAGAGCGTGTTGCGGTCCTCGCGGGGCAACGCGTCCAGGTCGCAGTAGAGCCGCCCGAAGGTGCGGTTGTAGGCCAGGAAGTCGTAGCGGCTGTTCTGGACGCAGGCCGGGACGGGCTCCAGCTGTTCGAGCAGTCCGCGCAGCGCGGGGGTGACCGTCGGGCAGGCCGTCTCGGGATGCGGGTCGGCCTGACCTGCGAGGGCGAAGAGGTGGGACCGCTCGGTGGGGTCGAGCAGCAGGGCGCCCGCGAGGGCGTCGAGGACCTGCGGGGAGACCTGGATGGGCCTGGCCTGTTCCAGCCAGGTGTACCAGGTGACGCCGACGGCGGAGAGCTGGGCGACCTCCTCGCGACGCAGCCCCGGGGTGCGGCGGCGCCGGCCGCGCGGGAGCCCCACTTCCTCGGGGGTGATGCGTTCGCGCCGACTGCGCAGGAATCCGGCCAGCTCGTGTCGCCGGATGTCGGGTTCAGCCACCATGACGGTCATACTCCCAGGGTGCCGGGGCGCTCAGCCCGTTTCCAGGTAGTGCTTGTACCAGGATAAAGACACTCTGGTACCAGGCTGGGCCGGGGCGCAGGGTCGGATGCGTGACTACGACATCCACCCCTGCCCGTACCGCCGCGGTCGTCGACCACGACCGGCCGGCCCTCGGCTCCCTCGGCCTGTTCACCGTGCTGCTCGGGGCGGCACTGCCGCTCATCGACTTCTTCATCGTCAACGTCGCCCTCCCGACCATCGACCACGACCTGGCGGCAGGACCGGCCCTCCTGGAGCTGGTCGTCGCCGGATACGGCCTGTCGTACGCCGTGCTGCTCGTGCTCGGCGGACGGCTCGGCGACCTCTTCGGCCGTCGCCGGCTCTTCCTCGCGGGCATGGCCGCCTTCGGCGTCACCTCGCTCGCCTGCGGGCTCGCCCCGGACGCCTGGACGCTGGTCGGCGCCCGGGTGGCTCAGGGCGCCGCGGCGGCGCTGATGCTGCCCCAGGTCCTCGCGACGATCCACTCCTCGACGTCGGGCGCCCGGCACGCGAAGGCGCTGAGCCTGTACGGGGCGACCGCCGGCCTCGCGATGGTGGCCGGCCAGATCCTCGGCGGCGTGCTCGTCGCCGCCGACGTGGCGGGCAGCGGCTGGCGGTCGATCTTCCTGGTCAACGTGCCGGTGGCGCTCGTCGGCCTCGCGCTCGCGGCCCGCTCGGTCCCCGAGACCCGCTCGGACCGGCCCGCGCCGGTGGACGTGCCGGGCACGCTGCTGCTGGCGCTGACCCTGATCACCCTGCTCGCGCCGCTGACCGAGGGCCGGGCGGCGGGCTGGCCGCTGTGGACGTGGGTGTCGCTGGCCGTCTTCCCGTTCGCGGCGGGCGCCTTCTGGTGGGTGGAGCTGCGCGCGGACCGCAGGGGCGGTACGCCGCTGGTGCCGCCGAGCCTGCTGGACCTGGTGTCGCTGCGCCGGGGGCTCGCGGTGGTGCTGCCGCTCTCCGGCGGCTTCGGCGGCTTCATGTTCGTGATGGCGGTGGCGCTGCAGCAGGGCCTGGCGATGGGCGCGGTGGCCTCGGGCCTGGCGCTCGTGCCGATGGCGGTGGCCTTCTTCGCGGCCTCGCTCGCGGGTCCGCGGCTGGTACGGCGCTGGGGCACCCGGATCGTGGTGGCGGGCGCCCTGTTCCAGGCGCTCGGCATCGCCCTGCTCGCCTGGACGGTGTGGCGCGGCTGGGAGGGCCTGTCGGTGGGGAGCCTGCTGCCGGGCATGGCGATCGCGGGCTTCGGCCAGGGGCTTCAGCTGCCGGTGCTGTTCCGCGTGGTGCTGTCGGAGGTTCCGGCGGAGCGGGCGGGCGTGGGCAGCGGGGTCATGGTGACCACGCAGCAGTCGGCGCTGGCGCTCGGCGTGGCGACGCTCGGCTCGCTCTTCCTCTCGCTCGGCTCCTCGCCGGCGGACATGGGCTCCGCGCTGACGACGACGCTGCTGGTCCAGCTGGGTGTGGTGGTGCTGACGCTGCTACTGAGCCTGCGCCTCCCTCGCTCGATCGGGTGAACCATGGAGTGACAGATATTGAAATCTGTCATCGGTCATGTCATGGTTGTCGCGCGCCGCTCTTCCGGTCCGGCGCCGTTCCGATCCCTTCGAGGAGCCAGCCATGACCTCCCTCCCCACCCGCCCCCTCGGCACCACCGGCCCCCAGGTCTCCGCCCTCGGCCTCGGCTGCATGGGCATGTCCGCGCTGTACGGCGAGAGCGACCGCGCCGAGTCGATCGCGACCATCCACGCCGCCCTGGACGCCGGCGTCACCCTCCTGGACACCGGCGACTTCTACGGGATGGGGCACAACGAGCTGCTGATCAACGAGGCCCTGCGCACTGCCCCGGCGGCCGCCCGCGAACAGGCCCTGACCAGTGTGAAGTTCGGTGCCCTGCGGACGGTCGAGGGCGGCTTCACCGGGTACGACGGCCGCCCGGCGGCGGTGAAGAACTTCGCGGCCTACTCGCTGCAGCGGCTCGGCACCGACCACATCGACATCTACCGGATCGCCCGCGTCGACCCGGACGTGCCGGTCGAGGAGACCGTCGGCGCCATCGCCGAGCTGGTCGAGGCGGGGCACGTCCGGCACATCGGCCTCTCCGAGGTCGGTGCCGACACCCTGCGCCGGGCCGCCGCCGTCGCCCCGATAGCGGATCTCCAGATCGAGTACTCGCTGATCTCCCGGGGCATCGAGGACAAGATCCTGCCCACCGCCCGCGAACTGGGCATCGGCATCACGGCCTACGGAGTCCTCTCCCGCGGCCTGATCAGCGGCCACTTCACCCGCGACCGCGCGCTCGCCCCGGGCGACTTCCGCGGGATGTCCCCCCGTTTCCAGGGCGACAACCTCGACCGGAACCTGGACCTGGTGGACCGGCTGCGCGCGGTCGCCGAGGCGAAGGGCGTGACGGTCGCCCAGACCGCCATCGCCTGGGTGCTCGCCCAGGGGCCCCGGCAGGGCGCGGACATCGTCCCGCTGGTCGGCGCCCGCCGCCGGGACCGGCTCGCGGAGGCGCTCGGCGCCCTGGACGTGACGCTGGACCGGGCCGACCTGGCGGCCATCGAGGCGGCCGTCCCGGCGGGCGCGGCGGCCGGCGAGCGCTACCCGGAGGCGCAGATGGCCCACCTCGACAGCGAGCACTGAGCGTCCGAGATGACAGGTAGTGTCATTCCATGGCCGCCACCGAGACCCTGACCGCCGAGCGCATCCTCGAAGCGACCGAGGAGGTGCTCCGGCGCTACGGCCCGGCGAAGGCGACGGTCGTGGACGTGGCCCGGGTGCTCGGCGTCAGCCACGGCAGCGTCTACCGCCACTTCCGCACCAAGGCCGCGCTGCGCGAGGCGGTCACCGAGCGCTGGCTCTCCCGCACCGAGGTGGCCCTCGCCGAGCTGACCGAAGCCCCCGGGCGGCCGGCGCCGGAGAAGCTGCACGCCTGGTTCGCCACCCTCTTCGAGGCCAAGCGCCACAAGGCGGGCGACGACCCCGAGCTGTTCGCCACGTACAGCGTGCTGATCGACGAGAACAGCGGTGTGGTCGACCGGCACCTCGACGTGCTCGTCGGCCAGGTCCGCTCGATCGTCGAGGAGGGCACCCGGGAGGCCGAGTTCACCGCCCCCGACCCGGGCACCACGGCTCGCGCGCTCTTCTACGCGACCGCCCGCTTCCACGACCCGGCCTACGCCCCCGAGTGGCAGCGCCCGGCGATCGAGGCCGAGTTCGAGTCGGTGGTCGATCTGCTGCTGCGCGGTCTGCGCCCCTGACGACGTACGGCGAAGCCCCCGGTTCCGGGAACGGAACCGGGGGCTTCGCCGTACGGGATCCCTACGGGACCAGGGTGATCAGCAACCCACCAGGCGGGTCGCCAGGTAGCCCTGGATCTGGTCGAGGGAGACGCGCTCCTGCTTCATGGTGTCGCGCTCGCGCACGGTCACCGCGTTGTCCTCGAGGGTGTCGAAGTCGACGGTGACGCAGAACGGGGTACCGATCTCGTCCTGACGGCGGTAGCGGCGGCCGATGGCGCCGGCGTCGTCGAACTCGATGTTCCAGTTCTGCCGCAGGTCCGCCGCCAGGCCCTTGGCCTTCGGGGAGAGCTGCGGGTTGCGGGACAGCGGCAGGACGGCGACCTTGATCGGGGCCAGGCGCGGGTCCAGACGCAGGACGACGCGCTTCTCCATGACGCCCTTGGCGTTGGGGGCCTCGTCCTCGGTGTAGGCGTCGAGCAGGAAGGCCAGCATCGCGCGGCCGACACCGGCGGCGGGCTCGATGACGTACGGCGTCCAGCGCTCGCCGGACTCCTGGTCGTGGTACGTCAGGTTGGCGCCGGAGGCCTTGGAGTGCGCGTTCAGGTCGTAGTCGGTGCGGTTGGCGACACCCTCGAGCTCGCCCCACTCGCTGCCGCCGAACGAGAAGCGGTACTCGATGTCGGCGGTGCGCTTCGAGTAGTGGGAGAGCTTCTCCTTCGGGTGCTCGAACCAGCGCATGTTCTCCTCACGGAGACCCAGGCCGGTGTACCAGTTCCAGCGCTGCTCCATCCAGTACTCGTGCCACTGCTCGTCCTCGCCCGGCTTGACGAAGAACTCCATCTCCATCTGCTCGAACTCGCGGGTGCGGAAGATGAAGTTGCCCGGAGTGATCTCGTTCCGGAAGGACTTGCCCATCTGCGCGATGCCGAACGGCGGCTTCTTGCGCGAGGTCTGCTGCACCTGACCGAAGTTGGTGAAGATGCCCTGCGCGGTCTCGGGACGCAGGTAGGCGACGGAGCCGGTGTCCTGGGTCGGGCCGAGGTGGGTGGAGAGCAGGCCGGAGAACTGCTTGGGCTCGGTGAAGGTGCCCTTGTTGCCGCAGTTGGGGCAGTTGAGGTCGACGAGGCCGTTCTCGGGGAGGCGGCCGTGCTTCTCCTCGTACGCCTCCTCCAGGTGGTCGGCGCGGTAGCGCTTGTGGCAGGAGGTGCACTCGGTCAGCGGGTCGGTGAACGTGGCGACGTGGCCGGAGGCCTCCCAGACCTCGGTGGCCAGGATCACCGACGAGTCGATGCCGACGACGTCCTCGCGCGCGGTGACCATGTAACGCCACCACTGGCGCTTCAGGTTCTCCTTGAGTTCGACGCCCAGCGGCCCGTAGTCCCAGGCGGCCTTCTGACCGCCGTAGATCTCACTGCACGGGTAGACGAAGCCACGGCGCTTGCTCAGGCTGACGATGGTGTCGATCTTGTCGGCGGCCACGGTGCTCTCTTCATTACGACGACGAAGTGCGAATGCCTCAGGTTACCGGCGCCCGCACCCCCCGTATCAAATCGGTTCGCCCACGGCCCGGGGCGCGGCCCGGAGTGGGGCGGGACACAGGTACGGCAATTGACAACCGTTTCCAGTTTTGTTGAAAATGAGTGTCATGAACGTACGCCGTCTGATACCCACCACCGCCGTCGCCGGAGCAGTCGCCCTCGGTCTCGTGACCCTCTCCGCGTGCTCCGGTACCTCCGACGCCGCCGACAAGGGCGGCAGCGGAAACGGCGGGAAGCTTGACGTCGTCGCGTCGTTCTACCCCATGCAGTTCCTGGCCGAGCGGATAGGCGGCGGCCACGTGGCCGTCGACACCCTCACCAAGCCGGGCGTCGAGCCGCACGACCTGGAGCTCAAGCCGCGCCAGATCGGCGACCTCGCCGACGCGGACCTCGTCGTCTACCTCAAGGGCGTCCAGCCCGCCGTCGACGCCGCCATCCAGCAGGCCGGCGTCGAGAACACCGTCGACGCCGCCACCCTCACGACGCTCGAAAGGCACGGCGCCGAGGCAGGCGGCCACGAGCACGGCGCCGAGGCGGATCACGGCTCCGAGGCCGGGCACGACAGCCACGAAGGCCACGACCACTCCTCCGAGGCCGGCGCCGACCCGCACATCTGGCTCGACCCCGTGAAGTACGCGGAGGTCGCCAAGGGCGTCGGAGCCGCCTTCGAGAAGGCCGACCCGGCCCACGCCGCCGACTACAAGAAGAACACCGCCACCCTGGTGAAGCAGCTCGGCGACCTGAACACGGCGTTCGAGACCGGTCTGAAGAACACCGCCTCCAAGACCTTCATCACCACCCACTCCGCCTTCGGCTACCTCGCGGAGCGCTACGGCCTGGAGCAGGAGGGCATCTCCGGCATGGCCCCCGAGGCCGAGCCGAGCCCCGCCCGCGTCAAGGAGCTCCAGGACATCGCGAGGAAGGACAAGGTCACCACCGTCTTCTTCGAGACCCTGGCCAGCGACAAGACCGCCAAGACCCTCGCGCGCGACACCGGCCTCAAGACCGACGTGCTCGACCCGCTGGAGGGAATCACGGACGCGTCCAAGGGCGATGACTACATCGAGGTCATGCAGTCCAACCTCGCCGCGCTGAAGACCGCACTCGGCGCCAAGTGACCAAGGAGCGAGCTGTGAGCGACGAGCCCGTCATCTCCGTCCGCGGAGCCACCGCGGCCCTCGGCTCGCGCCCCGTCCTGCGCGGCGTCGACCTCACCGTCCGGCGCGGTGAGGTCGTCGCGCTGCTCGGCGCCAACGGCTCCGGCAAGTCGACCGCCGTCCGCTCCGTCATCGGCCAGGTGCCGCTGACCGGCGGCACGATCGAGCTCTTCGGCACCGCGCAGAAGCGGTTCCGCGACTGGGCCCGGATCGGCTACGTACCGCAGCGGACCACCGCCGCGAGCGGGGTTCCCGCCACCATCCGCGAGGTCGTCACGTCCGGCCGGCTCTCCCGCAAGCGGTTCGGCTGGCCGACGAAGGCCGACCGGGCCGCCGTCGACCGCGCCATCGAGCTGGTCGGCCTGACCGACCGCGCGCGCGATTCCGTCGCCGCCCTCTCCGGCGGCCAGCACCAGCGCGTGCTGATCGCCCGCGCGCTCGCCTCCGAGCCGGAGCTGCTGATCATGGACGAGCCGATGGCCGGCGTCGACCTGGCCAGCCAGGAGATCCTCGCCGGCACCCTGCGCGAGCAGGTCGCCGGCGGCACCTCCGTCCTCCTCGTCCTGCACGAGCTCGGCCCGCTGGAGCCCCTGATCGACCGCGCGGTCGTCCTGCGCGACGGCTGCGTCGTCCACGACGGCCCGCCGCCGCAGGCCGTCGGCCAGCACGCGCTGCCCGGCCACGACCACGTCCATCCGCACGCGGCCGACGAGCCGCTCCGCACGGGTCTGCTGACCTGAGGAAGCTGACCTGATCATGGAATTCCTCCAGCTCGCCTTCATGCAGCGGGCGCTCATCGCGGCCGTCCTCGTCGGCATCACCGCGCCCGCCGTCGGCATCTACCTCGTCCAGCGCCGCCAGGCACTCATGGGCGACGGCATCGGCCATGTCGCCATGACCGGCGTCGGCCTGGGCTTCCTGCTGAACGCCAGCCCCGTCTGGATGGCCACCGCCGTCGCCGTCGCGGGCGCGGTCGCGATGGAGCTGATCCGGGCGTACGGCAAGACCCGCGGCGACCTCGCCCTCGCGCTGCTCTTCTACGGCGGCATGGCCGGCGGCGTCCTGCTGATCAACCTCTCGCCGACCGGCTCCAACGCGAACCTCAACTCGTTCCTGTTCGGCTCCCTGTCGACGGTCTCCGCCGAGGACGTCACGGCGATCGGCATCCTCGCCGCCTTCGTGGTCCTGGTCACGGTCGGCCTGCGCCGCCAGCTGTTCGCGGTCAGCCAGGACGAGGAGTTCGCCCGCGTCACCGGCCTGCCGGTGCGCTTCCTGAACCTGCTGATCGCGGTCACCGCCGCCGTGACCGTCACGGTCGCCATGCGCGTGGTCGGCCTGCTCCTGGTCAGCGCGCTGATGGTGGTCCCGGTGGCCGCCGCCCAGCAGCTGTCCCGGTCCTTCCGTACGACCTTCGTGCTCGCCGTCGTGATCGGCACCGGCGTCACCCTGGCCGGCACCGTCACCTCGTACTACCAGGACGTGCCGCCCGGCGCGACGATCGTGCTCCTCGCGATCGGCGTCTTCATCGCCCTGACGCTCCTCGCGACCCCGCTCGCCCGGCGCCGCGCCCGGGCCGCCGAGGCCGCCGCGCACGCCTGCGACGCGCCCCTTCCGGCGACCCGCCGCCCGGCGGACGACGTGAAGGTCTGACCCGGGGAAGGCTCGGCGGACCGACCGGGGAACGGGGGACTGGCAGAATGGCGGGGGCAGACAAGGATTCAAGGAGGCCCCCGTGGTGACGGCAGGACCCCCCGTACGAGGCCGCTCGACCAAACAGCGGGCCGCCGTCTCGGCGGCGCTGAACGAGGTGGACGAGTTCCGCAGCGCCCAGGAGCTGCACGACATGCTCAAGCACCGCGGCGACTCCGTCGGCCTCACCACCGTCTACCGGACGCTGCAGTCCCTCGCGGACGCGGGCGAGGTGGACGCGCTGCGCACCAGCGACGGCGAGACGGTCTACCGCCGCTGTTCCACCGGCGACCACCACCACCATCTGGTCTGCCGCGTCTGCGGCAAGGCCGTCGAGGTGGAGGGCCCGGCCGTGGAGCAGTGGGCCGAGACGATCGCGTCCGAGCACGGCTTCGTGAACGTGGCGCACACGGTGGAGATCTTCGGCACCTGCGCGGAGTGCGCGGCGAAGTAGCCGTACCGACAGGCCACGAGACGTACGCGACGGGCCCGCACCGGAGGATTCCGGTGCGGGCCCGTCGCGTCATCGCCTCACGCCTCGGCGCCTCACGGCTCGTCGCGTCACGCCTGCCTGCGCCACCGTCCGCCACGCGGTGAGGACCCGGCGCCGGCTCACGAGTGGGTGTGGCAGAAGCCGCGCACGGCCCGGTTGAACTCCTCGGGCCGTTCCAAGTGGCTGACGTGCCCCGCGCCCGGGATCACGACCAGCTCGGCATCCGGGATCGCTTCCTGGAACTGTCGCGCGACGCCCAGTGGCGAGCGCACGTCCTGCTCTCCCCAGAGCAACAGGGTGGGCACCGAGACGGTGGGCAGAAGATCCCGCTGATCCGTCTCGGCCATGAGGGATAGCTGCGTCCGCATGGTCTCCGGGCGTACGACGGCCGCGATCGCGTCCAACAGCGGTACGTACGCGGCGGGCGGCTCGCCGGCGAACAGTCCGGGCAGGGTCGGATCGAACGCACCGCGCGGCGCGGCCAGCATCCGGCGCGCGCCCTCGACCCGGGCCCGCACCTCCTCCGCCGGCAAGGAGCCCTTCCAGCCCGCGTAGGTGTCGACGAGGATCAGCGTGCTCACGAGGTCCGCGTGGTGGCGGTAGAACTCCAGGGCGAGGGTGCCGCCCCAGGAGATACCGGCGATGTGCGCCGGACCAAGCCGCAGCGACTCCACGACCGCAGCCAGACAGTGGGCATAGTCCGCGAGGACGAAGGACTCGGGGACGTCGGAAGAGCGGCCCGCTCCGGGCTCGTCCCAGGCCACGACCGTGAATGCATCTGCCAGTGCCTCGAGTTGCGGCCGCCAGACGCGGGCGTCCTCTGCCGCACCGTGCAGGAACACCACGGGCGGCCCCTCGCCCACGCGGTCGTAAGCGACCTCTAGCCCGTTGACCTGCACCGTCGCCATAACTTCATGGTAGGCGCGCCCCCAACGTCGTCGCGCGGGGACACCGCAAACGGTCACGGCCTCAGGCGTGTTACCCGGCCCTCACACTCCACGAGCTGGCGGCCCCGGCCGACGAGCACGCCGCGCTCGCCGGCCGTTCTCAGGAATCCCCGTCATCGTCGGTCAGGCCTTGTCGAGCACGGCCAGGTCCGCCGCGTCCACGCCGCCGAAGCGGCGGTCGCGCGAGGCGTACTCGACGCAGGCGCGCCACAGGTCACGGCGGTCGAAGTCGGGCCACAGGACGTCCTGGAAGACCATCTCCGCGTAGCTGCTCTGCCAGATCAGGTAGTTGGAGGTGCGCTGCTCGCCGCTGGGGCGCAGGAACAGGTCGACATCCGGCATGTCCGGGTAGTACAGGTACTTCTGGAAGGTCTTCTCGTTGACCTTCGACGGGTCGAGCCGGCCCGCCGCGACGTCCCGGGCGATGGCCTGGGCCGCGTCGGCGACCTCGGCGCGGCCGCCGTAGTTGACACAGAAGTAGAGCGTCATGGCGTCGTTGTTCTTGGTCTGCTCCTGGGCGATCTGGAGCTCCTGGACGACCGACTTCCACATCTTGGGCATGCGGCCGACCCAGCGGATCCGGATGCCCAGCTCGTCCATCTCGTCGCGGCGGCGGCGGATGACGTCGCGGTTGAAGTTCATGAGGAAGCGGACCTCCTCGGGCGACCGCTTCCAGTTCTCCGTAGAGAAGGCGTAGAGGGAGAGGTTCTTCACGCCGAGCTCCAGGCAGCCCTTGAGCACGTCGAGGACGACGCCCTCGCCGACCTTGTGCCCCTCGGTGCGGGGCAGGCCGCGCTCCTTGGCCCAGCGGCCGTTGCCGTCCATCACGCAGGCGACGTGGTTCGGCACGAGCTCCGAGGGGAGCTTCGGCGGGTGCGCGCCGGACGGGTGCGGCTCGGGAACCTTGTACTCCCGGCGCTGCCGTCCGAGGATTCCGCGTCGTGCGATGGCCATGGCGATGGATCTCCTAGCTCTTCTCTACGTACCGCAGCGAGCGCAGCCCGCGTTCCAGGTGCCAGTGCAGATAGGCGGACACAAGGCCGCTGCCCTCCCTGACGTGACGCGGCTCGCACGCGTCCGCCGTGTCCCAGTCGCCGGTGAGCAGCGCGCTGAGCAGCCCTACGGCCTCAGCAGAGGGTACGACGCTTCCGGGCACCCGGCAGTCCGCGCATATGACTCCGCCCGCTGCGACCGAAAAGAACCGGTTCGGCCCGGGAAGTCCGCATCGCGCACAGTCGTCGAAACTGGGCGCGTAGCCGTTGACCGCGAGCGAGCGCAGCAGGAAGGCGTCGAGGATGAGGTGCGGCGCGTGCTCGCCCCGCGCGAGGGTGCGCAACCCGCCGACGAGCAGAAGGTACTGCTGGACGGCCGGCTCGCCCTCGTGGTCGGTGAACCGTTCCGCCGTCTCGAGCATGGCGGTGCCGGCGGTGTAACGGGCGTAGTCGGTGACGATCCCGCCGCCGTACGCGGCGATGGTCTCGCTCTGCGTGCACAGCGGCAGCCCGCGCCCGATGAGCTCACTCCCCCGGGCGAAGAACTGCACGTCCACGTGGGAGAACGGTTCGAGCCGCGCCCCGAACTTCGACTTGGTCCGGCGCACCCCGCGCGCGACGGCGCGTACGCGTCCGTGACCGCGTGTGAGGAGCGTGATGATGCGGTCCGCTTCACCCAGCTTCTGGGTGCGCAGCACGATGCCGTCGTCGCGGAACAGACTCATGGCCCCATTCTCGCGTACGAGGGGGGCGGGGCGGGCACGGCTCGGGGGCGGCGTTCACCACGTGCGGGGGGGGCGGCGGCGAGGAAGGCCGCGAGGAGCCTGCGGCCGGGCCGGAGACGCACCCCTCGGGCCGCGCACTCCTTCGGGGGCGCCCGCAGACCCTCGGGGCCTGCACCGCCTCGGAGCCTGCACTCCCTCGGACCCTCGGACCCTCTGGCCCTCAGGGCACCTCCCCCCGGCTGCGCGCGTTCGCATGCGCCGTCGCCGCGCGCAGCCGCTCCGCCGCCGTCGCGACCCGGACACCGTCCGGCTCGCAGTCCCACTCGCGCCCGCCGCCGATGGGCCGCACCTGGAGGTAGGGCCCCTCGTGGCCCATCACGGTGCCGACCTTCCCCGTACGCGTGTCGACGACGTACGCCCCGATGGGCGGTTCCATGACCGACCTCCTTACCGCGCCAGCGCGGCGGCGAGCAGTCGCGCCGTCGCCACCGTGCAGCGCCCCAATTCGATCAGCGGCCGGGGCGGCTCGGCAGCGAGGGTGAGCGCGTCGAGCCCGAGGGAAGGGAGCGTGATTCCCGCCCGTACGAGCGCGTCGCGCAATGCCGCCACCGCCTCCGCCGCTGCTTCCACGGTTCCTTCGGTTCCATTGGTTCCTTCGGTTCCTTCGTTCTTCATCGCCAACGCATCCCTTTCCGAATCCATTTCCCGCTTACTCCGACGAGCGTGACGGCAGATCCGTAGAATCGGCAGATGCGCTGGGTCTACAACCGCGGTGTGGGGGTCAGGAGTTAATCAATGGCCAAAGCCAGGCAACAAGAAGCGTGGGAGTTCTTCGGCGGGCTTCTGAAGGAACGACGGGAATCCGCGGCCCTCTCGCAGACCGAGCTGGGCGCACGGGTGTTCGTGTCCGGGGCGTACATCGGCCTGTTCGAGCAGGGGATTCGGAAGCCGCAGCTGGATGTGGCGAAGAGAATCGACGAGGTGCTACAAACCGGCGGTATTTTCGAACGGACGTGTCGCTCGCTCATCAACAAGTCGCCGTACGCGGATTATTTCCACGAGGTGGCCGAGTTGGAGAAGCTGGCGACGAAGATCTGCGAGTACGCGCCGACGGTGGTGCCGGGGTTGTTACAGACGGAGGAGTACGCGCGGGCGGTGACGATCGCGGCGAACCCGTTCGCCACGGAGGAGTACGTCGAGGAGAAGGTCAGCTCGCGTATAGAGCGAGCAGCCATTCTCAAGGACGCTACAAGGCCGGAGTATTGGGTCGTGTTGCACGAGAACGCAGTACGCGCCCCCGTGGGCGGTCCGGCGGTCATGGCCGCACAGGTGGAGCACATCGCGAGGCTGATGCGTGAGCGGGCGGTGCTGGTGGCGCTAGTGCCACGCACGGCTGGTGCACACGCCTCCATGGACGGTTCACTACGGCTCATGGAGTTCGAGGACCAGCCCCCAACGGCTTATACGGAGACGTCGTTTTCGGGGACGCTCCTCGACGATCCGGCTGTGGTGAAGCGAGCACAGCGCGCCTACGATCTGCTGAGGGTCGCCGCGCTGTCGCCGGAGGCGTCCCTGGCCCTGATCGAGTCGGCGGCGGAGGACTTCAGACGATGCGCGAGTACGACCTGAACAACGCCCACTGGTTCAAGAACTCCTACAGCAACAGCCAGGGCGGCGACTGCGTCGAAGTCTCGTACGACTTCGCCGGCGCCGCCTGGCGCAAGAGCAGCTACAGCAACGGCGAAGGTGGCAACTGCGTCGAGGTCCTGGACGACGTCCCCGGCGTCGTCCCGGTCCGTGACAGCAAGAACCCCGCCGGCCCGGCCCTCGTAGTCCCCGCCACCGCCTGGGCGGACTTCGTCAGCGGCCTCAAGGGCTGACGGCAGTCCTCCGCTGACGGCGCCAGGTCTGCACCGGCGCGAGCACCGCGAGCGCGAGGAGGATGCTCGCGGTGACCACGTACGCCGTCGTGCGCCCCTGCGTCAGCGCGTACACCGCGCCGCCCGCGCCCCCGAGGGCGACGCCGACGGCGGGTGGCCAGCGGTGCGTGGTGGCTCCGGTGCCGACGACGAAGAACGTCGGCAGGTACGAGAGGAACATCAGCCACCAGCGCAGCTCGTGGCCGTCCGCGGGCGAGCAGCCACCGCTGGGCCCGCGCACACAACTCCCCTCGACCATCCCGAGAACCCCCCAGGTCGCCACCGCCATGACCACGACGGCAAGGGGTATCCACCACCACTGGTGGTGGTTTCTCTCGTCAAGCGTCCAACGGCTCACGTTCCCGCCCCTCTCCACAAAACCTTCAACAGCGCCATACGATCATGCGCATGGCGATCTCACCCTCGGCCCTGGTCCTGCGCGGCAGCGGCGGAACGGTCCTCCGTCACGAGACGGACGGCGCGCTGACCTTGCGCAGGGGTGACGAGGAGCACCGCATCCCCCTGCAGGCCGTCCGGGGCGTCCTGCCCGACGGGCGGTCGGTCAGCGTGCAGCTCCGCGCACCGGGCGGTGCCCAGCCCGTCGTACACCGGGTGGACGGCGTCAGTGAGGCCGCGGTGGAGGCGTTCGCGGAGGCGGTGAACCTGGCGCTGCTCGAACTACCGGAGCCGGACCCGTCGACGGACGGCGCCACGCTCGTCACGACCCGCAACCTGGCCGAGTCCCAGCCCCCCAAGCAGCCGCTCCTCAAAAGCTGGGCCTTCTGGCTGACGGCCCCCGTGCTCACTCTGCTCCTGGCCCAGTCCGTGGCCGTCGTCGTCGCCGGCGAGCCCGCCCTCCTCGTGCTCATCTGGATCCTGGGGGTCATCGGCTGGGTCCTGACTGCGGTGAGCGCGTACACGGCGGAGCGGGCCTTCATGATGTGGTGGCTGCCCAGGCACGGTGTCACGGTGATGGCGGAGTTCGCGTTCCGCATCCCTTCGACGAGGGTGTACGAGTACACGGACCTGAACGGCGAGACCCACAGGTACCGCAAGCAGTACGGCGGCAGCCGGGCCGAGGTCAGCTACCACCCGCGCAAGCCGGCCACCGTCATCGGCAACTTCTCCGTCGTCGCACGGCTGTGGGTGGCCCTGCTCGCCCTGCTCCTCTGCGGAGCGACCCTCGGCCTGTTCGGGCTGCTCTGCGTCATCGCGTTCACCGCGTGACGCAACACTCGCGCCCTCACCTACCGCCAAGAGCGACAGCTCACGGCACACTGCTTTGGGGCCCCCAAGGCAGAGGAGAGCTCCGTGGGCAAGGTGGTCATGTACAGCTCGGTGTCGGTGGACGGCTTCGTCGCGGACGAGAACGACCAGCCCGGACCACTCTTCGACTGGTTGACCAGCGGTGACGTCCCGTCGGACGAGAGCGGTCAGCTGAAGGTGTCGCAGACGTCCTACCCCTACACCCGGCCGTACTGGGACCAGATCGGGGTGACGGTCGTCGGCCGCCACGTCTTCGACCTGACGAACGGCTGGGATGGGAAGCCTCCGGGCGGGATCGACCACGTCGTCGTGACGACTGTAGGCCCCAGGGGTGTCCGTTCCTTGCGGGCTTCTGGTGCGGCCGCCCTCTTTCCGAGTGTGGCCCCCTCCACCACCGCGTCAAGGGCGCTCCCGTTGGTCGCGTCGCTCCGCGATGGCCTACGGCCACCCTTGACCCGGCGGCTCCGGGGGCCCTTTCACACTCGGAGGGCGGCCGGGGGGCGGGGCCGCGCGACCAGGCCGGGTAGCGGTCGGGGTGGCAGGGCGGCGAGCAGGCCGGTGGGTGGTGAGCCCGGGTAGTGGTGGGGGTGCGGTTCCCATGTGCGGCCCGGTGGGTGGTGAGCCCGGGTAGCGGCCGGGGTGGGAGTGGCGCGTGCGGCTCGGTGGGGTGGGGGCTCGGCTTGTGGCGGGGGCGGGTGGGGGCCCTTCCGGCCGGTTGGTGGCGCGCGGCAGTGGCATGGGGTGCACCGACCCGGCTCAGCGACCGACGGCCGTCGCCCGGCCGGGCTTCAAGCCCCGCTGATCACCGCCGGTGGGTGGAGGGGCCAGCAGGGAGCCAAGTCACTCCCGTCACACGAGGGATCCCCCGTCCCGTCGGGTGGTCGCGGGCGGTGCAAACCCCGTTCCCCACACCTCCGGGTCGGCTGGGGCTGCCCCTCGCGTCACACGAGTGATCTCCCGTCCCGTCGGGTGGTCGCGGGTGGTGCAAACTCCGTTCCCCAAGCCCCCGGGTCGGCTGGGGCTGCCTCTCCCGTCACACGAGTGATCCCCCGTCCCGTCGGGTGGTCGCGGGTGGTGCAAACTCCGTTCCCCACGTCCCCGGGTCGGCTGGGGCTGCCCCTCGCGTCACACGAGTGATCCCCCGTCCCATCCGGCGGCGGCGGATGATGCAAACCCCGTTCTCCACGCCCCCGGACGGCCCGAAGTCGCCTCACACGTCACACGAGCGCACTGCCGTCCCATCCCGGCGCGCGAGGTCGGAGAATGCACCGCCGGGGGTGACCAGCGGGGCCTGAAGCCCCGCCGGACGACGGCCGTCCGCCGCCAAGCCGGGACGGTGCACCCCACTCCACTGCCGCGCACCACCAACCGGCCGGAAGGGACCCGCCCACCCCCACCACTAGCCAAGCCCCCACCCACCCCGCCGCACCCACTCACGCACCCCAGCCACTACCCGGCCTCACCACCCACCCGCCGCACCGGCTCGCACACCCCGACCACTACCCGGCCTCACCACCCACCGGACCGACGGCCGCCCACGGCGCCCCGCCACCACCCGGCCTCGCCGCGCGGCCCCGCCCCCCGGCCGCCCTCCGAGAGGTTCTTCGCGCCTGGAGCCACCGGGTCAAGGGTGGCCGAAGGCCATCGCGCAGCGACGCGACCGCAGGGAGCGCCCTTGACGCGGTGGCGGAAGGCGCGACTCTCGGAAAGAGGGCGGCCGCACCAGAAGCCCACCAGGAACGCCCACCACAAGGGCCCAAGACCCCGACGAACACGGCCCCCACCCCTCCTTGATGAGCGCGTTCGCCACCACCCCTACTTGATGAGCGCGTTCGCCACCGCGATAGCGAGCCCGATCGTCGCGTCCGCCGCCCCCACCAGGACCGCCGACCGCCGCCGGTACCCGGACTTGAGGGCGGCGACGGTGCCCCACGCCCCCAGTAGCAGCGTGTTGAGCGCCAGGCCGGCGGTCGTGACCGGGGGCTCGTCCCAGTTGGCCGCGCCTGCCAGCAGGAGCAGGGCGACGGTGGGCAGGCTGGCGACCACCACCGGCCACTCCTCGCCCAGCGCGGTGACCAGACGCCGCCAGCGGACCGTGGCGCTGCCGGTGTGGTGGGTCGCCATGTGGTGGGCATATCCGTGCACGAGGCCCGAGGCCACCGCCGTGACCAGGATCCACAGCGCGTCGTAGACGGGCGTGAACTGCTCGCCCTCGCTCTGCAACGCCGCCAGCAGCGCGCTGGCCAGGACCGTGCCGTAAACCCCACCGAACATCCAATTCCGCATGGAAACCCACCCTAAATGCATCAAGCCGCCCCAAATCACACCCCTCACGCTCCCCTTATCCACCCCCCAACCACCCCCTTATGGAACCCATAAGTCCGCCTTATGAGCCCATAGACCGGGGGCGGGTACCGGATCACTTGCAGCGTTATTTAGGGTGACCTAAGTGCGGCGGGCTTCCGCCGTCTCGTCGTTTGCGAAGGGAACCCCGTCATGCCCCGCCCCCTCCGGGTCGCGATCGTCGGCGCCGGCCCCGCCGGGATCTACGCCGCTGATGCGCTGCTGAAGTCCGAGGCCGCCGCCGAGCCGGGTGTGTCCATCGACCTCTTCGAGCGGATGCCGGCCCCCTTCGGCCTCATCCGCTACGGCGTCGCGCCCGACCACCCCCGCATCAAGGGCATCATCACCGCCCTCCACCAGGTCCTCGACAAGCCGCAGGTCCGACTCTTCGGCAACGTCGACTACGGCACCGACGTCCACCTCGACGACCTGCGCGCCTTCTACGACGCCGTGATCTTCTCCACCGGCGCCATGGCCGACCGCGAGCTGCGGATACCGGGCGTCGAGCTCGAAGGCTCCTACGGCGCCGCCGACTTCGCCTCCTGGTACGACGGCCACCCGGACGTCCCGCGCACCTGGCCCCTGGAGGCCGAGAAGGTCGCCGTCCTCGGCGTCGGCAACGTCGCCCTCGACATCTCCCGCATCCTCGCCAAGACCGCGGACGAGCTGCTGCCGACCGAGATCCCGCCGAACGTCTACGACGGTCTCAAGGTCAACAAGGCCGTGGAGATCCACGTCTTCGGCCGTCGCGGGCCGGCCCAGGCCAAGTTCAGCCCCATGGAGCTGCGCGAGCTGGACCACTCCCCCAACATCGAGGTCATCGTCAACCCCGAGGACATCGACTACGACGAGGGCTCGATCGCCGAGCGCCGCAAGAACAAGCAGACCGACATGGTCGCCAAGACCCTGGAGAACTGGGCGATCCGCGACATCGGCGACCGCCCGCACAAGCTCTTCCTGCACTTCTTCGAGTCCCCCGTCGAGATCCTCGGCGAGGACGGCCAGGTCGTCGGCCTGCGCACCGAGCGCACCGAGCTGGACGGCACCGGCAACGTCAAGAGCACCGGCCAGACCACCGACTGGGACGTCCAGGCCGTCTACCGCGCCGTCGGCTACCTCTCCGACGAGCTGCCCAAGCTGCCCTGGGACACGGCCAGCGGCACCGTCCCGGACGAGGGCGGCCGGGTGGTCGAGGAGACCGGCGAGCACATGGCCTCCACCTACGTCACCGGCTGGATCCGGCGCGGCCCCGTCGGCCTCATCGGCCACACCAAGGGCGACGCCAACGAGACCGTGGCCAACCTGCTCGACGACCACGCGAACGGCCGGCTCCTCGCCCCCGAGTCCCCGGAGGAGGGCGCGGTCGTGTCCTTCCTGGAGAGCAAGGGCCTCACGTACACCACGTGGGAGGGCTGGTACGCGCTCGACGCCGCCGAGAAGGCGCTCGGCGAGCCGCAGGGCCGCGAGCGCGTGAAGATCGTCGAGCGCGACGACATGCTCCGCGCGAGCGGCGTCGACCTGGGCTGACCGCGACCTGGGCCGGCCGCGCTTCTCCCGCCGGCCGCGCGTCTCCCGCCCACCTCGCCGGGCCTCTCCGGGCCTCGCCGGGCCTCGCTCCTCCCGCCGACCTCGCCGGCCTCCCGGCCCTATTCTGATAGGGCCGGGAGGCCGGCGAGGGGGCTAGGGAAGTGAGCCGCCATGGCCGTCGTCGTCGCCGTCGTCGAGCAGGCCAGGGACGCGGCTGCCCGTGAGGACTGGGCCGGTGCGTACGCCCTCCTGCACGAGGCCGACCGGCATCCCACCGAGCCCCTCGCCCCCGGGGACCTGGACACGCTCGCCGACGCCGCCTGGTGGTCCGGCCACGTCGACGAGTCGGTCGCGGCGCGGCTGCGGGCCCATGCCGCCCACGTGGCTGCGGGCGACTGGCGGGGCGCCGGTGCCACCGCCTGGTGGCTCTCGTACGAATACCGCCGCCTCGGCCGACCCGCGGCCGCCGCGGGCTGGCTGCACCGGGCCCGGCACCATCTGGAGGGCCGGCCCGACTGCCCCGAGCAGTCCCTCCTCGCCATGGCCGACACGGCGGAGGCCCAGGAGCACCACGACCCGGCCGCGGCGCTGGCCGCAGCCCGCCGCATGACCCGCCTCGCCGTCCGGTCCCGCGATGCCGGCCTCGTCGCCCTGAGCCACCAGGCCGAGGCGTCGGTCCTCCTGGCCGAGGGGCGTCGCGCCGAAGGGCTCGCCCTGCTCGACGACGCGATGCGCGCGGCGACCGCCGGCGAGCTGAGCGGTCTCTCCACGGGCAGGCTCCTCTGCCTGGCCCTCACCCAGTGCATGGGCGCCGCGGACTTCGCCCGCGCGGTGGAGTGGACGGACGCGGCCATGGCCTGGTGCACCGCCCCCCGGCCCCAACGGGCCGCCACCACGCCGACCACCTCCGCCACCCCCACACGCGCCCCCACCACCTCCGCCACCCCCACACGCACCCCCACCACACCGACCACCCCCACAGCCGCCACCCCCACAGACCCCACCGCCACCGCCACCGACACCGCCACCCCCCTCCCCCTCACCGACAACCCCTTCCGCGCCCCCTGCCGCCTCCACCACGTCGAGGTGCTCGACCTCCTCGGTGACTGGCCCCGGGCCGAGGACGAGGCGCGACTCGTACGCCGTGAGGTGATGGCCGACTGCCTGGACGTCGCCGCCGCGGCCGAGTACGCGGTCGGCGAGATCCAGCGCCGGCAAGGGCGCGTGGACGCGGCGGCCCGCTCGTACGCCCGCGCCCATGAGCTCGGCCGGGTCCCCCAGCCCGGCCTCGCCCTGCTCCGTCTCGCCCAGGGCCGCGCCGACACCGCTCCGGCGGGGCTGCGCCTGGCGCTGGACTGCCAGACCGACCCCCGGCACGACCTCCTGGGCCGCGCCCGGCTGCTCGCCGCGCTCACCGAGGTGACCCTCGCGATCGGCGAGACGGGCGCGGCGGCCGAGGCGGTCGCGGAACTGGAGCGGCTGGCGCCCGCCCAGGACGTGCCCCTGCTCGCCGCCATGGCCGCCACGGCCCGCGGGGCGCTGGCCCTCGCCAGGGGCGAGGAGGCTCAGGGGGTGCTACGACGCGCGCTCGCGCTCTGGCTGGAGCTGCGGATCCCGTACGAGGCGGCGCGGGCGCGGATGCTGCTCGCGGCAGCCGCCCGCGCGGCGGGCGACACCGACGCGGCCCGGCGAGAACTGGCCGCCGCCCGCACGGTCTTCGAACGGCTCGGCGCCACTCCCGACGCCCACCGCGCCACGCCCCGCCCCCTGGGGGTGTCTAGAGCGTCGACTTCCGCGCCGTAGCCAGCAGCCGCGCCGTGTCGTCCGCCCGCAGCGCCAGCGCGTTGCCCACCGTTCCCAGCACCTCCCGCTCCGCCGGGCTGTAGGGCCCGTCGGCGAGGGCGATGCGGGCGCCCTGGAGCAGGATCGATTCGCGGCCGGCCGCGGAGAGGTGGGGGGAGAGCGGTTCGAGGGCCTCGTGGAGTTCGATGGCGAGCGCCGCTCCCCCGCTGCTGACGTCCGGCAGGAAGCGGCCGGTGTCGGCGGCGAGCGCGTCGACCAGGTCGACGAGCTGCAGCGCGGTGCAGTCCGCGAAGCCGGCCGCCCGAACCCCGGTGACGGCGGTGTCGACCGCGGCCCGTGAGGTGGTGCCGCCGGCGGCGAGTACGGCGAGGGCGACGGTGTGCACCGCGTCCCGCAGCATGCCGGAGAACCGGCTGGTCGTCGGGTGGGTCAGCACGTCCGTACCGAAGTGGGTGTGGCAGGCGGCGCACTCGACGACCGGTCCCGCGTATCCCCGCGGCAGCAGCGGCACGCCCAGCAGGGCGAACCTGCGGCGGCCGGTGCGACGGCGGTAGTTGCGGTCACCGCCGCACTCCTCGCAGAAGAACTCGCCGTCGCCGATCGTGTTCCAGGAGGTGCGAATCCCGCAGAGAACCCTGTTCCGGTCCCGTGACTTCCGCGCTGACCGCACGCCGCACCTCCTTCACGTCCCGGCAACACTGCCGGCGTTGGCGTGATGTTAGCCACATCGATGATGTGGCGTCAGCACCTCGTCAGCAGAACGCCCGGGAGATGGCCGAGACCCGCCGGACCGATCGGGCGCCGTTCCGGCGGGTGTAGAGGATGGCCGGGAGGCCCGTCCGGATGCCTTCGTGAAGGCCAGGGAGCCGCCGCCCCTCAGGGCGACGGCTCCGGTGGCCGCCGTCGGACCGGGCCCGGGGGCCGGACCGATGGCGGCGAGATCACCCTCCGGGGTGGCCCCTGGCGCCCCTGGCGGCCCCGGGGGCCGGCGGGCGTCAGCGGGCGGAGCGGTTGACCGCCGAGACGACCGCCTTCAGGGAGGCGCGGGTGGTGTTGGCGTCGATGCCGATGCCCCACAGGACCTGGCCGTCGATGGCGCACTCGATGTACGAGGCGGCCTGCGCGGAGGCACCCTCGCTCATCGTGTGCTCCTGGTAGTCCAGCAGGCGGGCGTCCACGCCGACGGCCTGCAGCGCGGCGAAGAAGGCGGAGATCGGGCCGTTGCCGGAGCCGGTCAGGACCGTGTCGACACCGTCGACGACCGCCTCGACCTTCAGGGTGTCGGTGCCGTCGGTGTCGGAGGTGGACTGGCCGGAGCGCAGCTGGATGCGGCCCCAGGCGTTGCCCGGGTTGGGCAGGTACTCGTCCTGGAAGACGGACCAGATCTGCGTCGGGGTGACCTCGCCGCCCTCGGCGTCGGTCTTCGCCTGGATGATCTTCGAGAACTCGATCTGCATCCGGCGGGGCAGGTCCAGCTTGTGGTCGTTCTTCAGGACGTACGCGATGCCGCCCTTGCCGGACTGCGAGTTGACCCGGATGACGGCCTCGTACGAGCGGCCGACGTCCTTCGGGTCGATCGGCAGGTACGGCACGGCCCACTCGATGTCGTCGACGGTGACCCCGCGAGCCGCCGCGTCGGCCTCCATCGCGTCGAAGCCCTTCTTGATGGCGTCCTGGTGGGAGCCGGAGAAGGCGGTGTAGACCAGGTCGCCCGCGTACGGGTGACGGGGGTGGACCTCCATCTGGTTGCAGTACTCGGAGGTCCGGCGGATCTCGTCGATCTGCGAGAAGTCGATCTGCGGGTCGATGCCCTGGCTGAACAGGTTCATGCCCAGGGTCACCAGGTCGACGTTGCCGGTGCGCTCGCCCTGGCCGAACAGGCAGCCCTCGATGCGGTCGGCGCCGGCCATGACGGCCAGCTCGGCCGCCGCGACGGCCGTACCGCGGTCGTTGTGCGGGTGCACGGAGATGCAGATGTGCTCGCGGCGGGTCAGGTTGCGGGACATCCACTCGAAGCGGTCCGCGTGGGTGGAGGGCGTCGAACGCTCCACGGTGGCGGGCAGGTTGAGGATGATCTCGCGGCCGGGGCCGGGCTGCCAGACGTCACAGACGGCCTCGCAGACCTCCAGGGCGAAGTCCAGCTCGGTGTCGGTGAAGATCTCCGGGCTGTACTGGTAGCCGAAGGTCGTCTCCGGGCCCAGCAGCTTCTCGGCGTACTCCATCACCAGACGGGTGCCGTCCACCGCGATCTGCTTGATGTCCTCCTTCGAGCCGCGGAAGACGACCCGGCGGAAGGTGGGCGCGGTGGCGTTGTACAGGTGGACGGTGGCGCGCTTGGCGCCGACCAGGGACTCCACGGTCCGCTCGATCAGGTCCTCGCGGGCCTGGGTCAGTACGGAGATGGTGACGTCGTCCGGGATCGCGCCCTCTTCGATGATGGAGCGGACGAACGCGAAGTCGGTCTCGCCGGAGGACGGGAAGCCGACCTCGATCTCCTTGTAGCCCAGGCGTACCAGCAGGTCGAACATCTCGCGCTTGCGGGCCGGGCTCATCGGGTCGATCAGGGCCTGGTTGCCGTCGCGCAGGTCCGTGGAGAGCCAGCGGGGGGCCTTGGTGATGCGGCGGTCGGGCCAGGTGCGGTCGGGGATGTCGACGGCCTCGTACTGCCCGTACTTGTGGACGGGCATCCCGGACGGCTTCTGGGTGTGCGTCGCGTTGGTGACGGGCGTCGGACGGTCGACGAAGGGCGACTGCGACCGGCGCTCGGACGACGACGCGGACGACTGCTGGGGCGACTGCTGCTGAGACATTGCGTAGGGCTCCTCGGGTCCTGCGGGAGTGGGGTCCCCCCTGCTCGAGCGAAGCCGAGAGCTCGGGGGAGGCCGACTGTCGAACGCAACACCGAAACCCGCGGGGAGGGGGTCGGCCTACGACTACAGGCCCTCGCCGCGGCAGCTAAGGAGAAGCAGCCCGAAACGCATGATGTGCGTCACCATAGCCCAGGCCCGGCGGAGGCGGACGTCCCGTTTCAGTATGCGGGACAGCCTCCACGTCAAGGCCGAAAGGTGACCCATCACTCCATTTCGCCAATCATGGTCTCACCTCGTGACACCGGCATCACGCAGTGCCACATTGCCGGTATGACTCCCCACTTCTGCACGATCGTGCCGCCCCACCTCCTGGAGCACCTGGCGAACTCCGGGAACCCGGCGATCGCCGCGGCCGCCCGCCGCACGCTGATCGCCGACGCCGGGGCCCGCACCGCGCGCGTCCTGCCCCAGACCGCCGTGGCCGTCGCGCCGGCCGAGCCGGGCGGGACCGCCAAGCCGCGGCGCACCCTGTACGACGCGCAGCGCCGCACCGACCTGCCCGGTGTGCAGGTCCGTGCCGAGGGGGAGGAGCCGTCCGGCGACGCGACCGTCAACCGCGCGTACACGGGTCTCGGCGCCACCTTCGAGCTCTTCCTGAACGCCTTCGGTCGCGACTCGATCGACGGCTCGGGCCTGCCGCTGCTCGCCTCGGTCCACTACGACGAGGATTACGGCAACGCGTTCTGGAACGGCGAGCAGATGGTGTTCGGTGACGGGGACGACGAGATCTTCCTCGACTTCACCCTCCCGCTGGACGTGATCGGACACGAGCTGACGCACGGCTTCACCCAGTACACGGCCAACCTCGAGTACTTCAGCCAGTCCGGCGCCCTGAACGAGTCCGTCTCCGACGTCTTCGGCTCCCTGGTGAAGCAGTACGCGCTCGGTCACTCCGCCGAGCAGGCCGACTGGCTGATCGGCGAGGGCCTGTTCCACCCGAACGTCCAGGGCGCCGCGCTGCGCTCGATGAAGGCCCCGGGCACGGCGTACGACGACGACGTCCTCGGCAAGGACCCGCAGCCCGGCCACATGGACGACTACGTCCGCACGGGCCGGGACAACGGCGGCGTCCACATCAACTCCGGCATCCCGAACCACGCCTTCTACCTGGCGGCGACGGAGCTCGGCGGCAACGCGTGGGAGCGGGCCGGGCAGATCTGGTACGACGTGATGACGGGCGGCACGCTCACGCCCGAGACCCGCTTCGCGGAGTTCGCCCGCGCGACGACGGAGGCGGCGAAGGCCCGCTACGGCGACGGCGAGGAGATCCGGGCGGTCCTGAAGGCCTGGGACTCGGTGGGCGTGCCCACCGAGTGAGAGGCTGGGCCCATGCGGATTCGAGTGCGGCGCACGGGCGGTTTCGCGGGCATCGAGCGGTCGGCGGAGGTGGACACCGCGGACCGCCCGGACGCGGGCGACTGGCACACCCTGGCGGTCGCGGTCCTCGCGGACGGCGACGACGACGGCGACCGGGGCGTGCCGGACGGCTTCAGTTACGAGATCACCGTCGACGGCCGTACGGTCCGCTGCGGCGACCCGCACCTCACGGAGGCGCAGCGGGCACTGGTGTCGCGGGTGCTGAAGGAAGGCGCGTAGGGGGTGTGGGCCTGCTGGGCAGTCCCACACCGTCCCTGGGCGGTGGTGCGGGCCCGCTCGGCTAGAAGCCCAGCTTCCGCAGCTGCTTCGGGTCGCGCTGCCAGTCCTTCGCCACCTTCACGTGGAGGTCCAGGAAGACCGGGGTCCCGAGGAGGGCCTCGATGTGCTTGCGGGACTTGACGCCGACCTCCTTCAGGCGCGAGCCCTTGGGGCCGATGATGATGCCCTTCTGGCTGGGGCGCTCGATGTAGACGTTGGCGTGGATGTCGAGCAGCGGCCGGTCCGCGGGGCGGTTCTCGCGCGGGATCATCTCCTCGACGACCACCGCGATGGAGTGCGGCAGCTCGTCCCGTACGCCTTCGAGCGCGGCCTCTCGGATGAGCTCGGCGACCATGACCATCTCGGGCTCGTCGGTGAGGTCGCCCTCGGGGTAGAGCGGCGGCGACTCCGGGAGCAGCGGGATCAGCAGGTCGGCGACGAGCTGGACCTGCTTGTCGCCGACGGCCGAGACCGGGACGATCTCCTGCCACTCGAAGCCCAGCTCCTTGCCGAGCTGGTCGATGGCGATGAGCTGTTCGGCGAGGGTCTTGGAGTCGACCAGGTCGGTCTTGGTGATGATCGCGACCTTGGGGGTCTTGCGGATCTCGGCGAGCTCCTTGGCGATGAAGCGGTCGCCGGGGCCGAGCTTCTCGTTGGCCGGCAGGCAGAAGCCGATCACGTCGACCTCGGCCCAGGTCGTGCGCACGACGTCGTTGAGGCGCTCGCCGAGCAGGGTGCGCGGCTTGTGGAGGCCCGGGGTGTCGACCAGGATCAGCTGGGCGTCGGGGCGGTGCACGATGCCGCGGACGGTGTGCCGGGTGGTCTGCGGCCGGTTGGAGGTGATGGCCACCTTCTGGCCGACCAGAGCGTTCGTGAGGGTGGACTTGCCCGCGTTGGGGCGGCCGACGAAGCAGGCGAAGCCGGCCCGGTGGACGGCTTCGGTTTCTTGGGTGCGAGCGCTCATGGGGGCCATTGTCCCCGATGAGCGCCCCCCGTACGTACTCCGTGCGCTCTCGGGGCGCGGTCAGGGCGCGCTCCGGGCCCCGACCGTGCCCGCTCGGGCGCTCCGGCCTTGCCCGCTCACGCGCCGTGTCCCGGCCCACTCCGGCGCGCCGGCCCCGCCCGCTCTGGGCGCTCTGACCGTGCCCGCTCAGGCCCTCTGCCCGCCCTCGGCCGGCGCCCGCGCGGCCTCCCGGCGGCGCCGTGTGCGCACGCCGACGAGACCCGCGATTCCCCCGGTCACCAGGACCGCGGCCGGCAGCCAGGGCAGCGCGAGGAAGGAGACCTGCCCGGACTCGCGGACGTCCTTCGCGCTGGCCGTCAGGGTCACCTCGCCCCAGTCGAGCTGCGGCGAGCCCGTCCACCGTTCGGTGAGCCGGATCTTCTGCCGGGGCAGCAGCTCGGCGGGCAGCCGGTCCAGGTCGCGGGCGAGCAGGGTGCGGCCGAAGAGGCCCTGGGCCTTGAGGGCGACCTTGGGGTTGAGGGTGACGTTTCCGCGGTTGTGCAGCGTGTACGAGACGACGGCGCTGCTCGTGCGGGTGCCGGGGACGAGCGGCCGGTCCTGGTCGAGGGTGACGTCCTCGACGGCGAGGGCGGGGACGGTGGGGCCGCCGACCCGCAGATAGACCCGCGCGCCGACGGCGCGCTGCACCCCGAGCGCGACCGAGCCGGCGGCGCCCCGCGCGACCCGCTCGTCGAGGGCGACGACGGCCCCGGGGTGGTCGCCGGGATCGGCGTCGGCGGGGACGGTGAGGGTGTACGGGACGGTCACGGCGGAGCGCGGCGGGACGGTGACCTTGTCCCGCTCCGGCCTGATCCAGGCACCGGCCCCGGTCTGCTTCTCCTGGCGGGTGCGGACGGCGAAGCCGCCGTCGCGGTCGGTGTTGTACGCGTCGGCGCCGTAGAGGAGGAAGGTGAGCGGGGCGGCGGTCTTGTTGGCGACGGTGACCCGGTCGGTGATCGTGGTGCCGGGGTCGGCCGAGAGGTAGAAGTACGGGCGGCTGCCGAGCCGGGAGGCGGCCGGGTACACGGCCCACTCGCCGTTCTCGGCGGCGGAGGCGGCGGGCGCCGGGCCCAGGAGGACGAGGGCGGCGCCGAGGAGACCCAGGACGCTCAGGAGGAGAACGTACGGCTTGCGCACGGGTGCGGACCCCCAGGGTGTGGAGCGGCGGGCCGGCCGGGTGCGCGGCCGGCCCGCCGGAGCGGTCAGGTGCTGCGGGACGTGCCGGTCAGGAAAGGGTCAGCGTGAGCACGCCCGCGTAACTGCCGGGCGCCGTGAACGCCGGGACGTCGAGGGAGAGCCCCGCGTCGACGGTGAACTCGCCGCCGGTGAGCGTGCCGTTGGGCGTGGAGGCGAGGGTCGCGCCGCCGCTGCCGACGGATCCCGCCGTGCCGGGGACGCAGGTGCTGGGGCTGCCGGCCTTGGTGACGCAGGCAGGGGTCCAGCTGAGCTTCCCGGCGCCGATGGCACCGCCGGGTCCGGTGAAGTCGGTGACCTTGCCGGTCAGGGACCAGCCCGCGGGGCCGCCGCGGAAGTCCTTGACCGTCACCGTCTGCAGGGCTCCGGTGGCCGCCCCGCCCTGCCCGAAGTCGACGGCCGTGAGCTGGACGGCGTCGCCGGCCTGGGTCATCGACAGCTGGCCGGGGGTGACCGCGGCCGTGATCTTCTGGCTGTTCGGCGGTGTCGGGGTGTCGTCGATGACCTGGTACGCGACGGGGCCCGCGCCCTTGTCGGGGTCCCAGGCCGCGCCCTCGTACGCCACGATCCCGGTGGTCGCCTTGTCGTTGACCTTCAGGCGAGCGGCGAAGCCGCCCTCGCTGTCGGTCGTGACGGTCATCCGGTCGGCGGTCTCCGCCGCTCCGGCCCGGCCGACGACGGTGACCTCGGTGAGCGGGGTGAACTTGGTGCCGCTGACGGTGACGCGTACGCCGGGCGCGCCGGAGGCGTTGTCGAGCTGGAGCGCGCGCTCGTTGGCGCCGGGCTGTGCGGTCGCCGTGATCGTCTCGGAGACGGGTGCGGGCGGGTTGGTGACGGTGCAGGGCGTGTCCAGCTCCATGATGTAGCTGGTGTGGATGTTGTAGTCGCCGGGCGAGAGGGTGATCGCGCCGGGTGAGGTGACCGTGAAGGTGCCGGTCATCGAGAACGCCGGGAAGGCGCCCTTGCCGGGCACGGGCGGGTTCTTCTTCAGGCCGGTGACGGTGACGGCGCCGGGCTGGGCGCCGCCGAGGGTGACCTTGCCGCTCGGCGTCATGATGTCGGCCGGGAGGGCGAGGTCCACCGGGTTGGAGGCGGCGGGCTTGGTGACCGTGTAGGTGACCTTGACCGTGTCGCCGACCTTGGGCGCGGTGTTGTCGACCGTGATCTCGGCGGTGGTGGTGCCGTCGATGGGCGGGATGCCGGCGATCGGCGGCGGCACGCAGTGGGTGGGGAACTCCACGGCCTGGGAGGCCGTGGTGACCGCGCCGGCCGGGGCGGCGAGCGCCCCGCCTGCGGTGAGCGCGAGCGCGGTGGCGCCGAGGGCGGCGGTCCAGCGACGCCGTCTTCGGGCCGCCGCGCGACTTTGTGCGAGTGCCATGTGGGCCCCCTCCTGAGGGATGAGAGGGCGCCATTGACAGCTGCGGGCCGAGAGAAGTCAATGGAATCGAAATGCACCGTCTGATGACCCATCAGATAATGTCAAGATCAGCACCCGGTGGGATGTTTGCGCAGGTCAGAGACGCCCGAGCACAGCAACGACCGGTACCGCCTCGGCGGCACCGGTCGACCGTGCGGGAGGAGCTCAGCTGAACACGAAGGGGCCGGGCGACTGCGAGGTGAGCGCGTCGCAGTTCACCGTGACACCGAAGATCACCATCTTGAGAGCGGTGCCCGCGAAGTACGAGTTGAGGCTGTCGCCGGAGGCGACGGTCCCACTCAGCGGGCCGATGGTGACCGACTGGTTCGCGGCGAGCGCCGGGTTCTTCTTGCCGCTGAACACCCGGGTGCCACCACCCGCCTTGGCCAGGGTCAGGGTGGCGTTGATCTGGTCGGCGCCGACCGCGATCGGCGTCTTCACGGCGGAGGTGAGGGTGATGGTCGCGGCGGTGCCGCTCTGTGTGGCGGTCAGGGTGGCGCCTCCACCGCCCCACGTCCCGCAGTCGTACGTCGCCGTGGCGGTGCCCGGTGACACGGCGGCGGCACTCGGCGCGAAGGCGAGACCGGCGGCGGCGAGCGCCCCTGCGAGCACCGCGACGGTCCCTAAGCTGCTGCTGCTTCTCATGGCGAGGTCGTACCCCTTTCGATGGAGACGCAGGGGTGCGGACACTGCGTGAATGGCGCGTTTCTGACGGCCCGTCGGACGGGGCCGCTGCTATTGATGCGCATTCTTCACAAGAGCACAAGGGCCATGCGGCCAGGGCGTGTCCGGCCGATCCGCAGGACACGACCGAGGGCCCGGCGCTTCCTCGCCCGCGCCGGGCCCCCTCGACTCGATGGCGGGGATTCAGCCCGCCGTGACCGCTGCCCGCAGCTTCCCGTCGGGGCCGGCGAGCAGCACCGGGGTCGCCGGCCCGCCCAGGTCCCGTACCGCCGCGCGGTCCGCGTCGGAGGCCGCCTCCGCGGTGGAGACGACGGCCGCGGCCTCCAGCGACTGGGCGCCGCTGGCCACGGCCATGGCGACCGCGGTCTGCAGCGCGCTCAGCTTGAGCGACTCCAGCTCCACGGTCCCGGCGACATAGGTCCGCCCGGTCTCGTCGCGTACCGCCGCACCCTCCGGCACCCCGTTGCGGGCGCGGGCGCTGCGCGCCAGCGTGATGATCTTGAGGTCCTCTGCGCCGAGGTCGTCGTGCTCGCGGTTGAGTGTCATGATCCGAGGATAGGCCGGGCGGCCGCTCAGCCCTGAGCGGCCTTGGCCAGCTTGTCACCGGCGAGCCCGGCGAACGTGGCGAAGTCCTTCTTGGCCGCCGGGGTGTCCGCGAGGTGCAGGAGCCGGACCACCCCCGTGCCCTGGCGGGCGATCAGGAGCGTCGGCTCGACGGTGATGCCCTGCGCGACGTTCAGCTTCAGCTTGAAGGCGAGCGCCTCCTCGGCCGTCTGCGGGGCGGTGAGCTTCTCGACCGTGATCTTCATCTTGGTGCCGCTGGTGTCGGCGGTGAACGCGGTGCAGCTGCCCAGGGAGGTGGCGACCTGCTTCATGAAGTCCGCGGCGCCGGTGCCGGAGAAGGCCAGCACCCCCTCGCTGAGCTCGGACGCGTTGTTGCCGAGCGCGAAGTCGACGGTCGGGCCCTTGGTGGCACCGGCGACCGTGGACCCCGCCGCGGCCGCGAGCGGCTCGCACTCGGCCTTGTCGGCCTTCATGCTGAAGTCCGACGACGGGTTCTTGCTGGCCTTCCAGCCCGAGGGCAGGTCCTTCAGCTCCAGCACGGCCGCCTTCATCTGGGCGTCCGTCAGCGGTGCGGCGGGCGCCGGGGCGGCGGAGGTGGTCTGCCCGGCGGCCGGCTTGTCGGCCGGCTTCGTGGCGCCGTCCCCGGGCGTGTCCTTCGCGCCGCCACCGCACGCGGCGGTCAGCGAGAGCGCGGAGACGGCGAGGGCGGCGGCCAGGCCGTGGCGTATGCGAGTGCGCATGGTGAAGTGCCTCTTGAGATGGTGGAGTCGAGCGGATCGCGCCGGTCGCGACGGTGCGGCGACCGGACGGCCGGAGGATATACGGGCCGGTGAACGCGCCGGTGAACGACACCCCTCGCGAGGACCGCCCGGCTGCCCCCTGGGCGACCTCGTGGACCACGACCCGCGTGGGCCACGACCCGCGGGCTACGGCCCCGTGGGCCGCACGCTCAGCCCGCCACCGGATACATCGCCCCGCGCCGCCCCTCCGGGGAGACCAGCCACTCCAGCTTCGCCGCCGTGTCGGCCTCCTGGAGCGGGGTGTGCAGCACGATCACCAGGTCGGGCCGGGCCGGGACCCTGAGCTGGGTCGCCTCGACGACCAGCGTGCCGACCAGCGGGTGCTCCATCTCCTTGCGGTTCTGGCCGCCCGGCAGGATGTCCCGCCTCTCCCACAGCTCGGCGAACTCCTCGCTCGCCTCCTTGGCCTCCTCGACCACGCTGCGGAAGCCCTCGTCCTCCGGGCCCTCGGAGCAGGCGGCCCGGAACTGCGCGACGACCTTCGGCGCGAGCTGCTCCCAGCTGCCCATCCGCGAGCGGTAGAGCGGATCGGTGAAGAAGGCGATGAGGCAGTTCTGCGCGATGTCGGGGCGCATGCCCAGCACGATCGCCGCCGCGTCGTTGTACAGGACCGTGTTCCAGTACACGTCCATGATGTGCGCGGGGAACGGCATCCACGCGTCGATCAGCCGCCGCAGCCCGTCGCACATGTCCCGGTCCTCCGGGGCCAGCTCCGGCGCGGGCGGGTTGAGGCCCGCGAGCGCGTAGAGGTGGCGCCGCTCGGCCGGACTGAGCCGCAGGACCCGCGCCACGGAGTCGATCACCTGCGGGGAGACGGTGATGTCGCGGCCCTGTTCGAGCCACTGGTACCAGGACACGCCGACCCCGGCGAGGACGGCGACCTCCTCACGGCGCAGCCCCGGCGTGCGGCGGCGTGCGCCGCCGTCCGGCAGACCGGCCTCGCCCGGGCTCACCCTGGCCCGACGGCTCATCAGGAACTCGCGGAGTTCGGCCAGTCGGTGCGTCTTGGCGGTGGTGGTCTCCAATGCCGTGGCCACGTGCGCTTCCTCCCCCTGGATGCCTGGTGGTTGGACCAACAGGATAAGTTCCCGCTCCCCACGGTTGTTCCCGTGCCACGAGAGTCGTGGGCATGGCAACCGTCACCTCTCCCCCGACTCCCCAGACGACTCCCCCGGCCGAGGCCGCCTCCCCGGCGCTCACCGGCCGGGCCCGGCTCATCCTCGTCGTGCTGTGCGCCGCCCAGTTCATGGTGGCGCTCGACTTCTCCGTCCTGAACGTGGCGCTGCCCGCACTCGGCGCCGACCTCGGCCTCGGCAACTCCGGCCTCCAGTGGGCGGTCACCGCCTTCGCCCTGCCGTCCGGCGGCTTCCTGCTGCTCTCGGGCCGGATCGGCGACCTGTACGGGCGCAAGAAGCTGTTCATCGTGGGCCTCGCGCTGTTCGGCGCGGCCTCGCTGCTCGCCACCTTCGCCTGGAACCCGGCCTCCTTCCTCGCCGGGCGCGCCCTCCAGGGCATGGGTGCGGCCGCGATCGTGCCGACCGGCATGTCGCTGCTGACCACCACCTTCCCGGAGGGCCCGCAGCGCGACCGGGCGCTCGGCATCTCCGGCACCCTGCTGTCGCTCGGCTTCACCATCGGCATGGTCCTCGGCGGCGTCATGACCGACACCCTGGGCTGGCGCTCCACCATGGGCCTGCTCGCGCTGTTCAGCGCGATCGTGCTGCCGCTCGCACCGAGCCTGCTGCCCGAGTCGCGCACCCCGGAGCGGCCCCGGCTCGACGTGCCGGGCGCGGTGACCGTCACCGGCGGCCTGCTCTCGCTGATCTACGCCCTGTCGACGGCGGCCGAGCGCGGCTTCGGCGGCGCGGACGTCCAGGTCACCCTGGTCGCCGGCGTGGCGCTCCTGGTGGCCTTCGTGGTCGTGGAGTCCCGCAGCGCGTCCCCGCTGGTGTCGCTGCCGATGCTGAAGCGACGGACGGTCGCCTTCGGCAACCTGGGCGGGATCGTCACCTTCGCGATGATGTCGACGGTCATCTTCGCGCTGACCCTGTACCTGCAGGAGACGCTGGGCCTTTCCAGCTTCGCCACGGGTCTGGTCTTCGGTGCGCAGGGTGTGATGTCGGTCTTCGCCGGCTCCCTCGCCCCGAAGGTGATCGGCCGGTTCGGCGCCCGCCGCACCCTGGTCCTCTCGCTGGCCGGCCAGGGCCTGCTCACCGGCGCGCTCCTGGGCATCGGTGAGGGGTCGGGCGCGATCCTGGCGACGGTCGCCGTCTCGCTGGCCTCCATGTGCCACCTCGGCGCGATCATCTCGTACGGCGTGACCGTCACCTCGGGCGTCCCGGACGAGGAGCAGGGCCTGGCGACCGGTCTGGTGACCACGACCCAGCAGGTCGGCCTCACGATCGGCATCCCGCTGCTCGGTGTGCTCGCCACCACGGGTGACAGCCTGTACGGCGGCGTCCGCACGGTCCTCGTCCTGGACACGGCGATCGTGCTCGCGACGGCGGTCCTGGTCGCCTTCGGACTGCGCAAGCGTGCCTGAGCGTTACGGGCGGTCGAGGCGGAGCCGTACCGCCTTCGGCAGGCCGGCGACCACCAGGTCGTACGAGTCCTCGATCAGCTCCCGGACCATCCGGTCCGGGAGCTCGCCCACGGTCACGGTGTTCCAGTGCCGCTTGTTCATGTGGTAGCCGGGCGCGATCGCCGGGTACTCCTCGCGGAGCCGTACGGCGTCGTCCGGATCGCACTTGAGGTTGATCCGCAGCGGCTCGGAGTCGAGCGCCGCCAGCGCGAACATCTTCCCGGCGACCTTGAAGACCGAGGTCTCCGGGGTGAACGGGAACTCCTCCGTCGCGTCGTTGAAGTCCAGGCAGAAGGCACGCAGCCGGTCGGGCGTCATCACTCGCGGTCCCCCTCCGCTCCGGCCGTCACGACCGGTTCGACGAGCACGGTCACGATCTTGTTCCGGCGGCCGGCCGGTGACTCCGCGGTGAGCCGCAGGGTGCGCCCGTCGGGCAGCCGCACGACGGCGTTGGCGCCGGCGATCGGCACCCGGCCGAGGGCCTTGGCGAGCAGTCCGCCGACCGTCTCCACGTCCTCGTCGTCGTACTCGTCCGGACCGAAACCGTAGAGCTCGCCGAGGTCGCCGATGTCGAGGCGGGCGGTGACCCGGTAGCGGTCCTCGCCGAGCTCCTCGACGGGCGGCAGCTCCCGGTCGTACTCGTCGGTGATCTCGCCGACGATCTCCTCCAGGATGTCCTCGATGGTGACGATCCCGGCCGTGCCGCCGTACTCGTCGATGACGACGGCGACGTGGTTGCGCTCCTGCTGCATCTCGCGCAGCAGGTCGCCGGCGTTCTTGGTGTCGGGGACGAAGGCGGCCGGGCGCATGGCCGTGGACACCAGGTCCGCCTCGGCCTCCCGGTTGATGTGCGTCTTGCGGACCAGGTCCTTCAGATACACGATGCCGACGACGTCGTCCTCGTTCTCCCCGGTCACCGGGATGCGCGAGAAACCGGAGCGCAGCGCGAGCGTGAGTGCCTGGCGGACGGTCTTGTAGCGCTCGATGCAGACGAGGTCGGTGCGCGGCACCATCAGCTCGCGCACCAGGGTGTCGCCGAGCTCGAAGACCGAGTGCACCATGCGGCGCTCCTCGTCCTCGATCAGGGACTCCTGCTCGGCGAGGTCGACCATCGCCCGCAGCTCGGCCTCGGAGGCGAACGGGCCCTTGCGGAAGCCCTTGCCGGGCGTGAGCGCGTTGCCGATGAGGATGAGCAGCTGCGGGATCGGGCCCATGATCCGGGCCAGCGGCAGCAGCACGTACGCGGCGGCGGTCGCCGTGTTCAGCGGGTGCTGGCGGCCGATGGTGCGAGGGGAGACGCCGACGGCGACGTACGACACGAGCACCATCACGGCGATGGCGACGAGCAGCGCCTGCCAGGTCTCCTCGAACTCCTCCAGGCAGGCGTACGTGACGACGACGCCGGCCGCCATCTCGCAGGAGACCCGGACGAGCAGCGCCACGTTGAGATAGCGGGTGGGGTCGGAGGCGACCTGTGCCAGCTTCTCGGCACCGCGCCGCCCCGACCGTACGGCCTCGGCGGCGCGGAAGCTGGAGACGCGGGCGATACCGGCCTCGGCGCAGGCGGCCAGCCATGCGACGACGACCAGCGCGACCGCGCCCAGGATGAGTTGTGCGTTCATGACGGGACCGACCGGCCCGGGTCAGGAGACGGTCGGCGCCGGGGACGGGCCGGTCAGGCCCTGCTCCGCACGCCAGCCGTCCACGATGGCGGCCTGGAGGCCGAACATCTCGGCCTTCTCGTCCGGCTCCTCGTGGTCGTAGCCCAGCAGGTGCAGCACTCCGTGGACGGTGAGGAGCTGGAGCTCCTCGTCCATGGAGTGCTGCGTCGGGGCGTCCTTGCCCTGCTGGGTGGCGACCTCGGGGCAGAGCACGATGTCACCGAGGAGCCCCTGCGGGGGCTCCTCGTCGTCCTTCGAGGGCGGGCGCAGCTCGTCCATCGGGAAGGACATGACGTCCGTCGGGCCCGGCAGGTCCATCCACTGGATGTGGAGCTGCTCCATCGCCCCGGCGTCCACGACGATCACCGAAAGCTCGGAGAGCGGGTGGATCCGCATGCGACCCAGCGCGTAGCGGGCGATGTCGAGGATCGCCTGCTCGTCGACCTCGGTTCCGGACTCGTTGTTGACGTCGATCGACATGTGCGGTTGCTTCTACTTCCCGTTGCGGCCGTTGCGGCTGTCGCCGCGACCCTCGTTGCGGTTGTCGTACAGCTCGTACGCGTCGACGATACGGCCGACGAGCTTGTGCCGTACGACATCCTGCGACGTGAGCGTCGAGAAGTGCACGTCCGGGACTCCGTCCAGGATGTCCCTGACCTGTCGCAGACCGCTCTTCGTACCGCCGGGCAGGTCGACCTGGGTGATGTCACCGGTGATGACGATCTTGGAGTCGAAGCCGAGGCGGGTGAGGAACATCTTCATCTGCTCGGGGTTCGTGTTCTGCGCCTCGTCGAGGATGATGAACGCGTCGTTGAGCGTCCGGCCTCGCATGTACGCCAGCGGCGCGACCTCGATCGTCCCGTTCGCCATCAGCTTGGGGATCGAGTCGGGGTCGAGCATGTCGTGCAGCGCGTCGTAGAGCGGCCGCAGATACGGGTCGATCTTCTCGTACAGCGTGCCGGGCAGGAAGCCGAGCCGCTCGCCCGCCTCGACGGCCGGCCGGGTCAGGATGATCCGGGTGACCTGCTTGGACTGCAGGGCCTGGACCGCCTTGGCCATGGCCAGATACGTCTTTCCGGTGCCGGCGGGGCCGATGCCGAAGACGATCGTGTGCTTGTCGATGGCGTCGACATAGCGCTTCTGATTGAGGGTCTTGGGGCGGATCGTGCGACCGCGGCTGGAGAGGATGTTCTGGGTGAGCACCTCTGCCGGGGTCTCGTGACCGCCCTCCCCCTGACCGTTCTCGCTCGCCCTGAGCATGGCGATCGAGCGTTCCACTGCGTCCTCCGTCATCGGCTGACCGGTGCGGAGCACCAGCATCATCTCGTCGAACAGGCGCTGGATCAGCGCGACTTCCGCAGCATCGCCGACCGCGGTGACCTGGTTGCCCCGGACATGGATGTCCGCATGCGGGAAGGACTTCTCGATCACGCGCAGCAGCGCGTCACCGGAACCGAGGACGGTCACCATGGGGTGCTTGGCGGGGACGGTGAAGTGCGCGCTGGCCTGTCCCGGCGTCCCGTCGAGGGGCGCTCCGTTGTGGGCTGTGGGTGTCTGAGTCATGGGCCGGCACTGTGGCCTGCACATACCTCCCGTTGCAGGGTTCTCGCTGCTCGACAACCTCTCGGGTACCAAGCCTACGACTCGGTACGGACAACGCCGAAGGGGTTTACGGGGGTGGGCGCCGGGCCGCCCTACGAGGCGGCCGCCCGGAAGCCGATGGTGGGGACCGCCCGCCGCAGCGGCCAGGGCCGAGCCGGGGCGGGGAGGAGCCGCTCCAGGAAGGCGTACCGGCTGCGCAGGGCCTCCGGATCCTGGCCCGCGTGGCCCTGGACCTGCTGCCACCAGGCGGCGATCTCTCCCCAGGTCGGCGCGGAGAGCGAACCGCCGAACTCCTGCACGGACAGCGCGGCCGTGAGACCGGCGAAGGCGAGCCGGTCGGCGAGCGGCCAGCCGGCCAGGGTGCCGGTGACGAAACCGGCGACGAAGACGTCCCCGGCGCCGGTCGGGTCGAGCGCGGAGACCTGGATGGCGGGCACCTCGGCGGTCTCGCCGGTGGCTCCGTCCACGGCGTACGCACCCTCGGAACCGAGGGTGACGACCGCGTAGCGCACCTTGTCGGCCAGGGCGCGGGCGGCGGCCCGCGGACAGTCGGTGCGGGTGTAGCGCATCGCCTCCTGCGCGTTGGGCAGGAAGGCCTCGCAGTGCTCGAGGTCGGCGAGAGCGGCCAGGTCCCAGCGGCCGGTGTCGTCCCAGCCGACGTCGGCGAAGACCTTGGCGCCGCCGCGGGCGGCCGTGGCCACCCACTCCTCGCCGCGGCCGGGCACCAGGGAGGCGACGGCGGCGCGGGCGTGCGGCGGGAAGGCGGGCAGGGCGCGCTCGGGCGGCGGGGCGGCGTGGCCGTGGGACACCATGGTGCGCTCGCCCTCGTACGCCATGGAGACGGTGACGGGCGAGTGCCAGCCGGGGACGGTCCGGGACAGCGAGAGGTCGATCCCCTCGCCCTGCTCCAGGGCGTCCCAGCAGTACTCGCCGTAGTGGTCGTCGCCGAACGCGGCGGCCAGCGAGGTGCGAAGCCCGAGCCGGGCGAGCGCGGTGGCCATGTTGGCGACGCCGCCGGGGCTGGAGCCCATGCCACGGGCCCAGGACTCGGTGCCGCGGACGGGGGCGCAGTCGAGGCCGGTGAAGATGATGTCGAGGAAGACCGTGCCGGTGAGGAAGACGTCGCACTCGGGGTCGGTGGGCTCGCGCAGGCACACCAGCGGGTCGATGTCGTTGTCGCGTTCGGTCACGGCAGGCTCCCCGGTCGTGGTGCGGCGGATCGGCACCCGTGGTGCTGGTCCGGACAGTGTGCCCGAAGAGGACGAGGAGACAGGGGCCGACGCAACGCGACCGGCCTCTCGTACCCACCCTCCCCAACCCCCAAACCCATAGTGACCCAGATCACAGACTGAATCGGGGGATACCACCTTCTGCGCCCACTCGGATGCTTGATACACATGGTGCCGCGACCCCGTGGCTCACCGGGCGCCATCTCATTTCCCTGTTCAGTTCCTGGAACGCCCATGCCGTCGCGCCCGCGTGCCCTGGGAGCCCTCGTCTCCCTGTTCACGGCCGGTTATCTCGCCCCGTACCTGCTGCCGACGGTCGTCGGCAGACTCTCCGCCGGCCTCGGCCTGAGTCCCGCACAAGCCGGACTGGTCGGCTCGATCCTGCTGCTCGGCTCGGCGGGCGCGGGCTTCACCCTCGCCGCGCAGGTGGACCGGATCGGCCCGCGCCGAGCGGCGAGGCTGGGCCTCGCGGCCATGGCCGTCGGCTACGGAACGGCCGCCTCGACGCACCTCGTCCCCCTGGTCGTCGCGGGCGCGGTCCTGGGCGGCTTCGGCTCCGGTACGGCGACGGCGGTGGCCGCGGCGGGCATCGCGGGCCGCCCCGACCCGCACCGGGCCTCGACGCTCGGCCTGCTGTCGGTCTCGGCGGCGGCGGGCGCGCTGTATCTGACGCTGCCGCACCTGGGCGGGGGCCATGCGCTGCCGTTCGCGGCGATCGCGGGTGCGGCGGTGCTGGTGGCCCCGGTGACGGTGTGGCTGCCGGAGGGCACGCGGACGGTACGCGAGACGGGACCGACGGGCCCCGTCCCGTACCGCCGGGCGGGAACGGTCCTGGCAGCGTCCATCCTGTGCTGGTCGATGGCGCAGAACGCGCTGTGGGGCGTGAGCGGCCGCATCGGTCTGACGCAGGCCGGCCTCTCCGAAGTCACCCTCGGCATGGTCTTCGCGGTGGCGCTGGGCGCGGGCCTGGCCGGCGTCACGGCGGCCGGGGCACTGGGCTCACGCCTGGGCCGGGCGGTGCCGATCGGCGCCGGCACGGCGCTCATCGCCGCCTGTGTGCTGCTCAGCTCGGCGGCGAGCGGCCCGGCCTCGTTCGCGGCCGGCGAGATCCTCTGGAACGCCCTGTACCCGGTCGTCCTCTCGTACCTCCTGGGCCTCGCCGCCTCCCTCGACCCCCGAGGCCGCTGGGCGGTCCTGGTCGGCTCGGCGTCCTCGCTGGGCGTGGCCTGCGGCCCGGTGACGGGCAGCGTCCTGTCGGAGGCGACGGGCTACCGGGGCATGGGCCTGGTGCTGTGCGCCCTGCTCCTGCTCGTGGCCGTCCCGATGACCGCGGTGGCCCGCCATGCCGCGGGCCGCCCCCTGGTCCCCGGCTCCATCCGCCGCCGCGGCGGCGCGCCGGCGGCCGTCCTGGCCGCGACCTCGGCGCCGTCGACGGCCCTGCTCCCTCAGCTGGGCGCGCCCGAGCAGGAGATCACACCGATCCCGGTGCCGACGGGGCGGCGGACGGCGAAGGCGGCGTTCGGGCTGGCCAGGCCGTCGGACCGGGGCTGACGGGGGCCCGGGGCGAGCCCCTGGCCGATGGGCACCGGGGACGAGCCCCCGGTGCCCCCGCGGTCGCTACGCCCCGCCCGCCCCGAACTCGTACGCCTCCACCTCCGCCAGATACCGCTCCCGCCGCGCCTCGTCGTCCTCCAGGAAGGACGCCAGGAACGAGTTCCGGGCAAGGGTCCGCAGTTCGTCCGGCCCCAGCCCCAGCGCATCCCGCACCGCCCCGAAGTTGTCCCCCACGTATCCGCCGAAGTACGCCGGATCATCGGAGTTGACCGTCGCCATCAGCCCGACGCCGAGCATCGTCCGCAGCGGATGGTCCTCGAGCACGTCGATCGCCCGCAGCCGGACGTTGGAGAGCGGGCACAGGGTGAGCGGGACCCGGTCCCGGACCAGTCGGGACACCAGGTCCGGGTCCTCCAGGCAGCGCAGGCCGTGGTCGATGCGCTCGACGCCGAGGACGTCGAGGGCCTCGCGGATGTACGAGGCGGGGCCCTCCTCCCCCGCGTGGGCGACGCGGCGCAGGCCGAGCCGGGCGGCCTCCTCGTACACGGCACGGAACTTCGCCGGCGGGTGCCCGACCTCCGCGGAGTCGAGGCCGACACCGGTGATCCGGTCCAGATACGGCTTCGCCGCGTCGAGCGTCGCGAGCGCGGACTCGGCCGACTCGTCGCGCAGGAAGCACATGATGAGCCGGGTGGAGACCCCGTACCGCTCCTCGGCCCGGTCCAGGGCGGCCGCCAGGCCCTCGATCACCGTCCCGATCGCGACGCCCCGCGCCATGTGCGCCTGCGGGTCGAAGAAGATCTCGGCGTGCCGCACCCCCTGGGCGGCGGCCCGCTCCAGATAGCCGTCGGCCAGCTCGGTGAAGTCCTCGGCGGTGCGCAGCACGGCCATCAGGCCGTAGTACAGGTCGAGGAAGGACTGCAGGTCACTGAAGCGGTACGCCTCGCGGAGGGCCTCCGTGTCCGCGTACGGCAGCGTGACGCCGTTGCGCGCGGCGAGCGCGAAGGCCAGCTCGGGTTCGAGCGTGCCTTCGATGTGGAGGTGCAGTTCGGCCTTGGGCAGTGGCATAGGGCTGTCTCGGGCTATCTCTTCGGTACGGGGACCCTCATCAGGTCCTGGGCAATGCTCAGCTCCCCCTCGAACCCGGCCCCCCGCGCCTGCCGCTCGAACTCTCCCGGATCGGCGTACCGCTGCGAGAAGTGGGTCAGCACGAGGTGCCGCACGCCCGCCTCCCGCGCGACCGCCGCCGCCTGGCCGGCCGTCAGGTGGCCGTGATCGGTGGCGAGCCGGACGTCCTCGTCGAGGAAGGTCGACTCGATGACGAGCATGTCGGCGCCCTCGGCGAGCGCGTACACCCCGTCGCACAGCCGGGTGTCCATCACGAAGGCGAAACGCTGCCCGCGCCGGACCTCGCTCACCTCGTCGAGGGTCACGCCGTCCAGCACGCCCTCGCGCTGGATCCGGCCCACGTCGGGGCCCTTGATGCCGTGCGCGGCGAGCCGTCCGGGCAGGATGCGGCGGCCGTCCGGCTCGGTGAGCCGGTAGCCGTAGGACTCGACGGGGTGGGAGAGTAGGCGGGCGTCGAGCGTGAACGCGTCGGTGACCGCGAGCGGCCCGTCGTCGGCGACCGGCGCCTCGGTCAGGCGCACGGTCTCGCGGTAGGCCGTCGCGTACCGCAGCCGCTCGAAGAACTTCTGCCCGCTCGCCGGGTAGTGCGCGGTGACCTGGTGCGGGACCTGGTCGAGGTTGATCCGCTGGATCACCCCGGCCAGGCCCAGCGAGTGGTCGCCGTGGAAGTGCGTGACGCAGATCCGGTTCAGGTCGTGCGCCGCGACCCCGGCCCTGAGCATCTGCCGCTGGGTGCCCTCGCCGGGGTCGAACAGGATGCCCTGCCCGTCCCAGCGCAGCAGATAGCCGTTGTGGTTGCGGTGCCGGGTCGGCACCTGGCTTGCGGTGCCGAGGACGACGAGTTCGCGTACGGACACGGGGGGATCCGGCCCTATCCGGGGGGCCAGTTGAGGCCGCGCCCGCCGAGGACGTGCGCGTGGGCGTGGAAGACGGTCTGGCCCGCGCCCGCACCGGTGTTGAAGACGATGCGGAAGCCGCTGCCGTCGACCTTCTCCTGCGCGGCGACCTCGCCGGCCTCGCGCAGCAGGTCCGCGGCGACGGTCGGCGCGGCGGCGGCGAGCGAGGCCGCGTCCGGGTAGTGGAGGCGCGGGATGACCAGGATGTGCGTGGGCGCCTGGGGGTTGATGTCGCGGAACGCGAGGGTCGTCTCCGTCTCGCGCACGATCGTCGCCGGGACCTCCCCCTCCGCGATCTTGCAGAACAGGCAGTCGCTCTGCGGCTCTCCGGCCATGGCCCGGGCCTCCTCGCCCTAGTCGATCATCCGTCTACGCGCATGCTATCGGGGCGCACCGACAAGCCGCCCGCGGCCGGCGGCCGCGAACGGCGCCTTCGACCGGTGCCCACGGCCCGCGCCGGGGAGTCACGCCCGCAGCGCCCGGGAGCCGCCTACGACCAGCGCCCCGTACGCCCGAGGACGAGGGCCGCGGCCGCCGTCCCCGCCGTGGAGGTGCGCAGCACGCTGTGCCCGAGGCGGTACGGCTTCGCTCCGGCCTCCTCGAAGAGCGCCAACTCCTCCGGGGACACGCCCCCTTCGGGCCCCACGACCAGCACGATCTCGCCCTTCTCGGGGAGCTCGGCGGTGGCGAGCGCCCCGCTCGGGTGGTCGCGGTCCTCGTGCAGCACGGCCGCCAGGTCGGCGCCCGCGAGGAGCGCGGCGACCTGCTTGGTCGTCATCGCGTCGGAGACCTCGGGGAACCGGGTGCGGCGGGACTGCTTGCCGGCCTCGCGGGCGGTCGCCCGCCACTTGGCGAGGGCCTTGAGGCCGCGCTCGCCCTTCCACTGCGTGATGCAGCGGGACGCGGCCCACGGCACGATCGCGTCCACGCCGGTCTCCGTCATGATCTCGACGGCCAGTTCGCCGCGGTCGCCCTTGGGCAGGGCCTGGACCACGGTGATGCGGGGCGCGGGCGCGGGTTCCTCGTGGACGGCGGTGACCTCGACGGTCAGCTGGTCCTTGCCCTCGGCGGCGGCCACGACGCACTCGGCCCAGGTGCCCTGCCCGTCGGTGAGCACCAGGTCCTCCCCGGCACGCAGCCGCTTCACGGAGACGGCGTGGCGGCCCTCGGGCCCGTCGAGGAGGAACCCGCCGGTGGTGGCGGGGACGGTGTCGACGACGAAGACGGGTGCGGTCACGGGGCGCTCCTGATGCTCGCGAGTGCGGTGTCGAGTTCGGCGGCAAGGACCTCGACGAGCCGGCCGGCCGGGAGTTCGCGGGCGAGCCGGTGGCCCTGCCCGGCCCACAGGGCCATGCCCTGCGGGTCCCCGGCGGTCGCGGCGGCCTTGCGCAGCGGGGTGGTGAGGTGGTGGATCTCGGGGTAGGCGGCGGGGGCGTACGGCCCGTGCTCGCGCATGAACCGGTTGACCAGGCCGCGGGCCGGGCGCCCGGAGAAGGCCCGGGTGAGCTCGGTGCGGGTGAAGAGGGGGTCGGTCAGGGCCCGCTTGTGCAGCGGGTGCGCGCCGGACTCGGGGCAGACGAGGAAGGCCGTGCCGAGCTGGGCGGCGTCGGCGCCCGCGGCGAGGACGGCGGCGATCTGCCGGCCGCGCATGATGCCGCCGGTGGCGACGATCGGCACCAGGACGCTCTCGCTCACCTCGGTGAGCAGGGAGAGCAGCCCGCTGCCGCTTCCGGCGGAGGGCCCGTCGGCCGGGTCGTCGCGGTGGGTGCCCTGGTGTCCGCCGGCCTCGGTGCCCTGGACGCACAGGGCGGACGCCCCGGCGCGCTCGGCGGCGCGGGCCTCCTCGACGGACGTGACCGTGACGATCGTGAACGTACCGGCCCGGGCGAAGGCGTTCAGCGTGTCGCGGTCGGGGCAGCCGAAGGTGAAGGAGACCACCGGCACCGGGTCGTCGAGGAGGATGGCCAGCTTGGCCTCGTACCCGTCGTCGCGGCCCTGGTCGGGGTCGCCGAGCTGCGTCTCGTACCAGGTGGCCTCGCCGGCCAGCTGGTGACGGTAGACCTCGACGGCGGCGGAGTCGGTGGGCTGGCCGCTCTGCGGCATGAAGAGGTTGACCCCGAAGGGCTGTCCGGTGAGTCCGCGGACCTGTTTGATCTCCTGGTAGAGCCCGCCCGCGGTCTTGTACCCGCCGGCCAGGAACCCGAGGGCCCCCGCCTCGCAGACGGCACCGACGAGCTCGGGACAGGAGGCGCCACCCGCCATGGGGGCCTGCACGATCGGATGCCGAGAGAGATCGTTCAGTGCGGTGGACATGCAGGCATCGTGCCATGACCGCACGGCCGCACCGAATCCGCACGGAGCCCCACCGAATCCGCACGGAAGAGGGCGGCCCCGCGTGCTGCGGGACCGCCCTCGGCCGGTACGGGATGGGCTCAGCGCCCGTCGAAAGGGTGGCTCGACGCCGCTGAGGGGCCGGGGCTCAGCGCCCGTTGAACGCGTCCTTCAGACGCGAGAACAGGCCCTGCTGTCCCGGCTGGAACTGCCCCTGCGGGCGCTCCTCGCCGCGCAGCTTGGCCAGCTCGCGCAGCAGCCGTTCCTGCTCCGGGTCCAGCTTCGACGGGGTCGTCACCTCGACGTGGACGATCAGGTCGCCGCGGCCGTTGCCACGGAGGTGCGTGACGCCACGGCCGTGCAGCGGGATCGACTGACCGGACTGGGTGCCCGGGCGGATGTCGACCTCCTCGATCCCGTCGAGTGTCTGCAGCGGCACCTTCGTGCCGAGCGCGCCCGCCGTCATCGGGATGGTCACCGTGCAGTGCAGGTCGTCGCCGCGCCGCTGGAAGGTCTCGTGCGGGATCTCGTGGATCTCCACGTACAGGTCACCGGCGGGGCCGCCGCCGGGACCGACCTCGCCCTCGCCGGCCAGCTGGATCCGGGTGCCGTTGTCGACACCGGCCGGGATCTTGACCGTGAGCGTGCGACGGGAACGGACCCGGCCGTCGCCCGCGCACTCGGGGCACGGGGTCAGGACGACGGTGCCGAAGCCCTGGCACTGGGGGCACGGGCGCGACGTCATGACCTGGCCCAGGAAGGACCGGGTCACCTGGGACACCTCGCCGCGGCCGCGGCACATGTCACAGGTCTGGGCGGAGGTACCGGGCGCGGCGCCCTCACCCGAGCAGGTGGTGCAGACCACGGCCGTGTCGACCTGGATGTCCTTGGTGGTGCCGAAGGCCGCCTCGTTGAGGTCGATCTCCAACCGGATCATCGCGTCCTGGCCGCGCCGGGTGCGCGAGCGCGGGCCGCGCTGGGACGCCGTACCGAAGAACGCGTCCATGATGTCCGAGAAGTTCCCGAAGCCGCCCGCGCCGAAGCCGCCGGCACCGCCGCCGCCCGAGGCGGAGAGCGGGTCGCCGCCGAGGTCGTAGACCTGCTTCTTCTGCGGGTCCGAGAGCACCTCGTAAGCGGCGTTGATCTCCTTGAACCGCTCCTGGGTCTTCGGATCCGGATTCACGTCCGGGTGAAGCTCGCGGGCGAGCCGGCGGAAGGCCTTCTTGATCTCGTCCTGCGACGCGTCGCGGCGTACGCCGAGTACGGCGTAGTAGTCGGTGGCCACTTACGACTCCGCCAGGATCTGTCCGACGTAACGTGCCACTGCGCGTACCGCTCCCATCGTTCCGGGGTAGTCCATGCGGGTCGGTCCGACCACGCCGAGTTTGGCGACTGCCTCGCCGCCGGAACCGTAGCCGACCGAGACGACGGACGTGGACGTGAGGCCCTCATGGGGGTTCTCGTGCCCGATCCGTACGGTCATGCCCGATTCCTTGGCCTCGCCGAGCAGCTTGAGGAGCACGACCTGCTCCTCAAGGGCTTCCAGGACGGGCCTGATCGTCAGGGGGAAGTCGTGACCGAAGCGGGTCAGATTGGCGGTGCCGCCGATCATGAGCCGCTCCTCCTGCTCCTCCACCAGGGTCTCGAGGAGGGTCGCGAGCACCGTCGAGACGGTGCCGCGGTCCTCGATCTCCTCGAAGGACTCCGGCAGATCCTGCACCAACTGCGGCACGTCCGCGAAACGGCGGCCGACGACCCGGCTGTTGAGCCGGGCCCGCAGATCGGCCAGGGAGGTCTCGCCGAACGGCGCCGGGCAGTCGATCACCCGCTGCTCGACCCGGCCGGTGTCGGTGATCAGCACCAGCATCAGCCGGGCGGGAGCCAGCGACAGCAGCTCCACGTGCCGGACCGTCGAACGGGTCAGCGAGGGGTACTGCACGATCGCGACCTGCCGGGTCAGCTGCGCGAGCAGCCGGACCGTGCGGCCGACGACGTCGTCGAGGTCGACGGCCCCGTCGAGGAAGTTGTGGATCGCGCGCCGCTCGGGGGTCGACAGCGGCTTGACGCCGGCCAGCCGGTCCACGAACAGGCGGTAGCCCTTGTCGGTGGGGATGCGCCCGGCGCTGGTGTGAGGCTGGGCGATGAACCCCTCCTCCTCCAGGACCGCCATGTCGTTGCGCACGGTGGCGGGCGACACGCCGAGCTTGTGGCGCTCGGTCAGCGCCTTGGAGCCGACCGGCTCCTCCGTCCCGACGTAATCCTGGACGATGGCGCGCAGCACCTCGAGCCTGCGTTCGCTGAGCATCGCGCACCTCCAGCTGTCGATCCGGTTCCGGTTGCTCCGCTTTTGGCACTCGCCCTGTCCGAGTGCCAGGAATCCCCCGGCCAGTGTACGGCGGCGGACATCGCTCCTGGCAAGGAGGCGGGGTCGGCCGGGTCGTGCCCGATAGCGTCGCCGTATGGACGTCGATTGGGAAGAGCAGGGCTGGGAGCGGCTCGGGGAGGGTGTCGGCAGGCGCCGGCTGCCGGGCTGGGACGCCACGGTGGGCCTGGTGATCGGCCGGGACGCCGTGCTCCTGTACGACACGGGCGCCACGCTCGCACAGGGCGCCGAGCTGCGCGCCCAGGTGGCGGCCCTGACAGGGTCCCGGAGAGTGACGCATGTCGCACTGAGCCACCCGCATTTCGACCATGTGCTGGGCACGGCCGTCTTCGCGGGCGCCGAGGTCTTCGGGGCGGTGGGCGTGGACGCGCTGCTGCTGCGGGAGCGCGAGGCGCTGCGGGCCGACGCGGTACGGCACGGGGTGGACGGGCGGGCCGCGGCGGAGGCGGCCGAGGTGCTGGTGGCCCCGCGCCACACGGTCTCGGGCGAGTGGACCCTGGACCTGGGGGGCCGCCAGGTCCTGCTGGCCAACGTCGGCCCGGGGCACACGGGCCACGACCTGGTGCTGCTCGTCCCGGGCGAACGCGAGATCGTCTTCTGCGGCGACCTGGTCGAGGAGTCGGGCGAGCCCCAGGCGGGCCCGGACGCGATCGTCGCCCGCTGGCCGGACGCCCTGGACCGCCTCCTGGCCCTGGGCGGCGAGGACGCGGTGTACGTGCCGGGCCACGGCGCGGTGGTGGACGCCACGTTCGTGCGCACCCAGCGCGAGGAACTGGCTCGGCGCTTCGAGGTCTCCTAGGCCGTGTCCGGCCGACCCCCGAACGCTCCCCCGCCAGTGGGGACCTGACATGCCGCCAGGACGCCGTCTGCGACAGAATCGGTCCCATGCGCAGCTACGACCCGGACCTCACCCCGCCCTGGAAGCGCTCGGCGCCCGTGCCCGAGGTCCCGGCGGACCGCGATCTCGTCGTCGAGGAGGTCGCGACGGGCTTCTGCGGGGCGGTGATCCGCTGCGAGGCGGGCACGGTCACCCTGGAGGACCGCTTCGGCAAGCACCGGGTCTTCCCGCTGGAACCGCGCGGCTTCCTCCTGGAGGGCCGGGTCGTCACCCTGGTCCGGCCCTCGGGCCCCGCGCCCTCCCGGCCCAGCCGCACGGCCTCCGGCTCGATCGCGGTCCCGGCCGCGCGGGCGCGGGTCGCCCGGGCGGGCCGGATCTACGTCGAGGGGCGGCACGACGCCGAGCTGGTGGAGCGGGTCTGGGGCGACGACCTGCGGATCGAGGGCGTCGTCGTGGAGTACCTGGAGGGCGTCGACGACCTCCCGGCCATCGTCGCCGGCTTCGCCCCGGCCCCGGACGCCCGCCTCGGCGTCCTGGTCGACCACCTGGTGGCCGGCTCCAAGGAGTCCCGCATCGCCGCCCAGGTCACCTCCCCCGACGTCCTGGTCGTCGGCCACCCGTACATCGACATCTGGCAGGCCGTGAAGCCCTCCTCCCTGGGCATCCGAGCCTGGCCCACCGTCCCCCGGGGCCAGGAGTGGAAGACCGGCGTCTGCCGAGCCCTGGGCTGGCCCGAGAACACCGGCGCGGCCTGGCAGCACATCCTGGCGAGAGTGACCTCGTACAAGGACCTGGAGCCGGAGCTCCTGGGCCGAGTCGAGGAACTGATCGACTTCGTGACGGCGCCGTAGCGGCCGCCGGCGCTCCGCCGCGCGCTCCGCCGTCCCTTTGTGCCCCAGGACCCGCGGCGCCTAGTCGACCAGGTCCCGCACCACCGCGTCCGCGAGCAAGCGCCCGCGCAGCGTCAGCACGGCTCGCCCCTCGGCGTACGGGACCGGGTCCAGCAGCCCGTCGCCCAGGGCCCGCTCGGCCGCGCCCAGACCCGCCGGCTTCAGCAATCCCAGCTCGACCCCCTCGCGCAGCCGCAGCTCGAGCAGCACCCGCTCCACCCGCCGGTCCTCCTCGGACAGCACCTCCCGGCCCGCCCCGGGCGACCGCCCCTCGCCCAGGGCCGCCGCATACGCACCCGGATGCTTGACGTTCCACCACCGCACACCGCCCACATGGCTGTGGGCGCCCGGACCGGCGCCCCACCAGTCGGCGCCGCGCCAGTACAGCTCGTTGTGCAGGCAGCGGCCGGCATCGGAGGTGGCCCAGTTGGACACCTCGTACCAGTGGAAGCCCGCCCCGGACAGCGCCTCCTCTGCCATCAGGTACCGGTCGGCGTGGACGTCGTCGTCGGTCATGGGTATCTCGCCGCGCCGGATGCGCCGGGCCAGCTGGGTGCCCTCCTCCACGATGAGCGCATAGGCGCTGACATGGTCGGGTCCGGCGCCGATCGCCGCGTCGAGGGAGGCCTGCCAGTCGTCGTCGGACTCTCCCGGCGTGCCGTAGATCAGGTCGAGGTTGACGTGCTCGAAGCCGGCCGCCCGCGCCTCGCCGACGCACGCCTCGGGCCGGCCGGGGGTGTGCGTGCGGTCGAGGATCTTCAGGACGTGCTGCCGGGCGCTCTGCATGCCGAAGGAGATCCGGTTGAAGCCGCCCTCGCGCAGCTCGGCCAGATACGCGGGGTTCACCGACTCCGGGTTCGCCTCGGTCGTCACCTCGGCGTCGTCGGCGAGCCCGAACTCGTCGCGGATCGCGCCCAGCATCCGTACGAGATCGCCCGCGTCGAGCAGCGTGGGGGTGCCGCCGCCGACGAAGACGGTCCGCACCGGCCGCGGGTCGTCGCCGAGGACCTTGCGGGCGAGCCGTATCTCCTCGACGACCTGACCCGCGTAGTTGTCCCGGGAGGCGAGCACGCCGCCGGCACCGCGCAGCTCGCTCGCGGTGTAGGTGTTGAAGTCGCAGTAGCCGCACCGGGTGGCGCAGTACGGCACGTGCAGATAGAACCCGAGGGGCCGCTCGCCGGCCCCTTGCAGGGCGTGGGCGGGCAATGACCCGTCCTCGGGCATGGGCTCACCATCGGGCAGTACGGAAGGCATGAAGCCATTGTCCCGTACCGCCCGAGGTAACCGCCGAGCCTGTGGATAACCTCTCGGCCCGCGGCCGGCCAGCGGGTCAGGCCTCCCGCGCGCCCTGGTACATCTCCTCGATGAGGTGCTGGTAGGTCCGCTCCACGACCGGCCGCTTCATCTTCAGGCTGGGCGTGAGCTCGCCGTGCTCGACGTCGAGGTCGCGCGGCAGCAGCCGGAACTTCTTGATCGTCTGCCAGCGCTGCAGGCCCTCGTTGAGGCGGGCGACGTAGCCCTCGACGAGCTTCTCGGCCTGCGGGGAGGCCACGACCTCCGCGTAGGACTTCCCGCCGAGCCCCTGCTCGGCGGCCCAGCCGAGGATCGCGGGCTCGTCGAGGGCGATGAGCGCGGTGCAGTAGTTCCGGTCGGCGCCGAGGACCACGATGTTGGAGACGAACGGGCAGACGGCCTTGAACCGGCCCTCGACCTCCGACGGGGCGACGTACTTGCCGCCCGAGGTCTTGAACAGGTCCTTCTTGCGGTCGGTGATCCGCAGATAGCCGTCGGCGGACAGCTCGCCGATGTCGCCGGTGTGGAACCAGCCGTCCGGCTCCAGGACCTCGGCGGTCTTCTCCGGCAGGCCGTGGTAGCCCTCCATGATGCCGGGGCTGCGCAGCAGGACCTCGCCGTCGTCGGCGATGCGGACCTCGGTGCCGGGCAGCGGCTTGCCGACGGTGCCGGTGCGGTAGGCCTCGCCCGGGTTGACGAAGGAGGCGGCGGAGGACTCCGTCAGGCCGTAGCCCTCCAGGATGTGGATGCCGGCGCCGGAGAAGAAGTAGCCGATGTCGGGGGCGAGGGCGACCGAGCCGGAGACGGCGGCGCGCAGCCGGCCGCCGAAGGCGTCCCGGAGCTTCTTGTAGACGAGCGCGTCGGCGACCTTGTGCTTGGCGGCGAGGCCGAAGGGCGCGGAGGCGGTGCCGGTGCGGCGGAAGTTGTCCTGGGTGACCTTGGCGTACTCGCGGGCGATGCCGGCCGCCCACTGGAAGATCTTGTACTTGGCACCGCCGCCCTCGCGGGCCTTGGCGGCGACGCCGTTGTAGACCTTCTCGAAGATGCGCGGGACGGCCGCCATGTAGGTGGGCTGGACGATCGGCAGGTTCACGATGATCTTGTCGATGCGGCCGTCGACGGCGGTGACGTGCCCGACCTCGATCTGACCGGAGGTGAGCACCTTGCCGAAGACGTGGGCGAGCGGCAGCCACAGGTACTGGACGTCGTCCTTGGTGACGAGCCCGGTGGCGGCGATGGCCTTCGCCATGTACGACCAGTTGTCGTGCGGGAGGCGGACGCCCTTGGGGCGGCCGGTGGTGCCCGAGGTGTAGATGAGGGTGGCCAGCTGCTCGGGGGCGATCGCGGCGACCCGCTCCTTGACGGCCTCCGGGTGCTTCTCCAGGTACGCCCTTCCGCGCGCCTCCAGGTCGGCGAGGGTGAGCACCCACTCGTCGTCCGTGTCCGCGCCCTCGGGGTCGATCACGACGACGTGGTGGAGCTGGGGCAGGTCGGCCCGGCGTTCGACGGCCTTGGCGAGCTGGTCGGCGTTCTCGGCGATCAGCACGCGGGAGTCGGAGTCGGAGAGGATGAACGCCGACTCCTCGGCGTTGGTCTGCGGGTAGATCGTGGTGACGGCGGCACCGGCGCACATCACGCCGAGGTCGGCGAGGATCCACTCGACCCGGGTCGAGGAGGCGAGGGCGACCCGCTCCTCCGGCTGGACGCCCAGGTCGATGAGGCCGGCGGCGATCCCGTAGACCCGCTCGGCGGCCTGCGCCCAGCTGAGCGACTTCCAGTCGTCGGGGCCCTGGCCGGAGGCGGCGACGACCGGGTATCGGTAGGCCTCCGCGTCCGGGGTCCGCTCGACGCGCTCAAGGAAGAGAGTCGCTACGGACGGCGGCCGATTCTCGATCAGGGTCTGTGTGTCGCTCACGACGTCCTCCGGGCGGCGGCGGTGCCTTCTGGCGGTGCGATCAGGAGTTTGCGTAACTAACTGGCGAGTAACCTTCGAGCGGGATCAGAGTAGATGGCCGAAGAGCGACGCGTAAGAGGCTGCGGCCCGAGGCTTGGTTCCCGCTTCATAACGAACAGGCCCCCGCACCGACGGTACGGGGGCCTGCCACGCGTGCGCGCTCCGGGCTACTTCTTCTTGCCTGCGGATTCGTCGCTCGACAGGACAGCGATGAAGGCCTCCTGCGGGACCTCCACGGAGCCGACCATCTTCATCCGCTTCTTGCCTTCCTTCTGCTTCTCCAGCAGCTTCCGCTTACGGGAGATGTCACCGCCGTAGCACTTGGCGAGGACGTCCTTGCGGATGGCGCGGATCGTCTCGCGGGCGATGACCCGGGAGCCGATCGCAGCCTGGATCGGCACCTCGAAGGCCTGCCGCGGGATGAGCTCGCGCAGCTTGGCGACGAGCCGCACGCCATAGGCGTAGGCGGCGTCCTTGTGGGTGACGGCGGAGAACGCGTCGACCTTGTCGCCGTGCAGCAGGATGTCGACCTTGACCAGGCTGGAGGCCTGCTCGCCGGTGGGCTCGTAGTCGAGCGAGGCGTAACCGCGCGTCTTGGACTTCAGCTGGTCGAAGAAGTCGAAGACGATCTCGGCCAGGGGCAGGGTGTAGCGGATCTCGACCCGGTCCTCGGAGAGGTAGTCCATGCCGATCAGCGTGCCGCGGCGGGTCTGGCACAGCTCCATGATCGCGCCGATGAACTCGCTGGGGGCGAGGATCGTGGCGCGTACGACGGGCTCGTACACGTCGCTGATCTTGCCCTCGGGGAACTCGCTCGGGTTGGTGACCGTGTGCTCGCTGCCGTCCTCCATGACCACGCGGTAGACCACGTTCGGGGCGGTGGCGATCAGGTCGAGACCGAACTCGCGCTCCAGCCGCTCACGGATGACGTCGAGGTGGAGCAGCCCCAGGAAGCCGACGCGGAAGCCGAAGCCGAGCGCGGCGGAGGTCTCCGGCTCGTAGACCAGCGCGGCGTCGTTGAGCTGGAGCTTGTCGAGGGCCTCGCGGAGGTCCGGGTACTCCGAGCCGTCCAGCGGGTAGAGGCCCGAGAACACCATCGGCTTCGGGTCCTTGTAGCCGCCGAGGGCCTCGGTGGCGCCCTTGTTCAGGGAGGTGATCGTGTCACCGACCTTGGACTGGCGGACGTCCTTCACACCGGTGATGAGGTAGCCCACCTCGCCGACGCCGAGACCGTCGGACGGCGTCATCTCCGGGGAGGAGACACCGATCTCCAGGAGCTCGTGGGTGGCGCCGGTCGACATCATCTTGATGCGCTCGCGCTTGTTGAGCTGACCGTCGACGACACGTACGTACGTGACGACACCCCGGTACGAGTCGTACACGGAGTCGAAGATCATCGCGCGGGCGGGGGCGTCGGCGACCCCGACCGGGGCCGGAACGTCACGGACCACGCGGTCGAGGAGCGCCTCGACGCCCATGCCGGTCTTCGCGGAGACCTTGAGGACGTCCTCCGGCTGGCAGCCGATGAGGTTGGCCAGCTCCTCGGAGAACTTCTCCGGCTGGGCGGCCGGCAGGTCGATCTTGTTCAGCACGGGAACGATGGTGAGGTCGTTCTCCATCGCCAGGTAGAGGTTGGCGAGGGTCTGCGCCTCGATGCCCTGGGCCGCGTCGACCAGCAGGATCGTGCCCTCACAGGCCGCCAGCGAACGCGAGACCTCATAGGTGAAGTCGACGTGTCCGGGGGTGTCGATCATGTTCAGGATGTGCGTGTCGCCCTGAGCCGGCCCCTCGGTCGGCGCCCACGGCAGACGGACCGCCTGGGACTTGATCGTGATGCCGCGCTCACGCTCGATGTCCATCCGGTCGAGATACTGGGCGCGCATCTGCCGCTGGTCGACCACACCGGTCAGCTGAAGCATCCGGTCGGCAAGCGTGGACTTGCCGTGGTCGATGTGCGCGATGATGCAGAAGTTGCGGATCAGAGCCGGGTCGGTTCGGCTCGGCTCGGGCACGTTGGTAGGAGTCGCGGGCACGCAGGGTTCTCGTCTCGGGCGATGTTCAGAACGGATACGTAGGCTCCATCGTCCCATGACTGCGGTCCGGTGCTCGGTTTGGGCGGTGTGGAGAGCGGCTGATATCGTGGACAGCTGTGTCTCGTGCGCCCTCTCAGCCTGCGCGGCACATCCTGAAGGAACATCGAACCTGTAAAGGCTCTTTTCGTGGCGAACATCAAGTCCCAGATCAAGCGGAACAAGACCAACGAGAAGGCGCGCCTGCGTAACAAGGCCGTCAAGTCGTCGCTCAAGACCGCGATCCGCAAGGCCCGCGAGGCTGTCGCCGCCGGCGACCTCGAGAAGGCCACTGTGGCCGCTCGTGCCGCCTCGCGTCAGCTCGACAAGGCTGTCTCGAAGGGTGTCATCCACAAGAACGCCGCCGCCAACAAGAAGTCGGCGCTGGCCACCAAGGTTGCCTCCCTCCAGGGCTGAGCTCTGATGTGAACGGCCGCACGGGACCCAGCGGGCCCTCTCTTCCGCTCCCGCCCGGCCACCCCGGCCTCGTACGCGAGACGCGTTCGCCACGCGGGTACGAGACCACCAGCTTGTACGACGAAGGCCCCGTCGCCTCCTTCCCCAGGAGGCGACGGGGCCTTCGTCGTACGTCGTCCTCTGCGTAGGCTCGGCGCGTGACCGACTTCCTGCCGCTCCTCGTGACCGCCGCGGCGCTCGCCGGAGTGCTGGGCCTGCTGACCCGCCTGGCCGTCGTGGTGCGCCGCCGGGGCACGGCGGGCGCCGCGATCACGGCGGCGATGGCCGCGCACGACGAGGCGTTCCGGATCACGGCGCACGAGTCGTACGTGGAGGTCCAGGCCCAGGCCGAGCGCAAGGCCCCCCTCCTGTCACCAGACGGCCCCTGGAGGAAGCGCGCCCCGCTTCCGCCCCGGCCACGACGGCCGCGCCTCCTCACCCGTGTGGCGCGACGCACGGGACTCGCGGGACTCACGGGCCGCAGTGGCCGGCGCGGCGGCCGAGGGCCCCACGACGTCTGACCGCGCGGCGTCCTGAGGCCCCGGTCTCAGGCGCGGCGCAGGCGGGCGGCGCGGGCGATGGCCACGACGGCCTTCTCCAGGGCGTACTCCGGGTCGTCGCCGCCGCCCTTCACGCCCGCGTCGGCCTCCGCGATCGCCTGCAGGGCGAGGGAGACGCCGTCGGGGGTCCAGCCGCGCATCTGCTGGCGGACGCGGTCGATCTTCCACGGCGGCATGCCCAGCTCGCGCGCGAGGTCGGCGGGCCGGCCGCCGCGGGCGGAGGAGAGCTTGCCGATCGCGCGGACGCCCTGGGCGAGCGCGCTGGTGATCAGGACGGGTGCGACGCCCGTCGACAGGGACCAGCGCAGGGCCTCCAGGGCCTCCGCCGCGCGCCCCTCGACGGCACGGTCGGCGACGGTGAAGGAGGAGGCCTCGGCGCGGCCCTTGTAGTAGCGCCCGACGACCGCCTCGTCGATGGTCCCGTCGACGTCCGAGGTCAGCTGTGCCACCGCGGAGGCCAGCTCGCGCAGGTCACTGCCGATGGCGTCGACCAGCGCCTGGCACGCCTCGGGCGTGGCCGAGCGCCCGAGCGTCCGGAACTCCTGTCGCACGAAGGTCAGCCGCTCCGCCGGCTTCGTCGTCTTCGGGCAGGCCACCTCCCGCGCTCCCGCCTTGCGTGCCGCGTCGAGGAGTCCCTTGCCCTTGGCGCCGCCCGCGTGCAGCACCACGAGGGTGATCTCATCGGCTGGCGCGTCGAGGTACGCCCTTATCTCCTTGATCGTGTCCGCCGGCAGGTCCTGCGCGTTCCGCATCACCAGGACCTTCCGCTCGGAAAAGAGCGAGGGGCTGGTCAGCTCCGCGAGGGCGCCGGGCTGGAGCTGCTCGGGGGCGAGGTCGCGGACGTCGGTGTCGGCGTCGGCGGCGCGGGCCGCCGCGACCACCTCCCGGACCGCGCGGTCGAGCAGCAGGTCCTCCTGGCCCACGGCGAGCGTGACGGGGGCGAGGAGGTCGTCGGGGGAAGACTTTCTGGTGGCCATCGCGATCCAGCATCCCACGGGGCACCGACAGCCGGACCATCGTCGAGAATGTGCACGTGAGCGATGTGAGACACGTACTGGTACTCCCCGACCGCGACGCGGCCGAGGAGGTCGCCGAAGCCCTTCCCCAGCAGTTCGCGGTCACCGAGGAGCCGCAGCTGTTCCGGGACGCGCTGGCCGGTGAGGACGACGCCGAGGACGCCCAGTGGCTCGTGGTGGTCGAGGACCCGGAGGGCCGGCTCGACCCGGCGGCCCTGGACGAGCTGGCCGCCGCGTACGAGGGCTGGCTGGAGGCCCCTTAGGCCTCGTTCCGGCCCCCGCTCACGCGTGGGACGGGGCGGGCTGCTGCTCCGGCAGCTCGCGAAGGCGGGGCAGCGGCGAGGGCAGCACCCACAGCACGGCGAGGACGGCCCCGGCGGTCGCGAGCCAGAGCGTGGGCCGCAGCCCGAGTGCCGTGCCCAGCAGTCCGCCGGCGAGTGCGCCGAGCGGGCGGAAGCCGTGGTTGAGCGTCCGGTACGCACCCGTCACGCGGGCCCGGATGGCGTCCGGAATCAGCGCCATCTGGAACGATCCCGCGGCGACGTCCGCCACCATCACCCCGGTGCAGGACAGGAATTCGGCGGTGAACAGCAGCCCGACGACCATCGGCAGCGGCCCGTCGGCGAGGGGTATCAGGATCAGCGGCAGGGTGAAGCCGATGAAGCCGGCCACGAGGGACGGCCCGATGCCGATCCGCCGGACCACCGCCCCGCTGCACGCGGCACCGATCAGTCCGCCCACGGCCCCCGCCGCGAGCACCGCGCCCAGCACGCCAGCGCTCAGGCCGAGTTCGGTCGTGGCGTAGAGCACGAAGAGGGTGTGGAACATGTAGTTGAAGAACTGGACCGTGCCCGACGCGGCGAACAGCGCGCGCATCGAGGCGTCCCGCACCACCCAGCGCAGCCCCTCGGTGAAGTGCCCCTTCTCGACCGGGGCGGGAGCGGGCTCGACGGGACTGATACGGGCCAGGTATCCGGCCGAGACCAGATACGTGAGCGCGTCCGCGAGCAGCGCGAAGGGCGCCGTGAGCAGCTGCACCAGCACGCCGCCGATCCCGGGACCGGCCAGCCAGGCCATCGAACGGCTCCCGTTGACCAGCGAGTTCGCCTGCACATAGCGCTCGGTGGGGACCAGGGCCACGAACAGCGTGGTGTTGCAGGCCTCGAACAGCACGCTGAGCGCTCCGACCCCGAAGGCCACCGCGTACAGCTGCCCGAGCGTCAGCATGTCGAGCAGGTACGCGACGGGCAGGGTCAGGAGCAGCGCCGCCCGGGCGAGGTCGGCCGCGATCATGGCGCGCCGCCGCCGGGCCTGCCGGTCTGACCAGGCGCCGAGCGGCAGGTTGAGCAGCAGCGCGGGCAGCAGCTCGGCCGTCTTGAGCCAGCCCATCTCGGCGGCGTCGGCCCCCAGGACGAGCACGGCGGCGAGCGGGAGCGCCATCAGGGAGATCTGGTCGCCGACGAGGGAGACGGTCTGCCCGGTCCAGTAGCGCCGGAAGGACCGCTCGCGCAGCAGCTCGGGTATGCGTTCGGCGACCGCCATCGGTCAGTCCTCCTCGTTGCCGGGGACCTCGCGGTCCACGAAGGCGATGCGCAGGATGCCCACGGGCCGGGCGCCCTCGGGCCGCAGGGCCGGATCGGCCTCACGGTCCTCATAGGGCCGCAGCAGTTCCTCGATCCGCCGCCCGAGGCCGGTCAGCTCCTCGGGGGTCAGATGGAGCAGCGAGTCGCCGAACTGCTCGGCCTCCCGCCACTCCCGCGGCAGGGTGTGCCGGCTCCCGACGGCCCGTAGGACCCGCTGGAAGTACAACTCGATCGCCGCCGCGCTGAGCGCGTCCGCCGCCTGGGCGACCGCGGCGTCCTCGCTGTGGTCCGGCCACTCGGTGAACTGGGCCGTCGCCCGCCAGGGCTTTTCCCGCCCCTTGCCGCCGGGGGCCTGCTCCACCAGCCCGTACTTGGCGAGTATCCGCAGGTGGTACGAGCAGCTGGCGACGGACTCGCCGGTCAGCTCGGCCGCCCGGGTGGCGGTGAAGGGCCCGCTGCTGCGCAGCAGACCCACGAGCGTCATCCGCGTCGGATGAGCGTAGGCCCGCAGGGCGCGGGGGTCGGTGAGACGAATGCTGCGAGACTGCTCGGACATGATGTAAACATATCTTTAGAAAGACTCCTTTACAAGCACTCCTTTACAAGCGTTTCCAGAGCAGGGCCTGCACCGGTCACGACGGCTTGGTGTGCGCCGCGAGCTCCCCTCCGGCGCCGGTCACGACGATCGCTCCGTCCCGGTCGGTGCTCAGCACCCGCGCCCCGCCGTCGCGCAGCGCCCCGACGGTCAGCGGCGAGGGGTGCCCGTACGGGTTGTCCCGCCCGGCCGACACCAGCGCGAGCCGCGGCCGGGCCGCCCGTATCAGGCCGGGGTCCTGGTAGGCCGAGCCGTGGTGGGCCACCTTGAGCACGTCCACCGGCGGCAGCGCGGGGTGGGCCCGCAACAGGGCCTGCTGGGCCGGGGGTTCCAGGTCCCCGAGCAGCAGCAGGGTCACCCCGCCCGCGGTGCGGACGAACAGCGTGACGCTGGCGTCGTTCGGCCCCGACTCCGCCGATTCCCCACTCTCCCCCGCACCCGCCGCACCTGGATCGGCCCGCGGCCACAGCACCCGCCACTCCAGCAGGCCGAGCCTGCGCCGCTCGCCGGCCCCGGCCCGCACCAGGGGCACCCCCGCCGCCGCGGCCGTCCGCCGCACGAACTCCGCCTGCCCCCGGGGCTCTTCAAGGCCGGTCGTCTGGATCGCGCCCACCGCCCGCCCGCGCAGCACCCCGGCCAGCCCTGCCACATGGTCCGCGTGGAAGTGGGTGAGCACGAGGAGCGGGATCCGGCGGACCCCGAGCTCCCGCAGGCACCGGTCGACCGGTGCCGGTTCGGGCCCGGCGTCGACCACGACGGCGGTGTCCCCGCCGGCGGCGAGCACGGTCGCGTCCCCCTGGCCGACCTGGCACATCGCGAACACCCAGCCCGGCGGCGGCCATCCGGTGGCCAGCCTGGCCACCGGCGGAGGCCGCACCACCGCCAGGAACAGCAGAACGGCGCAGCCCGCCCCGACCCACCGCCGGTACGGCAGACGCCACGCCGCGAGAAGCACCAGACCGGTCAGCAGCGCGAGCAGCAGCCCGCCCCACCAGCCGTCCGGCCAGCCCGTCTCCGCCCCCGGCAGCCCCGCCCCTGCCCTGGCCACCCCGGCGATCCAGCCGACGGGCCAGCCCGCGACCCCGGCCACGGCCTCGGCGGCCCACGGCCACACGGGCGCGAGCCCCAGCGCGGCGAACCCGAGCACCGTGGCGGGCGCCACCGCCGCCTCCGCGAGCAGGTTGGCGGGGACCGCCACCAGGCTCACCCTGGCCGCGAACACCGCCACGACAGGCGCGCACACCACCTGCGCCGCCAGCGTGGCGCCCAGCGCCTCGGCGATCCTGCCCGGCACCCGGCGCCGCCGCAGGGCCTCGCTCCAGCGCGGGGCGACCGTGAGCAGCGCCCCGGTGGCCAGGACCGAGAGCAGGAAGCCGTAACTCCGCGCCAGCCACGGGTCGTAGAGCACCAGGATCAGGACCGCGGCCGCCAGCGCCGGGATGAGTGACCGGCGCCGGCCGGTCGCGATGGCCAGCAACGTGACGAGCCCGCAGGCCGCCGCCCGCAGCACGCTCGGATCCGGGCGGCACACGAGCACGAACGCGAGCGTCAGCCCTCCCCCGGCGAACGCGGTCGTCCGCAGCGGGATACCGAGCCTGGGGGCCAGACCACCGCGCTCGATCCGCTGTGCCGTCCCGGGCCTGCCGATCAGCAGCAACAACACGACGGTGAGATTCGAACCGGAGACTGCGAGCAGGTGCGTGAGATCGGTGGCCTCGAACGCCTCCTTCAACTCGGGTCCGATCCGCGAGGTGTCGCCCACCACCAGGCCCGGCAGCAACGCCCTGGCGTCGGGCGCCAGGCCCTCCGTCGCCCGCCGCAGCCCCGCGCGCAGCTCCCCGGCCCTGCGCTGCAGCGCGCTCGGCGGCCCGGTGACGTGGGGCGGCCCGGCACCGTCGGCCCGCAGCACCGCGGCGAACGGATCGCCCGGCCGCATGGGGACGGCGAGCCTGCCCGCCACGCGCAGCCGCGTCGACGGCAACAGCCCCAGCCACTCCGCGCGCCCCTCCCCCGCCGGCACCACCACCAGGACCGGCGTCCTCGTCCGGTACACCGCACGGTCCCGCGCCTCGACCCGGGCCACCTCGCCCTCCAGGACCACGGAGACCGGAGCCGCCCGGCTCCCACGCACCCCCGGCAGGGTGAGCCGCGGATCGGCGGTGACCACCACCTCGACCACGACCCGGCCGGAGGCGCGGGCGAGTTCGGGGACCGGGCCGCGGCGCAGATCGGCGGCGTGCAGGCCACCGGACGCGGCCCCCGCGGCGGCGCACAGCAGCACTCCGGCGCAGGCGGTCGCCCGTAACCCCCGCCGCGCGGCCGACAGCAGGGCCAGCGCCGCACCGGCCAAGCAGACCAGCACCCCGCCGACCGTCCACCAGCCGGTCACGCCCACCGCGAGGGCAGCCCCGCCCCACGCGGCCAGCGCCGGCGGCACCAGCCGCAGATCGGCCGGGCCCTCGTCCCACGAGGCCACGCGCGCGGCATCGCCCCGGACGTGCTCGCTCATGGCCGGACCAGCGGTTCGAGGTCCGCGAACCGACGGTCGCCGATCCCGTTCACCTCCCGCAGTTCGGCGACGGAGCGGAACCCGCCGTGCTCGACCCGGTGTTCCACGATGTGCCGGGCCAGCACCGGACCCACCCCGGGCAGGCCGTCGAGCTGCTCCACGGTCGCCGCGTTGAGACTCAGCGGAGTCGAGGGGCCGGGCTCACCCGCGGCCGCCCCCGCTCCCGTGCCGGCGCCGCCCACGGCCGCAGGCAGCCCGACCACGACCTGCTCGCCGTCCATGAGGACCCGGGCCCGGTTCAGCCCCGTGAGGTCCGTGCCCGGGCGGATCCCTCCAGCCGCCCGCAGCGCGTCGGCGACCCGGGACCCGGCGGGCAGGGTGAGCACCCCGGGCCTGCGCACCTTGCCGCTGACGTCGATCACGACCATGGGCGACGGCCCCGACGGCGACGGGGAGGCCGACTGCGGCAGGAACGCCCCGGTCTCGGGCAGCGGTCTGGCCGCGCCGACCACCTCGGGGGCCCGGACCTGCTGCGGCCGTCCCGTCCAGAAGAAGACGCCCGCGATCCCCGCGGCCACCACCAGGATCACGGCGAGCGCCGCCAGCGAACGCCCTTCGAGCCCGCACCGCGACTGCACCCACAGCGGAAGCCGCTCCCGCAGGGCGAGCCACAGCCGCTGCCGGCGCCCCACATCCGGCGCGACCGGCCCCGCCCGCCCCCGCTCCAAGGAGGCTTCCAGCAGCGCCTCCCGAGGCCTCTCGGGTGGCGCCTCGGCCGGCGGCGACACCGGAGCCACGGGCGGCGGCGCCGTCGACGGGAAGAGGGCTTCGCCCCGGCTCCGTACCGCTGCGGGGACCGCCCCGACCGCATGCCTCCCGCGGCTCCGAGTACCCCGGGCACGTGCCCCGGCCCTCCCGTCCGAGCCGGGCGGCCGGCCGGGTCCGCTCGTAGCTGAGCCACGACGTGTTGCGATGTGTGTGCGAAGAGTCATGGCATGACGGTAGGCGGATTCACCACCCATCCGCCGTGACCATGCAATTCCCGTGGACAACAGCCCAGTTGTGGACAACTCCCTCACTCACACGAGTGATCAGGCCGACCCACGACCCGTCAGCGCGGCGAGACGACCACCGCGAGCAGCCCCGGCCCCGTGTGCGCGCCGATCACGGCGCCCACCTCGGTGACCTGGAGGTCCTCGATGCCCGGCACGCGGTCCCGCAGCCGCTCGGCCAGTGCTGCGGCCCGGTCGGGGGCGGAGAGGTGGTGGACGGCGATGTCGACGGTCCCGGTCCCGGCCCGCTCGACGGCGATCTCCTCGAGCCGAGCGATCGCCTTGGACGCCGTGCGCACCTTCTCGCGCAGCTCGATCCGCCCGCCGTCGAGTTCGAGCAGCGGCTTCACGGCCAGCGCGGAACCGAGGAGCGCCTGTGCCGCCCCGATGCGCCCGCCCCGGCGCAGGTAGTCGAGGGTGTCGACGTAGAAGTAGGCGGAGGTGCCCGCGGCGCGCTTCTCGGCGGCCGCGACGGCCTCGTCCAGCGAGCCGCCCGCGTCGGCTACCTCGGCGGCGGCCAGGGCGCAGAATCCGAGGGCCATCCCGACCATGCGCGTGTCGACGACCCGTACGGGCACGGGAGCGTCCTTGGCGGCCAGCACGGCGGCGTCGTAGGTGCCGGAGAACTCGGCGGACAGGTGCAGCGAGACGATGCCGCGCGCACCGGCCTCGGCGGCCGCGCGGTAGGCCGCGGCGAAGACCTCGGGCCCGGGCCGCGAGGTGGTCACCGCGCGACGCTTCTGCAGCGCCTCCGCGAGAGAGCGGGCCGAGATCTCGGTGCCCTCCTCCAGCGCACGGTCGCCGATGACGACGGTGAGCGGGACGGCGGTGATGGCGTGCCGCTCCATCGTCTGGGGTGGCAGGTAGGCCGTGGAATCGGTGACGATCGCGACATGCCGGGACATGAGCGGGAGGTTACCCGGCTGCGCCGCCGCACGGCAGCCCGCCCCCGCGCCTCTCAGGTGGTGGTCTCCGGCCGGGCCGACTTCTCCCACGGGTACGCGGTCTGCCGGGGGTCGGGTGCCGTGATCGCCTGAGGCTGCTCCGCCGCCCCGGACTCCGCCCCGGACCAGCTCTGCCCGCGCTCGGCACCCGCCGCCGGAGCCCCGGCCTCGGGCCACGAGGAGCCGGCCGTCCCCGCTCCCCGCTCCGCGCTCGCGGCACCCGTGTCGGCGGGACCGCTGTCGGTCCAGTGGCGCAGCGCGCCCACCTCCATGTCGATCTGCGCGCTCAGCGAGGACAGGTCGTCCTGGGCGAACCGGCTGGCCCGGTCCCGGGCGGCCCAGCGCAAGGCGTCCGCGGAGTGGGTGATCTGCTCGGTGCGCCGGCGGAGGTCCGGGAGCTGCACCGCGAGGCGAGCCTTGTCGGGCTCGCGCTCCAGCCGCTTGAGGTCCTCGTCGAGCTCGCGCGCGTGGGCGCTGAGCCGGTGGAAGAGGTCGAGGGACTCCTTCAGGGAGGCGTCCTCGGCGACGCCCGCGTGCAGTGCGTCCTGGGTGGCCCGCATCGAGGTGCGCAGTGACAGCCGCAGCTGGGCGAGCTCGCCCGCGACGCCGGTCTGGCCGAAGCTCCTGGCTCGCAGCGTGGTGTCCTCGACGGTGCGCCGGGCCTGGTCGATCGTGCGGTCGACCCCGCGCTTGGCCGCCTTGGCGACCTTCACCGTGGCATAGACCCCGAGCGCCACGAAGGCGACGAAGAGCAGCGCCATGATCGTGATCGCGGCTTCCATGTGCCTCGCCCCTCCGGCCTGGGTTGTGGTTCTTCCACGGTAAACGGAAGGGGCAGGCCGACGGTTCCATTCGAACCCTCAACCTGCCCCCACGCTCCCCCTAGGGGAAGCTCCGGGTGTCAGCCGGCGACGATGTTGACGAGCTTCGGGGCGCGGACGATCACCTTGCGGATCTCCGCACCGCCCAGCGCGGCGACCACGTGCTCGTCACCCAGCGCCAGCGCCTCCAGCTCCGCGTCGCTGATCGACGGGGGGACCTCCAGGCGCGCCTTGACCTTGCCCTTGATCTGCACGACGCAGGTCACCGTCTCGTCGACGACGTACGCCGGGTCGGCGACCGGGAAGTCCTGGTGGACGACCGACTCGGTGTGGCCCAGGCGGCGCCACAGCTCCTCGGCGATGTGCGGGGCCAGCGGGGCGACCAGCAGCACCAGCTGCTCGGCGACCGGCCGGGACACCGCGCCACCGGACTTGGTCAGGTGGTTGTTCAGCTCGGTGATCTTGGCGATGGCGGTGTTGAAGCGCATCGCGACCATGTCCTGGGAGACCCCGTCGATGGCCTTGTGCAGGGCCCGCAGGGTGTCCTCGTCGGCCGGTTCGTCGGCGACGGTGACCTCGCCGGTCGACTCGTCGACGATGTTGCGCCACAGTCGCTGCAGCAGCCGGTACTGGCCGACCACCGCGCGGGTGTCCCACGGGCGGGAGACGTCCAGGGGGCCCATGGCCATCTCGTACAGGCGCAGGGTGTCGGCGCCGTACTCGGCGCAGATCTCGTCCGGGGTGACCGCGTTCTTCAGGGACTTGCCCATCTTGCCCAGGACGCGGCTGACCTTCTCGCCCTGGTACCAGAACGCTCCGTCGCGTTCCTCGACCTCGGCCGCCGGGACGGCGATGCCGCGGGAGTCCCGGTAGACGAAGGCCTGGATCATGCCCTGGTTGTACAGCTTGTGGAAGGGCTCGGCCGACGAGATGTGGCCCAGGTCGAACAGCATCTTGGACCAGAAGCGGGCGTACAGCAGGTGCAGCACGGCGTGCTCGGCGCCGCCGACGTACAGGTCGACGCCGCCGGTGGGCATGCCCTCGCGCGGGCCCATCCAGTACTGCTCGATCGCCGGGTCGACCAGCTTCTCGGAGTTGTTCGGGTCCAGGTAGCGCAGCTCGTACCAGCAGGAACCGGCCCAGTTGGGCATGGTGTTGGTCTCGCGGCGGTACTTCTTGGGACCGTCGCCCAGGTCCAGCGTGACGTTGACCCAGTCCTCGTTGCGGGACAGCGGGGTCTCCGGCTGGGTGTCGGCGTCGTCCGGGTCGAAGGTGCGCGGCGAGTAGTCCTCGACCTCCGGCAGCTCCAGCGGCAGCATCGACTCGGGCAGCGGGTGGGCGATGCCGTCCTCGTCGTAGACGATCGGGAAGGGCTCGCCCCAGTAGCGCTGGCGGCTGAACAGCCAGTCGCGCAGGCGGAAGTTGACGGTGCCCTCGCCGATGCCGCGGTCGGCCAGCCAGGAGGTGATCTTCTCCTTGGCCTCGACGACGCCCAGGCCGTCCAGGGAGATCTCCTCGTTGGCGGAGTTGATCAGCTTCGCCTCGTACGAGCCGAAGGCGTCGTCCCAGGCGGCCGGGTCGGTGCCACGGTCGTCGCTCGGCTCGACGACGCAGCGCATCGGCAGCTCGAAGGCGCGCGCGAAGGCGAAGTCGCGGGCGTCGTGCGCCGGGACCGCCATGATGGCGCCGGTGCCGTAGCCCATCAGGACGTAGTCGGCGATGAAGACCGGGACCTGCTCGCCGCTGACCGGGTTGGTCGCGTACGCGCCGGTGAAGACGCCGGTCTTGTCCTTGGCCTCGGCCTGGCGCTCGACGTCGGACTTGGAGGCGGCCTGCTTGCGGTAGGCGTCGACGGCCTCGGAGGGGGTGGCGTGACCGCCGGTCCACACATCGTGCGTGCCCTCGGGCCAGGCGCCCGGGACGATCTTCTCGACCAGGTCGTGCTCGGGGGCCAGCACCATGTAGGTGGCGCCGAACAGGGTGTCCTGGCGGGTGGTGAAGACGGTGATGGCGCCGGCGTCGCCGACCTGGAAGTCGACACGGGCGCCCTCGGAGCGGCCGATCCAGTTGCGCTGCTGCAGCTTGATGGCCTCGGGCCAGTCCAGCGCGTCCAGGTCGTCCAGCAGGCGGTCCGCGTAGGCGGTGATGCGCATGTTCCACTGGCGCAGCTTGGCCTTGAAGACGGGGAAGTTGCCGCGCTCGGAGCGGCCGTCGGCGGTGACCTCCTCGTTGGCCAGGACGGTGCCCAGACCGGGGCACCAGTTGACCGGGGCGTCGGAGGCGTACGCGAGGCGGTACTCGCCCAGGACGTCGGCGCGGTCGGCGGCGCTCAGGGCGCTCCAGTCACGGCTTCCGGGGACCTCACGGGTGCCGTTCTCGAACTGCTCGACCAGCTCGGCGATCGGGCGGGCCTTCCTGGCCTCGTCGTCGTACCAGGAGTCGAAGATCTGCGTGAAGATCCACTGGGTCCAGCGGTAGTACTCCGGGTCGATCGTGGCGAACGACCGGCGCTTGTCGTGGCCCAGGCCAAGCCGGCGCAGCTGGACCTTCATGTTCTCCATGTTGGCCTCGGTGGACACGCGCGGGTGCGTGCCGGTCTGCACGGCGTACTGCTCGGCCGGCAGGCCGAAGGCGTCGAAGCCCAGGGTGTGCAGGACGTTGTGCCCGGTCATGCGCGCGTGGCGGGCGAAGACGTCGGTGGCGATGTAGCCGAGCGGGTGGCCGACGTGCAGGCCCGCGCCCGAGGGGTACGGGAACATGTCCATGATGAACTTCTTGGGGCGGTCGACCGTGGCCGCGTCCCCGGCCAGGTCGCCCGTGGGGTTGGGGGCCTCGTAGGTGCCCTCGGCGTCCCAGGCGTCCTGCCAGCGTGCCTCGATGTCGGCGGCCATGGCCGCCGTGTAGCGATGCGGGGCCGCCGTCTCGGCAGCCGTGTTGATCTCGGTCATGATCCTTGAAGCTCCATCGATCGTCTCTGCCCACTGCCGGTAACTGCCACGAAATGAAAAATCCCCTCGCACAGGAGGGGACGCCGCGCCGATGCCGACCGGATCTTCATCCGTCGGGACTGATCAGCGCGGCCCGCTAAGCAGAAGGCGTACGGCACGCATGGCGTCAGGGTACCGCAGGGCCCGAGCGGGCCGCATCGACGTTCCGGCCAGTGGCACGCGAAACGCGGGCGCACAAGGGCACACGAAGAAGCGGGCCACCCGATCCGGGTGGCCCGCTTCTCTTCTGTGGAGCTAAGGAGAATTGAACTCCTGACCTCCTGCATGCCATGCAGGCGCTCTACCAACTGAGCTATAGCCCCTTGCTTTTCGTCTCCGCTTCGGCTTTCGTTTCCGTTTCCCTCGCGGCGACAGACAGAACATTAACCGGCTCCCAGCCGGATCGCCAAATCCGTTTCCCGGGGCCCGTCCGACCGGACGGGTAGGGTCGCCGACTGTGTCCGTCTCCGTGCTCTCCCCGACCCGCGCCCGGCCCTGGCCCCTGGCCACCGCCGCGGCGGTCTGTCTGCTGTCGTTCGCGGCCTTCTGGGTGGCGCAACGCCTGGCCCACGTGAACATGCTCGACGTGATGGTCTACCGGGCCGAGGGCGAGACACTGCGGGCCGGAGGCGACCTGTACGCGATGCGTGCCACGTCGGCGAACCTCGGCATGACCTATCCGCCGTTCGCCGCCGTGCTCTTCCTGCCGCTGACCCTGGTGGGCGTCCCACTGATGCGGACGCTCAGCACCGCGGGGAACCTGCTCCTGGTGGTGGCGCTGGTCCAGCTGTCGCTCCGGCTGGTCCGCCCGACGCTGTCCCGTGCCGATCTATGGCGTACGACACTGTGGGTCGCCGCGGTCGTGGTCTGGTGCGAGCCGGTGTGGACGACGCTGCGTTACGGCCAGATCAACCTGCTCATAGCCGTGGCGGTGCTGTGGGACCTGACCCGCCGCGAGGGCAGCCGCTGGGCCGGCCTGGGCATCGGGCTCGCCACCGCCGTGAAACTCACCCCGGGCCTCTTCGTGGTCCTGCTGTTCGCCGCGGGCCTCCTCCTGTGGCGCCGGAACCCCACCCTCAACCAGTGGCTGCGGACGGCTCTGACGGCGACCGGGGTCTTCCTCGCGACGACGCTGACGACGGCGCTGGCGCTGCCCGCCGACTCCGCGAAGTTCTGGACCCAGACCCTCTTCGAGACCGGCCGGGTCGGCCACGCCGAGGAGACCGCCAACCAGTCCGTCAGCGGGGTACTGGCCCGGCTGATGCACACCGACGCGCCGGGCCTGTGGTGGGTCGCGGCGGCGGCCCTCCTCGGCGGCGCGGCGATGGTCCTCGCGGTACGGGCCGCGGTGCGGGGCGACAAGGCGGTGGCCGTGATCGTCACCGCGTTCACGGCGCTGATGATCAGCCCGATCTCCTGGTCCCACCACTGGGTGTGGTGCGTTCCGCTGCTGATCCTCCTGTACGACCGTGCCGGGCGTCTCTGGCCGGTGACGGGAGTGGTGGCGCTGGCCTTCGCCTCGTTCGCCCTGTGGTGGGTGCCGCACGACCCGGGCCGTCCCGAACTGGACCAGGACGCCACTCAGATGCTGCTCTCGGCCGTCTATCCGCTGACGGCGACCGCGGTCTTCGCCGGCTACGCGCTCACGCTGCGGCGGGCCCCGGCAGCCCGGGCCGTCACGGAGGAGCGGGAGCCTCAGGCCGTCGCGAAGGAGTAGAAGCGCTTCAGAGTGCAGTGCTCGTCGAGGAGCCGGCCGTAGATCGGCTCTCCCTCGAGCTCGCGGTAGGTCTCGATGGGGTCGCCTTTTATGATCAGCGCCCGCGCGCATTCCTCACACCAGTACTGGAACTCGGTGTTGACCGGGTCCATGTCCCGGACGATGGGCGTACCGCTGCCGCACCAGTCACACTTCCGCCTGTGTGCACCCATCACTCAGCTCCTGCTGTGCCCGCAGGACGTGCCCACACAGGGTTCCGCGACGGCATCGGCTCCGGTCTCCTCGGCACCGTCCACGGCCATGCGCGCTCCCTCCCGTCCGGACCCACGTCCCCCTCCGGCGGTCCGATTCTGCCATGGCCCCGCAAGGGGGTCAGCGCCGTCGCCCGACCAGGCTCGTGGAGGCGCCGAAGATCGCCGCCGCGGCCAGCGCGAGGGCGCACACCCACAGCGCGTTCGCCGACGTGTGCGCCCCAGGTCCGGTCACCCCGCTGAGGAAGAGGCTGCCGAAGGTGGCGACCCCGATCAGCTGGCCGAGCTGGGTGACGGTGGCGAGCAGTCCGCTGGCGTCGGCCGCGTCCTCGGGCCGTACGGTCGCGAGCGCTCCGGTCAGGGCGGGGCTGAAGGCCAGGGCGAGCCCGGCGCCCATGGCGAACAGGGCGGGGTGGAGCGCCCAGCCGCCCGCGCTGCCGCCCTTCAGGACGCCGCCCACGGCGAGCGAGGCGGCCGCGGTCAGGAGGAAGCCGGCCGGGACCAGGAAGGGCTGCCAGCGGGCCGGCCAGCGCCGCCAGGTGAGGCCGACGGCCCCGAAGACGGCGGCGCACGGCGCGAAGGTGAGCCCGGCCCGCAGCGCGCTGTGCCCGAGGCCGCCCTGGAAGTGCAGGGTGAGGGTGAACAGGAATCCGGCGTTGACGGCCATGACCACGGCGATCCGGAGGACCGCCCGCCCGATGCCGGGGATGCGCAGCACCCGCGGGGCGATGAGCGGTGCGCCGCCGCGCCGGGAGAGGCGTGCCTCGTATCCGCCGAAGGCGGCGAGGAGGAGCACGGAGCCGCCCAGCGACAGCCAGGTCCACAGCGGCCAGTCCGCCTCCTGACCGAGGACGAGCGGCACGGTGAGCAGCGAGACGGAGCCGGCGAGCAGCAGCAGCCCCGCCAGGTCGAGGGAGCGCGCCCGCTCGGCCTCGGTCCGGGCGTCGCGGGGCAGCACCCTGGCGCCGAGGGCGAGCAGGACGAGCCCGATGGGCACGTTGACCAAGAAGACCGGCCGCCAGCCGGTGCCGAAGAGGTCGGCGCTGACCAGGATGCCGCCGACGACCTGGCCCGCGGCGGCACCGGTGGCGAGGACGGCGGAGTAGGCGCTGAGCGCCCGTACCCGGCCCTCACCGGTGAAGTTGCGCTGGACGAGGCTGAGCACCTGGGGGATCATCAGCGCCGATCCGGCGCCCTGCACGATCCGGAAGGCGATCAACTGGCCGGTGCCGGCGGCCAGTCCGCAGGCGAGCGAGGCGACGGTGAACAGGGCGAGGCCGGCGAGGTACATGCGCCGGTGACCGAGCAGGTCGCCGAGGCGGGCGCCGGTGATCAGCAACACCGCGTAGGCGATCGCGTATCCGGCGACGACGAGCTGAAGTCCGGCGCCGGACGCGGAGAGTTCGACGCGGATGGTGGGGGCGGCGACGTTGACGATGAAGACGTCGAGCAGCGCCATGAACTGCGCGGCGAGCACGACGGCGAGCAGCGGTCCGCGGTGATTGTCGGTGCCACCGGCTTTACTGAGTACGGGACGTGTTGTGGTCGTCGTCATACGAGGAGCGTGACGCCGGTCCGATACGGGTAACGAGAGCCCGCCGATGCTGGTACCGACAGCACCTGGCAACGGCGGCACGGGGACTCGACCATGGGGGAGTGACGACTTTGGCAGCACCGACCGGGGCACGCCGCAGACCGGAGCTGGCGGCCTTCTTACGGGGCCGGCGGGCCCGGGTGACACCCGCGGACGTGGGCATGCCGCCCGGGCTCAGACGGCGCACTCCGGGGCTGCGCCGGGAGGAGGTGGCCCAGCTCTCCGGTGTCGGCGTCACGTGGTACACGTGGCTGGAGCAGGGCCGCCCCATCAACGCCTCGTCCCAGGTGCTCGACGCGGTGGCCCGCACCCTGCGCCTGGACCGGCCGGAGCGCGAGCATCTGTACCACCTCGCCGAGGTGCCGTACGAGCCGGAGACGACGACCGAGTACGTGGCCTCGGTCAGCACCGAGATCCAGGGCATCCTGGACGCCCTGGTGCCCCACCCGGCCGTGGTCTACAACACGCGGTACGACGTGCTGGCGACGAACGCGACGTACGACCTGCTGTTCCTCCGGGACGACTGGGGACCGGACAGCGGCCCCCTGGGCATACGCAACGTGCTGTGGACCCTGTTCACCATGCCCGACCCCAAGTGCCCGGTGGTCGACAGGCATCTGGAGCTGCCGCTGATGGTGGCCCAGCTGCGCGGCGCGTACGGCCGCCATGTCGGCGAGCCCGCGTGGGAGTCGTTCGTCCGGCTGCTGTCCGAGGCCAGCCCGTACTTCGCGGAGCTGTGGGCCAGCGGTGACGTAGTGCCGCCGGGCACCCGCGTGAAGACCTTCCGGCACGAGCTGGTGGGCGAGATACGGATGACCTCGGTGTCGCTGTCGATCAACGGGATGCCGGAGTGCCGGATCGTCACCTACACACCGAACGACGAGGAGAGCCGCCGGGCCATCGACCTTCTGCCCGCCGGGAAGTGACGGGACGACCGGAGGGGGAAACGACGAATCCCGCCCCCTGATGGGGACGGGATTCGGTGACTGTGGAGCTAAGGAGAATTGAACTCCTGACCTCCTGCATGCCATGCAGGCGCTCTACCAACTGAGCTATAGCCCCTCGTGTTCTTCGCGCTCCGCGCTGCGAACAAGAAGAACTTTAGCCTGTGACCTGCCGGAAAGTGAAATCGGATCCGGCGAGGCCGCTCGCGCGACTCAGTCGTCGTCGCCGAGAACGGGCTCGGGCAGCGTGCCCGCGTTGTGCTCCATGAGGCGCCAGCCGCGCGCGCCCTCGCCGAGGACGGACCAGCAGCAGTTCGAGAGCCCGCCAAGGCTCTCCCAGTGCCGGGCCTCCAGGCCGAGCAGCCGGCCGATGGTGGTACGGATGGTGCCGCCGTGGCTGACCACGACGAGCGTGCCGTTCTCCGGCAGCTTCTCGGCGTGGCCGAGCACCACCGGGGCGGCCCGGTCGGCCACCTCGGTCTCCAGCTCGCCGCCACCACGGCGCACCGGTTCGCCGCGCTTCCACGCGGCGTACTGCTCGCCGAAGCGCGCGGTGATCTCGTCGTGGGTCAGCCCCTGCCACTCCCCCGCATAGGTCTCGCGCAGAGCGGAGTCGTGGGCCACGACGTGCCCGGTGATCGCGGAGAGCTCGGCGGCCGTGGACGCCGCACGCTTCAGGTCCGAGGCGACGATCGCGTCCGGATCCAGGGCCGCGAGCAGCCTGGCGGCCCGGCGCGCCTGGGCGACGCCGGTCTCGGTCAGCTCGATGTCCGTGGAACCCTGGAAGCGGCGCTCCAGGTTCCAGGACGTCTGGCCGTGCCGCCACAGGACGATGCGGCGGCCGGTGCCGCCCTTGCCGCTGGTCAGCTCAGCTCACCGTCCGCCCCGTCGATGCCCATCAGCCGGGCGTGCTCCTCCGCCTTGCCGCGGGTGTTCTTCGCGTCCTCGGGCAGCGGCAGCTCGGGGCAGTCCTTCCACAGCCGCTCCAGGGCGTAGAAGACGCGCTCCTCGCTGTGCTGGACGTGGACGACGATGTCGACGTAGTCGAGCAGGATCCAGCGGGCGTCGCGGTCGCCCTCCCGGCGGACCGGCTTGGCGCCGAGGTCCTTGTTCAGGCGCTCCTCGATCTCGTCGACGATCGACTTGACCTGGCGGTCGTTGGGCGCGGAGGCGAGCAGGAATGCGTCGGTGATCGACAGCACATCGCTGACGTCGTACGCGATGATGTCGTGCGCGAGCCGGTCGGCCGCCGCCTGGGCGGCGGCGTTGACGAGCTCGATGGAGCGATCCGTGGCGGTCACAAGCAGGCTTTCGTCGGCGGTCTGAGACACCTCAAGGGTCTCACGTACCGCCGACGGGCCCTAAAAGGATTAACGGAAGGTCATCGCTCGGCTCCGGGGATCTTGTAATCCTCGCCCAGGACCACGGTCACCTCGGCGTTTCCGGTGGCCTTGCCCTTGGTGACGGACCCGGCGGGCAGGCCCAGGGTCTTGGCGACCTCGGCGGCGGTCGCCTTCTGGGCGTCGTCGCCGTAGACGACCTGGGACTTCTCCTCAGTGCCGGCCTTGGCGCCGCCGACCACCGCGTAACCGCCGTTGATCAGGACCACCCGGGCCGCCTCGGTGGCGTCCTTGCCGGTGGCGTCGCGGATCGCGACCCGGGTCGCCGCGCCCTGCTCGGGGGCGGTGACCTTGCCGCCGAGGATGTCCTTGACCACGCTGTCGCCGGTGGCCTCGCTGAGCGAGCCGTCGGCCTCGACGGGCAGCAGCGCCGTCTTGTAGGCGCCGACCTTGGCGTGTTCGGCGAGCTTCGCGAGCGAGGCGCCGAGGTCCTTCTCGGGCAGCGACGGGTCGAGGATCTGGACGAGGGACTCGATGGTGACCGTGGCGGCCTTGGGGTCGTCGGAGATCTTCCGCAGCACCCCGTACATGACCTGGCCGAAGCGCTGGAGCTGCTTGGCCTCGGCCTCGCCGGGCGCACGGTAGGTGGCGTAGGCGACGGCGGCGCGGCCGTTGAGGGTCTGGTTCTCGCCCTTCTTGACCAGCGGCTCGGCGCCGGGCTTGGCGTCGGGGATGTCGGTGTCGGTGGTGATGTCGATGTTGCCGACGAGCTCGACGAGGTTCTCCAGGTACGGGGTGTCGAGCCGCCAGGTGCCGGTGATCTTCGTGCCCAGGAGGTTGCCGACGGCCTCGCGGGTGCCGCTGGAGCCGTCGTCCTCGACGGACTTGGCGAGCGTGGTGGTGGCGCCCTCGTCGTCGGCGACGGCGAGCGCGTTGGGGAGCAGGACGGTGGTGCCCTGCTTGGTGGTGGAGTTGTCCACGAGGAGGGCGGTGGAGGTGCCGCCGCCCTTGGTGTTGTGCAGGTGGACGACGATCGTGTCCCGCTTCTGCGGTCCGGTGGCGGTGTTCTGCTTCTGCTCGTCGCCGCCCGTGCCGGGGAGCTTGCCGGCCGACCAGAGGTAGCCGACGCCGCCGACCGCGGCGAGCACGAGGACCACGACGAGGGCGGCGACGCGGTTGCGGCCGCGGCGGCGGGCCTCCTCGCGGCGCTCGGAGCGGCTCTCGGTGAACTTGAGCCAGTCGATGACGTCCTCGGAGTCCTCGTCGGGCTCCTCGATGAACGAGAACTGCTCGGTGCGGTAGTCGCGACCGTCGCCGTCCGGGGCGGGACGCTGACCGGGCACGGCGGCGGGCGGAGCGGGCTCGGGGGCCCGGGCGGGTGCCTGGGCGGGGGGCGGGACCTGCGGGGCGACCTCGGTCCGGACGGCCCACTGCTGCCCGGTCTGGTCGACCTGGCCCATCTGGCCCGTCGTGTCGTACGCCGTGTAGTCGTACGGGGGCTGCTGGGCGTACGGGTCGTGCTGGGGCTGCTGGGGCTGCTGCGGGTGCTGGGGCTGCTGCACCGGCTGCCCGTACGGGTCGTAGCCGTAGTGCTGCTGCTGGCCCTGGGCCGGCTGCTGCTGGGCGTACGGGTCGTAGTGCTGCTGCGGGACCTGCTGCTGGTACACCGGCTGCCCGTACTCGTCGTAGCCGATGATCTGCGGCTGCGGATAGTACGGGTCGTACGGGTGCTGCTGATCGTTCACCGGTGCCCCTCCCCGAGGCTCACTCGCCGCGGTACAACTGGCGCTTGTCGATGTAGCGCACCACACCGTCCGGGACCAAATACCAGACCGGGTCGCCCTGCGCGACCCTCGCCCGGCAGTCGGTGGAGGAGATGGCGAGCGCGGGGACCTCGACCAGCGAGACCCCGCCCTTGGGCAGACCGTCGTCGGTGAGGTCATGGCCCGGACGGGTGACGCCGATGAAGTGGGCGAGCGCGAAGAGTTCCTCGGCGTCGCGCCAGGTGAGGATCTGCGACAGCGCGTCGGCGCCGGTGATGAAGAAGAGGTCCGAGTCGCTGTTGAGGGAGCGCAGGTCCCGCAGTGTGTCGATGGTGTACGTCGCCCCGCCGCGGTCGATGTCGATGCGGCTGACGGAGAACTGCGGGTTGGACGCGGTGGCGATGACCGTCATCAGATAGCGGTCCTCGGCCGGCGAGACGGCCTTGTGGCTCTTCTGCCAGGGCTCCCCGGTCGGCACGAACACCACCTCGTCGAGGTGGAACAGGGCGGCCACCTCGCTGGCGGCCACCAGGTGTCCGTGGTGGATCGGATCAAACGTTCCGCCCATCACGCCGAGTCGGCGCTTGCCGCGGCCGCCAGTAGGCACTTCCTGCTCTCCCATGCGTGCAGAGCCTACTGGCACGGCGGCGGACGCCGGATCAGCGGCCTCTCGGCTCAGCGGTCGCGGTTGAAGCGGGTGGTGATCCAGAGCAGGAGGAGCAGCGCGCCGAGCGCACCGAAACCGGTGAGGTACGGGCTGAGGCTTTCGTGGTTGCCGCCGTGCTCGGCGCCCTCGGAGGCGAGCGTGACCAGGTTGGCGGCAGTGGCGTGGAGGCTCATCTTCGGCAGGACCTTCGATCGGGGATGGGAGCGGAGACTTCGCGCACATCGTATGCGGGACGTCGCAGCGCGCTCACGCCGACTCAGGCGTTGGCGTCGTCGGCGCGCTTTTCGGCACCGGTCGCGCTGTCCCCGTCACGCCCGGCGCCCTCGGCGTCCTGAGCATCGCCGGCCTCGCGGGCCTCGCCGGCCTCGCGGGCGTCGCGGGCCTCGCGGGCGTCGCGGGCTTCGTCGGCGTTTCCGCCGTAGCCGCGCAGCAACAACCAGGCGAGCAGGGCGACGCCCACGATCGAGGCCAGCAGCACGATGCGGAGCGTGTTGCCCAGGCCCGGCTGGTCCGTCGTGGCGAGCAGGGTGGTGACGGCGGTGGTCGCGGGGTCCGTCATGGCGTCGTGCTCCTCGGTTGTCCACGGTGCCCGAGTTATCCACAGGCTCCGCCACACGGTAGCCCGCTCGCCTAGTCTGGGTTGCGTCAGGGGGACGAGCACCGACTCGTACGAACAGGGGGCATCCATGACCGAGAACCACAAGGAGAACCTGCCGGGCAGGCAGCGCAAGCGCTTCGCCGGTATCTCCTCGCGGGCCTACGAGCACCCGGCCGACCGCTCTGCTCTGGTCGCGCTGCGCAAGCTGAGCGGCTTCGACACCGTCTTCAAGGCGCTGAGCGCGCTGCTGCCCGAGCGCAGCCTGCGGCTGCTGTTCCTCTCCGACTCCGTGCGGGTGAGCGACGCGCAGTTCGCCCACCTCAACGACATGCTGCGGGACGCCTGTTACATCCTGGACCTGGAGAAGGTCCCGCCGATGTACGTCACGCAGGACCCGCAGCCGAACGCGATGTGCATCGGCCTGGACGAGCCGATCATCGTGGTCACCACCGGGCTCGTCGAGCTGCTCGACGAGGAGGAGATGCGCGCGGTCGTCGGACACGAGGTGGGCCACGCACTGTCCGGCCACTCCGTGTACCGGACGATCCTGCTCTTCCTCACCAGCCTGGCGCTCAAGGTCGCCTGGATCCCGTTGGGGAACGTGGCGATCATGGCGATCGTGACGGCGCTGCGCGAGTGGTTCCGCAAGTCGGAACTGTCCGCCGACCGGGCCGGACTGCTGGTGGGCCAGGACCTCCAGGCCTCGATGCGCGGGCTGATGAAGATCGCGGGCGGCAACCACCTGCACGAGATGAACGTGGACGCCTTCCTCGCCCAGGCCGACGAGTACGAGAAGGGCGGCGACCTGCGCGACTCCGTGCTGAAGATCCTCAACGTGATGCCGCGCTCGCACCCGTTCACCACCGTCCGGGCGGCCGAGCTGAAGAAGTGGTCCGAGACCCGCGACTACCAGCGGATCATGGACGGGCACTACCCGAAGCGCTCCGAGGACAAGGACGCCTCGGTGACCGACTCCTTGCGCGAGTCGGGGCGGCACTACGCCGAGACCGTGCGGACCAGCAAGGATCCGCTGATGAAGCTGGTCACCGACATAGCCGGCGGCGCCGGGGACCTCGCGGGCGACCTGGGCGGCAAGCTGTTCGGCCGGTTCGGCGGCGGTCAGGGCTCGGGCCAGGGCTCGGGCTCGGCCCAGGGCACCACGGGCGCGCAGAGCGGCGAAGGCGGCGAGGGTGGCAAGCCCGGCGCGGACGGCGCGGACGGGGAGCGCGGTCAGAGCGAGCGCTGAACACTCGGCGAGCGCTGAACACTCGGTCAGAGCGAGGGCTGGGCGTTTCCTCAGAGCGAGGGCTGAGCGTTCGGGGCCAGCGTGCCGCAGAGCGAGGAGGTGGTGGGCCGGCCCGTGGCGTAGGGGTCGGTGACCGCCTGGCGGGTCCGCTCGGCCCGCTCGCCCGCGAGCAGCGGACGCAGCGAGCCGGTGGTGTCGGCGTCGCAGGCCTGCGGGCCGGCCTGGACGGTGCTGGTGACCAGCTCGGCGCGGTGCATCCGCAGGTCGTCGCGGTCGAAGCGGAAACGCAGCTCGCGGTGGACGGTAAACAGCGAGGCCCGCGCCTGCGGGCCGGTGCCCGAGGCGGCGGGGCGGACGGCGTAGGTGAAGGTGTGGTCCGTCGTGACCTCGAGCACCTCGGCGTTGATCTCCGCGAAGTGCAGGGTGCCCTGGACCCGGGCGTTCGGGGCGGCGAGGGCCACCTCGTGGGGGTCGAAGCGGACCAGCCAGCCGGCGACCGCGTGGCGGCCGTCGTCCTTGGGCGACTCGACGCTCCGGTCGAACTGCTCCAGCTGGTCCGGGTCGACGAGCAGGCGCACGGGGCGGGCGGTCACGCCGGTCAGGACGTCGGGTTCGAGCGAGGAGGCGACCAGGTAGTCCTTGGCGATGCTGAGGGCCGTGACGACCTGGCTCTCGGAGAAATGGGGGGTGCGTGCGACGAGGGGGAGGTTGATGCCGGCGGCGCCGCTGCGGTATTCGGCGGCGGGGCTGTGGGAGAAGAGCCGGTCGGGTTCGCCGCCCGTCACCGGGCCCTGGGGGGCGAGCGGGACCACCGTGGTGCGCAGCGGGTCGGCCCGCTGGTCGACGGGGGGCTGGTAGGGGTTGCGGACGCCGAGATAGACCGCGGTGCCGAAGGCGAGCAGGATCAGCAGGACGAGCAGCAGGGCCTGCCGGGAGGCGGTTCTCCCCTCCCAGGCCGGGCGGGAGCGGACGGCCTGGGCGTGCTCCCCCATCCGTTCCTGGGCGGAGAACTCCTGGAGCCGGGCAGCACGGACGAACGCCTCGTCGAAGACGACGGATCGGTACTCGTCCTCACCGCCGGGGACTCCCTCGGGTGTCCCCTCAGGCGGGTCGCCACGCCCTGCCATACCTTCAGGGTAGGTCCGCGGAAGCTCCGGTAAACGCCCAGGTACACGACAACTTCCGAAGATTCCGACCGAAGAATTCCGGCACGACTGCGGCGAACGGGTCAGGGCGCGCCCGGAGCGGCCGGAACCGGGGGCGCGGAGGGCACCGGGGCCGCGGACGGGACGGTGGGAGGTTTGTCGACTCCGGTGGTGGCCGGCGGAGGGATCCGGTCCTGCCGGTTGGCGGAGGCGCCGCGGTAGACGGCGCTGAACGCGAGGGCGACCATGCCGACGCCCATCACCAGGGCGAGCACCCAGGCGACGGGACGGTGCCAGCGGGCGCTGCCGCGGTAGGGGCGCAGAGCGCCACCGTGGGGGCCGTAGGGGCCGAAGTCGTCGTCGGCGGTGTCGGGGTCGTAGCCCTCGCGGAAGCGGCCGGAATCGGCCGGGTCGTGGCCGTCCTCGTAGAGCTCGTCGTCGGCGAGGCCCGCCACGGCCCTTGCGCGGGCGGCCTCGGCCTCGGCGCGGGCCTGGGCGGCGGCGAGCAGGCGCTCTACGGCGGTCGGCTCGTGGATCTCGGCGGCCCGGACGAAGTCCTCGTCGAAGACCACGGTGGCGAAATCCTCTTCGGCGCCTCCGCGGTCGACAGAGTCCTCAGGGTCCCCGCCGTCCTGAAACGGCCTGCCCCCCACGTCGTCCGGCACGGATTCAGAGTAGACCGGGGAGGGGGTTTTGGGCAGGGAGAGCGCGAACCGTCCCTGCCCGCTCCGCAGGGCGTCGGTTACCGTACGTGACCGTCGCCGGTCACGATGTACTTGGTGGAGGTGAGTTCCGGAAGGCCCATGGGGCCCCGGGCGTGCAGCTTCTGGGTGGAGATGCCGATCTCGGCGCCGAAGCCGAACTGTCCGCCGTCCGTGAAGCGCGTGGAGGCGTTGACGGCGACGGTGGTCGAGTCGACCAGCTGGGTGAAGCGGCGGGCCGCGGCCTGGGAGGTGGTGACGATGGCCTCGGTGTGACCGGAGGACCAGAGCCGGATGTGCTCGACGGCCTTGTCGAGGGAGTCGACGACGGCGGCGGCGATGTCGTAGGAGAGGTACTCGGTCTCCCAGTCCTCGGGGGTGGCCGGGACGACGGTGGCCTTGGTGCCCTCGGCGTGGGCGAGGACGCGGTCGTCGGCGTGCACGGTGACGCCGGCCTCGGCCAGGGCGGAGAGCGCGCGCGGCAGGAACTCGGCGGCGATGTCCTGGTGGACCAGGAGGGTCTCGGCGGCGTTGCAGACGCTGACCCGCTGGGCCTTGGAGTTGATCAGGATGTCGACGGCCATGTCGAGGTCGGCCTGGGCGTCGACGTAGACGTGGCAGTTGCCGGTGCCGGTCTCGATGACCGGGACGGTGGACTCCTCGACGACCGTGCGGATCAGGGAGGCACCGCCGCGCGGGATCAGGACGTCGACGAGGCCGCGGGCGCGCATCAGCTCGCGGACCGAGTCGCGGGACTCGCCGGGCACGAGCTGGATGGCGTCGGCGGGCAGGCCGGCCCCTCCGACGGCGTCGCGCAGGACCTTCACCAGGGCGGTGTTGGAGGAGTACGCGGAGGACGAGCCGCGCAGCAGGACGGCGTTGCCGGACTTGAGGCAGAGGGCGGCGGCGTCGACGGTGACGTTGGGGCGGGCCTCGTAGATGATGCCGACGACGCCGAGCGGGACGCGGACCTGGCGCAGGTCGATGCCGTTGGGGAGGGTGGAGCCGCGGACGACCTCGCCGACCGGGTCGGGCAGAGCGGCCACGTGGCGGACGTCCGCGGCGATGGCCCGCACCCGTTCGGGGGTGAGGGTGAGCCGGTCGATGACGCTCTCGCTGGTGCCGGCCTCGCGGGCGCGGGCGACGTCCTCGGCGTTGGCCTCGACGATCTCGGCCGTGCGGACCTCCAGGGCGTCCGCGACGGCCAGCAGGGCGTCGTCCTTCGTCGCGCGCGGGAGTGGCGCGATTTCGGCGGCCGCGGCGCGGGCCCGGTAGGCGGCCTGGGCGACCGGGGACATGTTGTCGAAGGGCATGAGCGAGGTCATGCCCGCAGGGTACTGGCACCTCTGCGGACATCCCTCACGTATCCATCCCCTGTCCCGCAGTGCGAGACGCCCGGTGGCCGGATGCCGTCAGTACGGGTGGACGCCCACCGGCGCCGCCGGCGGCGGGCCGTAGCCCTCGGCGATGCGCAGGTGGTAGGTCTCGCGGTCGATGACCTCCAGGCCGACGATCTCCCAGGGCGGCAGCTTGGCGCTCTGCCGGTGCTCGCCCCACAGTCGCAGGGCGACGGCCGCGGCGTCGTGGAGGTCGCGGGCCTCCTCCCAGTAGCGGATCTCGGCGTGGTCGGTGGCATAGCGGCTGGTCAGCAGGAAGGGGTGGTCGTGGGCCAGCTGCTCGAGGGCCCGGCGCACCTCCTTCAGCGGGGCCTGCGCACCGGAGACGCTGAGGGTGATGTGCCACAGCTTCGACACCTCCACCTCCACCTCCCGGTCGGGTGCCTGTGTCTGCGCTGACTCGGATTCCTTGTCGAAGTCGGCTCCGGCCTCGACGCTCGTCAGGGCGCGTTCGGCCGTCCCGCGGGGCATGGCCCCTGGGCGCGCTCGTCTCACCGGCGGCCTCCTGTGTGATGCCTGTGCTGCGTTGCTGCTGCGTGTGCTGCGCGTGCTGGTGTTCCCCGCCCTCTCCGTGCCCCCGAGACAAAGTTGACCAGCCCGGGGCGGCGCATGGGGCGGTTTTGGTAAAGGTCCCTACCGGATGACCAGACTTTCAGCCGTTTCGGTTCACATGACGACCAGGTCGTCCCGGTGGACGACCTCACGTTCGTACTCCGGACCGAGCTCGCGGGCGAGCTCGTGGGTGGAGCGGCCGAGCAGCTGGGGGATCTCCTTGGCGTCGAAGTTGACCAGTCCGCGAGCGACGGCGCGGCCCGCGGTGTCGCGCAGCTCGACCGGGTCGCCAGCCGTGAACTCGCCCTCGACGGCGGCGATTCCGGCGGCGAGCAGCGACTTCTTGCCGTCGACCACGGCCCGTACGGCCCCGTCGTCGAGGGTCAGCGCGCCCAGCGGGGTGGAGGCGTGCGCGAGCCAGAGCAGCCGGTCGGCGGAGCGGCGGCCGGTGCGGTGGAAGTACGTGCCGGTGTCGCGGCCGGCGAGGGCGTCGGCGGCGCGGACGGCCGAGGTGAGGACGACGGGGATGCCGGCGGCGGCGGCGATCCGGGCGGCCTCGACCTTGGTGACCATGCCGCCGGTGCCGACGCCCGCCTTGCCGGCCGAGCCGATCTCGACGTGGGCGATGTCGGCGGGGCCGGTGACCTCGGCGATCCGCGAGGTGCCGGGCTTGGACGGGTCGCCGTCGTAGAGCCCGTCGACGTCGGAGAGCAGGACGAGCAGGTCGGCGCGGACGAGGTGGGCGACAAGGGCGGCGAGCCGGTCGTTGTCGCCGAAGCGGATCTCGTCGGTGGCGACGGTGTCGTTCTCGTTGACGACCGGCAGGGCGCCCATGGCGAGCAGCTGGTCGAGGGTCCGGTAGGCGTTGCGGTAGTGGGCGCGGCGGCTGGTGTCGTCGGTGGTGAGCAGCACCTGGCCGACGCGGACGCCGTAGCGCGCGAAGGAGGCGGTGTAGCGGGCGACGAGCAGGCCCTGGCCGACGCTGGCGGCGGCCTGCTGCCGGGCCAGGTCCTTGGGCCGCCGGGTGAGGCCGAGCGGGGCGAGGCCCGCGGCGATGGCGCCGGAGGAGACCAGGACGATCTCCTTCTCGCCGCCGCTGCGGACCTTGGCGAGGACGTCGACGAGGGCGTCGACCCGGTCGGCGTCGAGGCCGCCGGACGCGGTGGTCAGTGAGGAGGAGCCGACCTTCACCACGATCCTGCGGGCTTCCGTCACGTACTGCCTTGCCTCTGTCACCTGCGTCGACCCCATCGTGCCTGTCCTGCTCGCCTCGGCTGTCCGTCGCGCAATCTACGCGAGTCGGGACGGCGGCCGCCCGCCTATTCCGATGGCTGGACCGGCGCCGGGTGGACGGGCTCCCGGGTGTGGGCGTCCCAGGCCGAGGCGATCATGGCGCGGACGTCGTGGCGGGCCTTCCAGCCCAGTTCGGTGGAGATCCGCTCGGCGGAGGCGACCACCTTCGCCGGGTCGCCGGGCCGCCGGGCGACGACCTGTGGCTCGACGGCGCTGCCGGTGACCTCGCGGATGAGGTCGATCATCTCCCGTACCGAAACGCCCTCCCCGCGGCCGATGTTCAGGGTGAGGTCGCGGAACTCGCCCGCGGCGGCGAGCTCGGTGAGCCGGCGGGCGGCGGCGAGGTGGGCGTCGGCGAGGTCGGCGACGTGGATGTAGTCGCGGACGCAGGTGCCGTCGGGGGTCGGGTAGTCGTCGCCGAAGATCAGCGGCGGCTGTCCGGAGTCGAGGCGCTCGAAGACCATGGGTACGAGGTTGAAGACGCCGGTGTCGGCGAGTTCGGGGACGGCGGTGCCGGCGACGTTGAAGTAGCGCAGGCAGGCGGTGGCCATGCCGTGGGCCCGGCCGGCGGAGCGGACCATCCACTCGCCGGTGACCTTGGTCTCACCGTACGGGCTGAGTGGCGCGCAGGGGGTGTCCTCGGTGACCAGGTCGGTGTCGGGCATGCCGTACACGGAGGCGGAGGAGGAGAAGAGGAAGGCGCCGACGCCGGCCTCGACGGCCGCTTCGAGCAGGATCTGCAGGCCGGTGACGTTCTCGCGGTAGTAGAGGAGCGGGCGTTCGACGGATTCGCCGACGGCCTTCTTCGCCGCGAGGTGGACGATCCCCCGGACCGCGTGCGTGCGCAGCACGCGGTCGACGAAGGGGCGGTCCAGGAGGGTGCCGCGCTCCAGCGGTACGCCCGCGGGCACCCGGGCCGGGTCGCCGGTGGAGAGGTCGTCCAGGACGACCACCCGCTCGCCGGCCTCGGCCAGGGACTTGACGACATGGGAACCGATGTAGCCGGCGCCGCCGGTGATGAGCCACGTCATTCGGGCAGCCTAACGCGAAGGGGGGCAGAACGGCGGTGGCCCGGCACTTCCCCCGAGGGGAACCGCCGGGCCACCGCCACGAGTCGGGACGCTCAGCCCTGCCGGCCGAGCCGACCACGCAAGGCTCGGTCCCGCCGGCCGAGCCGAGGCCGGACGCTCAGCCCTGCCGGCCGAGCTCTGCCCGGAACGCCAGGCAGTCCTCGTACACCGGCAGGATGCCGGCCTCGCGGGCCTGCGCGAGGGTCGGGCCCTGGGCGTCCTTCGCGGACAGCTCGGGCTCGCCGTCGACCGGCCACTCGATGCCGATCTCCGCGTCCAGCGGGTAGACCGTGCGCTCGCGCTGCGGCGCGTATCCCTCGGAGCAGAGGTAGGTGACGGTCGCGTCGTCGGTAAGCGCGCAGAAGCCGTGGCCGAGGCCCTCGGAGAGGTAGACGGCCTTGCGGTCCTTGTCGTCGAGGCGCACGGCCTCCCAGCGGCCGAAGGTCGGCGAGCCGACCCGTACGTCCACGATGATGTCGAGCACCGCTCCGCGGACGCAGGTCACGTACTTGGCCTGGCCGGGCGGGACGTCGGCGAAGTGGATGCCGCGCACGACACCGGCGGCCGAGACCGACAGGTTGGCCTGCTTCAGGCCGAGCGGGTGGCCGACGGCCTCGGCGATCGCCTCCGCCTTGTACCACTCGAGGAACAGGCCGCGGGCGTCGCCGTGCTGCTGGGGGGTGAACTCCCAGGCGCCCTCGATGCCGAGGGGGTTGACCTTCATGGAAGGGTCTTTCCTTTCTCGGGGCCGGGGGCCTCAGGACTCGTACGCGAGCAGGTTGAGCAGGTAGTCGCCGTAGCCGCTCTTGGTCAGCGGCTCGGCGAGCGCGCGCAGCTGCGCGTCGTCGATGAACCCGGCGCGCCAGGCGGCCTCTTCGAGGCAGCCGATCTTCATGCCCTGGCGTTCCTCGACCACGCGGACGTACTCGGAGGCCTGGACGAGGGACTGGAAGGTGCCGGTGTCGAGCCAGACGGTGCCGCGGTCGAGGACCGAGACCTGCAGCTCGCCGCGGTCGAGGTAGTACTTGTTGACGTCGGTGATCTCCAGCTCGCCGCGGCCGCTGGGCTTGAGGCCCTTGGCGATCTCGACGACCCGGCTGTCGTAGAAGTAGAGACCCGGGACCGCGTAGCGGGACTTGGGGTTCTTCGGCTTCTCCTCGATGGAACGGGCGACGCCGTTCTCGTCGAAGTCGACGACACCGTAGGCGGTGGGGTCGGAGACGGCGTGGGCGAAGACGACGCCGCCGTCGGGCTGCCGGTAGTCCGCGAGCTGCCGGCCGAGGCCGACACCGTGGAAGATGTTGTCGCCGAGGATCAGCGCGACGGGCTCGTCACCGATGAATTCCTCGCCGATGACGAATGCCTCGGCAATTCCGTTGGGGTGTTCCTGAGTGGCGAACTGGATGTTGAGCCCGAAATCGGACCCGTCGCCGAGGAGGCGCTCGAACTGGGGGCGCTCCTCCGGGCCGGTGATGATCAGAATGTCCCGGAGACCCGCCATCACGAGGGTCGACAGGGGGTAATAGATCATCGGCTTGTCGAAGACCGGCATCAGCTGCTTCGACACGGCTCGGGTGATCGGCCACAGTCGGGAGCCGGTACCACCGGCAAGCAAAATTCCACGCATGGGCACGCAGCCTACGGCAGCCCCACGGGGCGGCTCACCACCGCGGCCGTGAGAACGGCCACGGAACGGCGCACGAAGCCCAGCCCATAGAATGGTGGCCCTTATGAAGATTCTCGTCACCGGCGGCGCCGGGTTCATCGGTTCACAGTTCGTGCGGGCACTGCTCTCCGGAGAGCTGCCCTCGGGCGAGGGTGCCCAGGTCACCGTCCTGGACAACCTGACCTATTCCGGCAACGAGGCGAACCTCGCCCCGGTGGCGGACAAGCCCGGCTACACCTTCGTCCACGGCGACATCCGTGACTACGGAGTCGTCGACGACGCCATGCGCGGCCAGGACGCGGTCGTGCACTTCGCGGCCGAGTCCCACGTGGACCGCTCGATCCTGGACTCCTCGCCGTTCGTCACGACGAACGTGCTCGGCACCCAGGTCCTCCTCGACGCCGCCAAGCGGCACGGCGTCGGCCGCTTCGTCCACGTCTCCACGGACGAGGTCTACGGCTCGATCGCCGAGGGCTCGTGGACCGAGGACTGGCCGCTCGCGCCGAACTCCCCGTACTCGGCCTCCAAGGCGGGCTCGGACCTGCTGGCCCTGTCGTACCACCGCACGCACGGCATGGACGTCGTCGTGACGCGCTGCTCCAACAACTACGGGCAGTACCACTTCCCCGAGAAGATGATCCCGCTGTTCACCACGAACCTGCTGGACGGGAAGAAGGTGCCGCTGTACGGCGAGGGCCTGAACATCCGCGACTGGCTGCACGTCTCCGACCACTGCCGTGGCATCGAGATGGTGCTGCGCGGCGGCCGGGCCGGTGAGGTCTACCACATCGGCGGCGGCACCGAGGTCACCAACAAGGAGCTGACCGGTCTCCTGCTCGACGCCTGCGGCGCCGGCTGGGACATGGTCGAGCACGTCGAGGACCGCAAGGGCCACGACCTGCGCTACTCCCTGTCGATCGCCAAGATCCAGGAGGAGCTCGGCTACACGCCGCAGGTCACCTTCGCGCAGGGCCTGGCCGACACCGTCCAGTGGTACCGCGACAACCGCTCCTGGTGGGAGCCGCTGAAGGCGAAGGCGGCGCTGTCCGCATGAGCCGCTGGCTGATCACCGGTGCGGGCGGGATGCTCGGCCGTGACCTCTCCGAGGTGCTCGCGGAGCACGGCGCGGAGTTCACCGCGCTGACCCGTCAGGAGCTGGACATCACCGACGCCGAGGCCGTACGGGCCGCGGTCGCCGGCCATGACGTGGTCGTCAACGCGGCCGCCTGGACCGATGTCGACGGCGCCGAGACCGAGGAGGCCGCGGCCACCCGGATCAACGGCGACGGCCCGCGGGCCCTGGCGGCCGCCTGCGCCGACAGCGGCGCGGTGCTGCTGCAGGTCTCCACCGACTACGTCTTCCCGGGCGACGCCACCGAGCCGTACCGGCACGACGCCCCCACCTCCCCCGTCAACGCCTACGGCCGCAGCAAGCTGGCCGGCGAGGTCGCCGTCACCGAGCTGCTGCCCGAGCGCGGCTACGTGGTGCGCACCGCCTGGCTGTACGGGGCGCACGGCCGGAACTTCGTGTCGACCATGCTGGGCCTGGCCGAGCAGCGCGAGACCGTCGACGTGGTCGACGACCAGCGCGGCCAGCCGACCTGGACCCGCGCCCTGGCCCGCCAGCTGCGGGACCTGGGCGAGGCGGCCGCCGCGGGCAAGGCCCCGGCGGGCGTCTACCACGGCACGGCGTCCGAGACGGCGACCTGGTTCGACCTGGCACGGGCGGCCTTCGAGCTGACCGGTCTCGACCCGGAGCGGGTGCGGCCGACCACGTCCGAGAAGTTCGTACGCCCGGCGCGCCGGCCCTCCTTCAGCGTGCTCGCGCACGAGCGGTGGGCCGAGGCGGGCGTGGCGGCGCAGCCGCACTGGCGCGACCAGCTCACCGAGGCCCTGAAGACGATGGCACCGGGCGGACGGTCCGGCGCGTGAGTCTGCTCGACCGCATCACCACGGCCCTGCCGCGCGGCACCGCGTTCGTCGGTGTCGGCACCGCGGTGCTCGGCGGGGCCAACTACGTCCATCTCGCGGCGGCGGGCCACTCGCTCTCCGTCGACGACATGGCGAGCTTCTCGGTCCTGTGGACGGCGGTCGCCTCCATCGGCCTGGGTCTGTTCTTCCCGGTCGAGCAGGAGATCACCCGGGTGGTCGCCGCCCGGGTGGTCGCAGGCGACGGGGCGCTGCCCGTGCTGCGGCGCGGGGCGGCGCTCTCGTTCGGGCTGCTCGCGGCGGTGCTGCTGCCGCTCGGGCTGTTCGCCGGGCAGATCGCGGACCTGTTCTTCCACGGGGACGAGAGCCTTGTCCTCGCGCTCGGCGGCGCCTTCGCGGCGCTGGCCTTCGCCCATGTGACCCGCGGGATACTGGCCGGCCTCGGCCGCTTCGAGGCGTACGGGCTGCAGCTCGGCCTCGACGGTCTGCTGCGGGTCGTGCTGTCGGCGGCCATGGCGTTGGCGGGGGTGACCTCCGCGTTCGCGTTCGCCGCGGTGATGACGGTGGCGCCGGTGGTCGCGGTGCTGGTCACCCTGCCGCCGGTGTTCCGTGGGGCCAAGGCGGGTTCGACGGCGCACTGGCGGGAGCTCATCGAGCACCTGGGGCTGCTCGTCGGTTCCACGCTGCTCGCCCAGGTGCTCGTCAACATCGCGGTGATCAGCACCAAGCTGATCGCGACGGACGACAACGCCCTGGTGGCCGCGCTGCTCTCGGCGCTGGTCCTGGCGCGGGTCCCGCTGTTCGCCTTCGGGGCCTTCCAGGCCTCCCTGCTCGCCGGTCTGTCGACCGCGCAGGCCGAGGGTGACGTACGCGGCTACCGCCGGCTGCTGCTGCGCGCCTCCGGGATGACGCTGGGGCTCGGAGCGGCCTTCGGTATCGGCGCGGTCGCGCTCGGGCCGTGGCTACTGCCCGTGTTGTTCGGCTCTCCGGACGTGCTCGGCCCGGTGGACTTCGCGTGGCTGTCGCTCGGCACGATGCTGTACATGCTGGCGATGGTGCTCGGTCAGGCGCTGCTGACCAGCGGGGCGGCGCGTCAGCAGCTGGTCGCCTGGATCGTGGGAACGGCCGTTCTCGCGGCGGTCACGCTGAGTCCGCTGGAGCTGCGTACGAGGGTCGAAGTCGCCTACGCTGTGGGGTCGCTCGCGGTGGTCACCTACATGACTCTCGTTCTTCGCTCTCGTGTAGGCTACCGTTCGGTGCACTCATAGGAATGATCACCATTCCCTCACTCTCCGTGACCATCGCGGCGGACAGTGGACTGCAATCCGGCGGCTCCTTCGCCAGCCGCCCACCCTTGGAAGAGTAGACAGGCCCTTTCCATGAGTCGTCCGATACACCGGAGCCTGGCGTGAAGTTGTGGATGCTGACTTCGGTCACCGGAGTCTTTCTCGTTGCGTGCATCATCGAGCTGCTGCGTCGCCGCAAGCTCAAGGAGAAGTACGCGTTCCTCTGGGTGCTCACCGGACTGGTGATCATCCCGCTCGGCTTCTTCCCGAGCGGCCTCGACAGGGTCGCCAGCACGGTGGGCGTCCGATCGGGTGTCAGCCTGCTCCTCTTCCTCAGTGTCGCGTTCCTCTTCATCGTCTGCCTCCAGCTGAGCTGGGAAGTGGGTCACCTCGAAGAGGAGGGCCGCACTCTTTCGGAGGAAGTGGCCCTGCTGCGCATCGACGTACAGGAACTGCGGGCGCAGGTCGCGGAGCACGCGCCGTCCGGGGAGACGGCCGATTCGGCCGGGCAGGGGGCCCACAAGTGATCGACGGCAAGCGCGTACTGATCATCATGCCCGCGTGGAACGAGGCCGAGGGCGTCGCCGACGTCATCAAGGAGGTCTACACGACCCTCCCCGGCGTCGACGTCCTCGTGGTGGACGACGGCTCGGCCGACGGCACCAGCGCGGTGGCCCGTGCCGCGGGCGCGACCGTGATGACGCTCCCGTACAACCTCGGCGTGGGCGGCGCGATGCGCGCCGGCTACCGCTTCGCGCACGACCGCGGCTACGACGTCGCCATCCAGGTCGACGCCGACGGCCAGCACGACCCGCGCAACGTCCCCGAGCTCCTGACGCGCCTGGAGTCCGGCGCCGACCTCGTGATGGGCGCGCGCTTCGCCGGCACCGGCGACTACGAGACCCGCGGCCCGCGCAAGTGGGCCATGCTCGTGCTCGCCTTCTGGCTCTCGCGCATGGCGAAGACCAAGCTCACCGACGTCACCTCCGGCTTCCGCGCCTCCAACCGCGACCTGATCGACGTCTTCGCGCACTGGTACCCGGTCGAGTACCTCGGCGACACGGTGGAGTCCACCATCGCGGTGGTCCGGGCGGGCTACAAGATCGAGCAGGTGCCGGTCGCCATGCGCCCGCGCGCCACCGGCACGCCGAGCCAGTCGCCGTGGAAGGCGACGCTCTACCTGGGCCGGATCGGCATGATCCTGCTGCTCGCCCTCAGCCGCCGCTCCGCCCTCGGTCCCAAGGGGAAGACCAAGTGACCGAGGTGCAGACCCTCGACATCATGCTGCCGCACTACGGCGACACCGCGCTGATGCAGGCCGCGGTGCGCAGCGTGCTCGACCAGACCGACAAGGACTGGCGGCTGACCGTCGTCGACGACGGCAAGGAGGAGGGCGTACCCGAGTGGTTCGCCTCCCTCGGCGACAGCCGGATCCGCTACATGCGCAACGAGCAGAACCTCGGCATCACCAAGAACTTCCGCAAGTGCGTGGACCTGGTGGAGTCCACGCACTTCAGCATGCTCGGCAGCGACGACCTGCTGCTGCCGAACTACGTCGAGACGATGCGCGCCGCGATCGCGGCCGTGCCCGGCGCGACGATCTACCAGCCGGGCGTCGAGGTCATCGACGAGCACGGCAACCCGTCCACCACCCTCGGCGACGAGGTCAAGAAGCGGCTGTACGCACCGAAGGACACCGGCCGCCGACTGGTGCTCTCCGGGCAGTCGCTCGCCGCCAACCTGCTCGGCGGCAACTGGCTCTACTTCCCCTCCATCGTCTGGCGCGCCGACGCGGTCAAGCAGGTCAGTTTCCGGGAGGACCTGTCGGTCATCCAGGACCTGGCGATGATCATCGAGCTGATCAAGCGCGGCGGGAAGCTGGTCGTCGACCCGACTCCGGCGTTCCGCTACCGCCGGCACTCCGGCAGCCTCTCCTCGGCGGAGGCCGTCTCCGGCGCCCGCTTCGGCGAGGCCGTGCGCTTCTTCCACGAGGTCGCCGACGACCTGGACGTCCACGGCTGGCCCAAGGCCGCCCGAGCCGCGCGTCGTCACCTGTCGATGCGGCTGCATGCGCTGACCATGGTTCCGGGAGCGCTGCGCCACGGCCAGTCGAAGACCATACGCACGCTCCTCGGCTACGCCCTGTCCACGAGTCAGCGCTGACCCGGCGGTCACGCCCCTGTCTCCCACGTCAGATTCCACGGTATTGAGATGACACAGACGCAATCCACCTCCGGTTCCGAAGTTCCCCTGTTCAGCATCATCGTTCCCACCTACAAGGTGCAGGCGTTCCTGCGGGACTGTCTGGACTCGGTGCTTGAGCAGTCGTTCCGGGACTACGAGCTCCTGGTCGTCAACGACTGCTCGCCGGACGGTTGCGGCGAGATCATCGACGACTACGCCAAGGCCGACTCACGTGTCGTGGCGATGCACCTGGAGCAGAACGTCGGACTCGGGCGGGCCCGCAACGCGGGCATGGCCCGCGCCAAGGGCAAGTACCTGCTCTTCCTCGACAGCGACGACACGATGCTGCCCGGCTCGCTCCAGGCCATCGCCCGCCGCATCGAGGAGACCGGCGACCCGGACCTGGTGGTCTTCGACTACTCGCGCACCCACTGGGACGGCCGCGTCACGCCGAACGCCCGCGCCGACGTGCTGGCCAAGGCCGCCCCGCACGGTGCCTTCCCGCTGAAGGACCAGCCGGAGCTGCTCAGCCTGCTCCAGGTCGCGTGGAACAAGGCGTACCGCCGGGACTTCATCGAGCAGTGGGGCTTCGAGTACCCGTCGGGCTACTACGAGGACACCCCCTGGACCTACCCGGTCATGATCGCGGCGGAGACCATCGCCGTCCTCGACCGCGTCTGCGTCTACTACCGCCAGCGGCGTCAGGGCAGCATCCTGCACAGCACCAGCCGCAAGCACTTCGACGTGTTCGACCAGTACGACCTGGTCTTCAAGTTCCTTGCCGACAACCCCCAGTTCGCCGAGTGGCAGGGCGTCCTGTACGACCGGATGGTCAACCACTTCCGCGTGGTCGACGTCTCCCCGGGCCGCCTCCCCGACGACGCGCGCGCCGAGTTCCGCGAGCGCTGGGCCGAGGCCGACGCCCGGCTCCGCCCGCAGGGCCACCCGGCGGCCGCGAAGACCAAGGGCCAGATGATCCCGGCGAAGCACCGGGACAAGGCCCGCAAGACGGTCCGCTCGCTCAAGAACAAGAAGTCCGTGCCGGCGAAGCTCAAGAAGAAGCTGCGCAAGCGCGTCCTCCAGGCCTACTACCGCACGCAGCGGATGCTGCCGGTCCAGCAGGACGTCGCGGTCTTCGCGGCGTACTGGAACGGCTCGTACTCCTGCAACCCGGCGGCCATCCACGAGAAGATGAAGGAACTCGCCCCGGGCATGAAGGCGGTGTGGGTCCTCAAGAACGACGCCACCAGCCGTCCGCCCAAGGGCGTCCGCACCGTCCACCCCGGCTCGCTCGGGTTCTGGAAGGTCATGGCGCGCGGCAAGTACTTCGTCAACAACGTGAACTTCCCGCCGTCCGTGGTCAAGCGCCCCGGTCAGGTCCACCTCCAGACGCACCACGGCACCCCGCTCAAGCGCATGGGCGTCGACCTGGCGGAGTACCCGGTCGGCCGCCGCGGCATGAACCTGGTCCGGCTGATGGACCGCGTGGACCGCTGGGACTACAGCCTCACGTCCAACAGCTTCTCCACCGCCGCGTGGGACCGTGCCTACCCCTCGTACTACGAGGCGCTGGAGTACGGCTACCCGCGCAACGACCAGCTCGTGAACGCCTCGGCGGCGGACGTGGCCGCGGCCCGCAAGAAGCTCGGCGTGGCCGAGGGCACCAAGGTGATCCTCTACACGCCGACGCACCGCGACTACCACGACGCCCCCAAGCAGATGCTGGACCTCGAGCGGTTCGCCGAGGCCCTCGGCAGCGACTACACGCTGATGGTCCGCGCGCACTACTTCTACGACCAGAGCCTGCTGGCCTCCGGTTCGAGCGGCAGCGCCCAGCTCGTCGACGTCAGCGCGCACCCCTCGGTCGAGGAGCTGTACCTCGCGGCGGACTGCCTGCTCACGGACTACTCGTCGGTGATGTTCGACTACGCGAACCTCGACCGGCCGATCGTGATCTACGCGAACGACTGGGAGGTGTACCGCACCACGCGCGGCACCTACTTCGACATCACCGTCGACTCCCCCGGTCTGACCGTGCAGAGCGAGGCGGAGCTCACCGAGGTCTTCACCTCCGGCCGGTGGAACGGCGCGGAGTCGGACGCGGCCCGCGCCGCGTTCCGCAGGACGTTCTGTGAGTTCGACGACGGCCGGGCGGCCGAGCGTGTGGTCCGCAGGGTGTTCCTCGGCCAGGACGAGGTGCCGCCGGTGCTGCCGATCGGCGAGCGCCCCGTACCGCCGCGTCCCGGGCAGGAGCTGCCCGAGGTGACCCGACCGCGTGACCGAGAGACTGTCTGAACCGACTAGTCTGTTCGACTGTCACGACCGTCCATCCTCGATACAGCCCAGCGGAGCCGAGTTGAAACTCCCGCGCAACGCCTTTCTCAGCAAGCAGTGGGAGAGAGTCCCGCAGCGGCGGCGACTGCCCCTCGCGGTCTTCGCCACGACGCAGATTCTCTTCCTGCTGTGGTGGGCGGCGTTCTTCCCCGGCGCCCTGAGCTACGACTCGATCACCTACGTGTGGCACGTCACCACCAACCACTGGGAGTCGAACCACTCGGTGGTCTACGACTCCCTGGTGTGGCTGGCGCTCAACACCACGGGTGATCTGTGGATCCTGACGCTGGCCCAGACCGTCGCGACGTCGCTGGTGCTCGCGTACTGCGCCGTCACCCTGCGGGAGTGGGGTGTACGGCAGCGGTGGGCGGCGATCGCCGCGGTCGTGCCGGCGCTGCTGCCGCCGACGGCCGTCTTCATCATCTTCGTGTGGAAGGACGTGCCGTTCGTCATCGGCGCGATCCTGGCCTTCGGCGCCGCGGGCCGGCTCGCCGCGCGGCGGGCCCGCGGGCGGCAGTCCGTCCGCGACAAGGACTTCTACCGCACGGTCGGGCTGCTCTTCCTGGGCTTCCTGATGCTCGCGCTCTTCCGCAACAACGGCATGCTGGTCGCCATCGTGGCGGCGCCGATCCTGCTGATCGCGCTGCCGTCGATGCGGCGCTGGGTGCTGGCGGCGACCGCGGTGCCGGTGCTGATCTTCGGGCTGCTGACCAGCGTGATCTACCCGGCGGCCGGGGTGAAGACCCCGCCGAAGGACGCGGTGTACGCCTTCTTCTACGCGGACATCGCCGTCGCCTACGGTCAGCGCCCGGGCTTCTTCACCAAGGAGGACAAGGCGCTGATGTCCTCCATCGCGCCGCTGTCCCACTGGAAGGGCCGCGCTTCCAACTGCTACAACGCCGACTGGGCGATGGAGTCGCCGCCGATGAACCGGCCGCTCGCGGCCAAGCGCAACGACGAGCTCATGGCGCTGTGGAAGCGGGTCATGAAGCGGACCCCGGACCTGGTCATCGGTGCGCGGGTGTGCCGTGCGCACATCGCGTGGGCGGTCTTCCCCGGTCCGAAGGAGCTGCGGGCGAACACGCTGCTGAGCGACCCGCAGACCTCGAAGACGCTGTTCAGCTACCTCAAGTGGAACGAGGACATCAAGCACAGCGAGTACCGCCCGAAGCTGAAGATCCGCCCGCTGTCGGAGCCGCTGCACAAGGTCGCGGACTTCTCGTGGCGCGCGTTCAAGGTGCCGCAGCTGCAGTGGCTGCTCTTCCGCGGGGCGATCTGGTGCTACGCGACGTACGCGATCGTGCTGCTCTTCCGCCGCCGCACCAAGCTGAAGGGCACGACGGCGCTGCTCGCGGTCACGCTGGGCCTCCAGCTGACGGTCCTGGCGGCGAACCCGGCTCCGCTGTGGCGCTACATGATCGGCCCGATCTTCATCGGCATCCTGACCCTCCCGCTGCTGCGCGCCAAGCCCCACTTCGGCAGGCAGGACACCCCTGAGCCCACCAAGGCCAAGGAGTCCGAGCAGCAGGAACCGAACCAGGACCCGGACCCCGAGCCGGCCCCGGTCGCCTGACACACGAAAGGGCCCGTCCTCCTCGAACGAGAAGGACGGGCCCTTTCGCATGCCCTGCGGTGAAGCGGGGCCCCGAAGGGCCCCGCCACCCGCTAGAACGGGTTGAACTCGTCGAACTCCCGCTGGGCCGCGTCCCCGCGCTCCGCCTCGCGGTCGCGGCGGCGCTGGGCGGCCGGGCGCGGGGCCTCCAGGCGGTGGTCCTCGCCTCGGCGGCCGAGCATTTCGGCGCCGGCCATCATCGTGGGCTCCCAGTCGAAGACGACCGCGTTGTCCTCGGAGCCGATCGCGACGCCGTCGCCGGCGCGGGCGCCGGCCTTCATCAGCTCGTCCTCGACGCCCAGGCGGTTGAGGCGGTCGGCCAGGTAGCCGACGGCCTCGTCGTTGTTGAAGTCGGTCTGGCGGACCCAGCGTTCGGGCTTCTCCCCGCGCACGCGGTAGACGTCCTCGGCCTCGTCGTAGGTGACGGTGAAGCCGGCGTCGTCGACCGCCTTCGGGCGGATGACGATCCGGGTCGCCTCCTCCTTCGGCTTGGCCGCGCGCGCCTTGGCGACGATGTCGGCCAGGGCGTACGACAGCTCCTTCAGGCCCGTACGGGCGACGGCGGAGACCTCGAAGACGTGGTAGCCGCGCTGCTCCAGGTCCGGGCGGATCATGTCCGCGAGGTCCTGGCCGTCCGGGATGTCGATCTTGTTGAGGACGACGATCCGCGGGCGGTCCTCGAGGCCGCCGTACTGCTTCAGCTCCTCCTCGATGACGTCGAGGTCGGTGACCGGGTCGCGGTCGGACTCGAGCGTCGCCGTGTCCAGGACGTGCACGAGGACCGAGCAGCGCTCGACGTGGCGCAGGAACTCCAGGCCCAGGCCGCGGCCCTGGCTGGCGCCGGGGATGAGGCCGGGGACGTCCGCGATGGTGTAGACGGTCGAGCCGGCCGTGACCACGCCGAGGTTCGGGACGAGCGTCGTGAAGGGGTAGTCCGCGATCTTCGGCTTGGCGGCCGACAGGACCGAGATCAGCGAGGACTTGCCGGCGCTCGGGTAGCCGACCAGCGCCACGTCGGCGACGGTCTTCAGCTCCAGGACGATGTCCCGCGCCTCACCGGGCTCGCCGAGGAGCGCGAAGCCGGGGGCCTTGCGGCGGGCAGAGGACAGCGCGGCGTTGCCGAGGCCGCCGCGGCCGCCCTGGCCCGCGACGAAGGTGGTGCCCTGGCCGACGAGGTCGGCGAGCACGTTGCCCTGCTTGTCGAGGACGACGGTGCCGTCGGGCACGGTCAGGACGAGGTCCTGGCCGTCCTTGCCGGAGCGGTTGTCGCCGGCGCCGGGCTGACCGTTGGTCGCCTTGCGGTGCGGCGAGTGGTGGTAGTCGAGGAGCGTGGTGACCGCCTGGTCGACGACCAGGGTCACATCGCCGCCACGGCCGCCGTTGCCGCCGTCGGGGCCGCCGAGCGGCTTGAACTTCTCCCGGTGTACGGAGGCGCAGCCGTGGCCTCCGCTACCCGCGGCGACGTGCAGCTCGACGCGGTCCACGAAGGTGGTCATGGTGGTGCCTCCAGTTACTTACGGGTGGAATGTCTATCTATTAACACGCGAAAGGCGGACCCGCTTCCCTGTCGGGAAGTGAGGTCCGCCTCCGCAAAGCGTCCGATCAGGCGACCGGAACGATGTTCACGACCTTGCGGCCACGGAAGGTGCCGAACTGCACCGAACCGGCCTGCAGGGCGAACAGGGTGTCGTCGCCGCCGCGGCCGACGCCCGAGCCCGGGTGGAAGTGGGTGCCACGCTGGCGGACCAGGATCTCACCCGCGTTGACGACCTGACCGCCGAAGCGCTTCACGCCGAGCCGCTGGGCGTTGGAATCGCGACCGTTCCGGGTGGACGATGCGCCCTTCTTGTGTGCCATTGCTCAGTCCCTCTTTACTTCGCGGCCGTCGGGATGGACGTGACCTTGATCGCCGTGTACTGCTGACGGTGACCCTGGCGACGGCGGTAGCCGGTCTTGTTCTTGTAGCGCAGGATGTCGATCTTGGCGCCCTTGTGGTGGTCCACGACCTCGGCCTGGACCTTGATGCCCGCCAGGACCCACGGGTCGCTGGTCACGGCGTCGCCGTCGACAACGAGCAGGGTCGAGAGCTCGACCGTGTCGCCAACACTGGCGGTGGAAATCTTGTCAACCTCAACGATGTCGCCGACAGCAACCTTGTGCTGGCGACCACCGCTGCGCACGATGGCGTACACGCGGATCTCTCTCTCACTCGGAAATCGGGACCTCTGATGCCAGCCGCCCACGCGGGCCAGGGGCCTGCGGCGATCCGGGATCGGACGAGCGGCCTCTCCCGGCGGGCCGGGAGGGAGGTGCTCAGAGGCGCGGCGCGCAATCAGACACGCCGACGGTCTAGGTTACGGGGGGCTACCGCAGGGGGTCAAATCCCGGACGTTCCGCCGGTCTCGCCCTCGGTCTCCGCGACGAAGCCCTTGAGCCAGGCGCGGAAGTCCGGACCGAGGTCCTCGCGCTCGCAGGCCAGGCGCACGATGGCCCGCAGGTAGTCGCCGCGGTCGCCGGTGTCGTAGCGGCGCCCCTTGAAGACGACGCCGTGGACGGGGCCGCCGAGCTGCTCGTCGAGCGCCATCTTCTGCAGGGCGTCGGTGAGCTGGATCTCGCCGCCGCGGCCCGGCTCGGTACCGCGCAGGACGTCGAAGACGGCCGGGTCGAGGACGTAACGGCCGATGATGGCGTAGTTGCTCGGCGCCTCGGACGGGTCCGGCTTCTCGACCAGGCCCGTGATGCGTACGGCGTCGGAGTCGCCGGTCGGCTCGACGGCGGCGCAGCCGTAGAGGTGGATCTGCGCCGGGTCGACCTCCATGAGCGCGACGACGCTGCCGCCGTGCTCGGCCAGGACCTCAAGCATCCGGGCGAGCAGCGGGTCGCGCGGGTCGATCAGGTCGTCGCCGAGCAACACCGCGAAGGGCTCGTCGCCGACGTGCGGAGCGGCGCACAGGACGGCGTGGCCGAGGCCGCGCGGGTCGCCCTGGCGCACGTAGTGCATGGTGGCGAGCTCGCTGGACTCCTGGACCCGCGCCAGGCGCTCGTCGTCACCCTTACGGGTGAGCGCCTCCTCCAGCTCGTAGTTCCGGTCGAAGTGGTCCTCGAGCGGACGCTTGTTCCGGCCGGTGATCATCAGGACGTCCGACAGACCCGCCGAGACCGCCTCCTCCACCACGTACTGGATGGCCGGCTTGTCGACGACCGGCAGCATCTCCTTCGGCGTCGCCTTCGTGGCGGGAAGGAAGCGCGTGCCGAGACCGGCGGCGGGGATGACGGCCTTGCGCACGCGGGGGGTGGGGGTGTTGTTCATCGGGCTGGTTCCTGGTTTCCGATCGGGGTCAAAACCGCGTGGACCGTCCTCGGGGGAGGACGGTCCACACGGACTGCGTCGGGGACTGGCTCAGTCCTGCGCGGGGGCGGCGGTCTTCTTCGCGGCCTTCTTGGCGGTGGTCTTCTTCGCCGCCGTCTTCTTGGCCGCCGCCGTCTTCTTGGTGGCGGCCTTCTTCGCGGTGGCCTTCTTGGCCGTCTTGCGGGCCGTCTTCTTGGCCGCGGCGGGAGCCTCGGCCTCGACGTCGGCGTCCGCGGGAGCCTCGGCGGGCGCCTCGGCCGGAGCGGCGGCAGCCACCACGACCACGGCGGCCTCCTCGGCACCCGCCGGCGCGCCGGCGGGAGCGGTGGCCTTGCGGACCACCCGGCGGCGGGCCTTCGGCGGGGCGGCCACGGGAGCCTCCTCGGCGACGGGCTCAGCGACCGGCTCCGCGACCGGCTCGGCGACGGGCTCGGCCACGGGGGCCGGGGACTCCTCGGCGACGACCGTCTCGACCGGCTCCCCGGTCGAGACGACCGGGGCCGTCACCTTACGGGTGGCACGGCGGCGGCCACGAGGCGCCGGGGCGGCCTCCTCCACGGCGACCGGCTCGGCAACGGGCTCCGCGACCGGCTCCGGCTGCGGCTCGGGCCTCGTCTCCCGCCGGGTCTCCGGCTGGGTCTCCGCCTTGGCCGCCGGCTTCGTCTCCGGGACGACGACCTCGAAGGTCTCCGTCTCGGTGACGGCCGGCGAGGACACCGGGGCCGACACGCGGCGGGTCGCCCGGCGGCGGCCACGACCGCGCGTGGCGGCGGCCTCCGCCTCGGCGGCGCTGCTGTACAGCTCCTCGTCCGGGGCGAAGGGCTCCGGGACGGCCACCGGGGCGGCGAACTCCGCCGCGACCTCGGCCTCGGTCTCGGCTTCCGCCTCGGCCTGGGTCTCGACGGCCTCGTGCTCGTGCTCGTGGACGTGCTCGGCGCCGCCTCGACCGCGCTTCTTCGAGCGCTTGCCACCGCCACCGCCACCATGGGTGGTCGGCTGCTCCATGTGCACGATGACACCGCGGCCGTTGCAGTGGACGCAGGTCTCCGAGAAGGACTCCAGGAGGCCCTGGCCGACCCGCTTGCGGGTCATCTGCACCAGGCCGAGCGAGGTGACCTCGGCCACCTGGTGCTTGGTCCGGTCCCGGCCCAGGCACTCCAGGAGGCGGCGCAGCACCAGGTCGCGGTTGGACTCCAGGACCATGTCGATGAAGTCGATGACGACGATGCCGCCCAGGTCGCGCAGCCGCAGCTGGCGCACGATCTCCTCGGCCGCCTCGAGGTTGTTCCTCGTCACGGTCTCTTCGAGGTTGCCGCCCTGGCCGGTGAACTTGCCGGTGTTGACGTCGACGACGATCATCGCCTCGGTCTTGTCGATCACCAGCGAGCCGCCGCTCGGCAGCCAGACCTTGCGGTCCAGCGCCTTCATCAGCTGCTCGTCGATCCGGTACGTCGCGAAGACGTCGACCTCGCTGGTCCACTTGGACAGGCGGTCGGTCAGGTCCGGGGCGACGTGGTTGACGTACCCGTGGATGGTCTCCCACGCGTCGTCGCCGCTGACGATGACCTTGGAGAAGTCCTCGTTGAAGATGTCGCGGACGACCCGGACGGTCATGTCCGGCTCGCCGTAGAGAAGGGTCGGCGCGTTGCCGTTCTTCGCCTTCTTCTGGATGTCCTCCCACTGCGCCTGCAGACGCTCGACGTCGCGGCGCAGCTCGTCCTCGCTCGCGCCCTCGGCGGCGGTGCGCACGATGACGCCCGCGTCCTCGGGGACGATCTTCTTGAGGATGGTCTTCAGGCGCGCGCGCTCGGTGTCCGGGAGCTTGCGGCTGATGCCGGTCATCGAGCCCTCGGGGACGTACACGAGGTAACGGCCGGGCAGGGAGACCTGGCTGGTCAGGCGCGCGCCCTTGTGGCCGATCGGGTCCTTGGTGACCTGGACCAGGACCGACTGGCCGGACTTGAGCGCGGACTCGATGCGGCGCGGCCCGTTGGCCATGCCGAGCGCCTCGAAGTTGACCTCGCCTGCGTACAGGACGGCGTTGCGGCCCTTGCCGATGTCGACGAAGGCGGCCTCCATGGACGGCAACACGTTCTGGACCTTGCCCAGGTAGACGTTGCCGACGTAGGAGGTGGCCTGCTCCTTGTTGACGTAGTGCTCGACGAGCACGTTGTCTTCCATGACGCCGATCTGGGTGCGCTCGCCGTTCTGGCGGACGACCATCACGCGCTCGACGGCCTCACGGCGGGCCAGGAACTCGGCCTCGGTGATGATCGGGACCCGGCGGCGGCCCTGCTCGCGGCCCTCGCGGCGGCGCTGCTTCTTGGCCTCCAGACGGGTCGAGCCCTTGATGGACTGCACCTCGTCGCTCGGCTCGGCCTTGGCGCGGGGCTCGCGGACCTTGACGACCGTACGGACGCCGTCCTCCTCGGTGCCCTCGGCCTCGGCGGACCCGTCACCACTGCGACGGCGACGGCGCCGGCGACGGCGGGAGCTGCTGCTGCCCGCGGCGCCCTCGTCCTCGCCCTCTTCCTCCTCGGCCTCGGTCTCCTCGTGGAGCTCTTCGGCCTCCTCGGTCTCCTCCGCCTCCTCGGCCTCGGCGAGCTCGCCGCGACGACGGCGACGGCCGCCACGGCGGCGACGGCGGGACGGACGGTCCTCGTACTCGTCGGAGCCCTCGGCCTCGGCCTCCGCCTCGGTGTCGAGGGCGAGCTCCGCCTCGGGGGTGGACTCGACCTCGGGCTCGTCGGCGACGGTGGCCGGGACGGGCTCGACGGCGACGGGCTCGCCACGGCGGCGACGGCGACGGCGGGCGCCGGTCTCGGCGCGCTCGGCGACCGGAGCGGTCTCGACCTCGGCCTCGACCTCGGTGACCTCCTCCTCGAGCTCCTCCTCCACGGCCTCGGCGGCAGCGGCGGCGGCAGCGGCCACGGTCTCCGGGGTCTGGAACATGGGCTCGGCGAAGACCGGGGCCTGGAAGACGGCGACGGCCGGGCGCGCGGCGCGGCGGGCACGGGGCTCGTCCGCGGCCTCGGACTCGGCGGTGAACTGCGGCGAGGTGACGCGGCGGCGGCCGCGGCCACGGGTGGCGGCCTGCTCGGCGGCGGCGACGTCGGCACCGTGGGAGGCGATCTCCTCGACGGTGTCCTCGGGCAGCGCCTCGCCGGAGGTCGCCGCGGCGATCTCGGCGGCCGCGTCGGCGGTCACCTCGGGCGCGGCAGCCTTACGGGTCGCCCGGCGCCGGGTACGGGGCGCCGGAGCGGCCTCCTCCTCGGCGACCTGAGCGGCTTCGACCGGCGCCGGGGCGGCCTCGGTGGCCGGGGCCTCGGGCTCGGGCGTGGCGGCCTTACGGGTGGCGCGACGGCGGGTACGGGGGGCCGGAGCGGCCTCCTCCTCGACCACCGGGGCGGCCTCGACGGCGGCCGGAGCGGCCTCGGCGGCCGGGGCCTCGGGGGACGTGACCGCGCGGGTGGCGCGGCGGCGGGTACGGGGGGCCGGGGCGGCCTCCTCCTCGACCACCGGGGCGGCCTCGACGGCGGCCGGGGTCTCGGCCGGGGCGGCGGGCGCGGTGGCCTTACGGGTGGCGCGGCGGCGCGGGCGCGCGGGCGCCGGCTCGTCGGCGGCCGAAGCGGCCGGGGCGGTCTCGACGCTCGCGGTGGCCTCGGGGGCCGCGGTGGCCTCGCCGGTCTCCGCCGTCACCGGCGGTCCGGCCGGCCGGGAGGCTGCACGGCGCCGACGGCGCGGCGGCAGCTTGTCACCGGGTGCGTTGTTGTCCGCGTTGTCCGCGTTGTCTGCGGTGTTCGCGTTTTCTTCGTGCTGTTCGAGCATGCGGGCGGTTCTCCCGTCACGCTCCCGGGCGCCGCGTCTGGTTCCGGTCCGACGGCACGTACGCGCATCGAGCGCGGTGCCGCCGTCCGGGGCGCGGGCGCCGCACGGGAGCTGTATGTCTGGCTCGCCGGTTCCGTACGCACTGTGCGTGCGGCCTGGCGAAAGTCTCCTGGTCAGTGCGCTGCCCGACCCAGGTGGCTCCCGAGTACCAGGGCTGCGCTACAACGACCGCTCCCTACGCGGTACCTGCACCCGGCGCCGTCGCTGAGGCGGTCGCGGCGGCCGTGGTTGATGCGGCCGTGACTGCCTCGCGGTCGGGCGCGAGCGGGTCGGTCACCGTGCCGGACTCCTCGTCGAAGAGCCCCTGCGCCAGCCTGGTCACCGCAGCGGGGACCGGCGGCGCCAGGTCGGCCACAGCTCGGAGACCGGACAGGACGTCGTCGGGTCGCACGGCAGGTGTCACGTGCCGAACAACCAGCCGCAGTATCGCACAGGCGCTGTCCAGCGGCCTATCACCCTGGGGATCGCCCGGGGCGGCGGCCGCGGTCAGTGCGACGACGGCTTCGCGGGTGTCGAAGGTACGCACGCCGTTCTTGGTCTTGCGCTGTACTTCCACGGTCTCGGCGGCGAGAAACGTCTCGACGGCCTTCCGTACGTCCTCGACATCGACGCCGTCGAGCCGCAGCTCCCACACGGAGGCGGTGAGCCGGTCGGCGAGGCCGGAGGTCCGGGCCTCGACGGCGTCGGTGATGTCGAGACCGTCCGGCAGGGAGGCGTCGAGCAGGACCCGCAGGGTCTCCGGGTCGCGTGCCTCGGTGAGGGCGATCTCCAGGAATTCGGCTTCGGAGCCCGTACCCGTGGGGGCGGCGTTGGCGTACGACACCTTGGGGTGCGGGGTGAACCCTGCCGAGTACGCCATGGGCACCTCGGCACGGCGCAGCGCACGCTCGAAAGCGCGCTGGAAGTCTCGGTGGCTGGTGAACCGGAGGCGGCCGCGCTTGGTGTAGCGCAGTCGGATGCGCTGCACTGCCGGTGCGGGCGGCGGGCCTTCGGGCTGTCGCTTGCCCAGTGGTTCTTCTCCTCGGTGCGGGGCGGGCGCGGGAGGCGCACCGCCCTCGAAAATGCGGGTGTGTCCTGGGGGTCCCGCCCGGCTCACCCCCGCGTCTGCGGGGAGATCTCGGGTGCGGGCGCCGCGCCGGGGACGTTCGTTGTACTACCCAGAGTACGCGCCCGGGCCACCTGCGGTTCCCCGGGCCGGTCAGCCGGACCCGCCGAAGAGGGCGAGGCGCACCTCCCGGGCGGCGGCGCGGACGGCCCGCGCCACGGCCGCGACGGGAGCCCACACCCAGGTGCGCAGCCAGTGGCCGACGGGGGTGAGGATCACCCGGTACACCCAGGCCAGGGGCCGGCCGATCGCGTTCCACAGCACCCAGCCGACCGCCCGGCCCACGGCTCGCGAGATCCGCCCTGCGATGTCCCAGGCCCAGGCGAGGACGGCTCCGATCACGCGGCCGACGGGCGCGAGCACATACCGCCAGAGCCAGGTCAGCGGGGTGACGACGAGCAGGTCGACGACCCACCACAGGGCCTTGCCCACGGGCCGCAGGACCCAGCGCCAGAGCCAGGTCAGCGGGGTGACGACCAGCAGGTCGACCAGCCACCACAGGGCTCGGGCGACCGGGACGAGCAGCCACTCCCACAGCCACCGCAACGGGATCACGATCAGGTGGTGGATCAGCCATCCGAGGGTTCGGCCGATCGGGGCGAGGATCCAGCGCCACAGCTGCTTCAGGCAATAGGCGAGGGCGTCCCAGACCAGCCGGACCGGCAGGACGATCACCAGGGCGATGGCTCGCGCCACCCCGGTGAGACAACCCGGGTTTTCCGTGTTCATGCCCGAAACGACGTGACGGCCCGGCGGAGGGTTTCCCCTCCGCCGGGCCGTCACCAAGGCGTTATGCGGCGACGCCTACTGGTTCACGACCGTCAGCGGCAGCAGCTTCTTGCCCGTCGGTCCGATCTGGATGTGCGTGTCCATGTGCGCGCATAGCAAGACAGCTCCACATCCAACCTGTACGCTCCGCGACCATGAAGACGTACGACATCGAGAGCGAGTGGACCGCCTCGGACCTGGCCCTCCTGGAGGACCTGAAGCGGGCGGAGGCCCTGCTCCCCGAGGACGCCCCGCGCGCACTTCTCTCCGTCCGCCTGTCCGTACTTACGGAAGACACGACCTCGCCGGTGCGGCAGGAACTCGACCTGCGTCTCCTGGCCAGAGAGAAGGGGTACCGCGTCGTCGGCGTCGCCTCCGATCTCAACGTGTCGGCGACGAAGGTTCCGCCGTGGAAGCGGAAGGAGCTCGGGGAGTGGCTCAACAACCGGGCTCCGGAGTTCGACGCTCTGCTCTTCTGGAAGCTCGACCGCTTCATCCGTCGCATGACGGACCTGTCCACGATGATCGAGTGGTGCGAGCGGTACGGGAAGAACCTCGTGTCGAAGAACGACGCGATCGACCTCAGCACGACCGTGGGCCGGATCATGGTCACGCTCATCGGCGGCATCGCCGAGATCGAGGCGGCGAACACGTCGACCCGCGTCACGTCACTGTGGGACTACGCGCGCACGCAGGACTCGTGGCTCGTGGGCAAACCGACGTACGGCTACGTCACGACGAAGGTGGACGGCAAGCCGGCACTCGCCATCGAGCCGAGCGCGCACAAGGCACTGCACTGGGCCCGACGCATGGCGCTCCGGGGCGTCTCCGCCCGACGCATGGCCCGCTGTCTCGTCCGCTCCGGGCTCATGTCGACGGGACTCACGACGTCGACTCTCCTTCGCCGCCTTCGTAACCCCGCGCTCATGGGGTACCGGGTCGAGGAGAACAAGCAGGGCGGGAAGCGACGGAGCAGACTCGTCCTCGGCAACGACGGGAAGCCGATACGAGTCGGCCCTCCGATCTTCACCCAGGAGGAGTTCGAGACCCTTCAAGCGGCACTCGACCGCCGGGGCAAGAACCAGCCCACCCGGCAGACGGGCGGAGCGACGCAGTTCCTGGGAGTCCTGATCTGTGTCGACTGTTCGACCAACATGACCGTGCAGAAGAACATGAGCAACGGCCGGAGCTACACCTACCTGCGCTGCGGCAAGTGCAAGGGCGGCGGGCTCGGCGCACCTGACCCGCAGGACGTGTACGACGTCCTCGTGGGCGACGTGCTGCGCGTCCTCGGCGACTTCCCCGTCCAGGTCCGGGAGTACGCGAAGGGAGCCGAGGCACGCGCCGAAGTGAAGCGGCTCGAAGACGCCATCTCCTACTACATGGCGGAGCTTGAACCAGAAGGCCGCTTCTCGAAGACACGGTTCACTCGCGAGCGGGCGGAGAAGACACTCGACAAACTCACGGACGAGCTGAACGCCATCGATCCCGAGACCACGCAAGACCGTTGGGTCCTCGTGCACAACGGCAAGACCTTCCGGGAGATGTGGGAAGCGGGCGGCATGGAGGCCATGGCCGAGGACCTGCGTCGCGTGGGCGTCACATGCGAGGTGACCCGCACGAAGGTCAAGGGGGTGCGCGCCCCGTCCGTACACCTGCGACTGAAGATCCCGCGCGACGTCCGCGAACGCCTGGTCATCAAGGGCGACGACTTCGCCGCACGGCTCTGACGAGCGAGCAGAGACGTATGCCTCCGGGCGCCCCGACCACAGGGCCCCGGGGGTGTTCGACTTGACGGCCGTCGCGGGCTCCGGGTAGCAAGACTCTCCCGCTCCTTCTGGGAGCGGACACCGTAGCTCCCGCCGTTCAGCGGCGGTAGAGCTGGCCACTCCGTGAGGGGCCGCGACCCCGAGGGGCTCGCAGGGACGTCGAGGACATCCCGAAGCGCAGGACGGTACTGCGCGACTTCCACCCGACGCTGAGGCACGGCTCCGTGCCGCCCTCGGCCACCGCCAGGAGTCGCCAGTCCTTTGAACATCACGGCGGCCAAGGCGCAGGGCCGTACTGGCGGCCGGCCGTCCGTGGTGGACGAGGACGTACTCAGCGTGGCCCGTGCCAGGAAGGCCAAGGGCGAGAGCGTCAGCGCCATCGCAAAGGCCCTCGGCGTCTCCCGAGCCACGCTGTACCGGCACCTCGGAGAGAGCGCCTGAAGCAGGCGCGCAGGAGTTCAGGCAGGCCCCGGCTCTACGCCGCCTGACGGCCGCAACGACACGGCCAGCACAGATCTCCTTCGCTGGCCTGTTGGTGACCCGCCCCCGCCGCGCGTGTCGGTGTCCGTACGGCGGGGGCGGGAGTCTCAGGGCTGTAAGCGGCTGACGTCGTTCGGGAGGGCCAGCCACTCCACGCCGCCGCCCTCGGGGCGCACGAACGCCATGCGCTGCTTCCTGCGGTCGGCGGGCATCTTCGCGGGGTCCTCGTAGTCCGGGATCACGTCCGTCAGCACTCCGGCGCGGCCGTGTCCGTCCTGGACGAGATGCCCGATGTCCTGCCGCGTGACCATCAGGACGGGCACTTCGGGCTGTGGTGGTAGACCGGCGCCATGTCGCCCGCCCCGTCGCCCTCGGGGCGCAGGTAGCCGCGCCGGACGCGCTCCAGGCGTTTGATCTCCTGCTTGCAGACGAGGCAGGTCGAGCCCTTCGGGGCGTAGGTCCCGTACTCGTCCGTCACCCGGTCCAGTGCCGTCGCCATGTCCGCACCTTTCGCTGTCGCCTGGCGTTCGGTGCGGAATCCTTCACGGACCGGCGGCGCTGTAGGCGGATCATGCGCGTCCTGGACTAAAGATCACCGGAGGGCGTCAGCACACTCCCCCAGGAAGGTGCGTGCTTCCTGGCCGAACAGGGCCCGCGTCTCCAGGTGCCCGAACTCTTCGAGGTGGCCCATCACGTCCCGGGGATCACAGAAGACCATGACCCCTGACGACAGCTCCACGGTGGCTATGCGGTCGTCGTAGATCGTGAACGTGTTGAGCGGTGCCGGGCCGGTCGACGTGGTCAGGGGGATGACGCCGAGGCGGACGTTCGGGAGGTGCGTGAGCGAGACCAGGTGGTCGGTCTGGACCGCGAGGGCGTCGCGGCCGACGAGGGGCCAGCGGACGGCCTGTTCGGTGAGGAGGAACGTGAACCGCTTCGAGCGGTCGTAGAGGACCTGTTGCCGCTCCAGCTTCTTGGCGATCGTCTTGGAGTGGTCGCCGGGGATGTGGGCGAGGCTGGTGCGGATGTACTCGGGCGTCGAGAAGAGTCCCGTGATCATCGAAAGCAGGAAGAACCGGAACTCGGTCGAGGACGCTTCGAGGCCGGCGAGCTCAAGCTGCTTCTTGTCCAGGCCCTTGCGGCGCATGCCCCGGGCACCCTGCCACTCCGTGTTCGCCAGCCTGGCCAACGCCATGACCTGCGCGACGAGCGCCGAGGGCGCGTCGCAGGCACGGAGGAACTGTTCCACGTCCACGAGGGACGGTCGCACCTTGCCGTTCTCGATCCGGCTGATCTTGGACTGGGACATGGTGCAGCGGGCAGCGATCCGGGTTCCGGTGAGCCCGGACCGCTTGCGTACGGCCTTCAGCAGAGCCGCCAGTTCCTCGCCTGACTGGCCCAGATCCTCGGGTTCGACACTCACGTACGGATGTACTCCAGGAAGGGCACAGACGCCTCTACGGCGATCCTCTGGTACTCGATGAACGGAGCGGGGTCGCCCTCGTACAGTTCACGGGTGATCTGCCTGCCGTCCGGGTGGTAGTGCATGAGCACCTGAACCCCCTCTTACGAGCCCTCTGCGGGCTGGTCGCCACCGACCGTACGAGCGAGGCCGACACTCCGTCTATGCGGAAACGCGACTATGCGCGTTGTCGCATAAACAGGACCCCAGGAACGCCGAGAGGCGCCCGGACCAGATCGTCCGAACGCCTCTCTTCGCCTACACCCACTCGACCGCCGAGAGGATGCCCGGGTCACGCCGATGGGCGGGAAGCGGCGTGCGCCGCTCAGGGCGGGGAGCCTGCTCGCGCTCCTTCGCTCCGAGGCCTCGCAGGGCTTCGATGCGGTCCGCCTCGGGTACTTCGGCAAGCGCCTCAGCCATCCGCTGGATGGCGTCGCCGCTGGTCACAGCTACTTCTTGACCGTGAGCGGGAGCAGCTTCTTGCCCGTGGGCCCGATTTGTATGGCCGTGTCCATCTGCGGGCAGACACCGCAGTCGAAGCACGGGGTCCAGCGGCAGTCCTCGACCTCGGTCTCGTCGAGCGCGTCCTGCCAGTCCTCCCAGAGCCAGTCCTTGTCGAGACCGGAGTCCAGGTGGTCCCAGGGCAGGACCTCCTCGTAGGTGCGCTCGCGGGTGGTGTACCAGGCGACGTCCACACCGAACTCGGGGAGGGTCTTCTCCGCGCAGCTCATCCAGCGGTCGTACGAGAAGTGCTCGCGCCAGCCGTCGAAGCGGCCGCCGTCCTCGTAGACCGCCCGGATGACCGCGCCGATGCGGCGGTCGCCGCGGGAGAGCAGGCCCTCGACGATGCCGGGCTTGCCGTCGTGGTAGCGGAAGCCGATCGAGCGGCCGTACTTCTTGTCACCGCGGATCTTGTCGCGGAGCTTCTGCAGGCGCTCGTCGGTCTCCTCGGCGGAGAGCTGCGGGGCCCACTGGAAGGGGGTGTGGGGCTTCGGCACGAAGCCGCCGATGGAGACGGTGCAGCGGATGTCGTTCTGGCCGGAGACCTTGCGGCCCTCGGCGATCACGTTCATCGCCATGTCGGCGATCTGCAGGACGTCCTCGTCGGTCTCCGTCGGCAGGCCGCACATGAAGTACAGCTTCACCTGGCGCCAGCCGTTGCCGTACGCGGTGGAGACGGTCCTGATCAGGTCCTCCTCCGAGACCATCTTGTTGATGACCTTGCGCATGCGCTCGCTGCCGCCCTCCGGCGCGAACGTCAGGCCGGAGCGGCGACCGTTACGGGTCAGTTCGTTCGCCAGGTCGACGTTGAAGGCGTCCACGCGGGTCGACGGGAGGGACAGACCGATCTTGTCCTCCGTGTACCGGTCGGCCAGGCCCTTCGCGATGTCGCCGATCTCCGAGTGGTCCGCGGAGGACAGCGACAGCAGGCCGACCTCCTCGAAGCCGGTGGCCTTCAGGCCGCGGTCCACCATCTCGCCGATGCCGGTGATGCTTCGCTCCCGCACGGGGCGCGTGATCATGCCGGCCTGGCAGAAGCGGCAGCCGCGGGTGCAGCCGCGGAAGATCTCGACGGACATCCGCTCGTGGACGGTCTCGGCGAGCGGGACGAGCGGCTGCTTGGGGTAGGGCCACTCGTCGAGGTCCATGACGGTGTGCTTGGAGACGCGCCACGGCACACCGGACCTGTTGGGGACGACCCGGCCGATACGGCCGTCCGGCAGGTACTCGACGTCGTAGAACGCCGGGATGTACACGCTGCCGGTCTTCGCGAGGCGGAAGAGGACCTCCTCGCGGCCGCCCGGCCGGCCCTCGGCCTTCCACTGGCGGATGATCTCGGTCATGTCGAGCACGGCCTGCTCGCCGTCGCCGATGATCGCCGCGTCGATGAAGTCGGCGATCGGCTCGGGGTTGAAGGCCGCGTGGCCGCCGGCGAGCACGATCGGGTGGTCGACGGTCCGGTCCTTCGACTCCAGCGGGATGCCCGCCAGGTCGAGGGCGGTCAGCATGTTGGTGTAGCCGAGCTCGGTGGAGAAGCTCAGGCCGAAGACGTCGAACTCCTTCACCGGGCGGTGGGAGTCGACGGTGAACTGCGGGACGCCGTGCTCGCGCATGAGCTCTTCGAGGTCCGGCCACACGCTGTAGGTGCGCTCGGCGAGGACGCCCTCACGCTCGTTCAGTACCTCGTAGAGGATCATGACGCCCTGGTTGGGCAGACCGACCTCGTACGCGTCCGGGTACATCAGCGCCCAGCGGACGTCGGCGGACTCCCACGGCTTGACCGTGGAGTTCAGCTCTCCACCGACGTACTGAATCGGCTTCTGCACGTGCGGGAGCAGAGCTTCGAGCTGCGGGAAGACAGACTCGGCAGCAGACATCTCGAACCTTCGTGAGCTGGCAGGGGGGCGACTCTCAAGCGTACCCCGGTGCTCAGTGGCTCAGCGCCGCCCGGATTTCCGGCGCCGAGGCCCGCTCCCAGATCCCGGGCAGCTCGCGCTCCCGCGCGGCGGCGGCCTCGTGCTCGCGGCCGTGCAGAACACCCCAGGTGAAGGCGGACTCGCCGGCCGCGTGGGCCTGGATCGCGAGGTCGCGCAGGGCGGCGCGGGCGACGACGCTGTCCTGGTGGTCGCCGAGGCAGCTCTGCACCTCCTTCACCCGTCCGGCGAACCTCTTGGCCGGCTTGCCGAGGGTGGGCACGGCGGCGTCCCCCGCGTAGCGGGCGCGCTTGGCGGCCTTGCGGGCGTCGTGCAGGGCGTGGTCGCGGTCCTCTCCCGGGTCGAGGGCGAGGGCGTGGTCGACGCGGTCGGCGAGCCGCCGGTAGTCGCGCAGGACGGCCTTGGGCAGGACCTTCGCGGCGTCCTTGCGGGCGGCGGGGAGCAGCGGCGGGTCGGCGAGCAGGGCGTCGAGGCGGTCGAGCAGGGCGACATGGCGGGCGGAGTCGAGGGTGGCGAGGGTACGGCGCCGGGAGCCGCCGCTGCGGGCCGCGTCCCAGGTCCTGAGCCGGCCGCGGACGGGCCCGAGCAGGAGTTCGCGGGGCAGCGCGTCCAGCCCGGCCCGCAGCCGTTCGTCGAGGACCTCCTGGTCGCGGGCGTGGCCCAGTTCGCCGGCGAGCCACTTGAGCTCCTCGCCGACCGGGTCGGTGACGGCCCGGTCGAGCACCTTGCGGTACGTCTTGAAGGCGCTGCGCAGCCGGCGCGAGGCGACCCGCATCTGGTGCACCGAGTCGGGCAGGTCGCGCCGCACGGCGGGGTCGAGCGCGACGAGGGCCTCGACCTGCTCCCGTACGTACGCGAGGACGGCGGCGCCCGCGCTGCCGTCGGACTCTCCCGAGTCCTGCGCGGCGGGCCCGCCGCCGGTCTCGGCCAGCGCCCTGGCCAGCTTCGACGCCGAGTCCGACGGGCGGATGCCCGCCTTCTTGAGGCGTTTGTCGATCGCGTCGAGGATCGCCTCGTCGGCGTCGTCCGCGAGTTCGACCTCGATCTCGGTCCAGGCGGCCGCGCCGTCCCCGGTGAGGCGCTCCGCGTGGACGGCGTCCACGGAGAGTTCGGCGAGCAGGCTGCCGTTCTCGGCGGCCAGGTGGCGGACGTCGCGGCGGGAGCGGAGCCGGACGACGGGCAGCAGCGGCTCGTCGCGGACCCGGGAACGCAGGAGCCCCGCCAGGGAGCGCGGGAGCGTCTCCGAGAGCGGGGCTCTGATCTCGTCGCGGATTCCGGAGGCGACGGGGAACTTCAGGTGCCAGCCGGCGTCGTCGCCGCCGGTGCGGCGGCGCAGCGTGAGGGAGTCGGCGGCGAGCCGGAGGTCGGCCGTGTCGTAGTAGACGGCGTCGAGTTCGATGACGCCCTCGTCCCGGACGGCGGCGATGCCCCGGACCTTGGTGAGGTCCGGGACCGCGGCCTCGTCATCGGCCTCGTACTTCCGCTCGATCTCACGCTTCGTCTCCGCCATGAATCGAATCTAGACGGGAAGTGAACTCCGCGGGAGTGGGCCTCAGGCTGTCATCGGCCGTTGCACCCGGATCGACTGGAGCAGTCCGATCGCCACCCACACCGCGAACATCGACGAGCCGCCGTACGAGACGAAGGGCAGCGGCAGCCCGGCGACCGGCATGATGCCGAGGGTCATGCCGATGTTCTCGAAGGACTGGAAGGCGAACCAGGCGATGATGCCGGCGGCCACGACGGTGCCGTAGAGCTCGGTCGTCTCGCGCGCTATCCGGCAGGCGCGCCAGAGGATGACGCCGAGCAGGACCAGGATGAGGCCCGCGCCGACGAAGCCGAGCTCCTCGCCGGCGACGGTGAAGACGAAGTCGGTCTGCTGTTCGGGCACGAACTGGCCGGTGGTCTGGGAGCCCTTGAAGAGGCCGGCGCCGAGCAGGCCGCCGGAGCCGATGGCGATCCGGGCCTGGTTGGTGTTGTAGCCGACGCCGGCCGGGTCGAGGTCGGGGTTGGCGAAGGCGGCGAAGCGGTTGATCTGGTACTCGTCGAGCATGCCGAGCATGGTGACGAGGACCGCGCCGGTGACGCCGGCTCCGATGAGGCCGAGGACCCAGCGGTTGGAGGCGCCGGAGGCGAGCAGCACGCCGAGCACGATGACGGCCATGACCATGACGGAGCCGAGGTCCGGCATCAGCATGACGATGCCCATCGGGAGCGCGGCCAGGGCCAGGGCCTTGGCGACGGTGCCGTGGTCGGGGTGGAGCTGGTCGCCGGCGTCGACCTTGGCGGCGAGCAGCATCGCCATGATCAGGATGATCGTGATCTTGACGAACTCGCTGGGCTGGAGCGAGAAGCCGCCGCCGATGACGATCCACGCGTGCGCGCCGTTGATGGTCGCGCCGAGCGGGGTGAGGACGGCGAGGATCAGCAGGATCGAGATGCCGTAGAGGATCGGCACGGCCCCGCGCAGGGTGCGGTGGCCGAGCCAGATCGTGCCGATCATCAGGGCGAGCCCGATGCCGGTGTTCAGGACGTGCCGGAACAGGAAGTAGTACGGGTCGCCCTGGTTGAGCTCGGTGCGGCCGCGGGTGGCGGACCAGACGAGCAGCGAGCCGATGAGCGACAGGGCGAGCGCGGACAGCAGGATCGGCCAGTCGAGCCGGCGCAGCACCGAGTCGCGGGCGGTGAGCCTTGCGAACGCGCCGCGGTCGGGTGCGTAGCGGGAGACGGAGAAGCCGTGGGGTGCGGTCACCGGTTCAGTCCCTCCCCCGGGTGGCGGGCGGGCCCGCGAGTTCCTGCCGGTCGTCCCCCGGGTCCGGTTTGGCGGGATCGGCCGGATCGGCGGGGTCGGCGGGGTCGGCCGGCGGCTTGGTCCCGTCGGCGTTCAGCTTCTCGGGGTCGACCTTCTGCGCCTCGGGGTCGTACGGCTTGATCCTCGGGGCGTCGATGGAGCCGTCGGCCTCGATCTTCGGCAGGGCCTGCTGCGGCTGCGGCAGAAGGGCGCGCTTCAGGTCCTGCTTGCCGGAGTCGTCGAGCCCGTAGAGCGCGTCGTAGATGTTGCGCACGGCGGGGCCTGAGGCGCCGGAGCCCGTACCACCCTGGGAGATCGTCATGACGATCGCGTAGTCCTTGGTGTACGTGGCGAACCAGGAGGTCGTCTGCTTGCCGTAGACCTCCGCGGTACCCGTCTTGGCGTGCATCGGGATCTTGTCCTGCGGCCAGCCGACCTGGGCGAAGCGCCAGGCAGCGGTACCGCGGGTGGCGACTCCCGCGAGGGCGTCGTCTATCAGGTCGCGGGTCTTGGCGTCGAACGGGAGCCGGCCGTGCGAGGTCGGCTTGATGTGCGTGACCTTCTTGCCGTCGGCGCTGATGACGGCCTTGCCCACGGTGGGGTTCCACAGGGTGCCGCCGTTGGAGATGGCAGCGTAGATGGTGGCCATCTGGATGGGGGTGACGAGGGTGTCGCCCTGTCCGATGGAGTAGTTGACGGAGTCACCGGCGCGCATGAGGTTGCCTTCGAGGCAGTTCTCGTACGACAGCTGCTGGACGTAGGTGCCGCCCTTCTTGCCGGTCCTGCACCACCAGTCCTTGTTGGCCTCCCAGAACTTCTGCTTCCACTGGCGGTCGGGGACGCGGCCGGTGACCTCGTTGGGGAGGTCGATGCCGGTCTCGGCGCCGAGGCCGAACTGGTGGGCGGTCTTGTAGAACCAGTCGCCGGGGTTCTTCTTCGGCTTCATGCCGCCGTCCCGCTGCCACTGCTGGTGGGCGAGGGCGTAGAAGACGGTGTCGCAGGAGACCTCGAGGGCCCGGCCGAGGCTGATGGGTCCGTGGTTCTGCGACTCGAAGTTCTTGAAGACCTGGTTGCCGATCGAGTACGAGCTGGTGCACGGGTAGCGGCCGTCGAAGTCGTAGCCCGCGTTGACGGCGGCGGCGGTCGAGACGACCTTGAAGATGGAGCCGGGGGCGGCCTGGCCCTGGATGGCCCGGTTGAGCAGCGGGAAGTTGGAGTCCTTGCCGGTGAGGGCCGCGTAGTCCTTGGCGGAGATGCCGCCGACCCAGGCGTTGGGGTCGTAGTCGGGCTGCGAGGCCATGGCGACGATCCGGCCGGTCTTGGCCTCCATGACGACGACGGCGCCGGCGTCGGCCTTGTAGTTCTCGCTGGTGTTCCTGTCGTGGACCTTGCGGGCCTCGACCATCGCGTTGTGCAGCTCCCACTCGGCGACCGCCTGCACCCGGGCGTCGATGGAGGTCACCACGTTGGCGCCGGGCTGGGCCTCGTCGCTCTTGGCCTGGCCGATGACCCTGCCGAGGTTGTCGACCTCGTAGCGGGTGACGCCGGCCTTGCCGCGCAACTCCTTGTCGTAGGTGCGCTCCAGGCCGGAGCGGCCGACCTGGTCGGATCGCAGGTACGGCGAGTCGCTGTCCTTGGCCTTCTCGATCTCCCCGTCGGTGACGGGCGAGAGGTAGCCCAGCACCTGGGAGGTGCGGGACTTGCCGGGGGCCGGGTAGCGGCGGACGGCGGCGGGTTCGGCGGTGATGCCGGGGAAGTCCTCGGCGCGCTCGCGGATCTGCAGGGCCTGCTGGGTGGTGGCCTCGTCGGTGACCGGGATCGGCTGGTACGGGGAGCCGTTCCAGCAGGGCTTGGGGGTCTTGGAGTCGCAGAGCCGGATCTTGTTGACGACGTCCTCGGGCTTCATGCCGAGGACGCCGGCGAGCCGGGCGAGGACGGCCTTGCCGTCGTCCTTCATCTTCATCAGCTCGGTGCGCGAGGCGGAGACCACGAGCCGGGTCTCGTTGTCGGCGAGCGGGACGCCGCGGGCGTCCAGGATGGAGCCGCGGACGGCGGGCTGGACGACCTGCTGGACGTGGTTGTTCTTCGCCTCGTCGGTGTACTCCTTGCCGTTGCGGATCTGGAGGTACCAGAGGCGTCCGCCGAGTGTGGCGAGCAGGGAGAAGACGAGGACCTGGATGACGACGAGCCGGATCTGGACCCGGGGGGTCCGGCCGGTCTCGGGGATGTTGCTCATGCTGCCGCTGCCCCCTTGGTCACAGTCGCTTGACTCCCTTGATGCGTCCGGCGCGTGAGGCGCGGGACCGGGCGGCCTTGACGCGCAGCCCGCCGCGCTGGGTGCCGATCCTCAGGCCGGTGCCGGAGGAGAGCCAGCCGGAGGAGAGGTCGGCCCCGTTGGACCCGCTGGTCTCGGCGAGCGGGTCGTTGTCCGCGCGCCGGGCCAGGGCCATGATGAGCGGCACGGTGAACGGGGCGAGGAGCAGGTCGTAGAGCGCCGCGGTGAACAGCAGGAAGCCGAGCCCGACATGGCGGGCGGCGGTGTCGCCGACGAGGGCGCCGACCCCCGCGTACAGCAGGGTGGAGCCGATGGCGGCGACGACGACCACGGCCATGGGACCGCTGGCGGACTTCAGCCGGCCGTTCTCGGGGCGGGCCAGGCCGACGAGGTAGCCGACGAGGCAGAGCACCAGGGCGTAGCGGCCGGCGGCGTGGTCGGCGGGCGGGGCGAGGTCGGCGAGCAGACCGGAGGTGAAGCCGACGAGGGCGCCGGTGACGTGTCCGTAGACGAGGGCGAGGCCGACGACGGTGAGCAGGACCAGGTCGGGGACGGCGCCGGGGAGCTGGAGGCGGGCGAGCACACAGACCTGGACGACCAGGGCGACGACGATCAGCGCGGCCGACAGCAGGATGCGGTTGAACTTCACGGCGTTTCCTCCCCCTGGTCCGAGCCCTGGTCCGACGGCTTCCGCTCGTTCTGGCCCGGCTTCTGCCCGTCCGTGGCTGTCGGGGTGGGCGTCGGGGTGACCGTGACGGTGACGGTCGGCGCCGGCTTGGGCTTCTGCGGCAGGACCATGTCGCGCGGGTCGGTGCGCGGGGCCTGGACGACGACGCCGACGATGTCGAGCTTGGTGAAGCCGACGTACGGGCGGACGTAGACGTTGCGGGTCAGTCCGCCGCCCGAGGGGTCGACGCGGACGACCTCGCCGACCGGCACGCCGGGTACGAAGGGCTTGTCGGCCTGCGAGCCGAAGGTGACGAGACGGTCGCCGTTCTTGACCTTGGCCTTGCCGTTGAGCAGCTGGACCAGGAGCGGTCGGTCGCCCTGGCCGGTGGCGAAGCCGAGTTCGTCGGTCTTCTCCATGCGGGTGCCCACGGTGAAGTCGGGGTCGTTGGCGAGGAGCACCGTCGACGTGGAGGGCCCGACGGTGGTGATCCGGCCGACGAGTCCGGAGCCGTTGAGCACGGTCATGTCGCGCCGGATGCCGTCACGGGCGCCGACGTCGATGGTGACGGTCCAGGAGAAGCCCTGGGCGGCTCCTATGGCGATGACCTCGGCGCCCTTGATGCCGTACTGGCCGGCGCCGGCGGTCTTCAGCATGGCGTCGAGTTCGCGCAGCCGGTTGCGGTTGCGGTCGTCGCTGCCGAGCTTGGCCTTGAGGGCGGCGTTCTCCTGCTCCAGGGCGGCGATCCGGTTGTGCCGTTCCCCGGAGTCGCGGACCGCTCCTATCGCGTTGCCGATCGGGTCGACCGCCGTGGCGACTCCGTTCTCGACGGGACCGAAGACCGCGGCCGCGGCCTGTCGGGCACCGTCGACCGGCGACTCCTGGCCTCCTCGGATATCCACCGTGATCAATGCGAACGCGATGGCGATCAGCAGCACCAGGAGCAGCCGGCTCTCTCGTGTGTCCCTCACGTGCGGCGGCCGTGCCTTTCCTCGTTTGGTGACGGGCCCCCGGGCCGGGGCCCGGGGGTGATGGAGTTGTGGGGGTGATGCCGTGCGTACGGTCAGCGGCGCGGCTGCGCGTCGAGCACCTGCTGGAGTGCCTCGAACTCCTCGACGCACTTGCCGGAGCCCAGCGCCACCGAGTCCAGCGGGTCCTCGGCGATGTGGATCGGCATGCCGGTCTCCCGGCGCAGCCGCTCGTCGAGGCCGCGCAGCAGGGCGCCTCCACCGGTGAGAACGATGCCACGGTCCATGACGTCACCGGAGAGCTCCGGCGGGCACTTGTCGAGGGTGGTCTTCACGGCGTCGACGATGGCGTTGACCGGCTCCTCGATGGCCTTGCGGACCTCGGCGGCGGAGATGACCACGGTCTTGGGCAGGCCGGAGACGAGGTCGCGGCCGCGGATCTCGGTGTGCTCGTCCTGGTCGAGGTCGTAGGCGGAGCCGATGGTGATCTTGATCTGCTCGGCGGTGCGCTCACCGAGGAGGAGCGAGTACTCCTTCTTGATGTGCTGGATGATCGCGTTGTCAAGCTCGTCGCCGGCCACCCGGATGGACTGTGCCGTGACGATTCCGCCGAGGGAGATGACGGCCACCTCGGTGGTGCCGCCGCCGATGTCGACGACCATGTTGCCGGTGGCCTCGTGGACCGGGAGGCCCGAGCCGATGGCCGCGGCCATGGGCTCCTCGATGATGTGCACCTGCCGTGCGCCGGCCTGGGTGGAGGCCTCGATGACGGCGCGGCGCTCGACTCCGGTGATGCCGGAGGGCACACAGACGACAACCCGGGGGCGGGCCAGGTAGCGGCGCTTGTGGATCTTCAGGATGAAGTAGCGGAGCATCCGCTCCGTGATCTCGAAGTCGGCGATGACGCCGTCCTTGAGCGGGCGTACGGCGACGATGTTGCCGGGCGTCCGGCCGATCATCTTCTTCGCCTCGGCACCCACCGCGAGGATGCCGCCGGTGTTGGTGTTGATCGCGACGACGGACGGCTCGTTCAGAACGATGCCTCGACCCCTGACGTACACCAGCGTGTTGGCGGTCCCGAGGTCGACAGCCATGTCACGGCCGATGAACGACATTGAGTTCCCCTTGTTTCCCATGAGGATGCGTCGGGCCTTCCCTAGCGGAGCGTTGACGGCTTCTCAGGTCGGCGAGGTGGTGGCTGAAGGTGGTACGGCGTGGAGTTTTCCATCGTAGTGCCGCCCACCTGGATACCGCGCGGCGGAGTCCCTCAGTCCACCTCTGTATAGGTGACGGAATGACGCGGCGATCCGTTCCCGGGTTCGGCGTTCATATGCCTGGGGGCGACCGAATTCCTTCGGTCGCCCCAGGGCGTGGCGCTGATCGGCTGACGAGGGGTCAGGCGACGGGTCAGGAGAGGCCGGGGAAGAAGATCTTCAGCTCACGGATGGCGGACTCCTCGGAGTCCGAGGCGTGGATCAGGTTCTCGCGGACGATCGTGCCGAAATCACCGCGGATCGAGCCCGGGGCGGCGGCGATGGGGTCGGTCGGGCCGGCCAGCGTGCGCAGGCCCTCGATGACCCGCTCGCCCTCGACGACGAGCGCGACGACCGGACCGGAGGCCATGAAGCCCATCAGCGGCTCGTAGAAGGGCTTGCCCTTGTGCTCGCCGTAGTGCTGCTCCAGCGTCTCCTGGTCCAGCTCGCGCATCTCCAGGGCCGCGATGGTCCAGCCGGCCTTGCGCTCGATACGGCCGATGATCTCGCCGATCAGGCCACGGCGGACGGCGTCGGGCTTGAGCAGGACGAGCGTGCGCTGGCTCACGGTGGGAACTCCTTCAGACAACGGTGTGCGGGCCTCCGAGGCTACAGGGCCGGGACCGGCCCCGATCACGCAGCGTCAGGCCCTGCGGATCCCTGCGCCTGGGCCGCTGCCCAGGACGCCTTGATGTCGTCGATCCGCCGGCCGTAGTGCACCGAGGCCCACCACAGCCCGGCGAACAGCGCGCCCAGGAAGAACATCATCGGTACGAAGAAGCCGCTGGCGATCAGCCCGAGCTGCAGGGCCCAGCCCAGCTGCACGCCGCCCGGACGGGTGATCATCCCGCACAGCAGCACCGACAGGGCCATGGCGACCGCGCAGACCGTCCAGACCGTCGACATCGCCAGGGTGTCGTCCTTCATGGCGACCAGACCGGCGAAGCCGATCACGAAGAACTCGCCGATCAGCGTCGAGGAACACAGCACGCGCATCGGGTCAGCCCCTCTTCAACAGCAGCCGGGCGTCGCCGACCGTGAAGATCGAACCGGTCACGAGGACACCCGCCCCCGCGTACTCGTCCTCCTCCTCGGCCAGCGTGATCGCCGCCTCCAGGGCGTCGTCCAGGCGCGGCTCGACGACCACCCGGTCCTCGCCGAAGACCTCGACCGCGATCGCGGCGAGGGCGTCGACGTCGGTGGCCCGGGGGCTGGAGTTCGCCGTGACGACGACCTCGGCGAAGATCGGCTCGAAGGCCTCCAGAAGACCCCGGGCGTCCTTGTCGGAGCTGGTGGAGACGACGCCGATGAGCCGGGAGAGGCCGAAGGACTCCGTGATGCCCTCGGCGGTCGCCCGCGCGCCGTGCGGGTTGTGCGCCGCGTCCAGGATGACCGTCGGCGAGGAGCGCACGACCTCCAGGCGGCCGGGCGAGGCCACCTGGGCGAAGGCCCGGCGCACCGTGTCGATGTCCAGGGTGCGGGCGTGCTGCGCGCCGATGCCGAAGAACGCCTCGACCGCGGCGAGCGCCACGGCCGCGTTGTGCGCCTGGTAGGCGCCGTACAGCGGCAGGAAGACGTCCTCGTACTCGCCGCCGAGGCCCCGCAGGGTCAGCAGCTGGCCGCCGACCGCGATCTCGCGGGAGACGATGCCGAACTCCATGCCCTCGCGGGCCACGGTCGCGTCCGTCTCGACGGCCTTCTTCAGGAGCACCTGGGCCGCGTCGACCGGCTGCTGGGCCAGGATCACGGTCGCGCCCTGCTTGATGATCCCGGACTTCTCGCCGGCGATCTCGGCGGTGGTCCCGCCGAGCCGGTCGGTGTGGTCGAGGTCGATCGGGGTGACGACGGCGACGGAGCCGTCGATGACGTTGGTGGCGTCCCAGGTGCCGCCCATGCCGACCTCGACGACGGCCGCGTCGACCGGGGCGTCGGCGAAGGCCGCGTACGCCATGCCGGTGAGGACCTCGAAGAACGAGAGCCGGTACTCCTCGCGGGCGTCGACCAGCTCCACGTACGGCTTGATGTCCTGGTACGCCTCGACGAAGCGCTCGGCGTCGATCGGGGCGCCGTCCAGGCTGATCCGCTCGGTGATGCTCTGCACGTGCGGCGAGGTGTACCGCCCGGTGCGCAGGTCGAAGGCGCCGAGCAGGGCCTCGATCATGCGGGCCGTGGAGGTCTTGCCGTTGGTGCCGGTGATGTGGATCGAGGGGTACGCGCGCTGCGGGTCGCCGAGCACGTCCATCAGGGCCGCGATCCGCGTGACCGACGGCTCCAGCTTGGTCTCGCCCCAGCGGGTGGACAGCTCGGTCTCGACCTCACGCAGCGCCTTGTCGACCTCCGGGTCGGCGGGGCGGGAGGGCACGGGGTCGCCCTGGGGCGGACCGGCCATCGCGCGCAGGGTGCGGCTGCCGGCCTCGATCACCGCCAGGTCGGGGTCTCTGTCGGTCTCGGTGTCGACGATGTCGTCGAACAGGTCGTCGCTCGGGTCGCGCGGGTCGCTGGGCTCGCTCACGCCCCCAGTCTACGGAGGCGTACCGACAGGACCATGGACCCACCCCTTTCGGGACTTTCGGCCCACCGTCCGCCGCACCGGCCCGGCAAACTTGGCGATCATGGACATAGGCATCGATCTCGGCACCGCGAACACCCTCCTCTACGCCCGCGGTCAGGGCATCGTCCTCAACGAACCGTCCGTGGTTGCGGTCCAGGAGGGCTCGCGCACGGCGCTCGCGGTCGGTGCGGAGGCGAAGCGGACCATCGGCCGCACCCCCGGCTCGATCACCGCGATCCGCCCCCTCAAGGACGGCGTCATCAGCGACTACGAGGCGGCCGAGGAGATGATCCGGCACTTCGTCCGCAAGGCCCTCCCCGGCCGCCGGCGGCCGCGCACCCGGATGGTGGTGTGCGTGCCCAGCGGGGTCACCCCGGTCGAGCGGCGGGCCATCGTGCACGCCTCGCGCTCGGCGGGCGCGCGGGCGGTCCATCTCGTCGAGGAGCCGATGGCGGCGGCGATCGGGGCGGGCCTGCCGGTCTCGGACCCGCGCGGCTCGATGGTCGTCGACATCGGCGGCGGCACGACGGAGGTGGCGGTGATCTCGCTGGGCGGGATCGTCACGGCCCAGTCCCTGCGGGTCGGCGGCGACCGCCTGGACACGGCCGTCGCGGATTTCGTGCGCAAGGAGCACTCGCTGCTCATCGGCGAGCGGACCGCGGAGGACGTGAAGGTCGCGATCGGCTCGGCCTGGCCGGTGCCGGGCGGCGAGGAGTTCGAGCGGTCGGCCTTCACCGTACGGGGCCGGGAGAAGGTCAGCGGGCTGCCGCGGACGGTGGAGCTGACCGTGCCCGAGGTGCGGGCGGCGCTGGACGAGCCGGTGGAGGCGATCATCGCGGCCGTACGGATCACCCTGGAGGAGTGCCCGCCGGAGCTGTCCGGCGATGTCATGGAGCACGGCATCGTGCTGACGGGCGGGGGCGCGCTGCTGCCGGGCCTGGACTTGCGGATGGCCTCGGCGACGGGCATCCCGGTCTTCGTCGCCGAGAACCCGCTGGACTGCGTGGCGCTCGGCTCGGGTCGGTGCGTGGAGGACTTCGACGAGCTGCAGAGGGTGCTGGGGAAGGCGGAGGGGGTGCGCTAGGGGGTCCGTCGGGGTCCGTGAGCCGACTAGCGGTGGTGCAGGCCCGCAGGGAGCAGTGCCGTCACCACGTACGCGCCGTGCTCGCGGCCTGCCTTCAGCGTGCCGCCCATGCTGGTGACCCGCTCGTCCATGGAGAACAGGCCGGTGCCGGTCGAGACGGGGGCGCGGTCCGGCGGGGTCTCGGCGAGCGGGTTGCGCACCTCGATGAGCAGGTCCGGGCCCTCGACCGTGATCGTGACGGTCACCGGCAGGCCCGGCGCGTGCTTGGCCGCGTTCGTCAGGCACTCCTGGACCACCCGGTGCACGGCCGTCTGGCGCAGCGGCGACAGCGCCTTGGCCTCCTCGGCGACCGTGAGGTCCACGGGGCTGCCCATCCGCTCGCTCTCCTCGGCCAGCGCCGCGAGCCCTTCCAGGCCGGGGGTGGCGGCGGCCCCGTCGGCGCGCCGCACGATGGTCTCGTTGAGCATGTGGTGGGCGCGCCGGGCGGTGTCGGCGAGCTCGTCGAAGTCCTTCCGGTGCGCCTCCCCCCTGGCCCGTACGGCGAGCACCTCGGCCCGCACCGCGAGCATGGTCAGCTCGCGCCCCACCAGGTCGTGGACGTCCCGGCCGACCGAGATCCGCTCCTCCTGGACGGCCTCCCGGGCCGTGGCCGCACGCTTCTGCACCTCCAGGGCGAGCACCAGGTCCTGGCGGTACGCGGCGATGCCGACGCCCGCGGCCAGGACGCCGATCGGGACGACGAGGCTCAGGAAGTCGGAGAGGGTCTCGCCGTGCCTGGCGGGCCAGCCGGGCATGCTGAACAGGGCGTAGGCGGCGCCGATGTAGAGCAGGGTGGCCAGGACGGCGGACCGCCGGCCCCGGAAACGGCCCAGCGAGTACAGCGCGAACTGGATCATCGTCAGCTCGTGCAGCCAGCCCATCAGGAAGAGCGCCACGGCGAACGGGATCCACGGCACCTTGCGCCGCAGCACGAGGGTGGCCGCGCCGGTCGCGAGGACGAGGGTGGCGGTGACCCCGGTCAGCGAGTTGTCGGCACGGGCGAGCCCCGGCACGTCGAGGACCATGAGACCGAAGGCGAACAGCGCGGCGACGACGTCCATGGCTCGGGGCGAGACGGCCCACCGGTCCACGCAGCGGCGCAGCGCGGGGAGGGTGGGAAGGCGGAGCATGCCTTCCATCATCCCGGGTCCTTCGTCCCGCCGCCGGAGAGCTGAAGTCCCGTCTGATGTGAGATCGGGCACTTTGCCCGTATTTTCGATCTCCGTCGTACGCGAAGGGCCCGGCACCGCGCGTACGGTACCGGGCCCTTCCACCGCTCGGGCTCAGGCCTGCGGCAAGCGCTCCAGCTGGGCCTGGATGCGGGCGATGTCCTCGTCCGCCTTGGCGAGCCGGCCACGGATCTTCTCGACCACGTTGTCCGGCGCCTTCGCCAGGAAGGCCTCGTTGCCGAGCTTCCCGTTGGCCTGCGCCTTCTCCTTCTCGGCGGCGGCCAGGTCCTTCGCGAGGCGCTTGCGCTCGGCGGCGATGTCGATCGTGCCCGACAGGTCGAGCGCGACCTCCGCGCCGGCCACCGGCAGGGTGGCGGTGGCGGCGAAGCCCTCGGCCTCCGGCTGGAGGCGGAGGATCTGGCGGATGGCGGCCTCGTGCGCGGCCAGCGAGGTGCCGTCGAGGGTGAGGCGGGCCGGCACCTTCTGGGCGTCCTGGAGGCCCTGCTCCTTGCGGAAGCGGCGGACCTCGGTGATGACCCGCTGGACCAGCGCGATCTCCCGCTCTGCGGCCTCGTCACGGAAGCCCGAGTCCTTCGGCCAGTCGGCGATCACGACGGACTCGCCGCCGGTCAGCGTGGTCCACAGCGTCTCGGTGACGAAGGGGACCACCGGGTGCAGCAGGCGGAGCATGACGTCGAGGACCTCGCCGAGGACCCGGCCGGAGACCCGGGCACCCTCGCCGCCGGCGAAGAAGGTCGTCTTCGACAGCTCGACGTACCAGTCGAAGACCTCGTCCCACGCGAAGTGGTAGAGGGCCTCCGAAAGCTTCGAGAACTGGTAGTCGTCGTAGAACGCGTCGACCTCGGCGACCGTCTTGTTGAGCCGCGACAGGATCCAGCGGTCCGTGGCGGACATCTGGTCGGGGGCCGGCAGCTCGCCCTCGATCGTCGCGCCGTTCATCAGCGCGAAGCGCGTGGCGTTCCAGATCTTGTTGGCGAACTTGCTGGAGGCCTGGACCCAGTCCTCGCCGATCGGGACGTCGACGCCCGGGTTGGCGCCGCGGGCCAGGGTGAAGCGGACGGCGTCGGAGCCGTAGGCGTCCATCCAGTCCAGCGGGTTGACCACGTTGCCGAAGGACTTCGACATCTTCTTGCCGTTCTGGTCACGGACCATGCCGTGCAGGGCGATGGTGTGGAACGGCGGGGTGCCGTCCATCGCGTACAGACCGAACATCATCATCCGGGCGACCCAGAAGAAGAGGATGTCGTAGCCGGTGACCAGGACGGAGTTCGGATAGAACTTCTTCAGGCTCTCGGTCTGCTCGGGCCAGCCGAGCGTGGAGAACGGCCACAGGCCGGAGGAGAACCAGGTGTCGAGGACGTCGGTGTCCTGGTGCCAGCCCTCGCCGCTCGGCGGCTGCTCGTCCGGTCCCACGCAGACGACCTCGCCGGCGGGGCCGTACCAGACCGGGATGCGGTGGCCCCACCACAGCTGACGCGAGATGCACCAGTCGTGCAGGTTGTCGACCCAGTCGAAGTACCGCTTCTCCATCTCCTGTGGGTGGATCTTGACCTTGCCGTCGCGGACCGCGTCGCCGGCGGCCTTCGCGAGCGGGCCGACCTTGACCCACCACTGCATCGACAGGCGCGGCTCGATGGTGGTCTTGCAGCGCGAGCAGTGGCCGACGGAGTGGACGTACGGACGCTTCTCGGCGACGATCCGGCCCTCGGCGCGCAGCGCGGCGACGATGGCGGAGCGGGCCTCCAGGCGGTCCAGGCCCTGGAAGGGGCCGTGGGCGGTGATGACCGCGCGCTCGTCCATGACGGCGAGGTTCGGCAGGTTGTGGCGCTGGCCGATCTCGAAGTCGTTCGGGTCGTGGGCCGGGGTCACCTTGACCGCGCCGGTGCCGAACTCGGGGTCGACGTGCTCGTCGGCGACGACCGGGATCCGGCGGCCGGTCAGCGGCAGCTCGATCTCGGTGCCGACCATGTGCTTGTAGCGCTCGTCGTCCGGGTGGACGGCGACGGCCGTGTCGCCGAGCATCGTCTCGGCGCGGGTGGTGGCGACGACGATGGACGCGTCGCCCTCGCCGTAGCGGATCGAGACGAGCTCGCCGTCGTCGTCCTGGTACTCGACCTCGATGTCGGAGATGGCGGTCAGACAGCGCGGGCACCAGTTGATGATGCGCTCGGCGCGGTAGATCAGCTCGTCGTCGTAGAGCTTCTTGAAGATGGTCTGGACGGCCTGGGACAGGCCCTCGTCCATGGTGAACCGCTCACGGGACCAGGCGACGCCGTCACCGAGGCGCTTCATCTGGCCCGAGATCTGTCCGCCGGACTCGGCCTTCCACTGCCAGACCCGCTCGACGAACGCCTCACGGCCCAGATCGTGGCGGGACTTGCCCTCCTTGGCGAGCTCCCGCTCGACGACGTTCTGGGTGGCGATGCCCGCGTGGTCCATGCCGGGCTGCCACAGCGTCTCGTAGCCCTGCATCCGCTTGCGGCGGGTCAGGGCGTCGATGAGCGTGTGCTCGAAGGCGTGGCCCAGGTGGAGCGAACCGGTGACGTTCGGCGGCGGGATGACGATCGTGTACGGCGGCTTGTCGCTCTTCTCGTCCGCCTCGAAGTAACCCCGCTCTACCCAGCGCTCGTACAGCTTCCCCTCTACTTCGGCCGGGGCGTACGCGGTCGGCAGTTCGGTGGTGGCTGTCGTCTGCTGCTGAGTGTTCTCGGTCACGGGGCCAGTTTAGGGGTGCCGCGGGGTGGTCCTGAAACTCGATTGTTCGGTAACGGTGTGACCCCCACCGCCCCGCCGGCGCAAGGCTTCCGACAGGATGTTCGCCAGGCATAAACATCTTGTGAGGGGAACCTGTCCATGAGCTACAACCAGCCGGGTCCGTACGGCGGCCAGCAGCCGCAGCAGCCCGGGCCGTACGGCCAGCCGGGTCCCTACGGCCAGCAGCCGCAGCAGCCCGGTCCGTACGGCGGCCAGCCGCAGCCCGGTTACGGCTACCCGCAGCAGGCCCCGCAGGGTGTCCCGCCGCAGCAGCAGCCGTACGGCTACCCGCAGCCGCAGCAGCCCGGCCCATACGGCCAGCAGCCCCAGTACGGCGGCCCGCAGGGCCCGGGCGGCTACCCGCCGGCCCCGCCGGCCCCGAAGAAGGGCAAGGCCGGCTGGATCATCGGCGCCGTCGCCGTGGTCGCGGCGCTCGGCGTGGGCGCGTACTTCGTGCTGGGCGGCGGGGGCGGCATCGGCGGCTCCTCGGTGGCCGACGACGGCCCACACAAGCTGATCACCCCGGCCACAGTCCTCGGCGAGTACAAGAAGTCCGAGGACAACAGCAAGTCGGACGACGACGACTTCCTGAAGGACGCCGAGAAGAACGGCGTCAAGAACGGCAAGAAGGTCGACGCCGCCTACGAGGTGAAGGACGAGGCCAACCCGCTGGGTGGGAAGCTGCTCCAGTTCGGCGGCGTCTACGGTGAGATCGCCGACCCCGAGGCGGTCGTGGACGGCGTCTTCGCGGGCATGAAGGCGGAGGCATCGAAGGACAAGAAGGGCGAGGCCGAACTCGTCGGCGAGCCGCAGGAGTACAAGCCGGCCGACCTGAGCGGCGCGGTGCTGAAGTGCCAGCAGATGAAGACCAAGCCGGACACCGGGGAAGCGGCGGGCGCCGGCCCGAAGGAGTTCACCATGTCGGTGTGCGTGTGGGCCGACCACAGCACGCTCGGCTTCGTGATCCCGATGGACATGGCCTCGCTGCTGAGCGGCAAGGGCACCCCGCCGGAGGAGGCCGCCGCCACCACCGCCAAGCTCCGCAAGGAAGTTCGCGTCAAGGCGTAAGCTGACGGGTGACACACGAAAGGGGCGCCCCGCCGGTTCGGCGGGGCGCCCCTTCTTCGTGCTTGCGGCTCAGGCGGACTTCTCGTGCCTGCCGTCGGTCTTCACGATGCGCGGAACCAGGGTCGGGTTCACGTTGTTGTGGACGACGTCCGACGTGATGACCACACGGGCCACGTCCTTGCGGGACGGGACCTCGTACATCACCGACTGGAGGACCTCCTCCATGATGGCGCGCAGGCCGCGCGCGCCGGTGCCGCGGAGGATGGCCTGGTCGGCGATGGCCTCCAGGGCCGGGCGGTCGAAGTCCAGCTCCACGCCGTCGAGTTCGAAGAGGCGCTGGTACTGCTTCACCAGCGCGTTGCGGGGCTCGACGAGGATCTTCAGGAGTGCCTCGCGGTCCAGGTTGTGGACCGAGGTGATGACCGGGAGGCGGCCGATGAACTCGGGGATCATCCCGAACTTCACCAGGTCCTCCGGCATGACCTCCTGGAACTGGTCGCTCGCCTCGATCTCCCGCTTCGAGCGGATCGTGGCGCCGAAGCCGATGCCCTTGGCTCCCGCCCGCGACTCGATGATCTTCTCCAGGCCGGCGAAGGCGCCGCCCACGATGAAGAGCACGTTCGTCGTGTCGATCTGGATGAACTCCTGGTGCGGGTGCTTCCGGCCGCCCTGCGGCGGGACGGAGGCCGTGGTGCCTTCCAGGATCTTCAGGAGGGCCTGCTGCACGCCCTCGCCCGAGACATCGCGGGTGATCGACGGGTTTTCGCTCTTACGGGCGACCTTGTCGATCTCGTCGATGTAGATGATCCCGGTCTCGGCCTTCTTGACGTCGTAGTCGGCCGCCTGGATCAGCTTGAGCAGGATGTTCTCGACGTCCTCCCCGACATAGCCCGCCTCCGTCAGCGCGGTGGCGTCGGCGATGGCGAACGGGACGTTCAGCATCCGGGCCAGGGTCTGGGCGAGGAGGGTCTTGCCCGAGCCCGTGGGGCCCAGCAGCAGGATGTTGGACTTCGCCAGCTCGATGGCGTCGTCCCGGCCCTGCGCGCCGCCGTTCTCGCCGGCCTGGACGCGCTTGTAGTGGTTGTACACCGCGACCGACAGGGCCTTCTTGGCCGGCTCCTGGCCGACCACGTAGCCCTCGAGGAACTCGTAGATCTCGCGGGGCTTGGGCAGTTCCTCCCAGCGCACCTCGCTCGTCTCCGCGAGTTCTTCCTCGATGATCTCGTTGCAGAGGTCGATGCACTCGTCGCAGATGTACACACCGGGTCCCGCGATGAGCTTCTTCACCTGCTTCTGGCTCTTTCCGCAGAACGAGCACTTGAGCAGATCGCCGCCATCACCGATGCGTGCCACGAGGTGCTTCCCCTTCGCCTGGGAGCGCTTGGTTCAGCGACTCCTGGTGCCTCATATTCGACGGTACCTTGCCGGGCCCCCCGTTCGGGCCCCCCTTGGCACGGTTGGCATGGGCGGGATTCGGCCATGCCGTCCGCCGTGCCGTCCGCGCCAAGGGAAGGTCGAGCGTCAGGCTGCCGCGGCGGCCGTGCTCTTGCGGGTCGAGACGATCTGGTCGATCAGGCCGTACGCGAGGGCGTCCTCGGCGGTCAGGATCTTGTCGCGCTCGATGTCGTCGCGGATCTTCTCGATCGGCGTCGAGGAGTGCTTGGCCAGCATCTCCTCCAGCTGGCTGCGCATGCGCAGGATCTCGTTGGCCGCGATCTCCAGGTCGGAGAGCTGCTCACGGCCGGTGCCGCCGGAGGGCTGGTGGATCAGCACGCGGGCGTTCGGCAGGGCCATCCGCTTGCCGGGGGTGCCGGCGGCGAGCAGCACGGCCGCGGCGGAGGCCGCCTGGCCCATGCAGACCGTCTGGATGTCCGGCTTCACGAACTGCATCGTGTCGTAGATGGCGGTCAGCGCGGTGAAGGAGCCACCGGGGCTGTTGATGTAGATCGAGATGTCGCGGTCCGGGTCCATCGACTCCAGGCACAGCAGCTGCGCCATGACGTCGTTGGCGGAGGCGTCGTCGATCTGCACGCCGAGGAAGATCACGCGCTCCTCGAAGAGCTTCGCGTACGGGTCGTACTCGCGGATGCCCTGCGAGGTGCGCTCGACGAAGCGGGGCACGACGTAGCGGTTGTCCATCGGCGCGCCGGTGTAGAGGCCGCTCGGGGAGAGGTTGTTCTGCATCTGGGTGTTCACCGTCCTGGTGGCGTTCGGCGGGGGCTGGGGCTCTTCAGCGGTCTACCGGGCTCAGGCGCCCGTGCCGCCGCCGCCGGGAACGCCCGCGGCGTGCGTGATGATGTCGTCGATGAGGCCGTAGTTCTTGGCCTCCTCCGCGGTGAACCAGCGGTCGCGGTCACCGTCGCGGATGATCGCCTCGACGGTCTGGCCGGAGTGCAGCGCGGTGATCTCGGCCATGCGCTTCTTCGTCCGGAGCAGGTACTCGGCCTGGATCTTGATGTCCGAGGCCGTGCCGCCGATGCCGGCCGAGCCCTGGTGCATCAGGACGTCGGTGTTCGGCAGCGCGAAGCGCTTGCCGGCGGTGCCGCCGGTGAGCAGGAACTGGCCCATCGAGGCCGCCATGCCCATACCGATGGTGACGACGTCGTTGGGGATGTACTGCATGGTGTCGTAGATGGCCATGCCGGCCGTCACGGAGCCACCGGGGCTGTTGATGTAGAGGTAGATGTCCTTCTCCGGGTCGGCGGCCAGGAGGAGCATCTGCGCCGTGATCTTGTTGGCGATCTCGTCGTCGACCTGCTGGCCGAGGAAGATGATGCGCTCGCCGAGCAGCCGGTTGTAGACATGGTCGCCGAGGCCACCACCGATGGACGGCTCACCCGCGGCGTAAGGCTTCAGATTCGTCACGTATCCACCTGCTCGTCTCCGACGGCCCCCAGGCCGTCTCAGCGTCTCGTTCTGAGGGCATTGCCCTCGTATTCATGGACCCTAACGCGCAGGTAGGACAACGCCATCCCGGTTCCCGAACTGTTCGCTGGGAGCGCAAGGTAGTTGGCGGCGCATGAACGGGCCGGAGTACGTCCACGGGCCCGGCGCACAGCAGTGCGTCCGGGCCCGTGGCGCGGGGTTCAGCGCGAGGCGCGGGCCTCCCGGTGAGCCTGGTGGGGCTTACTTCTCCTCGGAGACCTCGGCCTCGCCGGTGACGGCCTCGACCGTCTCGGTGGCCTGCTCCTCGTCCTCGTCGGTCAGGTCGACCTCGACGCCGTTGGTGTCGACGACCTTGGCCGACTCGACGACCAGCGCGAGCGCCTTGCCGCGGGCGACCTCGCCGACCAGCATCGGCACCTGGCCGCCCTGGACGACGGCCTGGGCGAACTGGTCGGGGGACATGCCGGAGGAGGCGGCGCGGCGCATGAGGTGCTCGGTGAGCTCCTCCTGGTCCACGTTCAGCTCCTCCTTGGAGACCAGCTCGTCGAGCAGGAACTGGGTCTTGATGCCCTTGACCGCCTGCTCCTTGGTCTCGGCGTCGAACTCCTCGACCGTCTTGCCCTGGAACTCCAGGTACTTCTCGAGGGTCAGACCCATCTGGCCGAGCTGGTGGTGCTCCAGGTTGTGCTTGCGGGTGTTGACCTCCTCCTCGAGCAGCTTCTCGGGGACGGGGATCTCCGCCAGCTCCAGGAGCTTCTCCAGGACGCGCTCCTGGGCCTGGGTGGCCTGGTCGAACTGCTTCATGTTCTCGAGGCGCTTGCGGCTGTCGGCCTTGAGCTCGTCGAGCGTGTCGAACTCCGACGCGAGCTGCGCGAAGTCGTCGTCGAGGCCGGGGAGCTCACGGGCGGCGACGGCGGTGACCTTGACGGTGACCTCGGCGTCCTTGCCCTCGGCGGAGCCGCCCTTCAGCTGCGAGGTGAAGGTGGCCTCGCCGCCGGCCTCGAGGCCGGTGACGGCCTCGTCGATGCCGTCGAGGAGCTCGCCGGAGCCGATGGTGTACGAGACACCGCTGGCGACACCGTCGGGCAGGACCTCGCCGTCGACCTTGGCCTCGAGGTCGATGGTGATGACGTCGCCCTCGGCGGCGGCGCGCTCGACCGGGTTGGTGGAGGCGAAGCGCTCGCGCAGCTGCTCCACCGACTTCTCGATGTCCTCGTCGGTGACCTCGACGGCGTCGACCTCGACCTCGATGCCGGAGTAGTCCGGGATCTCGATGGCCGGGCGGACGTCGACCTCGGCGGTGAAGGCCAGCAGCTCGCCGTCCTTCAGCTCCGTGATGTCGACCTCGGGCTGGCCCAGCGGGTTGACCTCGGCCTCGTTGACCGCCTCGGTGTAGAACTTCGGGAGGGCGTCGTTGACGGCCTCCTCCAGCACCGCACCACGGCCGAACCGCTGGTCGATCACACGCGCGGGGATCTTGCCCTTACGGAAGCCCTTGACCGTGACCTGCTGGTTGATCTTCTTGTACGCCGCGTCGAGGCTGTCCTTGAGCTCCTCGAAGGGCACCTCGACAGTGAGCCGAACCCGAGTCGGGTTCAGGGTCTCCACGGCGCTCTTCACGGTTCGGTCTCCTTGGTGGCTGATTCCTGGTTTCCGGCGGTACCACCAGGGGGCGGTTCCTGCCGATCGGCCCGGTCAGAGAGACACACGGGCACGCAGCTTGCATAGTAACCGCAAGCGGCAGGCGCCCCACAACGTGATCATGGCTGGTCGGGGTGGCGGGATTTGAACCCACGGCCTTCCGCTCCCAAAGCGGACGCGCTACCAAGCTGCGCCACACCCCGTCGGTGCGACACGTAGGGTACATGGACGGGGACGGTGGGACGCCCCCTCTTTTCGAGGGGTGTGCGGGGACCTGCCGGGACCCGCTACGATGCTGTCCGTGCCGCGGCCCTCATGGCCTGCGGCGCCGCGTTTGCGGGCGTAGCTCAATGGTAGAGCCCTAGTCTTCCAAACTAGCTACGCGGGTTCGATTCCCGTCGCCCGCTCCATATGGCCCAGGCCCCGCCGGACACCGTCCGCGGGGCCTGAGTCGTGTCCGCGGCCGTGTGCGCGGGATGCCGGGTGCGGCGCGGGGCACGAGAATGGCGCTGTCCCCTTTGCCCCTGCTTGCCCGTGTCGCACCGGAGGCGTCATGAAGGATCTGAAGTTCGAGCAGAAGCGGTCGCTGTCCCGTCTCGAGGCGGCCGACCAGCTCGCGGCCCTCGCCGACGCGCTGCGGGAAGGCGGGGAGGCCGAGCTCGAGCTGGGCTCAGGAACGCTGAGTCTGCGGATCCCCGACGAGCTCAGCAGCGAGGTGGAGTTCGAGGTCGGCGGCGGCGAGATCGAGCTGGAGATCGAGCTGAAGTGGCAGACGGGTCGCCCGCGCAGGCCCGTCGCAGCGGAGGACGAGGTGGCCGGGAGCGCCGCGAAGCCCGCCCGGAGCCGTAAGGCTGCCTCCGCGAAGAAGACGCCCTCCGCGAGGACCGCGTCGGGCGCCGCCGGCACCGGCGGGAGCCGGCGGGCCAAGCGCTCCGCCGCGAAGCCCGGCTGAGTCCGGTGGGCGGTCGCCGGCTCAGAACTTGATGGAGCTGACCGTCTGCGTTATCGAGTCGAGGAAGCGCTGGATGTCGTCGGCCATGCCCGTGGAGGCAAGGAAGAAGCCGAAGAGCACCGCGACCACGGCCGGGCCGGCCTTGAGGTTTCCGCCGCGGATCAGCACCACCAGGATGATCGCCAAAAGCAGCACCACAGACAGTGAAATGGCCACAACTGATCACACCCTCGGTCGGTCCCGCCTTGCCGCCCGGGAGCGCGCGTCACAGAACACCCCCGCCGCATCTATCGTGCCACCAACTACCTGCCCACCGGGGGCGGGTGGCGAATCGTCGACGTCGAAATCAGGCCGACGTGACGGATTTCGTCTTGATCATTCCTATGGGGCGATCGGTACTACGGGGTGAGACCCAGCAGGGCTCGGACGCGGGCGTACTTGGCCGTGAGGCGGTCGCGGGTCGGGGCGTCGAGTACGGCGAGGCGGTCCGGGTCGGCGTTGTGGGCGAGGTCGGCCTCCTTGACCAGGAGGGCGCCCGGGGTGGCCAGCACGCGGCGGGTGTAGCTCTCCAGGTCCTCGCCGGGGCGCTTGGTGAGGGCGAGGACCATGTCCCTTACCTCCTGCGGAAGGGCGGCCGAGGCCAGCCATGCGGCGGACAGGGCGTCGTCCTCGACCGCGTCGTGCAGCCAGGCCGCCGCGATCTGCCGCTCGCTGCCGCCGCGCAGCCGTACCCCCTCCGCCACGGCCCTCAGGTGCTCCGCGTAGGGGCGGCCCGCCTTGTCCGTCTGGCCCGCGTGGGCGGCGACGGCGAGGGCCTCGATCTCGGCGAGGGTGAGGTACGGGGTGCCGGTCATGGCGGTCAGCGTAGTGCCGCCCCGGCGGCAGGGCGGTGGCCCGTCGGGGCGGGTCAGCCCCGGCGGCTGATGAGCAGGAGGGCCCGGTCGTCGTTGACGTCCTTGGCGCAGGCCTCGATCAGGTGCCAGGCGGCGCCCTCGAAGCCGGCGGCGACATAGCGGTCGGCCTCGCCGGTGAGTCGGTCGATGCCTTCGGCGATGTCGCGCTCGGCGCTCTCGACGAGGCCGTCGGTGAACAGCATCAGGACGTCGCCGGGGCGCAGCGAGCCCTTGACCGGGTGGAACTCGGCGCCGTCGTAGACGCCCAGGAGGGGGCCCTCGGCGGCCTTCTCCTCCCAGCGGCCGCTGCCCGCGTGGAGCTGGAGGGCGGGCAGGTGGCCGGCGGAGAGGAGCTCGTAGTCGCCGGACTCGAGGTCGAGGACGAGGTGGATGGAGGTGGCGAAGCCCTCGTCCCAGTCCTGGCGCAGGAGGTATCCGTTGGCTGCGGGCAGGAAGCCGTGCGGGGGCAGGGAGCCGAGGAGGCCGCCGAAGGCTCCGGAGAGCAGCAGGGCGCGGGAGCCCGCGTCCATGCCCTTGCCGGAGACGTCGGTGAGCAGGACCTCCAGGGTGCGGCCGCCATGGGTGCGGGCGGCGACGACGAAGTCGCCGGAGAAGGACTGGCCGCCGGCCGGGCGCAGCGCCATCTCGCGGTGCCAGCCCTGTGGGAGGCGGGGCAGCGCGCTCTGCACCCGGATGCGTTCGCGCAGGTCGAAGAGCATGGTGCCGCCGCGCCGCCAGGGCACGCCGACCCGGGCCCGGAACTGGGCGATGAGCAGCCCGAAGAGCCCGCAGGCGGCGACGACCAGGACGGTGCCGGGGGTGACCCTGGCCGGGCCCTGGGTGTACGGGCCGAGGACGAGGGACTCGACGATGAGCGCGCCCGCGGCCGCCGCGTACAGGCCGAGGAGGCTGGCGGGGCGCAGCAGCAGCCCGCCGGCGACGATCGGCAGGGCCAGCGCGACGGGCGAGCACCAGACGGGGTTGACGAGGGTGCCGAGGGTGATGGCGGGCACGGTGAGCAGGAGACCGGCGAGCGCGATCCAGTCGGAGCCGTCGCCGCGGAAGTAGTCGACGCCGGATCGGCGCAGCGCGATGCGGGCCCGGTGGGCGCTCTTGCGCATCCGGGCCGCGTACGAGTCCACTCCTCCGCGACGTCCCATTGGCCTGGACCCTATCCACCCGATCGGAGCTCGTGCAGGGGGACCCAGGTGACATTGCATTCGAAATCGGGTCGCGTCGGTCTGCGAAGCGCTGATATCGATGGCATATGACGACTGAACTGCGCGTACTCGACCCGGCCGAGTGGGACGACTGGTTCCGCGTCCTTGAACTCGCGTTCGGGGGCGTTCCCGAGCTCGAGGACGAGCGGACGCTCTGGAAGGACCTGACCGAGCACGAGCGGTTCATCGGCGCGTGGGACGGGGACCGGTGTGTGGGAACGGCGGGGGCGTTCACGTTCCGGCTGTCGGTGCCGGGCGGGGCCCTGGTGCCGGCCGCGGGCGTGACGATGGTGAGCGTGGCGGGTACGCACCGGCGGCGCGGGATCCTCACGTCGATGATGCGGCGCCAGCTGGAGGACGTACGGTCCTGGGGCGAGCCGCTGGCGGTGCTCACCGCCTCGGAGCCGGCGATCTACGGGCGGTTCGGGTACGCCGTGTCGACGTTCACGGCGCGGGCGACGATCGACACGACCCGGGTGGGGCTGCGGGTGCCGGCGGGCACGGACGAGGTGGCGCTGCGGCTCTCCACCCCGTCGGAGGCCCTGGACGCCTGCGAGGCGGTGTACGCGAAGCTGGTCCCCGCCCGGCCCGGAATGCTTCAGCGGCGGCCCGGCTGGGAGCGGCTCGGGCTGCTCGATCCGGCGGAGCACCGGGACGGTGCCTCGCCGCGGCTGTGCGTGCTCGCGCAGCGGGGCGGCGAGGTGGTGGGGTACGCGCACTACGCGATCAAGCCGCAGTGGGAGTTCACCGGCGCGAACGGTTCGGTCGCGGTGCACCAGCTGGCGGGGCTCGACCCGGCGGCGGAGGCGGCCCTGTGGCGGTTCCTGTGCTCGGTGGACCTGACCTCGCGGGTGGAGATCCACAGCCGCCCGGTGGACGACGCGTGGCAGCACCTGGTGACGGACGTCCGGCGCTGCGCGCCGAGCCTGCGGGACTCGCTGCACCTGCGGGTGGTGGAGGTGGGGGCCGCGCTCGAGGCGCGGACGTACCAGGCGCCGGTGGATGTGGTCTTCGAGGTGGAGGACGCGTTCTGCCCGTGGAACGAGGGGCGTTGGCGGCTGACCGGGGACACCAAGGGCGCGGTGTGCGTGCGGACGGAGGATGCGCCGGATCTGGCGCTGTCCGTGCGGGAGTTGGGGGCGGCGTACCTGGGTGGGGTGTCGTTGGTCTCGCTCGCGGCGGCGGGGCGGGTGCGGGAGGTTCGGGAGGGGGCGCTGGTGGAGGCGTCGGTGGCCTTCGGGTCGCCTGTCGCTCCCTGGCTGCCGCACGGGTTCTAGGCGCGGGACAGGCGGGGACGGGCGCCGCCCCGTGGGGCGGCGCGGCCTACGCCTTCTGGCAGCCCGGGCACCAGAAGAGGTTGCGGGCCGCCAGGCCGGCCGTGCGGATCCCGGTGCCGCAGATGTGGCAGGGCTGGTGGGCGCGGCGGTAGACGTAGACCTCGCCCCCGTGGTCGTCGACGCGCGGCGGGCGGCCCATCGCCTCGGGGGTGTGCTCGGGGCGGACGGTGTCGATGCGGTTGAGGCGGACGCCCTCGCGCATCAGCAGCACGAGGTCCGCCCAGATCGCGGTCCACTCCCCCGCCGTCAGGTCCTTGCCCGCCCGGTACGGGTCGATGCCGTGCCGGAAGAGGACCTCGGCCCGGTAGACGTTGCCGACGCCCGCGATGACCTTCTGGTCCATGAGCAGGGCGGCGATGGTCGTGCGGGACTTCGAGATCCGGCGCCAGGCCCGGTCGGGGCCGTCGGTCTCCCGCAGCGGGTCCGGGCCCAGCCGGTCGTGTATCGCCTGCTTCTCGGCGTCGGTGATCAGCGTGCAGGTCGTCGGGCCGCGCAGGTCCACGTACGACTCGGGGTTGGCCAGGCGCAGCCGGACCGTGTCGGTGGGCGGCGGCGCGGGCGCGTCACCGAAGGCGACCTTGCCGAAGAGGCCGAGGTGGATGTGGATCCACTCGTCGCCGGGGAAGCCCAGGAAGAGGTGCTTGCCGTGGGCCTCGGTGACGGCGAGCGCGGTGCCGTCGAGCAGGGCCGCGGAGTCGGCGAACTTGCCCTGGGGGCTGGAGACGCGCACAGGCCGGCCGCCGAACCGTTCCCGGTAGTCGGCGGCCAGCCGGTGGATGGTGTGCCCTTCGGGCATCAGGCGGTGGGCTCCTGCGGGTGGTGGGCCGGGATCGGGGGGAGCTCGCCGGTGGTCTCGTACGCGCTCAGCATGTCGATGCGCCGGGTGTGGCGCTCGTCACCGGAGTACGGGGTGGCCAGGAAGATCTCGACGAACTTGGTCGCCTCTTCCCGGGTGTGCATGCGGCCGCCGATGGAGATCACGTTGGCGTCGTTGTGCTCGCGGCCCAGCGCGGCGGTCTGCTCGCTCCAGGCGAGCGCGGCGCGCACGCCCTTGACCTTGTTCGCGGCGATCTGCTCGCCGTTGCCGGAGCCGCCGATCACGATGCCGAGGCTGTCCGGGTCCGCGGCCGTCTTCTCGGCGGCGCGCAGGCAGAACGGCGGGTAGTCGTCCAGGGCGTCGTAGATGTGGGGACCGCAGTCGACGGGCTCGTGGCCATGGGCCTTCAGCCACTCGACGAGATGGTTCTTGAGTTCGTAGCCGGCATGGTCGGAGCCGAGGTAGACGCGCATGGTCCGAGTGTGGCATGGCGAAGGCGGGGTAGCGGTCAGCGGGGTCGGGACCTTGGTCCCGGACCTTGGCCCCTCTGGTCCGGACCTTATGTCCTGAATCACGATCCGGAATCAGCTCTTCCGTACTCGCCGGTCTCCGGGTTACATGTCAGCGGCTCGTAACCCGAGCAGCCCCCACACCGAAGGAAGCGTTCATGAACACGCAGCCGACCATGGCGAAGGAAGGCGGAGTCACCGGAAACACCGGTGAATCGCAGCCTACCGACGGCGCCAACGGCCTCAAGGCCGGGCTGAAGAACCGCCACCTGTCGATGATCGCCATCGGCGGCGTGATCGGCGCCGGACTCTTCGTCGGTTCCGGCTCCGGAATCGCCGCGGCCGGCCCCGCGATCCTCCTCTCCTACGCGCTGGTCGGCGCGATGGTCGTCTTCGTGATGCGGATGCTCGGCGAGATGGCCGCCGCCCGCCCGTCCTCCGGCTCCTTCTCGGCCTACGCCGACCAGGCGCTCGGCCGCTGGGCCGGCTTCACCATCGGCTGGCTGTACTGGTTCTTCTGGGTCGTCGTGCTCGCGGTCGAGGCGACCGCCGGCGCCAAGATCCTCGAAGGCTGGATCCCGGCCGTGCCGCAGTGGGGCTGGGCGCTCATCGTGATGGTGGTGCTCACCGCGACCAACCTGGGCTCCGTCGCCTCGTACGGCGAGTTCGAGTTCTGGTTCGCCGGCATCAAGGTCGTCGCCATCGCCGCCTTCGTCGTCATCGGCTTCCTCGCCGTCTTCGGCGTGCTGCCGGGCTCGGACAACCCGGGCGCGGGCTTCGCCCACCTCACCGACGCCGGGGGATTCTTCCCGATGGGTGCGGGCGCGATCCTCACCGGTGTGCTGATGGTCGTCTTCTCCTTCATGGGCAGCGAGATCGTCACCCTCGCCGCCGGCGAGTCCGAGAACCCGCAGAAGGCCGTCACCAAGGCCACCAACAGCGTCATCTGGCGGATCGGCGTCTTCTACCTGGGCTCGATCTTCGTCGTCCTCACGCTGCTGCCGTGGAACGACAAGTCGATCACCGAGAAGGGCTCGTACGTCGCCGCCCTCGACTCCATCGGCATCCCGGCCGCCGGCCAGATCATGAACGTGATCGTGCTGACCGCCGTGCTGTCCTGCCTGAACTCGGGCCTCTACACCGCCTCCCGCATGGCCTTCTCGCTCGGCCAGCGCGGTGACGCGCCGAAGGCCTTCGCCAAGACCAACAAGCGGGGCGTGCCGACGGCCGCCATCCTCTCCTCCGTGGTCTTCGGCTTCGTCGCGGTGTTCTTCAACTACAAGTGGCCGGACACCGTCTTCGCCTTCCTGCTGAACTCCTCCGGCGCCGTCGCCCTCTTCGTCTGGCTGGTCATCTGCGTCACCCAGCTGAAGATGCGCGGGATCATCCTGCGCGAGTCGCCCGAGAAGCTGGTCGTGCGCATGTGGCTGTTCCCGTACCTGACCTACGCCACCGCCGCCATGATCGTCTTCGTCCTCGGCTTCATGGTCTACGACGGCGGCAGCAACCGTGAGCAGGTCGTGCTCTCGCTCCTGGTGGCCGCGCTCGTGCTCGCGATCGGGCTCGTGAAGCACCGGCTCGCGAAGTCCTCCGGCCGGCCCGAGCTCGTCGACAAGATCTGAATCCATACCTGACGGAAGCTGTCAGGTATCCGCGAAAGGCTCTCCGCACACCGACCACCTCGGGAACGGAGAGCCTTTCCATGTACGCGTACGCGCCTGGCGACAGCGGCTACGACGAGGAGATCGCCGGCTTCCAGACCGGCTTCACCGTGCGGCCCGCCCGTGTCGTGGCCGCCACAGGACCCGACGACGTCCGCGCCGCCGTCCGCTACGCCGCCGGGCACGGGCTGCCGGTCACCGTGCAGTCCACCGGGCACGGGCTCGGCGGGCCGGTCGACGGCGGGCTGCTGATCACCACCCGGCGGATGGCCGAGGTCGTGATCGACCCGGTGGCCCGCACCGCGCGGGTGGCGGCCGGCGCGCGCTGGGGGGAGGTGGTCAAGGCGGCCGCCCCGCACGGCCTCGCGCCGCTGAACGGCTCCTCGCCCGGGGTCGGCGTGGTCGGCTACCTGCTCGGCGGCGGCCTGGGCATTCTCGGCCGTACGTACGGCTGGGCGGCCGACCACGTCCGTTCGCTCGACCTGGTGACGGCGGACGGCGCCCTGCGCCATGTCACCCGTACGAGCGAACCCGAGCTGTACGGGGCGCTGCTCGGCGGCGGCCACGGGCTCGGGGTGGTCACCGCCGTGGAGGTGGACCTGGTGCCGGTCGCCCGGCTCTACGGCGGGTCGCTCGCCTTCGACGGCGCCGTGGTCGACCCGGCCGAGCTGCTGCGGGCCTACGTCCGGTGGGCCCGGGATCTGCCCAACGCCCTGACCTCCTCGCTCGCCGCCCTGGTCTACCCGGACCTGCCGGTCCTGCCGCCGCACCTGCGCGGCCGGTACGTGCTCTCGGTGCGGGTGGCGTTCACCGGAGACGCCGGGGACACCGCCGGGGGCGAGCGGCTCGTGGCGCCGCTGCGGGCGGTGGGGCCGGCGCTCTCCGACTCGCTGCGGGAACTCCCGTACGCCGAGAGCCACACCATCCACAGCGACCCGGACTTCCCGCACGCCTACTGGGGCGACGGCATCCTGCTCGACGCGGCGGACGAGGACGCGCTCACCCGGGTCCTGGAGCTGACCGGGCCGGGGGCCGGGCGGATGGCGGTGGTGCAGCTCAACCACCTGGGCGGGGCGCTCGCGGCCGGGGGGCCGGGCGCCGTCCCGTATCGCGAGGCGGCCTGGCTGGTGCGCGCGCTGTACCCGCTCGACGCGGACGGCCCGGCGCCGGTCAGGGAGCTCCACGCGCGGGTCGAGGAGGCGCTGGCCCCGCGCACCCTCGGCCGGGCGGTGAACTTCGCCTTCGGGGACGGGGAGCGCCGGGAGGGTCTGTACGACCCGGAGACGCGGAAGAGGCTCGCCGCGGTCAAGTCGGAACTCGACCCGGCGAACCTCTTCGGGGTGCGGTGAGCGATCAGCCCTTGCGGCCGAGGAGCTTCCAGGCGGCCGGCAGGGCGCCCATCGCGAGGGCGGCCTTGAGGGCGTCGCCGATCAGGAACGGGGTGAGGCCGGCGGCGACGGCCTGGCCGAGGGTCATGCCGGTGGCCAGGGCCAGGTACGGCACGCCGACCGCGTAGATGATCGCGGAGCCGAGCGCCATCGTGCCCGCGGTGCGCAGGACCGAACGGTCGGCGCCGCGCCGGGCGAGGGCGCCGACGACGGTGGCGGCGAGCAGCATGCCGAGGATGTAGCCGAAGGACGGCATGGCCCACCCGGAGGTGGCCTGGGCGAACCACGGCAGACCCGCCATGCCGGCGACGGCGTACAGGCCGAGGGAGAGGAAGCCGCGGCGGGCGCCGAGGGCGGTGCCGACGAGCAGGGCGGCGAAGGTCTGGCCGGAGACCGGTACCGGGGAGCCCGGGACGGGCACGGACAACTGCGCGGCGAGGCCGGTCAGCGCGGCGCCGCCGACGACCAGCGCGATGTCGCGGGCGCGGCTCGCGGGGACGAGGTCGGCGAGGACCGTCCCGGAGCGGAGGGAACGGACGGGGGCGACGGCGGTGCTCATCGGTACTCCGCTGGGTGACGGGGGCAGGGGACGGGGCGATCAGGCTCGACCGTATGCCAGGAGTGAACGGTCGATCACCATCAGCCGCCGACAAAGCGGAGCTTGGGCGCTTCGTGGAGATCAAACAAAGGCGGGCTTTCATGCCCCGTGCCACGTGATGCTCGTCACTGGGAACTCCTGCCCGGAGGTCCCTTTTGCGTCAGGAGACGGTCACCGGAGAGACTGTGGGGTCCCCATAAACCGTCCGAGAGCGCGAGCCCCACATGCACGACGCCCCGCCCGCCCCTCAGTCCGCCCTCGCGCCCGGACCGGAGCCCCTGTCCCACGGGCTGAAGCAGCGTCATCTGACGATGCTGGGCCTCGGCGGGGTGATCGGCGCCGGGTTGTTCGTCGGCTCCGGCGCGGGGATCGCGGTCGCCGGGCCCGGCATCGTCGTGTCGTATCTGCTCGCCGGCGCCCTCGCGCTGCTGGTCATGCGGATGCTGGGCGAGATGTCGGCGGCGATGCCGGCCTCTGGCGCCTTCTCGGTGCACGCGGAGCGGGCGCTGGGCCGTTGGGCGGGCTTCTCGGTGGGCTGGCTGTACTGGTTCCTGCTGGTGGTCGTGCTCGCGGTGGAGGCGACCGGCGCGGCGCGGATCGCCAACGGCTGGGTGCCGTGGATCCCGCAGTGGGGCTGGGTGCTCGTCTTCATGCTGGTGTTCACCGCGGCCAATCTGGCGGCGGTGAGGAACTTCGGCGAGTTCGAGTTCTGGTTCGCCGCGCTGAAGGTCGGCGCGATCGTGCTCTTCCTGGGGCTCGGCGTGCTGGCGATCGCGGGCCTGCTGCCCGACACGGATCCGGTCGGCCTGGCGAACCTGACCGGTCAGGGCGGCTTCCTGCCCAACGGCTGGGCGGGGGTCGTCTCCGGGGTGCTGGCCGTGGTGTTCGCCTTCGGCGGTCTGGAGGTCGTCACGATCGCGGCGGCCGAGTCGGACGACCCGGCGCGCAATGTCGCGCGGGCGGTGCGCAGCGCGGTGTGGCGGATCCTCCTCTTCTACGTGGGTTCCATGCTGGTGATCGTGACCCTGCTGCCGTGGACCGCGATGAAGCCGGGGCAGTCCCCGTACGTGGCGGTGCTCGACGCGATCGGGGTGCCGGCGGCCGGCCAGATCATGAACGTGGTGGTGTTCGTGGCGCTGCTGTCGGCGCTGAACGCCAATCTGTACGGCTCCTCGCGGATGGTGTTCTCGCTGGCCGAGCGCGGCGAGGCGCCGAAGGGCCTGCTGAGGGTCGCGGGCGGAGGGGTGCCGCGGCGGGCGGTGCTCGCCTCGGTGGCGTTCGGCTTCGTCTCCGTCCTGCTCAATCTGAAGTGGCCGGATTCCGTCTTCCTCTACATGCTGAACGCGGTCGGCGCGGTCCTGCTGTTCGTGTGGGCGCTGATCGCGGTCTCGCAGCTGCGGCTGCGGCGCCGGATCGAGCGGGAGGCGCCCGGGACGCTGACCCTGCGGATGTGGGGATTCCCGTGGCTGACCTGGGCGGCGCTCGCCGCGATGGCGGCGGTGCTCGTGCTGATGCTCGTGGACGACGACGCGCGGCCGCAGGTGCTGTGGTCGGGCGGGGCGACGGCGGCGGTGCTGCTGGTGGCCTGGGTACGCGAGCTGCGCACACGCCGTACGATCCGGAACTGAATCTTCACCTTGTGTGAAGGTCGTGCCCGTATAGCGGACATCCGTTCCCTGTGAGCGGTGTGGGCCCACAGACTGTGGGCTCCCTCCCCGTCTCAGCTAGCGAACAGGGCTCGCTCATGTCTCGGACCACCGCGCCCGCGCAGGCCGACCGCAAGGACGACGCGGCCGCTCCCGCAGGGGGCCTGTCCCACGGCCTCAAGCAGCGCCATCTGTCGATGATCGCCCTCGGCGGCGTCATCGGCGCCGGGCTCTTCGTCGGCTCCGGCGCCGGCATCGCCGCGGCCGGACCCTCGATCGTCCTCGCGTACGCGATCTCCGGCGTGCTCGTCATGCTCGTGATGCGCATGCTGGGCGAGATGTCGGCGGCGAACCCGGCCTCCGGCTCCTTCTCCGTCCACGCCGAGCGGGCGCTCGGCCCCTGGGCCGGCTTCACCGCGGGCTGGGCCTTCTGGTTCCTGCTCTGTGTGGCCGTCGGCCTGGAGGGCATCGGCGCCGCGGGCATCATGACCGGCTGGTTCCCGGGCACCCCGGAGTGGGCCTGGGTGGCCCTGTTCATGGTGGTGTTCTGCGGCACGAACCTGGCCGCCGTGAAGAACTTCGGCGAGTTCGAGTTCTGGTTCGCCGCGCTCAAGGTCGGCGCGATCGTCCTCTTCCTCGGCATCGGCGTGCTCGCGATCGTCGGCGTCCTGCCGGGCACCGACGCCCCGGGCGCCGGCAACCTCACCGGCGACGGCGGCTTCTTCCCCAACGGCTCCGAGGGCCTGATCGTCGGTCTGCTCGCCTCCGTCTTCGCGTACGGCGGTCTGGAGACCGTCACGATCGCCGCGGCCGAGTCCGAGCACCCCGTACAGGGCGTCGCCAAGGCCGTCCGTACGGCGATGTGGCGTATCGCGATCTTCTACATCGGCTCGATGGCGGTCATCGTCACCCTCGTCCCGTGGGGCGACAAGGCGGTCGTCGAGAAGGGCCCGTACGTCGCCACCCTCGACCACCTGGGCATCCCGGCCACCGGCCAGATCATGAACGTGGTCGTCCTGGTCGCCCTGCTCTCGGCGATGAACGCCAACATCTACGGCGCCTCCCGCATGGCCGGCTCCCTGGTCGCCCGCCGCCAGGGTCCGAAGGCGCTCGGCCGCACCTACGGCGGCGTGCCGCGTCCGGCGGTGCTGGTGTCCTCGGTCTTCGGCTTCGGCTGCGTGCTGCTGAGCTACTGGTCGCCGGACAAGGCCTTCATCTGGCTGCTCAACACCATCGGCGCGATCATCCTTGTCGTCTGGTTCTTCATCGCGGTCTCGCAACTGGTGCTGCGCCGGCGCACCGAGCGCGAGGCGCCGGAGAAGCTGGTCGTGAAGATGTGGGCGTTCCCGGCGCTGACCTGGGTGGCCATCGCCGGCATGGCGGGCATCTTCTTCCTGATGGCCCGCGAGGAGGGCACCCGGGTGCAGCTCTACTGGACCGGCGCCCTGACGCTGGTGCTCGCGGCGGTCGGCTTCGTGCTGCAGAAGGTGCGCGGGAAGGCGTCCGAGGAGGCCTGACCCGCCCCCTGACACACCGCGCGCCCCGTCGAGCTCTCGCTCGGCGGGGCGCGCTGCTGTCGTGCGGAGCGTGAACGGGGCGGTGGCCGCTGCGAGTTTCAGGGGGAGGGTCACACCCGCAGGTGAGGGAGCACGCCCGGCCAGGCCGGGCGGCGACACGGACCTGGGCGGCAACACGGACCTAGGACCAAGGGCTGATCAACTTGGACTGCATCTACTGTTAGCCTGCACTTGCATATAGGTTGCAATAACCAGTCAGTCGAAGGGCTCGGCACATGGCCATCTACACGCTTCCGGAGCTGCCGTACGACTACGCGGCGCTGGAGCCGGTGATCAACCCGCAGATCATCGAGCTGCACCACGACAAGCACCACGCCGCGTACGTCAAGGGGGCGAACGACACCCTGGAGCAGCTGGAGGAGGCCCGCGACAAGGAGCAGTGGGGCTCCATCAACGGCCTGGAGAAGAACCTGGCCTTCCACCTGTCGGGCCACATCCTGCACTCCATCTACTGGAACAACATGAACAGCCCGAAGGACGGCGGCGGCGGCGAGCCGCTGGCCGCCGACGGGGTCGGCGAGCTCGCCGACGCGATCACCGAGTCCTTCGGCTCCTTCGCCAAGTTCAAGTCCCAGCTGACCAAGGCCTCGGCGACCACCCAGGGCTCCGGCTGGGGCGTCCTCGCCTACGAGCCGATCAGCGGCCGGCTGATCGTCGAGCAGGTCTACGACCACCAGGGCAACGTCGGCCAGGGCTCGATCCCGGTCCTGGTCTTCGACGCCTGGGAGCACGCCTTCTACCTGCAGTACAAGAACCAGAAGGTCGACTTCATCGAGGCCATGTGGCAGGTCGTCAACTGGCAGGACGTGAACAAGCGCTACCAGGCCGCCAAGGCCAGCGTGCCGCTCATCTCGTTCTGACGGCCCCCCTGTCGTCCTGCTCGTGATCGTCTTCTCAACCTTCACCTGCAGGCGGATGAAAGAAGAACCCCCGCGATGACGTGAATCGCGGGGGTTCTTCCGTCCGGGCGGGCGGCTGCTACTCGAAGCTCGGCGCCTCCGTCCGGGTGCGCTTGATCTCGTAGAAGCCGGGCGTCGACGCCACGAGCAGCGTGCCGTCCCACAGCCGGGCCGCCGCCTCGCCGCGCGGGGTCGGGGTGACGACCGGGCCGAAGAAGGCGACCTCGTCGCCGTCCGCGCCGGGGACGGCGATCACCGGGGTGCCGACGTCCTGGCCGACCTTGTCGATGCCCTCCTTGTGGGAGGCGCGCAGCTGGGTGTCGTAGGTGTCCTGGTCGGCGAAGTCGGCCAGCGACTCCGGCAGGCCGACCTCGGCCAGCGCGCCGACGATCGCCTCGCGGGTCGGGCCCTCGCCCTTGTTGTGGAAGCGGGTGCCGAGCGCCGTGTAGAGCTTGCCGACGACCTCGTCGCCGTGCAGCTGCTGGGCCGCTGTCACCACGCGCACCGGGCCCCAGGCCTTGGTCTCCAGCATCTCGCGGTACTCCGCCGGGACCTCGTCGAGACGGTTCTCGTTGAGGACGGCCAGGCTCATGACCTTCCAGCGCACGTCGACCGGGCGCACCTTCTCCACCTCCACCATCCAGCGGGAGGTCATCCACGCCCACGGGCACAGCGGGTCGAAGAAGAACTCGGCGGTGGTCCTGCTCTCGGACATGTCTCTCCTCGATGGGTCGATCGGGTGCGCCTCGGGGGAACGCGACCGGCCGGCCCCGGCATTCCCGTGCGCTCGTGGTCATGGGCACATGGGAGGATCGGTGCTGTTTCGAACGAGCCACGAAGGAGTGACCGTGCCCGGTGAGAATCTGTCCCGCGACGAGGCCCGCGAGCGGGCCGAGCTGCTGTCCGTCGACGGGTACGAGGTCGCCCTCGACCTGCGCTCGGCGCTCGGCGAGTCCGGGGAGGGCGTACGCACCTTCCGCTCGGTGACGACCCTGCGCTTCCGTCGTACGGGACGGGGCGACAGCACGTTCGTCGACCTGATCGCCCCCTCGGTGAACGCGGTCACCCTCAACGGGCGCGCCCTCGATCCGGCGGTCGTCTTCGACGGCGCGCGGATCGCGCTCGACGGCCTGGCCGACGACAACGTGCTCGTGGTCGACGCCCAGTGCGCCTACAGCCGGACCGGCGAGGGCATGCACCGCTTCGTCGACCCGGAGGACGGCGAGGTCTACCTCTACACGCAGTACGAGCCGGCCGACGCCCGCCGGGTCTTCGCCACCTTCGAGCAGCCCGACCTCAAGGCGCCCTACCGCTTCGAGGTGACCGCGCCCGAGGGCTGGACCGTGTGGTCCAACGGCGTGGGCGAGCAGGACGCCGAGGGCGTGTGGCGGTTCGCCGAGACGGCGCCCATCTCCACGTACATCACCTGCGTGGTGGCCGGTCCGTACCACTACGTCACGGACACCTACCAGCGCGGGGACCTCGAGATCCCGCTGGGCGCGATGTGCCGCAAGGGGCTCGCGAAGCACTTCGACGCGGACGACGTCTTCCTGATCACCAAGCAGGGCTTCGACTTCTTCCACGACAACTTCGACTACCCGTACCCCTTCGGGAAGTACGACCAGGCCTTCGTCCCCGAGTACAACCTCGGCGCGATGGAGAACCCGGGCATGGTCACCTTCCGCGAGGAGTACATCTACCGCGGCAAGGTCACGCAGGCTGCGTACGAGCGCCGGGCCAACGTGATCCTGCACGAGATGGCCCACATGTGGTTCGGCGACCTGGTCACCATGGTGTGGTGGGACGACCTGTGGCTGAAGGAGTCCTTCGCCGACTTCATGGGCTCCTTCTCGCTGGCCGAGGCGACCCGCTTCACCAACAGCTGGGTGACCTTCGCCAACAACCGCAAGGCGTGGGCGTACCGGGCCGACCAGCTGCCGTCCACCCACCCGATCACGGCCGACATCCGTGACCTGGAGGACGCCAAGCTGAACTTCGACGGCATCACGTACGCCAAGGGCGCCTCGGTCCTGAAGCAGCTCGTCGCGTACGCGGGCCGGGACGCCTTCCTCGAGGGCGCGCGCCGCTACTTCAAGCGCCACGCCTACGGCAACACGCGCCTGGCGGACCTGCTGACCGTCCTGGAGGAGACCTCGGGCCGGGACATGAAGGGCTGGGCCAAGTCCTGGCTGCAGACCTCCGGCGTCAACACCCTGGCCCCGGTCGTCACCTACGACGCGGAGGGCCGGATCACCGAGCTCGCCGTGGTGCAGGAGGGCGAGGAGCTGCGCCCGCACCGCGCCGCCGTGGGCCTCTACCGGCTCTCCGGCGGGGAGCTCGTGCGGTACGCGCGGGCCGAGGCCGACCTCATGGGTGCGAGCACGGTCGTCGAGGAGCTCGCCGGGCAGGAAAGGCCGGACCTGGTCCTGGTCAACGACGACGACCTCACCTACTGCAAGATCCGCTTCGACGACGGCTCGCTCGCCACGCTGCGCGCCCACCTCGGCGACATCACCGACCCGCTGGCACGCGCCCTGTGCTGGTCCGCGCTGTGGAACCTGACCCGCGACGGCCTGATGCCGGCCCGCGACTTCGTCCGGGTGGTGCTCGACTTCGCGGGCCGCGAGACCGACATCGGCGTGCTCCAGATGGTCCACGCCTGGGCGCAGTCCGCCGTCACCCACTACGCGGCGCCGGACTGGCGGCCCGAGGGCGGACGGCTGCTCGCCGAGGGCGGACTGCGCGAGCTGCGGCTCGCCGAGCCGGGCAGCGAGCACCAGCTGACCTGGGCCCGCTTCTTCGCCGCGGTGGCCTCGTCCGAGGCCGACCTCCAGCTCCTTCAGGGGCTGCTCGACGGCACGGCCGCCGTCGACGGGCTCGACGTGGAGCAGGAGCTGCGCTGGTCGTTCCTGGAGCCGCTGGCCACGCACGGCCACGCCGACGAGGCCCGGATCGGCGAGGAGCTGGCCCGGGACGACACCGCCACCGGCAAGCGCCACCAGGTGCGCTGTCTGGCCGCGCGGCCCTCGGCGGCGGTCAAGGCGCAGGCGTGGGCGCAGGTCGTCGAGTCGGACGCGCTGTCGAACGCGCTGGTGGAGGCGACCATCGCGGGCTTCGGCCGGCCCTCGCAGCGCGATCTGATCGCGCCGTACGCGGAGAAGTACTTCGCCGCCATCGAGCGGATCTGGGGGGAGCGTTCCATCCAGATCGCCATGGACGTGGTGCGCGGTCTCTTCCCGGGGCTCCAGGACCGCGAGGAGACCCTGGCCGCGACGGACGCGTGGCTGTCGGCGCACGCGTCGGCCGCCCCGGCGCTGCGCCGTCTCGTCCTGGAGGCGCGCGACGACCTGGCCCGGGCGCTGCGCGGGCAGGACTGCGACCGTCGCGCTGAGTAGCCGGTCGCGCCGCGGCCCCTGGCGGTTTCTCCGCCGGGGGTCGCGGTGCGTGACGGCGGCGGGCGCGGGGCGGGCGAAATGCTCGCACTCATCGGCACTCGAACGCGCGTACTTTAGTGCGGTGTTGTCCCGCTTTGTCGACGGGCGCGTAACAGCGGTTAGGTGACGTTCGTACGGCGGAACACCGTCGGCATGAACCACAACACCCCCAACGCCCCCCTCTCCCCCCTCCCCCACACCGGCGAGGCACGGTTCCGCGAGGCCATGGCCCACGCCGGCCCCGGCGCGATGATCACCGGGCTCGCCGCGCTCTCCCTGCACCGCTTCGCCTCCGCTCCCCCGCCCGTCATGATCGACCGGGTCGACGTCCTGGTGCCGCGCACCCGGCGGCTGCGGTCCACCGGCCACGTGCGCGTGGTGCGCACCGCCGAGCCGCCGCAGCCGGTCGAGCTCGACGCGCTGCCGGTCGCCCCGGTCCCCCGGGCGCTCTCCGACGCGGTCGCGGCGCTCTCCGACCCGGGCGTGGTGCGCCGGCTGCTGACCGAGGCCGTGAGCGGCGGCCACTGTGAACCGGCCGCGGTCGTACGGGAGTTGAACCGGGCACGGCTGCTCACCCGCCCGCACGTGGTGGACGCGGTGGACGCGCTGCTCGCCGAGGGGCGGTCGATCGCCGAGGACCGGCTGTACGCGATGGTGCGCGAGTTCGCGCTGCCGGACCCGCTGTGGAACGTGGACCTGCGGCTGCCGGGCGGCCCGCACCTCGGCGGCGTCGACGCCTACTGGCCGGACCAGTCGGTCGCCGTGGAGCTGGACACCCGGGCGCCGCGGCAGGACGACGACGCGCTGTGGTCCGAGTACACGCGCAAGCGCGAGCACCTGGAGCGGCTCGGCATCACCGTCGTGCACATCACCCCGCGCAAGCTGCGCGAGGCGATGGACCAGCAGGCGACCGTGGTCCGTACCGCCCTGATGGCCGCGTCGGACCGCCAGCCGGCCGCCTACGTCGTCGTCCTGCCCCGCTGACCCGCTACTTCTTCGGGCCGGTGCCGCAGAACTCGGCGTCGACGAGGGTGTGACTGTCGCCCGTCCAGTCGGCGTTGAAGTTCCCGGCGAGCGAGTGCTCGCCGTCCCGGGTCACCAGGGCCTGGGAGGAGGAGCCGTGGATGCCGCCGCCGTGGCCCCAGACCTCCTTGCCGCAGCTCAGCTTCTCCCAGAAGAGCCCGAGCCCGTAGCCCAGTTCGGGCCGGTCGGGGGCGACCTGGACCTTGTCGGTCATCTCCGCCAGCTCGGCCTTCGGCAGCAGCCGGCCCTTGAACAGGGCGCGGTAGAAGGTCTGCAGATCGTTCGCGTCCGAGATGATCTCGCCGGCCGCACCCGCGATGCTCGGGTTCAGCGCGGTCACGTCGTACGTCGGCCCCACCGCCTCCCGGGACAGTTTCGAGTACGCGGGAGAGTGCGGCTTCGGCATCCGGGCGTCGGTGCCGGGGACGCTGGTGGCGCGCAGCTTGAGCGGCTTGATGATCCGGTTCTCGACCGCCTTGCCGTAGGAGCGCCCGGTGACCTTCTCGATGATCATGCCGGCCACGACGTAGTTGGTGTTGGAGTAGTTCCAGTCCGTGCCGGGCTCGAACTCGGCCGGGTGGGCCATCGCGACGGCGACGAGCTGCCCCGGGGTCCAGGCGTCGTAGCGGTGCTCCAGGAAGCCGGGGCCGAACACCCGCTCCTGGAAGGCGGGGTCGTTGGTGTAGCTGTAGATGCCGCTGGTGTGGTTGAGCAGCTGGCGGACGGTGATCCTGCGGCCGTCGTGGCCGTTGCCGCGGATCACGCCGGGCAGCCACGTGTCGACCGGGTCGTCGAGGTCGATCCGGCCCTCGGCCTGGAGCTGGAGCAGGACGGTGGCGGTGAAGGTCTTGGTGATGGAGCCGACCCGGAAACGGTCGTTCCCCTTGCGCTCGCCCGCGGTGCCGGTCCAGCGGCCCTGCCCGTCGCGGGCCTGGGCGACGGCACCGGGCACGCCGTCGGCCACCGCCTTGTCGAGGGCCTGCTGGGTGGCCGCGTGCCCCGCCTTCGGGGGTGCGGCGGCGACGGCGGGCGCGGCGAGGGCGGTGGCGGCGAGACCGGCCACGAGGGTGGCGGCGACGACGTTGCGGGCGGTGCGTGCGGCTGACATACGAGCTCCCCTGACGTACGTACTGCGTGTGTTCTGCTTCGGTCACGGGAGGGGACCGCGGGGGCCGGACGGCGGGTTGAGCCCGGTCGTGACGGTTGAGCCGTTTTCAGCCGTTCGCCGGATCGTGCAGGGGCGAGTGGCCCAGCGGGGGCCGGTCGCGCCAGAGCTGGAGGCCGATGTCGACGAGTTCGACGCGGGTGAGGGAGGGCACCGACTCCAGCGGGTGCCAGGCGGCGAGGTCGGTGGAGCCGGAGTCCTCGTTGCGCAGGGTGCCGCCGGTGATCCGCGCCTCGTAGATGATCCGCAGCCCCTGCCAGTCGCCGGGCCCGGCGAGGCGGCGCAGCCAGTCGCGGCGGATGGAGTCGATACCGAGCAGTGCGGTCGGCTCGGCGACGTACCCCGTCTCCTCCTCCACCTCCCGTACGACGGTCTGCACCGGCAGTTCGCCGTGGTCCATGCCGCCGCCGGGCAGCGTCCACCGCTTCACCCCGGCGCGATCCACCCAGCGGGCGAGGAGCACCTCACCGTCCCGTACGCACACGGCGTAGGCCGCCACCCTCAACTCGGTCTTCATGAAGGGAGGTTAGGGCCTGTTCTCAGATCCAGTACGCGGGGTAGCGGCGGCCCGAGAGGCGGGCGCCGGCGAGGCCGGTGGCGACGAGGAGGAGGGAGGCGAGGGCGAGCAGGGCGAGGAAGGTCCAGAACGGCGGATTCTGGAGGGTGACGATCACCGCGGTCGCGGCGGCCGGCGAGTGCGGGGTGCGGGCGGCGGACATCACGCCGAGGGCGAGGCCGCCGGCGACGGCGGCGCCCCACAGTCCCGGACCGGTGACGGCGAGCACGGCGAAGCCGGTGAGGGCGGAGAGCAACTGGCCGCCGACGATCGAGCGGGGCTGGGCCAGCGGCAGGTCGGGCGCGCCCGCCACGAGGGCCATGCTCGCCGCGAGCGGCGGGATGAGCAGCGGCTCGTGCAGGGCGTAGCCGACGGCGACGAGCAGGAGCAGCGCGGTGACGCTGACGGCGGTGGAGGCCAGCAGCACACGGGGCCGGGGGCGGGCGGGCGCGGAGACGCGGGCGGGGGCGGAGGCGGAGGCGGGCGGGGCGGTCGTCACGGGCGGGTCCTCGGGTGGGTTCGGTGGAGCGGTGGCGGGCCGGGAGCGGTCCGGTTCAGTGGAGCGGGGGGTTGGACGGGGAGTACTCGGGGGCCGACCAGCGCAGGGGGCTGGCGCCACGGGTCTCGGCGACGCTGTCCAGGCGGAAGCGGACGGCGCGGCCCGCGGGGCCGTACTCGGTGTGGGCGCAGCCGGAGAGCTGGAGGGTGGTGCCGGTGCGCCAGTCGAGGAAGAGCAGGCCGGCGCGGCCGTCCGCCTCCAGGTTGCCGAGGGTGAGGAACATGGCGTTGCCCGGGTAGTCGAGCCAGCGCAGTTCGGTCGGCGAGACCAGCTCGACGAAGCCGGGGGCGCCGCCGCGGTGGCTGGCGTCGACACCGTCGGGGGCGGCGGTGGCGACGAAGAAGGTGTCGGCGGCACGGACCAGGCGCCCCTGGTCGGGGGTGAGCGCCCGGCCGTGCCGCACGGCACCGGTCTGCGGGCCGAGGTCCTCGGCGAAGCCGTACAGGGCGCGCTTCTGGAGGTACTTCGGGCAGTTGGAGAAGACCTGCTCGGCCTCGACGAGGAAGCCGCGGGCGCTCGGCCGGGCGGTGCCGTTGAGCCGTATGCGGCGGCGGGTGCGCGGGTCGAGGGCCAGGGTGCCGACGGGGGTGCCGGGCTCGGTGACGGCGGCGGCGAGCGGGTCGCGGGCGGGGACGCCGCCGGCGACGGAGACGGTGTGCGGGCCGGTGGCCCGGGTGAAGCCGGGGCGGCCGGTGAGCAGGCTGGCCCAGACCCGGCCGGCCGGGTCCGCGGCGCCGAGCACGAGCATCGGCTGCGCCTCCAGGAAGGCGGCGGCGACGGGGCGGATGCCGGGGCCGATGGAGCGGCCGGCGTGCTCGGCGGTCTGCCGGACCCCGAGGCGGTCCTGCACGGCGAGGGAGCCGGGGTGGTACGCGGTGGTCACGGGGATCCTCCGGAGGTACGGCGCGGGGACACGGGGAGTGCTAACCTCTCATTTCAACTTTAGAGGTTAGGCAAGGCTGTGCGCAACCGGTCACGTACTCTTGAGGGGTTAGGCCGAAAACAGTCCAACGAGGAGGGCGTCCGCCATGACCGTCACCGACCCGCGGCCGCTCACCGGCGAGCCCGTCTCGCTGGATCTGCTCAACACCCGCTGGATGGCCGACGGCGTGCGCCAGGACCTGCTCACCGACACCGCCGGGCTCACCGTCTGGCTCGCCTCCAACGGCCTCGACGCGCGCTTCCCCGCCGACGCGACCACCCTGCGCCACACCCTGGCCGCCCGCGACGCGCTGTCCGCCCTCGTCGACCGGCCGGGAGACCCGGACGCCACCGCCCGGGTCGACGCGGTCCTCGGCCACGGCCGGATCCGGGCCACCCTCACCCCCGAAGGCCCGGGCGAGCGGCCGGAGTTCGCCGAGCCGGCCTGGGGTCCGGGCTGGACCGCCGCGCGCGACTACCTCGACCTGCTGCGCACGAATCCGGAACGGATCCGCAAGTGCGCGCACGAGGCGTGCATCCTGCACTTCTTCGACACCTCGCGGAACGGCACCCGACGCTGGTGCTCCATGGCGCTGTGCGGCAACCGGGCCAAGGCCTCGCGCCACTATGCCCGTACAAAGGACAACTAATCCCCTGCCGCATCGCCCCCGTTGGGGATGATTCGTCCCTCATGGCGCATCCTGCGATGTGGCGGATGTATGCCACCTACGCATTCCGCCGTCCATGAACTCTCCCCAAACCCCTGTCCTTTGCGAAAGGCTGAGCGGTCATCCGGTACCGGAATCCGGACCCTCTTCTTTCACAAACAGGGATGTAAATGACCACCCCCGAAACCCAGAGCTCCATACCCGGGCGCTCGACCGCCGGGACCAGACGCGCGGCCCGCATCGCCGCCGCCGCCGGACTCGTGACCGCCCTGGTCGCGGCCGGTGCCGCCCCGGTGCTGGCCGCCGACGACCCGGCGACCACCTCCCCGGCGCAGACCGCCAAGCCCGCCGACGAGAACGACAAGCTCGGCACCACCGACGCCCAGCGCCTCTCCGAGGCCGAGGCCACCGGCGCGAAGAACGTCACCGTCCTCGTCGCCACCGCCCCCGGCGCCACCGAGCAGGTCGCGGGCCAGCTCGACGCCGTCCCCGGCGCCTCCGTCGGCAAGCAGGACGACAAGCTCGGCTACGTCCGCGCCACCCTGCCGACCGGCAAGGCCGGCGCCGCCATCAAGGCCGCCACCAAGCTCTCCTCGGTCCAGTCGGTCGACCTCCAGGCGGAGATCGAGCTCGACGACCCCACCCCGGACGCCGGCACCACCGGCGCCGTCGAGGGCACCACCGTCACCAGGACGTACCCGGCGCCCGGCAAGCAGACCCCGGCGAAGAACCCGTACAACCCGTCCCACGAGACCGGTGCGGTCGACTTCGTCAAGGAGCACCCCAAGGCCGACGGCCGCGGCGTGACCATCGGCATCCTCGACTCCGGTGTCGACCTCGGCCACCCGGCCCTGCAGAAGACCACGACCGGCGAGCGCAAGATCGTCGACTGGGTCACCGCCACCGACCCGCTCACCGAGAGCGACGGCACCTGGCGCGCCCAGATCACCCCGGTCGCGGGGCCCGTCTTCACCGCCGGCGGCCAGAGCTGGAAGGCCCCCGCGGGCTCGTACCAGTGGAGCCGCTTCAGCGAGTCGGTCACCGCGGGCGGCGACCCGAAGGGCGACATCAACCGCGACGGCGACACCACCGACCGCTTCGGCATGCTGTACGACGCCGCCGCCGGCACCGTCGTCGTGGACACCGACCAGGACGGCGACTTCACGAACAACGCGCCGATGAAGCCGTACAAGGACGGCTACCAGGTCGGCTACTTCGGCACCGACAACCCGGCCACCGAGGTCGTCGAGAAGGTCCCGTTCGTCGTGGAGATCCGCAAGGACGTCCCGATGGACCCGCTGGGCGGCGACTGGGTCGGCAAGAAGGCCGACTTCGTCAACGTCGGCCTCGTCGAGTCCTCCCACGGCACCCACGTGGCCGGCATCACCGCCGCCCACGGCCTGTTCGGCGGCCGGATGAACGGCGCCGCGCCCGGCGCCAAGATCGTCTCCGCGCGTGCCTGCACCTGGACCGGCGGCTGCACCAACACCGCCCTCACCGAGGGCATGATCGACCTCGTCTCCAAGCGCGGCGTCGACATCGTCAACATGTCGATCGGCGGCCTGCCGCTGCAGAACGACGGCGACAACGTCCGCGCCCGCCTCTACACCCGTCTGATCGACGAGTACGGCGTGCAGCTGGTCATCTCGGCCGGCAACGAGGGCCCCGGCATCAACACGATCGGCGACCCCGGCCTGGCCGACAAGGTCCTGTCGGTCGGCGCGGCCGTCTCCAAGGAGACCTGGGCCGCCAACTACGGCTCCGCCGTCGAGAAGAAGTACGCCATGTTCCCCTTCTCCTCGCGCGGCCCGCGTGAGGACGGCGGCTTCACCCCGACCATCTCCGCCCCCGGCTCGGCCGTGAACACCATCCCGACCTGGCAGCCCGGCGCGGGCGTCCCGGAGTCCGGATACACGCTGCCCGCCGGCTACGGCATGCTCAACGGCACCTCGATGTCCTCGCCGCAGGCGGCGGGCGCGAGCGCGCTGCTGATCTCGGCCGCCAAGCAGAAGCACATCGCGCTCTCCCCGCTCACCCTGCGCACCGCGCTCACCTCGACCGCGCAGCGGATCCCGGGTGTCGCGGCCCACGAGCAGGGCGCCGGCCTCATGGACATCGAGGAGGCCTGGGAGTCGATCAAGGACGGCGCCACCGCCCACGACTACAAGGTCGAGGCCCCGGTCGACACCGTGATCTTCCCGGCCCCGCACACCGGCACCGGCGTGTACGACCGCGAGGGCGGCCTCAAGGCCGGCCAGAAGAAGGTCTACGACGTCACCGTCACGCGCACGAGCGGCCCGAACCGGCCCGTCGAGCACGAGCTGGACCTGAAGTACAACGACGGCACCTTCCGCATCCTCGGCGACGACGAGATCGACCTGCCGCTGAACAAGCCGGTCACCGTCAGGCTGGAGGCCCGCCCGAAGACCGCCGGCGTGCACAGCGTCATCCTGGAGGCCGACGACGAGCGCACCGAGGGCGTGGACAAGCAGATCCTCGCCACCTCGGTCGTCTCCAGCCCCCTGACCGCGCCCGGCTACGGCTTCACCGCCACCGGCTCGACGCAGCGCAACAGCGCCAAGTCGTACTTCGTCACCGTGCCGAAGGGCGCCAAGACCCTCGAGGTCTCGCTCAGCGGGCTGAAGGAGAAGAGCCAGACCCGGTTCATCACCCAGCACCCGTACGGCGTGGCCCTGGAGGACACGGCGACCAACCAGTGCTACCCGCACTACAACCCGGCGAACACCTGCCGTCCTGACCTGCGCTCCTACGCGAACCCGATCCCGGGCGTCTGGGAGATCATCGTCGAGTCCCGCCGTACCTCGCCGGACCTGGACAACCCGTTCAAGCTGAACGTGTCCGTGCTCGGCGCCGACTTCGACCCGACGGTCCAGACGGTCCCCGAGGCCAGGATCGGCACCCCGGCCGCCGTGGAGTGGAAGGTCACCAACGGCTTCGCCGCGCTCGACGGACGGCTGAAGGGCGGCCCGCTCGGCTCGCAGAAGACCGAGAAGTCGACCATCCAGCACCACGAGCAGCAGACCAAGACCATCACCATCGGTGAGGGCGTGGAGCGCCTCGACATCGCCATCGGCAACACCTCCGACCTGACCGCCGACCTCGACCTCACGGTCATGCTCGGCGACACCCAGGTCGGCCAGTCGGCCGACGGCGACTCCGAGGAGTCCGTCTCCCTGGTCAAGCCCGCCGCGGGCACCTACACCGTCGTCATCGACGGCTACTCGGTGCAGGCGGCCGGTGGCACCAGCTACGACTACAAGGACGTGTACTACTCGTCCGCGCTCGGCTCCGTGAAGGTCGACGAGTCGCAGCAGGTCCAGCTGGCCAACGGCGCGTCCGCCCAGGTCGCCGCCGAGGTCGTGGTCAACGCCGCCGCCCCCGAGGGCCGGCAGTTCTTCGGCGAGGTCCAGCTGCTGAACGCGCGCGGCACCGCCGCGGGCACCGGCAGCGTGGTGATCGGCAAGGTCACCCCGTAACACCGTCGGACGAACGGCGGGGCGGGCACCGAAACCGGTGCCCGCCCCTTCGTCGTCTCCCTGGTCGTCCCTGTCGTCCTCCGCTTGATCATCCGGGAACCGTCCCGATCCTCGGACAATGGATTGGACAAGGCGGGCCGGGACATACGCATCATGGACGGCAGCAGCCTGCACAAACGTACGGAGGAGTCCCCGTGAAGGTCGGAATCGTCGGAGCCACCGGTCAGGTCGGCACAGTCATGCGCAGCATTCTGGCCGAGCGCAACTTCCCGGTCGACGAGCTGCGGCTCTTCGCCTCCGCCCGGTCCGCCGGCACCGTCGTCGACGGCGTGACGGTCGAGGACGCGTCCACCGCCGACTACACCGGCCTGGACATCGTGCTCTTCTCCGCCGGCGGCGCCACCTCCAAGGCCCTCGCCGAGAAGGTCGCCTCCCAGGGCGCCGTCGTGATCGACAACTCCTCCGCCTGGCGCCGCGACCCCGAGGTCCCGCTGGTCGTGTCCGAGGTCAACCCGCACGCGATCAAGGACCGCCCCAAGGGCATCATCGCCAACCCGAACTGCACCACGATGGCCGCCATGCCGGTCCTCAAGCCGCTCCACCAGGAGGCCGGCCTCGTCGCCCTCGTCGCCACCACCTACCAGGCCGTCTCCGGCTCGGGCGTGGCCGGCGTCGCGGAGCTGCGCACCCAGGCGTGCGCCGTCGCCGAGCAGGCCGACCAGCTCGCCTTCGACGGCGAGGCCGTCGCCTTCCCCGAGCCGAACGTCTACCGCCGCCCCATCGCCTTCAACGTGGTGCCGCTGGCCGGCAACCTGGTCGACGACGGCACCCACGAGACCGACGAGGAGCAGAAGCTCCGCAACGAGTCCCGCAAGATCCTGGAGATCCCCGGCCTCAAGGTCTCCGGCACCTGTGTGCGCGTCCCGGTCTTCTCCGGCCACTCGCTCCAGGTCAACGCCCGCTTCGAGCGTCCCATCAGCGTCGAGCGCGCCTACGAGCTGCTCAAGGACGCCGAGGGCGTCGAGCTCTCCGAGATCCCCACGCCGCTGCAGGCGGCCGGCAAGGACGCCTCCTACGTGGGCCGCATCCGCGTCGACGAGACCGTCGACCACGGCCTGGCGCTCTTCCTCTCCAACGACAACCTGCGCAAGGGCGCGGCCCTGAACGCCGTGCAGATCGCGGAGCTGGTGGCGGCCGAGCTGCAGGGCTGAGGCCTCCGGCCAGGCGCCGGGGGGCGGCCGTCCGTGGGACGGCCGCCCCTCGCCTGTTCGCCCTGGGAAATGTCCGGTGCGCTGCCGACACGCCCCGTGGAAGGATGGGCCAAACGTCACGAAACCGAGGAGTTGACCGGGTGCCTGGCACAAACCTGACCCGTGAAGAGGCGCAGCAGCGGGCGAAGCTGCTGTCCGTGGACGCGTACGAGGTCGACCTCGACCTCACCGGTGCGCAGGAGGGCGGCACCTACCGGTCCGTCACCACCGTCCACTTCGATTCCGCCGAGGCCGGTGCCGAGACCTTCATCGATCTCGTCGCCCCCGCCGTGCACGAGGTCGTGCTCAACGGGCACGCCCTCGACGTCGCCGCCGTCTTCCGGGACTCGCGGATCGCGCTGCCCCACCTCGAGCAGGGGCGCAACGAGCTGAAGGTCGTCGCGGACTGCGCGTACACCAACACCGGTGAGGGCCTGCACCGCTTCGTCGACCCGGTCGACGGCCAGGCCTATCTGTACACGCAGTTCGAGGTGCCGGACGCCCGCCGCGTCTTCGCCTCCTTCGAGCAGCCGGACCTGAAGGCGACCTTCCAGTTCACCGTGAAGGCCCCGTCCGGCTGGTCGGTCATCTCCAACTCCCCCACGCCGGAGCCCAAGGACGACGTGTGGGTCTTCGAGCCGACCCCGCGGATCTCCACGTACATCACCGCGCTGATCGTCGGCCCGTACCACTCGGTGCACTCCACCTACGAGGGCTCCGACGGCCAGGTCGTGCCGCTCGGCATCTACTGCCGTCCGTCGCTGGCCGAGTTCCTCGACGCGGACCACATCTTCGACGTCACGCGCCAGGGCTTCGGCTGGTTCCAGGAGAAGTTCGCGTACGACTACCCGTTCGCGAAGTACGACCAGCTGTTCGTGCCGGAGTTCAACGCCGGCGCGATGGAGAACGCGGGCGCGGTCACCATCCGCGACCAGTACGTGTTCCGGTCGAAGGTGACGGACGCGGCGTACGAGCGCCGGGCGGAGACGATCCTGCACGAGCTCGCCCACATGTGGTTCGGCGACCTCGTCACCATGGAGTGGTGGAACGACCTGTGGCTGAACGAGTCGTTCGCCACCTACACGTCGGTCGCCTGCCAGGCCTCCGTCGAGGGCACCCGCTGGCCGAACGCCTGGACCACCTTCGCCAACGCGGAGAAGACCTGGGCCTACCGCCAGGACCAGCTGCCGTCCACGCACCCGATCATGGCCGAGATCAACGACCTCGAGGACGTGCTCGTCAACTTCGACGGCATCACCTACGCCAAGGGCGCCTCCGTCCTGAAGCAGCTGGTGGCGTACGTCGGCCAGGACGAGTTCTTCAAGGGCGTCCAGGCGTACTTCAAGGCGCACGCCTTCGGCAACACCCGTCTGACCGACCTGCTCGGCGCCCTGGAGGAGACCTCCGGGCGTGACCTGAAGGCCTGGTCGAAGGCGTGGCTGGAGACCGCGGGCATCAACATCCTGCGGCCCGAGATCGAGACCGACGAGAACGGCGCCATCACCGCCTTCGCCGTCCGCCAGGAGGCCCCGGCGCTGCCGGCCGGCGCCAAGGGCGTCTCGATCCTGCGCCCGCACCGGATCGCGATCGGCTTCTACGACCTGGACGCGGGCGGCAAGCTGGTCCGCACCGAGCGGGTCGAGCTGGACATCGAGGCCGCCGAACTGACGGCCGTGCCGCAGCTCGCCGGCAAGCAGCGGCCCGCGGTCGTGCTGCTCAACGACGACGACCTGTCGTACGCCAAGGTCCGCCTGGACGAGGTGTCGCTGAAGAACGTCACCGCGCACCTGGGCGACTTCACCGAGTCGCTGCCGCGGGCGCTGTGCTGGGCCTCGGCCTGGGACATGACCCGCGACGGCGAGCTGGCCACCCGCGACTACCTGGACCTGGTGCTCTCCGGCATCACCAAGGAGTCCGACATCGGCGTGGTCCAGTCGCTCCAGGGCCAGGTCAAGGCCGCCCTCGACCTCTACGCGGCGCCGGAGTGGCGGGCCGAGGGCCTGGCCCGCTGGGGCGCGGCGGCGCAGGAGCAGCTGCGGGCGGCGGCGCCGGGCAGCGACCACCAGCTGGCGTGGGCGCGGGCCTTCGCGGCGACCGCCCGTGAGGACGCGGAGCTCGACCTGCTGGCCGGGCTGCTCGACGGCGGCGTGGTCATCGACGGTCTGGCCGTCGACACCGAGCTGCGCTGGGCGTTCGTGCAGCGGCTCGCGGCGACCGGCCGGTTCGACGAGCCGGAGATCGCGGCGGAGCTGGAGCGGGACCGTACGGCGGCGGGCGAGCGGCACGCGGCGACGGCCCGTGCGGCCCGGCCGACCGAGGCCGCCAAGGCCGCGGCCTGGGCCTCGGTCGTGGAGTCCGACACGCTCGCGAACGCGGTGCAGGAGGCCGTGATCGGCGGCTTCGTGCAGTCCGACCAGCGTGAGCTGCTCGCCCCGTACACGGCGAAGTACTTCGCCTCGATCAAGCGCGTCTCGGAGACCCGCAGCCACGAGATCGTGCAGCAGATCGTGGTCGGCCTCTACCCGACGCTCCAGGTCTCGCAGGCCACCCTGGACGCCACGGACGCCTGGATCGCCGAGCACGACCCGGCCCCGGCGCTGCGCCGCATGGTGACGGAGTGCCGCGCGGGCGTCGAGCGCGCCCTGAAGGCGCAGGCGGCGGACGCCGCGGCGGCCTGATCGCGGACGGCCTGATCGCGTACTGATCGCGCACGGAAGGGGCCCCCGGACCACTGACGGTCCGGGGGCCCTTCGGCGTGTCAGCGGGTCAGCGGGTCAGCGGGTCAGCCCAGGTTGGTGAGCCACTGCCAGCCGCCGGTGCCGATGGTGACCGGGGTGCCGAGGCCGCCGGCGGTGCCGGGGAGGAACTCCAGGTTCTCGGCGGTGCCGGCGGTACGGGTGGTCCACAGGTCCGCGAGGCCGTCGCCGGTGACGTCGCCGGCCGAGACGGCGAGGCGGCGGTCGGCGAGGGTCCACGGGCCGCCGGTGAGCTCGACCGGAACGGCGAGGTGCTGGCTGCCCTGGCTCGCGTACTGCTGGAGCTTGCCGGTGGCGCGGTCGCGGCCCCAGACGTCGGCCTTGCCGTCGCCGGTCACGTCGCCGGGCAGGATCACGTCGTAGCCGGCCCACTCGGCGTCGCCGATCTTCAGGGCGGCCTTGGCGGCGAAGGTCGGCCGGCCGTCGACGGCCGGGCCGCCGCGGTGCAGCCACAGGCCGGTGACGCTGCGGGCGAGGACGTCGGGCAGGCCGTCGCCGTCCACGTCGCCCGCGGCGAGCGGGGTGGCGTTCGTCCAGCCGGTGGGGCGGCCGCCCATGGCGATCCGGGGGCCGAGCTCGCCGCTGCCCTTGTTCGGGTAGACCCACAGCTCGTCGCCGATGCGGGCGACGACGTCCTCGCGGCCGTCGCCGGTCCAGTCGCCGCGGTGGCTGACGGCGGCGCCGGCCCAGCCGCCGGTGCCGATCTGGCGCAGGCCGGCGAGCCCGCCGCCGCCGGTGCCGGAGTAGAGCCGCAGGTTGCCGTCGTCCTTGACGGCGAGGAAGTCGGCCCGGCCGTCGCCGGTCAGGTCGCCGCCGACGGTGGTGCCGGGCCGGGGCTCGGGGTAGGCGGCGGCGCGCAGCAGCAGGTGGTCGGAGAGCGGGGCCGTACCCTCCGGCTCGGGCTCGAGGGCGTCGGCGCGGACGGTGTGGAAGTCGCGGGCGCTCAGGAAGACGTGGTCGAACTTCTTGGCGTTCGTGGTGCCGATGTTGACGGTCGGCTCTCCGGAGTGGCACTCGGTGGCTGCGGCCTCGCAGCCGGCCTGGGCGAACCATTCGTGGTCGTTCTCGTCGGCCTCGGCGAACGGGCCGGTGCCGGGGAGGCCGGCGCGGATCGGGTTGAGCACCGGGTCGTACCCCGGCGTCGTACCGGCGTTGAGGTCGCCGCCGAAGATGACGGGGAGCCCGGCGGCCCAGGTGTCGACGTGGGAGAGGGCCTCGGCGGAGCCGTTGTCGGGCTCTATGTACTGGGCGAGGTGGGTGTTGCAGACCAGCGTGGTCCGGCCGTCGACGGGGCCGCGGGCGCACAGCACCGAGCGGGCCTCCTGGCCGGCCGGGACGGTCAGGTTGGCCGCGTAGCGGTCGACCGCCGGGGCCTTGACGAAGATGCCGAGCCCGAAGCGGGTGTCGGTGGACCACTTGTCGCAGCCGGTGGCGGTCGTGGTGGAGGTCCAGACGCCGGTGTAGCCGGGCAGTGCGTCGCGCAGCGCGGCCCACTGGCCGAAGCAGAGCTCCTGGAGCATCAGGGCGTCGGTGTCCCAGGCGAGCGTCTGCTCCTTGACCTTGGCGGTCCAGGTCGGCAGGTCGAGGGCGCTCCGGCAGGTGGACGCGCCGCACACGTTGTACGAGATGGTCCGCACGGACGGCGCGGTGGCGGGGTCGACGACGTCGGCGGCGGCCGGCCCCGCGGTCGCGAGTACCGCGGCGGCCAGCAGCGCGAGCGCGGCGACTGTTCGGGACAGGAGTCTCATGTCCCGAGAGCCTAGTGATCGTTTCCGTGTACCTGTCAGGCGGTCCGTCAGGCGGTCGGGCGGTCCCTCAGGCGGTCAGGCGGGCGTACGTGGCCCGCAGTCCGGCCGCTCCCTGCTCCGTGAGGCTGCCGTGCAGCCTCATCCGGGCGATGCCGCCGTCGGGGAAGGCGTCGAGGCGGACGTGGGTGACGACGGCCTGGGCCGGGAGCACGAAGCGGTGCAGGGTGTCGGGCTGGAGCCGGGTGCGCGGGATGATCTCGAACCACTCCGCGCTTCCCGAGGGATCACCGTTGCAGCCCTGGAGGGCGATCCAGCCCGCCGAATTGCCCTTGAGGTACGCGGTGTCGATCTCCACCGCCCGGACGGCGCCCTGGGCGGCGAGCCGGAAGCGCACCCAGTCGTTGGTGCCGCGGACCCGGCGGCGGCGGTTCTCCCAGCCGTCGTCCATCTTGCGGGAGGTGCCGGGCAGGATGATCTGGGTGGGCGAGGAGTAGAAGCGGTCGGAGGCGTCCTCGTACACGCCGCCGTTGAGTACGGAGACCAGGTCGAGGGTGCCGAGCACGGCCAGCCACTCGGGGTCGGGGACGACCTCGCCGTGCACGCGGAGGCGGGCGATGCCGCCGTCGGGGTGCTGGCAGAGCCGTACGTGGGTGTAGCGGCGTCCGGCGTCGACGGTGAAGCCGTTGGCGGCGTGGCCGCGTACGGGGGTGGGCGGCACCAGCTCCTCCCACGTGGCGTCGAGGAGTTCGGCGGGGCTCGGGGAGCCCTCGACGGCTGCGGCCTGGATCGAGACGCGCTGCGGGTAGTTGCCGCGGAAGTGGGCGGTGTCGACGACGATGCCGCGGATGACGCCGGGGGCGCCGAGGCGGACGATCGCCCAGTCGTGGTCCTCGGGGGCGGGGAAGGGGTGGCCGGCGTCGGCACCCCGGCGGCGCCGGGTCTCCCAGCCGTCCATGATCTTTCCCTTGTGGCCGAAGTGCTCGGGGTCGAAGACGGCGCGCTCACGGACGAGCAGGTTCTCGCGCTCGGCGAAGAACTCGTCGTTCGCCGCGACCACTCCGGCGCCCAGGCGGCGGTCGGCGAGGTCGACGAGCTCGGTGAAGGGGAAGTCGCCGGCGCGGTAGTCGGCGTAGGGGTCGCCGCCGGCGTAGGGCGCGGCGTCGTTGGTGTGCGGGTCGAGGTCCTGGGCGAGGGCGGATGCGGTGTCGTGGAGGCTCATGGCGTCGACTGTGCCGCCGGTAGACCACACAGGTCCATCGAATGTTTTCGACGGTCCTTTTCAGCTCTGCTGAACGGTCTCGCGCTGCACCGCGGCCTGCCGGAGCGCCGCCAGGACCCGCGCCACGGCCGGCCCCTCCTCCGCCCCGCGCCGTACCGCCGCGACGACGTGGCGGCGCGGCTGGTCGGCCGAGAGCACCCGCATGACCACCCCGGTACGGCGCTCGGCGGCGGCCATCCGGGGCACCAGGGCCACGCCCATGCCGGCCTCGACCATGGCGAGGATCGCGGTCCAGCCGGCCGCGCTGTGCGCCTGCTCGGGCACGAATCCGGCGGCCTCGCAGGCGGCCGTGGTGATCTCCGACCAGGGCCCGGAGCCGCCGAAGATCCAGGCCTCGGCGGAGAGGTCGGCGAGCCGGAGGCCGGGTGCCTCGGCGAGCGGATGCCCGGCGGGCAGGGCAACGTCGAGCGGGTCGGCGAGCAGCGGGACCCGGGTGAACTTGGGGTCGCGGGCGGTGGGCGCGTGGGCGGCGAGCGACAGGGCCAGGTCGACGTCGCCCGCGGTGAGCAGGTCGTACGCCTCCGCCGCCTCGGCCTCCCGCACCCGGACGTCGAGCCCGGGGTGGGCGGTGCGCAGCGCCTGGACGGCGGGGACGAGCAGCGCGGGCACGGCGGTGGAGAACGCCGCGACCCGCACCCGTCCCGCCTCGCCCCGCAGATACCCGTCGAGTTCGGCCTCGGCCCGCTCCAACTGGGCGAAGACCGCCTCGGCGTGGCGCAGCACCAGGTGCGCGGCGTCGGTGAGCCGCACCCGCCGCCCGTGCGCCTCCAGGAGCTGGACGCCGAGCTGCCTGGCCAGGTTGGTGAGCTGCTGCGAGACGGCCGAGGGGGTCATGAGCAGCGCCTGGGCGGTCGCGGTGACGGTGCCGCGGTCGCGGAGGGTGCGGAGGATCTGGAGCTTCTTGATGTCCCACTCGGTCATGGAGCGCAACCTACCGGGCCGAACTCAGGGCCACTCCGCCGAGGATGAGCGCCATGCAGGCCACGCCGAGGGCACCGAGCCGCTCGCCGAGCAGGGCGTACGACAGGAGGGCGACGCAGACCGGCTGGAGGTAGTAGACGATGCCGGCGCGGGCGGCGCCGATCAGGCCGATGGCCTTGTTCCAGGCGAAGAAGGCGACGGCGGAGGAGAGGACGCCGACGTAGACGAGCGGGCCGACGGTGCCGGCGGTGGGCTCGAAGCCGCCGTGGGCCGCGAGGTCGGACACGTACACCGGAAGCAGCATCAGGGCGCCGGCGACGAAGGTCGTGTAGAGGAAGACGACCCCGCCGAGTCCGTCCGGGCGCCGCTTGAGCAGGGCGCTGTACGAGGCGAAGCTGAGCGCCGCCGCGAACATCCACAGGTCGCCGGCGCCGAGCCGGGCCGGCAGCGCCCCCTTGCCGACCAGGAGCAGCACGCCGGCGCAGGCGATCACCATGCCCGTCACGCGCCGGGCCCCGAGCCGGGCGCCGCCGAACCGCTCGTACAGCGCCATGATCACCGGCGAGGTGGCCATGATCATGCCCATGTTGCCGGCGGAGGTGGTGAGTCCGGCCTGGTTGACGAGGGTGTTGTAGACGGTGATGCCGAGCAGCGAGGCGAGGACGACGAAGCCGAGGTGACGGCGGATCAGGTGTCGCTGCCGCCAGGTGGCGCGGGCGGCGAAGGGGGTGACGACCAGGATCGCCACGATCCAGCGCCAGAAGGCGGCCTGGACGGGCGGGACGGTGTCGTGCAGGGCGCGGGCGGCGACGAAGCTGCCGGACCAGACGACGGTGGCGAGCAGGGCGAGGAACACGCCGAGGCCGGCGCCCCGCTTGGCGGGTGCCGGCCTCTCGGTGGTGGCGGTGTCGGTGGTGGCGGTGTCGGTGGTGGCGGTGTCGGTATCCGTGGCGGTCGGGTGACGTGCGGCGATCAGGCTCATGGGCCTTAACGTCGCACCCCGGAACCCTCCACGTCCATCGAAACTTCCTGACTGTTCCTTTCAGTAGAGCTGAACGATCTTCCGTCCGCGGCAGCCTTGGGAGCACGCGGGTTCAGCTGACCCACCAGCGTGGCACCGAAGGCGATCGCCATGCCCATCAGCTGCACCGGGCCGAGCGCCTGGCCGAGCGCCGCCCAGCCGATGACGGCGGCGGCGAGGGGCGAGAGCGGGCCGAGGAGGGTGACGGAGGAGGCGCTGAGCCGCTCGATGCCCCGGAACCAGAGGAAGTAGGAGATCGCGGTGTTGCCGAAGGCGAGGTAGGCGTAGCCGGCCAGGTTGGTGCCGGTGAGGGCGGGCGGGGCGCCCTCGGCGAGGAAGGCGATGGGCAGGACGATCAGGCCGCCCGCAGTGAGCTGCCAGCCGGTCAGGGCGAGGGCGCCGACCCCCTCGGGGCGACCCCAGCGCTTGGTGAAGACGGTGCCCGCGGACATCGACAGGGAGGAGAGCAGTCCGGCGACCACACCGACCGCGTCGAGCGCGGCTCCGGCCTTGAGCACCACGAGACTGACACCGAAGGCGGCGGCGATCGCGGTGAGCAGCACCTTCACGGTGGGCCTGTCGCCCAGGAAGAGGGCGGCCAGGCCGACGACGAAGAGCGGTCCGACCGAGCCGACGACGGCGGCGACGCCGCCGGGCAGACGGTAGGCGGCCAGGAAGAGGAGCGGGAAGAAGGCTCCGATGTTCAGGGCACCGAGGACGGCGGACTTCCACCACCAGGCGCCCTGCGGCAGCTTGCGGGTGAGGGCGAGGAGCACCAGTCCGGCGGGCAGCGCGCGCATCAGGCCGGTGAACAGCGGCCGGTCGGGCGGCAGGAACTCCGTGGTGACGAAGTAGGTGGAGCCCCAGGAGGTCGGGGCGAGGGCGGTCAGTGCGACCGTGGCGGCCTTGCGGGACATGGCAGGTTCCCCCTGAGGTGTGTGGCGAGCCCTGACTGGCTTGCCGGTAATTAACTTACCACTAAGCTACTTACTTGCAAGTGGCTTTCTTGCCATCGAGTCAGCAGAGAGGGGAGACTGAGGTCATGGAGAAGCACACCCCCGGCCCGGGCCCCGCCCACGACGCCGTCGACGCCATCACCGACCAGTGGGCCGCCGTGCGCCCGGATCTGGACACGCTGCCGATGGCCGTCTTCGGCCGGATCTACCGGCTCGCCAACGCCATGCGCGGCAAGGTGGACAAGGCGTACGCGCCGTACGGGGGGATGTCGCTCGGCGAGTTCGACGTCCTCGCGACGCTGCGCCGGTCAGGGGAGCCGTACACCCTGTCACCGCGCGAACTGACCGCCACGCTGATGATCACGACCGGCGGGATGACGGGCCGGCTCGACAAGCTGGAGCGGGCCGGGCTGCTCACCCGCAGCCCCGACCCGAACGACCGGCGCGGACTGCGGGTCACCCTCACCGACGAGGGCCGCACCCTCGTGGACCAGGCCGTCGCCGCCGGGCTCGACCGGCAGCGTGCGGCCCTGGAGGCGGCGCTCACGCCCGAGGAGGCGGAGCAGCTGGCGGGGCTGCTGCGCAGGCTGCTCGCGACGACGGCATGAATCCTGCCCTGGACGCGGCCTGAAGACATGCGAAGGCGCCGCACGGTACCTCGTACCGTGCGGCGCCCTCGGAGAGAAAGGGTGCGGCCTCAGGCCTTCTTGGACCGGTCGAGCACCATGACCAGGCCCGCGATCACCAGGAACAGCACCAGCGGGGCGGCCACGAACAGGCCGAGGGTCTCGCCGACACTCAGCTTGGGGGCCGGGTCGTCACCGTCGTCGCGGGTGAGCGCGAGCGCGGGGGACGACATGAGCAGCATCATCAGCGTCGTACCGGCCGCGACGGCGCCGGCGCGCAGGGCGTTCTTCTTGTCCACGGTGCAAAAGTAGCGAACACCTAAACGGCCCGCGCGCCCGGGGGTGCCGTACGGGCTCCGACCTCCTGCGCGAGCAGCCGCAGCAGGTCGTGGACGCGGGGCGAGGCGGCCAGTTCCTCCAGGGTGAGCGGCTGCCCGTCGGGCCCCGCGACCGGCAGCCGCCAGTTGGGGTACTGGTCCCAGGTCCCCGGCAGGTTCTGCGGCCTGCGGTCGCCCACCCCGTCCGGCAGCCACACCCCCACCATCCGGGCCGGGGTGGCGGCCAGGAAGCGGTGGAAGGCCCTGATCTCGGCCGCCTCGTCGCCCGGCCCCTCCGGGAGCAGCCCGAGCCGCTGGAGCAGGCCCAGCCACTCGGTGGTCTCGGCGGAGTCCCGGCTCCGCTCGCGCTCCAGGTCGCCGGCGAGCAGCCCGAGCCGGTGGCGCAGCGTCACATGGTCGCCGGAGAGCCGGGCGGCGGTGGGCGGCAGGTCGTGGGTGGTGGCGGTGGCCACGCAGTCGGCCCGCCACTCCTCGGGCGGCAGCGGGCGGCCGGTGCCGGCCCAGTCCCGCTCGAACCAGAGCACGGAGGTGCCGAGCACCCCGCGCCGGGCCAGCGCCTCCCGTACCCCCGGCTCGACCGTGCCCAGGTCCTCGCCGATGACGGCGGCCCCCGCGCGGTGGGCCTCCAGGACGAGCACGGCGAGCATCGCCTCGGAGTCGTAACCGACGTACGTGCCCTGGGTCGGCCCGCCGCCCTCGGGCACCCACCAGAGCCGGAACAGGCCCATGACGTGGTCGATCCGCAGCGCCCCCGCGTGCCGGAGCAGCTCGCGCAGCAGACCGCGGTACGGGGCGTAGCCCGCGGCGGCCAGCGCGTCGGGGCGCCAGGGCGGCAGGCCCCAGTCCTGGCCACGGGCGTTGAAGGCGTCGGGCGGGGCGCCGACCGACATGCCGGCGGCGAAGACGTGCTGCTGGGCCCAGGCGTCGGATCCGTCCGGGTGGACGCCGACGGCCAGGTCGTGGACGATCCCGACCGCCATCCCGGCCTCCCGGGCGGTGCGCGAGGCGGCGGCGAGCTGACCGTCCGTCAGCCAGGCGAGCCGGCAGTGGAAGTCGACCCGTGCGGCGAGGGCGGCGTCGGCGCGGACCGCGGCCTCGGCCCCGCGCGGGTCGCGCAGCTCCTCGGGCCAGCTGCGCCAGTGGTGGCCGTGCCGTTCGGCGAGGGCATGGTAGGTCGCGTGGTCCTCCAGGGCGCGGCCGCGCTCGGCGAGGAAGTCGCGGTAGGCGGCGCGGCGGCCGGGGGCGAGCTCCACGGTGTGCACCAGCTCCAGGGCGCGCCGCTTGGCCTCCCACACGGCGTCCCGGTCGATCAGCGCGCCCTTGCCGAGGACCCGTTCGCGCAGTTCGGCCGCCTCCGCGAGGATCCCGTCGAGCTCCTCGCGGCGGGCGGGGTCGACGTACCCGTACTCGGGGACGTCCTCGATCCGCAGGTGCACGGGGTCGGGGAAGCGGCGCGAGGAGGGGCGGTACGGGGACGGGTCGGTGGGCGCGCCGGGGACGGCCGCGTGCAGCGGGTTGACCTGGAGGAAGCCGGCGCCGTGCGTCCGGCCGGCCCAGTCGGCGAGCTCCCGCAGGTCGCCGAGGTCCCCCATGCCCCAGGAGCGCGTGGACAGCAGGGAGTAGAGCTGGACGAGCAGGCCGTAGGCGCGGGTCCCGGGGCCCGGCACGCGTGCGGGGGCCACGATCAGGGTGCTGCTGGAGCCGCGCCCGTCGGGGGCGTGGGCGGCCAGCCGGTGCACGCCAAGCGGAAGGCCGCTCCAGTCGGTCCCGGTGACGGTCCGTCCGTCCTCGGTCGTGACCCGCAGCCGGGTGCCCGGCGGCAGCCCCCGGGGCGGCCGGGGCGGCCCGTCCTGCCAGTGGACGACGGTGGGCGGCAGCAGCCGCTCCCGGACCGCACGCTCGGCCGCTTCGAGCGCGACGGCGACCCCCTCCGGGGTGGCGGCGTCGACGCCCAGGGCGCGCAGGACGGCCACCACCGTGGCGTCGGGCACGGTGACCGTGACGCCCTCGGAGGGGGCGTACTCGGTGGCGACGCCGTGCAGGGCGGCGAGACGGGCCAGGGTCACTCGACCCTCCAAGGACTCTGCGGACTCTGCGGACTCTGCGGACACCGGGGCTCCGAGGACTACGAGGGCCCCGAGGGCTACGGCGGGTGGGGCGGGGCGGGGCGGTTCACACTCCGGGTGACTCCGTGCCGCCCGCCGTGCCGGGGGCGGTGGGTTCGCTGGTCAGCGGGGCCGCCTGGGTCAGGGGCGGTTCGCTGGTGAGGGGTGCGGCGTCGGCGAGGGGCGGCTCGCTGGTGAGCGGGCCCTGCCTCGGAATCCGTATCTGTTTGCAGGCGTGGTCGGTCACGGTCACGGGATCTCCGGTTCGTCTCGACAGCTGGAACAGCAGGGGGAGCCCTACCCATCGCTCCCCGTTTTACCGGCGGAATTCGGCGAATCGGTGCCACCTCGCCGAAAGGCCACCGGGCAAACCAGACAGTTCGACCACCCGCATTGACACTCCGTCGGCCCAGGTGGTGGGCTCGTAATCCAGTTGTTACCCACGGGACCGAAGGGAGCCCCCGTGCACCTCGGACGCAGGAGGCGGACCGCTACCGCCGTCGCCGCCGCGGTCATCGGCGGACTCCTCGGCGGCGCCGTCCCGGGCACCGCCCAGGCCGCACCCCTGACACCCCACTCCCCCCTCACACCCCACTCCCCCCTCACCACCCCCGAGGCGCCGACGACCGCGACCCCGGCGGTGTGGCCCCGCCCCCAGTCCCTGACCGCCACGGGCGGCACCGTGCCCCTCGGCCCCGAAGTCACGCTGCTCGCCGACCCGGACGCCGACCCGTACGCCCTCGGGGCACTGCGCGAGCTGCTGCGGACGGCCGGCGTGCGGAGCGTCCACGAGGCGCTGCCCGGCCGCGGCGCGGTGATCCGCGTCGGCCCGGCCGCCGGCGCGCCCCAGGCTCTGCGCGCCCTGCGGCTCGGCGAGCAGGGCGACCTGCCGTACGGCGGCTACCGGCTCGCGGCCGGCCGGCTCCAGGGCCGGGACACGGTCGCGCTCGACGGCACCGGTGAAGACGGCCTGTTCCACGCCGTCCAGACACTGCGTCAGCTGATCCGCACCGACGGAAGCGTCCCGGGCGTCGCCGTACGCGACTGGCCCGGCACCGCCGTACGCGGACTGACCGAGGGCTTCTACGGGCGCCCCTGGAGCCGGGAACAGCGGCTGGCTCAGCTCGACTTCATGGGCCGCACCAAGCAGAACCGCTACCTGTACGCGCCCGGCGACGACCCGTACCGCCAGACCCTGTGGCGCGAGCCCTACCCGGCCGCCGAGCGGGCCGCGTTCCGCGAGCTCGCCGCGCGGGCCCGCGCCAACCACGTGACGCTCGCCTGGGCCGTGGCACCCGCCCAGTCCATGTGCCTGTCGTCCGACGACGACCTGAAGGCGCTCACCAAGAAGATCGACGCCATGTGGGCGCTCGGAGTGCGCGCCTTCCAGGTCCAGTTCCAGGACGTCAGCTACAGCGAGTGGCACTGCTCCGACGACGCCGACACCTTCGGGCGCGGCCCCGGGGCCGGCGCCCGCGCTCACGCGCGGGTGGCGAACGCCGTCGCCGCGCACCTGGCCGAGCGTCACCCGGACGCGCCGCCGCTGTCGCTGATGCCGACCGAGTACTACCAGGACGGCGCCACCGACTACCGCACGGCCCTCGCCGACGCCCTCGACGCGCGGGTGGAGGTCGCCTGGACCGGTGTCGGCGCGGTGCCGCGCAAGATCACCGGGCACGACCTGGCCGGGGCCCGCAAGGCCCTCGACCACCCGCTGGTCACGATGGACAACTACCCGGTCAACGACTACGCCCAGGACCGCCTCTTCCTCGGCCCCGCCATGGGGCGCGAGCCGGCCGTCGCCGCCGGTTCGGCCGCCTTCCTCGCCAACGCCATGGAGCAGCCCGCCGCTTCCCGCGTGCCCCTCTTCACGGCCGCGGACTTCGCCTGGAACCCGCGGGGCTACCGGCCGCAGGAGTCCTGGCGGGCCGCCGTCGACGAGCTGGCAGGACCCGACCCGGCGGCCCGCGAGGCGCTGTGGGCGCTCGCGGGGAACGACGCCTCCTCGCTCATCGACCCCGGCGGCGAGTCGGCCTATCTGAAGCCGCTGGCCGCCGCCTTCTGGGCGAGCCGGACCAGCCCCGACAAGTCCGTACGGGAGAAGGCGGCGCGCGAGCTGCGGGCCGCGTTCACCGTGATGCGCGAGGCACCCGGGCGCCTCGCCGGCACGGCCGGCGGCGCGCTCGGCGACGAGGCGGGGCCGTGGCTCGCCCAGCTGTCGCGGTACGGCCTGGCGGGCGAGACGGCCGTCGACATGCTCCTCGCCCAGGCGCGCGGCGACGGCGCCGGGGCCTGGCGGGCCCAGCTGGCCCTGGAGCGGCAGCGCGAGGAGCTGAGGTCGAGCCCGGTGACGGTCGGCAAGGGAGTCCTCGACGCCTTCGTCACCCGCGCGGTGACCGAGTCGGCGGCCTGGACGGGGGCCGACCGGGACCGCGGCCCGGGCCTCACGGCGGACCGCGCGCAGGACGCGTACACCGTCCGGCTGGACCGCTCGCGGCCGCTGGAGATGCTGACGGTGATGACCGAGCCCGGCGGCTCGCCGGGCGGCACCCTCGAGGCGTACGTGCCCGGCGAGGGCTGGCGCCCGCTCGGCCCGCTCGCGGCCTCGGGCTGGACGCAGACGGACCTGAAGGGGCTGCGGGCGACGGCCCTGCGGATCGTCTGGAGCGGCGCGCCCGCGCGGGTGCGGTCCCTGGTGCCGTGGTTCGCCGACGAGCCGCGCGCCGCGCTCGCCCTGGCACGCGCCGAGACCGACGCGGAGATCGGCGGCCCGGCCCAGCGGGTGGACGTCACCCTGGAGGGGCGGCGCGCGGGCGAGGTACGCGCGCCGCTGGCCGCGAGGCCGCCGAAGGGCGTCTCGGTGCGCCTCCCGAAGGAGGCCGTGGTGCCGCGGGGCACCCGCGCGACCGTCCCCCTGGAGGTGTCGGTCGCACCGGACACGCCGGCCGGCTCCTACGCCGTGCCGGTGTCGTTCGCGGGCGAGGAGCGGATCCTGACGGTACGGGCGTTCCCGCGCACGGCGGGCCCGGACCTGGCGCGTACGGGCACGGCCTCGTCCTCCGGTGACGAGACGCCCGACTTCCCGGCCCACCTCGCGACCGACGGCGACCCGGCGACCCGCTGGTCCTCGCCCGTCGAGGACGGCGCCTGGTGGCAGGTGGAGCTGGCCGAACCGGCCCGGATAGGGCAGGTGGTCCTGCACTGGCAGGACGCGTACGCGACCCGCTACCGGGTCCAGGTCTCCGCCGACGGCCGCACCTGGCGCACGGCCGCCACGGTCCGCGACGGCAGGGGCGGGCGCGAGTCGGTCCGCATGGACGCGGCGGACACCCGCTTCCTGCGGGTGCAGGGCGACGCGCGGGCGACGCGGTACGGCTACTCGCTGTGGTCGGTGGAGACGTACGCGGTGGACGCCCCGGACCCCTCGACCGGGCCGCAGGACCCGACGGCGGACACGCCGGAGGGGGAGCAGGGCGCGGCGCCCGGCTCCCCGTGATCCTCGCGTGGAACGCGCAAGGCCCGGATCAACCCGTCGGTACCGCCCCCTGAGGGGTGGTGACGACCGCGTCGATCCGGGCCAGTGCGTCGTCCGCGCCGTATGGCTGGAGGTAGGGCAGCCACCGCGGGTCGCGGTGGCCGGTCCCGATGATCCGCCAGGCCAGTCCGGTCGGCGGGGCGGGTTGGTGCCGCAGCCGCCAGCCCAGCTCGCGCAGGTGCCGGTCGGCCTTGACGTGGTTGCAGCGGCGGCAGGCCGCCACGACGTTCTCCCAGGCGTGCGTCCCCCCGCGGCTGCGCGGAATGACGTGGTCGACGCTGGTTGCGACGCCGCCGCAGTACATGCAGCGCCCACCGTCGCGGGCGAAGAGTGCTCTGCGGGTCAAGGGAACGGGCCCCCGGTAGGGGACCCGCACGAACCGCTTCAGCCGGACCACACTGGGTGCGGCCAGGACGCGGCTCTCGCTGTGCAGGAAGGCGCCGGACTCCTCGAGGCAGAGTGCCTTGTTCTCCAGGACGAGGACGAGCGCGCGGCGGAGCGGTACGACGCCGAGTGGCTCGTACGACGCGTTGAGGACCAGGACATGCGGCACGGATGCCTCCTATGACGCCGGCGGCGCGTGGCTCGCGCCGGGACGAAACTGCTCTCAGTCTCTCCTCATGCCTGGTCGGAACGCCACCACGTGGGGGTAACGGCCTTGGGGTGTTCTCGAACACATCGGCACGCATCCGGGAGTCTTCCCCGGCCGTGGTCCGTCTTTCCCTGTGCACACGACAACCGGGGGACACCCTGTCCCCCGTTAGTGTGGACGAACTGCGTACACCACGCCTGGAGGTCCCCCCGTGCTCTGGTCCGCCCCGCCGACCGCCGACGACCCGCAAACCGTTCCGGTGACGCTGGACGAGGCCGCCGAGACGGCGACGAACGCCGCCGGTTGGGTGGAACAGAACTGGTCCACCTGGCTGAACACCGGTCTGCGGATCCTGCTGATCCTGGTCGTGGCGCTGACGCTTCGGATGCTGATCAGGCGGGCCCTCACCAAGCTGATAGAGCGGATGAACCGCTCGGCGCAGGCGGTGGAGGGCACGGCCCTGGGCGGACTGCTCGTCAACGCCGAGCGGCGCAGGCAGCGCTCGGAGGCGATCGGCTCGGTGCTGCGCTCGGTGGCCTCGTTCCTCATCCTGGGCACGGCCGGGCTGATGATCCTGGGCGCCTTCAAGATCGACCTGGCGCCGCTGCTGGCCTCGGCGGGTGTGGCCGGTGTCGCGATCGGCTTCGGCGCGCGCAACCTCGTCACCGACTTCCTCTCCGGGGTCTTCATGATCCTGGAGGACCAGTACGGCGTGGGCGACTCGATCGACGCGGGGGTGGCCTCCGGCGAGGTGATCGAGGTGGGCCTGCGGGTGACGAAGCTGCGCGGCGTCGACGGCGAGATCTGGTACGTCCGCAACGGCGAGATCAAGCGGATCGGCAACCTCAGCCAGGGCTGGGCCACGGCCGGCGTGGACGTCACGGTCCGGCCGACGGAGGACCTGGACCGGGTGCAGTCGGTGATCACCGAGGCGACCGAGTCCATGTCCAAGGAAGAGCCGTGGAACGAGCGGCTGTGGGGCCCGGTGGAGATCCTCGGCCTCAACGAGGTCCTGATCGACTCGATGACCGTCCGGGTCTCGGCGAAGACGATGCCGGGCAAGGCGCTCGGCGTGGAGCGGGAGCTGCGCTGGCGCATCAAGCGGGCCCTCGACGCGGCCGGCATCCGCATCGTGGGCGGCGTCCCGGCCCAGGCGGACGCCTCCCCGGCGGACCCGACCGCCGGCATGTCGGCCCCCTCGGCCTTCGCCTCCCCGTCCTCCCCGCAGTCGGCGGCTGCGACACCACTACCGAAGCCCGACCTCAGTAAGTAGCGGCCGGGACGGTTTGACAGGACGCCCGCTCAGGTAACGCTTTCGTTGCCTTCGCGGGCGTCGTGCGTTCCCGGGTATTGACGCGTTGTCGACGGGGGTCTTACCTTCCTCCCACCGAATAGGAAACTTTCCTAACAGTGCAGTGGCTCGTGGCAGCTAGGCAGGTGGATCCGACATGGCCGGTACGACCCCGGGAACCCCCGGCACCCCGCGCGTGCTGCGCGCCATGAACGATCGGGCCGCACTCGAACTGATGCTTGAGCACGGGCCCCTCTCGCGGACCCGGATCGGCAAGCTCACCGGCCTGTCCAAGCCGACCGCCTCGCAGCTGCTCGCCCGGCTCGAAGCCGCCGGTCTCGTCATCGCCACCGGCACCACCGAGGGCCGGCCCGGCCCCAACGCCCAGCTGTACGCGGTGAACCCGCGCGCGGCCCACGCGGCCGCCCTCGACGTCACCCCCGAGCGCATCCGCGCCGCCGTCGCCGACATCACCGGCGAGGTCGTAGGGGAGTCCGAGCTGCGCACCCCCGGCCGCGCCGCCGACGACGTGGTCCGGCAGGTCGTCGACGTCCTCGACGGGGCCGTCAAGGACGCCGGGCTCGCCCTCGGAGACGTACACCGCCTGGTGATCGGCACCCCCGGTGCCTTCGACCCGGCGACCGGGCGGCTGCGCTACGCCTCGCACCTGCCCGGCTGGCACTCCCCCACGCTCCTGGCGGAGCTGGCCGTCGCCCTGCCCATGCCGTTCGAGTACGAGAACGACGTCAACCTCGTCGCCATCGCCGAGCAGCGCCTGGGCGCCGCCCGCGGCCACGAGAACTTCGTGCTCCTGTGGAACGAGACCGGCCTCGGCGCCGCCCTCGTCCTCGGCGGCCGGCTGCACCGCGGCTTCACCGGCGGCGCCGGCGAGGTCGGCTTCCTGCCCGTGCCCGGCACCCCGCTCGTACGGCAGGTCACCAAGGCCAACTCCGGCGGCTTCCAGGAGCTCGCCGGGGTCCAGTCGGTCCCCCGGATCGCCAAGGCCGTCGGCATCGAGACCCGCGAGCAGCCGTACGTGGAGGTCGCGGCCGGCCTCCTCGCGCACGCCGCCGAGCACCACGCCGAGGACGAGCGCTACGCCCGGCTCCTCGACACCTACGCGGAACGCCTCGCCACCGGCCTCGCCTCCCTCGTCGCCGTCCTCGACCCGGAACTCCTCGTCCTGTCCGGCGAGGCGATCACCGCCGGCGGGGAGCCGCTGCGCGCCCGCGTCCAGTCCGAACTCGCCGACCTCGCCGCCTCCCGTCCGCGGCTCGTCCTCGCCGCCGTCGACCGGCGCCCCGTGCTGCGCGGGGCGCTCGAATCCGCGCTCGCCGCCACCCGGGACGAGGTCTTCGACACCTCCCGGTAGCCCGACACCGTCCCTCATCCCAGCCCGTCCCAGGGAGGACCCGTCATGCCCGCACGCCCGCGCCGGCTTGCCGCCACGCTCGCCGCCACCGCCTCGATAGCCCTGTTCGCCTCCGCCTGTACGGGCTCCCCGAGCAACGGCGCGAACGACGACCCCAACGCGCAGACCACGATCACGTTCTGGCACGGCTGGTCGGCCCCCTCCGAGGTGCAGGCCATCGACAACAGCATCAAGCGCTTCGAGAAGGCCCACCCCGGCATCAAGGTCAAGGTCGTCGGCGACATCAACGACGACAAGCTCAACCAGGCGCTGCGCACGGGCGGTTCGAAGGGCCCCGACGTCGTGTCGTCGTTCACGACGTCCAACCTCGGCAAGTTCTGCTCCTCGGGCGCCTTCGCCGACCTGAAGCCCTTCATCGAGAAGTCCGGGCTCGACCTCGACAAGATCATCCCCAAGACGCTGCTCGAGTACACCCGGTTCGAGGGCAAGCGCTGCGCGATGCCGCTGCTGACGGACGCCTACGGGCTCTACTACAACAAGGACGCCTTCAAGGCGGCCGGCCTTGACCCCGCGAAGCCCCCGAAGACCTACTCCGAGCTCCTCGCCGTCGCCAAGAAGCTCACCAAGACCAAGGACGACGGCTTCGAGCAGCTCGGCTTCATGCCGAACTACCACGGCTACGAGACCACCAGCGAGCACTACCTGGGCAGCTGGGGCCCCACGTACTTCGACGCGAACGGCAAGTCCACCGTCGGCACCGATCCGGCGGTCGCCGAGATGATCACGACCCAGAAGAAGATGGTCGACGAGCTCGGCGGCTACGAGAAGCTGGAGAGGTTCCGCACCTCCTTCGGCGACGAGTGGAGCGCCAAGCACCCCTTCCACACCGGCCAGGTCGCCATGCAGATGGACGGCGAGTGGCGGCTCGGCATGGCCACCGACGCCAAGGTGCCCTTCGAGGTCGGCGTCGCCCCGATGCCCGTCCCCGACAGCCAGGCGGGCGACTACGGCAAGGGCTTCCTCTCCGGCACCATCATGGGCATCGCCCCGCAGAGCAGGAAGCAGAACGCCGCCTGGGAACTGGTCCGGTTCATGACCACGGACACCGAGGCCGTCGTCGCCTTCGCCAACGACATCCGCAACGTGCCCTCCACCTTCGAGGCGCTGAAGTCGCCGAACCTGAAGTTCGACCCGCGCTTCACGACCTTCCTCGACATCGCCCGGCACCCGAAGTCCAACACCCCGGCGGGCGCGATCAACGGCGCCGCGTACCTCAACACCCTCCAGGACTTCGCCTTCCAGTACGAGAAGGGCTCGGTGAGCGACCTCAAGGCCGGCCTGGAGCAGACCGCCCGGCAGATCGACACCGACATCACCAAGGCGAAGTAGCCGTCCATGACCACGCGTACGCACACTCTCCGTTCGAAGCGCCGGCTGGCGGCGCTTCGTACGGCGGCGTTCATGTCGCCGTGGCTGATCGGGTTCAGCGTCTTCTTCGCATACCCGATGGTCTCGACCGTCTACTTCTCCTTCATGGACTACGACGGTTTCACCGCCCCGTCCTTCAACGGGCTGGACAACTGGACGTATGTCTTCGTCGACTACCCCATGTTCTGGCCCGCGCTGCGCAACACTCTGTGGCTGGTGGTCGTGATGGTGGCCTGCCGGGTCGTGTTCGGACTCGGTGTCGGGCTGCTCATCACGAAGATCAAGACGGGCGCGGGGGTCTTCCGCACCCTGTTCTACCTGCCTTACCTGGCCCCGCCGGTCGCGGCGACGCTCGCCTTCGTCTTCCTGCTCAACCCCGGCACCGGGCCGGTGAACTCGGTGCTCGACGGGGCCGGGATCGCCGCCCCCGGCTGGTTCACGGACGCCGCCTGGTCCAAGCCCGCGCTCACCATGCTGGCGGTGTGGGGCGTCGGCGACCTCATGGTCATCTTCATGGCCGCGCTCCTCGACGTACCGAAGGAGCAGTACGAGGCGGCCGAGCTGGACGGGGCATCGGCGCTCCAGCGGTTCCGCTACGTGACCCTGCCGAACATCTCGCCGATCGTGATGTTCGCCGTGGTCACCGGGGTCATCCAGGCGATGCAGTACTACACCCAGCCGCTGGTGGCCGGGAAGGTCGCCTCCGGGGTGATCGGCGGTTCCGGGCAGCAGTTCGAGCCCGGCTACCCGGACAAGTCCACGCTCACCCTGCCGCAGCTCGTCTACAACCTCGGCTTCCAGCGCTTCGACTACGGAGCGGCCTGCGCCATCGCCCTCATCCTCTTCGCGCTGGCCATGGTCTTCACCGGGCTGCTCATGCGCCGCCGCGGCGGCCTGATCCAGGCAGGTGAGTGAACCGTGAGCCAGTCCCCCACCGTGCTCGACGCGCCCGACGTCGTGCACCGTACGGACGCCGGGCCCACCCCGGCCGCCCGGACCGCCCGCCGCAAGGCCCTGCTGCACTGGATCGCGGTGCACTCGCTCGGCGTCGCCGCCGCGCTGTTCTTCGTGCTGCCGTTCGTCTTCGTGCTGCTGACCTCGCTGATGAGCGACCAGCAGGCGCTCACCCGCGACCTCACCCCCGACACCTGGGAGTGGGACAACTACGTCCGCGTCTTCGAGACGCCGGGCTTCCTCACCTGGTGGCGCAACACCCTGCTGTACGCGGGCGTGGGCACCGTCCTGACCGTGGTCTCCTCGCTCCCGGTGGCGTACGCGCTCGCCAAGTTCCGCTTCCGCGGGCGCAATCTGTCGCTGATCCTGGTCATCTCGATGATGATGCTGCCGCCGCAGGTCGTCGTCATCCCGATGTACCTGTTCTGGGCGAAGCAGCTGGACCTGTCCGGCACGCTGTGGCCGCTGATCATCCCGATGGCCTTCGGCGACGCGTTCTCCATCTTCCTGCTGCGCCAGTTCCTGCTGACCATCCCCAACGAATACCTCGACGCGGCCAGGGTCGACGGCTGCGGCGAACTGGGCACCCTCGTCAGGGTCGTCCTGCCGATGGCGAAGCCGGGGATCGCGGCCGTCGCGCTCTTCCAGTTCTTCGCCGCCTGGAACGACTACTTCGGGCCGCAGATCTACGCCTCCGAGAACCCGGCGGCGTGGACCCTGAGCTACGGCCTGGAGTCCTTCAAGGGCGCGCACCACACCGACTGGAATCTGACCATGGCCGCGACCGTCCTGGTCATGGCCCCCGTGATCCTCGTCTTCTTCTTCGCCCAGAAGGCGTTCGTCGAGGGTGTCACACTGACCGGAGTGAAGGGCTAGCCGACGTTATGAAGCTCGCTGTCGTGGGGGGCGGCTCCACTTACACCCCCGAACTGATCGACGGGTTCGCGCGGTTGCGCGACACCCTGCCCATCACCGAACTCGTCCTAGTCGACCCGGCCGCCGAGCGGCTCGACCTGGTCGGCGGCCTGGCCCGGCGGATCTTCGCCAGGCAGGGGCACGAGGGCCGGATCGTCACCACCTCCGACCTCGACGCCGGCGTCGACGGCGCCGACGCCGTCCTGCTCCAGCTGCGCGTCGGCGGGCAGGCCGCCCGCGAGCAGGACGAGACCTGGCCGCTGGAGTGCGGCTGCGTCGGCCAGGAGACCACCGGCGCCGGCGGTCTCGCCAAGGCGCTGCGCACGGTCCCGGTGGTCCTGGACATCGCCGAGCGGGTGCGCCGCGCCAACCCCGGCGCCTGGATCATCGACTTCACCAACCCCGTCGGGATCGTCACCCGGGCGCTGCTCCAGGCCGGACACAAGGCGGTCGGCCTGTGCAACGTGGCGATCGGCTTCCAGCGGAGGTTCGCCGCGCTCCTGGGCGTCGCTCCGGGCGAGGTCCACCTCGACCACGTCGGGCTCAACCACCTGACCTGGGAGACCGGGGTACGGCTCGGCGGGCCCGAGGGCGAGAACCTGCTGCCGCGGCTGCTCGCCGAGCACGGTGACGCCATCGCCGACGACCTGCGCATGGACCGCGCGCTCGTGGACCGGCTCGGCGTCGTCCCCTCGTACTACCTGCGCTACTTCTACGCGCACGACGCCGTCGTCGAGGAGCTCGGCAGCAAGCCCTCGCGGGCCGCCGAGGTCGCGGCGATGGAGAAGCAGCTCCTGGAGATGTACGGCGACCCGGCGCTCGACGAGAAGCCGGCCCTGCTCGCCAAGCGCGGCGGCGCCTTCTACTCGGAGGCTGCCGTGGACCTGGCGGCGTCGCTGCTCGGCGGGGGCGGCTCTCCGTACCAGGTGGTGAACACGTACAACAACGGCACGCTGCCCTTCCTGCCGGACGACGCCGTGATCGAGGTGCAGGCGGCGGTGGGCGCGAAGGGCGCCGTTCCGCTGCCGGTGGCGCCGGTGGACCCGTTGTACGCGGGCCTGATCGCGAACGTCACCGCGTACGAGGACCTGGCCCTGGAGGCGGCGCTGCGCGGCGGCCGCGACCGGGTGTTCAGGGCACTGCTCGCGCACCCGCTGGTCGGGCAGTTCGGGTACGCCGAGGGGCTGACCGACCGGCTGATCGCCCACAACCGGGAGCACCTGGCGTGGGCCTGAACGGTGTGCTCCTCGCCGTCGACGCGGGGAACAGCAAGACCGACGTCGCGGTCGTCGCGCGGGACGGCACCGTCCTCGGCGCGGCTCGCGGCGGCGGGTTCCAGCCGCCGGTGGTGGGGGTGGAGGCGGCGGTCGACGCGCTCGCCGAGATCGTGGGCCGGGCCTGGGCGGCGGCCGGGGGCGAAGCCCTTCCGCCGGCATTCGGCCACGTCACGGCATGTCTCGCCAACGCGGATCTGCCCGTCGAGGAACTGGGGTTGGAGCGCGCCCTGCACGCGCGGCGGTGGAGCCGCTCGGTCCGGGTGCACAACGACACCTTCGCGATCCTGCGGGCGGGGCTCGACGAGCCGCGCGGCGTGGCCGTGGTGTGCGGCGCGGGCATCAACTGCGTCGGCATGCTGCCGGACGGGCGGACCGCCCGCTTCCCCGCGATCGGGAAGATCTCCGGCGACTGGGGCGGGGGCGGCGGACTCGCCGACGAGGCACTGTGGTTCGCCGCGCGCGCCGAGGACGGCCGGGGCGAGCCGACCGCGCTGGCGCGCACGCTGCCCGGGCACTTCGGGCTGCCGACGATGTACGCGCTGATCGAGGCGCTGCACCTGGGTCGCATCCCGTACGAGCGGAAGCACGAGCTGACGCCGGTGCTGTTCCGTACGGGCGCGGAGGGCGATCCGGTGGCCCGCGGCCTGGTCGAGCGGCTGGCCGAGGAGGTCGTGGCGATGGCCGCGGTCGCCCTCGGGCGGCTCGGGCTGCTCGACGAGGCGGCGCCGGTGATGCTGGGCGGCAGCGTGCTCGCCGCGCGCCACCCGCACCTGGACGCGCGGATCGCCGAACTCCTCGCGGCGAAGGCCCCGAAGGCGGTGATCGGCGTCGTGACCGCACCGCCGGTGCTCGGCGCGGGGCTGCTGGCCCTGGACGAGATCGCGGCGGGCGCGGAGGCAGCGGCGCGGCTGCGGGAGCACTACGGGGCCTGACGCCCGGTGGTGGGTGGGTGCGGGGCGTCCCTACGGGGGCGCCCCGCACGCATGTTCACTCGTTCGAGGACGTTCGGGGTGGAACCGATTTCGGCCGCGGGACGTATTCAAGATGAAGGGGGCGAGAAGGAGTTCGAAGGGGGTTCGCCTGCGGAAGCGGCGCGGGCATGGGGCACGATAGGAACAAGATCGAGTCAATCCCGGTGTGCGGGTGGAGCGCTGCGGCCATACTGCTGGCCGGGGAGTCGTCCGCCACTCAACCGGCAGGACGGGTCGACGTCTCAGACCGAGGGGGAGGTCACGTGACAAACCCGCCGAACGCGTCCGCCGCCTCGGCGGCGCAGGGCACAACAGCCGCGTCCGCGCGGCCGGGTTCCGGTGTGCCCGCGCAGGCGGCACCGCCGGCCGGTGCCGCCGCGCCGCACGGCCGCGTCGCGCAGCCCGCCGCGGTGGCGCCGCCCGCCGCGCCCGGCGCCTGGGCGGAGGGCCGCGAGGTGCTGCGCAGGGCCGCCACGACCGAGCCCGGCCGGCTGCGCATCCTGGGCGCCGTGCTCGCCCTGCTCGTCGTGGCCTTCGGGGCCGTGACGGCCTTCGAGGTCGCCGACCGGGCCTCGTCCGCGGACGACGTGGTGGGCCGCAGCCAGCCGTTGAGCGCCGACGCCGCCGACATCTACCGCTCGCTCGCCGACGCGGACGCCACCGCGGCGAGCGGCTTCCTGGCCGGACCGCAGGAACCCGAGCAGATCCGCCGGCGGTACGCGGACGACATCACCACCGCCTCCCGGCTTCTCGTCACGGCCGCCGCCGCCACCGACGCCGGCGGCGACTCGGCCCGCGAGATCGCCACGCTCAGCGAGCACCTGCCGCGCTACACCGGCCTGATCGAGCGCGCCCGCGCCGCCAACCGGCAGGGCCTGCCGCTGGGCGGCGCCTATCTGCGGTACGCCAACCAGACGATGGCCAAGGAGCTTCTGCCCGCCGCCGAGCGGCTGTACGCGGCGGAGACCCGGCGCCTGCACCAGGACGACGACGAGGCCCGCGCCTGGCCGCTCCCGTCGCTCGCCCTCGGCGTGCTCGCCCTCGGGGTCCTGCTGTGGGCCCAGCGCCGTAACTACGCGATGACCAACCGGGTGTTCAACCGCGGCCTCGTCGCCGCGAGCGCGGCCTGCGTGGTCGCCCTGGTGTGGCTGCTCGCCGGACACGGCTTCGCCCGGGCCGGTCTCACCGACGCCAGGGAACACGGGCAGGACTCCCTGCAGGTGCTCAACGAGGCCCGGATCGCCTCCCTGAAGGCCCGCGCCAACGAGAACCTGGCCGTGGTCGCGCGCGGCGCCGTCCTCACCGAGGACGGCAAGAGCGACAAGTACGAGGCGGACTACGCCAGTAGCGTCGCCGGCCTGACGAGCGCGCTCGACGCGGCCGGCCGGCTCGCCGACGACGAAGAGGGCCGCGGACCGCTCACCGAGGCGGCCGACCGCACCGGCGAGTGGCGCGAACGCCACGCGCAGGCCCGGGAGAAGGACGACGCGGGCGACTTCGACAGCGCGATGGAGCGGATCATCGGTGCGAGCGAGTCGACCGGCCAGTCCTTCGACCAGGTCGACGCCGCCCTGGGCCGCGCCCTCGCCCACGAGCAGGACGAGTTCACCCGGGCCGCCGCGGGCGGCCGGGACGCGCTGACCGGGCTGCCGCTGGGCGCGGCCGTGCTCGGCGTGCTCGGCGCGGCCTGCGCCGTGACGGGCGTCAACCGCAGACTGTCGGAGTACCGGTGAGAGGGGGCGGGATGCCGGACGGCGTCGAGCACACGAACCGGGCGGGCGGGCTGCCGGGCGGCGGCACGCCCACCGCCCCCGCGGGCCGCGGCGCCCGCACGGCCCGCGCGGCCGCGCGCCGGGTCGCCGGACGGCTGCGCGGCTGGGGCGGGGTGGCCGCCATGGCCGTGGCCTGCGGTCTGACCGCCTCGCTGACCCTGCTGTCGCTGCCGCACACCGGCCCCGGCGACACCCCGCCCACCGGCGGCACCGGCCCCGGCGTGGGCACCGGACTGCAGGTCAAGGTCGACACCTGCCGGGACCCGGACGCCTCGCTGACCCCGTCGGGCGCCGACGGGCCGACCATCGCCGCCATCAAGAAGCGCGGCAAGCTCGTCGTCGGCGTCGACCAGTCCAGCTACCGCTGGGGCTACCGCACCCCGACCACGCTCGCGCGACAGCCCGACGGCTCGCTGAAGAAGACCGGCGGCACCGTGGAGGGCTTCGACATCGACCTGGCGAAGGCCATCGCCAAGGACATCCTCGGCGACGAGAACGCGGTCATATTCCGCACGATCCCGACCAACCAGCGGATCGCCGCCCTGGAGAGCAGCAAGGTCGACCTCGTGGTGCGCACCATGACGATCAACTGCAAGCGCATCCAGCAGGTCGCGTTCTCCACCGCCTACTTCCAGGTCGGCCAGCAGATCCTCGCGCCCAGGGCCTCCTCGGTCACCGGTTACGACGCCTCGCTCAGCGGCAAGCGGGTCTGCACCGCCGAGGGCTCCACGGCCTACGAGGCGCTGGAGGAGAAGTCGTTCGGCGCGGTCTACAAGGACGTGGGCGACGGCACCAAGGACGATCCCGACCTGGTCACCGTCCCCAACCAGCTGGACTGCCTGGCCCGGCTGCAGATGGGCGAGGTCGACGCGGTCCTCACGGACAACGCGCTGGCCGCGGGACAGGCCGCCCAGGACCCGGCGGTCGAGCTCAAGGGGAAGCCCTTCACCACCGAGTACTACGGAGTGGCCGCCAAGCTCGGCAACGACGACCTGGTCCGCCGGGTCAACCAGGTCCTCGTGCAGTACCGGCAGGGCCCCTGGCAGGCGGCGTACGACAAGTGGCTGAAGGCGGACCTGCCCGGGATATCCGGGCCGCCCGCACCCAAGTACAAGTAGAGCGAGAGGTGATCGATGGGCGTCGCGGGACCCCCCGGGCCGGTGATGGACCGGGACGAGGTGGACCGTGCGCTGGCACGGCTCGGCGCGGAGCACAAGGCCGTCGAGGACTCGCTCCTCGCGCTCCAGGACCACGCCGGCCGCAGACTGCTCGAAGGCGCCGAGCTGACCGGGACGACCCGGGACCGCTGGCAGTCCACCGAGCGGACGATCACCCTGCTGTGGGCGTACTTCGACGCGTACACCGCCGCCCTGCACGACGCCCGTGAGCTGCGGGCCCGGCGCCGCTGGCCCGGCCGCGAGGAGCTGGCCGAGCTCACCGACCGGCTGCGCGGCGAGAGCGTGCACGTGGCGGGCGGGGCGCAGCAGCAGGCGCTGCTCGCCGAGTCGTTCAGCCTGGAGCGGCTCGTGCAGCGGATGAACGAGCTGTACGCGGCCTCGCTCGACGTGGTCGTCACCGCCGACGCCGTCTGGTCGGCCCTGCCCGCCCGGATAGACCTGCTCGCCGCCGAGCTGGGCCGGACCCGCTCGCTCGCGCACTCCGTCGGGGTGCGGCCGGGCGAGCACCCGGCCGGCGACGAGCTGGAGTCGATCACGCAGGAGCTGACCGCGCTCCGCTCCCAGGTGGTCTCCGACCCGCTGGCCTTCTGGCAGCCCGCGGCGGGCAGTTCGGCCCCCGGCGGCGGCCGCCCCGACACCGGGCGGTACGACACGGCGGCCCGCGCCCTGGAGGACATCCGGCGCGAGATCGAGGCGGTGCTCGCGGTCCGGCAGGACTCGGAGGACCGGCTGCTGCGGCTGCGGGACGTGCTGTCGCGGGCCGACCGTACGCTCGCCGAGGCGAGGGCCGCCCGCGGCGAGGTCCTCGCGAAGATCGCCGCCTCCGAGGTGCCGGCCGTCAGCGGACCGCCGACGGCGCTCCAGGAGCGGCTCGCCACGGCCGCCGAGTACCGCAGGCACGCCCAGTGGCACCGGCTGTCCCCGCTCCTGGACTCCCTCGAAGAGGAGGCGGAGGACGAACTGCTGCGCGCCCGCGAGTCGCTGACCGCGGTGACCGCGCCGCTGGCCGTCCGCGCCGAGCTGCGCGGCCGGCTCGACGCCTACAAGGCGAAGGTGGCCCGGCTCGGGGCGGCGGAGGATCCGCTGCTCATCGAGCGGTACGACACGGCCCGGCGGATGCTGTGGAGCGCCCCGTGCGATCTGCGCGTCGCCGAGCAGGCGGTGCTGCGCTACCAGCAGGCGGTGGCCGAGGTGCTGTCGGGACCGAGGGACGCCAGGGGAGGTCAGTGGTGAGCGGGGGATCCGGAGTGAGCAGCTGTCAGCGTCCGTCGTGCGAGGGCTCGTACGAGGACATGGGAGGCGGCGAGCTGTACTGCGACATGTGCGGTCTGGCGCCGGTCGTCGCGCCCGGGGGGCTGCTCGCGTCGACGCGGACCGGGATGGCCGCGGCCGGGAAGGGCTCGGAGTCGGTCCGGTCGGGCTCGCAGGCCTCCTCGCGCACGTCCTCGCGTTCCGCGCGTTCCTCGGCGTCCCGGCGTTCGGTCTCCGGCCGGCTGTCGCGCTCGCTGTCCGGTCCCGCCACGGCCCGTTCGGTGTCGGTGCGCAGCTCCGGTTCGACCGGTGGCCAGTCGGGCCGGGGCAGGCTGGGCGCGGGCCTGGTCACCGTCCCCGAGGTGCCGCGCCCCGACCCGCGTGCCGCGGTGATGGCGAACCCGGAGGTGCCCGAGCGGAAGCGATTCTGCTCGCGCTCCGACTGCGGTGCCCCGGTGGGCCGTTCGCGCGGCGACCGGCCGGGCCGGACCGAGGGCTTCTGCACCAAGTGCGGCCACCCGTACTCCTTCGTACCGAAGCTGACCGGCGGGGACGTCGTGCACGGGCAGTACGAGGTGGTGGGCTGCCTCGCCCACGGCGGCCTCGGCTGGGTCTACCTCGCCGTCGACAAGGCGGTCTCCGACCGCTGGGTGGTCCTCAAGGGCCTGCTCGACACCGGCGACCAGGACGCCATGGCCGCGGCGATCTCGGAGCGCCGCTTCCTCGCGGAGATCGAGCACTCCAACATCGTCCGCATCTACAACTTCGTCGAGCACCTGGACCAGCGCACCGGCTCCATGGACGGCTACATCGTCATGGAGTACGTGGGCGGCAAGTCCCTCAAGGAGATCGCCAACGACCGGCGCACCCCGGACGGCCGGCGCGACCCGCTGCCGGTCGAGCAGGCCTGCGCGTACGGCATCGAGGCGCTGGAGGCGCTCGGCCACCTGCACAGCCGCAACCTGCTGTACTGCGACTTCAAGGTCGACAACGCGATCCAGACCGAGGACCAGCTGAAGCTCATCGACATGGGCGCGGTCCGCCGGATGGACGACGACGAGTCGGCGATCTACGGCACGGTGGGCTACCAGGCGCCGGAGGTCGCCGAGGTCGGCCCGTCGGTGGCGAGCGACCTGTACACGGTGGCGCGCACCCTGGCCGTGCTGACCTTCGACTTCCAGGGCTACACCAACGTGTTCGCGGACTCGCTGCCCGAGCCGGACAGCATCGAGGTCTTCCGCACCTACGAGTCGTTCTACCGCCTCCTGGTGCGGGCCACCGACCCCGACCCGGCGCGCCGCTTCGGCTCCGCGCAGGAGATGGCGGAGCAGCTGACGGGCGTGCTGCGGGAGGTCGTCGCGCTGCAGTCGGGCCGGCCGCGCCCGGCGCTGTCGACGCTGTTCGGCGCCGAGGTGCGGGTGACGGACACGGAGCTGTTCGACGAGCTGACGGACGACGCGTCGGTGCTCGGCGCGCGGACTGCGGGGCGCGGGCGCAAGGCGCTGCCGACGGCCGTCGCCGGCCGGGGCGGCAGCTTCCTGCGGCCGCTCGCGGTGCCCGCGACGGCGCTCGCTCTGCCGGTGCCGCGGGTCGACCCGGGCGACCCCAACGCCGGTTTCCTCGCCGGTCTGCTGGCCGCCGCCCCCGCGGAGCTGATCACCGCGCTGCACGCGGCGCCCGTCGCCTCGCTGGAGCTGCGGCTGCGGGAGCTGCGGGCGCGCGTGGAGATGGGCGACCTCGCGGCGGCCGTGCGGGCGCTCGCCACGTTGGAGCAGCAGCACGCGGACGACTGGCGGGTGGTCTGGTACCGGGGCATCACGTCCCTGGTCACCGGCGACCAGGCGGGCGCCGCGCTCTCCTTCGACGCGATCTACGACGCCTTCCCGGGTGAGCCGGCGCCCAAGCTGGCGCTCGGCATCTGCGCCGAGGTGCTCGGCCAGCTGGACAACGCGGCGGAGTACTACCGCCTGGTCTGGGCGACGGACCCGAGCTATGTGAGCGCCGCCTTCGGGCTCGCCCGGGTGCAGTTGGCGGCGGGCGACCGGGCCGGTGCGGTGCGCACCCTGGAGTCCGTGCCGGAGTCGTCCATCCACTACACGGCCGCGCGGGTCGCGGCGGTACGGGCCCGGCTGCGCCGCCGCCCGGCGAACGAGCCGCTGGGCGCCGACCTGACGGCGGCCGCGGCGCAGGTGTCGGCGCTGCAGGGCTTCGGGCTCGACGCGGTGCGCCGCGAGCGGCTGTCGACGGAGGTGCTCGGCACGGCGCTCGACTGGGTACTCTCCGGGAGTCCCGGCGCCGGTCCGGCCGGCACGGTGCTGCTCGGCAGCGCACTGGACGAGCGCGGACTGCGCTTCGGCCTCGAACGCTCGTACCGGGTGCTCGCCCGGCTCGCCCAGCAGGGCGAGGAGAGGATCGAACTGGTGGAGCGGGCCAACCGTTTCCGCCCCAGGACGTGGGTGTGAGTATGTCCCAGAAGCCGAAGCCCCCGCACCCGCTGGGGACCTGCCCCGAGTGCTCGGAGCCGCTCGAGTCGGGGGACCGTTTCTGCGGGGCGTGCGGACACGACCTGTCGGCGACGCCACGGCCGGACCGGCCGACGGTGCCGATCAGCCTGCCGGCGTCCTGGCCGGAGCCGCCGCCGCGCGACCCGAACTCCCTCACGACGGCGACCCAGCACCCCGGCGACCTGCCGGGCACCGACTCGGGCGGCCACGACCTGCCGACGATCCCGGTCCGCACGGACGGCGTGCCGGAGGCGAGCGGCGCACCGGGGGCGGCCGCACCGGGGCCGGCGGCACCGGGACGGGCCGCGGCCGAACCGGACGCCGGCGAGCCGGCCGAAGGCAGGGCCCAGGCCGAGGCCGAGGCCGAGGGGGACTTCACGCTCGCCGCGCCCGACCCGCGCGCCGCCCTGCGCTCCCCGGACGCGGGCGACGACCGGAAGGTATGTGTGGCCTGCCGCACCGGGTGGGTGGACCGCGACGGGTACTGCGAGCACTGCGGCCACGCCCAGCCCCGCGAGCGCGACCACATGGAGGAGGAGCTGCCCACGGTCGCCGCCGTCAGCGACCGCGGCCTGCGCCACCACCGTAACGAGGACGCCTTCGCCGTCTGTTCGACCGCGCTGCCCGACGGCTCCCCCGCCGCGCTCGCCATCGTCTGCGACGGCGTCTCCTCGGCGACCCGGCCCGACGAGGCGTCCAGCGCCGCCGCGTCCGCCGCGGGCGCCGCGCTGCTCGCCGCGCTGCCCCGCGGCACCCACCCGCAGCAGGCCATGCACGAGGCGATCGTCGCGGCCGCCGAGGCGGTCAACTCCCTGGCGGAGGAGACCCCCAAGGAGCACGAGCACCAGAACTCCCCGGCCTGCACCATCGTCGGCTCGATCGTGGCCGGCGGACTGCTCGTGGTCGGCTGGGTCGGCGACAGCCGGGTCTACTGGGTGCCGGACGACCGCAGCACGCCGCCCGCCCGGCTCACCGAGGACGACTCGTGGGCCGCGCAGATGGTCGCCGCCGGCCTGATGAACGAGGCAGAGGCGTACGCGGACGAACGCGCCCACGCCATCACCGGCTGGCTCGGCGCCGACGCGTACGAACTGGAACCGCACACGGCCGCGTTCAAGCCGGACCGGCCCGGCGTGGTCGTGGTCTGCACCGACGGCCTGTGGAACTACGCGGAGGGCGCCGAGGACATGGCCAGGGTCGTGCCCCCGGACGCCGCCGACCGCCCGCTGCACGGGGCCCAGGTCCTGGTGGGCCACGCGCTGGACGGCGGAGGCCACGACAACGTCACGGTCGCGCTGCTGCCGTTCGCGGTCCCGTCCCCCGGGGCAGGATCGGCCTGAGCGGCCACCGAACCCGACCCGATCCTTCCGCCCCTCTCGTACGCCGAGGAGCCGTATCACCATGGCCAACTTCTCCAAGCCGACCGGGCCGCAGTTCTCGGTGGACGTCTACCAGAACGAGTACCTGCCCGAGGGCGGGCGGGACGTCAGCGCGATCGTCACCGTCACCTCGACCGGCGGCGGCACCGCCGGCGGCGCGGTCCTGCCGGCCTCCGGCGGCTCCGCGGCCGTCGTCCTGATGCTCGACTGCTCCGGATCGATGGACTACCCGGCGACCAAGATGCGCGGAGCGCGCGAGGCGACGGCCGCCGCGATCGACACCCTGCGCGACGGCACCTCCTTCGCCGTCGTCGCGGGGACGCACGTGGCGAAGGAGGTCTACCCGGGCGGGGGCCGGCTCGCCGTCGCCGACGCCCGCACCCGCGCCCAGGCCAAGGACGCGCTGCGCGCCCTGAGCGCGGGCGGCGGTACGGCCATCGGCACCTGGCTGCGGCTCGCCGACCGGCTGCTGTCCTCCGCCGACGTATCGATCCGGCACGGCATCCTGCTCACGGACGGGCGCAACGAGCACGAGGCGCCCGAGGAGCTGCGGGCCGCGCTCGACGACTGCGCCGGCCGGTTCACCTGCGACGCGCGCGGGGTGGGCACCGACTGGGAGGTCAAGGAGGTCACCGGCATCGCCTCGGCGCTGCTCGGCACGGCCGACATCGTCGCCGATCCGGCGGGCCTCGCCGCGGACTTCACGACGATGATGGAGCACGCCATGGGCAAGGAGCTCGCGGACGTCGCGCTGCGCCTGTGGACCCCGGTGGGCGTGGAGATCTCCTTCGTGAAGCAGGTGGCCCCGACCGTCGACGACCTGACCGGCCGTCGCACCGATGCGGGACCGCGCGCCGGGGACTACCCGACCGGATCCTGGGGAGACGAGTCCCGCGACTACCACGTGTCCGTCCGGGTCCCGCAGGCCGCGATCGGGCAGGAGATGCTGGCCGCCCGGGTCTCGCTGATCGTCCCCGACCCGGCGGGCGGCACGCCGACGACGCTGTCCCAGGGGCTGGTACGCGCGGTGTGGACGGACGACATGGCGATGTCCACCTCGATCAATCCGCAGGTCGCCCACTACACCGGGCAGGCCGAGCTGGCGGACGCCATCCAGCAGGGCCTGGACGCGCGCAAGTCGGGCGACAGGGACGGCGCGACGGCCAAACTCGGGCGCGCGGTGCAGCTCGCCGCCGCCTCCGGCAACGCCGATACCGCGAAACTCCTTTCGAAGGTGGTGGACGTGGTCGACGCGGCGACGGGTACTGTGCGTTTGAAGGCGAAGGTCGCGGAAGCGGACGAGATGACTCTCGAGACCCGCTCCACCAAAACCGTTCGCGTGAAGAAATGAGCGAGAGAGGGGGAAGCACCGACATGCCGACCTGCCCGAACGGACACCAGTCGGTCTCCGACGACTGGTGCGAGGTCTGCGGCCACCGCATGGCGGCCGGGGCGGGTGCGCCGACGGGTGCCGTACCGCCGCCTCCCCCGCCGCCGCCCGCGTACGGATATCCCGGCCCGGGTGGTCCCGGCCAGATGGGCGGCCCCGTGCCGCCGCCGGCCGCTCCCGGCGGCTTCGGCCCCGGCGGTGACCCGAACGCGACCGCCCAGGCCGAGCTCTGCCCGCAGTGCCGGACGCCGCGCGAGCACATGGCGCCGTTCTGCGAGGAGTGCCGCTGGAACTTCCTCACCAACACGGCGACCTCGTACACGCCGATCGCGCCGCCCCCGCAGCAGGGCCAGCAGCAGGGCCCGCCGCCCGGGCTCAACCTGCCGCCGGGCTTCCAGTCGCCGCCGAGCCCGCCGCAGCCGCAGCACCCGGACCCGTACGAGTACCAGGGCTCGCGCCCCTCGCAGGTGAACCGTCCGGCCGAGCCGCTGGGCGCCGACCCGACGCACCACCAGGCCCCGCCGCAGCGCCCGCCGATGGCCCCGCCCCACCAGGCGCCGCCGCCGCACCAGGCCCCGCCGCAGCAGCAGGCCTTCCACGAGCAGCCGCCGCACCAGCAACAGCCGCACCAGCAGCCCCAGGCCCCGCAGGCGTTCCACCAGGCACCCCACTCGCCCGCACCCCAGCCGCCCGCGCCGCCCCAGCCCGTACCGCCGCAGCCGCGAGCCGACGACGACTGGATGATCTCGCCGCCGTCGCAGCCGCAGCCCCCGGCGCCCATGGCCGCCCCCGGGCAGCAGGCTCCTCCGCAGCAGTACCAGCAGCCGGGCCCGCCCGTCGGCTGGAGCGCGGTGATCGGCCCGGACCGCGAGTACTTCATGGCGATGATGCACCGCAGCGGCCCGGAGGCCTCGGGTCTCAACCTGCCCGCGTACTCCCCCGAGCAGCGCATCCAGCTCCAGGGCAACCAGATCAGCATCGGCCGCCGCCGGCGCTCCACCGGCGAGTCGCCCGACATCGACCTGTCGGTGCCGCCGGAGGACCCGGGCGTCTCGCACCAGCACGCGGTGCTCGTGCAGCAGCCGGACGGCTCGTGGGCGGTGGTGGACCAGAACTCCACCAACGGCACCACGATCAACGGCGCCCCCGACCCGATCCAGCCCTATGTGCCGGTGCAGCTCCAGGACGGCGACCGGGTGCACGTCGGCGCCTGGACGACGATCACCGTCCGACGGGGTTAGGGCCTGCCCGGCCTGATCCGTCGGACAGGCCCCAGGTCCCGGCACCGGCAGCTCACAGGTCCGGCAGTGGCCAGGCGTAGGGCCCCTCGGGGTCGTCCAGCCAGGCCCACTGCCGGCCGCCGCTCACCGTCACCCCGAAGCGCTCCCGCTCCGGCCGCCGCTCCCGCTGCCAGAGCGCGAGCGCTTCGCGCGTCTCCAGGCCCCCCGCCGCCAGCGTGGAGAGGAACTGGAAGCGCTCGTCGTCGTACACCCGCCTGGGCAGCCCGGCCGCGCGCCGCAGCGGGGGCCGGGCGCTGCCGCCGCGCAGGGCGACGAAGTACGCCGAGGTGGCCAGGAAGCGCCCCTCCGCATGCCCCCGGTCGTCCACCCGCAGCAGGATCAGGCCGGTGGAGAGCGGCGTGAGGACGAGCGCGCCGGGCCGGCACTGGTCGAGCCAGGAGTACGGGATCGAGGGCACCGCGCAGGTGGCCACGATCCGGTCGTACGGAGCGCGCTCGGGGCAGCCGCGGGCGCCGTCCCGGGCGAGCACGGCGGGCCGGTATCCGGCGGTGGCGAGGTGGGCGCGGGCGGACTCGGCGATCTCCTCGTCCAGGTCGACGGTGGTGACGTGCGCGTCTCCGAGGCGGTGGCAGAGCAGGGCCGCGTTGTAGCCGGTGCCGGCGCCGATCTCCAGGACGTCGTGGCCGTCGCGGAGGTCGAGGGCTTCGAGCATCTGCGCCATGAGGGAGGGCTGGCTCGCTGAGGAGACCAGCTCGCCGTCCTTGACCCGGGTGGCGAGGGCGGTGTCCCGGTAGGCGCCGCGCAGCCAGCGGGTGCGGCGCACGGGGTCGGGGTCGCCGTACCAGAGGCGCTCGTAGCCGCCGGCACCGGAGACGTAGTAGGAGGGGACGAAGAGGTGGCGCGGGACCTGGTCGAAGGCGGCCCGCCAGGCGGGGTCGCGCAGGACCCCGTACGCGTCGATCTCGCGCACGAGGGCCCGCCGCGCCCGTTCCGCCTCATCGCGCTCTGCATCCATGGCTCCACTGTCCTGCGCACCCCCCGTTTCCGGCCACCGCTCGCGGGGTCCGGCCGCGGGAGGTCCTAAGCCCCCGGTCCTCCGCCGGGTCATCTGAGACGATGGAACGGTGAACGAGATTCCGCGCGGCACGCTTCAGGAGCAGACCTTCTACGAGCAGGTGGGTGGCGAGGAGACCTTCCGGCGCCTGGTCCGCCGCTTCTACCAGGGGGTCGCGGAGGACCCGCTGCTGCGGCCGATGTACCCGGAGGAGGACCTGGGACCGGCGGAGGAGCGCCTGGTGCTGTTCCTCATCCAGTACTGGGGCGGCCCCCGCACGTACAGCGACCACCGCGGCCACCCCCGGCTGCGGATGCGGCACGCCCCGTTCACGGTCGACCGGGCGGCGCACGACGCGTGGCTGCGGCACATGCGGGACGCGGTGGACGAGCTGGGGCTCGCACCGGAGCACGAGAAGGAGCTGTGGCGGTATCTGGCCTACGCGGCCGCCTCGATGATCAACACGGCGGACTGATCGCCCGTCCGTCCGCGGACGGACGCATTCCGGTGAGTGGACCCCAAATATCGGTCACGATCGGATCAAGGTGAGACCGAAAGCGGTTACCGAATCCGATGCCCTCTGAAACCATCCGATGAACGTTCGAAAGTGAACGATCACGGGGTTTTCAGGGGGACGGGTGACGGGCTTCGTACTACTGCGCGTCAGGGCACACCGGCTGCTGCTCACCGCAGCCCTGCTCGCCGTCCTGCTCACCACCTCGGTGCTCGCCACCCTCGCCGCCTTCTCCGGCTCCATCGGCGACGCCGCGCTCCAGGGCACCCTCCAGGGCCGCTCCGCGCCCGCCGCCGCCCTGGTCGTCAGCGGCCAGGTCCCCGCCGACAAGCGGGCGAGCGCCGACGCGGCCGCCCGCGAGGGGGCCCGCAAGACCTTCGCCGGTCTGCCCGTGACCGTACGGAAGCTGGAGCGCTCCGGCCCGTACGCGCTGCCCCGCGGCCTCCAGGCCCCCGCCGCCCGCGCCGGCGACCCCGACCTCACCGACTTCGCCGCGCTCGACCGCTCACGCCTCTCCCTGGTCAGCGGCGCCTGGCCGAAGGCGACCGGCCCCCGGGAAGCGGTCGAGGCCGCCTTCCCCGAGGAGGCCGCCAAGCGCCTGAAGATCACCCCCGGCGCGGTCCTCGACCTCGCCGACCGGCTCGGCGGGAAGCCCGTCAAGGCCCGGATCACCGGCGTCTACCGGCCTATGGACAGCGCCGATCTCTACTGGCAGCTCGACCCGGCCGGTGGCCGCGGCGTCAGGACGGTCGTCTTCACCACCTACGGCCCGCTGCTCGCCGACCCGGCCGTGCTCGCCTCGGGGCGGCTCACCACCGGTGAGACCTCCTGGCTCGGCGCCGCCGACTACACCGGCGTCACGACCGGCCGGATGGACGCCCTGCGCGCCGCCGCGACCGAGGGCCCCAGGGCGCTGGCCGCCGACACCGCCGGCTTCGGCACCACCGTCAACGCCTACACCTCGCTGCCCACCGTCCTGGACCAGACCGACCGGGCGCTCCTCGTCTCCCGCTCCACCCTGTCGATCGTGGCCGTGCAGCTCGTGCTGCTCGCCGCGTACGCCCTGCTGCTCGTCGCCCGGCTGCTCAGCTCCGAGCGGTCGGGGGAGACCGAACTGCTGCGCGCCCGCGGCGGTTCCCGTCGCCGGATCGCCGGGCTCGCCGCCGCCGAGGCGCTGCTCCTGGCCGTGCCCGCCGCCGTCGCAGCCCCGCTGCTGGCCGGCCCGCTGACCCGGCTCTTCGCGGACCGGTCCGCGCTCGACGCGCTCGGCCCCGGCCTCGACGCCACTCCCCCGCCCACCGTGTGGCTGGTCGCCGCCGCGGTCGCCCTGTGCTGCGCGGCCGCCGTCGTGGCACCCGCGCTCGCGTCCGGTGACGGCGCCATGGTGTCGCTGCGCAAGGGCAGGGCGGCGACGCTGCCCGCTCCCGTACGTGCCGGGGCCGACATCGGCCTGCTCCTCATCGCGGGCGTCGCCTACTGGCAGCTCGACCGGCAGACCGGCGAGGGCGCGGGCGGCGGGGCGATCGCGGGCGACCGCTCCGGCGCCCTCGGCATCGACCCGCTACTGGTCGCCGCGCCCGCCCTCGCCCTGCTCGCCGGCACCGTCCTGACGCTGCGGCTGCTGCCGCCCGCCGCCAAGCTGGCGGAGCGGCGCGCGGCCGGCGGGCGCGGGCTGCCGGCGGCGCTCGCGGGCTGGCAGTTCAGCCGCCGCCCGCTGCGCGGCGCGGGCCCGGTGCTGCTGCTCGTGCTCGCCGTAGCGATGGGCATGCTGGCGATCGGGCAGAGCGACTCCTGGGACCGCTCGCAGCGCGACCAGGCCGACTTCCGTACGGGCGCGACGGTACGGGTGCTCGGTGCGGGCCCCGGCGACCGGGCGCAGACCGACCGGCTCGCGGCCGTGCCCGGGGTCCGTGCGGCGGCGCCCGTGCACCGCGCCAGCACCGACGTCGCGGGCCGGACGGCGGCCGTCCTCGCCGTGGACACCCGGCGGGCCGCCGAGGGCATGCTCTTCCGCCCCGACCTCGCGAACGGCTCCCCCGCCGCCCGTCTCGAAGCCATCGCCCCGAAGCCCGGCCGGCACTCCGCACCGGTCCCCCGGATCCCTGCCGTCGCGACCGACGCGTACCTGGCGGCGGCAGGCGCCGAGAAGGGCGACGCCGTCGCGGTCATGATCGGGGGCTTCACCCTCGACGTGACCATCGCCGAGGTCGTACGGGAGCTGCCGACCACCGGGCCGGGCGCCGTGTCGGTCTCGGCGACCGCCCCCGCGGCCACCCCGCAGGACGGCGGCGCGCTCCTCGTCGACCTCGACACCGCCAACCGCTCCCTCTCGGCCAGGCCGAACGCGAGCCTTGCGCCCACCGAATGGTGGCTGACCACCGAGCCCGGCCGGGCCGCCGCCGTGGCCGAGACCCTCCGCGCCCGCCCCGACGCCGACCCCGCCCAGGTGCTCGTACGGGACGAGGCGGCCGCCGAGCTGCTCGGCGACCCGCTCGGCGCGGGCCCCAACTCCGCTCTGATGGCGGTCGCGGCGGCCGCTGCCGCACTCGCCGCGGTCGGCTTCGCGGTCAGCTCGGCCGGTTCGACGCGCGAGCGGTCGGCCGAGTTCGGGGTGCTGCGGGCGCTCGGCGCACCGCGCCGCCAGCTCGCCCGGCTGATCGCCGCCGAACAGGGGCTGCTCGTCGGCATCGGACTGCTGGTCGGCGTCCTCATCGGCACCGTCCTGACCCGGGCGGTCGTCCCGCTCGTCGTGCTGACCGGCCGGGCCGAGCGTCCCGTCCCCGCCGTCCTGGTCGAACTCCCCCTCGGCCACGTGGCGTTGCTGCTCGCCGGGGTCGCCGTCCTGCCGCTGCTCATCGTCGCCGCGATCGCGCTGCGCCGCACCGACCCGGCCGTCACCCTGCGCACCCAGGGGGACCACTGATGCCGTCGGCCACCCCTGCCCCCGGAAAGGCGAACGCCATGCCCCGCAAGCCCGCCCGTGCCGTGGCCCCCTGGGTGCGCACCCGGCTGCGGACCGCCCCGGGCGCGGCGGCCGCGTTCGGGCTGCTCGTCCTGGTGACGGCGTTCCTGGCGGCGGCGCTGCCGCGGTCCGTCGACACGTACGAGACGGAGGGCCTGCGGCACGCCGTCGCCTCGGCCGAGCCGCGCAACACCGCGCTCGTCGTGACCACCCCACTCGACTCCAGCGACACCCTGGCCCAGCGCGCCGCCCAGCTCCGCCCGGGGGGCCTGGACCGCGCCCGCGGCCGCCTGACGGGCCTGCTCCCACAGCCGCTGCGCACCGTCCCGGAGGACTCCGTCCACGGGGTGCGCACCGTGCAGCGCCTCCAGGGCCTGGACGCCTGGCTGCCCAAGCCGTACGGCGAGGCGCCCGAGTTCGTGCTCGCCGCGCCCTCCGGGCTGACCGCCCACTCGATCCTGAAGACCGGCCGCGCCGCGCGCGCCGGAGCGGACGGGGCCCTTGAGGCCGTGGTGACGACAGAGACCGCGAAGTCGCTCCGGCTGAAGGTCGGTTCGGTCGTCCACGTGCCGGGCAGCGACGGCGAGCCCGAGGGCGTGACCGTCACCGGGATCGTCGAGCCGCGCGACCCCGAGCGCGCCTACTGGGCCGTGCAGCCACTGCTTCGCACCCCCGCCTTCGCCCTGAAGCCCGGCTCGGCCGACCCCGTCTACTACTGGCAGGCCGCCCTGCTCCTGCCGCCCGCCGCCGCACCCGGGCTGCTCGGCACCACCGGGGAGCCCGAGCTGTACTGGCAGTTCGCGACCACCGCCGAACACCTCACCGCCCAGGACGCCGACCGGCTGAGCGCCGCGCTCGACTCGGCGACCAGCGGACCCGACCTGGTGCGGCTGCGCGGCGAACTCGGCCCGAACGGCGCCTTCGAGACCAGCCTCGACGACGTCGTCGACGGCTATCGCGGCATGCGGGACGCCATCGCCCCCGTCGTCGCCGTCGCCGCCTTCGGCATCGGCGCGGTCGCCGCCGTCGTCCTCGCCATGACCGGCGGCCTGTTCACCGCCCGCCGCCACGCCGAACTGGCCCTGCTGCGCTCGCGCGGCGGCTCCCTGCCCGGCATCGGCGGCCGGCTGCTCGGCGAGACCGCCGTGGTCGCCGTGCCCGCCGCCGCACTCGGCCTGCTGCTCGCCCGGTTCGCCGTCGGCGGCGACGGTGGCGGCGCCGACAGCGGCGCCCGGATGCTGCCCGCGCTCCTGGCCGCCGCGGGCGTCGCCCTGATCGCCTCCCTGGTCCTCCCGCTGCGCGCGGTCGTCCGGCACCGCCGCCCGCTGCTGCACGGCGGGCGCGAGGACCTCGTCTCCGCCCGCCCCTCGCGCCGCCGTACGGTCGCCGAACTCACCCTGCTCGCCCTCGCGGTGGGCGCCGTCACCGCGCTGCGCCGCCGCGGCACCGGCGACGCGGGCGACTACCTGGTGAGCGCGGCGCCGGTGCTCGTCGGACTGATCGCCGCGCTCGTCCTCGTACGCCTGTATCCGCTGCCGCTGCGCTGGGCGGCCCGGCCCGCGCGCCGGCTGCGGGGCGCGGTCGGCTATCTGTCGCTGGCGCGCGCCGGGCGCTCCTCGGCGACCGGCACCCTGCCCCTGCTCGCGCTCCTGGTGGCGCTGACCACCGCCGCGTTCGGCGGCTCCGTGCTGGCCGGGGTCGCCGACGCCCGCGACCGGGCGGCGCTGCTCACGACCGGCGCCGACGCCAGGGTCACCGGGCCCCTGGAGTGGACCCCGCTCGCGCCGGGCGTCGCCGAGGCGGTGCGCGGCACGGCGGGGGTACGGGAGGTGGCGCCCGTACAGATCGAGTACGGGGTGTCGCTGCCCTCGTACCAGGGCACCTCGGCCCAGGGCATGAGCGCGCCGCTGATCGGCGTCGACCCCGCCTCGTACACCCGGCTCGCGGCCAGCACCGGCTTCGGCGCCTTCCCCGCCGGGCTCCTGAGGTCCACCGGCACGGGCGGACCCGCCTCCGTCGGCAGGACCAGCCGGGTCGTCCCGGTGATCGCCTCGCCCGAGGTCGCCGAGCGGCTCGGCGACAAGCCGCTGGAGATCGTCGCGGCCGCCGGCGTGTTCCAGGTGAAGGTGGTCGCCGTACGCGCCACCACCCCGGCCCTGCCCGGCAAGGACTTCCTGCTGGTCAACGCCGCCGACCTGACCCACCACACGGACACCGCGCTCCTGGTCTCCGGCGCATCCCTCGACGGCGGGGCGCTGCGCGCCGCGGTGACGGCGAAGGCCAAGGACTCCCGGGTACGGCTGCGCAGCGAACAGCGGGCCACCTACGTGGACTCGCCGATGCAGACCGGCGCGGAGCGGATCTACCTCACCGCCATCGGCGCGGGCGCGGGCTACGCCGTCCTCGCCGTACTGCTCTCGCTGCTCCAGACCGCCCCCGAGCGGACCACGCTGCTCGCCAGGCTGCGCACCATGGGCCTGACCCGGCGGCAGGGCCGGCGCCTGCTCGGCCTCGAGGCGCTGCCGCAGGCGGTCCTCGCGGCGGCGGGCGGTGCGCTGGTCGGCTGGGCGACGATCCTGCTGCTCTCGCCGGGCGTGGACCTGGCCCGGCTCGCGCTCGCGGCCGAGCCGGGCGAGGCGACGGACGTGGGCGCGGCGCTGCGGGCGGACGTCTGGTCGCTCGGCCTTCCGGCTGCCGGCGTGGTGGTGCTCGCGGGCCTGGCGGCGGCGGTGCAGGCGTGGTGGGCGGCGCGCAAGGGCTCGATCAAGGAACTCAGGGCAGGAGACGCACGATGACGACGACCTCGGGAACTCCTACGGCCACCCTCGAGGAGCTGGAGCGGCGGGCGACGGCACACCGCGACCGGCCCTCGTACGGTCATGACGCGCTCATCGCCTGCGACCGTCTGGTCCGGATCTTCACCACCGACGGGGTGGAGGTGCAGGCGCTTCAGGGCCTCGATCTCCTCGTGAAGGAGGGCGAGTTGATGGCCCTGGTCGGCGCCTCGGGCTCGGGCAAGTCGACCCTGATGAACATCCTCGCCGGCCTCGACGTGCCCACCGCCGGGGCGGCGAAGGTCGCGGGCTGCGATCTGCTCGCCATGGACGGCAAGGCCCGGCTGCGCTACCGCCGCGAGGTCGTCGGCTTCGTCTGGCAGCAGACCTCGCGCAACCTCCTGCCGTATCTGACGGCAGTGCAGAACGTCGCCCTGCCCATGCAGTTGAAGGGCCGGGCGAAGAAGAAGGCGCAGCGCGCGAACGAGCTGCTCGCGATGCTCGGCATCGCCGAGATCCGCGACCGGCGCCCGCACCAGCTCTCCGGCGGCCAGCAGCAGCGGGTGGCCATCGCGGTCGCCCTCGCCAACGACCCGTCCGTGCTGCTCGCCGACGAGCCGACCGGCGAGCTGGACTCGGCCACCGGGGAGCAGGTCTTCGCCGCGTTCCGGCGGGCCAACGAGGAGCTGGGCACCACGATCGTGATCGTCACCCACGACCAGGCCGTCGCCTCCGAGGTCCGCCGTACGGTCGCCATCCGCGACGGCCGCACCTCGTCGGAGGTGCTGCGCCGCACGGAGATCGACGCGGAGGGCCAGGAGTCGCTGGTGGCCCGGGAGTACGCGATGCTCGACCGGGCCGGCCGGCTCCAGCTGCCCGCGGAGTACACCGAGGCGCTCGGCATGGAGCACCGGGTGGCGCTCGAACTGGAGCAGGACCACATCGGGGTCTGGCCGGACGACGCGGAACGCTGACGAAACCGTACGGACGCCCGGGCGCGTCCCCCTACCCGGGGGGGTGACTCATGGGAATGGCCCTGTCGTACCCGGGAAAGGTCCCGTCGCTGCTCGGCGCGGTGCTCGTCCCCGCCGCCGCCGGCCTGCTGCTGCACCTGTGGGCGGGCTGGAGCATGCACAGCCCCGTACGGATCCCGACCCTGTTCGCGGTCCTCGTCGGCCTCGTCCTGACCGCCGCGGCCCTGGGCGCGCACAACGCGCTCTTCCGGGAGGGCGGGAGCGTCCTCGCGGCGGTGCTGCTCGTGGCGGGCCTGGCCGCGGTGTGGGTGGAAGCGCGGGACTCCGCGGTCCGCGGTGCAGTCGTCGAGTGCGTCGTCGTGGGCAGGGTGAAGGTGACCGAGCACCCGGCCTTCGGCGAGGGCGCGCCGGCGGCCAAGACCCTGTACCACCACACGCTGACCTGCCCGGGCGGCTATCCGTCGGAGTTCTCGGCCGAGCAGAAGGCCGGCGACGCGGGCAGCCCGGTGCGCATCGCGTACGACCCCGCGCATCGCATGGACCCGGTCCTGGCGAGCGACAACGTCTCCCGCGGGTCCCTGGTGATCCCGTCGGTCCTGCTGTTCCTGTGCGCGGCGCTCTCGGTGCTGGCGGTCGCGGCGGAGGGCACGGAACAGCGGATCTGGTGACGCGCCTTTGGCGACGCGCCTTGCTGATGCGCTTGTGGCGACGCGACTTGCTGACGCGCCTGAGGCGACGCGCCTTGCTGACGCGCCTGAGGCGACGCGCCTTTAGCGGACGCCGCCCGGGGCGACGCTCAGCGACATCGGGACGCTGCGCAGGGCGATCGAGCCGTACGGGGTGCGCAGCCGCAGCCAGGGGCCGGCGGCGAGCAGGCCCACCGGCAGCTCCTGGTCGGGCAGGAAGCCGAGCGACTGGGCCGCGTGGACGGCGCGCAGCGGCAGCCCGGTCGGGGCGAGCGTCCGGGACCAGATCTCGCGGCCGATGCGGTCGCGCTCGGCGCGGGTGCGCCGGTCCTCGGGCAGTGCCTCGTCGCGGCTGCGGAACTCGGCGACCGCCGCGCCGACCGCGGCACGCAGTTCGGCGGCGGACTGCAGCCCGGCGACCGGCTCCCAGCCGCCGCGGGGCGGCAGGACGCCGGCCCAGGGCGGGCCGGTGACGGAGCCGGGGACGACCGCCTTGCCCGCCCCCTCCTCGATGCCTTCGAGGAACTCACCGGCCGACACGGTCACGTCCAGGTCGACCGCGTCGACGAGACGCGCCGTGCGGATCGCCAGCACCTCGAACGACGGCGGGCGCCCGAACACGGCGAGCGCGCCCCCGCCGGCCTGGAGGCGGACGGCGGCGGCGCGGTCGTAGTGCAGCAGCCGGCGCAGGAAGGCGGCGAGGCCCGCCGCCTCCCTGGCGTCGGAGAAGTGCAGCGGCGCTATGGCGGTCATGCTGCGGACGTCATCCCGTCGTCGACGTACTCCTGGAGGAACGACCGCTCCTCCTCGGTGATCCGACGCGGGCGCTGCTCCTCGAGGTCGAAGGGCACGACGACCGTCTTCGCCCGTACGTACGTGACCTCGGGGTCCTTGATCTCGTACGCGATCGTGAGCGAGGCCGCGCCGATCTTCGTGACCCAGGACTCGATGGTCACCGGCGCGTGCCGGTGGACCAGCGGCCTGAGGTAGTCGATCTCGTGCCGGGCCACGACGGACCCGCCGGAGAACGACGGGCTCCCGTTCCCCGGCGCGAGCCGGAACATGAAGTCGATCCGCGCCTCTTCCAGATACCGCAGGAAGACCACGTTGTTGACGTGCCCGAAGGCGTCCATGTCCGACCAGCGCAGGGGGCAGGGGTAGATGTGCCTCATGAAGCTCTCAGCCTCGGGTCAGCTTCTTGTAGGTGGCACGGTGCGGACGGGTGGCGTCCGGGCCGAGCCGCTCGACCTTGTTCTTCTCGTACGACTCGAAGTTGCCCTCGAACCAGAACCACTTGGACTCGCCCTCGTACGCCAGGATGTGGGTGGCGACTCGGTCGAGGAACCAGCGGTCGTGGGAGACGACCACGGCCGCACCGGGGAACTCGAGCAGCGCGTTCTCCAGCGAACCCAGGGTCTCGACGTCGAGGTCGTTGGTGGGCTCGTCGAGGAGCAGCAGGTTGCCGCCCTGCTTGAGGGTGAGCGCGAGGTTCAGGCGGTTGCGCTCACCGCCGGAGAGGACACCGGCCGGCTTCTGCTGGTCCGGCCCCTTGAAGCCGAACGCGGAGACGTACGCCCGCGAGGGCATCTCGACCTGGCCGACGTTGATGTAGTCCAGCTCGTCGGAGACGACGGCCCACAGCGTCTTCTTGGGGTCGATGTTGGCGCGGCCCTGGTCGACGTAGGAGATCTTGACGGTCTCGCCGACCTTGATCTCGCCGGAGTCCGGCTGCTCCAGGCCCTGGATCATCTTGAACAGCGTGGTCTTGCCGGCGCCGTTCGGACCGATGATGCCGACGATTCCGTTGCGCGGCAGCGTGAAGGACAGGTCGTCGATGAGGACCTTGTCACCGAAGGCCTTGGAGAGGTTGGACACCTCGACGACGATCGAGCCCAGGCGCGGGCCCGGCGGAATCTGGATCTCCTCGAAGTCCAGCTTGCGCATCTTGTCGGCCTCGGCCGCCATCTCCTCGTAGCGAGCGAGACGGGCCTTGGACTTGGCCTGACGGCCCTTGGCGTTGGAGCGGACCCACTCCAGCTCTTCCTTGAGGCGCTTGGCGCGCTTCTCGTCCTTCTTGCCCTCGACCTTGAGGCGCTCGGCCTTCTTCTCCAGGTAGGTGGAGTAGTTGCCCTCGTAGGGGTGGGCGCGGCCGCGGTCGAGCTCCAGGATCCACTCGGCGACGTTGTCGAGGAAGTACCGGTCGTGGGTCACGGCCACGACGGCACCCTTGTACTGGGCCAGGTGCTGCTCCAGCCAGTTCACCGACTCGGCGTCGAGGTGGTTGGTGGGCTCGTCGAGGAGCAGCAGGTCGGGGGCCTCGAGCAGCAGCTTGCAGAGCGCGACGCGGCGCTTCTCGCCACCGGAGAGGGTGGTCACGGGCCAGTCGCCGGGCGGGCAGCCGAGCGCGTCCATGGCCTGCTCGAGCTGGGCGTCGAGGTCCCACGCGTTGGCGTGGTCCAGGTCGTCCTGGAGCTTGCCCATCTCCTCCATGAGCTCGTCGGTGTAGTTCGTCGCCATTTCCTCGGCGATCGCGTTGAACCGGTCGAGCTTGCCCTTGATCTCCGCGACGCCGTCCTCGACGTTCTGCTGGACGGTCTTGGACTCGTCGAGCTTGGGCTCCTGCATGAGGATGCCGACGCTGTAACCGGGCGACAGGAACGCGTCACCGTTGGACGGCTGCTCAAGGCCCGCCATGATCTTGAGGACGGTGGACTTGCCGGCACCGTTCGGGCCGACCACACCGATCTTCGCCCCGGGCAGGAAGTTCAGGAAGACATCGTCAAGGATCACCTTGTCACCGTGCGCCTTGCGCGTCTTGCGCATGGTGTAGATGTACTCAGCCAAGAGAAACCGTCCGGCAGATCGATGGTGGGCAGATACACCCCATCTTGCCTGACCGCCACCCCCGGGGGCGAACCAGTACCCCGGCGCCCCGCTGACCTGCGACGTCCCGGAACGCTTCGGTAGCCGACGGGTCACCGTCGGTGGTGTGGGCGCAGCGGAACGGCCCCGCCGCGCTGAGCGCGACGGGGCCGTTCAGGGGTTCAGCCGGGGGTTACTGGCCGGCCGGCTTCTTCTTGCGGAGGAAGAAGACCGCGCCGCCGCCGATCACGACGAGCGCCGCGGCGATGCCGGCGATCATCGGGGTGGCGCTGGAGCCACCGGTCTCGGCGAGGTCGCCACCACCGGTGGTCGAACCGGTGGTGCCACCCGTGGCCGGGGTCGGGGACGGCGAGGGGTTCTGGCTCGGCGGCGTCGGGCCGGGGGTGGCCGTCTTGCAGTCGAGGACGCCCTCGATGACCTTCTCGAAGCCGTTCGGGCCCGTGATGGTGAACTTGTAGGCCTCGTCCTCGGCGACCGGGACGGTGAAGGTCTCGGACTTGCCCGGGGCGATGGTGTGCTTCTCGCCCTTCAGCTCGAAGGTCCAGGCCTCGTCACCCTTGTTGGAAGCGGTGATGTCCACGCCACCCTTGGCGCAGTTCTTCTCGGCCGTGACGGCCGGAACCGCACCCTGCTTGGCCCAGGTGGCCGTCGCCTTGGCGGAGACGGTGGACGTGCTGGTGCCCGCCAGGATGAGGGTCTGGCTCTTGACCTTCTTGGCGACGAAGGCGCGGCCGATCGGGACGGTGGTGTCGCCCTGGACGGTCACCTCGGCGCTGCCGTCGGCGGTGCCGGCGGGAACGTCGACGTAGATCTTGCTCTCGCCCTTGGAGACGGAGGAGATCACCTTGCCGTCCTTGTCGACGACCTGCACGCCGGCCGGCGCGCCGGGGGCGAGCTTGACCGCGGCGGAGTCGGCGTTGGTGTCGACCGTGATCGGGCCGAGGCGCTCACCGGCCTTGCCGGCGACGGAGGTCGGCGACAGGCTGAGGGAGGCCTTCGGCTCCTCCAGGTTCTGCGCGTTCTTCTCCAGGTAGTCCGTCAGCTTCTCGGCGCCCTTGTCGACGGGCGTGGCCTCGATCTTGTCGGAGAAGTGCCAGATGGCGGCCTGGGTGGCGGCGGCCGCGGTCTGCTTGGTGAGCTTCTCGGCGCCGGCCTTCTTGGCCAGGTCGTCGAGGTCGTTCACCTGCGGGTAGGAGTTCTGCAGGATCCAGCGGATCTTGCCCGCGTTCGGGTTGTCGTGCAGGGACGACTGGTCCCAGCCGACCTCTCCGTACTCCTGGCCCTTGATGGCGCCGGTGTGGAAGTCGATGCAGTAGGTCTGGATGGACCCACCGGACTTGACGTCCATCTCGAAGAGACCGGCGTTGACCTGCCAGCCCTTGTCCTTGATCGTGACCTTGTCGTAGATCTTGAGGTCACCGAGCGTGGCGCTGGCGCCGCCGGTGCCGTCGTCGGCCATCGCCGGAGCGGCCAGGCCTATCGAACCCGCCGCGACGAGGCCGGAGACCAGGGTCGCGGCGGCAAGGCGGGCAGCGCCGCGCCTCTGAACAGAAAACATGGATTTCCCCTCCGGGCAGGCTGCTCCGCGTCGCCGTTCGATACGCGTGGGGGGAGCACCCGCCAGCAGACTCACTGACCCACTGGAAGCAAGCGCCTCATGAGTACCCGGGAATCCTAGGGACGGGGAAGCCCCGCGTGTCCCGCCGTACGGTCTGATAACCATTCCGACTCGAAATCGTTATCAGCGGCGGAAGTTGAGCACGAAACCGCTGGTCACGCTATCGACATATACCCACAACGCAAGGTCAGGGGGCCGCTACCAGGACGTTCGACGGGTCATCAGCGGGTGATGGATTCGGAATGGATGATTCCGGTAGAAGGGCTTCCGCCGTGGGTCGCGCGGCCCTGCGGAACGCCGCCGTACCGCGGCTCAGGTCGTGCCCGACCGCCAGCGCGTGGACGTCCACGAAGGTCTTCCAGCGGCCCTCGTGCTCCTCCTCACGCACCTTCAGCCGCCCGTGCACCACGAGTGGTTCGCCCACCGAGACCGAGGCCGCGAGGTTGGCCCCCAGGGAGCGCCATGCGGAGACCGAGTAGAAGCTGGTGGGTCCGTCCGTCCAGACCGCCCGCTCCCGGTCCCAGCGGCGCGCCGTCACCGCGAAGCGGAACCGGGCCACCCCTCCCGTCGCCGTCTCGCGGTACTCGACGTTCGTCGCGACGTTGCCCACCAGTGTCACCGTCGTCTCGTTCATGTGCCCACTCCTCCCGTTCGGTTCAGATCGCTTTCATGGTGGATCCGAACCGGCCTGCCCGCTGGAGGCTGTGGACAAATGGGGAGTTGGGGACAACTTCGTCACCCGGTCGTGGGCCGCACCGGGCTGTTCCCGGTCATCTCGCGCGGGCGACGCCTCCCCGCGTGGGGCCGAGCCTGGTCCCGCCCAGCCGCGTACCGCCGATCCTGCTCGCCACCCGCGTCGCACCCGAGGCCGTCACGAACTGCTCGCGCACCTCCCGGTAGCGCATGAGCTCCGCCGCGATCGGGTCCAGGACCCGGTCCCGGCCGCACGCGGCCGTCGCCTCGCGCAGGCGGCGTTCGGCCTCCTGCCCGTACCTCCGGGCCGGGCCCCGTACCGCCGCCGCGCAGGCCCACTCCACCAGCGGGCCGCCCACGATCCCGGCGATCATGATCAGGACCGGCGCGAGGATGCCCGGCTCCATGACCCCGACGATCTGGCCCACCAGCCACAGCGCACCGAGGAACTGCAGGCAGGTCATGACCACCTGGGCGAGGACCGCGGCCGGCCACCACGCGGGGCGCGGCGGGCGGGCCGCCGGGTCGCCCATGGACACCGTCAGCTCGTCCAGCGCCTCCGGCAGGCCGTCCGCCCCGCGCAGCGCCGCCTCGCGCACCGCCTGGGCCCACGGGCCCGGCAGTCCGCGCGAGGCCTCGTCGGAGACGATCCGTACCGCCTGCTCGACGCGCTGCCGGGCGGTCAGCTCGTCCTCGACCGGGGCCTGCAGGCGCGAGTCGGTGCTGCCGTGCTCGCGGACCCGCTCGTACCAGCGGTAGAGCCGCAGCCACGGCGTGCCGCAGGCGCGGATGGCGCCGCGCCGCCAGACGCGCTCGGCGGCCTCGCCCGCGGCCTGGGCGCCGACGGCGACCGCGAGCCGGTCGGCGAAGTCCTGCCGGGCCCGCTCGCCGAGCCCGGGGCGGCCGTCCGCGACGTACACCGGCCGCAGCCGGGCCGCGGCGGCGTCCACGTCCGCGGAGATGCGCCGCTCGGGTGCGACGCGCTCCTGGACGAACCGGCCGAGCATGTCGCGCAGTTCGGACACGCCTTCCCCGGTGAGCGCGGAGAGGGCGAGCACGGTGGCGCCCGGCTCGCCGTGCTCGCCGAGCGCCATGCCGTCCTCGTCGAGGAGGCGGCGCAGGTCGTCGAGGACGAGGTCGGCGGCCTCGGTGCCGAGCCGGTCGATCTGGTTGAGGACGACGAAGGTGATCTCGGCGTGCCCGGCGAGCGGCCGCAGATAGCGCTCGTGCAGGGCGGCGTCCGCGTACTTCTCGGGGTCCACCACCCAGATCACCGCGTCGACGAGACCGAGCAGCCGGTCCACCTGGTCGCGGTGGGCGGTGACGGCCGAGTCGTGGTCCGGCAGGTCGATGAGGACGAGCCCCTGCAGATCGGCGTCTGCCGCGCCGCCGGCCAGCGGCCTGCGCCGCAGCCGCCCGGGGATGCCGAGCCGGTCGAGCAGGCCCGCGGCGCCCTCCGACCAGCTGAGCGCGAGCGGCGCGGCGGTGGTGGGGCGGCGCAGCCCGGTCTCGGAGACCGGGACCCCCGCGAGGGCGTTGAAGAGCGTGGACTTGCCGCTGCCGGTCGCGCCGGCGATCGCGACGACCGTGTGCCGCGCGGAGAGCCGCTGCCGCGCCGCGGCCTCGTCGAGCACCCGGCCCGCCTCGGCGAGTGCCTCGCTCTCGACGCGCGTACGGGACAGGCCGACGAGCTCGTGCAGGGCGTCCAGGCGGGTGCGCAGGGTGCCCCCGTAGGCGCCGCCGAGCGGCGGCAGCCCGGCCTCGTCGTCCTCGGCCACGGGCTCCTGCTCGCTCGCGGGGACGGCCCGCTCGGCGGCGCGGCGCGCGATCAGACCGTCGTCCCAGCGGGTGGGCGTGGCGAGGGGTTCGGGAGCGGGGCCCGACTCCCGCTCCCGGCTCGCCTCCCCGTCCCCCTTCTCACCGAGGGACTCGCGTGCGTCGTCGTCCACTGTCACTGCGTCACTTCTCCTTCTTCAGTACGGAGAGCGCGGCGATCAGCTCGGCCTGCGGCTCGGGGGTCACGTCGAGGGCGTCGAGGGGGGCGAGGCGCCGGTCGCGTTCGGTGTGCAGGGCGCGGTCGAGGTACGTGCGCAGCAGCTCGCCGCCCTTGTCGCGCAGGAGCAGGGCGCCCTGGGCGCCGAGGAGTTCGGCCAGCCGGTCGCCGGCGGCCCGGGTGCGGCGGCCGCCGAGGAGGACGGCGGCGAGGAGGCCGGTGAGGGTCTCGGTGTCGGGCGCCGCGGCGGCCCCCCGGCCGGAGCCACGTGCGGAGCCGCGTCCGGAGCCCCCGCCAGAGCCGCCGCCGGAGCCGCCGCCCGAACCGCCCCCCAAGCCCCGTCCCGGCCCCCGGCTGCCCGGCGCCGGGCGCTCCATCCCCCCTACCTCCTCCTCGACCATCTCCTCCAGGACGCGCCGCCAGCGCCGTACGGTCAGCGCGATCCGCTCCCCCGCGTCCTTGCCCGGCGCCGTACGGTCCCGGGGTGCCAGTGCGCCGGCGGCCGGTTCGCGGCGCCAGGCCTCGCGGATCCGCTCGTCGGCGGCGGCGACGGCGCACTGGACCAGCGCGGCGAGGGATTCCACGAGGGCGTCGAGGAGTTCCTCGGCGGAGCTGTCGCGGGGGTAGCCGCGCCAGCGGGTACGGGCGTCCCCCGCCAGGACCGCGCCGCGGCGCAGCTGTTCGCGTACCCGCTGCCCCTGCTCCTCGTACGCGGCCTCGACGGCGCCTCCGAGCCGTACGGCCGCCGCGTACTGCGCCGCGACCGCGCCGGCGAGTTCGGGCATGCGGGTGTCGAGCGAGTCGATGACCCCGGCGGCGGTCCGGCCGACGGCCTGCTGGCGGGCGGCCGGGTCCTGGGCGCAGTGGGCGAGCCAGCCGCGCAGCGGGGCGACGGCGTTGTCGGGCAGCAGGCCGCTGCCGCCGCCCGCGGACTCGGGCAGCTCGGGGATGGTGAACCGGGGCAGGTCGCCGAGCCCGGCCTTGTGGAGCAGGGCCTCGTACTGGCGGGAGACCTCGCCGATGACCTGGTGGGGCACGCGGTCGAGGACGGTGACGAGGGTGGCGTCGTACTCCTTGGCCGTACGGAGCAGGTGCCAGGGGACGGCGTCGGCGTACCGGGAGGCGGTGGTGACCATGACCCAGATGTCGGCGGCGCACATCAACTCGGCGGCGAGCAGCCGGTTCTCGACGACGAGGGAGTCGATGTCGGGGGCGTCGAGGAGGGCGAGCCCGCGGGGCAGGGTGGCGGCGGTCTCGACGCGCAGGGAGTTGTCCTCCGGGGGCTCGTCGGCGGGGTGCTCCTCGTCCTGCTGGGGCAGCCAGACGCGGGTGAGCTGGGGCAGCACCCGCATGCCGGCGAACCAGTGGTGGTCCTCGGGGTGGCAGACCAGGACGGGAGTGCGGGTGGTGGGCCTGAGCACCCCGGCCTCGCTGACCCGGCGCCCGACGAGGGAGTTGACGAGCGTGGACTTGCCCGCCCCGGTGGATCCCCCGACGACGGCCAGCAGCGGTGCGTCGGGATCTTTGAGCCGGGGCACCAGATAGTCGTCGAGCTGGGCGAGCAGCTCGGCGCGGGTCTGCCGGGCGCGGGGGGCGCCTGGGAGCGGAAGGGGGAGACGCACGGCGGCGACACGGTCGCGCAGGGCGGAGAGTGCGTCGATCAGCTGAGGCCGTTCGTCCAAGGTCACCACATGTGAAGAATGCCCAATTTTGGAGGCTTTTTGAAGCGTATAGGGGCCCTGCGCGCCGACCGAACGGATGTGGCCGGGGGCCCCGGGCATAACGAGTGCACAACACCCGGCGCGAGTGGCGCGAAAAGCGCTGCGGGAATCGCACCTGCCTGCGATTATCGGACCGCTTCACCGAACCTCCACATCGTGTCACGCAGGTGAAGCAACCGGGCCAGGGTGATCAGAGCCCTATCCTTGACCCGGCAAGGCCGAACCCCACCAGCCCGTGGGTCCCCGGCCACCCACCGGGCCACCACCGGCCCCCGTAGCTCAGCGGATAGAGCAGGTGCCTTCTAAGCACTTGGCCGCAGGTTCGAGTCCTGCCGGGGGCGCACATTCGAGGACCCTCCTTCGGGAGGGTCTTTTTGCTGGTCGGGGGTGGTTTTCGGTCGGGGCGGGAGGGTCGGGCAGAGGCCCCGGGATGGCGGGATCTGTCCGGCTGAAACCGGCCATGGGCGACCTCCGGCGGTCGTTCGACCCGAAAACGGCCCGAAGTTTCGGGACTATCCCTCCGCAGGGCCGAGGGGGACAAATCGGCATTCGGGTTGAAGCCGCGATCACGCCCGGATCATCCTTGACGTCATGTCTCTCGCCGCCGCGCTCGACGTGTCACACCTGCCCGACTACGCGTACGACTGGGCTCTGGTCGACGTCGAGACGTCCGGCCTGATCGCCCGGCGTGACCGGATCCTCTCGATCGCAGTGCTGACCTTCGGGCCGGACGGGACCCAGACCGATGAGTACTCCACCCTGCTGAACCCAGGCTGCGACCCCGGCCCCGTGCACATCCACGGTCTGACCGCGGAACGGCTGAGCGGCGCCCCGACCTTTGAGCAGGTAGCCGGACGGATCGGAGCGCTCCTACAGGACCGCGTCATGGTGGCCCACAATGCCCAGTTCGACTATGACTTCCTGGCCCATGAGTTCGCGCGCGCCCGGCTCTATCTCCCGGTCACCCAGCGGCTGTGCACCCTGGCGTTGAACCGACGCGTGGAGCCACCCGCCGTCGACCTCAGCCTGGCGTCGCTGGCCGCTCACTACGGCGTGCCGCAGACCAGCGCTCATGACGCGCTGGACGACACGCGCGTCCTTGCGGGGATCTTCCGGTCCTCCCTCTCCGAAGCCGCACGGCTGGACGTCCCGCTGCCGCTGGTGCCCTGCCCTCCCCGACAGGATCCGCAGTTCGCGCCGAACCCGCCGAAGACCCCGTGCGCATACCGGAACCCCGGCCGCCTGACGCCCGGCGGTCCGCTCGTCCAGGGCATGAAGATCGCCATCACGGGCGAGACCGCGACTTCCCGGGCCGAACTAGTGGCCCGAGCCGTCGCCGCCGGCCTGAACATCATGTCGTCGGTCAGCCGGCACACCAGCGCTCTCGTCACCGACGACGCCGCCTCGGGCTCGACGAAGGCACGGCGCGCGCTCGCCGAAGGGGTCACGGTCGTCGACGAACACACCTTCCTCAAGCTGCTGGGAGAGGTGCGTCCCGGGACCCCGCACGAGATTCGGACAACGAAGCGACCCCCGGAATCGACGCCCCCTGCGATGCCCACGCCGCCCCCCGCTGTGCCTGCCGCCGCGACCGCAGACGTGCCGGCCCCCAGGCGGCCCGGGTCCACGCCTTCCGCCAAGCCGTTCGGTCGTCGGCGGGTCCTGATTCTGGGCGGCACCCACGAGGAGGCGTCCGCCGCCCGGGCCAGGGTCGTCGAGCTGGGCGGGGCCGCCGCGATCAACCTCTCGGCGAGCGTCACCGACGTAGTCCTCTTCCCCGGGGGCGAACTCGACCGCCGCATGACCCGCATCACCGCGTTGGGGCTTCCGGTCCACGCCCACGCCTGGCTCGGAGCCCCCGTTCCCGAGTCGCCCGAACTCCACGCCCAGGGCGACGCGATGACCGACGTCCTGCCGCGCGGCGGAGTCATCGACCTTCCCCCACTTCCCACCGCCGGCCGGTGGCACGTGAGTGCCTCCTGGGCACAGCAGACAAACTGCGAGATCGATGTCGTCGCCTTCGTCCTCGACGAGGACGAGCAGGTCTCCTGCGACGGGGACTTCGTCTTCTACAGCGCGCCGGAAAGCCCCGACGGAGCCACCCGTCTCCTCTGCGACGGTCCGACCGAGCAGACCATCGCCGTCGACCTCGCCGCACTGCCTCCCTCCGCGAACAGGATCGCAATCGCCGCCGCCATCGACGGTGTCGCCACCTTCGGGGACATCGGAGCGGTCCAGATGACCCTCGCGCCGGGCATCGATGCTTCGGCTACGGCCCAGGCCACTCTGGATGCCGCAACCAGCGAACGCACCCTGCTCCTGGCCGAGATCTACCGTCGGGGCTCGCACTGGCGCTTCCGCGCCGTCGGCCAGGGCTACGACCATGGTCTGGCAGCCCTCGTACGTGGATATGGCGTCGACGTGGTTTGACCCTCCGGTCAGCGGCCACCTCCAGCCATGGTCTTCCTTGTTCTCAGGGGACGTACCGCGTCGAGCCGGGCGTGCCCGTCATCGCCATCATGGACTGCCGGCGGACGGCGTTGTCCCTGCCGTTCGTCACGATCTCCGGGCCCCTGATCGGCCACGCGGAGCTTGCTCGGTGTACCGGTCACATGCCCTGGCCAGGTGGGCGGTTTCAGGACGCCGGAGCGGGCGTCGGGCGGGGGGCGGTGGGTGGCTCGATCTGTCCGGGTGGAACCGGTCAGCGGGGTCGGCGGCGGCGCTGCCGGCGTGGCGGCTGTCGCGGGCCGATCGGGTGCCGTGGGTTCTAGAGACGGGGGCGGGCGGGTAGAGATTCCGAGCGCATACGGCGCCGTGCAGATCGGAAGGCCATGACGCTCGACATCCAGCGCATTGAGCAGCTCGTTCGGGACGGTGTGCGGGAGCGGGTCTATCCCGGGGCCGTGTGGGCCGTCGGCGATGGTGACGGGGCGGTGGCGAGCGGGGCCGTCGGGGCGCTCGAAGCCGGGCGTGGCGGGGCGGACGCGCGGCTCGACACGCCGTACGACCTGGCCAGCCTCACCAAGGTGATCGCCGTGTGGCCGGTGGTCGGGACGCTGGTCGAGGCCGGCAAGCTCCAGCTGCACACCCCGCTCGGCACCTTCTGGCCCGAGGTCGCCGGGCGTCCGCTGGCCGCCGTGACCCCGCATCAGCTCCTCACCCACACCGCGGGGCTGCCGCTGCGGGCCAATCTGCGGTACCTGTACGGGACCGACCCCCAGGACGTACGGGACGGGGTGCTGCGCGAGGCGCTGCGGCGGCGGCCCGGGGAGGCCGTCGAGTACACCGACCGGGCAGCGCTCGTCCTCGGCTATCTGGCCGAGCACCTCACCGGGCGGCCCCTGGGCGAGCTGGCGGCCGTCCGGATCTGGGGGCCGCTCGGGATGGGCGAGACGCGGTTCGGGCCGCTGCCCGCGGCCGTGGCCGCGCGCTGTGCGCCGACGGAGTACGACGACGAGACCGGCGCCCATCTGCGCGGAACCGTGCACGACTTCTCCACCCGGCTGCTCGGCGGGTCGTGCGGAATAGCGGGTGCCTTCTCCACCGTCGGCGACCTCGGGCGCTTCCTGCGGTACGTGCTCACCCCGGGCCCGGCACCGTTCGGGCCCGGCTGGGTCGCCGAGTCGCTGCGCATCCGTACCGGCGAACTCGCCCCGCCACGCGGCCTGTTCTGGCACCTCGCCCCCGGCACGGGGGTCCGCGAGGACGTGTGGGTGCACTACGGCTTCACCGGCACCGGCATGTGGGTCAGCCCCACCCGCCGCCGTTGGGCCGTGCTGCTCACCAACAAGCTTTACTTCACCCGCGAGACCGGTCCGGTGACGGCGGTGCGCGACGCGTTCCGGGAAGCGGCGTTCGCCCCGTTGTGACCGGATCGGGCCGGGCTCGTTGCACGCCGTAAACAATCACGTTGCGGAGGTGCGCGGCAGTGGGTGACGAGCGGGCAGTGCTGGTCAAGGAGCCGGTGAAGGGGTCGGCGGAGGAGCCGGCGGAGGGGCCGGGCGGGGAGATCGACATGGGCGGTGTGGCGGGTGGGGAGTCGGGCCTCCGCTGCTCGGACAGTGCCCTGCGGGCGGCCCGCGACCTCGGTGCGGGGTGCGTCGTCGCGCACGGGTTCGCCAATCGGTATGCCCTCGCCTCGCGCGCCGACCTCGTCGACGTCGGGCGGGTCAACCGGCTGACGGGGCGCCCTGACGGGCACGTCGGCAGCGTCACCACCGTGCCGTCCGCGATCCCCGGCCTCTTCGACTGGACCCTGCTGCCCGCCGAACTGCCCCGGCGGCAGGTGCGGTCGCTGATGGAGGAGCTGTACGAGCTCGGCCCGTTCGGCTTCCGGGGGCCGGCCGCGGGGTGGGTGCCCCGGCATCTGACCTGCGTCCGGGACGGGGTGACGACGGTGCGGGTCGTGGGACCGGGGCGGGCCTGCCCCTCCAACGCCTTCCTGGGTGCCGCGCTCGAGCGTACCGGCGCGGATCTCCTGTTCCTCGCTGCGGCCAACCGCCCGCACGAGTCGCCCCATTGGCGCGCCGACGGCGTGGTCGCCGACTTCGGGCACGAGTCCGGGGTACGGGTCCTGCCGCACCCCGACGACCTGGCGGCGCGGCGGCGTTATCCGCACCATGAGCCGGTGCCGACGAGTGTGGTCTCGTTCCACCGCCCGGCCGGGCGCGGCCGGTCCGGGCTGCCGGCGCTCACCCTGGAGCGGCACGGTTCGCTGTCGGCCGACCACATCCGGTCGGTCGCCGCCAACCACGGCTTCGCGCTCGCCGTCGCCCCGCAGGCCGCCGGGGGGCGGGCCGTCGCCCGCGCCTATGCGCCGCCGGTGGCGTCGGTGCCGCCGGTCGTGTCAGTGCCGCCAGTGCCGTCGGTGCCGTCGGTGCCGTCGGTGCCGTCCACACCTGCCGTACCCGCCGCAGCGTCCGTGCCTGCCGTACGCCGGTAAGCGCGCAGGAAGGCCGCCACACCGCCTCTCAGGAGGCGGTCGGCCTCGGCGGCCGGGAGTGGCAGGACGCCGTAGTGGGAGCGCTGGACGATCGTCGCCGAGCTGAGCGCCGCGAAGTGGATGCTCGCGAGGGAGGCGTCGCCGTGCAGGTCGAGCAGCCCGCCGTCGGCGAGGGCGGCCAGGGCCTCCCCGAGTGCGGCGGTGACCGGGGCCGGGCCGGCCTCCTGCCAGGCGGCCATGACCTCGGCGGGAACGTGGTCCGCCTCGGCGTGGATGTGCCGGACCAGGGCGAAGTGGTCCGGATACTCGGCGATCAGGTCGGTGAACGCGCGGGCGAGGGCGACCATGTCGCGTTCGAGCGTGTCGGGGTGCGGGAGCCGCTCGGGGTCCAGGATGGCGCGGAGGCGCGCGAGCTGGGCGTCCCGCACCTCGCTCGAGGTCCAGGTGACGACCGTACGGAACAGCTCGGCCTTGCCGCCGGGGAAGTGGTTGTAGAGCGTCCGGGTGGAGACGCTCGCCGCGGCGGCGAGCGAGTCGACCGAGGCGCGCGCGTAGCCCTCGCGGCCGAAGACCCCGCAGGCCGCACGGACGATCACGAGCTGTTTCTCCAGCTTGCGGGGCGGGACCTCGCGCCGGGCGCGTTCCATCCAGGCGTCGTTGCTGCTGCCCATCCACTCCTCCTCGTCGACACCGCAGCGTAGTCGCCACGGCACCCTTCCCCCGTCAAGTACAACGTGCGTTGCATTTTCGACAACGTGCGTTGTACTTTATCGAAGGGCCGGACGCACCCCGGGCGTCCGGAACCGCTACGGGAGGGGAAACCGCCATGTCCGACAGCACTGCCACCCTGAAGAACCTCATCGACTGGCACCACGGGCAGTGGCAGGCCAAACCGGTCGGCTTCGTCTCGTACGGCGGGCTCGGCGGCGGCCTGCGCGCGGTCGAGCAACTCCGGCCGGTCTTCGCCGAGCTGCACGCCACCACCGTCCGCGACTCGGTCAGCCTGCACGGCCCCTGGTCCGGGCTCGGCGAGGACGGCGTACCGCGCGACACGACCATCGCCGAGGGCGCCGCGAAGGGCATGCTCGGCCAGCTCACCTGGTGGGGACGGGCGCTGCGCGACGCCCGGGCCGCCCTGCCCTACGAGGCCTGAGGGGGGAACGCGCCATGAGCACCGCACGACTCCGTACGCCCACGCCGAGCGCGGCGGCCGGCGCCGCGCCCGGCACGCCGCTCGGCCGGGTCCTGACCGTCGTCGTCATCGGCTCCGTCATGTCCGTCCTCGACATGACCATCGTCAACGTCGCCCTGCGCAGCCTCTCCGAGGCCTTCCACGCCCCGCTGGCCACCATCCAGTGGGCCGCCACCGCCTACACGCTCGCGCTCGCCACCGTGATCCCGAGCGCAGCCTGGGCGATGGGGCGGATCGGCGCCAAGCGCACCTACCTCACGGCCCTCGCCCTCTTCACCCTCGGCTCGCTGCTCGCCGCCTTCGCGTGGGACGCGGCCAGCCTGATCGCCTTCCGCGCGCTCCAGGGGCTCGGCGGCGGTCTGCTCATGCCGGTCGGCATGGCGATGGTGATGCGGGCCGCCGACCCGGCGCGGATGGGGCGGGCGATGGCCCTGCTCGGACTGCCCATCCTGGTGGGGCCGGTGGCCGGGCCCACGCTCGGCGGCTGGCTGCTCGACACCGCATCCTGGCACTGGATCTTCCTGGTCAACCTCCCCGTGGGCGCGGCGGCACTGGCCCTCGCGGCACGGCTGCTGCGGCCCGACGCGCCGCGCGCCGGGGGCGGCGCCGCTCCCCGCCTGGACGTGCCGGGGCTGCTGATGCTCTCGCCCGGTCTCGCCCTGCTCCTGTACGGGCTCTCGCTCGGCGGCGAGAGGGGCGACTTCACGGCTCTGGGCGCCCTGCTCGTCGCGGCCTTCACCCGGCGGGCGCTGACGGCCCGTGAGCCGCTGCTCGACCTGCGGCTGCTCCGCGACCGCACCTTCGCCTTCGGGGTCGGCACGCTGGCTCTGTTCACCTGCGGCTACTTCGGCTCGATGCTGCTCGCGCCCATGTACTGGCAGGGCGTACGGGGGTTCAGCGCGACCACGGCCGGACTGCTCGGCGCGCCCGTCGGGCTCACCGTCGGCGTGACCATGCAGATCGCCGCCCGGCGGATCGATACCGTCTCGCCCCGGAAGCTGATCCCCGTGGGCGTCACGATCGCCGCGCTCGGCATGGCCCTGACCGGGCTGCACGCCGGCATGGAAGGCGTGGCGGCGTGGCGGTTGGTGGTCTCGGCGATGGTGATGGGCGCGGGGGCCGGCATGGTCCTGATGCCGGCCATGACCACCGCGAGCCGGGCCCTGCCGAAGGAGCGGATGGCCGCGGCGAGCACCGCGCTGAGCATCAACTCGCAGGTCGGCGCCTCGGTGGGTACGGCCCTGTGCTCGGTCGTGCTCGGCCAGGCGGGTGCGGACCCGGCCGGCTTCCGTACCGCCTTCTCGGTCGCGGCGGTCCTGCTGGCCCTGGCCGTCGTTCCGGCCCTCTTCCTGCCGGGCAGGTCCAGCACCGACTGAGCACGCACCCGCCCCGAACTCCCCAGTCGGTCTTGTTTTCCAACCCGCCACCCCTATAGTGAGTCCAGAAATCAAACGGACTCACTATAGGGGGCGTGGCGTTCCATGGGAGCCAGAAAGCTTCCGGCCCGGCTGGCCGGCCATCCGTCCGTACGCGCCGTGCTCGCGGCCCGGGAGGCGGAGCCCCGCAGCGGGCCGCCCGCGGTGATCGACGCCGCGTGGCTGCGGGAGCTGTGCCTGCGGGCCGGGGCGGACGACGCGGCGGCCGTGAGCCTCGACCACCCCGACCTGGCCGGCGAACGGGAGCACGTGGAGGAAGCGTTGCCCGGGGCGCGGGCGCTCGTCTCGCTCGTGGTGCGGATGAACCGGGACGACGTGCGGTCGGCGGCCCGCAGCGTCGCCAACCACGAGTTCCACCGGGCCGGAGAGCTGGTCAACGACGCCGCCCGCACCGTGGTGCGCGAACTCCAGGACGCCGGCTACCGGGCGGTGAACCCCTCGGCGACCTTCCCCATGGAGATGGACCGATTCCCCGGTCGCATCTGGGTCGTCGCCCACAAGACGGTCGCGGTGGCCGCCGGCCTGGGCGTGATGGGCCTGCACCGCAACGTCATCCACCCGCGGTTCGGCAGCTTCGTCCTGCTCGCCACCGTCCTCGTGGAGGCCGAGGTCTCCTCGTACGGCGAACCCCTCGACTACAACCCCTGCGTGGAGTGCAAGCTCTGCGTCGCCGCCTGCCCGATCGGGGCGATCTCCAAGGACGGCGACTTCGACTTCCTGGCCTGCGCGACGCACAACTACCGGGAGTTCATGGCGGGGTTCACCGACTACGTGCAGACCGTGGCCGACAGCGAGGACGCCGCCGACTTCCGCTCCCGGGTGACGGACGCCGAGAACGCCTCCATGTGGCAGAGCCTCGCCTTCAAACCCAACTACAAGGCCGCCTACTGCCTGGCCGTCTGCCCCGCCGGCGAGGACGTCCTCGGCCCGTACCTCGACGACCGCAAACACTTCATGGACACCGTCCTGCGCCCCCTCCAGGACAAGAAGGAGACGCTGTACGTCCTGCCCGGCTCGCCCGCCAAGGAGTACGCGCAGCGCCGCTTCCCGCACAAGCCGGTCAAGGAGGTCAGCGGGGGCTGGCGGAAGCCGGGGGCCTAGAGACCGCCGGTTCACGCGCCCGCGGACCCGGGGACGGGGGTCCCGGGCCCGCGGTCCTGCCGTATGGACAGGTCAGCTCCTGGCCGCCACGAGCTGCTTCAGCGCGATGTTGAGCCGCAGGACGTTGACCCGGGGCTCGCCGACGAAGCCGAGGATCCGGTCGTCGGTGTGGTCGGCGACGAGCTTGTCGACCTGCGCCGCGGGGAGGTGGTTGACCTCCGCTACCCGGTGGACCTGGAGCTTCGCGTACTCCGGGGAGATGTGCGGGTCGAGGCCCGATCCGGAGGAGGTGACGGCGTCCGCGGGGACGTCGGACGGCTTCACCCGGTAGCCGGCGGTGGAGTTGGCCGTGACGACGGCGGCCTTGGCTTCCGTCACCCACGTGATCAGGTCGGCGTTGTCGCCGGAGCGGTTGGTCGCGCCCGAGAGGATGATCTTGTACTGGGTGTTGACGCTGTTGCTGCCGAGGCCGTTGGACGGGCGCGGCTGGAACCACTTCAGGTCCGGGCTCGCGGTCTCCTCGCCCTCCTTGAGGGGGAGGTCGTAGGTCTGGCCGATGAGTTCGGAGCCGACGACCTTCCCGCTCGCGTCCTCGATCTCGGAGCCGTTCGCCTTGCCGGGGAAGGCGACCTGGGCGACACCCGTGACGGCGAGGGGGTACAGGACTCCCGTCACGACGGTCAGGACGAGGAGGGCGCGCAGGCCCGCCCAGAGCAACCGTCCCGCGTTTCCAACAGAGTTGTTCATGATCCGTCAGCCGATTCCGGGGATGAGGGAGAGGAGCAGGTCGATGATCTTGATGCCGATGAACGGGGCGAGCGGGACGAGCGCGATGATGATCAACGCGTTGAAGACGACCGCGGAGAGGATCGCGGACTCCGGCGAGGACAGCTGCATGACGTTGAGCCGGTCCAGCGACGGGTAGGCGACCGCGAACATCGCGGGGATGATCCTGAAGTACTTCGCGACGTCGTTCGCGATGGAGAAGGTCGTGAGCGCGCCCCGGGTGATCAGGAGCTGCTTGCCGATCTCGACGATCTCGATGAGCTTGGTCGGGTTCGAGTCGAGGTCGACCATGTTGCCGGCCTCCTTCGCGGCCGACGTGCCCGTGTTCATCGCCACGCCGACGTCCGCCTGCGCCAGCGCGGGAGCGTCGTTCGTGCCGTCGCCGGTCATCGCCACTAGCTTGCCGCCGGCCTGCTCGCCCTTGATCAGCGCCATCTTGTCCTCGGGCGTCGCCTCTGCGAGGAAGTCGTCGACTCCCGCCTCCTCGGCGATGGCCTTGGCGGTCAGCGGGTTGTCACCCGTGATCATGATCGTCTTGATGCCCATGCGGCGCAGTTCGTCGAACCGCTCGCGCATGCCGTCCTTGACGACGTCCTTGAGGTGGACGACGCCGAGGATGCGGGCGCCCTCGGCGTCCTCCACGGCGACCAGCAGCGGGGTGCCGCCGGCCTGGGAGATCGTGTCGGTGAGGGTGCGGGCGTCGGCGGCGACCGTGCCGCCGCGCTCCTCGACCCAGGCGATGACCGAGCCGGTCGCGCCCTTGCGGACGCGGCGGCCGGTGCCGTTCTCGGTGAGGTCCACGCCCGACACGCGGGTCTAGGCGGTGAACTCGATCCACGTGGCGTGCGCCAGCTCGCCCTGGTGGCGCTCGCGCAGCCCGTACTTCTCCTTGGCGAGGACGACGATCGAGCGGCCCTCGGGCGTCTCGTCGGCGAGCGAGGAGAGCTGGGCCGCGTCGGCGACCACGGGGCTCATGTCGGGGCTCAGAACCTCTCCGGCTTGACGAGGGCGAGGACGAGGTACCCGAGCAGGGCGGCGGCTACGACCAGGCCGACGATGTTCTCGGCAGTCACAGCTTTGCCACCCCCTTGGCGATGAAGGCCACCAGCGCGAAGATCGCGATCGTGGTGACCACGAAGGCCAGGTCGGCCATCGTGAGCTCCTGACAGGGATGAGAGCGGATTGTCTGACATGACGAGGGAACCGCTTTTCAGCCACGTCACGGCCGTCGTTGACGGGCCCCTAACGCCGCTGATGTCCGTCTTGACGCATCCCCTACGCCGGTTTCGGTCAGGGCGGGTCGGGCACCGCCGTGGGGTACGGGCGCGGGACACCCTGCGGCACGGCCCGGATCCGGAACCGCAGCCGGGAGACCGCCGCGCCCGTCTCCCTCCGCACAGCGCGGGCCCGGCGATTTCGGGGGCTGAAACCCGCGGGTCAGTGCGGTGCGACGAGCTCCACCCCGAGCCAGACGGCACCGAGCCCGGCCGCGATGCTCCCGAGGACGTTGGCCAGCGCGTAGGACCGGGCGCCCGACTCGTACAGCTTCAGCGTCTCGTACGAGAAGGTCGAGTACGTGGTGAGCGCCCCGCACAGGCCCACGCCGAGGAGCAGGCCCGCGCGGCCGGAGGCGACGCCGGCGAGGAGGCCGAGGACGAACGAGCCGACGACGTTGACCGTGAGGGTCCCCCAGGGGAAGACCGAGTCGTGGCGGGCCTGGACGGCGCGGTCGGTGAGGTAGCGCAGGGGCGCGCCGACGGCGGCGCCCAGGACGACGAGCAGCCAGTTCACCCCTGCGACCCCTGCGACCCCTGCGACCCCTGCGACCCCTGCGACCCCTGCGACGGCGATGGTGACGGCGCGGGCTCCCGGCCGCCCGCGCACTGGACGACCTCGCAGGCGTCGAGGAACACGAGACCGCCCGAAACCAGCCCCTCCAGCCGCGGCAGGAAGGCCCGTACCCGCTCCTCGGTGTCCACGATCAGGACCGCGACCGGCAGGTCGTCGCCGAGCGAGAGCAACCTCGTGGTGTGGACGAGGGAGGAGGCGCCGAAGCCCTCGATCCCGCGGAAGACGGAGGCACCGGCGAGACCGGCCGCGTGGGCGCGGTGGACGATCTCGGTGTACAGCGGCCGGTGGTGCCAGGTGTCGCGTTCGCCGACGAGGACGGTCAGGCGCAGGGCGCGGCCCGTGATCCGGGTCATCGCTGCCTCCTTGCAGGTACGGCGCGGGCGGCGGCCCGGGCCGCGGTGACGCCCGCCCAGACCGCGGCGAGCGCGGTGACGGCGGTCCCCGCCAGGTAGAGCAGGGCGCGCGGGACCTCGCCGCCGGCGAGCAGCCGCTGGGCGTCGAGCGCGTACGTGGAGAAGGTGGTGAAGCCGCCGCACACGCCGGTGCCGATGAACGGGCGCAGCAGCGGGTGGGGCGGGGTGGGGGTCTCGGTGGCGAGGACCATGATCACACCGAGGAGCGCGCAGCCTGCCGCGTTGACGGTGAGGATGGTCCAGGGGAAGGCGCCGGCCGGGGTGGGCCAGGCGAGCGTCGCGCCGTACCGCGCGGTGGCGCCGAGCGCGCCGCCCGCGGCGACCGCTCCGACGATCGGAAGCTGGGCGCGGAAGGACATGCCACCAGGTTAGGGCCTGTCCGCCGGACAGCCCTGGGCGGTGACCGGCCGGCCGGGGGCGTGCGGGCCCCCGGCGTCCGGCCGGCGGACCAGGGGTGGACGGACCCCCGGTGCCGGCGGGCGCGCTGGTGGGCGCGCCCGGTGAGCGAGGCGCACAGGCACGGTCCCCGGCCTGGGGCATTAACCGGAGTCCGGCCCGTGCTGCCTCACCATGATGGTCCGGGCCGGGCAGGACACGGGTCAAAGGCGGTGCGGCGAGTCTGTCAGATCCCCCCGCGGGGTATGGCGGTGGTCCGGCCACCATCCGGCGGCCCAGACGGGTGCCGGGTACACCTCCTCCTGGCGGCCGCGACACGCGACGGTAGAGGTGCAGCTGGAGGGGGCTGCGCCATCGTCCGTCAGGAGTGTCGTGAGTGTCGTGAGTACATCCGTCGCAACCAGATTGAGGACCGTCGTCGCGCATCGGGACGCGGCGGACGAGGACGTGTACGGCGAGTTGTGCGCCGCGCTCTTCTCCGGCTTCCCGCGCCGCGACCAGCGTCTCAAGGCCGAGCAGTATCTGAGCGGGCTGCTGACCGCGCAGGGCCGTAAGTCCATCCGTAACATCGCCGCCCAGATCGGCGGGCCCGCCGCCGAGCAGAGCCTGCACCACTTCATCTCCAGCTCCACCTGGGACTGGCGGCCGATGCGGGCCGAACTGGCCCGTTTCGTCCAGCAGAACAGTGCCCCGCAGGCCTGGGTGGTGCGGCCGATGCCGATACCCAAGGCCGGGGAGCACTCGGTCGGCGTCGACCGGCGCTTCGATCCGGAGCGCGGCCAGGTCTTCCGCGGACAGCAGGCGTTCGGGGTGTGGTTCGCCTCGGACGAGCTGAGCGTCCCGGTCAACTGGCGGCTCTTCCTGCCGGACCCCTGGGTCAAGGACCGCACGCGGCGCGATCGTGCGGAGGTACCCGAGGGTGCGGCGGAGGAGACGCTGGAGGAGTGCGCGGTGAACGCGGCGCTCGACACCGCCCGGCTGCCGGAGGTGACCCGCAAGCCGCTGCTGCTCGACATCCGCGGCGGCGCGGGGCGCGCGGCGCTGCACCGGCTCGCCGTCGCGGGCGTCCCGGTGGTGGCCAGGATCGGCGCGGGCTGCCGGCTGACCGTCGCGGACCGCTCGCTGCCCGGCTTCGGTGCCGGCCCGCTGACCGCGCAGCAGATCCTGGAGTCCCTGAAGGGCCTGCGGCGGCCGGTCAGTTGGGTGGACTCGGTGGCCGGGGTGCGCACCTCGCGGACCTCGCTCGCCACGGCGGTACGGGTCACCCTGCCCGTGCCGGCGGGCGAGCGGCAGCGGCCGCTGCTGCTGCTCGGCGAGTGGGACGACCCGCGGCGGGCCCCGGCCCGGCTGTGGATCACCGACCTGACGGGCTCGGCGGTCGGCCCGCTGCTGCGGCTGACGAAGCTGTCGCGGCGGGTGGAGCGGGACTTCCGCGCGGTCGGCGAGGGTGCGGGCCTGCGGGACTTCGTGGGCCGCTCGTTCCGCGGCTGGCACCGCCACATCACGCTGGCCTCGGCGGCCCACGCGGCGACCGTCCTCGCTCCGGACCGCGACACGGCGTACGGCAGGCTCCAGGGCCGCTCGGCGGGCTGATCCTGCGGCGCGACCGGTCCCATGCGGCGGCGCGACTCGCATGCGGATACGGGCCCGGCGGCGCGGCGCGGGCCCGTATCCGCAGACCGGCGGGTCCGTCGGCGCGGGGCCGGCGGGTCCGGCGGCGCGTGGCCGGCGGGTCCGGCGGCGCGTGGCCGGCGGGTCCGGCGGCGCGTGGCCGGCGGGTCCGTCGGCGCGGGGCCGGCGGGTCCGGCGGCGCGTGACCGGTCGCGCGTCCCCGTGAACACCCGTCCGGCACCCCGGCTTCCCCGGGCCCGGGGTGCCGGAGGGGTAGGGCGTGCACACGGCGGTGGGCCGTGCCGTACGGGTAGGGCGTGCACACGGCGGTGGGCCGACGGTTCGGTTCGCCGGGCGCCGGGAGGCGGCTCACGCCCCCGGGCGCTCGCAGGACGGCGTGACCGTGCGGGCGTCGCGCAAGGCCGTGCGCTGGCGGGCGAGGACGTCGCGGGTGCGCTGGAGGCGCAGGGCGAGCTGGACCTCAAGGACCTGGCCCGGCTTCTGCCATTCGGTGCCGAGGAGTTCACCGATCCGCTCCAGGCGGCGCGAGACCGTGTTGGGGTGGACGTGCAGCGCCTCGGCCGCGTTGGTGGGACTGCCACCGGAGGCGAAGTACGCCTCCAGGGTGCGGGTCAGATCGGTGAACCGCTCGGCGTCGTAGTCCAGTACGGGCCCGATCGCCGTCTCGATGAACCCGTCGACGTCGTGGTCGTCCGACAGCAGCAGCCCCAGGAATCCCAGATCCTGCACGGACGCCGCCGCTCCCGCCCCGCCGAGCGCGCCCATCGCGTCCAGGCAGCGCATGGCCTCCAGATAGAGCCGGGCCACACTGTCCTGGCTCCAGCCGGGTCCCGCCGCGCCGACCGACACCGGGTGGCCGAGCAGCGGCGACAGCTCGCCGGAGACGGCCTTGGCGGCGGCGGAGGCGTCCATCCCGGGCAGCAGCAGCACGATGGCGCCGCCCTGCACGGTCTTGAGACCCGACATGCGGTACGCGTACGAGGACGCCCACACGACCGCGCGCCCCTGCTCGCCGCCCTCCGGGCGGGCCACCACCACGACGTGCGGCTTGCGCAGGTCGATGCCGAGGCGGCGGGCGCGCTGGGCGATCTGCTGGGGGGCGTGCTGCGGTTCGGCGAGCAGGTCGTCGAGGAGCTCGTCGCGGACCGGGCCCTCGGCGACGGCGGTGGAACGCTGCATGAGGAGCAGGAACGCCACGGACTGGGCGGCGAGTTCGAGCAGCCGCTCGTCCTCGCCGGTGAGCGGGGTGGCGGCGCGGACGACGAGGACGCCGAGGTCCTCGGAACCGGCGATGACCGGGGCGACCCAGGTCTGGTCGGCGGCGCCGCCGTCCGGGCCGTCGCCGTCCTCCTCGGCTCCCGTCCGGACGGGGCGGCGGCCCGCGTGGGCGTCGAGCGAGGCCTTCGCCACCGCCTCCTCGTCGAGCCCGGGGATGTCCCCCGCGGAGGCGAGCGTGCGGCCCCCGGGGTCGCGGACGAGGACCGCGCCGTCGAGCGCGTCACCGGCGGCCTTGGCCACGTTGCGCAGGTCGCCGCCGGCCAGGATCAGGTTCATGATGCGGCTGTGCGCCTCGCCGATGTAGCGCATGCGGGTGAGGCGGGTGCGGGCGCGGGAGCTGTCCCGTTCGAGCTCGGTGACCTCGGCCCTGGACTGGGCGAGGAGGCCGGCCTTCTCCGTGGCGACGGCTGCGAGGTCGGCGAGCGCGGCGATCAGCCCGATCTCCTCGTCGGTGTAGCGGCGGGCGGTGCGGTCGGCGCCGTAGAGCACGCCGAGCACGGTGTCGCCCGCCCGCAACGGCACGGCGACCATGGCCCGCAGGCCCTCGCCCCGTACCAGTTCGTCCATCGCGGCCGTATGCGCGAAGCTCCCGTCGGCGAGGTAGTCCTCGGTCCAGGCGGGCCCGCCCCGGGCATGGGCGTGGCCGCCGAGTCCGTCGGCGTCGAAGAGCGCGGGGACGGCGGTCGGGTCGACCGGGCTGAGGGCGCCGTCGACGCTGTGCGGCAGTCGTCCGCCGTGGGCGCCGCGCAGGGTGACGCAGGCGAGGTCGAGGCCGAGCAGCCGACGGGCCCGGCGGGTGACCACCCGCAGCAGGCCGTCCAGGTCGTACGGGTGGGTCAGGTCCCGCGCGGTGTCGACGAGGGCGGCGAACCCCGCCTCGCGCTGGCCCTGGGCCGTCAGGGAGCGGCTGACGCCCGTGGCGAGGTCGACGGCCTTGTGCAGGGAGGCGAGCCGGTCCTCGGGGAGGCCCGCCGCCCGGGCCTCGTCGAGCAGTTCGGCGAACCGCTCCGGCGGGGCCTGCCCGGCCAGCAGCTCGAGGACGGTGAGCGCGTCGGCGGCCCCGTCCCCGTCCGCGCTGTGGTTGGTCATGCCTCAACTCCCGCTGTTGAGCAGAATCGGGCACCTCAGTGGAAACCCGTACCCCTGGCCGAAACTAATTCGGTCGTCGACGTCGGTCAACGGTGAGTTCGACCACTTCATTCCCGTTCGCTCCGGTACGTCGGACGGAGCGTCAGTCGGTCGCCTCGGACGGCGAGTCCGTCGGCGCGTCTTTCGGTCGCGTCAGACGAGGATCCCCGCCATGACCGGGGCCGGTCGCGGCCGGACCCAGCCCCCCGTCGCCTGCGCCGGCACCCGGGGCAGGCCGGAGCCCCGTACGGTCAGGACCGAGCGGTGGAGCCGGCGCAGTCGCGCGGAGGGCTCCCGGCCGCCGTCCCGCTGAAGGCCGGCGCAGAGCCTGCGGTAGGCCTCCAGGGCGTCGTCCGCGCGCCCGGAGCGCAGCAGGGCGACCATGAACTGGCCGTGCAGCGACTCGTCGGCGGGGTGCCGGGCGGCGAGTACGGCGAGTTCGGGGACCATCTCGACATGACGGCCGAGCCCCAACTGGGCCTCGATCCACTGGTCGAGCACGCTGAGCCGGGAGGCTTCGAGGCGCTCGGCCTCCGCGCGCAGCCGCGGTCCGGCGTCGACGCCCGCGTACGGCTCGCCGCGCCACAGGGCGAGGGCCTCGCCGAGGCGGAGCGCGGCGCGCTGCAGATCGCCCGCCTCCATGGCGCGGTATCCCGCGCCGGCGGCACGCTCGAACTGCCAGACGTCATGGGAGCCGCCACCGGTGTCGAGCCGGTAGCCGCCGGACTGCGCGGCGAGCACGGTCTCGGCGGTACGGCCGTCGGCCGGCGCGCCGGTCCGGCCGCCGGGCAGTGCAGCGCCGATCAGGTTCCGCAGACCGAGGACGTGCGAGTGGAGTTCGACCCGCGCGCCGCGCGGCGCGCCGGACGGCCACATCTCCTCCATGAGGACGCTGGCGGGTACGACCTGATCGGCGCTTGCGGCGAGCAGGGCGAGCAGTTGTCGCGGCGCGGCGGCGGTCGGGGTGATCGACACCCCGTTCTCGCGTACCGACAGCCCTCCCAGGATCCGGACGTCCACCTTGCCCCCTCAGTGTCTGTGCACGGGATGACCCTGGACGATTAGAAAAGAGACCGCGGTGCATGTCAATAAGAAACCGGACGGTACGGAATCCCCGGGCCCAAAGGACGGCACTTTCGCCCTTTTTCACCCCGTATGCGTTCGTCAACGAGCTGTCAACGAGCAGGTAAACGTACCCCCGGATCCAGTTACTGGACCCGGGGGTATGATTTGGGGATCGATTTCAGGCAGAGGTGCGGGCGGCTTCTGGCCAGGCCATCGCGAAAACAGGCAAGACGGTCTGTTTGTCTTGCCCGGAGGCTTCCCTAGGAGACGCCGTCCGACACCCCGAGCGCGCGGGCTCCGCGGCCGGGCTCCAGGTCGAGCATGGTCAGCACGGCGGGCACGACGATGCTCGGCAATAAGTGTTGGTAGAGCGTGGAGGCCCAGCGCTCCATCGACATCCGGTCACCCTCGAGCGCATGGGTCATCAGGTTGAGCCCCGCGTAGGCACCCACGAAGAGCGGGGCGACCTCCGCCGGGTCGGCGTGCGGGAGCAGTTCGCCCGCCTCCTTGGCGGCGTCGAGCAGCCGCCGGCCGATCTCGGTCCACTCCCGGTACGGCCCGCTGCGGTTGAGCTCGTGCCCGCCCTGGTCGAGGGTGAGCCGTACGCTGCCGCGCAGCACCCTGTCGCGCGTCAGCTGGTGCGCGAACACCATGCCGACGTCGACGAACTCCTGCACCTTGGAGATCTGCGGCGGCGCCGTGGGCACGACCGACACCTGGGCGTCGATCACCGCGTGCGCGAGGTCTTCCTTGGAGTCGAAGTGGAAGTAGAGCGCGCCCTTGGTCACCTGGGCGAGCTCGAGGATGTCGGAGAGCTTGGCGGCCTCGTAGCCCCGCTCGTCGAAGACGGCCGCGGCCGCCTCCAGGATCGCCTGACGGGTGCGGATCGCCCGATCCTGCTTCGCCATGGGAGTCACGTCCCTCTCATCGCCCGAACCGGCATCCCGGTGGCCCGAGAAAACAAACCTGGGGGTACCAATTTTCCGGCAGCTGGAAGATACCCGAAGCCCTGTCGGCAGTGAACCAGAGAGTCTCACCAAGCGGATCTGCAGTGCTCTGACCTGCACTGATCCTAACCCTCCCGCTCCACAGAACGTCAGGTCCGGACGGTCCGCCGGATCCGGCGGACCGTCAACGTCACTCAGGGCGACGGGAAAACCGACCTCTCGGTCGCCAAGGACCCGCCGCCGGGGTCAGGAGGTGACGACCGCGGACGCGGTGAGCAGCCCGAAGGAGGCGAGGATCAGCAGGGTGCGGATGCGGTGGAAGCCGTTCCAGCGCTTCTCGAAGGCCGCCCGCACCGCGGCCGCCGGCTCGTCGGCCGGCTCGGACGCCGCCAGGGCGTTGTTGAGCGGGATGTTCCCGCCCGCCGTGACGACGTGGTTGAGGACGGCGCACACGAGCCCCGCCAGGACCAGCCACTTCTGGGTGTCCGTCCGCCCGTCGACAGGGACGAACAGGGCGGCCGCCGGGAAGGCGACGAGCCCGAAGAAGACCAGCAGGAACACCGGCTTCGGCACGCACTCGTTGATCCGCCGCATCGCGTGGACGAACTCCTCGTCCGACAACCGGGCGAGCGCGGGCATGATGCCGGTCTGGAAGATCAGCATGAACCCGGCGTAGAGGCCGGTGGAGACGATGGCGAGGGCGAGCAGCAGGGCGGGCATGGGCTCCATGATGACGGATCACCCCGCGTACGGGTCGGCCGAACCGCCCAAGCCGTCGGCCTGGCGGATCGCCTCGGCCAGCTCCCGCACCGACGCCGAGCGGGCCCGCTCGGCCAGGGCGGAGGCGCGGGCGGCCAGGCTCGACAGGGCGGGCGCACCGGGCAGTTCACCGCCGCGCAGCCGGTCGGCGAAGTAGGCGGCGATGGCGGTCAGCTGGAGGCTGTCGTGGCCCGCTCCCCAGATCGGGGCGGTGAGCGCGCCGGAGTCCACCGAGCCGGACCGCTCGTGCGGGGCACGGCTGGCGGGGTCGAGCCAGCGGACCGTGGCCGTGGCGACCCGCCCGCTGCTCCCGGGGCGCAGCCTGACGGCGTACAGCGCGGTCACCGTGTGCCCGGCGCCGATCTCGCCGCCGTCGACGCGGTCGTCACGGAAGTCCTCGTCGGCGACCTTGCGGTCGTCGTAGCCGATGAGCCGGAAGCTCTCCACGGTCTTCGGGTCGAAGGCGACCTGCGCCTTGGCGTCGCGGGCGCGCAGTTCGATGTGGCCGGGGAGCTGGTCGACGAAGACCTTGCGGGCCTGTTCGGGGGTGGAGACGTACGTGGTGTGGCCGTCGCCCTTGTCGGCGAGGCGCTCCATGAAGTCGTCGCCGTACTCGCTGCCGACACCGACGCCGAAGAGGGTGATCCCGTAGTCCCTGCGCTCCTCGTCGATCCGCTCCAGGATGCCCGCCGCGTCGGTGTCGCCGGTGTTGGCGAGCGCGTCGGAGAGCAGCACGACCCGGTTGGTGGCGCCCTCGCGGCGCCCCTCGACGGCCACGTCGTAGCCGGTGCGGACGCCCGCCTCGACGTTGGTGGAGGAGCTGGTCTCCAGGGCGTCGACGGCCTGGTGGAGGCGCTCGCGGTTTCCGCCGACGCGGGTCATGGGCAGCCGGGTCTCGGCCTCGGAACTGAAGGTGACGAGGGCGATGGAGTCGTCGTCGCGCAGGCGGTCGGCGAGCAGGCCGAGGGACTCCTTGACGAGGTCGAGCCTGCCGGGCTCGCCCATGGACCCGGAGACGTCCACGACGAACGTGAGGGCGGCGGGCGGCCGTTCGCCCTCGCTGGGCCGGGTGGCGAGCCCGACCCGCACCAGCGACCAGCCGTCGGCGTCGGAGCGGGCGCCGTCGACGGTGACGCTGAAGCCGTTGTCCCGCGGCCGCGGGTAGTCGGGCTTGAAGCTGTTGACGAACTCCTCGGGCCGTACGGTCTTCGGCTCGGGCAGCCGGCCCTCGGCGAGGGTGCGGCGGGCGTAGCCGTACGAGGCGGTGTCGACGTCCAGGGCGAACGTGGACAGCCGGTCGGCGGCTTCGGGCGCACCGGACGGCCGCCGCCCGTCGGGTGCGGGCGCGGGTCCGGCGTCGGGCACCGCGTGATCGGCACTGGTCTGCCTGGTGCCGTTCTCGCCCCCCGCGCAGCCGGTGAGCACGAGTACACCGGCGAGCAGTCCGGCGAACGCCGCTGCGGCTTTCCGTGACTCCATGACATCTCCCCCTCGTAGTAACGCACTTGTGAATGTGACGTCCGAGCAGGCCGGAAGGAGCAGACGAAGGAGTTGCGGATGGATCTCAATGCGGCAACGGCGGCGGGGGCGGGCTGCCGTGGCAGGGACTCGCCATCCTTGTCAACAGGGGTTGTCACCGTGTGCAGTCGCATGCGTACATGGAGTGGCACACGTACGGGCGGGGGTGGTCACCGGTGGCAGACACTGCGGGCTCCGTGATGCTCGCCCGTTCGGCGATGGGCCGTGCCGGTCCCGAGCTGCAACGGCCTCCGGGGCGTCCGGTCCGCGGCACGCGCCGGGTCAGCGCCGCGCTCGCGGGGCTCGCCGCCTCGGCCCGGCACGAGCTGCTGACCTTCGACGACCCGGCCGCCTCCGCGACCCGCGCGATCCCCGAGCCGTTCCTGGAGCTGGCAGGAGCGTGCATGCGCGCGGCGGCGGAGCGGGCCGACGAAGTGCGCCGGATCGTGCCCCGCCACGCCCTCCCCCAGGTGGCGGACGCGATCCGGATGCCGGGCCGGGCCAGGGTCGCCGACTCCATCCCGTTCAAGATGATCGTCGTCGACCGCACGGTCGCCGCCGTCCCCCTCGACCTGGAGCTCCACTACAACGGCCTGCTCCTCATCCGCGACCCCGTCGTGGTCCAGGCCCTGGTCCGCGCCCACCACGCCTGCTGGGACACCGGCCAGGAACTCGCGGGCCTCACCGCCCCCTCCCGCGACCTCCCCCCACAACTCCGCCCCGTCCTCGACGCCCTCCTCGCCGGCCTCACCGACGAGACCGCCGCGACCCGCCTGGGCATGTCCCCCCGCACGTACAGCCGCCGCGTGGGCGAACTGATGGCCGCGCTAGGCACGACGAGCCGCTTCCGCGCGGGGGCGGAAGCGGCTCGGAGGGGGTGGGTGTGACGGGGTGGGTGTGATGCCGCACGGACCGGGCCCTAGGAAACGATGTCCTTGCGGGCGAAGCCCCTGAAGGCGAGGGCGAAGAGGATCAGGGCGTACGTGACGGAGATGGCGGCGCCCTTGGCCATTCCGGGCCATTCCAGTTGGGGCTGGAGGGCGTCGGCCCAGGCGAATTGCCAGTGGGCCGGGAGGAAGGCGCGCCAGTCGCCGAGGGCGGTGACCGCGTCGAGGACGTTGCCGATGATGGTGAGGCCGACGGCGCCGCCGACCGCGCCGAGCGGGGCGTCGGTGCGGGTGGAGAGCCAGAAGGCGAGGCCCGCGGTGACGAGTTGGGACACGAAGACGAAGGCGACCGCGATGCCGAGGCGCAGGAGGGAGTCGCCGGCCGGGAGGGAGCCGCCCGTGGGGAGCCTCAAGGGGCCCCAGCCGTAGGCGACGGTGCCGGCGGCGAGGGCGACCAGGGGCAGCAGGAGCATCGCGGTGGCGCTGAGGCCGAGGCCCACGGCGAGCTTGGACCACAGGAGGCGGGCGCGCGGGACGGGGGCGGCGAGGAGGTAGCGCAGGGAGGACCAGCTGGCCTCCGAGGCGACCGTGTCGCCGCAGAACAGCGCCACCGGGATCACGAGCAGGAAGCCCGCGGAGACGAAGAGGCAGGTCGCCGCGAAGTTGGCGCCGGAGGCGGTCGCCGTGTCCATCAGGGTGATCCGGCCGTTCTCCCGGCCGTCCGGGCCGCCGCCGATCGCGAAGGCGGCGATCAGGATGAAGGGGAGGGCGGCCAGGATCGCGCCCATGACCAGGGTGCGGCGGCGCTTCAGCTGGCGTACCGCCTCCACGCGCAGCGGCAGGGTGCGGCCCGGCGCGTAGCCGGGCGCCACAGGAGCGGCGGCGGTCATGCGGTCTCTCCGATCAGGGTCAGGAACGCGTCTTCCAGGCGCCGGTGCGGTCCCACGCCGGTCACGGGCACGTCCAGGCGGACGAGTTCGCCGATCAGAGCGGTGGGGCTCGCGCCGTCGAGCCGTACGAGCAGGCCGTTGTCGGTGCGTACGGCGGAGGCGATGCCCTCCACGGCGGCGAGCTTGTCCACGAGCGCGTCCGGGACGGGCGCGCCGAGGGAGACGAGGAGGGTGTCGCCGGAGCCGGTGATCTCCTCGACCGGGCCCGCCTGCACGAGGCCGCCGCGGTCCATCACCACGAGGTGGGTGCAGGACTGTTCGACCTCGGCGAGGAGGTGGCTGGAGACGATGACGGTCCGGCCCCCGGCCGCGTAACGGATCATCACCTCGCGCATCTCCCGGATCTGCGGGGGGTCGAGGCCGTTGGTCGGCTCGTCCAGGATCAGCAGGTCCGGCAGGCCGAGCATGGCCTGGGCGATGGCGAGCCGCTGTCGCATGCCCTGCGAGTAGGTGCGGACCGCGCGCTCGAGGGCGCCGCCCAGGTTGGCGATCCGCAGGGCCTCGTCGACATGGGCGTCCTCGGCGGGGCGGCCGGTGGCGCGCCAGTACAGATCCAGGTTCTCGCGGCCGGACAGGTGCGGCAGGAAGCCCGCGCCCTCGACGAAGGCGCCCACCCGGGAGAGCACCGGGGCGCCCGGCCGGATCGCCTGCCCGAAGACCCTGATCTCACCCTCGTCGGGGGTGATCAGGCCCATCAGCATGCGCAGGGTGGTGGTCTTTCCGGCGCCGTTGGGGCCGAGCAGGCCGAGGACCTGGCCCTGTTCGACGCGGAAGGAGAGCTCGCGGACGCTGTACCGGTCGCCGCCCTTGTACTTCTTGCTGAGGCCGGTGATCTGGAGCGGGACGTCCGCGAGCGACGGGTCGGAAGCGGGCGCCGCCGTCCTGCGCCGGGCCGTCAGCAGCAGCAGACCCGCCACGACCAGGCCGGCGAGCGGGAGGCCCCACACCCACCACGGCAGCCCGGCCGCCTGGGTGGTCACGGCGGGTGCGGTCGGCACGGTCAGCAGGCTCTCGACGGCGACGGTGTACGTGGCGGGGGCGGCCGGCGAGGCGTAGCCGAGGTCCGTGGCCGCGAGGACGAGGCGCAGCCGGTGGCCGGCCTCCACCTCGTGGTCCACGGCGGGCAGGGTGAGGTCGACGGCCTTGCCCTTGGCGGCGTCGTCCACGCGTACGGGGGTGACGAGCTGGGCGGGCAGCACCTGTTGCCGGCCGTCCGGCCCCACGTCGTACACCTTGGCGAAGAGGACGGCCGAGCCGTCGGCCGCCGTGGAGGTGACCTTGACGCGGACGGTCGGGGAGCCGGTGACGCGGACCGGCCGGGTCTGCGGCCGGGCGTCGAACGCGGCGAACTGGCCGGGGAAGTCGAGGGACAGGCCCACGCCGAGCGAGGAGAGCTGCGAGAGGCCGCCGCCGACGCCGGGGACGGCGGAGATGGCGGGCGGGCTGGCGCCGGCGGGGTTGGTGAAGGACTGCGGGCGGCCGCCGAGGGTCACGGAGACGGGCCCGGCGGCGAGGCCGGGGTAGCGGTCGGCGGTGGCACCGCGGAGGGTGGCCTGGCCGTCGGTGGAGTCGACGCCTCCGGTACGGCTGACGCGGAAGGCGGGCCCGGTGTCGACGGAGGTGTCCCGCTTGAGGTGGCGGTCGAACCAGGTGGTGACGCGCCGCTCGACGCGGTCGGTCTCGCGGTCGCCGCCGTCGTGGCCGCCCACCGTCCAGTCCACGGCGACCGGGGCGCCGTTGGCGGCGATGGTCCTGGCCATGGCATCGGACTGGGCGAGGGTGAAGAGCGAGTCGGACTGGCCCTGGACGATCAGCGCGGGCACCTTGATGCGGGCGCCGACGGCCGAGGGGCTGCGGGCCTCCAGGAGATCGCGGGCGGCCGCGTCGGGCTTTCCGGAGACGGCGACGCGCTGGTTGAGGGCGCACACCTCGGGGCTGAAGCGGCCGCAGGCACCGGCCCCGTCCGTCGCTCCCGCGGAGAAGAAGATGCCGGCCCACAGCTTCTTGAAGACGCCGTTCGGGAACAGCGCGTCGGCGAGGTTCCAGTACGTGATCTGCGGGGCGACGGCGTCCACGCGCGGGTCGTACCCGGCCGCGAGCAGCGAGATCGCGCCGCCGTACGAGGCTCCGGTGACGCCGACCCGCGGGTCGCCCGCCTTGTCGAGCAGCACGTCGGGCCGGCCGGCGAGCCAGTCGACGAGGCCGCGGACGTCCTCGACCTCGCGGTCCGGGTCGTTGAGCCCGATCTGCCCGGTGGAGGCGCCGAAGCCGCGGGCGGACCAGGTCAGCACGGCGTATCCGTCGCGGGCGAGTCGTTCGGCCTGGGCGCGGACGTCGTCCTTGGAGCCGCCGAAACCGTGGCCGACGAGGACGGCGGGCCGGCGGCCCGGGCCCCCGGAGGTGAAGTACGAGGTGTCGATGCGTACCCCGTCGAGGTCGAGCATCCGGTCCGCGCGGTGCACGGCCGGTGGGTCGTCGGAGGCGACGGCGGTATAGGTACCGGCGCCACCTGCGAACACGGCGAGGACGGCGACGACCGCGGCCCACCGCGGAAGCCCCCTCCGGGGAAGTCGCAGCTGCATGGGTCGAGCCTAGGCGGAGGCAGGCCGCCGACTCCGCTGCCTCGGGGCGGAACTCGGCGGCCTTCCCAGGTCGTACGCGGCACATACCGCGTACACCAGCCGCGGTATGAGGTGAAGGAGCGGTGAGGGGACCGGACATCCTCTTGTACGACGCATGACAAGGCGGGAACCTGTGGCGCACCACACACCCTTACGTGCCGGTAACCCGGACAAACGGAAGGTCAGGTGCCCCACCACATGATCCGTACCCGCCGCCGCGCGATAGCGCTCGTCCCCGTCCTCGCGCTCGCCGCCGGACTGCAGTTCGCCGCCTCCCCCACCGCCCGGAGCGCCACCGTCGGCGACCTCCGCCTCGCCCCGGCCTCGCTCGCGGTCGACGACAGCTGGATCGTCGTCCTCAAGGACGGCTCCACCCGCGCCGCCGATCTGGGGGTGACGCCGAAGCACGAGTACCGCTCGGTCCTGAAGGGCTTCTCGGCCACGATGTCCCGCTCCAGGGCAGCCGCCCTGGCCGCCGACCCGCGGGTGGCGTACGTCGAGCAGAACGCGACCGTCAGGATCGCCGACACGCAGACCGGCGCGACCTGGGGGCTCGACCGGATCGACCAGCGGGACCTGCCGCTGTCGACCACGTACACGTACGACACCACCGCATCGAACGTCACCGCCTACATCATCGACACCGGAATCCGCACCTCCCACAGTGAGTTCGGCGGCCGGGCGAGTGTCGGCACGGACACCGTCGGCGGCGGGCAGAACGGCCAGGACTGCCAGGGCCACGGCACGCATGTGGCGGGCACGGTCGGCGGCGCGAAGTACGGCGTCGCCAAGGGCGCGAAGCTGGTGGCGGTCCGGGTCCTCGACTGCAACGGCTCCGGCACGACCGCCGGCGTCATCGCGGGCGTCGACTGGGTGACGGCCAACGCGGTCAAGCCGGCCGTCGCCAACATGAGCCTGGGCGGCGGGGCGAACACCTCGCTCGACGACGCGGTGAAGCGCTCGATCGCCTCGGGCGTCACGTACGCGATCGCCGCCGGCAACGGCAACTTCCTCGGCCTGCCGGCGAAGGCCTGCAACTACTCCCCGGCCCGCGTCCCCGAGGCGATCACGGTCGGCGCGACGGACTCCGCCGACAAGCGGGCCTCGTTCTCCAACTACGGCACGTGCGTGGACCTGTTCGCCCCGGGCGTCTCGATCACCTCGGCGTGGAAGGACGGCGACACGGCGACGAACACCATCTCGGGCACGTCGATGGCCACCCCGCACACGGCGGGCGTCGCGGCCCTCTACCTCGCCGCCCACCCGACGGCCACCCCGGCCCAGGTGAGCACCGCGCTGGTGGACAACGCCACGAGCGGCAAGGTCCAGGACCCGAGGACCGGCTCCCCGAACAAGCTCCTGCACTCGATCTGGTAGCCCACGCGGCTTCCCGACCGGTCCCGGGCCGTCACCGGCCCGGGGCGCAGACGGCCCGGGGCGCACCGGCCCGGGGCCTCAGAGCCAGCCGTTGCGCTTGAAGCCGCGGTGGATGAGGAAGCAGGCCGTCGCCATGACGGCGAGGACGAGCGGGTAGCCGTAGCGCCACTTCAGTTCCGGCATGTGGTCGAAGTTCATGCCGTACACGCCGCAGACCATGGTGGGCACGGCGACGATCGCGGCCCAGGCGGTGATCTTGCGCATGTCCTCGTTCTGCGCCACCGTCACCTGGGCGAGGTGGGCCTGGAGGATCGAGTCGATCAGGCCGTCGAAGGCGTTGATCTGCTCGGTGACGCGGGCGAGGTGGTCGGTGACGTCCCGGAAGTACGGCCGTATCGCAGGGTCGACGACCGGCGGCGGCTGGGTGGCCAGGGCCTCCAGGGGGCGGGCGAGGGGAACGGTGGCCCGCTTCAGTTCGAGGAGCTCGCGCTTGAGCTGGTAGATGCGGCCGGCGTCGGGCGGCGTCTTGGAGCGGGGGGCGAAGACCTCGGTCTCGACCTGCTCGATGTCGTTCTGGACGGCGTCCACGACCGCGAGGTAGTCGTCGACGACCTGGTCGGCGATGGCGTGCAGCACCGCCGACGGCCCCTGCGCGAGCTGCTCGGGCCCGGCTTCCAGGGCCTCGCGCAGCGGGCCGAGGGAGCCGTGGCGGCCGTGCCGGACGGTCACGACGAAGTCCGGGCCGGTGAAGACCATGATCTCGCCGGTGTCGACGACCTCACTCGTGGCCGTGAGCTCCTCGTGCTCGACGTAGGTGACGGTCTTGAACACCGCGAACAGCACGTCCCCGTACCGCTCCACCTTGGGCCGCTGATGGGCGTGGACCGCGTCCTCGACGGCGAGCGGGTGGAGGCCGAAGAGCTCGGCCACGCCCGCGAACTCCTTCTCGCTCGGCTCGTGCAGCCCCAGCCAGACGAAACCGCCGCCGCCGCGCTTACGGACCTGCCGTACACACTCCTCGACGCCGTCCGCACCCGGCTGCCGGCGGCCGTCGCGGTACACGACGCACTTCACCACGGTGCTGCCGAGCGGCGAGCGCGCGGGGTGGCTGAGGTCCACGCGACGCATGCGCCGGGCGAGACGGGCCATCCTGCGCAGGCCGCCGACCATAGACATACCGACTCCTTGGACGAAGGGGCGGCCAGTCTGCCATCAGGCACTCGGCACCAGTCGCCCGAGGATCCCTTCCCGCACCGCGTAGGGCCGCTCCTCGGGCAGCAGCCGCCCGGCCTCGTCCAGACGCTTCTCGCGCACCAGGCCGTGGATCTCCCGGGCGAGCGGCGTCACGTCCCGGATGCCGACCGTCCACTCGTCGGCGTAGCGCCGCGACGCCTCGCCGGCCAGCCCGAGCTGGAGCGAGCGGTACGGCAGCGGCCGCAGGTGCAGGTCGCGCTCGGGGTCCCACTGGACGCGGGCCGGCGAGCTCTTCAGCTCCCGCTGCCAGGTGGCCCGGTCGGGGTGGACGCCGCGCACGTAGTGGGAGAGGCAGGCGTTCGCCAGTGCCCATTCGAAGCCCTCGCGGGTGATCTCGACGGCGAGGACGGTCTCCTGACCGTCCTTCAGGCCCCAGCCGCAGCGGTACATCATCCACAGGAAAGAGGGCTTGATCCAGGTCATCCGCTCGCGCTTCCAGGCGGGCGGGAAGCGACCGTCACGGGCGGCCGGGAGGCCGAGGGAGGGCCTGTACGCCTGGTAGACGGTGATCGTCCCGGCGGTGTGCCGGGCGCGGATCTGGTGCTTGGGAGGAACGGACATGGCCCCCAGGGTGCGCGACGCGCGCCCCGGGGGCCAATCCGTTTTCGGCAGGCGGGCCGCTCGGCGGCTGCGGTCAGTGGTTGCGCGGGAAGCCCAGGTCGACGCCCGTCGGGGCCTCGGAGGGGTCCGGCCAGCGGGTCGTGACGACCTTGCCGCGGGTGTAGAAGTGGATGCCGTCGTTGCCGTAGATGTGGTGGTCGCCGAAGAGCGAGTCCTTCCAGCCACCGAAGGAGTGGTAGCCCACCGGCACCGGGATCGGCACGTTCACGCCGACCATGCCGGCCTCGATCTCCAGCTGGAAGCGGCGGGCCGCGCCGCCGTCGCGGGTGAAGATCGCGGTGCCGTTGCCGAACGGGGAGGCGTTGATGAGGGCTACGCCCTCCTCGTACGTCTCGGCGCGCAGCACGCACAGGACCGGGCCGAAGATCTCGTCCTGGTAGGCCTTGGCGGTGGTCGGCACGTGGTCCAGGAGGGACAGGCCGATCCAGTGGCCGTCCTCGAAGCCGTCGACGGTGTGGCCGGTGCCGTCCAGGACGACCTCGCAGCCCTCGTCCGCCGCACCGTGCACGTACGAGGCGACCTTGTCGCGGTGCACGGCCGTGATGAGCGGGCCCATCTCGGAGGTCGGGTCGTTGCCGGGGCCGATCTTGATCTTCTCGGCGCGCTCGCGGATCTTCTGCACCAGCTCGTCGCCGATCGCGCCCACCGCCACGACCGCGGAGATCGCCATGCAGCGCTCGCCGGCCGAGCCGTACGCCGCCGAGACCGCCGCGTCGGCCGCAGCGTCCAGGTCGGCGTCGGGCAGCACCAGCATGTGGTTCTTGGCGCCGCCGAGGGCCTGGACGCGCTTGCCGGCCGCCGAGGCCGTCGTGTGGATGTACCGCGCGATCGGGGTCGAGCCGACGAAGGAGATCGCGCTGACGTCCGGGTGCTCCAGGAGCCGGTCCACGGCCACCTTGTCGCCGTGCACGACGTTGAAGACGCCGTCCGGCAGGCCCGCCTCGGCGAGCAGCTCGGCGATCTTCAGGGACGGCGACGGGTCCTTCTCGCTCGGCTTGAGGATGAAGGTGTTGCCGCACGCGATGGCGAGCGGGAACATCCACATCGGCACCATCGCCGGGAAGTTGAACGGGGTGATGCCGGCCACCACGCCGACGGGCTGGCGGATCGCCGCCACGTCCACCCGGTTGGACACCTGGGTGGACAGCTCGCCCTTGAGCTGGGTGGTGATGCCGCAGGCCAGGTCCACGATCTCCAGACCGCGCGCGACCTCGCCGAGCGCGTCCGAGTGCACCTTGCCGTGCTCGGCGGTGATCAGCTCGGCGATCGCGTCGCGGTTGGCGTCGAGCAGGGCGCGGAAGCGGAAGAGGATCGTGGTGCGCTGGGCCAGCGAGGAGGTGCCCCAGGTCTGGTAGGCGGCCTTGGCGGCGGCGACCGCGGCGTCGACCTCGTCGACCGAGGCCAGCGCCACCTTCGTGGTGACGGCGCCGGTGGCCGGGTCGGTGACCGGGCCCCAGTTGCCCGACGTGCCCTCGACGCTCTTGCCACCGATCCAGTGGTTGACGGTCTTCGTCATGACGGAATGCTCCTTCTGGCTGTTACAGGTGGCGGCGTCGGGCGGTGACGTGCCGGTCGTACTCCTCGCGGGCCTTGACCGCCGACGGGCGGGTCGAGGTCTCGGCCACGGGCACATCCCACCACGCCTGGGCGGGGGGCGCGCCCGACACACTGTCTGCCGTTTCGGTCTCGACGTAGACACATGTGGGGACCGTGGCCTCTCGCGCGTCCGCGAGGGCTTCTCGCAGGTCACGCACGGTGCGGGCACGGAGCACCCGCAGGCCGAGGGAGGCGGCGTTGGCGGCCAGGTCGACGGGCAGCGGCTCCCCGGTGAAGGAGCCGTCGGGTGCCCGGAAGCGGTAGTCGGTGCCGAACCGCTCGGCGCCGACCGCCTCGGACAGGCCGCCGATCGACGCGTAGCCGTGGTTCTGGAGGATGACCACCTTGATGGGCAGCCTCTCCTGGACTGCGGTGACGATCTCGGTGGGATTCATCAGATACGTACCGTCGCCGACGAGCGCCCAGACCGGCCGGCCGGGTGCGGCGAGGGCGACGCCGATGGCGGCGGGGATCTCGTAGCCCATGCACGAGTAGCCGTATTCGACGTGGTACTGGTCGGTGGAGCGCGCCCGCCACAGCTTGTGGAGGTCGCCGGGGAGCGAGCCGGCCGCGTTGATCAGGATGTCGTCCCCGGTGACCAGGGTGTCGAGTGCGCCGAGGACCTGGACCTGGGTGGGGCGGGCGTCCTCGCTGTCAGGCGTGTACGCGGTGTCGGTCCGCTCCTGCCATTCCTGCTTGGAGAAGATCCACCGCTCGGGGTTGTGCCGCCCGCCTTGCCGATGTCCCCCGAGCGCCTCGCTCAGCGCGGTGAGTCCCTCCCGGGCGTCCGCGACGAGCGGCAGGGCGCTCTGCTTGTGGGCGTCGAAGCCGGTGATGTTGAGGTTGAGCAGCCGGGTGTCCGGGCGGAAGAGGGTGCCGGACGCGGTGGTGAAGTCGGTGTAGCGGGTGCCGACGCCGATGATCAGGTCGCTGGTGCGGGCGAGGGCGTTGGCGGTGGCGGTGCCGGTGTGTCCGATGCCGCCGACGTCGCAGGCGTGGTCGTACGGGAGGACGCCCTTGGCCGCCTGGGTGCTGGCGACGGGGAGGTCGGCCTGCTCGGCGAGGGTGCGCAGGGCGTCCTCGGCCGCGCTGTACCTGACCCCGCCACCGGCGATGACCAGCGGGCGCCTGGCGGCCCTGACCGCCCGTACCGCCGCGTCGAGTTCGGCCGCGTCGGGCCGCGGGCGGCGTACGGTCCAGGTCCGCTCGGCGAGGAACTCCTCGGGCCAGTCGTACGCCTCGGCCTGCACGTCCTGTGGCAGGGCGAGGGTGACGGCCCCGGTGTCGGCGGGGTCGGTGAGGACGCGTACGGCGGCGAGGGCGGCCGGGACGAGCGCCTCGGGGCGGGTGATCCGGTCGAAGTAGCGCGACACGGGGCGCAGGCAGTCGTTGACGGACACCTCGCCCGCGTACGGGACTTCGAGCTGCTGGAGGACGGGGTCGGCCGGGCGGGTGGCGAAGGTGTCGCCGGGCAGCAGGAGGACGGGCAGGCGGTTGATGGTGGCGAGGGCCGCGCCGGTGACGAGGTTGGTGGCGCCGGGGCCGATGGAGGTGGTCACGGCGTGCGCGCGCAGACGGTTGGACTGGCGGGCGTAGCCGACGGCCGCGTGCACCATGGCCTGCTCGTTGCGTCCCTGGTGGTACGGCATGAGGTCGGGGTACTCGACGAGCGCCTGGCCGATGCCGGCGACGTTGCCGTGGCCGAAGATGCCCCAGGTCGCGGTGATCAGCCGCTGCCGTACGCCGTCGCGTTCGGTGTGCTGCGCGGCGAGGAAACGCACCAGGGCCTGGGCGACGGTGAGCCGGACGCTCATGCGTATCCCTCCGTGTGGTCGGGGTGGAAGCAGATCCGCCACTCCCGTTCGGGGCCGGGGCCCGCCATGACGTTCAGGTAGTACAGCGGGTGTCCGGGCTGGGCGATGGACGGGCCGTGCCACCCGTCGGGTACGAGGACGGCGTCGCCGGTCCTGACCTCGGCGAGCAGCTCGGCGCCGCCGGGACGGGAGGGGGTGATCCGCTGGTAGCCGTAGCCGTGGCCGGGTGGGGCCGCGACCTCGTAGTAGTAGATCTCCTCCAGGACGGACTCCTCGCCGGGGCGGTGCTCGTCGTGCTTGTGCGGCGGGTAGGAGGACCAGTTGCCGCCGGGGGTGATCACCTCGACGGCGATCAGCCGGTCGCAGTCGAAGGAGCCGGCCGCGGCGAAGTTCCGTACCTCCCGGGAGCGGTTGCCGCTGCCGCGGGGCTCGACGGGAACCTCCGGCGCGGGGCCGTAGCGGGCGGGGAGTCGTCGCTCGCACTTCGCTCCTGCCAAAGCGAAGCGGCCTCCCGCACCGGAGGCGATCTGGGCGTGGGCGTCCCTGGGTACGTAGGCGAAGTCCGAAACCCCGTCGAACACGCTCGCGCGGCCCACGAGTTCGAGAATTTCCCCGTCGACGCGCACCGTACCCCCACCGGACAGGGGAAGCACCACCCATTCGCTGTTCCCTGTCCCGAACGTGTGGGTCCCGCCGGGCGGCAGGTCGAGCACGCGCAGCGAAGCGTGGCTCCAGCCGGCCTGCTCGGGGTCGATGTCGACGGCGTACGGGCCGCGGGCGGCCGACCCGGCCGGCAGGTGGAGGGAGCGGGTGGAGAGCATCGGGTCCATGGTCTGTGCCTACCCCTTGTCCAGCAGGCTCACCGCCGTGTCGACGGCGGCTGCCACGTCGCCGTCGGCCGGGTAGAGCAGCGAGCGGCCGACGACCAGACCGCGGACGGTGGGCAGCGCGAGCGCCTGGCGCCAGCGCTCGTACGCGGCCTGCTGGGCAGCCGGGCCGGGGCCCGGGTCGCCGCCGAGCAGGACGGCGGGCAGGGTCGAACTGGCCATCACCCGGGCCATGTCGTCCGGGTCCTCGGTGACGGGGACCTTCAGCCAGGTGTACGCGGAGCTGCCGCCCAGCCCGGAGGCGATCGCGAGAGAGGTGGTGACGGCCTCGGCGGACAGGTCGGTGCGCAGCGCCCCGTCGGCGTCGCGGCGGCACAGGAACGGTTCGACGAAGACGGGCAGCCGCAGCGCGGCCATGGCGTCGACCGCGCGGGCGGCGGAGTGCAGGGTGGTGAGCGAGCCGGGGTCGTCGGGGTCGATGCGGAGCAGCAGTTTCCCGGCGTCGAAGCCGAACCGGGCCAGGTCCTCGGGGCGGTGGCCGGTGAACCGGTCGTCCAGCTCGAACGCGGCGCCCGCGAGACCGCCCCGGTTCATGGAACCGACCGCGAGCCGGTCCTCCAGGGCGCCGAGCAGTAGCAGGTCGTCGAGGATGTCGGCGGAGCCGAGGACCCCGTCGACGCCGGGGCGCGAGAGCGCGAGCCGGAGCCGCGCGAGCAGATCGGCCCGGTTCGCCATCGCCTGCGGCCGTCCGCCGACCCCGAGCGCACCCCGCGCCGGATGGTCCGCGGCGACGATGAGCAGCCGCCCCCGCTCCCCCAGGAACGCCCGCCGGCGCCGCCGAGCGGCCGCCTCGGCTACGGCCCGCGGCCGCTCGGCCCGGACGGCGACGAGCCACTCGACGTCGACGGGGGCGAGCCGGGGCGGGGGCTGCACGGGCGCGAGCGACGCGGGCGGCGCGAGCGGGGGCAGCGCGGCGTCGGGGTGGGGGTCGGGGTCGGGCCGTGGCGTCGGTCGAGCGCCGGTCGGGCCGGTCATGGCGTGCGCTCCCCGCGGGATTCCGGGATCGACCCCGTGCCGGTCTCCAGGGCGAGGGTGATCTCCTCGTCGTACGGCATCGCGGGTGAGCAGGCGAGCCGGCCGGCGACGATCGCGCCCGCCGCGTTGGCGTACCGCAGGACGTGTTCCAGGTCCCAGCCGTCGAGCAGTCCGTGGGCGAGCGCGCCGCCGAACGCGTCGCCGGCGCCGAGGCCGTTGACCACGTCGACGGGCAGCGGCGGCACCTCGGCGCCGGTGCCGTCGGCGGCCAGCGCGAGGACGCCCTTGGGGCCCTGTTTGACCACGGCGAGCCGGGGGCCCGCGGCGAGCAGCGCCCGGGCGGCGGCGTACGGCTCGCGCTCGCCGGTGGCCACCTCGCACTCGTCGAGGTTGCCGACGGCGACCGTGGCGTGCCGCAGGGCCTCCCGGTAGAGCGCGGGAGCGTCCTGCGGCGCCTCCCACAGGGTGGGCCGCCAGTCCAGGTCGAACACGGTGAGCGCGTCCCGGGCGGCGCCTCCGGCCCGTTCCCGCAGCGCGCCGAGCGTGGCGGTGCGGCTGGGCTCGGCGCTGAGACCGGTGCCGGTCATCCAGAAGGCGCGGGCCGCGCGCAGGGCGGGCAGGTCCAGCTCGTGGGGGTGGATCTCCAGGTCGGGGGCCTTGGGGCGGCGGTAGAAGTGGATCGGGAAGTGGTCGGGCGGGAAGATCTCGCAGAAGGTGACCGGCGTGGGGTACTCCGCCACGTCCGTCACCCAGCGGTCGTCCACCCCGAACGCCCGTAGTTCGCGGTGGAGATAGACACCGAAGGGATCGGCCCCGGTGCGGCTGACGAGCGCGGTCCTGCGGCCCAGGCGCGCGGCGGCGACGGCGACGTTGGCCGGGGAGCCGCCGAGGAACTTCCCGAAGGTCTCGACCCGGCCCAGCTCCACCCCGGTCTGCAGCGGATAGAGGTCCACGCCGATGCGGCCCGTCGTGATCAGGTCGTACGGCTCCGCCGTCATGCCACGTCACCTCTCGCCCTCGGCCCCGCCCCCAGGTCTAGTAGTCGCCCGGGAACCCTGTCAACGGTATGTCCTTACATTCGGACGTGGCGGGCGGACGCGCGACGCAACAGCGGGCCGCCGCCGTATTGACGCCCCCGGAAGACCGCGGCCAAGGTGGCATTCATGACGAAACCGTCGCCGCTGTCCCGTATCCACATCGGCTCCGCCCCCGATTCCTGGGGCGTCTGGTTCCCGGACGACCCGCTGCAGGTGCCCTGGCAGCGCTTCCTCGACGAGGTGTCCGGCGCCGGCTACGAGTGGATCGAGCTCGGCCCGTACGGCTATCTGCCCACGGATCCGGCGGTCCTCGCCGAGGAGACCGGCCGGCGGGGCCTGAAGGTCTCCGCCGCGACCGTCTTCACCGGTCTCCACCGCGGTCCGGACGTCTGGGAGCGCACCTGGGCGCATGTGGCCGAGAACGCGGCCCTCGCCCAGGCGATGGGTGCGCGACATCTGGTGGTGATCCCCTCCTTCTGGCGCGACGACAAGACGGGCGAGGTCCTGGAGGACCGCACGCTCACGGCGCGGCAATGGCGCGATCTGGCCGGTCTGACCGAGCGGCTCGGCCAGGAGGTGAAGGAGCGCTACGGGCTGCGGATCGTCGTCCACCCGCATGCCGACACCCATATCGACACCGAGGAGAACGTCACCCGCTTCCTCGACGCCACCGACCCGGAGCACGTCTCGCTCTGTCTGGACACCGGGCACTACGCGTACTGCGGCGGGGACAGCGTCAAGCTGATCGAGACCTACGGGGAGCGGATCGGCTATCTCCACCTCAAGCAGGTCGACCCGAGGGTGCTGGCCCGGGTGGTCGCCGACGAGGTGCCGTTCGGCCCCGCTGTGGCGCAGGGCGTGATGTGCGAACCTCCGTCGGGAGTACCGGCCTTCGAGCCGGTCCTCGCGGCCGCCCAGGCCCTGGACGTGGACCTGTTCGCCATCGTGGAGCAGGACATGTACCCGTGCGAGCCGGACCGGCCCTACCCCATCGCGGTGCGCACCCGCGACTTCCTCCGCTCCTGCGGCGCCTGATGACGATGCATCACTTACGTCACATCCATCACCTCTTCGTCACGCATGTCTCTGTTACACGGGTTTTCCGTCACAGGCGTTCGACAGCCGCTCTCTTCCCGTCAGAAGGGGTCGTTGTCCGGGCACAGGCTCAGTGATCGCCAGTGATCGCCCGGCAGCTCCCCCGACGGCACCCCCGCCGCCGCTGCCGGGCACGCAGGAGAGGTGCCACGCATGACGGACAGAAGGCTCTGGTCGTACAAGGACATCGCCGCGCACATCAAGGTGCAGCCGGACACGGTCCGCTCCTACCGGAAGCACGGACTGCTGCCGACGCCCGACCACGTCGAGTCGGGCAAGCCGTACTGGTACCCGGACACCATCCGCATCTGGGTCGCGAACCGTCCCGGGAACCGGAGCCGCCGGGACTGACCTCTCCCCCGCCGCCATCCACAGGGCCCCGCACCGCGCATCCGTGGTGCGGGGCCCTCGGCGATGTCCCGTCAGGTCATCCCACGTGCTGCTTCTCGCGGGCGGCGGCGGGGTCCGGCGGCTCGGGTATCCCGCCCTCGCTGATGCCGAAGCGGTCGTGGAGGCGGCGCAGCGGCCCCGGCGCCCACCAGGTGAGGCGTCCGGTCAGCTTCATCACGGAGGGGACGAGCAGGCTGCGCACCACCATGGCGTCCATCAGGACCGCCAGGGCGACGCCGAGGCCCAGCATCTTGGTGTTGGTGACCCGGGAGGTGCCGATCGCCACCATGACCACGGCCAGGATGACGGCGGCCGCGGTGATGAGCCCGCCGGTGCGGCGCAGTCCGAACCGGACCGCGTGCTCGTGGTCGCCGGTGGCGTCGTACTCCTCCTTGATCCGGGAGAGCAGGAACACCCCGTAGTCCATGGAAAGTCCGAAGGCCACGCAGAACATCAGCACGGGCAGGGTCGTCTCGATGTCGCCGGTGGGGGTGAAGCCCAGGAGGCCGGCCAGATGGCCCTCCTGGAAGACCCAGACGACGGCGCCGAACATCGCGGTGAGGCTGAGTGCGTTGAGCAGGACCGCCTGGAGCGGGATCAGCAGGCTGCCGGTGAGCAGGAAGACGAGCACCAGGGTCACGACGACGATGATGGCGGCGGCCCAGGGCAGACGCTCCCCTATGGCGTCCTTGGAGTCGACGAGGACGGCGGCGGCTCCGGTCACGGAGGTGTCGAACGGGGCGGTCTCCGCTCGCAGTTCGGAGACCACGTGCTGGGCGCCGGCTCCGACGGTCTCGCCCTCGGGGACGACGGTGAAGTAGGCGTGGGTGCGCTCGCCGGCCGGGGAGGTGACCGGTCCGTCGACCCGGCCGACCCCGTCGATGGTGGCGATCCGGTCGCGGTAGGCCGCGTACTGCCCGGGGGTGGCCGAGCCTTCGGCGAGCACGGTGATGCCGCCGCCGGGGTTGCCGGCGAAGGCGTCCCGCAGCCGGTCCTGGACCACGCGGGACTCGGCGGTGGTGGGGAGCTGACGGTGGTCGGCGGTGCCGAACTTCACGCCGAGGAAGGGCAGTCCGAGGAGGACGAGCCCGGTGGCCGTGGCCACGGCGAACAGCGGCGCCCGCCGCATCACGAGACCCGCCGTGCGCGCCCAGCCGGCGCCGGTCTCCGGCTCGGCGGCCCCGCTCTCCCCCGCTGCGGCCCCGGCCTTGCGGCGCAGCAGCCTTCGCAGGTCAAGGGCGTTGACCCGGTCGCCGAGCAGCACGAGCGCCGCCGGCAGCAGGATCAGGGCGGCGGCCGCGGCGAGCAGGACGACCGCGATGCCGGCGTAGGCGAAGGAGCGCAGGAAGTACTGCGGGAAGACCATCATGGCGGCGAGCGAGACGGCGACGGTGAGGGCGGAGAAGAGCACGGTCCGCCCGGCGGTGCGCAGGGTGGTGGCGACGGCGGTCCTCGTGTCGGCGCCGGCGGCGAGCTCCTCGCGGAAGCGGCGGACCACGAACAGGGCGTAGTCGATGGCGAGTCCGAGTCCGAGGGCGGTGGTGAGGTTCTGCGCGAAGACGGAGACGTCGGTGAACTCGGTGAGGCCGCGCAGCACGGCGTTGGTGCCGAGGATGGCGACGATGCCGATGCCGAGCGGGAGCAGGGCGGCGATGGCGCTGCCGAAGACCATGACGAGCAGCACGAGGGTGATCGGCAGGGCGATCATCTCGGCCCTGAGCAGGTCCTCCTGGATGATCGTCTGCATCTCGTGGCGCACCGCGAGCGGTCCGCCCAGCGAGACCTCGACCGGCCCGTGGGAGCCGCGGAACTCGGGGGCGATGCGCTCGAGGGTCTCGCCGGCGGACTTCTCCTCGCCGTCGATCCGGGCGGAGATGACGGCCGTGCGGCCGTCTTCCGAGCGCAGGGCCGGCGAGCCGGTCTGCCAGTACGAGCCGACGCCGCCGACGCCGGGCTGGGCTTCGAGGCGCTCGGCGAGCCGCCCGGCCTCGGCGGCCACGGCCGGGGAGTCGACCCCGGCGGTGCCCGCGTCGACGAGCAGGAGCAGGTTGGGCTGCGAGGCGGGGAACTCCCGCTCCAGGACCTCCAGCGCGTAGGTGGACTCGGCGTCCGGGTCCTCCCAGCCGCCGCTGCCCATCCGGTCGCCGACGCCGCTGCCCGCGAGCACCGCGAGCGCGGTGATCACGAGCGCGACCAGCAAGGACAGGCGCGGCCTCGCCGTGACGAACCGGGTCCACCCCCCACCCCGGACGGGGGCTGGTTTCTTGACTTCGGCCATGACGCGGTGTCCCCTTCACCGTGACCCCGCGCTCGCTTCCCGGCAGGTCGCAGGGGTCGTCCATTGCCATAGACTGGCAAACACGAGTGATCGCTCGCGTTTCACAAGAATGCGAGCGATGTCTCGTGTTTGTCAAACGTGTTGAGAGAGCTGGGGACAGTCATGTCCGAGGTCACGTCCGAGGAACCGAGGCCGCGCCGCCGCCAGGCCCGCGGCGAGCGCCGTATCGCGCAGCTGCTGCAGGCCGCCGCGAAGGTCTTCTGCACCAACGGGTACACGGCGACCAGCACCAACGCGATCGCGCGCGAGGCGAGCGTCTCCCCCGGGACGCTCTACCAGTACTTCCCCAACAAGGAGGCCATCGCCGTCGAGCTCGGCGACCGGCTCCTCGCCGAGATGCGGGAGGCCCACGGGCAGGCCTTCACCCCGGAGAACCTGGCGCTGCCACTGCCGCGGCTGATCGACGCCGTCCTCGACCCGATGGTCGAGTTCAACTGCCGCAACCCCGTCTTCCTCGCCCTCATGCACGGCTCGGAGATCCCCGGCAGGATCGCCGAGGAGCACGACGCCCTGCACGCCTCGCTGCTCGCCCGGGTCGGCGATCTGCTCGCGCACTACCTGCCCGAGAGCGAAGCCGCCGAGCGGGCCCGGATCGCCGACATGACCTTCGCCGTCGTCAAGGCCGGCCTCGCCCTCGTGCTGGCCGCACCCGAGGGTCCCGAACGCGAGGCGACGATCGCCGAGATGAAGAAGGTCGTGCTGCGCTACCTCGACCCGGTCATCGGCGCGCGGCTCACCACGACCCCGAGCCCGTAGGCCCCGGCCACACGGCCTGCCGACGGCAGGGTCGGGGATGCCCCGGCACACGACCGGGCGCCCCCTCGGCTCGCCCGGCAACGGCGGGGCGGGGATGGAATTCATACCCCCTAGGGGTATAGACTGTGCTCTAGTACGGCGTACGGCCCTGCGTCACCAGCAGGACCCCGCACCGCAGCACACCGCCTCGAAGAGGAGAACGTTCATGACCGCCGAGACGAAGACCGGACTCACCACCGTCTACCAGGTCAAGGGCATGACCTGTGGGCACTGCGAGGGCGCGGTCTCCAGTGAGATCTCCGAGATCGCCGGGGTCTCCTCGGTCAAGGCCGTGGCCTCCACCGGCCAGGTCACCGTGGTCTCCGCCGCCCCCCTCGACGAGGAGGCCGTCCGCGCCGCCGTCGACGAGGCCGGCTACGAGCTCGTGGGTCTCGTCTGACCAAGGCGCCGCTCCCGGCCGTGCAGGGTCGTACCGTTGAGGTGCGGCCCTGCTCCCCTTTGGAAACGGCATATGACCTCGATCCCCACCCTCACGGTCACCGAGCTGACGATCGGCGGAATGACCTGCGCCTCCTGCGCGGCCCGCGTCGAGAAGAAGCTCAACCGGATGGACGGCGTGACCGCGACCGTCAACTACGCCACCGAGAAGGCCCGGGTCGAACATCCGGCGGGGGTCGGGGTCGACGAGCTCATCGCCACCGTCGTGAAGACCGGCTACACCGCCGAGGCACCCCCGCCGCCCGAGCCCGAGCCGGAGCCGGACGGCGAGCCCGGAGCCGTACGGGACGAGGACCCCGAGCTCGCCGCGCTGCGCCGGCGGCTCACCGTCTCCGCCGTCCTCTCTCTGCCCGTCGTGCTGCTCGCCATGGTCCCGGCCCTCCAGTTCGACAACTGGCAGTGGCTCTCGCTCACCCTCGCCGCCCCCGTCGTCGTCTGGGGCGGGCTGCCCTTCCACCGCGCCGCCTGGACCAATCTGAAGCACGGCGCCGCCACCATGGACACCCTCGTCTCGGTCGGCACGCTCGCCGCCTTCGGCTGGTCGCTGTGGGCGCTCTTCCTCGGCGACGCCGGCATCCCCGGCATGCGGCACGACTTCGACCTCACCGTCACCCGCGACCACGCCTCCTCCACCATCTACCTGGAGGTCGCCGCCGGAGTCGTCACCTTCCTCCTCCTCGGCCGCTACCTGGAGGCCCGCGCCAAGCGCAAGGCCGGTGCCGCCCTCCGTGCCCTGATGCACCTCGGCGCCAAGGACGTGGCCGTGCTGCGCGAAGGTGCCGAGGTACGGATCCCGGTCACCGCGCTGCGGGTCGGCGACCTCTTCGTCGTACGGCCAGGGGAGAAGATCGCCACCGACGGCACCGTCGCCGAAGGCGCCTCGGCCGTCGACACGTCCCTGCTCACCGGCGAGTCCGTACCCGTCGAGGTGACCCCCGGCGACCCCGTCACCGGCGGCTGCGTCAACGCCTCCGGCCGACTGGTCGTCGAAGCCGGCCGGGTCGGCGCGGACACCCAACTGGCCCGGATGGCCAGGCTCGTCGAGGAGGCCCAGAACGGCAAGGCCGAGGTGCAGCGGCTCGCCGACCGGATCTCCGCCGTCTTCGTGCCCGTGGTGCTGCTCATCGCCCTCGGCACCCTGGTGACCTGGCTGCTCGTGACCAGCGACACCACCGCCGCGTTCACCGCCGCCGTAGCCGTCCTGATCATCGCCTGTCCCTGCGCCCTGGGCCTCGCCACCCCGACCGCCCTCATGGTCGGCACCGGCCGCGGCGCCCAGCTCGGCATCCTCATCAAGGGGCCCGAGGTCCTGGAGTCCACCCGGCGCGTCGACACCGTCGTCCTCGACAAGACCGGCACGGTCACCACGGGCCACATGGAGCTCGTCGGCGTGCACGTGTACGGCGGCGCCTACGGCACCGGCGGCACGGACGAGGCCGAACTGCTGCGCCTCGCGGGCGCCTTGGAGCACGCCTCCGAGCACCCGGTCGCCCGCGCCGTGGCGGCCGGCGCCGCCGCGAGGACCGGCGAGCTGCCCGTACCGAAGTCCTTCGAGAACGTGCCGGGGCTCGGGGTGCGCGGCTCGGTCGACGGCCACCTCGTGCTCGTCGGGCGCGTCGCGCTGCTCGCGGCCGAGGGGATCGAGGTTCCGGGCGCCCCGGCGCCGGGGGTCGTGCACGTCGCCTGGGACGGGCGGGCCCGCGGGACCCTGACGGTCGCCGACGCGGTCAAGGAGACCAGCGCGGAGGCGGTGGCCCGGCTGCGCGGTCTGGGGCTCCGGCCGGTGCTGCTCACCGGGGACAGCAGGTCCGTCGCGGAGAAGGTGGCGGCGGAGGTCGGCATCGACGAGGTGATCGCCGAGGTGCTGCCGCAGGACAAGGCGGACGTGGTGAAGCGCCTCCAGGCGGAGGGGCACACGGTGGCGATGGTCGGCGACGGGGTGAACGACGCCGCCGCCCTGGCGACCGCCGATCTGGGACTCGCGATGGGCACCGGCACGGACGCGGCGATCGAGGCGGGCGACCTGACTCTCGTACGAGGAGACCTGCGGGTCGCGGCGGACGCCATCCGGCTCTCCCGGCGCACCCTCGCGACGATCAAGGGGAACCTGGGGTGGGCCTTCGGCTACAACGTGGCCGCCCTCCCGCTGGCGGCTGCCGGGCTGCTCAACCCGATGATCGCCGGATTCGCGATGGCCTTTTCGTCCGTTTTCGTGGTGACCAACAGCCTGCGGCTGCGGCGCTTCCGCTGAGCCCCGCGCCGGATGATCACTCGAATTCACCTACACGTGATGCACAGGACCTTCACAAAGAGACCTAGATCACAGATATTTGGGGGTAACCATCTGGGCTGTTCGCGAGTCTAAGTGGGCGATGCCGAGAACGTCTTGGGGGACGTTCATGGGATGTCTTGGGGGACGTCCCAGGCAAGCGCGGCCGGGGCACGTGCTCGGGGAGCTTTGAGCGGCCCTCCCGTACGTACCCCGGCAGACCGCGCGAGCAGACGCCCGGCCCGGATCCCGTGGGGGGAATCCGCACCGGGGATATGGGAAGCGCCCCGTTCGCCGACCCGTGGGGGGATCGGCGGCGGGGCGCTTTCGCTTGGCGGGGCCGCGACGGCGGGCCCGGGTCGGCAGACCTCGGGCCGGCAGGCCGGCGGGCGCCGGTGGGGCCTCGGGTCAGCGGGCCTCGAGCGGGACGAAGTCGCGCTCGACGACGCCCGTGTAGATCTGGCGCGGGCGGCCGATGCGGGAGCCCGGCTCCTTGATCATCTCGTGCCACTGGGCGATCCAGCCCGGGAGCCGGCCCAGGGCGAACAGCACGGTGAACATCTCGGTCGGGAAGCCCATCGCGCGGTAGATCAGACCCGTGTAGAAGTCCACGTTCGGGTACAGGTTGCGCGAGACGAAGTAGTCGTCGGAGAGCGCGTGCTCCTCGAGCTTCAGCGCGATGTCGAGCAGCTCGTCGGACTTGCCGAGGGCCGAGAGGACATCGTGCGCCGCAGCCTTGATGATCTTGGCGCGCGGGTCGAAGGACTTGTACACCCGGTGGCCGAAGCCCATCAGGCGGACGCCGTCCTCCTTGTTCTTCACCTTGTTGATGAAGGAGTCGACGTCGCCGCCGTTGGTCTTGATGCCCTCGAGCATCTCCAGGACCGACTGGTTGGCGCCACCGTGCAGCGGACCCCACAGGGCCGAGATGCCGGCGGAGATCGAGGCGAACATGTTCGCCTGCGAGGAGCCGACCAGACGCACGGTGGAGGTCGAACAGTTCTGCTCGTGGTCCGCGTGCAGGATCAGCAGCTTGTCGAGCGCGGAGACCACGACCGGGTCGAGCTCGTACTCCTGGGCGGGGACCGAGAAGGTCATGCGCAGGAAGTTCTCGACGTACCCGAGGTCGTTGCGCGGGTAGACGAAGGGGTGGCCGATCGACTTCTTGTACGCGTACGCCGCGATCGTCGGCAGCTTCGCGAGCAGCCGGATCGTGGAGATGTGCCGCTGCTCCTCGTCGAACGGGTTGTGGCTGTCCTGGTAGAAGGTGGACAGCGCCGAGACCACGGAGGACAGCATGGCCATCGGGTGGGCGTCCCGCGGGAAGCCCTGGAAGAACCGCTTGACGTCCTCGTGCAGCAGCGTGTGCTGGGTGATCTCGTTCTGGAAGGCCGAGAGCTCGTCGGCCTTGGGAAGCTCACCGTTGATCAGTAGCGAGGCCACCTCGAGGAAGGTGGACTGCTCGGCCAGCTGCTCGATGGGGTAGCCGCGGTACCGCAGAATGCCCTGCTCACCATCGAGGTAGGTGATGGCGGATTTATAGGCGGCGGTGTTGCCGTATCCGCTGTCCAGGGTGACCAGACCGGTCTGGGCTCGAAGCTTCCCGATGTCGAAGCCCTTGTCGCCGACGGTGCTCTCGACCACCGGGTAGGTGTATTCACCGTCCGCGTACCGCAGTACTACAGAGTTGTCGCTCACGTCATCCCTCACCGACGTAGTGCCTCTTCTTCGAGGTGCCCTGACTGTCTCTACCATCCCCCATTTGGCTCAGGAGAGTGCACTCGGGGTCGACCATTGGGCCAATTGGCGGCACTCAGTGCCGTCAACCTGCTCATCCTGCCCCCTTCGCCCCGGTTCCGGTAGTCCGCTGTGATCTTTCGCCGGATTTCCGCCTATTCGTCCCCGGAACGGAGGGCGCATCGCCCCCTGCGAGCCGATGCGCGAGTGCGGTAAAGCGCCGTCCGGCCGAAACCGTGCGCACCGCCTGGGCGATGGCCTTGCGTGACCCGACCAGCACCACCAGCTTCCGGGCGCGGGTCACGGCCGTGTAGAGCAGGTTCCGCTGGAGCATCATCCAGGCACTCATGGTGACGGGGATCACCACGGCCGGGTACTCGCTGCCCTGGGAGCGGTGGATGGTCACAGCGTAGGCATGGGCCAGCTCGTCCAGCTCGTCGAAGTCGTACGGCACCTCCTCGTCCTCGTCCGTCCGCACGACGAGGCGCTGCTCGTCGCCGTCGAGGGAGACCACGACGCCGACGGTGCCGTTGAAGACCCCGTTAGCTCCTTTGTCATAGTTGTTCCTGATCTGGGTGACCTTGTCGCCCACGCGGAAGACCCGCCCGCCGAAGCGCTTCTCGGGGAGGTCCGGGCGGGCCGGGGTGATGGCCTGCTGGAGCAGCCCGTTGAGCGCGCCGGCCCCGGCAGGGCCGCGGTGCATGGGGGCGAGGACCTGGACGTCGCGGCGCGGGTCGAGACCGAACCTGGCGGGGATCCGGCGGGCCGCGACCTCCACGGCGACGCGGGCGGCGTCCTCGGTCTCCTCCTCCGCGAAGAGGAAGAAGTCCGGCAGGCCGGTCGTGACCGGCGGGACGCCCGCGTTGATCTTGTGGGCGTTGGTGACCACTCCGGACTGCTGGGCCTGCCGGAAGATCCTGGTCAGCCGGACGGCCGGCACCGGGCTGCCCGGGGATAGCAGGTCGCCGAGGACCTCGCCCGCGCCGACCGACGGCAGCTGGTCCACATCGCCGACCAGGAGGAGGTGGGCACCCGGTGCCACCGCCTTGACCAGCTTGTTCGCGAGCAGCAGGTCGAGCATGGAGGCCTCGTCTACCACGACCAGGTCGGCGTCGAGCGGCCGGTCCCGGTCGTAGGCCGCGTCGCCGCCGGGCTTCAGCTCGAGGAGCCGGTGCACGGTGGACGCCTCGGCCCCGGTCAGCTCGGCGAGCCGCTTGGCGGCCCGGCCGGTGGGCGCGGCGAGCACCACCTTGGCCCGCTTGGCGCGGGCCAGCTCCACGATCGAGCGGACCGTGAAGGACTTGCCGCACCCCGGGCCACCGGTGAGCACGGCGACCTTACGGGTCAGGGCGAGGCGCACCGCCTCCTCCTGCTCCGGCGCGAGCGAGGCCCCCGTACGCTCCGCGAGCCAGGCCAGCGCCCTGTCCCAGGCCACGTCCTGGAAGGCCGGCATCCGGTCCTCCTCCGTACCGAGCAGCCGCCGGATCTGCCCGGCGAGGGACAGCTCGGCCCGATGGAACGGGATCAGGTACACGGCGGTGACCGGCAGCCCTTCGGGCCCCGGCACCGTCTCGCGTACGACCCCTTCCGGGTCCGCGGCGAGGTCGGCCAGGCACTCGATGACCAGGCCGGTGTCGACCTGGAGCAGCTTCACCGCGTCGGTGATGAGCCGCTCCTCGGGCAGGAAGCAGTGCCCCTGGTCGCTGGACTGCGAGAGGGCGTACTGCAGCCCCGCTCTGACGCGGTCGGGGCTGTCGTGGGGGATGCCGACGGCCTGGGCGATCTTGTCGGCGGTGAGGAAGCCGATGCCCCAGACGTCGGCGGCCAGGCGGTAGGGCTCGTTCCGCACGACGGAGATCGAGGAGTCGCCGTACTTCTTGTAGATCCGCACGGCGATGGAGGTCGACACCCCGACGCCCTGCAGGAAGACCATCACCTCCTTGATGGCCTTCTGCTCCTCCCAGGCGGCGGTGATGCTCTTGGTGCGCTTGGGGCCCAGGCCCGGGACCTCGATCAGGCGCCCGGGGGCCTCCTCCAGGATGTCGAGAGTGTCGAGACCGAAGTGCTGCGTGATGCGATCGGCGAAGACGGGGCCGATGCCCTTGATGAGCCCGGAGCCGAGATACCGCCGGATGCCCTGGATCGTGGCCGGCAGCACCGTCGTGTAGTTCTCCACGGTGAACTGCCGCCCGTACTGCGCGTGCGAGCCCCAGCGTCCCTCCATCCGCAGCGACTCCCCCGGCTGGGCACCGAGCAGCGACCCGACGACCGTGAGGAGATCACCGGAACCGCGGCCGGTGTCGACCCGGGCGACCGTGTATCCGTTCTCCTCGTTGGCGTAGGTGATCCGCTCCAGGACCCCTTCGACCACTGCGAGACTGCGAACTTCGCTGGACATGATCAGACGGTAGCGAACCCCTCGGACAGTCCGCGGGCCCTGTGGACAACCGGCTCAGCCGCCCGGGTTCCACTCCTCCGGCATGCTGCCTTCGTGCTCCACCGGCCGGTCGGTCCCCAGCCGCGCCCAGACCAGGAACGCGACCGCCCCGAGCCCGGTCAACCCGACGGGTATCAGCACCGCGATCAACCACTCCGGCATGCCCGTCACCCCCCGAGGGACAGGACGGCCGCCCCTGCCCCGGCGGTTCCGGCGTTCCGGGCCGCGCTCGGCATGCCGACCGAACGGCCGGATCGTAGCGTTTCCGATATGAGTGATTCCTCGTTCGAAGACGACGTCCTGCGGGAGCTCGGCGACGACAGGCTCCAGGAGATCGCCGGAGTGCTCGGCACCGACCCGGCCGGGGCCCAGGAACTCGTCGGCAGCTCGGTCTCGGAGCTCTCCGGCGAACTGCGCACGGCCGCCGCGGAGCCCGTCAGCGCCGACGAGGTCCGCGCCGCCGTCGTCGAGGTCTCCACGGCCGAACCCCCGCTCCAGGGCGTCGCCGCCTTCGGCGGCCTGGTGAGCGGCGGCCTGATGGCCGGCGTCCTCGCCAAACTGGCCAAGCCCGCCGCCGACGCGGTGGCCCGCAAGACCGGCCTCCCGGCCACCACCGTCAACCGCGCCCTCGAACTTCTCGTCCCCGTCGTCCTCGCCGTCATCACCAAGCGCGCGGCCGGCGGCAGGACCGGCGGCCTCGGCGACATCCTGGGCGGCGGCCAGAAGAAGTAGAGGGCGGCGCTATCCGGGCCGTCCAAGGCCCTTCCAGGGCCGCGGCTCCTCACACCGCCAGGAACGCCTCCAAGGTCTCCTCCAGGACCTGGACCCCGTCCCTGGCCCAGAGCTCGTCGCTGAAGAGTTCGACCTCCACCGGGCCCGCGTAGCCGGCCTTCTCGACGAGGGCGGCCCAGGCGGCGAGGTCGATCGCGCCCGTGCCCAACTGGGCGCGGCCGTCGAGGACTCCGGCAGGGAGGGGGGTGGTCCAGTCGGCGAGCTGGAAGGAGTGGATGCGGCCGGCCGCTCCCGCGCGGGCGACGGCCGCCGGGGCGCGGTCGTCCCACCACAGGTGGTAGGTGTCGACGGTGACGCCGACCTGCGAGGGCGGGAAGGGTTCGGCGATCTCCAGGGCCTGGTCCAGGGTCGAGACGGCACAGCGGTCGGAGGCGTACATCGGGTGGAGGGGCTCGATGGCGAGCCGGATGCCGCGCTCCCCCGCGTACGGGGCCAGTTCGGCGATGGCGTCGGCGATCCGGGCCCGGGCGGCGGGCAGGTCACGGCTGCCTGCGGGGAGGCCGCCGGAGACCAGGACGAGGGTGTCGGTGCCCAGGGTGACGGCCTCGTCGATCGCCGCGCGGTTGTCCTGCTCCCAGCCGTCCGCCGTGAAGAAGCCGCCCCGGCACAGCGTCGTGACCGTGAGGCCCGCGTCCCGTACCAGCGCGGCCGCGCCCTCGGTCCCGTACTCCCGGACGGGTTCGCGCCACAGGCCGATGCCGGGGATGCCGAGGCGGACGCAGTGGGCGACCAGTTCGGGCAGCGGGAGCTGCTTGACCGTCATCTGGTTGATGCTGAAGCGGTCGGGGTTCACCGGGCGACTCCGTACACCGTGAGCAGGGACCGCATCCGGGCCTCGGCGAGCGCCGGGTCGGGGAACAGGCCGAGGCCGTCGGCGAGTTCGTAGGCGTGGGCGAGATGCGGCAGGGAACGGGCGGACTGCAGGCCGCCGACCATCGTGAAGTGGTCCTGGTGGCCGGCGAGCCAGGCGAGGAGGACGACGCCCGTCTTGTAGAAGCGGGTCGGGGGCTGGAAGAGGTGGCGGGAGAGGGCGACGGTGGGGTCGAGGAGCTTCCGGAAGGCGGCCGTGTCACCCGTGTCGAGGATCCGGACCGCCTCCGCGGCCAGCGGGCCGAGCGGGTCGAAGATGCCGAGGAGTGCGTGACTGAAGCCCTGTTCGTCGCCCGCGATCAGCTCGGGGTAGTGGAAGTCGTCGCCGGTGTAGCAGCGCACGCCCTTCGGGAGCCGGCGGCGCAGCTCGACCTCGCGGCGCGCGTCGAGCAGCGAGACCTTGATGCCGTCGACCTTGTCGGGGTGGGCGGCGATGACCTCCAGGAAGGTGTCCGTCGCCGTGTCCAGGTCCGTGGAGCCCCAGTAGCCTTCGAGCGCCGGGTCGAACATCGGGCCGAGCCAGTGCAGGATGACCGGTTGCGCGGACTGGCGCAGGAGGTGGCCGTAGACCTCCAGGTAGTCCTCGGGGCCCTTCGCGGTGGCCGCGAGCGCCCTGGAGGCCATGATGACGGCCTGGGCGCCGGACTCCTCGACGACGGCGAGCTGTTCCTCGTACGCCACGCGGATCCCCGCCAGGGAGCCGGCGGCGATCCGGTCCGTGCCGGCGCCACCGGCGATCCGGTCGGTGCCGGCGCCACCGGCGATCCGGTCCGTGCCGGCGCCCGTGAGCTGGTCGGTGCCGACGCCGCAGACGATGCGGCCGCCTTCCGCCTTCGCCTCGGCTGCTGAGCGGCGGATCAGCTCGGCGGCGCCGGCCCAGTCCAGGCCCATGCCGCGCTGGGCGGTGTCCATGGCCTCGGCGACGCCGAGCCCGTGCGACCACAGGTGGCGGCGGAAGGCGAGGGTGGCGTCCCAGTCGACGGCGGCGGGCGCGTCGGGGCCGGTGTCGGCGAGCGGGTCGGCGACGACGTGCGCGGCGGAGAAGACGGTACGGGAGACCGGCGGAACCCCGGCGCCGAAGGCGGCGGGCTCGGTGCGCGGCTCGTACTCCCGTATCCCGCCGCCTGCTCGGGGCAGCCGGATCACAGGGTCACCTCCGGGACCTCCAGGCGGCGGCCCTCGGCGGCCGAGCGCAGGCCCAGTTCGGCGAGCTGCACGCCGCGCGCGCCCGCCAGCAGGTCCCAGTGGTACGGCTCGTCGAGGACGACGTGGCGCAGGAAGAGCTCCCACTGGGCCTTGAAGCCGTTGTCGAAGGCGTCGTTGTCCGGGACCTCCTGCCACTGGTCTCGGAAGGCTTCGGTCGCCGGGATGTCCGGGTTCCAGACCGGCTTGGGGGTGGCCGAGCGGTGCTGGACGCGGCAGTTCCGCAGGCCCGCGACGGCGGAGCCGTGGGTGCCGTCGACCTGGAACTCGACGAGCTCGTCGCGGTTGACCCGTACCGCCCAGGAGGAGTTGATCTGGGCGATCGCCCCGCCCTCCAGCTGGAAGACGCCGTACGCGGCGTCGTCGGCGGTGGCGGCGTACGGCTTGCCCTGCTCGTCCCAGCGCTGCGGGATGTGCGTGGCGACGTGCGCGCAGACGCTGGTGACCCGGCCGAACAGCTCGTGGAGCACGTACTCCCAGTGCGGGAACATGTCGACGACGATGCCGCCCCCGTCCTCGGCGCGGTAGTTCCAGCTGGGGCGCTGGGCGTCCTGCCAGTCGCCCTCGAAGACCCAGTAGCCGAACTCGCCGCGCACGGACAGGATCTCGCCGAAGAAGCCGCCTTCGATCAGCCGCTTCAGCTTCAGCAGGCCGGGCAGGAAGAGCTTGTCCTGGACGACGCCGTGGCGGATGCCGGCCGCCCGGGCGAGGCGGGCGAGCTCCAGGGCGCCGGCGAGGCCGGAGGCGGTGGGCTTCTCGGTGTAGACGTGCTTGCCCGCCGCGATCGCCCTCGTGAGCGCCTCGACGCGGGCGGAGGTGACCTGGGCGTCGAAGTAGATATCGACGGTGTCGTCGGCGAGGACGGCGTCGAGGTCGGTGGACCACTCGGTCAGCCCGTGCCGCTCGGCGAGGGCGCGCAGGGCGGGCTCGCGCCGGCCGACGAGGACCGGCTCGGGCCACAGGGTCTCGCCGTTGCCGAGGTCGAGTCCGCCCTGGTCGCGCAGGGCGAGGATCGAGCGGACGAGGTGCTGGCGGTAGCCCATGCGTCCCGTGACGCCGTTCATGGCGATACGGACCGTTCTGCGTGTCACGAAGGTTCCTCTCCCCGGCTGTTCCGCGCTTCGGCGTCGGTACGGAGACCGAGACAGAAAGCGCTTTCTATCCGTGAGGACGCTAGCCTGCCGACATCACCGCCGACAAGGCCCTGGAGGTACGTACGCGATGACCGTCACCCTGGCGGACGTGGCCGCACGCGCGCGGGTCTCCCCGGCGACCGTCTCGCGCGTCCTGAACGGCAACTACCCGGTCGCCGCCTCCACCCGGGAACGGGTGCTGCGGGCGGTCGCGGAGCTGGACTACGTCCCGAACGGCCCCGCGAGCTCGCTCGCCGCCGCCACGTCCGATCTGGTCGGCATCCTCGTCAACGACATCGCCGACCCCTTCTTCGGGATCATCGCGGGCGCGGCGCAGGGCGCGATCGGCGAGAGCGGGGCCGGACGGGGCGGGCCGGGGCAGACCGGGACCGGGCGGGGCGGGACCGGGCCCGGCGGGGGCGCGCAGGCCGTGGGTGCGCATGCCGCGGGTGCGCAGACCGGGGGCGCGCAGGCCGGGGGCGCGCAGGCCGGGGGCGGCGAGAAGCTGGCCGTCGTCTGCAACACCGGCGGCTCGCCGGAGCGCGAGCTCACCTATCTGACCCTGCTCCAGCGGCAGCGCGCCGCCGCCGTCATCCTCACCGGCGGCTCCCTGGAGGACCCCGGGCACCTGGCGGCCACCGCCGCGAAGCTGGCCAGGCTCACGGAGGCGGGCACCCGGGTGGTGCTGTGCGGACGGCCGCCGCTCTCGGGGGACGTGAGCGCGGCGACCCTCGCCTTCGACAACCGGACGGGGGCGCGCCGGCTCACCGAGCACCTGCTGTCCCTCGGGCACCGGCGGATCGGTTACGTGGCCGGGCCCGCGGACCGTACGACGACCCGGCACCGCCTGGAGGGCCACCAGGCGGCCCTCGCGGCGGCGGGTGTGGCCGAGGGGCCCACGGTGCACGGCCGCTACGACCGGCCCTCCGGCTACGACGCGACCTCCGAACTGCTTCGCCTCGACCCGGACCTGACGGCCGTCGTGGCCGCCAACGACACGGTCGCGCTCGGCGTGTGCGCCGCCCTGCGCGAGCGGGGCCTGAGCATCCCCGGCGACGTATCGGTGGCCGGCTTCGACGACCTGCCGTTCTCGGTGGACGCGATGCCCGCCCTGACCACCGTACGGCTGCCGCTGTACGAGGCGGGGGCGCGGGCCGGCCGGCTGGCCCTCGGTGCGGAGGCGGCGCCCCCGGGCGGCCTGACGACGATCCCGGCGGAGCTGGTGGTGCGGGGGTCGACGGCGGCGCCACGGGCATGACGTACGGCTGACGCGGCCTCAGCATCGGGCGGGGGCGGGACACCGGCAATACACCGGTGCCGGGGCACCGGCAATGCACCGGCGAGGCACCCCGCGGGGCAACCGCCCTGCACCCAAGAGGAGTACGCGCATGGCATCGGAGTGATCAGCCGGATGCCCCGCGCAGGTCGCACACCGGCCGCCGTGCGCAAAGGCTTCGCTCAAAGACGCACCCCCTTTCGAGAGGTGATCATGAGAGCAAGTCTCCTGTCGCCCGGTCGGACCGCGCGAAGAAGCGCCGCGGCCATCGGCCTGGCGGCACTGCTATGGGGCGGCCTGGCTCCGGTCACGGCGCAGGCCGCGGCCGGGCCGGCGCCGGACGGGCGCACCGCCGGCGCCCGGCCGGCCGACGCGCGGGCCACCGAGCCCGGGACCGGCCTCGCCTGGGGCACCAACGGCAACGGCGAACTCGGCACCGGCACCACGGTCGTGCGCAGCACCACCCCGGCCGGGATCTGTGGCGGCGCCCCGTGCCCCACGCCCTTCGACGACGTGATCGCCGTCGACGGTGGCAGCGGGCACGGCATCGCGCTGCGCGCGGACGGTTCCGTCTGGACCTGGGGAGCCAACTTCAACGGACAGCTGGGCAACGGTTCCTTCACCTTCAGCACGACCCCGGTCCAGGTCTGCGCCGTCGGCGAGACGGCACCCTGCGACGACTTCCTCACCGATGTGACGGCCATCGCCGCGGGCGCTTCCTTCAACCTGGCCCTGCGGGCGAACGGCACCGTGATCGCGTGGGGCGGCAACTTCAGCGGTCAGCTCGGCGACGGCACCACCACCAGCACCAACGTGCCCGTCGCCTCCAGCGGCCTCGGCAACGTGGTCGCACTCGCCGCCGGCGACGCCCACAGTCTGGCGCTGTTCGCCAACGGCCAGGTCGCGAGCTGGGGAGCCAACCTCTCCGGCCAGCTCGGCAACGGGGGCAACATCGACAGCAGCTTCCCCGGCCTCACGGCCGTCAGCAACATCCGGGCCCTCGCCGGGGGCGGGTCGCACAGCATGGCGCTGCGTGCAGACGGCACCGTCTTGACCTGGGGATCCAACACCGCCGGCCAGCTGGGCAACGGGGGCAACACCAACAGCAACATCCCGATCCAGGTGGGCGGGCTCAGCGGGGTGACCTCGATCGCCGCCGGTGCGAACCACAGCCTGGCGGTACCGGCCGACGGCACCGCTCGCGCCTGGGGCAGCAACTCCAACGGCCAGCTCGGCAACGGCACTCTCACCAACAGCAGCGTCCCCGTGCAGGTCTGCGCGCCCGGAACCACCAACCCCTGCGCCAGCTTCCTGACCGGGGTCACGAACGTCTCCGGCGGCTTCTCGCACAGCGTGGCCCTGCGCTCGGACGGCTCCGTCCGCGCCTGGGGGAGCAACTTCAGCGGGCAGCTCGGCGACGGCACGATCACCGAGAGCACCGTCCCCGTCAGGGTCTGCGCCCCCGGCGACACCGCGCCCTGCACCCGGAACCTGGACGGTGTGGGGGCGCTCGGTACGGGCTTCTCCGCCACCTACGTCACCACGAAGCCGAGCGCCGACCTGGCGGTCTCGCTCAAGGCCTCCCCGAACCCCGTGGCGGCCAACGCGAACCTGACCTACACGATCGCGGTCACGAACCACGGCCCGTCCGCCGCCGAGAACGTGATCTTCGACGACACGCTGCCCGCCGAGGGCGAGTTCGTCACCGTCCAGCCGAGCCAGGGCACCTGCAAGGTCCCGCTGACCGGCACCACCGACACGGTGACGTGCAACCTGGGCACCCTCTCCGCGAACACGTCGAGGACCGCCACGATCGTCGTCACGGTCAAGGCCAACCCCGGCAGCACGGTCACGAACACGGCGCAGGTGAGCAGCACGACCCCCGACCCGAGGCCGGTCAACAACTCGGCGACCGTCCGTTCCCGGGTGAACTGAGCCTGCCGTACGGAGGACCGGCGCCCGCAGTCGGACGCCGGTCCTTGCGCACGCCGGTCCCTACGCGGTGAGCCCGGTGGCGGCGAGCACCGCCGCCACCGTCTCCTCGACCGTCTGCTCCGCGTTGTCGATCCACACGCCCTCGCCGGACAGCTCGGCCCGCATGGCCTCGTCGAGCGGGCCCCAGTCGGTCGTCAGGCGCTTGTCGCGCGCGTTGTTGCGCTCCCAGGCCTTCTCGGGGCCGGGGGCCAGGACGACCACACGGAGCGGTCCTGTCCTCACCTGGGCGCGGTAGAAGTCGAGGTGGGAGCGGCGTACGACCACGTCGTCGAGGACCGGCAGGAAGCCGGCCGCGACGAAGCTGTCCGCGAGCAGGCAGGCATGGCGGGCGCGCAGCAGGATCTGGCGGTCGGCCTCCGGGTCGCCGTCCATGGTGGGCCAGTGGCAGCCCTTGACGATGAGCTCCTGGAGCCGGTCGACCTCGATGTGCGCGGAGCGCGCGAACCGGGCCGCGAGGGCCGCCGCGACGGTGCTCTTTCCGCTGCCGGGGATTCCGGCCAACAGGACGGTTCCGGGGGCGGGTTCGGGGCTGTCGACGGTGATGTCCTCGAAGGTCATGCGGGGCGGCCTCTCAGCACCGTACGGTCACACGGGCGTGACACGGTAGCCCGGCTTCCCCCGGCGCGTCGATCAGGTATTCCGCGCGCAGAGGTAGTCGGCCGGCCCGCAGGGCGGCTGGGCCGCGACGCGGTACTCGAGACTCGCACGAGCCTCCCTGCGGCTGCGGGCGCTGTGGCGGACGGGGGCGGCGCGGCGGCCCGCGGGTCACCGAGACGGTGCGGGCCCTCCAGGAGCTGTGGCCCGAGGTCGCGTCGACCGGGTGAAGACCAGCGTTTCTTGCGCGGATCCTTGACCTGGCAGTTACTTTCGGGCTATCCGTGGCACCTTGGAAGTTTCCTTCACCTCTTCCTCCCACCACGCACGGCCGGAAGGAGCATCAGTGCACCACCGCGCCCCGTCCCCCTCGCCCTCCGCCTCCGCCTCCCCCTCCGCCTCCCCTTCGCCCTCCCCTTCCCGACGCACTCTTCTCACCGTGACCGCCGCGGCAGCAGCCGCCGCCGTCACGGGCGGGACGATCCCGGTCGCCCACGCCGACGAGCGACGCCACGGCGAGCGCAGGCTCACCGCCCTCCTCTCCCGGATGTCCCTGGAGGAGAAGGTCGGCCAGCTCTTCGTCATGCGGGTCTACGGCCACTCCGCCACCGCACCCGACCAGGCCGACATCGACGCCAACCTCCAGGAGATCGGCGTCCGCACCGCCGCCGAGCTGATCGAGCGCTACCACGTCGGCGGCATCATCTACTTCTCCTGGGCGCACAACACCCGCGACCCGCACCAGATCGCGGACCTCTCCAACGGCATCCAGCGGGCCGGTCTCGCCCAGCCCACCCCGCTCCCGCTGCTCGTCTCCACGGACCAGGAGCACGGCATCGTCTGCCGGGTCGGCGAGCCCGCCACCCTGCTGCCCGGCGCGATGGCGCTCGGCGCCGGCGGCTCGCCCTCCGACGCCCGCAAGGCGGCGCAGATCGCGGGCGCCGAGCTCGCGGCCGTCGGCATCCGGCAGAACTACGCGCCGGTCGCCGACGTCAACGTCAACCCGGCCAACCCGGTCATCGGCGTCCGCTCCTACGGCGCCGACCCCGAGGCCGTCGCGGGACTGGTCGCCGCCCAGGTCAGGGGCTACCAGCGGGCGGGGGTCGCGGCGACCTCCAAGCACTTCCCCGGTCACGGCGACACGGCAACCGACAGCCACTACGGCCTGCCGACCATCACCCACACCCGCGAGCAGTGGTCGCGGCTCGACGCCCCGCCGTTCCGCTCCGCGATCGCCGCCGGCATCGACTCGATCATGACCGCGCACATCGTCGTCCCGGCGCTCGACCCGAGCGAGGACCCGGCGACCCTGTCCCGGCCGATCCTCACCGGCATCCTGCGCGAACAGCTCGGCTACGACGGCGTGGTCGTCACCGACTCCCTTGGCATGGAGGGCGTACGGACCAAGTACGGCGACGACCGCGTCCCCGTCCTCGCGCTCAAGGCCGGAGTGGACCAGCTGCTCAACCCGCCCGACCTCGACGTGGCCTGGAACGCGGTCCTGCGGGCCGTACAGGCGGGCGAGCTGACCGAGGCCCGGCTCGACGAATCGATCCTGCGGATCCTGCGGCTCAAGGCGAAGCTGGGCCTGCTCGACGACCCGTACGTCACCCACGCCGGCGTGGACCGCACGGTCGGCACGGCCGCGCACCTCGCCCTGGCGGACCGGATCGCCGAGGACACCACGACCCTGCTGGTCAACGAGGGCGGCTTCCTGCCGGTGAGCCGGCGCAGCCACCCCAAGGTCCTGGTCGTCGGCGCCGACCCGGCCTCGCCGTCCGGCACCACCGGCCCGCCGACCACCACCCTCGCCGGGGCGCTCACGGAACTGGGCTTCACGGCCCGGGCCCTGTCGACCGGGATCACCCCGACCGCCGCGCGGATCGAGGAGGCGGTGGCCGCCGCGGCCGGCCAGGACCTGGTCGTCGTCGGCACGTACAACCTCTCGGCGGCCAGCCCACAGCGCACCCTCGTCGCCCGGCTCGTGGCGACCGGCGTGCCCGTGGTGACGATCGCGATCCGCAACCCGTACGACGTCGCCCACGTCACCGGTCAGCGGGCGACGCTCGCCGCGTACTCCTGGACCGACGTCGAACTGCGCGCCGCCGTACGGGTGCTCGCGGGCCGGGCGAATCCGCGCGGCCGGCTGCCCGTCCCCGTGCAGAGCGCGAAGGACCCGGCGAAGGTGCTGTACCCGGTGGGCTACGGCCTGTCGTACCGCCGCTAGGCGCGCCGGTGGGCCGGCACCCCCCGGAGGGGTACCGGCCCACGTCCTACGCGGGGCGAACCGGGACTACGGGCGCAGCCCGTGCTCCCGGGTCGCGTCCTCGTCGACCGCCTTGTCGAGGCGGGCGTCGAAGCGCGCCAGCGGCTCGGCGGCCTGCACGGCGGGGGCGTCGACCCCGGCCCAGGCGAGGATGCGGCCGGTGGCGTTGGCCTTCTCGGCCTCGACCAGACCGGCCACGCTGGCCCCGTGGTTGGCGCCCGGCGCGACGTACACGTAGCTGTCGCGCGCGCCCTTGCCGACGTGGAAGGGCTCGGAGCCCCACGGGTCGTTGCCGCCGTAGACGAAGAGCATCCGGTGGGCGTTCTTGCGCACCCACTGGTCGACGTCCCGCATGACCCACGGCTTGAACTTCATCGGGATCTCGCGCGGCACGAAGTTACGGGCGGGCTGGTAGCCGTAGCGGCTCAGGCCGGCCAGGTGCGGCTGCTTGATGGTGGGCGAGCCGAGCTCGGTCGCCGCCTGGTAGTAGTACGGGGTGTACGTCTCCAGGCCCTGGTCGGTGTAGGCGGACCAGCCGGAGTAGGCGTCGATCGTCTCGTAGACGGTGTCGTCGCTCGCGGTCGCCGCGTCCGGGATCTGGTCGCAGACGTCCTCGCCGTAGTACTGCCAGAAGCCCCACACGAAATCGAGGACGACGGCCTCGAAGGCCTTGTCGAGCGAGCCGACCGTGGTGAAGGTGGCGCTCTCGCCCTCGGCCCACGCCTGGTACTTCTTCTCCAGCGGCTCACGGCGGACCAGCGCCTCGCGCTGCATCGCGTTCAGCCGGTCGCGGCACTCCTTGGTGCCGACGTTCGCGAAGAAGCGGTCGTACGCCGAGTCCTCGTTGTCGACCACGTCGTTGGGCGCCACGTAGGCGACGACGCCGTCCATGTCGCGCGGGTAGAAGCGCTCGTAGTACGTGGCCGTCATGCCGCCCTTGGAGGCGCCGGTGGAGAGCCACTTCTTGCCGTAGATCCCCTTCAGCGCCGTGAAGATGCGGTGCTGGTCGCTCGCGGCCTGCCAGATGTCCAGCTTCGACCAGTCGGCCGGCTGCGGCCGGGACGGCGTGAAGAAGCGGTACTCCATGGAGATCTGGTTGCCGTCGACGATCCGGGTCGGCTCGCTCCGGCTCGGGGTGGTGCTGAGCCCGTAGCCGCTGGTGCGGAAGACCGTCGGGCGGTTCGTGTCCTTGTGGAGGACCGCGATCCGCTGCTTGAACGTGCCCGCCCACGGGCGGTGGTGGTCGACCGGCTGGACGTAGTCCAGGACGAAGAAGCGGTAGCCGGCGTACGGCTTCTCCTCGATCAGGCTCATCCCGGGGATCGCCAGGATGCGGTCCTTGATGTCCGTGCCGGTGGCCGATTCGGCGGCGGTGGCCGCTCCGGCTGTGCTGATGGTGCCTATGAGCACCACGAGCGACAGCAGCCATCTCAGCGCCTTGCGCATGCACCCTCCCCATTGGTTCACAACGTCGCGGTGAACCTAGCGGGGTCAACGTGCGGACCGCCAGACCCGGTTGGGACTTACATACGGCTCAGCACAGGATCCAGCCGGTGGACGCGCCCCGGCCGGCGACGGAGGCGGAGGCGCGCACACAGCGGTTGAGGGCGTGCACCGTGACCGGCCCGGCCTGCCGGGAGAGCCGCCCGGCGACGACGGCGGCCCGCCCGCCGCGCGGCTGCAGCGACACCGACATCGCCCGCGGCCCGCCGGGCCGCTTGGCGACGGCGACCGCGCACACGTAGTGCCGGGTCCGGTAGAGCCGCAGCTCACCGGTGGAGAATCCGATGGTGCGGGTGGGACGACCCTGGCACACGGAGACGGCATCGGCGGACCCGGCGCCGGGTCCGGCGAGCACGAGTCCGCCCGCGGCGACGACCAGGGCGAGCAGGTAAGCGCACAGCCGTCGTCTTCTCGACGTCACTCCAGCCCCACCGAACACCTGCACCCCTCCCCTGACTCTGTCGTACGTGCATACGACGCAGCCGGGCCGGGTTCGGTTGCCTGCGAGTCGCCTGCGAGTCGGCTGCGGGTTGCCCGCGGTTGCCCGCGCGCACTACACCCGCTCGGGCTCCTCCTCGCTTATGTCCTCGCCGATGAACGTCCGCCAGAGCTCCGCGTACGTGCCGTCGAGGGCGAGGAGCTCGTCGTGCGTGCCGTCCTCGGCGACGCGGCCGTGGTCCATGACGACCACCCGGTCGGCGCGGGCCGCGGTGGTGAGGCGGTGCGCGACGACCAGGGTCGTACGGCGGCCGGCCAGACGGTCGGTGGCCGCGTTGACCTGGGCCTCGGTCGCCAGGTCGAGCGCGGCGGTGGCCTCGTCCAGGAGCAGGACGTCGGGGTCGACCAGTTCGGCCCTGGCCAGGGCGATCAGCTGGCGCTGGCCCGCCGACAGGTTGCGGCCGCGTTCGGCGACCTCGTGGAGGTAGCCGCCGTCGAGGGTGGCGATCATGTCGTGCGCGCCGACCGCGCGGGCCGCGGCCTCCACCTCGGCGTCGGTCGCGTCGGGGCGGCCGTACGCGATGGCGTCGCGGATCGTCCCGGCGAAGAGGTACGCCTCCTGGGGCACGACGCCGAGCCGGTGGCGGTACGAGGTGAGGTCGAGCTCGCGCAGGTCGGTGCCGTCGGCGGTGACCCGGCCGCCCGTCGGGTCGTAGAACCGGGCGACCAGCTTGACCAGCGTCGACTTGCCCGCGCCCGTCTCGCCGACGAAGGCGACGGTCTGGCCGGCCGGGATGCGCAGGTCGATGCCCGTCAGGGCCTCTTCCTCATCCCCGTAGGCGAAGGAGACGCCCTCGAACGCGATCTCGCCGCGCAGCGACCGCACCTCCCGCGGGGCGTCCGCGGCGGCGGTGGAGGTCGGCTCCTGGAGGAGCTCCTGCATCCGCTTCAGCGAGACGGCGGCCTGCTGGTAGCCGTCGAAGACCTGGGACAGCTGCTGCACGGGCGCGAAGAACAGGTCGATGTAGAGCAGGTAGGCGACCAGCGCACCCGTCGTGAGCGTGCCGGCCTCGATGCGGTTCGCGCCGACGATCAGGACGGCCGCGGCGGCCACCGAGGACAGCAGGGTGACGAAGGGGAAGTAGACCGAGATCAGCCACTGGCCGTGGACGCGGGCCTCGCGGTACTCCACGCTGCGGTCGGTGAAGCGCTGGGCGCCGGTGCGCTCGCGCCGGAAGGCCTGCACGATCCGCAGTCCGGCGACCGACTCCTGGAGATCGGCGTTGACCACGCTGATCCGCTCGCGGGCCAGTTCGTACGCCTTGACGCTGGAGCGGCGGAAGAAGTACGTGGCAACCGCGAGCACCGGCAGGGTCGCGAAGACGACCAGGGCCAGCTGGAGGTCGAGCACCAGCAGGGCGACCATGATGCCGAAGAAGGTGACGACGGAGACGAACGCGGTGACCAGACCCGTCTGCAGGAAGGTCGACAGGGCGTCGACGTCCGTGGTCATCCGGGTCATGATCCGGCCGGTGAGCTCGCGCTCGTAGTAGTCCAGGCCGAGCCGCTGGAGCTGGGCGAAGATCTTCAGCCGCAGCGAGTAGAGGATCCGCTCGCCCGTGCGGCCGGTCATCCGGGTCTCGGCGGTCTGCGCCGCCCACTGGACCAGGACGGTCACCAGGGCGAGCGCGGAGGCGGCCCACACGGCGCCGATGGCCAGCCGGTTGACGCCCTCGTCGATGCCGTGCCGGATGAGGACCGGCAGCAGCAGGCCCATGCCCGCGTCGAGGGCGACCAGGCCGAGGCTGACCAGCAGCGGAAGGCCGAAGCCGCTCAGCAGACGGCGCAGCCCGTACGAGGTCTCGGGGGCGACGGCGCGGTCCTCGTCGACGTCCGGGGTGTCGGTCGCGGGCGGCAGGGCCTCGACGGCGGCGAGCAGCTCGGGCGTGGCCCCCGGGGCCGCGGTCTCCCGGTCGTCGGTCTCCTCGCGCACCCACAGGGTGGGCGTGATGCCCCGCTCGGCGTCGAACTCGGCGTCCAGCTCGGCCCGCAGCGTGCGGTCCTCGGGCACCTCGACCGGCAGGGCGTGGCCCGGTGAGACGGCGCCCAGCTCGTCGGGGTCGGTGAGCAGCCGCCGGTAGAGGGCGGAGCGCTGCTCCAGCTCCTCGTGCGTGCCGATGTCGGAGAGCCGGCCCTCGTCGAGGACGGCGATCCGGTCGGCGAGGCCGAGGGTGGAGCGACGGTGGGCGATGAGCAGGGTGGTGCGGCCCGCCATGACGGACTTCAGGGCCTCGTGGATCTCGTGCTCGACCCGGGCGTCGACGGCGGAGGTGGCGTCGTCGAGGAGGAGCAGCCGAGGGTCGGTGAGGATGGCACGGGCGAGCGCGATGCGCTGGCGCTGGCCGCCGGACAGGGTGAGTCCGTGCTCGCCGACCTTGGTGTCGTAGCCCGCGGGCAGCTCGGCGATGAACCGGTCCGCCTGGGCGGCGCGGGCGGCGGTCTCGATCTGCTCCTGGGTGGCGTCGGGAGCGCCGTACGCGATGTTGGCGCGGACCGTGTCGGAGAACAGGAAGCTGTCCTCGGGGACGAGGCCGATCGCCGCGCGCAGCGAGTCCAGGGTGAGCTCGCGGACGTCGAGGCCGCCGACGAGGACGGCGCCGTGGCTCACGTCGTAGAAGCGGGGCAGCAGCAGCGAGACGGTGGACTTGCCGGACCCGGAGGCGCCGACGACGGCGACGGTCTCGCCGGGCCGGATCTCCAGCGAGAAACCCTCGAGGACGGGGCGGCCGTCTTCATAGGCGAACGAGACGTCGTCGAACTCGACCGTGGCGGGCGCGTCGGCCGGGAGCTCCTTGGTGCCGTCCTCGATGGTCGGCTCGGTGTCGATGAGCTCCAGGACCCGCTCGACGCCGGCGCGGGCCTGCTGGCCGACGGTGAGGACCATGGCGAGCATGCGGACCGGGCCGACCAGCGAGGCGAGGTAGGAGGAGAAGGCGACGAAGGTGCCGAGGGTGATCTGGCCGCGGTAGGCGAGCCAGCCGCCGAGGGCGAGGACGGCGACCTGGCCGAGGGCAGGGACCGCCTGGAGCGCGGGGGTGTAGCGGGAGTTGAGCCGGATGGTGCGCAGCCGGCCCGCGAAGAGCTTCCGGCCGGCCTCGCGGATCTTGCCGGTCTCCTGCTCCTCCTGTCCGAAGCCCTTCACGACCCGGACCCCGGTGACGGAGCCGTCCACGACGCCGGCGACGGCGGCGGCCTGCGCCTGCGCGTACCAGGTGGCGGGGTGGAGGCGGGTACGGCTGCGTCGGGCGATCCACCACAGGGCGGGGGCGAGGGCCAGGGCGATCAGGGTCAGGGGCAGCGAGAGGGCGGCCATCACGCCGAGCGAGATGAGGAACAGCAGCACGTTCCCGATGGTCATCGGGAGCATGAAGAGCAGCCCCTGGATGAGCTGGAGGTCGCTGGTGGCCCGTCCGACGACCTGCCCGGTGGACAGCTCGTCCTGCCGCCGCCCGTCGAGCCGGGTGATCGTCCCGAACATCTCGGTGCGCAGGTCGTGCTGGACGTCGAGGGCGAGGCGGCCGCCGTAATAGCGCCGGACGTAGGTGAGGCCGTAGACGACGACGGCGGAGGCGATCAGGAGCCCGGTCCACAGGCCCAGGGACCCGGTCTTCGAGCCGATGACCTCGTCGATGACGACCTTGGTGATGAGCGGGACGAGCGCGAGCACGGCCATGCCCGCCAGGGACGACCCCAGCGCGAGCACGACGTTGGTCCGGTACCGCCAGGCGTAGCCCCACAGCCGGCGCGCCCAGCCCTGCCGCCGCTGCCCGGCCTCTTCCCGCTTGGCCTGTTTCTGCCCCACCGCCGCCACGAGGCGCCTCCCGTCCGTACTGCTCTACCGGAAGCCCCAACACGGCCGACGTGCGATTTCATCCCGCCGCAACAATCCCGGGCCGAAGACCGGCCGGAGGTCCCGGCCTGGCCGTTCCGGGGTCCTAGGACCCCGGAACGGTCGGGCCCGTCCCTCACAGGTGCGTCGGCTCGAACATCCGCAGCAGGGCCGGCAGCACCACGACCGACGGGCCCGGGGTCGCCAGGGCCTTGGCGAGGTCCGCGGTGAGGGTGTCCGGGGTGGTGAGGGCGGCCGGGACGCCGAAGGACTCGGCGAGGGCGACGAAGTCCGGGCGGGCCAGTTCGGTCGCCGTGGCCTCGCCGAAGGCGCCCGTCATGTACTCGCGCAGGATGCCGTAGCCGCCGTCGTCGACGATCAGCCACGTGACGTCGAGGCCGTACTGCTTCGCCGTCGCCAGCTCCGCGATCGAGTACATCGCGCCGCCGTCGCCCGACACCGCGAGCACGGGGTGGCTCGGGTCGGCCGCGGCCGCGCCGAGCGCCGCCGGGAAGCCGTAGCCGAGGCCGCCGGCGCCCTGGGCGGAGTGCATGGTGTTGGGGCGGCGGGCGTCGAAGGCGGACCAGGCCCAGTAGGCCAGGATCGTCATGTCCCAGAAGCTGGGCGCCGCGTCCGGCAGGGCCTCCCGCACGGCGGCGACGACCTGCTGCTCCAGACCGAGGTCCTGGGCCCGGATGCGGTCCCGCACCTTCGCCAGGACGGCCCGCACCCGCTCCGGGGCGGTGGCGTCCTCGCGTACGTCCACGGTCTCCAGGAGGGCCTGGAGGGCGAGGCGCGCGTCGGCGTGGATGCCGAGGGCCGGGTGGTTGGACTCCAGCTTCCCGGGGTCGGCCTCGATCTGGATCACCCGGCCGCGCGGGGCGAAGGTGTGGTAGTTCGAGGACAGCTCGCCGAGGCCCGAGCCGACCACCAAAAGGACGTCGGCGTCCTCGAGGAAGTCGGTGGTGTGCCGGTCCTCGAGCCAGGACTGGAGCGACAGCGGGTGCTCCCAGGGGAAGGCGCCCTTGCCGCCGAAGGTGGTGACGACCGGGGCGTTCAGCTGCTCGGCGAGCGCCAGCAGCTTGCCCGAGGCGTCGGAGCGGACGACCCCGCCGCCCGCGATGATCGCCGGGCGCTCGGCGTTCTGCAGGAGGTGGGCGGCCAGCGCGGTCAGCTCGGGGCGCGGGACGACCTCCTCCGGGGTCGCGTCCATCGCCGTGACCACGGGCAGCGCGGTCTCGGCGAGCAGCACGTCCTGCGGGATCTCCACCCAGACCGGGCCGTGCGGCGCGGTGAGCGCCGACTTCCAGGCGGCGGCGATCGCGGACGGGATCTGGGACTGGGTCCGCACGGTGTGCACGGACTTCACGACGTCCCGGAAGGACGCCTGCTGGTCGCGCAGCTCGTGGAGATAGCCGTGCCGGCCGCCGCCGAGTCCGGCGACGGGGACCTGGCTGCCGATGGCGAGGACGGGCGTGGAGGCGGCCGCGGCCTCCTGGAGCGCGGCGAGCGACATCAGGGCGCCGGGCCCGGTGGACAGCAGCAGCGGGGCCGCCTCGCCGGTGATCCGGCCGTACGCGTCGGCGGCGAAGCCCGCGTTGTTCTCGACGCGCAGTCCGACGTAGCGGAGCGCGGAGCGGCGCAGGGCGTCGAACATGCCGAGCGCGTGCTGGCCGGGGAGGCCGAAGACGGTGGTGGCACCGAGACCGGCGAGGGTCTCGACGACGAGGTCGCCTCCGTTGCGACCGGCGGGCGGGTTGAGCGCGGCGGCGGTCTGTGCGGCGGTCGGGCGCAGGACCAGGTCGTGGTCGTGGGTCATGAACGGTCCCTCGGGGGCGTGGCGTGGTCGGTCGGGTGCGGCCCGGCGGTCGGGGTCGTGCCCACCCGTTCCGCCCTGCGGCGAGTGGACACGACCCTGACGGTGTCTGCGTTACGCGCGGCTCGCCGCGATCTGGCGCGACATGATCGTCGTCAGCTCGTACGCGGTGTGGGAGGCGGCGACGGCGGTGATCTCGGCGTGGTCGTAGGCCGGGGCGACCTCGACGACGTCGGCGGAGACCAGGTTGCAGGAGGACAGGCCGCGCAGGATCTCCAGGAGCTCGCGCGAGGTCATGCCGCCGGCCTCGGGGGTGCCGGTGCCGGGGGCGTGGGCCGGGTCGAGGCAGTCGATGTCGATGGAGATGTAGAGCGGGCGGTCGCCGATGCGCTGGCGGAGCTGGTCGGCGACCTCGTCGGCGCCGCGGCGGTAGATGTCGGCGGAGGTGACGATGCCGAAGCCCATCTTCTCGTCGTCGGTGAGGTCCTGCTTGCCGTAGAGCGGGCCGCGGGTGCCGACGTGGGAGAGGGCGGAGGTGTCGAGGATGCCCTCCTCGACGGCCCGGCGGAACGGGGTGCCGTGGGTGTACTCGGCGCCGAAGTAGGTGTCCCAGGTGTCGAGGTGGGCGTCGAAGTGGAGCAGGGCGACCGGGCCGTGCTTCTTGGCGACGGAGCGCAGCAGCGGCAGGGCCACGGTGTGGTCGCCGCCCAGGGTCATCATGCGGGCGCCGGTGGCGAGCAGGTCGTCGGCGGCGGCCTCGATGGTCTCGACGGCCTCGTTGATGTTGAACGGGTTGGCCGCGATGTCGCCGGCGTCGGCGACCTGGGCGAGGGCGAACGGGGAGGCGTCCTGCGCCGGGTTGTAGGGGCGCAGCAGGCGCGAGGCCTCGCGGATGGCGTTGCCGCCGAAGCGCGCGCCGGGGCGGTAGGAGACGCCGCTGTCGAAGGGGATGCCGACCACGGCGACGTCGGCGGTGCCGACCTCGTCGAGCCGCGGCAGCCGGGCGAACGTCGCGGGACCGGCGTACCGCGGGATGCGGGACGAGTCGATCGGGCCGCGCGGGGTGTTCTGGTCGCTGCTGCTCATGGTCGGGTCCTCCTGGGGTGAATCTCGGTGGGTTTCCGGCGGGCCCCGGGTCGCGGGGCCCTGCCGGAGGTCTGGGTGCGGCCGCCGTCAGGCGGTCACGGGCGCCCGTTCTTCGGTCTCGGGCTCGGTCGGGGTGTCCTGCCCTGCCAGCCGGGCCCGCCAGTGGGCGAGCACGGCCGCGTCCGTCGGCGGGGTCGCCAGAGAAACGATCACATATGCGGCGAGCGAGGCCAACAAACCATAGTAAACAGGCTCATTTGCAAGGATTCCGTAAGTCCACATCAGGCCGATGACGGAGACACCTCCGACGATCACCGCGGAGAGTGCGCCCTGGACGGTGCCGCGGCGCCAGAGCAGACCGCCCAGGATCGGTACGAGCAGGCCGGCGACCAGCAGGTTGTAGGCGACGGTGAGGGCCTGGACGACGTCGTTGAGGGCGATGGCGATGCCGATCACGGCGATGCCCATGATCAGGATGAAGGCCCGGTTGCCCTTGACCTCGTCGTGCTCGGACCCGCCGGCCTCGCCCTTCCTCGCCACGGTGCCGCGCAGACGTGACCAGATGTCGTTGTTGGCGACGGTGGCGCAGGCGATGAGTGCGCCGGAGGAGGTGGACATCACGGCCGCGAGCGCGGCGGCGAGGACCAGGCCCCGGACGCCCATGGGCAGCTCGTCCTTGACGATGGTCGCGAAGGCGTCGTCGGCGCTGGGCAGCTTGGGGTAGAGCACCTTGGCCGCCGTGCCGATGACGGCGCCGGCGAGCGCGTACGCCAGACAGTAGGTGCCGGCGACGGTGCCGCCCCACTTGGCGACCTTGTCGGTGCGGGCGGTGAAGACCCGCTGCCAGATGTCCTGACCGATGAGCATGCCGAAGGTGTAGATCAGGACGTACGTGAAGATCGTCTCGCCGCCGATGCCGAGCGGCTCGAAGTACGAGGTGGGCAGCGCGGCCTTCATCTCGGCGAAGCCGCCCGCCTTGACGACGGCGATGGGCAGCAGCAGGAGGAGCACGCCGACGGTCTTCACCACGAACTGCACCATGTCGGTGATCGTGATGGACCACATGCCGCCGAGGGTCGAGTAGGCGACCACGATGGTGCCGCCGAGGACGATCGCGACCGTCCGGGGCAGGTCGAACAGGACGTCGAAGATCGTGGCGTACGCGATGGTCGAGGTGACCGCGAGCATCAGGGTGTACGCCCACATGACGACGCCGGAGATGACGCCGGCCGTGCCGCCGTAGCGCAGGTCGAGCATCTCGGAGACGGTGTAGACCTTCAGCCGGGCGATGCGCGCGGAGAAGAGGACGCTGAGCGCGAGCAGGCCGAGGCCGATGGTGAAGACCATCCAGGCGCCGGACAGGCCGTACTTGTAGCCGAGGCCGACGCCGCCGATGGTGGAGGCGCCGCCGAGGACGATGGCGGCCATCGTCCCGGAGTACATCCAGGGCCCGAGGCGGCGTCCGGCGACCAGGAACTCGCTCTTGGACTTGGCGCGGCGCATGCCCCACCAGCCCATCGCGAGCATGCCGGCCAGATACAGGACGATCACTGTGTAGTCGACGGCCATGGGGCCCTCCTTCGCGCACCTCGGTGGCGTGTCGTGCAGGGGAAAGGTGACCAGAGGCGGATCGCGGGGACATCCGCCCGTACCCGCGGCCTCTGGATGGGACGACAGTAGGTGGCCGGAATGCGACGCTGAAGTGTACGTTTCCTCCACCACGCACCCCTGCGGATATACGAAGGGTCCACCCCATGCCCGCACCGGAGCCCACCCCCACCCCGCCCGCACCACCCGTCCCACTGGCCGCACTGCTCGCCCGCAAGGAGCTGGGACTCCGGCTGCTCGCGGGGCCCGGGGACGTCTCGCTGCACTGGGTGCACACCTCCGAGATGGCCGACCCCTATCCGTATCTCCTCGGCGGCGAACTGCTGATGACGGCGGGCGTGCAGCTCACGGACCCGGCGCGGTACGTGGAGCGCGTCGTGGAGGCGGGGGCGGCGGCGCTCGGCTTCGGGGTGGCCCCGGTGTACGACACGGTGCCGCCGGCGCTCGTCGAGGCGTGCGAGCGGCACGGGCTGCCGCTGATCGAGGTGCCGCCCGCGACCCCGTTCACGGCGGTGGCCCGGGCGCTGTGGCGGCTGATGGCGGAGGCCCGGCTGCACGAGCTGCGCCGGGTGAGCGAGGCCCAGCAGTCCCTCGCCACGGCCGCGGCCCGGCCGGCCCCGGTCCCGGCGGTCCTGGGCGCGCTCGCCTCCAGGCTCGGCGGCCGGGCGGCCCTCTTCTCCCCGGACGGTACGGAGTCGGCGGCGGCCGGCCGCGAGATCCCGGCGGAGGCCGGGCGGGCGCTCGCGGACCTCGCCGGCGTGGTGGGCCCGCGACCGGGCGGCCCGGCCTCGGCGAGCGGCGACGGTGGCGGACTGCGCCTGGCCGCGTACGCGCTCGGCGGCGGCGACGGCCTGATCCTGGGCGTGGCGACCGACCGCCGCGATCCGGGCGACCACACGATCGCGGGCGTCGCGGTCGTCCTCCTCTCCCTCCTGACGGCCCCTCACCGCGCCGCCGACGTCACCTCCCGCGACACGGCCCTGGTCCGCCTCCTCCTGGGCGCCACCCCGACGGACGCCGCCGCCACCCTGGGCGAGGGTCCGTGGACGGTCGTCCACGCGACGGGCGGCGACGGCACGCCGTTCGCGGCGGCGTCCTTGGCGGCGTCATTGGGGACCGCGCTGGTGGACGGGGGCGCGGAGCCGGCCGCCCCACCCGGCCCGGTACGCCTCGTCCTGCCCGCCTCCGCCCCGGTCACCGCCCAGCCCGGCTGGACACTGGGCGCCAGCGCGCCCGCCGAAGCCCAGGCGCTCTCCGCCGCCGACGCGCAGGCCGGGCGGGCCCTGCGCAGGGCGGAGGCCACCCGGTCACCCCTGGTCCGGCACCGGGCGGCCGGCTTCACCGGCCTCGTGGACCGGGACGAGGCGGCGGCGTACGCCCGCGATCTCCTCGCCCCGCTCTCCCCCGCATTGGCCGAGACCCTGCGCACCTGGCTCTCCCTGCACGGCAGCTGGGACCGGACGGCGGTGGCCCTCGGCATCCACCGCAACACCGTCCGCCAGCGGATCGCCCGCTGCGGAGCCCTCCTGGAGTGTGATCTGGACGACGCGGACGTGCGGATGGAGATGTGGTTCGCATTGCACTCGGTGGCCGACTCTGGACAGACGGGTTGACCGGTCGGTAACTTCGTCTCCAGAGCCTGAGCAAGCGCTTAGACAAAGCGACCGGACCCGAAGGAGGCGGCTCGTGCGCCGTACCGTATTCAACGAGGACCACGAGGCGTTCCGGGAGACCATCCGCGCCTTCATCGAGGCCGAGGTCGTCCCGGTCTACGACGAGTGGTTCGCCGCCGGTCAGGCGCCGCGCGACTTCTACGGCAAGCTCGGCGAGCTGGGCATCTTCGGCATCAACGTGCCGGAGGAGTTCGGCGGCGCCGGCCTGGACACCCACAAGTTCGAGGCCGTCCTCTACGAGGAGACCGCCCGCGCGGGCGTCCAGTTCGGCGGCTCCGGCGTGCACGTGCTCCTGGCGCTCCCGTACATCAAGATGCTCGCCACCGACGAGCAGAAGAAGCGCTACCTGCCGAAGTTCGTCACCGGCGAGGAGATGTGGGCGCTGGCGATGACCGAGCCGGGCACCGGCTCCGACGTCGCGGGCATGAAGACCACCGCCAAGCTCTCCGAGGACGGCACCCACTACGTCCTCAACGGCGCCAAGACCTTCATCACCGGCGGCGTCCACGCCGACCGCGTGATCGTCTGCGCCCGCACCTCCGCCCCGTCGGCCGAGGACCGCCGCTTCGGCATCTCCCTCTTCGCCGTGGACACCAAGTCCGAGGGCTACTCGATAGGCCGCAAGCTGGACAAGCTGGGCCTGCGCACCTCCGACACCGCCGAGCTCGCGTTCGTCGACGTCAAGGTGCCCGTCGAGGACCTGATGGGCGAGGAGGGCAAGGGCTTCTCGTACCTCGGCCACAACCTGGCCTCCGAGCGCTGGGGCATCGCCTTCGGCGCGTACGCGCAGGCCAAGGCCGCCGTCCGGTTCGCCCAGCAGTACGTCACGGACCGCACGGTCTTCGGCAAGCCGGTCGCGCACTTCCAGAACACCAAGTTCGAGCTGGCCGCGTGCCAGGCCGAGGTCGACGCCGCCGAGGCCGTCGCCGACCGCGCCCTGGAGGCCCTCGACGCGGGCGAGCTGAGCCCCGCCGAGGCCGCGAGCGCCAAGCTCTTCTGCACCGAGGTCGCCCACCGCGTCATCGACCGCTGCCTCCAGCTGCACGGCGGCTACGGCTACATGAACGAGTACCCGATCGCCCGCCTGTACGCGGACAACCGCGTCAACCGCATCTACGGCGGCACCAGCGAGATCATGAAGTCGATCATCGCCAAGTCGATGGGCCTGTAAGTGCCCGAAGCGCACAGTGCTCTGGATGCCCTGCTCGATCTGCTCGACCTGGAGCGGATCGAGCGGGACATCTTCCGGGGCGAGTCCCGCTCGGCGCTCGTCCCCCGCGTCTTCGGCGGCCAGGTGGCCGCCCAGGCGCTGGTGGCGGCCGGGCGGACCGTCCCGGAGGACCGGCTCGCCCACTCCCTGCACGCGTACTTCCTGCGCCCCGGGGACCCGGGCGCGCCGATCGTCTACACCGTCGACCGGATCCGCGACGGCCGCTCCTTCACCACCCGCCGGGTCGTGGCCGTCCAGCACGGCCAGCCGATCTTCCACCTCTCGGCGTCCTTCCAGACGTACGAGGAGGGGCTCGACCACCAGGCGGACATGCCGCCCGCACCGGACCCGGAGTCGCTGCCGACACCGGACGAGATGCTGCCCCGCCACCTCCCCCGCGAGGTCGCGGACCGGCTGATCGAGGCGAGGGCCGCCGTCGACCTCCGCTACGCCGAGGTGCCCCCGTGGGGCTCGGTCGGACAGCCGCGCGAGCCGCGCTCCCAGGTCTGGTTCCGCACCAACGGCAAACTGGCCGACGACCCGCTGCTCCACGTCGTCCTGGCCACGTACGTCTCCGACATGACCCTGCTCGACTCGATCCTCCTCGCGCACGGACGCGGCGGCTGGGCGGTCGGCGACGTGGTCGGCGCCTCCCTGGACCACGCGATGTGGTTCCACCGCCCCTTCCGGGCCGACGAGTGGCTCCTGTACGACCAGGAGTCCCCGACCGCCTCGGGCGGGCGCGGCCTGGGCCAGGCCCGGATCTACACCCAGGACGGCCGACTGGCGATCTCCGTCATCCAGGAGGGTGTCGTTCGCGTCCCGCGCTGATCATCGGACATGGTGGGCGAGGCCCCCTTCCCGCCGGCGTTCACCGCCGGCGGGAAGGGGGCCTCGCCACCGTCGGATCATCAGCCGTCGGACCACCGGCCGTCAGCCGACCAGCCCGGCCGCGTCCAGCAGGTAGGCCGTCAGCGGCTCGTACGACCGCGGGTCCACCACGTGGTCGTCCAGCGGAACGGTGACCTGCATCGTCCCCTCCGCCTCCGCGAGGAACAGCGCGGGGTCGTTGCAGTCGGCGTACCCCACCGAGTCGACGCCCCGCTGAGCCGCACGTCCGGCCCACCCGTGGTCCGCGACCACCAGATCCGGCGCGGGCTCACCCAGCGCCGCGAGCCCGTCGAGGATCGCGTTCATGGGCTCCGGCGAGTGCGTGTGCCACAGGCTGGCGCCCCGCTCGAAGACGGCGACATCGGCGAACTGCACGACGTACCCCTCGTCGGCGGTCAGCCCGCCCGGGATCCGCACGATCTCGCAGCCCCGCGCCCGCAGGGCCCCCGCCACCCGGCTGTGCGCGTCGATCAGCGCGCCCGGGTGCCCGGTGGCGAACAGCACCCGCTCCTGCGCGGCGGCGGCCTTGGCGAGGCGCGCGGCCATGCGGTCGAGGGCGTCGACGGTCAGCTCGGGGTCGATGGTGTCCTGCCCGACGCGGTGCGCGGGGTCGTCCACGACCCCGCAGCGCTCCGCCATCACCGCGAGCACGTCCTGCTCGTCGGTCCACCGGTCGCCGAGCTCCAGGCCCAGCCAGTAGTGCCGGTCGCCGTTGGCGAGCTTCCTGTAGTGGCTGAGGTTGTTGTCGCGGGGGGTGGCGACGTCCCCGGCGATACGGGTCCGGACGAGGTGCTCGACGAGGGCGGCGCGGCTGAGTATCGGCATGGGGCCCATTTAACCCCGCGACCCCCTCCACGCCGTCACCGTCCGGCTACTGGGCGCCCAGGGCTCCCAGCGCTCCGTGGGCGAGGCGGCGCAGCAGCTCCTCCATGGGCCGGCGGCCGAGCGCCGCGAGGTGCGGGGTCGAGTTCAGGAGGCCGAAGACCGCGTGGACCGCCGCGCGGGCCTCGGACTCGGCCGCGGACGGGTACAGCTCGCGGACGACGGCGACCCACAGCTCGACGTACTGCCGCTGGAGCTGCCGCACCCGCTTGCGGTCCTCGTCCTTGAGGCGGTCCAGCTCGCGGTCGTGGAGGGTGATCAGCGGCCGGTCGTCGAGGGCGAAGTCGATGTGCCCGTCGATGAGGGAGCCGAGCACGGCCCGCGGGTCGCCGTCCGACTCGACCACCCGCAGCCGGCCGCCGTCGAGCAGCCGTTCGCTGATGCCCACGAGCAGCTCGGCGAGCATGGCGTCCTTGCCGGGGAAGTGCCGGTAGAGCCCGGGCCCGCTGATGCCGACGGCCGCCCCTATCTCGTCGACGCCCACACCGTGGAAGCCGCGCTCGGCGAAGAGGCGGGCGGCCTCCTTGAGGATCTGCTCGCGTCGCGTCGTGGCGTCGGTCCGGCCCGTCCGGGTCGTCGGCGTGGTGGTCATGGATTCGATTCTAGACAACCCGGTTAGCGGTCGTTAACCTGAAGGACATACGTTAACGCTCATTAACCGAGCAAGGGAGCTCGAGGGATGCAGCAGGCACCTGTGCTGACGAGCGCGGCGGACCCCGCGTCGCCGGCCTGGCAGGCCAATGAGGCGGCCCACCACGAGCTGGCCGCGACCCTGCGCGCCAAGCTCGCCGCGGCCGCGCTCGGCGGTGGCGAGAAGGCCCGCGCCCGGCACACCGCGCGCGGCAAGCTGCTGCCGCGGGACCGCGTGGACACGCTGCTCGACCCGGGCTCACCCTTCCTGGAGCTGGCCCCGCTCGCGGCGAACGGGATGTACGGCGACCAGGCCCCCGCGGCCGGAGTGATCGCGGGCATCGGGCGGGTCTCCGGCCGCGAGTGCGTCATCGTCGCCAACGACGCGACCGTCAAGGGCGGCACGTACTACCCGATGACGGTCAAGAAGCACCTGCGCGCCCAGGAGGTGGCGCTGGAGAACCGTCTCCCCTGCCTCTACCTGGTCGACTCGGGCGGCGCCTTCCTGCCCATGCAGGACGAGGTGTTCCCGGACCGCGAGCACTTCGGGCGGATCTTCTACAACCAGGCCCGGATGTCGGGCGCCGGGATCCCGCAGATCGCGGCGGTCCTCGGCTCCTGCACCGCGGGCGGCGCGTACGTGCCGGCGATGAGCGACGAGGCCGTGATCGTCCGCAACCAGGGCACGATCTTCCTGGGCGGCCCGCCGCTGGTGAAGGCCGCGACCGGCGAGGTCGTGACGGCGGAGGAGCTCGGCGGCGGCGAGGTCCACTCCCGGATCTCCGGCGTCACCGACCACCTGGCGGAGGACGACGCGCACGCCCTGCGCATCGTCCGGAACATCGTCGCCACCCTGCCCGAGCGCGGTCCGCTGCCCTGGTCGGTCGAGCCGGCCGAGGAGCCGAAGGTCGACCCGGCGGGGCTGTACGGAGCGGTGCCGGTGGACTCGCGCACCCCGTACGACGTGCGCGAGGTGATCGCGCGGGTCGTGGACGCCTCCCGCTTCCAGGAGTTCAAGGCGGAGTACGGGCAGACGCTGATCACCGGTTTCGCCAGGATCCACGGCCACCCGGTCGGCATCGTCGCCAACAACGGCATCCTGTTCGCCGAGTCCGCCCAGAAGGGCGCGCACTTCATCGAGCTGTGCGACCAGCGCGGCATCCCGCTGGTGTTCCTGCAGAACATCACCGGCTTCATGGTCGGCAAGGCGTACGAGCACGGCGGCATCGCCAAGCACGGGGCGAAGATGGTCACGGCCGTGGCCACCACGCGGGTGCCCAAGCTGACCGTGGTCGTCGGCGGCTCGTACGGCGCGGGCAACTACTCGATGTGCGGCCGGGCGTATTCCCCGCGCTTCCTGTGGATGTGGCCGAACGCCAAGATCTCGGTGATGGGCGGCGAGCAGGCCGCCTCCGTCCTCGCCACGGTCAAGCGCGACCAGCTCGGCGACACGTGGAGCGCCGAGGAGGAAGAGGCCTTCAAGGACCCGATCCGCGCGCAGTACGAGACGCAGGGCAGCGCCTACTACGCGACGGCCCGGCTGTGGGACGACGGGGTCATCGACCCGATGGAGACCCGGCAGGTGCTGGGGCTGGCCCTGACCGCCTGTGCCAACGCGCCCCTGGGTGACCCCCAGTTCGGCGTCTTCCGGATGTGAGGGGACCCCAGACGATGCAGCACATGTTCGACACCGTCCTCGTGGCCAACCGGGGCGAGATCGCCGTCCGCGTCATCCGCACGCTGCGGGAGATGGGCGTCCGCTCGGTGGCCGTGTACAGCGACGCGGACGCCGACGCCCGGCACGTACGGGAGGCGGACACGGCGGTACGGATCGGCCCGCCGGCCGCGGCCGAGTCCTACCTCTCCGTTCCGGCCCTGCTCGACGCGGCGGCCCGCACCGGCGCGCAGGCCGTCCACCCCGGCTACGGCTTCCTCGCCGAGAACGCGGGCTTCGCGCAGGCGTGCGCGGACGCGGGGCTCGTCTTCATCGGGCCGCCCGCCTCTGCGATCTCCCTGATGGGCGACAAGATCCGGGCGAAGGCCACGGTCCAGGCCGCGGGCGTGCCCGTGGTCCCGGGCGCGGCCGACCCCGAACTGGAGAAGTCGGCCCGCGAGTTGGGCGCCCCGGTGCTGCTGAAGCCCTCGGCGGGCGGCGGCGGCAAGGGCATGCGCCTGGTGCGGGACCTGTCGGTCCTGGAGGAGGAGATCGCGGCGGCGCGGCGCGAGGCGCGGTCCTCGTTCGGCGACGACACGCTGCTCGTGGAGCGGTGGATCGACCGGCCCCGGCACATCGAGATCCAGGTCCTCGCCGACGCGCACGGGAACGTGGTGCACCTGGGCGAGCGCGAGTGCTCGCTCCAGCGCCGCCACCAGAAGATCATCGAGGAGGCGCCGAGCGTCCTGCTGACCCCGGAGATCCGGGCGGCGATGGGCGCGGCGGCGGTCGAGGCGGCGCGCTCCTGCGGCTATGTGGGCGCGGGCACGGTCGAGTTCATCGTGCCGGGCGGCGACCCGTCCTCGTACTACTTCATGGAGATGAACACCCGCCTCCAGGTCGAGCACCCGGTGACGGAGCTGATCACGGGCGTGGACCTGGTGGAGTGGCAGCTGCGGGTGGCCGCGGGCGAGCCGCTGCCCTTCGGGCAGTCGGACATCCGCCTCGACGGCTGGGCGATCGAGGCCCGCATCTGCGCGGAGGACCCGGCGCGCGGCTTCCTGCCGTCCGGCGGCACCGTCCTCGCCCTGCGCGAGCCGCAGGGCGCGGGGGCGCGCACCGACTCGGGCCTGAGCGAGGGCACCGAGGTCTCCAGCCTGTACGACCCGATGCTGTCGAAGGTCATCGTCCACGCCCCCGACCGCCCGACGGCCCTGCGGCGGCTCCGCGCCGCCCTGGCCGACACCGTCACCCTCGGCATCCCCACCAACGCGGGCTTCCTCCGCCGCCTGTTGGCCCACCCGGACGTGGTCGCGGGCGACCTGGACACGGGTCTCGTGGAACGGGACGCGGAGAGCCTGGTCCCGCAGGGCGTTCCGGACGAGGTGTACGCGGCGGCGGCGGCCGTACGGCTCGCGGGGCTGGACCCCGAGCCCCGCGCCGGCTGGACCGACCCGTTCTCGGTGCCGAGCGGCTGGCGTCTGGGCGGCACCCCGAACCCGCCCGTGTTCCCGCTGCGCGTACCGGGACTCGAACCCGTCACGGCGCAGGCACCCGCGAGCGCCACGGTGACGGACCGTTCGGTCACCGTCGCGGTGGACGGGGTGACCCACCACTTCCACCGGGCCGACGGCTGGCTCGGCCGCGAGGGCGACTCCTGGCACGTGCTGGACCACGACCCCGTCGCCGCCGCCCTCAGCGGGGCCCGGCTCGGTGGGGCGGACACGCTTGCCGCGCCCATGCCGGGGACCGTGACCGTGGTGAAGGTGGCGGTCGGGGACGAGGTGGAGGCGGGTCAGAGTCTGCTGGTGGTGGAGGCGATGAAGATGGAGCACGTCATCTCCGCTCCGCACGCCGGCACCGTCACCGAACTGGACGTCACGCCCGGCACGACCGTCGCCATGGACCAGGTCCTGGCCGTCGTGACGCCCCACGAGGAGGACGAGGCATGAGCGGGCTGCCGATGACCGTGGCCGACCCGTCGCTCCCGGCGCGGGTCCGGATCCACGAGGTGGGTCCCCGGGACGGGCTGCAGAACGAGAAGACGGTCGTCCCGACCGCCGTGAAGGCCGAGTTCGTGCGGCGCCTCGCCGCCGCCGGACTGTCGACCGTCGAGGCGACCAGCTTCGTCCACCCGAAGTGGGTGCCCCAGCTGGCCGATGCCGAGGAGCTGTTCCCGGCCGTGCGCGACCTGCCGGTCCGGCTGCCGGTGCTCGTGCCGAACGAGCGCGGCCTGGACCGGGCGCTTGCGCTCGGCGCCCGCCACGTCGCCGTGTTCGCCTCGGCCACCGAGTCCTTCGCGAAGGCCAACCTCAACCGCACCGTGGACGAGGCCCTCGCGATGTTCGAGCCGGTCGTGACCCGCGCCATAGAGCAGGGCCTCACCATCCGCGGCTATCTGTCGATGTGCTTCGGCGACCCCTGGGAGGGCGCCGTCCCGATCGAGCAGGTCGTCCGCGTCACCAAGGCCCTCGCCGAGATGGGCTGCGACGAGCTGAGCCTCGGCGACACCATCGGCGTCGCCACGCCGGGCCACGTCCAGGCGCTGCTGACCGCGCTGAACGAGGCGGGGGTGCCCACCTCCCGCATCGCCGTGCACTTCCACGACACCTACGGGCAGGCCCTGTCCAACACGCTCGCCGCACTCCGGCACGGCGTGACCACGGTCGACGCCTCCGCCGGCGGCCTCGGCGGCTGCCCGTACGCCAAGTCCGCCACCGGCAACCTCGCCACCGAGGACCTGGTGTGGATGCTCGACGGCCTCGGCATCGAGACCGGGGTCGACCTGGCCGCCCTCACCGCCACGAGCGGGTGGATGGCCGAACAGCTGGGCCGCCCGAGCCCGTCCCGTACCGTCCGCGCCCTCTCCCACAAGGAGTGACGAAACCCATGTCCCTCGACCACCGGCTCTCCGAAGAGCACGAGGAACTCCGCCGTACCGTCGAGGAGTTCGCCCACGACGTCGTCGCCCCGAAGATCGGCGACTACTACGAGCGCCACGAGTTCCCTTACGAGATCGTCCGCGAGATGGGGCGCATGGGCCTGTTCGGCCTGCCCTTCCCGGAGGAGTACGGCGGGATGGGCGGCGACTACCTCGCCCTCGGCATCGCCCTGGAGGAGCTCGCCCGGGTCGACTCCTCGGTGGCCATCACCCTGGAGGCGGGCGTCTCGCTGGGCGCGATGCCGGTGTACCGCTTCGGCACGGAGGAGCAGAAGCAGGAGTGGCTGCCGCGGCTGTGCAGCGGCGAGATGCTCGGCGCCTTCGGCCTGACCGAGCCGGGCGCCGGCTCCGACGCGGGCGGTACGCGCACGACGGCCGTCCGGGACGGCGACGACTGGGTCATCAACGGCTCGAAGTGCTTCATCACCAACTCCGGTACGGACATCACCGGTCTGGTCACGGTGACCGCGGTGACCGGCCGCAAGCCGGACGGCCGTCCGCTGATCTCCTCGATCATCGTGCCCTCGGGCACGCCCGGTTTCACGGTCGCGGCGCCGTACTCGAAGGTCGGCTGGAACGCCTCGGACACCCGTGAGCTCGCCTTCGACGACGTACGCGTCCCGGCGGCGAACCTGCTGGGCGAGGAGGGCCGCGGGTACGCGCAGTTCCTGCGGATCCTGGACGAGGGCCGGATCGCCATCTCGGCGCTGGCCACGGGCCTCGCGCAGGGCTGTGTGGACGAGTCGGTGAAGTACGCGAAGGAACGTCACGCCTTCGGCCGGCCGATCGGTGACAACCAGGCGATCCAGTTCAAGATCGCCGACATGGAGATGCGGGCGCACATGGCCCGGGTCGGCTGGCGCGACGCGGCCTCCCGGCTCGTGCTCGGCGAGCCGTTCAAGAAGGAGGCGGCGCTGGCGAAGCTGTACTCCTCGACGGTGGCGGTCGACAACGCCCGCGAGGCGACCCAGATCCACGGCGGCTACGGCTTCATGAACGAGTATCCGGTGGCCCGGATGTGGCGCGACTCCAAGATCCTGGAGATCGGCGAGGGCACCAGCGAGGTCCAGCGCATGCTGATCGCACGGGAGTTGGGCCTGTCCGCCTAGCATCGTGACGAACGTGAGCCCGTCGCCCCGTCCCGGGGCGGCGGGCTCCGTCGTGTGCCGTCACGGTTCGGACCCCGCCCCTGTTGATCCTGATGAGGTTAGGCTAACCTACCCTCGACTTGCCCAGGCCGACCCCGGCACGTACCGAAAGCGACTCCGCCATGCCCAGCAACGCCCGAGCCACCTCCCTCACCCGTCGCGGCCTGCTCGCCGCGGGCGGCGCCCTCGGGCTCGGCGCCGCGCTCGCCGCCTGCGGCAGCGACACCAAGGGCAGCGACTCCCCCGCCAAGGCCTCGGAGAAGGCCGGTCCGTGGAAGTTCACCGACGACCGCGGCACCGCCGTCCAGGCGAAGGCCACCCCGAAGAACATCGTCGCCTTCACCGGAACGGCCGCCGCCCTCAAGGACTTCGGCATCGAGGTCAAGGGCGTCTTCGGCCCGACCACGGTCAAGGACCCGAAGACCGGCGCCGAGGCCCCGGACGTCCAGGCCGGTGACCTCGACGTCAAGAAGGTCAAGATCATCGGCAACGTCTGGGGCGAGTTCAAGATCGAGGAGTACCTGAAGCTCCAGCCCGAGCTCCTCATCACGGACATGTGGGAGAAGAACGACCTCTGGTACGTCCCGGCCGAGCAGAAGGACAAGATCCTCAAGATCGCCCCGAGCGTCGCCCTGTGGGCCGCCGACAAGTCGATGCCGGCCGTCCTGCAGCGGCACGCCGACCTCGCCGCCTCGCTCGGCGCCGACGTCCGGACGGCGCAGATCAAGGCGGACAAGGCCCGCTTCGAGGCCGCCGCCGAGCGCGTCCGCAAGGCCGCCCAGGGCAAGAAGGACATCAAGGTGCTGATCGGCTCCGGCTCCCCGGACCTCTTCTACGTCTCCACCCCGGTCCGGCCGACCGACACGCTCTACTTCAAGGAGCTCGGCGTCAACATCGTCACGCCCACCAAGCTCGACCAGGGCGGCTGGTTCGAGGGCCTGAGCTGGGAGAACGTCGACAAGTACCAGGCCGACATCATCATGCTCGACAACCGCACCTCGGCCCTGCAGCCCGAGGCCCTGAAGGCGAAGCCCACCTGGGCCGCGCTGCCCGCCGTCAAGGCCGGCCAGGTGATCCCGCGCGTGACCGAGCCGATCTACTCGTACGCCAAGTGCGCCCCGCTCCTGGAGGACCTGGCCAAGGCCCTCGAGAACGCCAAGAAGGTGTCCTGACCCGATGACGAACGCCGAGACCGCCCCGTTCCAGTTCTTCAGCCTCCAGGTCGACCGGACGAGGCGGCTCGGCCCGTCGCTGGTCCGCGTCACCTTCACCGGTGACGACCTGAAGAACCTCGCCTCCGGTGGCCGCGACCAGTCGCTCTCGCTCTTCCTGCCCCACCCCGGCCAGGACGCCCCGGTGCTGCCGCCGCTCGACAACCCGGACATGTACGCGATCCTGGGCGCCTGGCGGGCGATGCCGGACGACGAGCGGGCCGTGATGCGCTCGTACACCGTCCGCGCGCAGCGCACCGAGCCGGTCGCCGAGATGGACATCGACTTCGCGGTGCACGAGGACGGCGGTCCCGCCTGCCGCTGGGCCCAGCACGCCCGGCCGGGCGACCGGGTGGTCGTCCTCGGCCCGGCCGTGGCCGCCAACACGGCCGTGCGCTTCCAGCTCCCCGAGGACGCCGACTCCGTCCTGATCTGGGGCGACGAGACGGCCCTGCCGGCCGCCGCCGCGATCCTGGAGTGGCTGCCGGCCGAGACCCGCGCCCACGTCTACCTCGAAGTCCCCTACTCCGGCGACCGCATGGACCTCGCGACCGAGGCCGACGCGACGGTCACCTGGCTGGTACGGGAGGAGGGCGCGCCCACCGGCCCGGAGGCGATCGCGGGCGCCGAGCTGCCCGGCGAGGCCCCGTACGTCTGGATCGCGGGCGAGTCCGGCGCGGTCAAGGCGCTGCGCCGGCACTTCGTGCGCGAGCGCGCTCTCGACAAGCGCCGGGTCACGTTCGTGGGCTACTGGCGCAAGGGCCTGTCCGAGGACGCCCTGCGCGAAGTCCCGGACGAGACGCAGGAAGAGGCCCAGGCGGAGGCCGAGGCAACGGCCCGGGCAGCGGCCCGGGCAGAGGCGTAACCCCGACCGCGCCCCGAACGCACCACCCCGTCCCCACACACGACGACGGCCCCTCGAACCCTCACGGGTCGGGGGGCCGTTGTTGTAAGTGGACTTAGGTTAGGCTAACCTTACTTCGACCTCAACGGGGTTGACCGTGTCCCCCACTCCCGGAAGGGCCCCCACATGCGTGCGCACCTGCTCAACGACACGACGGCGGAGAGCTATCGACGCTCCGCCACCGAAGGAGTGGAGCGGGTGGCGCGGAAACTCGTCACGACACGCGGCCCGTTCACCGGGGTCACGCCCGCCGAGCTCGCCCCGGTCGTCGACGCCGTGGACCTCGACCGGCCGCTCGGCGACGTCTCCGCCGCCCTCGACGAGCTGGAGGACGTCTACCTCCGCGACGCGGTGTACTTCCACCACCCCCGCTACCTGGCGCACCTCAACTGCCCGGTGGTCATCCCCGCCGTCGTCGGCGAGGCCGTGCTCTCCGCCGTCAACTCCTCCCTGGACACCTGGGACCAGAGCGCCGGCGGCACCCTCATCGAGCGCAGGCTGATCGACTGGACCACCGGCCGGATCGGCCTCGGCCCGTCCGCCGACGGCGTGTTCACCAGCGGCGGGACCCAGTCCAACCTCCAGGCGCTGCTGCTGGCCCGCGAGGAGGCGGGGACCACGGACCTGTCCCGGCTCCGCGTCTTCTCCTCCGAGTGCAGCCACTTCAGCGTCCAGAAGTCGGCCACCCTCCTCGGCCTCGGCGCCGACGCCGTCATCTCCATCCCGGTCGACCGCGACCGCCGCATGCAGTCCGTCGTGCTCGCCGCCGAGCTGGAGACCTGCCGCGCCGAGGGCCTGGTCCCGATGGCGATCGTCGCCACCGCCGGCACCACCGACTTCGGCTCCATCGACCCGCTGCCCGAGATCGCCGCCCTGGCCGCCGAGTACGGCGCCTGGATGCACGTGGACGCGGCCTACGGCTGCGGCCTGCTCGCCTCGCCGACCCGCCGCCACCTCCTGGACGGCATCGAACTGGCCGACTCCGTCACCGTCGACTACCACAAGTCCTTCTTCCAGCCGGTCAGCTCCTCGGCCGTGCTGGTCCGCGACGGAGCCACCCTGCGCCACGCCACGTACCACGCGGACTACCTCAACCCGCGCCGCACGGTGACCGAGCAGATCCCCAACCAGGTCGACAAGTCCCTCCAGACCACCCGCCGCTTCGACGCCCTCAAGCTGTGGATGACCCTGCGCGTCATGGGCGCCGACGGCATCGGCGAGCTCTTCGACGAGGTCTGCGACCTGGCCCGGGCCGGATTCGAGCTGCTCGCCGCCGACCCGCGCTACGACGTGGTCGTCGAGCCGCAGCTGTCCACCCTCGTCTACCGCTACATCCCCGAGACCGTCACCTCGCCCGCCGACATCGACCGCGCCAACCTCCACGCCCGCAAGGCCCTGTTCGCCTCCGGCGAGGCCGTGGTCGCCGGCACGAAGGTCGACGGCAAGCAGTACCTCAAGTTCACCCTGCTCAACCCCGAGACGACGGTCGCCGACATCGCCGCCGTCCTCGACCTGATCGCCGGCCACGCCGAGCAGTACCTGGGAGAGAACCTTGTCCACGCCTGAGATGCCTCGGACCCACGACTTCATCGGCATCGGCCTCGGTCCCTTCAACCTCGGCCTCGCCTGCCTGACCGAGCCCATCGACCAGCTGAACGGCGTGTTCCTGGAGTCCAAGCCGGACTTCGAGTGGCACTCGGGCATGTTCCTGGAGGGCGCGCACCTCCAGACGCCCTTCATGTCGGACCTGGTCACGCTCGCCGACCCGACCTCCCCGTACTCCTTCCTCAACTACCTGAAGGAGAAGGGCCGGCTGTACTCGTTCTACATCCGCGAGAACTTCTATCCGCTGCGGACCGAGTACAACGACTACTGCCGCTGGGCCGCCGGGAAGCTCTCCAGCATCCGCTTCGACACCACCGTCTCGAACGTCTCGTACGACGAGTCCGCCGAGGAGTACGTGGTGACCACCGAGGCCGGGGAAACGTTCCGGTCCCGCCGGATCGTGCTCGGCACCGGCACCCCGGCGTACGTCCCCGAGTCCTGCCAGGGTCTCGGCGGCGACCTGATCCACAACTCGCGCTACCTCCCGAACAAGGAAGCGCTCCAGAAGAAGAAGTCGATCACCCTGGTCGGCAGCGGCCAGAGCGCCGCCGAGATCTACTACGACCTCCTCGCCGAGATCGACGTCCACGGCTACCGGCTCAACTGGGTGACCCGCTCCCCGCGCTTCTTCCCGCTGGAGTACACCAAGCTCACCCTGGAGATGACCTCCCCCGAGTACGTGGACTACTTCCACGCGCTCCCGGAGCAGACCCGCTACCGCCTGGAGACCCAGCAGAAGGGCCTGTTCAAGGGCATCGACGGCGAGCTGATCGACGCCGTCTTCGACCTGCTCTACCAGAAGAACCTGGCCGGCCCCGTCCCCACCCGCCTGCTCACCAACTCCGCGCTGCGCTCCGCCGCGTACGACGAGGCCTCCGGCAGCTACACGCTCGGCTTCCGCCAGGAGGAGCAGGAGAAGGACTTCACCCTGGAGACCGAGGGCCTGATCCTCGCGACCGGCTACAAGTACGCCGTCCCCGCCTTCCTCGAGCCGGTCAAGGACCGCCTGCGCTGGGACTCTCAGGGCCGCTTCGACGTCGCCCGCAACTACACGATCGACACCACCGGTCGCGGCGTCTTCCTCCAGAACGCCGGCGTCCACACCCACTCGATCACCTCGCCCGACCTGGGCATGGGCGCGTACCGCAACGCGTACATCATCGGCGAGATGCTGGGGACCGAGTACTACCCCGTCGAGAAGACCATCGCGTTCCAGGAGTTCGCCGTATGACCGTCCCCGCCATCAGCATCCGCCCCCTCGATCCCCTCAAGGACGCGGAACTGATCCACCCCTGGGTCACCCACCCCAAGGCCGCCTTCTGGATGATGCAGGAGGCCCAACTCCAGGACGTCGAGCGCGAATACATGGCGATCGCCGCCAACCCGCACCACGACGCCTTCATAGGCAGCGTGGACGGCGAGCCCGCCTTCCTGATGGAGCGGTACGACCCGTCCCGGGTCGAGCTGGTCGGGCTCTACGAACCGCAGCCCGGCGACGTCGGCATGCACTTCCTCGTCGCCCCCACCGACACCCCCGTGCACGGCTTCACCCGCACGGTGATCACCGCCGTCATGCGCGAGCTGTTCGCCGACCCGGCCACCGCCCGCGTGGTCGTCGAGCCCGACGTCCGCAACACGGCGGTACACGCCCTCAACGAGGCCGTCGGGTTCACCCCCGACCGCGAGATCCGCAAGCCGGAGAAGAACGCCCTGCTGAGCTTCTGCACCCGCGCCCGCTTCGAGGCCGCCACGGGAGCCGCCGCATGAGCGCCGTCGACCACCTCACCCCGACCCGCTGGGCCGACGCCAACCGCGCCCTGATCCGCAAGGGCCTCGCCGAGTTCACCCACGAGCGCCTGCTCGACCCGCAGGAGCTGGGCGAGGGCCGCTACCAGGTGCTCAGCGACGACGGCCGCACCGAGTACCGCTTCACCGCGGACCGGTTCGCCCTCGACCACTGGCAGATCTACCCGGACTCCATCAGCCGGCACCGCGGCAGCGAGCAGCTCCCGCTGGACGCCCTGCAGTTCATCACCGAACTGCGCGGCGCCCTCGGCCTGAGCGACGAGATCCTGCCGGTCTACCTGGAGGAGATCTCCTCCACCCTGTCCGGTACGGCGTACAAGGCGACCAAGCCGCGGGTCACCGCCGCGGAGCTGGCCCGCGCGGACTTCCAGGCGATCGAGACCGGGATGACCGAGGGCCACCCCTGCTTCGTCGCCAACAACGGGAGGCTCGGCTTCGGCGTCGACGAGTACCGGGCCTACGCCCCCGAGGCGGCCACCCCGGTCCACCTCGTGTGGCTGGCAGCGCACCGCGACCGCACCACCTTCACCGCCGGTGCCGGCATCGACTACGAGACCTTCGTCCGGGCCGAGCTCGGCGACAAGGCCGTCGACGGCTTCGCCGCCACCCTCGCCGCCCGCGGCCTGGACCCGGCCGACTACCTGCTCGTGCCGGTCCACCCCTGGCAGTGGTGGAACAAGCTGTCCGTCACCTTCGCCGCCGAGGTCGCCCAGGAGCGCCTGGTCTTCCTGGGCGAGGGCGACGACGCCTACCTGGCGCAGCAGTCCATCCGCACCTTCTTCAACACCGCCGACCCGGCCAAGCACTATGTGAAGACGGCGCTCTCGGTCCTCAACATGGGCTTCATGCGGGGCCTTTCGGCCGCGTACATGGAGGCCACGCCGGCCATCAACGACTGGCTGGCCGGTCTCGTCGAGGCCGACTCCGTCCTCAGGGCGGCCCGCTTCTCGATCATCCGCGAGCGCGCTGCGGTCGGCTACCGGCACCTGGAGTACGAGGCGGCCACCGACCGCTACTCGCCGTACCGCAAGATGCTGGCCGCCCTGTGGCGCGAGTCGCCGGTGGCGTCCCTCGGCGAGGGCGAGCGGCTCGCCACCATGGCCTCGCTGCTGCACGTCGACCACGCGGGCGCGTCCTTCGCGGGCGCCCTGATCAAGGACTCGGGCCTCGCCCCGGCCGCGTGGCTGCGCCGCTACCTGGACGCGTACCTGCTGCCGGTGCTGCACTGCTTCTACGCGTACGACCTGGTCTACATGCCGCACGGCGAGAACGTGATCCTCGTCCTCGACGAGCAGGGCGCGGTGTCCCGGGCGATCTTCAAGGACATCGCCGAGGAGATCTGCGTCATGGACCCGGACGCGGTGCTGCCGCCGGCCGTGGAGCGGGTCCGCGCCGAGGTCCCCGAGCACATGAAGCTGCTCTCGGTCTTCACGGACGTCTTCGACTGCTTCTTCCGCTTCCTCGGGGCCACCCTGGCGGCCGAGGGCGTGCTCGGCGAGGACGACTTCTGGCGGACGGTCGCCGCGTGCGTGAAGGACTACCAGGACTCCAAGCCCGAGCTCGCGGACCGGTTCGAGCAGTACGACATGTTCGCCGAAACGTTTGCGCTGTCCGCGCTCAACCGGCTCCAGCTGCGCAACAACAGGCAGATGGTGGACCTTGCGGACCCGTCGGCGGCGCTCCAGCTCGTCGGCGACCTGGTGAACCCGATAGCGCGGTTCGCCTGACGGTCGCCCGGAAGACCGGGCGCGGGCCCCGGCGGAGTACGGTCCTCCGCCAGGGCCCGCGCTCTTTTCCGTACGGCTACTCAGCGGCCCACGGGACCTGCGGCGAGCGGTAGTAGTCGATGCCGAGCGCGCTCATGCGCGGCCCCTGGGCGGCGAGCCGCAGCCGGTACGCCTCCCAGTCGTGGGTGGCGGCCGGCGACCAGCCGAGTTCGGCGATGCCCGGCAGGCGCGGGAAGGCCATCTGGTCGATGTCGGCGCTCTGCGAGATCGTCTCGGTCCACAGTGGCGCCTCGACGCCCGCGACGGACGCCTCGGGCAGCCCCGGCAGGAGCGTCGCCGGGTTCCAGTCGTAGGACCGCCTGACCTCGACGTACCCGGCCCAGGACAGGCCGAGCTTCGTGTCCTTGGTGTACTTCATGTCGAGGTAGGCCCGGTCGGCCGGCGAGAGGATCACCCGGGTCCCGGCCCGCGCCGCCGCGGCGACCTGCTCCTTCTCGGCCGCCGACGAGCCGTCGAGGCCCCAGTACTGGGCGAGCGCGCCCTGGGCGGGCGTGGCTCCGGTCAGCTGGTGCCAGCCGACGACGGTCTTGCCGTACTTCGCGACGACCGGCTGCACCCGGTCCATGAAGGCGACGTAGTCGGCGTGGCTGGTCGAGTGCGCCTCGTCGCCGCCGATGTGGAGGTAGCGGCCCGGGGTGAGCGCGGCCAGCTCGCGGATGACGTCGTCCACGAAGTCGTACGTGACGTCCTTCGGCACGCACAGGGAGCTGAAGCCGACGTTGGTGCCGGTGTAGAGCGGCGGGGCGACGCCGTCGCAGTTGAGCTCGGCGTAGGAGGCGAGGGCGGCGTTGGTGTGCCCCGGCATGTCGATCTCGGGGACGACCTCCTGGTAGCGCGAGGCGGCGTAGCGGACGATCTCCCGGTAGTCGTCCTTGGTGTAGGAGCCGCCGGGGCCGCCGCCGACCTGGGTGGAGCCGCCGTACGCGGCGAGCCGGGGCCAGGAGTCGATCGCGATCCGCCAGCCCTGGTCGTCGCTCAGGTGCAGATGCAGCTTGTTGATCTTGTAGAGGGCGAGCTGGTCGATGTAGCGCTTGACCTGGTCGACGGTGAAGAAGTGGCGGGAGACGTCGAGCATCGCGCCGCGGTAGGCGAAGCGCGGGGTGTCGGTGACGGTGCCGCCGGCGATCTTCCAGGGCCCGGCCTGCACGGTCCGCTTCTCGACGGCGGCGGGCAGCTGCTGGCGCAGGGTCTGGACGCCGCGGAACAGGCCGGCGTGCCGGTGGGCGGTGAGGACGACCCCGCCGCGGCCGGAGCGCAGCTCGTACCCCTCCTCGCCGAGCGCGCCGGCCCGGGCGTCGATCCGCAGCAGGATGCCACCGGGGGCGGCGGCGTCGTCGACGACGGGCAGCGGGTAGCCGGTGGAGGGGCGGAGCACCCCGGCGAGGTAGCGGCCGATGTCGAGGGACTCGGCGTCGCCGGAGTCGACCCGGACGGCGGTGCCGCGGGTGAGGGTGTACGGGGTCCCGCCTGGGGTCACGGAGGCGGGCGCCGGGACGACGGCGCCCAGCGGCCGTACGCCGGGCGCGGCGGTCTCGGCGGCGGCGCCCGGACCGGAGAGGGCGGCGGTGACGAGGAACAGGGAGGAGAGGAGGAGCGGAAACGTTCTGCGCTGTCTCACAGGCATGTCCTTTTCGACGAGCGGTTTCGACGAGCGGTGCGTATCCGAACAGTCGCTATGCGTACCGTGCGCCTCATCAGCGGTCAAGGTGTAGACCAATTAGCCCGTTCGAGTGCGTGATCATGACCACCCCTGCCCGAAATCGGGCAGGATTCTTGCAAAGCCTCGCCCACACCCCGCAATATTCACGGGTGCTCGAACGCCGACCGTCGCACGACGACCTCATCGACCATCTGGTCCGCAGCACCGCGCTCCAGCGCGGTGAGGCCGCCCGGGTGGTGCTCGACGTGCTGGCGTACTTCGACGAGTCGACCGAGGACTACGTACGGCGCCGCCACCGCGAGCTCCAGTCCGGCGGCTCGGTGAACGCCGAGATCTTCGAGCGGATCGCGGCCGAGCTGCCGCACCGCGCCGTGGCGCCACCGGAGCTCTCGCTCCGGCAGCTGCGCCGGATCGTCTACGGCTGAGCACACCTACCTACTTGGAGGGCTGACACCTTTATGTGCGGAATCGTCGGTTACATCGGAAAGCGTGACGTCGCACCGCTGCTGCTCGAAGGCCTGCAGCGGCTCGAGTACCGGGGTTACGACTCCGCCGGCATCGTCGTCACCAGCCCGAAGGCCGCCGGCCTGAAGATGGTCAAGGCGAAGGGCCGGGTCCGCGACCTGGAGGCCCGCGTCCCCAAGCGCTTCGCGGGCACCACCGGCATCGCGCACACCCGCTGGGCCACCCACGGCGCCCCCAGCGACGTCAACGCGCACCCGCACCTCGACCCCGAGAACAAGGTCGCCGTCGTCCACAACGGCATCGTCGACAACGCCGCCGAGCTGCGCGTCAAGCTGGAGGCCGAGGGCGTCGTCTTCGTCTCGGAGACCGACACCGAGGTCATCGTCCACCTGATCGCCCGCTCCCAGGCCGACTCCCTGGAGGAGAAGGTCCGCGAGGCGCTCAAGCACATCGAGGGCACCTACGGCATCGCCGTGATGCACGCCGACTTCAACGACCGCATCGTGGTGGCCCGCAACGGCTCCCCGGTCGTCCTCGGCATCGGCGAGAAGGAGATGTTCGTCGCCTCCGACGTCGCCGCCCTGGTCGCCCACACCCGCCAGGTCGTCACCCTCGACGACGGCGAGATGGCCACCCTGAAGGCCGACGACTTCCGCACGTACACCACGTCGGGCGCGTCCACCAACGCCACCCCGGAGACCGTGGAGTGGGAGGCCGCCTCGTACGACATGGGCGGCCACGACACGTACATGCACAAGGAGATCTCCGAGCAGCCCGACGCGGTCGACCGCGTGCTGCGCGGCCGGATCGACGACCGCTTCTCCACCGTGCACCTCGGCGGCCTCAACCTGGACGCCCGCGAGGCCCGCTCCATCCGCCGGATCAAGATCCTCGGCTGCGGCACCTCGTACCACGCGGGACTCATCGGCGCCTCGCTGATCGAGGGCATGGCCCGCATCCCCGCCGACGCCGAGCCGGCCTCCGAGTTCCGCTACCGCAACCCGGTCGTGGACCCCGACACCCTCTACATCGCCGTCTCCCAGTCCGGCGAGACCTACGACGTCCTGGCCGCCGTCCAGGAGCTCAAGCGCAAGGGCGCCCGCGTCCTCGGCGTGGTCAACGTGGTCGGCTCCGCCATCGCCCGCGAGGCCGACGGCGGCGTGTACGTGCACGCGGGCCCCGAGGTCTGCGTCGTCTCCACCAAGTGCTTCACCAACACGGTGGTCGCCTTCGCCCTGCTCGCCCTGCACCTCGGCCGCATCCGCGACCTGTCCGTCACCGACGGCAAGCGGATCATCGAGGGCCTGCGCAAGCTGCCCGGCCAGATCGAGGAGATCCTCAAGACCGAGGACGAGATCAGGAAGCTGGCCAAGGAGTACGCCGGCGCCCAGTCGATGATGTTCATCGGCCGTGTCCGGGGCTACCCGGTCGCCCTGGAGGCCTCCCTCAAGCTGAAGGAGATCTCCTACATCCACGCCGAGGCCTACCCCGCCTCCGAGCTGAAGCACGGCCCGCTCGCCCTGATCGAGCCGGCCCTGCCGACGGTCGCCATCGTCCCCGACGACGACCTCCTGGAGAAGAACCGCGCCGCCCTGGAGGAGATCAAGGCCCGCAGCGGCCCCATCCTCGCGGTCGCGCACCAGCCGCAGGAGAAGGCCGACCACACCATCGTCGTGCCGAAGAACGAGGACGAGCTCGACCCGATCCTGATGGGCATCCCGCTCCAGCTCCTCGCCTACCACACGGCGCTCGCCATGGGCCGCGACATCGACAAGCCGCGCAACCTGGCCAAGTCCGTCACGGTCGAGTAGCGGTTCCCCGGGCCTGTCCCCCGAGGATCCGCACGCCGGGCCTGTCCCCCGGCGGTCGACCGGACACCACAGCGGTCCCCGTGCATCCCAGGTGCACGGGGACCGCTGCTTTCCTCTTCTCCGGTACGCGTCCGGTCTCCGGTGCGCGTCCGGTCTCCGGTACGCGTCCGGCCTCAGCTCGCGGCGGCCGCCCCGCGGCCCGCGCGGGCCAGGGAGGTCGGCCAGCCGGCCACCGCCGCCGTCGCGCCGTACCAGGCCGCGAGTCCGGCGACCGCGGCGACCCAGCCGCCCGCCTTGCCGAGGCCCGAGTTGTCCGCGAGGGCGCCGATGCCGAGCAGCAGCAGCGCGACGAACAACAGGCCGTACACGCCCTGTCCGAAGAGTCCGCTGCCGCCGGAGGCGAGGGTCAGAGTGAGCGCCAGCAGCGCCCACAGCAGCAGGAAGAGCCCGGTGGCCTCGGCCGACGCGTCGTCGCCCGCCCCGGTCCCCCAGGTGAACCAGAAGGCGCCGAGCGCCGCGTAGGCCGTGCCCGCGCCCTTGTCGCCCGCGCGCAGGGCGAGCAGGCCGACGAGGAAGAGGGTCACGCCGCCGACGAAGGTGGCCAGGCCCGCGGCGCTGCCCGGACCGACGTGGTCGATCACGCCGGTGGAGCCGATGCCGAAGGCGAGCAGGGTCAGTCCGAGTGCGAGGTGTCCGAGGGTGGAGGTGGTGTTTCCCGCGGCGACTTCGTTGTCCACGGCGGGCTCCCTTCAGGTGTGCGGTTGTGCTGCTTGGGCTGCTTTGTTCCGGTGCCTTTTAGCTACCCTTCACAAGCGCACAATTCACCTGAGGAAGGCCGAAATTATGGCCGGATCAAGGGAGTTGAGGGTGTGACACCCGAGGCGAACGGCGCCTGGCGGGGCGGGAGTCACGGGATGTGCGTCAGCGGGATCGGGCGGCCGTCACGGGATGACGACGACGGGGCGCTGGGCGCGGCGCGCGAGCCGACCGGCCACCGAGCCGAAGATCCGGCCGACGATCCCGTGCGTGGAGCCGACCACGATCGCGTCGGCCGAGTACTCCCGGCCGACCTCCTCCAGTTCGTGACAGATGTCGCCGCCGCGCTCGACCAGGATCCACGGCACCTCGGAGAGGTGGTCGGCACAGGCGAGCTCCAGGCCCAGCACCTCGGTGCGGTGGTCCGGCACGTCGACGAAGACCGGCGGCTCGCAGCCGGCCCACACGGTGGTGGGCAGCCGGTTGGCGACGTGCACGATGATCAGGCCGGAGCCCGAGCGGCGGGCCATACCGATGGCGTACGCGAGGGCGCGCTCACTGGACGTGGAGCCGTCGAAGCCGACGACCACCCCGTGCCGGAAGGCCGGGTCGCAGGAGGTACGTGGCTGTTCCACCGCGAGGGGGTCGACCGTGGAGTCGGCGACGCGCTTGCGGTCCGCGGGTTCGGGGAATTCGTGACCGGCCATCGGTGTCTCGGCGAAGAAGGTCCTCTTGGGAGGGACGGAAAGGACGGAGAGGAGCAACGGTTGGCGGCGGAGCTGTGTCCGGGAATCATCTTCCCAAGCCCATACCCCCAAGGGTACGGCGACACTCCTCTCCTGCCCAGGGGCGTCCATGGCGGACGGCCGCGCGGCATCGGGGACGCGCACGGCGTTCAGGGGAGCATGCACGAGCCCCGCGCGATAGCGCAATGCCGGTTGTGCCCTACAGGTGTCCCCACGGGAGCCGAACGGACGCCCCGCGCAGTGACCGGAACGTTCCGCTCCTCGTTTCCACAGGTCACGCCACCGTCGCAGGGAGCCCGCCCGTGCCCGCACCGTCGCCCGCCGACATCGCCGCCGCCGAGACGATCACCGCCGCCGCCGTCACCGACGGCGGCACCGATGCCCCCGTCCCGGCCGCGGCCGCCCGCACCCCCGCCGCGCGCGGGCGCCGCCGCGCGACGGGGCCGGCCGGCCCGGGAGCGCACGGGGCGTCCGGGCGCTCCGGTGTCTCCGGGCGCTCCGGTGCGTCCGGGGGCCCGGGGCAGGACGCGGCGAGCGACGTGGTGCGCTGGGCGGTCTTCTGCTGCGCCCTCGTCCCGGTCGTCCTCGTCGTCTACGGGACCTCACTGGGCGGCGCGGCCGGCACGGCCCTCGGGCTCGCCGCCGTGACGGCGGCCTGCCGGGTGCTGCTCCGGCACTCCGAGCGCGGCCTGCGCGCCGAGCGCACGCGCCCGCGCACAGGGCGCGGATACCCCCCGAGTTGACAGGGTCGTACAACCGATCCCGTATGTTTTCAGCCAAGTTCCTGCCACCGGCGAACCCTTGGCCGAAGACCGCTCAACCCGCGTAGGTCCAGGCGTGACCGGTCTGGGCTGCGCTTCACGATCGAATGCTTCACGCCAAGTGGCCATGTCGACAATGTGCCGGAAGGAGAACTTGTCACGCCGGCGCCACGGGACGCAGTAGATTCGATCATGGATACCGAAGACTGGGGTCTCGTGCAAAACCGAGGGGAAACGTGGCACAGCGACACGACCAGGGAGACGCCAACACCGAGGGGGGCTTAGCGTCATGAGCCAGGACTCCGCCGCACCGGAGGCGGCACGGAAACTGTCCGGGCGCCGCCGTCGCGAAGTCGTCGCGGTACTGCTGTTCAGCGGTGGTCCCATCTTCGAGAGCTCCATCCCGCTCTCCGTGTTCGGCATCGACCGCCAGGACGCGGGCGTACCCCGCTACCGACTTCTGGTGTGCGCCGGCGAGGACGGGCCCCTGCGGACCACAGGGGGACTCGAACTCACCGCACCGTACGGCCTGGAGGCGATCAGCCGCGCGGGCACCGTCGTGGTGCCGGCCTGGCGCTCGATCACCTCGCCGCCGCCCCCGGAGGCGCTCGAAGCGCTCCGCCGGGCGCACGAGGAGGGCGCGCGCATCGTCGGCCTGTGCACCGGGGCGTTCGTCCTCGCCGCGGCCGGCCTGCTCGACGGCCGACCGGCGACCACGCACTGGATGTACGCGCCGACGCTCGCCAAGCGCTATCCGTCGGTCCACGTGGACCCGCGGGAGCTCTTCGTCGACGACGGCGACGTGCTGACCTCCGCCGGCACGGCGGCCGGCATCGATCTGTGTCTGCACATCGTGCGGAGCGACCACGGCACGGAGGCCGCGGGCGCCCTGGCGCGCCGGCTGGTCGTCCCGCCGCGGCGCAGCGGCGGCCAGGAGCGCTACCTCGACCGGTCGCTGCCCGAGGAGATCGGCGCCGACCCGCTGGCCGAGGTCGTCGCCTGGGCGCTGGAGCACCTCCACGAGCAGTTCGACGTGGAGACGCTGGCCGCCCGCGCGTACATGTCAAGGCGGACCTTCGACCGCCGCTTCCGCTCGCTGACCGGCTCCGCGCCGCTGCAGTGGCTGATCACCCAGCGGGTGCTGCAGGCGCAGCGGCTCCTGGAGACCTCCGACTACTCGGTCGACGAGGTCGCGGGCCGTTGCGGCTTCCGCTCCCCGGTGGCACTGCGCGGCCACTTCCGGCGCCAGCTCGGCTCCTCGCCGGCGGCGTACCGGGCCGCGTACCGCGCCAGGCGGCCGCAGGGCGAGGGCGGCACGGCGGTCCTCGACGCGGTCGTACCGGCCCAGGGCCCGTCCGGGCACCGGCGACCGGTGAGCCCGCTGGAGCCCGGCAAGCCCCCGTCGGACGCCTTCGCACAGGGCCGCCCCGCCCTGCCGGGCCAGCGCAGCGCCCCGTAGGGGCACCCGTACGGCGCCGCCACAAGCCGCGCACCGAGAAACCGAAGGGCGACCTGGGACACCTCCCCGGTCGCCCTTCGGCCATAGGGCCTGTCGCCGGGCAGGCCATAAGGTAGGACGCATGAACGATCGCATGGTGTGGATCGACTGCGAGATGACCGGGCTCTCGCTGACGGACGACGCACTCATCGAGGTGGCCGCACTGGTCACCGACTCGGAACTGAACGTACTCGGCGACGGCGTGGACATCGTGATCCGTCCACCGGACACCGCCCTGGAGACCATGCCGGAGATCGTGCGCCAGATGCACACGGCCTCCGGTCTCCTCGACGCGCTCGCCGGGGGCACCACCCTTGCCGACGCCGAGGCCCAGGTGCTCGCCTACATCCGCGAACACGTCAAGGAGCCGGGCAAGGCTCCGCTGTGCGGGAACTCGGTCTCCACGGACCGCGGCTTCCTCGCCCGTGACATGCCGGCCCTGGAGAACCACCTCCACTACCGGATCGTCGATGTCTCCTCGGTCAAGGAACTGGCCCGCCGCTGGTACCCGAGGGCGTACTTCAACAGTCCGGAGAAGAACGGCAACCACCGGGCGCTCGCCGACATCCGCGAGTCCATCGCCGAGCTCCGCTACTACCGCGAGGCGATCTTCGTCCCGCAGCCCGGCCCCGACTCGGACACCGCGAAGCAGATCGCGGCCCGCCACGTCGTCCCGGCCGAGTGACCATCCGCCGGTAGCCCCCTGCTCGCGCCCGCCGGACCCCTTGGGGAAAACGTGTGCGCGAGCACCCTCCGGGACCCTGTAGACTTCTTCTCGGCCGGTCGGGGAAACCTTCGGGAAAACCGCCGGTCGTGGTGGGTATAGCTCAGCTGGTAGAGCACCTGGTTGTGGTCCAGGATGTCGCGGGTTCGAGTCCCGTTACTCACCCTTTCGGACCAAGGGCCGACCTGAGAGATCAGGTCGGCCCTTGGTCGTTTCCCGGGTGCGGGCGAGGAAGACGGGGGACTGTTCCATGACCACGAAGACGACGACCACCGCGGACGCGACGACGGGCGGGGACGCGCCCGCTCACGCACTGCTCCTGGCGCACGGCTCCGGTGGTGGCATCGACTCCCACTACGGGCCGGTCCGCGCCGCCCTGACCGCCGGAGGGCGCCGGGTCGTCGGCTTCGACCTGCCGGGCACGGGGGCCGCGCCGCGCGCCACGGCCCCGCTCGACCTGGACGCGCTGGCCGACGGACTGGTGGCCGAGGCGGACGCGGCGGGGGTGGGGCGGTTCGCCGTGGCCGGGTACTCGCTGGGGACGACCGTCGCCGTACGGGCCGCGACCCGCCACCCCGAGCGGGTCACCGGCCTGGTCCTGACCGCCCCGTTCGCGTGGGCGGACCACGCCCTGCGCCAGGCCTCCTACGTTTGGCGGGACCTCGCCGCCAGCGGGCAGCACGAGCTGGTGGCGCGCCTGCTGGTGCCGCTCGTGTTCAGCCCGGCCATGCTCGACCCGATGACCCCCGAGGTCGTCGAGGGCGTCGTCCGTCTGACCACCGGGTCCATCCCGGAGGGGACGCCCGAGCACACGGACCTGGTGACCCGGGCGGACGTCCGCGAGGACCTGGCCCGGGTGGCCGTGCCGGCCCTCGTCATATCCACCACCGAGGACCGCCTGGTCTCCCCCGCCCTGCACCGCGCGGTCGCCGCCGGTATCCCGGGCGCCCGCCTGACCGAACTGACCACGGGTCACGCGCCGTTCGCGGAGAACCCGGCGGCGTGGGGGAAGCTGATCGTCGGGTTCCTGGACGGGCTCGAGGGCTGACGGGCCGGGCCGGCGGGGCGACAAGAAGGCGCGCCCCGGCCGGTGGTGGGGTGGATCCGGCCGGGACGCGCGGTACGGGGGCCTACTTGTAGGCGGCGAACGCCTTGGTGAAGGCGAGGGGCTGCTGGAGGATCGAGGAGCAGGTGGCGTCCGCGTAGTTCACGGCGCCGGCCGCGCACTGCTTGTCGCGGGTCGAGGACCACATCGACAGCCATCCGATGCCCTTGGACTTCGCGAAGTCGACGAGCTGGGTGGCGTCGTCGACCTTGAAGATCTCGGAGGCGACGTCGTTGACGCCGATCATCGGGGTGACGGCGACGGCCTTCCACGCGGCCACGTCGGAGAGCCCGAGCACGCCCTTGATCTGGGCCTGGGTGGCGGTCGCGGCCGAGATGGCGTACTGGCCCATGTCGCCGCTGTAGGCGGGCCCGTAGTCCATCGCCATGATGTTCACGGCGTCGACGCGGACCCCGTTCCGCTTGGCGTCGGCGATCAGGTCCACGCCCGGCTGGGTCAGGCCCTCGGGCATGACGGGCAGGGTGAAGGACACGTTCAGGCCGGGGTGGGACTTCTGGAGCTGGGCGATGGCCTGGGAGCGGCGGGTGTTGGCGGCCGTGTCGGGGAGGGCCGCGCCCTCGATGTCGAAGTCGACCTTGGTGAGCTTGTACTGGTCGATCACCTTGCCGTACGCGGCGGCGAGGTCGGCGACGGAGGAGCAGTTCAGGGCGAGTTCGTGGCCGGCGGCGCCGCCGAAGGAGACCCGCACGTCGCCACCCTTGGCCCGCAGGGCGCCGATCTGGGCGGCGACCTTGTCGGAGGCGAGGTCGGTGACCCCGCCCCACAGCGGCGCGCAGGCGCCGCCGGAGGTGATGAAGGCGAGGTTGAACTCCTTCACCCCGGTCTGGTCGGCGGTGGCCAGGAGGTCGTAGGCCGGGTAGAGGGAGGTGTCGACGTAGGGGGCGTACTTGGCGGCCGCGCCCGGCGCGGGGGTGGTGGTCGGGGTGGTGGTCGGGGTGGCCGTGGCGGTCGGGGTGGCGCTCTGGGTGGGGGTGGCCGTCTTCGTGGGGGTCGCCGTGGCCGTGGGGGTGGCCGTGGCGGTGGGCTGCCCGGTGGGGCGGCCGCTCGGGGTGGGGGTGGCTCCGCCGGCGGAGCAGGCGGCCTTGTTGATGAGGCAGTTGACGGGGTCGCCGGCCGCGCCGGAGGCGGAGGTGACGAAGCCGACGGTGACGGACTGCCCGGGGGCGAGCTGCCGGTTCCAGTCGGCGGGCTTCACGGTGACGTGGCGGCCGGAGACGGTGTGCTCGCCGTTCCAGAGGGAGCCGATGGTGGTCCCGGCGGGCAGGTCGAACTCCAGGGTCCAGTCGGACTGCGGGGCGGAGGTCTCGTTGGTGATGACGTACTGGCCGGTGTAGCCGCCGGTCCAGGAGCTCGTCTTGGTGTAGGCGGCGCCGACGGCGGCGGCCTGGGCGGTGCCGGAGAGCGCGAAGGCCGCGCCGCCGATCACCGCGGCGGCGACGACCGCGCCGACGATCCTGGTCCTGCCGCTCGTCCTGCGCCGGTGCGAACTCGTGCCCATCGAGTGCCTGCCTCTGTGTGCCGGGGGTGGGGTGCGGGGCAGCACGCTAGCGACAGGGAATCGGACAAATGCCCACGAGGAGGCGGGGGTTGAGGATCCTTAGGCTCCGCTTAAGGATGGCATCGGAGCGATTAAAGGTTCGGGCCCCCTCGGGGGCGGGTCAGCTCTTCGGGCGCCGTCCGCGGCGCCCCGGACCCGCCTCGGTCCGGCGGGCGCGCCGGCCGGCACCGCCGTCCGAGCGGCGCCCGTCGAGGCCGATCCAGATGCGGACCTCGGTGCCCCCGAGCACCGAGTGGCCGATCCGTACGTCGCCGCCGGTCGACTCCGCCATGCGGCGCACGATGTCCAGGCCGAGTCCGGTGGAGCCGTCCCGGCCGCCGCTGTTGCCGCGGGCGAGAGCGGCGGCGGGGTCGGCGATGCCGCGGCCCGCGTCGGAGACCAGGATGATCACGGCGTCGTCGCCGTTGTGGAGGTCGACCGAGAAGGCGGTGCCCTCCGGGGTGTGCCGGAAGACGTTGCCGAGCAACGCGTCGAGCGCGGCGACGAGTTCGGGCCGGGCGACCGGGATGCGCACCGGGCGCTCCACCCCGGCGACGCGCACCTTGCGGTCCTCGTCCTCGGCGAGCGCCGACCAGAACTCCATCCGTTCCCGCACCACTTCGGAGGCGTCGCAGCCGATGACCGGCGCGGTCGCCCGGGTCTGCGGCTTGGCGTCCCGGGCGGTGCGGATGATGGTGTCGACCTCGCGCTCCAGCTGCTCGACGGCGGCCCGGGTCTGGTCGGCGGCGGGGCCCGAGCCCAGCGAGGCCGCGTTGAGCCGCAGCACGGTCAGCGGGGTGCGCAGCCGGTGGGAGAGATCGGCGGCGAGCTCGCGCTCGTTGGCGAGCAGCTGCACGACCTGGTCGGCCATCGAGTTGAAGGCGATGGCGGCCGACTTGAGCTCGGGCGGGCCCTCCTCGCGGACCCGGGCGCCGAGCTTGCCCTCGCCCAGCTCGTGGGCGGCGCGGGCGAGACGCTGGGCCGGCCTGACCATCCGTACGCCGAGCCGGTCGGCGACCGCGAGCGAGCCGGCGATCAGCGCGAGGCCGACCGCGGCGAGCACCAGCCAGGCCGTCGCCACCCCGTTGCTGACCTCGCCCTCGGGGACGAACAACTCGACGACGGCGACCTGCCCGGAGCTCACCGCGGTCGGCTGGAGCAGCACGGAGCCGCCCGGCACCTCGGCGATGCTGGCCCGGCCGAGCGACCGGGTGGTGGCCAGGTCCTCGTCGCGGGCGCGGCGGCTGCCGATCGTCAGGCCCTTGCCGCCCGGCTCGGCCGGCGGCAGGTGGACGGCGAGCCGGCCCTCGGCGCCGTCGTCGGTGGTGGCGACGGCCCGGTCCAGCTGCTCGCGGTCGGTGGTGATCGCGAGGACCGGCGCGAGACCGCCGGCCCGCCGCTCGGCGTTGGAGAACGCCCGGTCCCTGGCCATCTCCTTGACGACAAGGCCGAGCGGCACGGCGAACGCGACCACGACCATCACGGTGACGGCGAGCGACACCTTGACCAGTGCCCATCTCACGGCTGCGGCTCCCCGGGCGGCTCCAGCTTCACGCCCACCCCGCGCAGGGTGTGCAGATAGCGCGGCCGGGCAGCCGTCTCACCCAGTTTCCGCCGCAGCCACGACAGATGGACGTCGATGGTCTGGTCGTCCCCGTACGACTGCTGCCACACCTCGGCGAGCAGCTCCTTGCGCGGGACGACCACCCCCGGGCGGCCGGCGAGGAAGGCCAGCAGGTCGAACTCCCGCCGGGTCAGGTCGAGGGCGGTTCCGTCGAGCGCCGCCTGGCGGCGCAGCGGGTCGATGGCGAGCCCGCCGACCCGGATCTCCCGCGAGGGCGGCGCGTCCCCGGCGGCCGACCGGGCCCGCCGCAGCACGGCGGCCATCCGGGCGGACAGGTGCTCCACGGAGAACGGCTTGGTGAGGTAGTCGTCGGCCCCGTCGTTGAGGAGCCGTACGATCTCCGCCTCGTCGTCGCGGGCGGTCGCGATGATCACCGGCACGTCGGTGATCCCGCGCAGCATCTTCAGCGCCTCGGACCCGTCCAGGTCGGGCAGTCCGAGGTCGAGGATGACCACGTCGAAGCGGAAATGGGCGACCTCGCGCAGCGCCTCCAGGGCCGTGCCGACGCTCCGTACGGTGTGGGAGGCGGCGGTCAGATGCCGGATGAGGGCGGAGCGCACGAACTGGTCGTCCTCGACCACGAGCACACTTGCCATGGCCCGCACCGTACGCCATTCGGGGGATGGCAGTATGAGCCGGATGCGAAGAGGACTCGTTCACGCGCTGGCGTGGTCGCTCGCCACGGGCGCGGCGGTCACGCTCTCGTGGTGGGGGGTGCACACGGTGCTCGCGGGCACGGTCTACGACCCGCCGCGCGCCCTGCCCCTCCCGGCCTCCGCCGGCAGCGACACCGATCCGCTGGCCTCCTCGACCCACGGCACCAGGTCCCCTTCCGCGACGCCCTCGGCCGTCCCGGGCACCACCACACCCCCGGCCAGGCCGACCACCGCCCGCCCCACGCCCCGGCCCGCCACCCCCAAGTCCGCGGCGAGCAGCCCGCCCGGCTCGGGCAGCGTCAAGAGCTACGGAACGGACGGCGGGCGGGTCGTGTTCGACCTCGGCCCGACCTCGGCCGAGCTGGTCTCCGCGACCCCCGGGTCGGGGTGGCAGATGCAGGTGTGGAAGCAGCCGAGCTGGATCCGGGTGACCTTCACCAGGGACAGCCGGGAGATCTCGGTCTTCTGTGTCTGGCACGACACCGCGCCGCGCGTGGAGATCGAGGAGCGCTGAGCGCGGCCCCGGCCCGCTACGGACGCCCCCGCCCGCTACGGAAGTCCCGGGCCCGCTTCGGACGCCCCCGCCCGCTACGGAAGTCCCGGCCCGCTACGGACGCCCCGGCCCCGCTACGGAAGTCCCGGCCCCGCTACGGAAGTCCCGCGCTCAGCGGAAGACGGACGCGGGCGGAACGGGCGAGGGTTTGGCACTCGCGTCGGTGACCGGCACCGCGCCACCCGTGAAGTCGGCGAGCTCCCGCCCGTGTTCGACCCGCCCCGGGTGGGGGTCGGTCGCGACCCGCCGGGTCAGCTCGGCCACCGGCAGCTCTCGGTCGGAGGCGAGCAGCACGGCGTTGCCGAAGCGGCGGCCGCGCAGCACGGTGGGGTCGGCGGTCAGCGCCAGCTCCGGGAAGACGGTGGCGGCGGTCGCGATCTGGCCGCGCAGGTGGGTCAGCGGCGGGCCGTCGGCGAGGTTGGCCGCGTAGAAGCCACCGGGCCGCAGCACCCGCCGTACCTCGGCCAGGAACTCCGTGGACGTCAGATGCGCGGGCGTGCGGGCGCCGCTGAACACATCGGCGATGATCAGGTCCGCCCAGCCGTCCTGCACCTTGCCGAGCCCGGCGCGGGCGTCGGTGGAGCGGACCCGGATGCGGGCCCCGGCGTCGAGCGGCAGTTCGCGGCGGACCAGCTGCACGAGCGGCCCGTCGAGCTCCACGATCTGCTGGGTGGAGCGGGGCCGGGTCGCGGCGACGTACCGGGCGAGGGTGAAGGCGCCGCCGCCGAGGTGCACGACCTGGATCGGCCGGTTCGGCGGGGCGGCGAGGTCGGCGATGTGGCCGAGGCGCCGCTGGTACTCGAAGGAGAGGCGGGCGGGATCGTCGAGGTCGACGTGCGACTGCGGGGCGCCGTCTATCAGCAGCGTCCAGCCGCGGGGGCGCTCACGGTCGGGTATGAGCTCGGCGAGACCGCCGTCGACGGTCTCGACGACGGCGACGGCCGCCGCCGCCCGTTCGCGCGTTTTGTTCCTGGCCACGTGCCCCATTATCGGGGCAGCGACGCGACACCCGCCCGACGAGGGTCCGGCCGGTGCGGGGGCGGGCCGGACCGGCGCCAGGACATCCCTAGCGGCAGCCGTCCGCCGCCTCGATGAGGCGGGCCGCCTGGCCGAGGGCGTCGCGGAGCATCGCCGGGTCGGTCACCGCGCCGGTGTCGCCGGGGGGCAGCAGCCAGTCCGCGGGGCGGGGGGTGACACCGTCGGGGCCGGGCAGTTCCGGCAGCTCCGGAAGGCGCAGGCCCCGGCCGTCGGTCCGCGTACACGCGCTGCCGGGCATGTCCCAGGCGGCGGCCGTGCCGGGCGGGACCAGGAAGCCGAGCGTGTCGCAGGCGCCGTCGTGCAGCACCGGGCCGACCGCGGGAGCGCCGCCGCGCCGCAGGATGTCCACGGCTTCCAGGCCCTGCCGGGCCGGCACGGTCACGAGGTCGCACGGCCCGCCCGGGGACGCGCTCGCGTCCTGCGTGGGCGCGTGCCGAGCGGTGGACTGCGATCCGGTCTCCGCCATGGGACCCCTCCTCACTCCAGGAGACACGTTCCGTCTCTCCGCATGGTTCAACGCCCCCACGCGTCAACAGCTACGGCGGCACGCCGCCGCAAAGGATGGCAGTTCATGGCAGATCGCAGGCGAGATATCCGATTTGTTGCCAAACCCTGCGTACGCATCCGGTCACAGCAGGTACGTTCATGCCGCGCCGGAACACCGGCAGCACCAGGAGAGGGCTCGGCCATGGCGTCGTCACGGGCAGTTCCCAATCTCGCCTTCCGCAGGCTCCGCGGACAGCGCTCGCCGGCGGAGTTCGCCGCGACGGTCCGCCGGGCCGCCCGGGAGATCGGCGAGCAGGTCGCATGCGACGCCCGCTACATCGGGCGCGTGGAGGCCGGCGAGATCCGCTGCCCCAACTACGCCTACGAGCGGGTCTTCCTGCACATGTTCCCCGGACTGAGCCTTGCGGATCTGGGGTTCTCGGCGCGGGAGGCCGTTCGCGGCCGGCGGCCGGCCGTCACGGCCGGGGCACCGCCGCCCCTCGCCATCACCACCCGGAACGATGAGGAGAGCGACGTGCTGCGTCGCGCATTCATGACCGGCGGCACCGCCACCCTGGCGGCCGCCTCGCTGGGATTCGACGGCCCCACCGCCACGATCCCCGCCCCCCGTGGCGTCCACCGGATCGGCGACGCCGAGGTCCGCGCCGTCGAGGACGCCGTACGGCAGATCCGGCTGCTCGACGACCGGCACGGCGCCCAGGGCCTCTACCAGCGCGCCACCCAGCCGCTGCGCACCGCCTACGCCCTGCTCGACGCGGGCGTCACCGCCCGCCGATCCACCGCCGACCGGCTGCACAGCGGCGCCGGCGAGCTCGCGATCTCCGTCGGCTGGCTCGCCCACGACTCGGGCCGCCTCGACGACGCCCGCTCCCACTACGCCGAGGCCCTCGCCACCGCCCGCGTGGCCGGGGACGCGGCGCTGGAGGCGCACGCCTTCTGCAACACCTCGTTCCTGGCCAGGGACGCGGGCCGCTACCGCGAGGCGGTACGGGCGGCGCAGGCGGGGCTCCGGGCCGCGCAGCCGCTCGCCTCCGCCCGGCTGCTCACCCTGCTCACCCTGCGGGAGGCCGGGGCTTGGGCCGGGCTCGGCGACCGGTCCGCCTGTACCCAGGCCCTCGGCCGCGCGCACGCCCTGTTCGAGCGGGGCCCCGGCGAGGGCGACCCCGAGTGGATGTCCTTCTTCGGCGAGCCCGAGCTGGAGGCCCTGGAGGCCCAGTGCTGGTCGATGCTGGGCGACTGGCCCCGCGCGGCCCGGCACGCCCACCGGGCGACCGTCCTGCAGAGCCCGCACTTCGCCCGCAACCTCGCCCTGTACCGGGCCCAGCTGGCCGGGGACCTCGCTCACGCGGGCCGGCCCGAGGAGGCCGCGGCGGAGGTGCAGCGGGTGGAGGACTCCCTGGACGGCGTCGACTCCGCCCGCATCCGCAGCATGCTGGCCCAGACCCGCCGGGTGCTCGCCGCCTACTGACGGTCCTCGCCGCGTACCGACCCCGCCTACGGGCCGGGTTGACGCTTCGTACGGACGGCTACGCCAGGTGCCCGGTGTCGTTCCAGCGCTCGAGCGCCGGAGCCCCGTACGCCCAGCCCAGGACGGACAGGCTCGTCGGGTCGAGCCGGATCCGGGCGGCGAACGAGACGTCCTCACCCAGCCAGCGCGCGCCGATGGACCGCAGGATGTGGCCGTGCGCGAAGACCAGCACGTCGCGGTCGGCCGAGCGGGCCCACTCCACGACCTGGTCGGCCCGCGCCGACAGCTCGGCGAGCGTCTCCCCCTCCGGCACCCCGTCGCGCCAGATGAGCCAGCCCGGACGGATCGCCTGGATCTGGGCCGGGGTCATGCCCTCGTACGCCCCGTAGTCCCACTCCATGAGCGCGTCCCAGTTCTCCGCGCGCTCGCCGAAGCCGGCCAGCTCGCAGGTCTCGCGCGCCCGCGCCAGCGGGCTGGTGCGCACCTCGAGCCCGTCGAGCTCCGCCCAGGGGCCGCGGCCGAGCCGGTCGCCGAGCAGCTTGGCGCCGCGCCGGCCCTCGTCGAGCAGGGGTATGTCCGTCCTGCCGGTGTGGCGGCCGAGCAGCGACCATTCGGTCTGGCCGTGCCGGGCGAGCAGGATGCGCGGTGCCATGAAGGCTCCCTGGTTCTTCATCGGGACCGAAGTCGGGCGACAGGTCGGGGCAACACCTGGGGTGCCCTCCCATCATCGCCCACCTGAATTCCGGGTGACCCCCGGGCAACCTCCCACCGGCTGCGGGCGTCCTCACGAGGTCGGAGACAACTGGGGGGACCACGGATGCGCAGGCCACGCTGGTGGGCGGAGCTGATACTGATCGCCGTGGTGTACGCGGCGTACTCCTGCGGGCGGCTGCTCGCGCGCGGGGACGTGAGCGCCGCGGTCGACCACGGGCTCGCCATCCTGCGGATCGAGCAGGCCCTGGCGATCGACGCCGAGCACCCGCTCAACCGGCTGTTCACGTCGACACCCGCGCTCGGCGTCCCCGCCGACTTCGCGTACGCCTCCCTGCACTACCTGGTCACGCCGGCCGTCCTGGTCTGGCTGTTCCGCCGCCGGCCCGCGCACTACCGGGCCGCCCGCACCTGGCTGATGGTCTCCACGCTCCTCGGGCTCGTCGGCTTCACCCTGCTGCCGACCTGCCCGCCCCGGCTGCTCGACGCGAGCCACGGCTTCGTCGACACGATGGCCCGGTTCAGCGCGTACGGCTGGTGGGGCGGGGAGGCGAGCGCGCCGCGCGGGATGGGCGGGCTCACCAACCAGTACGCAGCGATGCCCAGCCTCCATGTCGGATGGGCGCTGTGGTGCGGGGTGATGCTGTGGCGGTACGGGCGGACGCCGCTGTTCAAGGCCCTGGGTGTCGCGTACCCGCTGCTGACCGTGCTCGTGGTGATGGGCACGGCCAACCACTACTTCCTCGACGCGGTCGCCGGGGCGGCCGTGATGGGGGCCGGTCTGCTGCTCGCGCCGTACGCGCTGCGCCTGGCGGACCGGGTCACGGGTCGGACCATCGGGGGCGAATCCCCGCGAAGCTCCCCGGTTGTCAGCGGCGGATGGGAGACTTCCGCGGGTGAGCGCATCCCTGGACAGCGGTCCGCGCCGACCGCCGCAGACGACACTCCGGCATCAGCTCGCTGAGCTGCGCGGACCGGCCTCCGTGCCGCGTCCGCTGGACGCGCGGGCGCTGGCCGCCCTGGCCGCGAACCCGGGCTGCCGGCGGCGGGCGATCCTCGACGGCGCCGGGGTCGACAAGACCGCGCTGGCCGCGAAGCTGGGCGCGCCCTCGGGCTTCGGCCAGTCGCAGTTCGCGATCGCGCGGGGCAACGCCTTCGAGGCGAAGGTGAAGGCGGACGGCGGCCGTGAGCTGCTCGGGCTGCTCGGGATCGAGGAGCCGACGGCCGTGGACCTGCCGGAGCTCGCGGCGGCCGGGCCCGAGGGCCGCGCGGCCCGGACGGCACTCGCGCTGCGGGAGGCGACGGCGGCAGGCCGCTGGGCGCTGCTCGACCACCCGATGCTGGCCCTTGAGGTGGCGGGCTCCCCCGTCTATCTGGAGCCGGACGCGGTCGTGGTCCACCCCGACGGGCGGTGGACCGTGGTGGAGATCAAGTCCTTCCCCATGGTCGACGGGGCCGCCGACGCGGCGAAGGTCGGCGCGGCCGCCCGCCAGGCGGCGGTGTACGTGCTGGCTCTCGAGCGGGTCGCGGCCGTCACGGACGGCGCGCGGGTGGCGCACTCGGTGCTGCTCGTCTGCCCGAGGGACTTCTCCAACCTGCCGACCGCTTCGGCGGTGGACGTGCGCAAGCAGCTGTCGGTGACCCGGCGGCAGCTGACCCGCCTCACCCGGATCGAGGAGATCGCGGAGGCGCTGCCCGAGGGCACGACCTTCGACGTGGTCGGGTGCTCGGCCGAGCAGCTGGCGGCCGCGGTGGAGTCGGTGCCGCACGCGTACGCGCCGGAGTGCCTGGCCGCGTGCGAGCTGGCCTTCCACTGCCGTGAGCGGGCGCGGGCGGCGGATGTGGTGGAGTCGCTTGGCCGTTCGGTACGGGGCGAGCTCGGCGGCCTGACCACGATCGGCGCGGTCCTGGCGGCGGCGCGCGGCGAGGAGGGCGATCCTGACGACCCCGCGGTCGACGCGCTGCGCCGGGCGCAGGCGCTGCGCGGCGAGGCGCTGGAGGCCGCGGGATGTCGCTGATCTCCACGCTCGCCCGGATGGAGGCCGTCGAGTCGGGCCGGGCACAGCCCCTGGCCACGGTCCGCCACCGGCACCTGTCGGAACGGCCGCTGGTCTTCGTACCGTTGACGACCGCGGGCGAGGCCGGTGCGCCGCTCGGCGCGCTGGTCGGCACCGACCCCGAGGAGCCGCGGCTGCTCGTCGTACCGCAGCCGCGCGACCGTGACCTGCGGTTCGCGTTCCTCGCCGAGCTGGCCGACGCGGTCCTGCCGTACGTCGACTCCTTCGCGGAGCTCGTGGAGGCGGCCGAGCGCAACGAGACCGACCCCGAGACCGGGAAGAAGGTCAGGGTCGAGGTCGAGCTGTGCACGGACGCGCCGCAGTTGGTGGTGCCGAGCCGCGCGGGCATCGAGTACGTACGCCTGCTCGGGCGCTCCACGCGGTTCAGGCGGACGGCCGAGCAGGATCCGGAGACACCGTTCCCGGCGCCGCCGCGGGTGCCGCTGCTCGGCCGCTGGCTGACCCACTTCGGCGAGCGGGCCCGGGTGCCGGGCTCCTCGCTGCTCGTCGCCGCGACGGATCTGCTGAACCGGCACTGGGCGACGGGCCAGTCGTCCCTGGAGGACCAGCACCTGGGAGCGCTGCTCGCCTGGATCGACGCCGAGGAGGGCGCCTCGGGCGCGGAGGCGGCGCTGCGGGCGGAGCTCGGGCGGGACGCGCAGGGCCTGTTGCTGTGCCCGCCGGCCGGTCCGGCGACCGATCCGGCCTTCGACAACCGGGTGCTCGCGCCCGCGATCGAGCGCTACGACCGGGCCCGGCAGGCGCTGGGAGCCGCCGAGGACGGCGGGGCGGCCGAGGACGGGCTCACCGCACTGCACGGCGCCGAGCGGGAGCTCCGCCGGCTGCTCGCCGCCCAGCTGAAGCCGACCTGGGACGCGGTGTGGCGGGCCCTCGACCTGCTGCGGGAGCTTCCCCAGGGGGCGCGGGTCGCCGACCGCTGGACCCGGGACCGCTGGTCGTTCACCGGCCAGCGGGACCGGATCGCCGCGGGCGAGCCACCGCAGCCGCGCCGGGACGACGCCGTGACCGCGGCCCGGAAGCTGGCCGCACGCGAGCAGGCGCAGGGCCAGCTGGAGGCGCAGGAGGCCCTGGACGACCCACTGGTCCTGGCGGGGCGGCGGCTCGCGGGCGAGGCCTTCGTCGCGGAGGTGGTGGAGGTGACGATGGCCTGGTCGGAGGCGAAGCGCCCGGCGCCGCGCCCGCTGCTCACCGTCCGCACCGAGGACCGGCCGCACCTCGGCGCGGGCGTGAAGGTGTACCGCTCGCTGGAGGGCAAGCCGCAGACGGCCGAGTTCGTCCGGTACGAGGAGGACGGGGCGCTGGTGCTGCGGGTCATGGACAGGATGGGCCGGTCGAAGGAGCCCGCGGAGGGCTCGGTGCCGGAGAAGGGCGAGCGGATCGCCTGGACGCTCTTCGAGCACGACCAGCGGGTGGGCGCGAAGCTGCCGGACCCGGAGGAGACGCCCTGGACGCACGGCGGTCCCCCGCGGACGGACGTCGTCGAGCTGCCCGATGCCGTGACACCGGAGGACGTGCTGTGAGCCGCGGTTCCGTGACCTTCGACCCTTCCGCGGAGGCCGCGCGGGCGACGGCCGCCATCCTGGAGAGCACCCTGCACGGCACGGCCCGTGGCGTGGTCGTGGACTCCCCGCCGGGCGCCGGCAAGTCGACCCTCGTCGTGCGGGCCGCTCTCGAACTGGCCGCGGCCGGGCGGCCGTTGATGGTCGTCGCGCAGACCAACGCGCAGGTGGACGACCTCGTGCTGCGGCTCGCGGCGAAGGAGCCCGAGCTGGCGGTGGGCCGGCTGCACTCGAACGACAGCGACCCGTACGACAAGGCGCTCGACGACCTCGAACACGTACGGAAGTCGGCGAAGGCCGGCGAGCTCGCGGGGCTGCCCGTGGTCGTCTCGACCGCCGCGAAGTGGGCGCATGTGCAGAACGTCGAGCCATGGGCGCACGCGATCGTGGACGAGGCGTACCAGATGCGCTCGGACGCGCTGCTCGGGGTGGCGGGCCTGTTCGAGCGGGCGCTGTTCGTGGGCGACCCGGGGCAGCTCGACCCGTTCTCGGTGGTGGGAGCGGAGCAGTGGGCGGGTCTGTCGTACGACCCGTCGGCGAGCGCGGTGTCGACGCTCCTCGCCCACAACCCGGAACTGCCGCAGCACCGCCTCCCGGTGTCCTGGCGCCTTCCGGCGTCGGCCGCCCCGCTCGTGTCCGACGCCTTCTACCCGTACACGCCCTTCCGCAGCGGCACGGACCACGGGGACCGGCGGCTCTCCTTCGGCGTGCCCTCGGACGGCTCCGGCCCGGACCGGGTCCTCGACGAGGCGGCGGAGTCCGGCTGGGGGCTCCTCGAACTGCCGGCCCGGCGCACCCCGCGCACCGACCCGGAGGCGGTCCACGCGGTCGCCCTCGTCGTGCGCCGGCTCCTGGACCGGGGCGGCGCCGCGGTCTCGGAGGCGTCACCCGACCCCGTGCCGCTCACCGCGGACCGGATCGCGGTCGGCACGGCCCACCGGGACCAGGCGGCGGCGGTCCGCGCGGCGCTCGCGGACCTCGGCGCGCCGGGCGTGACGGTGGACACGGCGAACCGCCTCCAGGGCCGGGAGTACGACGTGACGGTCGTCCTGCACCCGCTGTCCGGCCGCCCGGACGCGACCGCCTTCCACCTGGAGACCGGCCGCCTGTGCGTGCTGGCCTCCCGGCACCGCCACGCCTGCATCGTCGTCTGCCGCGCGGGCGTGGCCGACCTCCTGGACGAGCACCCCTCGACGGAGCCGGTCCAGCTGGGCGTGACGGTGAAGTTCCCGGACGGCTGGGAGGCGAACCACGCGGTCCTGTCGCACCTGGCGGAGCACCGGGTGGACTGGGCGCCGTGAGGGGCGAGGCGGTGAGGGCGAGGCGGTGAGAGGCGGGGCGGCGAGAGGCGGGGCGGCGAGAGGCGGGGCGGCGAGAGGCGGGGCGGCGAGAGGCGGGGCGGCGAGAGGCGGCGCCTTGAAGCCGTGGCCTTGGGGCGCTCTTGCCAGGCGCGGGAGAATGGAAGACGGCCCGGGAGTCCGGGCCGCGTGTGTGCGAGGAGGAGAAGGACGATGGCGGAATCCGCGGAGCGAAGCGGACAGCGGCGGGTCAGGCCGGCCCCGCTGATCTTCGAGCCTGCCGAGGCGACCGCCGACCCGGAGCACTTCTTCGACCTGGAGTCGATCGAGGATCCGCGGGAGCTGCTGTCGCGGGCGACGGAGCTGACGCTGGCGTTCCGGGCGGCGACGGACCGGGCGATCGAGTTCCAGGCGATCGCGGCGGCCCAGCTCTCCGACCCGCGCCGGTTCGACCGGCTGACGCCGGCGGACGTCGCGGAGCGGGCGGAGTGGACCGAGGACTACGCCCGCAAGATGATCGAGTTCGGCCGCGACCTGATCAGGACGGGCGGCCGCGACCGCGAGGAGTGAGCCGCGGGTCTACCCCCGCCGCCCAGCGCCCTGGCATATGCCGAGGCGCAAGATACTCCCCCGGACCCCACCCTGTCCGGGTTTTCGGCAACCCGCTGAAACGGAACGGTCACACCCGGTAGATCTTCTCGTATGACCACATGGCTGCGCGACGAGACGACCACCCCGCACGACATCCTCCGTGTGCTGCGGGATCTGGACGAGGGGCGGCACCAGGCCGCACAGGTCACCGAGGACGGGGCCGCCTGGCTCGCCTCCGCCGCGGCCGATCCGTACGACACGCTCGCGCAGTGGGAGGAGCGGCCCTCCGCTCCGGCCGTGCTGCCCTGCGGCTCCGTCTTCGACGTGGTGAACGTGGAACCGATCTTCGGGCGCCGGATGCTCGACCGGCTGTGGGCCGAGGGCGCCGGCTCCGGGCCGGTGGCCACGCACCGCGGCCGGATGCTGCTCTTCGCCGCCCCGGGCACCGCCCAGCGCTTACCGTCGCTGCTGGACTGGGAGGAGTGGGGCACCGCCGTGCCGCGCCCGCTCTGCCACGGCACCGGGGACGCCGTGACGATCCCGCCGCTCACCCAGCACGATTCCGCGGGCCCCCGCTGGCTCGTCGCCCCCGACACCCGCAGCCCGTGGCTGCCCGGTCCCGAGGTGCTGCTGTGGGCCTGCGTGCGGGCCGTACGGGCGGCCTCCGGCGCCGACGTGCGGGTATCGATTTTTCCTCCCGCGGACCAGGATGCTAATGTCTACGACGTCAGCAGGCGCCGCTAGCTCAGTTGGTTAGAGCAGCTGACTCTTAATCAGCGGGTCCGGGGTTCGAGTCCCTGGCGGCGCACAGACGGAAGAAGCCCCTCGCGGAAGCGGGGGGCTTCTTCGTGTGCCGGGGCGTGGTGACGCCGTGGGTCAGCGCACGCGCGTCGCCGCCGGGCCCGTGACGCGAACCGTCCACATGCCGGCCTTCGTCCGGTCGGCCACCTCCACCCGTACACCCGTGTCCGGCACCGTGAAGGACTCCCCGACCGTCAGCGGGGCGTCCGCGAGCGGCGGGTAGACCGAACGGTCCCAGCACGCCTCGGTGTGCGGATGGGTGTCCACGACCTCCACCGGGCCCTCGCCGGACGCCGCCTCGTTGCGCACCCGGTAGAGGAGCACGCCCTCGGTGCACGTGTCGCGGTCGTTGCCGGTGGCCGCGCGGGCCTCGATCGCCAGCACGCTGTCCTCGCCGGTACGGACGACCGCGAGCCGGGTGCCGAGGGTGCCGCCGGGGACCGGGGCGGCGGCGACCGGCTCCAGGCTGACCACGCGGGTGCCGGGGCCCCGTACGCAGGCGATCTGGGCGCGGTCGAGCCAGCCCAGCTTCCACTTGTGCCAGGCGAAGAGGTCGGGGGCGAGGCCGAACTGGCTGCCCATGACGTCCCAGTCACCCACATGGGTGTCCCAGTCGCCCTTGCCGTCCACGGGCCGGTGGTAGAGGTCGGGCAGGTCGAAGACGTGTCCGGTCTCGTGCGCGAGGACGTTGCGGTCGGGCGGGTGGCGCTCGAAGACGGTGACGACCCGCTTGATCTCCGTACCGTCGGCCTCCAGCGGGCGCTCCAGGTTGACCACCTTGGTGGCATCGGAGTCCACGCCGGGAGCGTCGGGATCGGCGACCAGGTAGACGACGTCGTAGCGGGAGAAGTCGACGGAGTCGTCGGCCGCCCGGACGGCGTCGCGCAGATAGGCCGCGCGGTTCTCGGCGCTCCAGTCACGCCGTATGCCGTACTCGGCGGAGCCCCGCGGCATCCGGGTCCAGCCGGTCTGGACATGGGGGCGCAAGGCGAACCGGCCGTAGGAGGCGCGCGCGAAGAACTCCGACGTGCCGGGGAAGTGGTCGGCGGTCAGCTCCGCGGTCGTGGTCAGCGGCGCGGAGTCCGGGAAGGACAGGAAGATCATGACCGCGTCGAGGGCGCGGTCGGGCTTGGGATAGGCCCCGTTCCAGCTGTCGAGGCCGAGCGAGTGGTGCGCGGCGGTACGGGGCAGGGCGCACGGGCCCGCCGAGGCCGCGGCGACGGCGGGGCCGGCCACGAGCCCGGTCGCGGCGAGCGCCGCGAGGGAGGTGAAGGCGGCCGCACCGGCGCGCAGGCGGGAGCGTGGCACTCCCCCGGGTGGCTGCTGACCCCTCACGTGGACCTCCGGCTCCGGAATGCGGGACACCTCACCCACCTTGTGATGGTTTGCGGTGTTTCGCACCTTTCCGCTGCCCCGGTCGGGTGAGCGCGACCCGCCGGGTCGACGCGACACGGACGCGCAGCAGCTCACGGAAAGTCACATTCGGTCAGGGTGCCGACGACCCGTGTCAGACCCGCGCAGAAACGATCGGGCGGGGTGCCGGGTGGGCGGCCTCACAGCACCCACGGGCCCCATGGCGGGCCCAGGAGCTGGAACGCCCCCCGGGCCAGCCTCTATGATCGGCGCACTTTCCTTGGCCGAGCATTCCGACCACATCTGTACGGCCCGAACGCACTACGGGAGCGAGCGGTGAGCGGAACCCCCGAAGAACCGGTGCCTCCGTCGGCGGAGCCGGTGCTCACAGAGCGTCACGCATCCGTATCCGATCCCGAACTCCGGGACTACCGCGCCGCCTTCCGCGTCTCCCGGCTCGCGATGGCCCTCGTCGACCAGGACGGTGTCGTCGTCGCCGCCAACGACGCGCTCGGCACCCTGCTCGGCACCGAGGCCGCCGCCCTGCGCGACCAGGCAGCCGCCGACCTCGTCGACCTCGCCTCGGACGGTCGCACCTGGCACGCCTACAGCGAGGTGCTGCGCGGCCGGCGTTCCCGCTTCCGCTGCACCCGCCGGCTCAAGCACCCCGACGGGCGCTCCCTGTGGGCCGAGGTGACCGTCGCCCCCGTGCCCGACGGTCCGCGCGTGCTGCTCTCGGTCGCCGACATCAGCGACCGGCGTGAACTCCAGGCACGCCTGCGCCACCTCCAGATGCACGACCCGGTCACCCGGCTGCCCAACCGCACCCTGTTCTTCGAGCGCCTCACCGCCGCCCTGGAGAGCGCCGCCCTGGACGCCCCGGACGACGAGCCCCAGGACCGGTCGTACGAGTCGTACCGGTCGTATGGGCATGGCGGAACAGGGCGGATCGGCATCTGCTACCTCGACCTCGACGGCTTCAAGGCGGTCAACGACACGCTCGGCCACCGGGTCGGCGACCGTCTCCTCGCCGCCGTCGCGGCCCGGCTCACCGAGTGCGCCGACAGTTACGGCTACACGCGCAGCGGGGGCCATCTCGTCGCCCGGCTCGGCGGCGACGAGTTCGCGATCCTGGTCGAGGACTCGACCGGCACCGAGCAGCTGGCCGATCTCGCGCAGGCCGTCCTCACCGCGCTCCAGCAGCCCTTCGACCTGGCCGGACAACGGCTCTCGGTCTCCGCCTCCATCGGGGTGGTCGAGCGCACCGCCCGCGGCTCCTCCGCGACCTGCCTGATGCAGGCCGCCGACACCACGCTGTACTGGGCGAAGGCCGACGGCAAGGCCCGCTGGACGCTCTTCGACCCCGAGCGCAACGCCCACCGGATGACCCGGCAGGCGCTCTCCTCCACTCTGCGGCCGGCCGTGGAGCGCGGCGAGTTCGCCCTGGAGTACCAGCCGCTGGTGGACCTCGCCGACGGGGCGGTGCGCGGGGTCGAGGCGCTGGTGCGCTGGAACCACCCGCAGTTCGGCTCGCTCGCGCCGAATCGGTTCATCGGAATTGCGGAAGAGGACGGCTCGATCGTCGAGCTCGGCCGCTGGGTGCTGCACACCGCCTGCCGCCAGGCCCGGCAGTGGCAGAAGGACCACCCGAGCGACCGGCCGATCTTCGTCAGCGTCAACGTGGCGGTGCGTCAGGTCTGGGACTCCGACCTGGTCGCCGACGTCGCCGGCATCCTCGCCGAGACCGGGCTCGCACCCCACCTGCTCCAGCTCGAGCTGACCGAGTCCGCGGTGATGGGCTCCGCCGGCCGGCCGCTCCAGGCGCTGCAGGCGCTCAGCGACATGGGCGTGGGGATCGCCATCGACGACTTCGGCACCGGCTACTCGAACCTCGCCTACCTGAGCCGGCTGCCCGTCTCGGTCCTGAAGCTGGACGGATCGTTCGTGCGCGGCTTCCAGGACGAGGCGCACGCCAACCCGGCGGACGAGCTGATCGTCGAGGCGCTGGTGCAGCTCGCCCACCGGCTCGGGCTGACGGTCACCGCCGAGTGCGTGGAGACCGCGGGCCAGGCCACCCGGCTGCGCCGGATCGGCTGCGACACCGGGCAGGGCTGGCTCTACTCGCGGGCGGTGGCCCCGGAGCGCATCGCGGAGCTGATCGGGGTCGCACCGCTGCACGTGTGACGCGGCCCGGGGTCGGCACGGGCCGGGTCGGCACGGGCCGGGCCGCACGAGCCGGGCCGGCACGGGCCGGGCCGCACGAGCGGGCATGGAACTGCCCCCGGCCGGAGGGACATTCCGGGCGGGGGCAGCGGTTCATGGGGTGGAGGTCACGCGGGGATCGCGCTCACGTCGGGGTTCGAGCGCGCTCACCTCGGGGTCAGCAGGCGCCCTGGTCCTTCCAGACGCCCCACTCGCCGGTTGTGCCCGGCTCCTCGTTCTGGGTCCACCACTGGGCCTTCCAGGTGTGGCCCTTGTGGGAGACGAGCTGGCCACCGGTGTAGACCGTGCCGGCCACGTACGCCGGGGCCGTGCAGCCCGTGGGCGGCGTCGTCGGCGGGGTCGTGGGCGGGGTGGTCGGCGGGGTGGTCGGAGGCGTCGTCGGCGGGGTGGTGGGCGGGGTCGTCGGGGACGTCGGGGACGAGCCGACCGCGGTCACGATCTGGTTGAAGAGCGTGGCGTTGGCGTCCAGGCCGAGCAGCGAGTACATCATCGCGCCGGCGAGACCGCGCTGATGGGCGTAGTCGGCGCGGGCCTGGATGGTGCGCTGGTCGAGGCCGGTGAAGAACTCGCCGTCCTTGTAGAAGTACGCGGACTTGGCCTGGTCGTCCCAGAAGGTGGTCGCCGCGTTGTCGACGATGCCGCCGAGCTCCTTGTAGTGGGCGATGCCGGGCTGCTGGCTGAGCGGACGGGCGCCGGAGGCGCCGGTGGCGGGCTGGGCGAGGCCGTTGGCGGTGCCGGCGGGGACGCCCTTCCAGCCGCGGTAGTAGAACTCGTAGCCGAGGGTCAGCTTGTTCGCCGGGAAGCCGCCGGTGATGCCGTAGGCGGGCTTGCCGTCGATCCAGGAGTCGATGGCGTTGTCGATCGAGTACTTCTCGGTGCCCGGCTTGATGACGTCGGTCGGGTCGTTGGTGCCGGAGTAGAGCGGGGACTGGTGGTACGTCGGCCCGTCGCCGTCCCAGGCGCCGTGCATGTCGTAGGTCATGATGTTCGCGTAGTCGAGGTACGCGCCGATCTTGTCCGTCTCGATGTTCTTGATCTTGTCCTGGCCGGCCGGAAGGGCGGCGGTCAGCAGGTACTTCTTGCCGCCGTGCGCGGCGCCGTACTCGTCGAGCTGCTTGCGGAACTCGGCGAGCAGGAGGGTGAAGTTCTGCTTGTCCTCGGCGGCGTAGTGGTTGCCGAGGTGGCCGTCGGGCGAGCCGGGGTACTCCCAGTCGATGTCGATGCCGTCGAAGATGCCCGCGGCGGTGCCGGCGCCGCCGTAGCCGCCCTCGACCGGCAGGTCGCCCTGGATGTACTGCTTGATGCAGGAGGCGACGAGCTTCTTGCGGCTGGCGTCCGTCTTGGCCGCGTCCGAGAAGAACTTGGAGTAGGTCCAGCCGCCGAGCGAGATGTTGATCTTCAGGTTGGGGTGCTTCGCCTTCAGTTCCTTGAACTGGTTGAAGACGCCCACGATCGGCTGGTCCCACTTGTCGGCCACGCCGTCGACGCTGTCCGCGGCCGAGAAGGACTTCTGGTAGTCGGCGTACGAGTCGCCCGCGCCGTCACCGGCGTTGGGGTTGGCGTCGTCGCCGGCCGCCTTGTTGGCCTCGAAACAGGTGAGGTCGGTCGGGTGGATGTTCCCGAACGAGTAGTTGATGATGTCCAGTTTGGCCGCGATGCCCCGCTCGTCGAGGTGCTTGGGGTAGAAGGCGTTCCCGTACACGCTCCACTGGTCGTAGTAGGCGATCTTCACGCCTCCGGTGGAGGCCGCGGCGGCGGTGTCGGCTGCCTGCGCGGAGCCGAGGCCGACGGTCGCGGCGAGCGCGCCTGCGGCGAGGGCGGAGCTGAGAACTGCGGCGATCACTGGTCTGCGGGGGTGCACGTGCGGCCTCCGTGGGGGAAGAACTGGGGATGTGCCGTACAGGAGTTGGAGAAGTGATAACCGGAGTGCCAACGGCACGTCAATGGTCTGAACCAGATTGAGGACTAGACCAATTGGTGCGGGAAAGCCCTTGTCAGAGCCGTGCAGCAGAAAACGGAACCGCTCGCCACCACAGGTGACGAGCGGTTTAAGGTTCACTTAGGGAGCGCGAGGCGCCCGGTTCGAAGGTGAACCAACGCCCCGCGGATTTCCGGTTCAGGCGGGGTCCGCGGGCAGCTCCGGCAGTCCGTAGGCGTCGGCGATCAGCTCGTAGCTGCGCACCCGGACGTCGCCACCGTGCGCGTTGGCCGTGATCATCAGCTCGTCGGCGCCGGTCCGCTTCTGCAGCCCGTCCAGGCCCGCGCGCACCTCGTCGGCGGAGCCGTACACGATGTCCGCCAGCCGGCTCTCGACGAACTCCCGCTCCGCCGGGCTGAAGGCGTACGCCTCCGCCTCTTCGGGCGTCGGGATGAGGCCGGGCCGGCCGGTGCGCAGCCGCAGCATCGACAGCGCGCCGGTCAGCACCTGGCGGCGGGCCTCCTCCGGGTCGTCGGCGGCGAGCGCGGCGACCCCGATCAGCGCGTACGGCGCGTCGAGCACCGCCGACGGCCGGAAGGACTCCCGGTAGAGGTCGAGCGCCGGGATCGTGTTGTGCGCGGAGAAGTGGTGGGCGAAGGCGAAGGGCAGCCCGAGCATGCCGGCGAGGCGCGCGCTGAAGCCGGAGGAGCCGAGCAGCCAGATCGGCGGCCGCCCCTTCGGCCCCTGCACCGGCCCCGGCACGGCGCGGATCCGGGCGTAGGGGTGCCCGTCCGGGAAGTCGTCGTCCAGGAAGCGGGTCAGCTCGGCGAGCTGCTGGGGGAAGTCGTCCGCGCCTTCGTTCAGCGTGTCCGTACGGCGCAGGGCGGCGGCGGTGGCCCCGTCCGTGCCGGGAGCGCGGCCGAGACCGAGGTCCACCCGGCCCGGGGCGAGCGCCTCCAGGGTGCCGAACTGCTCGGCGATCACCAGCGGGGCGTGGTTGGGCAGCATCACGCCGCCCGAGCCGAGCCGGACGCGGCGCGTGTGGGCCGCCAGGTGGGCCAGGATCACGGCGGGCGAGGAGGAGGCGACACCGGGCATGGAGTGGTGCTCGGCCACCCAGTGGCGGTGGTAGCCGCGCCGCTCGGCGAGCCGGCTGATCTCGACGCTGGTGGCCAGCGCCTGGCTCGCGGTGCGCCCGCTGCCGACCGTCACGAGATCCAGTACGGACAGGGGTACGGGCGCGGTCCCGCGCACCTCTCCCCGAATCGCGTCTCCTCGAGTCGCCTCTCCTCGAATCGCGTCGCTCACCGTGGCCGGCCTTCCTGCGCAGGGACATCAGTACGGGTGAACTAACAGGAGGCGGTCTCCGCTTATTCCTCCGCCCCGCCCCCGGAGGGGGTGCTCAGGAAAAATCTTCACGTCCGGAATGGTCCGAACGGTCGTGCGGACGGCGGGTCGCAGGGCCCTGACCTCAGCCTCTCTCGCAGGGCTGTGACCGTGGCATATGCCAGAGTGGCGCGCCCCAGCGTATGGCACTGAAGCACCGAATCAATCTCGCCAACAGCCGCCCCGTAGCGGGCCCTTGGCGGCTATCGTGGTACGGAAGCTTGCGGTCACAACCTGGTAGGGGGAAACCGTGGCGCTGAAGCCCGAGCCCACCGCACCGTTCCACTCGGTGCAATACGCCCTGCGCGTGCTTGAGACGGTCTCACGGCACGGTGGCGGCGTGACGGACGTGCAGATCGCACGGGAGACCGGACTGCCCGTCGCCCATCTGTCGTCCATGCTCCTGATGCTCAGGCGCGAGGGATACGTGGAGCAGGTCTCCGACGGCGCCTACATGATCGGCGACTCCCTGGTGCTCCTGGGTTCCGGCACGACCCGCCGGGAAGCCCTGGAGCGCAAGCTCCAGGAGACGCTGACCGAACTGCGCGACTCGGTCGGTGCCGCCGTCTACATCAGCCGCTACATCGACGGCGAGGTGAAGATCACCCAGTTCGCCGACGGCCCGCGCACCCCGAAGGTCAACGAATGGGTGGACTTCCGCTCGGCCGCGCACGCCAGCGCGGTCGGCAAGTGCCTGCTCACCCAGCTCGACCAGAACGGGCGGCGCGACCACCTCTCCCGTCACAAGATCGCCCGGCTGACCTCCCGGACGATCACCAACGAGAAGGTGCTGTTCTCCAAGCTGGACAGCCAGCCGCCGACCGTCCCGGTGCTCGACCTCCAGGAGTACGCGGTGGGCACGGTCTGTGCCGCGGTCCCGCTGACGGCGGGCTCGGCCGTGGGCTGCCTGGCCCTGTCGTTGCCGATCGAGCACGCGCACCGACTGCGCTCGGCGGCCGACACGCTGAACCGGCGGGCCGCACCCGTGGTGCTCTCGCTGGCGATCTGAGGACGGACCGGCAGTCCGGCCGTACGGCTGCCCGGTGAACACCGGGGGTCCCGGGGGTGGTCATGAGCACTCCTCGGGACCAGGTAGTATTTTCTCTGTCAGCAGGCGCCGCTAGCTCAGTTGGTTAGAGCAGCTGACTCTTAATCAGCGGGTCCGGGGTTCGAGTCCCTGGCGGCGCACAGACAGGAAGACCCCTCGCGGAAGCGGGGGGCCTTCTGCTTGTCCCGACTCCTCCTGCTCGGTCATGCCCGCAGGTAGGTGAGGACCGCGAGGACCCGGCGGTGGGTGTCGTCGGCCGGCGGCAGGTCCAGCTTCGCCAGGATGTTGCCGATGTGCTTGCCGATGGCCGCCTCCGTGACGACCAGCCTGCGGGCGATCGCCCCGTTCGAGTGCCCCTCGGCGACCAGGCCGAGCACCTCCCGCTCGCGCGGGGTCAGCGCCGCCAGCGGGTCACGGTGCCGGCGCAGCAGCTGCCGCACCACCTCCGGGTCGACCACCGTGCCGCCCGCGGCGACCCGGGTGAGCGCGTCCAGGAACTCCTCCACCTGGCCGACCCGGTCCTTGAGCAGGTAGCCGACGCCGGTGCCGTCGCCGGCGTCCAGGAGATCGGCGGCGTACGAGCGCTGCACGTACTGGCTGAGCACGAGCACCGGCAGCGCCGGGCGCTCCGCCCGCAGCGCGACCGCGGCGCGCAGCCCCTCGTCCTGGAAGCCGGGCGGCATGCGGACGTCGGTGACCACGATGTCCGGTTCGTGCGCGGCGACGGCTGCGGGCAGTGCCTCGGCGTCGCCCACCGCCGCGACCACCTCGTGGCCGAAACGCGCCAGGAGCCCGATCAGGCCCTCGCGGAGGAGGACGCTGTCCTCGGCGAGGACGACGCGGAGGGCTGCGGCAGCGGTCGGCACGGGATCTCCACTCGTAGAACGGTCGGCCCGCCCGGCGGGCTGGTGATCGAAAGTGTGCCACCGAGGACGGCGAGCCGGTCCGCGAGACCGGTCAGCCCGCTCCCCCGGGCGGGATCGGCGCCGCCGCGGCCGTCGTCCTCGACCCGGAGGTGGAGCGCTCCGTCGGTGTGGCGCGCGGTGATCCGGGCGCGGGCGGCACCGCTGTGCCGGTCGATGTTGGCGAGCGCCTCGCGGACGACGAAGTAGCCGGCGCTTTCCACGGGGACGGGCAGGCGGGGCAGGGCGGTGTCGGCGTCGGCGTAGGTGCGGATGTCGGTGGCGATGTCGGTGCGGTGGCCGGCGCCGGTGTCGGTGTCCACGGGGGTGGTGGCGCGGTCGGCGGCGTCGGTCAGGGCGGCGGCGAGGCCGTAGTCGGCGAGGACCTGGGGGTGGATGCCGTGGATCAGCTCGCGGAGTTCGGTGAGCACCTGCCCCGCCTCCTCGTGGGCCTTGGCCAGCTGGTCGGCGAGCGGGCCCGGCGGGGCGCCGTAGCGGGCGAGGCCGAGGGTCAGGGTGAGGGCGACGAGGCGCTGTTGGGCGCCGTCGTGCAGGTCGCGCTCGATCCGGCGCCGCTCGGCCTCGAAGGCGGCGGCGAGCCGCGCCCGGGAGGCGGTGACCTCGCCGATCCGGTCCCGCAGTTCGGCCTCGCGCGGGGCGAGCAGGGCCCGGGCGACGGCGGCGCGGGCGCCCGCGAGGGCCGTGAGCGGGTAGAGCAGGAGCGGCAGCAGGACCAGGCCGAGGAGGGCGGCGGCGAGGGCCTGCGGGTAGGAGGTGACCAGGTACGACTTGACCACCTTCGCCTCCTGGCCGTCGATGGCGAGCTGGACCGGCGCGCTGATCAGGGCGGCGGGCAGGCCGAGGGCCACGGCGAGCACGAGCAGGTCGAGCGGCCACAGCACGGTGGCGTGCAGGACGGCGTACGCGAGCTCCCGCCAGGTGGCCTGTTCCCGCACCCGCAACCGGAGCCAGGCGGAGAGGCCGGGGGTGTCGGGCACGCGGTGCGGGTCGGTGATCGGGTCGCGGTCGACGAGGCGGAGCCGTCTCCGTTCGAGCCCGCCGAGTGCGACCCCGGCGAGGAGCAGCAGGGGCAGGCCGACGAGCACGGCCGAGAACCCGGCCAGTACGAGGAGGACGAGCAGCACGACCGCGCCCGTGACCGCACCGGTCGCGAGGTAGCCGACGGCCCGGCTCGCCCAGGCGGTGCGGAGGAAACGGGGCCGGGCCAGGGCCTGCCAGGGGGTACGGGGGTCCATGGCGATCACGCTAGGCGCGGATGCGGGGGCGGGGCCATGGGTGTGGGCGGTGGGTCGGGGGTGGGGCAGGCACTACCCCTTCGGGTGGCCGTGCGCGCCCTGGTCGCCGGGGAAGGGGCGGTGCTGCTGCTCGTACTGCCGGCGGAGGGTCTCGCGTGCGGCCGAGGTCAGTGGCTCGTACGGGGCGGTGGGTGTGGGGCGCCACCAGACGGGTTCGGCGCAGGCGAGGGCGGTGCGGCGGAGGGCCACGCGGTGGATCTTGTTGGTGGCGGTGAGGGGGAGCTCGGGGACGACCCGTACGTAGCGCGGGGGCATCTTCGTGCCGAGGTCGCTCTGGTCGGCCAGGAACGCGGCGAAGGCCGCGGGGTCGAAGGCGGCGCCGGGGCGGAGGGCGAGGGCGGCCATGACCTGGTCGCCTGAGACGGGGTCGGGTATCGCGTAGACGGCGACGCCCGCGGCGCGGTCCCAGCGGGCCAGGATGTTCTCGATCGTGGCGGCGGCCAGGTTCTCGCTGTCGACCCGCAGCCGGTCGTCGGTGCGGCCGGCGAAGTAGAGGAAGCCCTCGGTGTCCCGGTAGAAGAGGTCGCCGGTCCAGTACCAGCCGTGGCGCAGCCGGGCGGCGTCGGCCTCGGGGTTGCGCCAGTAGCCCTCGAAGGGGCTGCGGCCGCGGTTGACGAGTTCGCCGATGGCGTCGTCGGCGTTGAGGAGGACGCCGGTGGGCGAGAAGCGGGCCGGCGGGCAGGTGCGGCGGGTGTCGGGGTCGACCACCGCCAGGTCGTCGCCGGGTGCGGCCCGGCCGATGGCCCCGGTGGGGGTGTCGGGGGTCCGCTGGATGGCGGCCCCGCCTTCGGAGGAGCCGTACCCCTCGACGAGTCGCGCGCCGAACCGGGCCTGGAAGCGGGCCGCGTCCACGGCGCCCGCCTCCGTGCCGAAGCCGAGGCGGAGGTGGTGGTCGCGGTCGTGGGGGGTCTCGGGGGTGGCGAGGAGGTACTGGACGGCCCGTCCCACGTAGGTGAAGTAGGTGGCGCCGAAGCGGCGTACGTCGGGGAGGAAGCGGGAGGCGGAGAACCGGGCGCGGAGCGCGACCCCGGCGCCTGCGGCGAGGGCGGGTGCCCAGTCGGCGATCACAGCGTTGCCGTGGAACATGGGCATGCAGATGTAGTGGGTGTCGTCGTGGCGTACGCCGAAGTGTCCGGCCAGGGAGGCTCCGGCGGCGGCGAGCCGCCCCTGGCTGCAGACGGCGGCCTTGGGGGCGCCGGTGGAGCCGGACGTGAAGTAGAGGAGGAGCCGGGTGTCGGGGCGTACCGGGCGGAGGAAGGTGTCGTCGGGGCGGGCGGTCCCGTAGGGGGCGAGGAGGGCCCGGTAGGGGTCGGTGTCGGTGACGAGGACGCGTACGCCGGGGAGGGGAAGCCCGTCCAGTAGGGGGAGGTGGGCGCGCTGGGTGACGAGGACCCGGCACTCGGTGTGGCGGATGTCCCGGGCGAGTTCGGCGCCGCGCCGGGTGGGGTTGATCCCGGCCACGGCGGCCCCCGCGAGGGCCGCCGCGCCGAGCCAGAGCGGGTACTCCGGTGTGTTGTCGAGCAGCAGGCCGAGGTGCGGCTCGCGCCCCGGCCGGTCGGGCATCAGCTCCGTGAGCAGTGCGGCGCGCGCGGCGGCACCGGCGGCGACCTGGTGGTGGGTGAGGGTGGTGTGCTCGTCCCTCAGTCCGGTCCTGTGGTCGCCCCACTGGCGTCGTACGAGTTCCGCGACGGTCCTCATGCGGCCGGATGCTAACTGACGCTACGTCAGAACTGAAGTTGCCGTCAGACCTGAAACCACGTCAGAACTGCACGTCCGAGCACGCGTAGAAGGCGTTGCCCGTGTCCGCGATCGTCCACACCGCCAGGATCAGGTGGCGGCCGCTCTTGCCCGCCGGGATGGTCCCGGAGTGCGAGAGCGTGGCGGGCGGCTGCTGGTTGTTGTACGGGACGACCAGGAAGGGCTGGGTGTCGAGGGCGGCCCGGGTCAGGGGCTTGGACGAGTCCCAGCCGTTCTTGGTGATGTAGTAGCGGAAGTCCGTGGTCGCGTGGCGGGCGGTGAACTGCCAGCGGAAGCCGTAGCTCTGGCCCGCGGAGACCCTGGTGGTGGGCCAGGCGCCGCCGCGCGGGTCGTCGAGCTGCGCGAAGCGGGAGTTCCCGCCGGCGCAGATCTTCCCGTCGGCGGGCCCTGCGGCCGGGAAGCCCTTGGGCCCCTCGACCGACTGCGGCTCCCACTGGATGTCGCCGCAGTTGCTCACGGTGCGGTTGGCGCAGAGCTTCTGACGGCTGATCGGCGAGTCGGTGTAGCCGTGGCTGCTCGCGCTGGTCGTGGCGAAGAGTCCGGCGGCGGCGACGCCGAGCGCCACCGCCGCCACGCCTGTCTTTTTGCGCATGCTGTCGCTCCAGAAGAACGTGGGGGTGTTCTGTGGGGTGTGGTGCGGTGCACGCGTGCGGGTTACTGACTGGTTCCGGTCTAGACCAAGTTCCAAGGTATGGCCGGAAGTTGAACATGTCCATACCAACGGCGGCGGCTCACCCGCTTCCCGCGGGCGGGTACGGGCGCGGGCTCACGCGCCGTCGCCCGGGGCCGTGCGGCCGGTGTAGAAGGCCACCGTCAGGTCCTTCACCAGCGCCTTGCGGTCGTAGTCGTCCAGCTCCACCAGACCACGGGAGGTCAGCCGGTGGACCACATCGTCCACCGCGTCGACGACCGAGGTCAGCACGCTGTCCCGGTGCTTGGCGTCGATCGCCGCGATCCGGCGGCGCTGCATCGCGGCGGCGACCTCGGGGGCGTACTCGATCCGGGTCGGCTGCGCCGAGAACACGTCGATGCCGACCGGCGCGCACTCCGCCGACAGCACGCGCGTCAGGGCCTCGCCGACCGCTTCGGAGTCACGCAGGGTGGGGGCGTCCTCGTGGAACGCGTCGGCCGGCAGCTGCGAGAGCACGCGGGCCATGGCGGCCTCCACCTGCTCGCGCAGGTACTCCTCGTGGCGGTCGACGCCGAGCGCGGCGCGGACGGTGTCGCGGATCCGCCACACGACGAGGACGACGACGTCGAGCGCCGTGCCCTTGGCGTCCACCGCCGGCAGCGGCTCGCTGCGCCAGTGCCGCAGCCGCACGTCCACCCGGCGGCGCAGCAGCAGCGGACTCACCCAGAGCAGACCGGTGCGGCGGACGGTGCCGCGGTAGTCGCCGAACAGGCTGAGGACCAGGGCGTAGCCGACCCGGCCGCGGCCGAGGCCGCCGAAGAAGAACAGGACGGTCACGACGCCGAGCGCGAGCAGGGCCCACTGGCCGAGATGGATCCCGTGGTACGGCCGCGAGGGCAGCCCCAGCATCCGCGCCGCCTCCTGGGGCACGGCCCCGGCCCACCACACGAACACGGCACAGGCGAGCAGCGCGAGCACCCCGCCGACCACACCGACCCACCCCGGCAGCACCGGCCCCGGCCGCTCGACCAGCTTGGGGTCGGCGGTGGGCGCGGGCCGGGAACCAGCCCGCGCGGGAACCGGGACGGCGGCCTTGCCCGCCCCCTTCGGCACCTTCGCCTTGGGCACGGGCACGGTGGCGGGCCCACCGTCGTCGGCACCGGCCGCGCCGTCCTTGGCGTCCTTGGCGTCCTTGGCGTCGCGGAAGAGGAGGTGGACGGGAATGCTCCCGGTGGTGTCCGTGCCGATGACCGTACGGCGGCGGGGGGTTGCCCCGGCGGTTCCGGGCGCGGTGCCTGCCGCCGCTGCTCGGCCGTCGGGCTCCGCGGCGGACGCGGCAACGGGGACGGCGAGGGCGTTGACGCGGGCACCCGCGATCCAGGCCGGGTCGATGGGGCCGCGCTTCGGGTGGGGGGTGGGCGCCGAGCCGGGCGCCGGGGAGGGGTGACCGGGGGTGACGCCGCCGGCTGCCGGGGAGTGGTGAGCCGGGGTGACCGGGCCCGGGCCGCCGGCCGGGGTGGAGGGTCGGGCCGCGGCGGACGAGCCCGCGCCTCCGGCCTGGATGGAGGGTTGGGCCAAGGCGGACGAGCCCGGGCGGTTCGCCGGCGGCGTGGTGGGGCGGGCGGCTGCGGGACCGACGCCGGCGGCTGCCGCGGAGCGCTCAGCCGAAGTGGCCAAGCCCGGGCCGCCGGCCTGGGCGGACGGGTGGGAGGCGGCCAAGCCCGGGCCGCCGGCCTGGGCGGACGGGTGGGTTGGGGCGGCCTCGCTCGCGCGGCCGGGCGCTGCGGACCGGTGACCGGGACCGGCATCGGCCGGGCCGGACGCCGCCGAGCGCGCGAGCCCCGGCGTACCGGCCCCGGGGGCGGACGGGCCGACCCCCGGTGCGGCCGACGCAGACGACTGCCCCCGCGCCACTGCGGCCGTCGCCTGCGCCGCGCCGGGCGCACCGGAGCCGGCGGGCAGGGTTTCGCCGCACGGCGAAGTGCTGGTGCCGGCGGAACGCCTCGCCCGCTCAGCCGCACCGGCGCGGGTCGGCGAATCCGGCCCACGGCTGGGCGCGCTGGTAGCGCCTGCGGCCGTCGAACCGCCCCGGGCCGTGTCGGCTCCATGGTCCGCCTGGCCCGCCTGCGGCGAGCCGGCCGCGCCGGCGGGGCTCGACAGCGAACCGGCCTCCCGTCCCGGCTGGTCGGCCCCGGCTCCGGCGGCCGCCTGGAGCGGGGCGGACGCGCTTGGCGCGGAGGCCGGGTGGGGCTCCTGCGACGCGGAACCGGCCGTCCTGACCGACAGGCCCGACGGCGGCAGGGCGGATGCGCCGGGACGGGCTTCGCCGGACGGGTGCCCACCTGGTTGGTCGCAAGCCGGGCGTTCGAGGTCCTCGGGCCCCGTACCGGTCGCGGCTGCGGTGGGCGGCGCCGAGTCGTCCGCGGATGCCGAACCGGCCTCCCGGCCCGGCGGGGGCGCCTGCGGCGATCCCGGTACGAGGCCCGAGCCGACCATGGAGATGCCTGGCCCACCCGGCGCAGGGCCCGCACCGGCCACGGGCGACTCCGGCCCGCCCGGCACGGAACCCGAGCCGGCCTCGGAGAGGCCCGCCCCACCCGGCGCAGGGCCCGCACCGGCCACGGGCGACTCCGGCCCGACCGGCGCAAGACCCGCACCGGCCACGGGCGCACCCGCCCCGACCGGCACGGAACCCGAACCGTCCACCGGCGTGCCCGCCCCACCCGCCACGGGACCCGCACCGTCGGCGGGCGTGTCCGCCCCGACCGACGCCCGACCTGCTCCGACCGTGGCAGTGCCTGGCTCGACCGGCGCGGAGCCCGCACCCATCAGAGAGACGCCCGACCCTCCCGGCGCAGGGTCCGGACCAGCTCCAGGGCTGTCCACCCCACTCGGCGCAGGACCGGGACCGACCCCAACGGCGTCCGCCCCGCCCGGTACCGAGCCCAGACCGGCCGCAGCCGCCTCCGGCCCGCCGAGCGCAGGGCCAGGGCCGGCCACGGAGCCACCCGCCCCGCCCGGCGCAGGACCCGCACCCGCCCCGGAGCCGCCTGGTGCGTCGGCGCCCGGCGCGTCGGCGACCGGCGCGTCAGCGACCGGTGCGGGAGTGGGCTGACCCGGAGCGGGAGTGGGCTGACCCGGAGCGGTCTGCTCGGACGGCGGTCGGCCCGTGCCTCCGCCGCCCGGCGGACCCGCAGGGCGTAGGCGGCCGTCGGTGAGGCGGCGGGCCGTGCGGGCCGCGTCTCGGGTGGCGGCCGGGCCGGAGTCCGGGGGGTTCGGGGTCGATGCCGTCATTCGGTCCACCTCATGTTCTCGGGGTCATCGGAACAAGCGCCGCCAGGTCTCCGGACCCGGGTAGCCGTCGGCCGCGCCGCCGCGCCAGCCCTGGGCCCGCTGGAAGGCCTCGACATTGCGACGGTCCGCCTCCGTCCACCGCGGACCGGGGCCCGACGTGTAGTGCTTGCCGAAGCCGCGCTTCACCAGTTGTTTGCCCAGCTTCTCCACATATGCGTTGGATTGGCCCGGACGGAAGTAGCCACGCCCGGGGAACCCGCTCGCAGATGCGCTCGACCCGCCCGAACCACTCGAACCGCCGATGTCCTTGCCCTGGCCGTTCACCAGCAGCGCCCACGTCCGCGGGCCCGGCATGCCGTCCGCCTCGCTGCCCTTCCAGCCCTGGGCCTGCTGGAAGGCCTGGGTCGCCCTGCGGTCCGCCTCGCCCCAGCGGGGGCCGGGGCCCTGGCTGTAGAACCTCTTGCCACCGCGCTCCACCAGGAGCGTCCCCAGCTGCGTCACGTACGCGTTGTTCGCGCCCTTGCCGAAGCTCGACGAACCCGGGTAGGGCGTCGCCGTGGCGGTGGTACCGGCGCCGCCGGCGCCGGTACCACCGATCGCGCCGCTGACCACGCCCTTGTAGCGGTAGGCCACGTAACGGTCGGAGTTCTCCCAGTACGCGAGCGGCGTCGCCTGCTTCCGCGCGCGGGGCTTCGTCTGCTCGTACGCGATGTAGGAGGTGTGGGTGTAGTCCGTCCACCCGCCGAAGATCGTGACGTGCGAGCCGCGCGTCGGGTTCGCCGGGTTGTGGAAGAGCAGGATGTCGCCGGCCTGCAGCTCGTCGCGGTCGATCCGGTCCGCGAAGCGGTCCAGGCTGCCGGTCCACTCGTTGCTCCGCAGGTTCCAGGCCATGGAGATGTAGCCGGAACAGTCCTGGCGGTAGCCGTCGCTCCAGTACCTCTCCATCGAGTACGGGACCTGCGCCGAGATCCAGGTCTTCGCCCGGTTGATGATCTCGGCCCGGGTGGTCTTCCGCAGGGCCTGGGTGGAGATCTGACTGGTCGTCGGGGTCGCGTCGGGGGACGGCGACGAGCCGGGGCCGGGCGCCCCGTGGAGCGGGCCCGTGCCGCCCTGCGGGGTCTCCGGGCCGGGGCCGGTCACGGCCCGCTCCCGAGCCGAGGACGCCTCCGGGCGGCCCGGGCCGGTGATGGCCCCCTCCCAAGGCGCGGTCGCCTCTGAGTCCGGCCCCGTGACCGTCCGCCCCGTGACGTTCCGCTCCACAAGGCCGGTCGCCTCCAGGTCCTCGACCCTGACCGGCTGCTCCTCAAGCGCGGTCGCCTCCGGGCCGCCGCCCGGGATCCCCGGCTCCGGCCTCGCGGTCGCGCCGCCCTCCGCCACCGGCGGCGCGGCCAGGGCGGTCGCCAGTCCGGCACCCCCACCGCCCTCCGCCTCCGGCGCCCCGTCCAGCGCCGACGACACTCCCGTACCTCCGCCCAGGACCACCCCCGCTGCCGTCACCAGGACCAGCGCGCGGCGGGCCCCGTGCGCTGCCGGGTGACCTCCCGCGCGTACGGGGAGGCCCAGGGCGAGATCGCGCCGATGCTGGGCGCAGCCCGCGCAGCCGCAGTCGGCAGCGGGTTCGATTTCTTCGAAGACCGGCACACTCATGCGTTCCCCTCCACACTCGTCAAGATCTTTTGGCGCTCTTGCACGGGCGCCAGTTTCTCAACTGTCTGGACAAATCGCATTTTGACGGATCGAAGTCTCAATACGACCATCCGACAGGCCGGGCGGGACCGTAAATGGTCAGGAGCACCCTTCGGGGTCCTGTAGAGTTATGCAGGTCAGCAGGCGCCGCTAGCTCAGTTGGTTAGAGCAGCTGACTCTTAATCAGCGGGTCCGGGGTTCGAGTCCCTGGCGGCGCACGCGAAACTGAGGCCCTTCACCATCAGGTGAAGGGCCTCAGTCGTGTCGTCGGTCGTCGTTTCCCCGGTCCACAGCGGTCCACAGCGAGCCCCAGGGTCCTACAGTGAGCGGAATCCCGACCTCCCGCGTCGGCGCCGGGCTCCTCCCGCGGCCCGTGAGCCCGCGGTCGAGGACCGGTCCGGCCGGCGGACGGAGGGACAAGGCCCGCCGGCCGGAGCCCGGTCGGCGGCAACAGCCCGCGCCTTCAGCCCCGCACCCCCGTCAGGTACGCCGACACCACCACATTCGCCGTGTACGCCCCCGCCTCCCGGTCGAACGTCCCCCCGCACGTGATCAAGCGCAGTTCCGCCCCCGCCGGCCGGTGCCGGCCGTACGCCTTCCGGGCGTCGAACGCCGTCCGCTCCACCACCTGGACGTCATCGATCGTGAATTCCGCGACGCTTCCGTCCGAACGGGTCACGTTCACCGTGGCGCCGGGCCGGGCCGCGCTCAGACCGTAGAACACGGCGGGGCCGGTCTTCGTGTCGACGTGGCCGACGAACAGGGCGGCGCCGTCCGCGCCGGGGCGGGTGCCCGCGCCGTACCAGCCGACGGTCTGCGGCATCTCGTACGGCGGCGGGTCGATCGCCCCCTCGGCGTCCAGGCCGCGGGCCACCACGGGGGCGCTGAGGCCCAGGGACGGGACCTCCACGCGGCGTGGTTCGGCGGGCTTCAGGGCGGCGTGCGCCGGGGGCAGGGGTACGCCGAGGGGGCGGCCGACGGCGGCGACGTCGCCGGTCGTGGGCGCCGAGCCGCCGGACGGGAGATCGCCGTCCCGGCCCCAGACCCACAGGCCGAGCAGCAGCACCGCCCAGGCCGTTCCGGTCAGCGCCCGCCCCGACGTCACGCGATCGCTCCGTGCGCCGGTCCGTGGCCCATGCGGTCAGTCCGCGCCCTGGCCCGCACCCGCGCCGTCACTGCCGCGTCGGCGCGCGCTGCGGAAGGCGACGGCCACCGCGGCGACCGCGGCCAGGCCGAGGCCCAGGAGGGTGTACGGGGTGCCAAGGCCCGCCTCGTCGGCGGTCTGAGCGACGCCGGGCGCCGCGGGGGCCGCGAAGGCGGCCGTGCCACCGCCGCCGGCCCGCACCGGCGCGATCGGCGACGGATGGTGGGCCGGCTGGTGGGTCGGCTGGTGCGTGGGCTCGTGCGTGGGCTCGTGGTGGCGCTTCACGTGCACCGTGCCGACGTCGGCGTGCTTGCGGCCGTCGCACGTCACGCTGACGTGGTACGTGCCCTCGTCGAGGCCCACCTTGAGGGTCGTGTCGCCGAACAGCGGGGACTTCCCGCCGTCACGGCCGGTGAGCTCGGCGTCCGCGACGAACGCGTGGGACTTGGCGGAGCCGGTGGTGCCCTTGCAGCCGTCGACGCGGATGTCGACGTCGGCGCCGGGCGAGGCGGTGGACGGGGTGACGGCGGCCTTCACCCCGTCGTCGGCGAGGGCGGTGCCCGCCGTGGGCGCGAGCACCAGCACCACTGCCGCTCCCGCGGCACGGAGAGCGATGGGACCTGAACGCATGGTGACCTCCTGGTACTGGCAGGGTCACCCGGTTCCGCTCGCTTCGCATCCGCAGGGGTCCGACCGGGAGGCCGGCCCCGGGATTCCGCTGGGGTCGACCTCGGCGCCGTCGGCTCAGACGCCGCCGGCCTCAGACGCCGCCGGCCTCAGGCGCCGCCCGCCTCAGACGCGGTCGACCAGGTCCGCGATCGACTTGACGATCTTGGACGGGCGGAACGGGTAGCGGTCCACATCGGCCTGCGTGGTCAGCCCGGTCAGCACCAGGAAGGTCTGCATGCCCGCCTCAAGGCCGGCCAGGATGTCGGTGTCCATCCGGTCGCCGATCATGGCGCTGGACTCGGAGTGGGCGCCGATCGCGTTCAGGCCGGTGCGCATCATCAGCGGGTTCGGCTTGCCCGCGAAGTACGGCTCCTTGCCCGTCGCCTTGGTGATCAGCGCGGCGACCGAGCCGGTGGCGGGCAGCGGGCCCTCAAGGGACGGGCCGGTCTCGTCGGGGTTGGTGCAGATGAAGCGGGCACCGGCGTTGATCAGCCGGACCGCCTTGGTCATGGCCTCGAAGGAGTACGTACGGGTCTCGCCCAGCACCACGTAGTCCGGGTCGTGGTCGGTGAGCACATAGCCGATGTCGTGCAGCGCGGTGGTGAGGCCGGCCTCGCCGATGACGTACGCGGTGCCACCGGGGCGCTGGTCGTCGAGGAACTCGGCGGTGGCGAGCGCGGAGGTCCAGATGTTCTCGACCGGGACCTGGAGGCCCATGCGGGCGAGGCGCGCGTGGAGGTCGCGGGCGGTGTAGATCGAGTTGTTGGTGAGGACCAGGAAGGGCTTCCCGGTCTCCCGCAGCTTCGTGATGAACGCGTCGGCGCCGGGGATCGGCACGCCCTCGTGGATGAGGACGCCGTCCATGTCGGTGAGCCAGGATTCGATCGGCTTGCGTTCTGCCATGGGTGCGGGACTCCTGCCGTACAAGACGTGCGGTGTGCTGGGGGCGACGCGACAGCGCTGTGGCGACGCCCCCAGCCTAATCAGGAAGTGCTGACCTTGACCCCGTCGATCACCCAGTACCAGTTGTTGGAACCGGTGTAGCGGAAGCGGAAGCTCACGCTGGACGCGCCGGTGGGGACGTCGAGCGTGAGCGACTGGGGACGGGAGATCACGTCCGCGGTGTAGCTCTTCACGACCGTCGGCGTACCGCCGTTGAAGCTCGCCAGGATCTCGGCGCGCTGGCTGCCCTCCTGGCGGTAGAAGGTGGTGAAGTCCAGGGTGACCCGGGCCGCGCCGGAGACGCCGTACGCAGGGGTGACCAGCGTGGAGTCGTGCGTGCCGGAGAAGGACTTGTCCGCCCACTCGTCGGAGTCGGCGACGGCGAAGACGCCACGGGAGCGGACGTTGAGCGGCGACCTTCGCCTTGACGGCGTAGTACTTGGGGATGCGGCCGTGCTCGGGGATGCCGGAGCGGATCGGGGCGCCGGGGTGGCCGGAACTGCTGTGGCTGCTCGGGTTGTTCACCCGATGATCGATGCAGACCGGAATGAACGGGAGGGTGTACGCGGCATGGCTTACGGGTGCCGTCGGCGACGGCGGGCGACGTAGAGCAGCGCCGCGCCCGCGAGGAGGAGGGCCGCGGAGAGGGGGGCGAGGCGGAGGGCGGTCTCGCGGCCCGTACGGGCTCTGGTGTCGGCTTCGGCGCCGGGACCCGGGTCGGCCCGTGTGTCGGGGGCCGGGCCGGCTGTGGCGCCGGCTCCGGGGCCGCGTCCGGCGCCGGCTCCCGGGCCGGCCGCGCCACCGGCTCCCGGGCCGTCGCCCCAGTCGGCTCCCGTGTCGGCTCCCGTACCGGCGAGTTCGGGCAGGCTCGGGCCGGGGGTCGCGCTTGGGGCGGTGGGGCGGGCGGGGTCCTTGGGGGGCGTGGTGGTCGGGGGCGGGTCGGTGTCCGGGGCGGTGTCCGGGTCGGCGGGGCCGACGGTCAGCAGGTAGTCGCCCGACTCGCCGACCCAGTCCCCGTCGTCGCCCCGCCGCTGCACGACGGCGGCGTTGACGGTCACCTCGTCGGGCGCGGTGTCGGCGCTGAAGGCGAGCCGTACGGGCACGGTGAGGGTGCCGCCGGCGGGCACGGCGAAGCCGGGGAAGGCGGGGGCGGGGGGCGGTTGGGGAGACGCTCCCGGTGCGGCCGACGCGCTCGGGGCGGCGGGGGCGGCGCTGAACACGCCCACGCTCTCCGCCTGCTCGGTCCCCTCGAACGCGACCGGCCGCCACAGCCCCGCCGCCGCGTCGAAGAACTCCGCCCGGATCTGGGCGGGCCGAAGCGTCCGCTCGCGGTCGACGAGGACGAGCACCGGGTGGATGCCCCGGCAGGGCTCGGCGGTGGTGTTGGTGAGGTCGAGGTTCCACGTACGGAAGTCCGCGCCCGCCGTGTACGCCTCGGGCCCACCGTGGATCCGGGTCCCGAGGGGGAAGTCCGGGGCGTCCTCCTGGCCGCAGCTGGGCGCGGGCGCGCGGACCGCCGGTACGGGGAAGGGGGCGGCGGCGAGGCCGGGGGCGGCCAGGGCGTGGGCCACCGGGACGGTGGCGCCCGTGGTCAGGGCGGCGAGGGCGAGGGCCTTGCGCAGTCGCATGGGGCGGTGCCTTTGCTGCTCGCGGACGTGCGGATGGCCGCGACGCTGCCACGCGGGGCGGGGTGGGGGCGGCAGCGACGCGGCCGGGCACCCCGTACACCCGGACATTCCGCCCGATCAGACTATTTTCGGATGGTCGGATGGGGGCGTGGGCTCCGCGACCGGGGGTTCCTTGCCGAAGACCGGGGCGAGGATCAGCTGGGCCGCGCCCTCCGCCACCGCGTACGGGGCAGCCGCCACCGCCACGTCCGCCGGAAGCCCCAGCTCGCCCAGGACTTCCCGGGCGCCGCGCGCGTACGCCTCCGGGTCCGCGAGGACCGCCCGGCCGCCGAGCAGGACCCGGTCGATGTCGAGCAGCCGGACCAGGTTCGCTGCGCCGGTGCCGAGGATGCGGGCGGCCCCGCCGAGGTCCCCGCGCGCCAGCGCCGCCAGGCACAGCACCTCCAGGCAGCCGCGCCCGCCGCAGTCGCAGGGCGGCCCGTCGAGCTGCACCGTCTGGTGCCCGAGCTCACCGGCGCCCGTCCTGCCGCCGCGCAGCACCGCCCCGCCGAGGACGAGGCCCGCGCCCAGGCCCGTACCGAGGTGGACGTACGCGAAGGAGCCGGGCGCGCCGGGGCGCAGGGCGAGGCCCAGGGCGGCGGCGTTGGTGTCCTTGTCGAGCACGACCGGCCGGCCGAGCCGCCGCGCCAGCTCGTCGCGCAGCGGGTAGCCGTCCCACTCGGGAAACCCGGTGACGCGGCCGGGGGTTCCGGACCGGTGGTCGAGCGGCCCGGGCATGGCGACGCCGACACCGAGGACGCCGCCGAGGACACCGCCGACGGCGGTTCCGGTCGCGGCCGCCGTCGCCAGCAGGGCCGCCACCTCCGCCTGTGCCGTGGCGAGGACCGGCTCCGCGCCCCCGCCGAGGTCCAGCGGGGTCCGGCGGGCGGCGACGCGTTCGCCCGCGAGGTCGAGCAGGACGGCGGTCAGCTCGTCGCGGTCGAGCTGGAGGCCGATCGCGTACGCCGCCGCCGGCACGAGCCGCAGTGCCGTGGCCGGCTTGCCGCCCGTCGACGCGCGCCGTCCGGCCTCCGCCGCCAGGCCCTCGGCCCGCAGCCGTGCGGTGATCTTGCTGACCGCCTGCGGGGTGAGGCCGGTCCGCTCCGCCAGCTCGGGGCGGCTGAGCCCGTCCTCCCCCGCCACGCGCAGCAGATCGAGCACCAGCGCCGCGTTGTGGCTGCGCAGGGCCGGCAGGTTCACCCCACTCGTATCAGTCCTCACCAGGCCATTGTCCCCGTCGCTTGCACTTTGGCAACAGCGTTGCCAAAGTGGTGGGCATGACTGGCACCACCTCCGAACCCGCCCCCCTCCGCGTCGGACTCGTCGGCTACGGCCTCGCGGGCTCCGTGTTCCACGCCCCGCTGATCGCCGCCTCCCCCGACCTCGTCCTCGACACGGTCACCACCGGCAACCCGGAGCGCGCCGCCCAGGCCCGCGCCGAGCACCCGGGCGTTCGGGTCGACGACTCGCCCGAGGCGCTGTGGGCACGCGCGGACGAGCTCGACCTGGTCGTGGTCGCCTCCCCCAACAAGACCCACGTCCCGATCGCCACCGCCGCCCTGGAGGCCGGCCTGCCGGTCGTCGTCGACAAGCCGCTGGCCGGCACCGCCGCCGATGCGCGCACCCTCGCCGCCCTCGCCGACGAGCGCGGTCTGCTGCTCTCCGTCTTCCAGAACCGCCGCTGGGACAACGACTTCCGCACGCTGCGCTCGCTCATCGCGGAGGGCGCGCTCGGCGAGGTCCAGCGCTTCGAGTCCCGCTTCGAGCGCTGGCGTCCGCAGCTGAAGGGCGGCTGGCGCGAATCCGGCGCCCCGGAGGAGATCGGCGGGCTCCTCTACGACCTCGGCAGCCACGTCGTCGACCAGGCCCTGGTCCTCTTCGGCCCGGCCGTCCGCGTGTACGCGGAGTCCGACGTGCGCCGCCCGGGCGCCACCGCCGACGACGACACCTTCCTCGCGATCACCCACGCGAACGGCGTGCGCTCGCACCTCTGGGTGAGCGCCACCACCGCCCAGCTCGGCCCCCGTTTCCGGGTCCTCGGCAGCACCGCCGGCTACGTCAAGTACGGGCTCGACCCCCAGGAGGCCGCGCTGCGCGAGGGCCTGCGGCCGGAGCCCGGCGCCGTCTGGGGCCTGGAGCCGGAGGGCGTGTGGGGCCGGATCGGTTCGGGCGAGTCCCCGCTGACCGGCGGCGGCGCCCCGGTCGAGACCCTGCCGGGCGACTACCCCGCCTACTACACGGCCGTCGCCGCCGCCCTGCGCGGCACCGGCGAGAACCCGGTGACGGCACGGGAGGCGGCCGCCGCGCTCGACGTCCTGGAGGCGGCGAAGCGGTCCGCCCGCGAGGGCGTAGCGGTCCGGCTCTCCTGAGAGGCCCTACGCCTGAGAGACCTACGCCAGCTCGGACGTGTCCAGGTCGAACCCGAACGGCTCGGGCAGCGCGAGCTTCGCGCCGAACACCGCACGGCATTCGTGCAGATAGCGGCCTGCCGAAGGCTCCCAGTGCACGACTGCCTCGCCCCGGTGCCGGTCGATGAGCAGGTAGGCCGGGATCCCGGCCTGGGCGTAGGCGTCGCGCTTGTCGATCCGGTCGACTTCGGCGTCCGCTTCCCGCCCCGACGTCACCTCGACGACGAGGAGCACTCCCGAGGGGTCCGACCAGGACGGCTGCCCTCGGAAGTATCCGACGGGAGCAACGGCGCCGTCGACGCGCGCACGCCCCGCACGGTACGCGGGCACCGCGAGACCGCGCTCCTGGTAGATACGCAGGCCCGCATCATGAGCGCGCACCTGGTCACCGATCGAGATCACGTTCTCGTCGTGGTCCCCGTCCGGAGCCGGAGTCACCAAGAGCCTCCCGTTGATCAGCTCGACGTGAAGGCCCTCGGGCGACGCGGCATCGAACGCCTCGAACTCGTCGAGTGTCACTCCGGACTGCGTAACGGTCATGGTGCCCTCCTCGGGGCACCAGCCTACGCGTCCTTCAGCTCCTGCCGCTGCCTTCCCAGGCCCTCGATCTCCAGCTCGACGACGTCGCCGGCCCGGAGGTACGGCTTGGGCTCGGGCTGGCCCATGGCGACGCCGGCCGGCGTGCCGGTGTTGATGATGTCGCCGGGGTAGAGGGTCATGAACCGGCTGACGTAGCGGACCACCTCGGCGACCGGGAAGATCTGGTCCGAGGTGTGGCCGTCCTGCTTCAGCTCCCCGTTGACCCACAGTTTCAGGCCGAGGTCCTGCGGGTCGGGCACCTCGTCGGCGGTGACCAGCCACGGGCCGAGCGGGTTGAAGGTCTCGCAGTTCTTGCCCTTGTCCCAGGTGCCGCCGCGCTCGATCTGGAACTCCCGCTCGGAGACGTCGTGGGCGAGCGCGTACCCGGCGACGTGGGCGAGGGCCTGCTCGTCGGTCTCCAGGTAGCGGGCGGTGCGGCCGATGACGATGGCGAGCTCGACCTCCCAGTCCGTCTTCACCGAGCCGCGCGGTACGAGCACGGTGTCGTCCGGCCCGACGACGGTGTCCGGGGCCTTGAGGAAGACGACGGGCTCCTCCGGGGTCGCGGCGCCGATCTCCGCGGCGTGGCCGTGGTAGTTCAGCCCGATGCACACGACCTTGCCGATCCGGCCGACCGGCGGCCCGACGCGCAGCCCGGTCGCGTCGAGCGCGGGCAGCACGCCCGCGCTGAGCGCGGCGCGGACGCGGTCGAGCGCGGAGGCGTCGGCGAGCAGACCGCCGTCGATGTCGTCGACCAGCGCGGACAGGTCCCGCAGCGTTCCGTCCTCATCGAGGAGGGCGGGCCGCTCGGCCCCCGCCGGGCCGACACGCAGCAGCTTCATGGTCTTCTCCCTGTGGTCGAGGTGGCCCGGGGGCGGGCCGTGGTGAGCCCCGGCCGATGGAGTGCGGCCATCGGAGGATTGGTCGATCCTCCAAGACAAAGGGGCACTCTGCAAGACCCCGTTCACACCCTGGACCCTTACGCGGCGGTAACCAGTCCGCCGGCCGCGGGCATGTCCCGGTAGAGGAAGGCCCGCTCGACGGCGGTCCAGGTGGTGCTGGTGACGATGTAGAGCGCGGCGGCCAGTGGCACGACGGCGACCGAGATCAGGGTCGCGAAGGAGAGCAGCGGCATGAACCGCACCAGGCCCGCGACGGCTCCGGCGCCGGGCTGGTCGGTGTCCACGGTCGGGGCGGGCTGCCGCTTGGCGCGGACGAAGTTGTACGTGGCGACGGCGGCGACGATCGCGAAGAGCACGAGGTAGACCAGGCCGGCCGGGCCGAGCACGCCCCCGTGGGCGAGGGCGTCGGCGTAGTGGTCGCCGAGCGGCGCGGCGAAGAGGCTGTGGCCGGCCATCCGCCCGCTGGAGAACAGGTGGAACATCAGGAAGAAGGCGGGCGCCTGGAGCAGGCTCGGCAGGCAGCCGGCGAACGGCGAGACCTTCTCCGCCGCGTGCAGCTCCATGACCGCCTTCTGCAGCCGCTCGGGGTTCTTGGCGTGCTTCTTGCGCAGCTCGGCGAGCTGCGGGGCGAGCCGGGTACGGGCCTTCTGGCCGCGGGCGGCGGCCCGGGAGAGGGGGTGGACGGCCAGCCGTACGGCCATCGTGAACAGGACGATCGCGGCGGCGGTCGCGGTGGCGCCGAAGAGCGGGTGGAGCAGGTCGGCGATGCGCTCGACCAGGGACGCGAAAACGGACATGGGAGCCCTCCGAGGGGTCTCGTCGTGCCAAAGATGCAGGAGCTCGGCAGGACGGAACCGCGTGGAGAGCGCTCGGTGGTGGTGCCCCTACGCGGCCGTCGGGAGGGGACGGCCGGGTGCCCGGGGCCTGCGACGACCCGAGGCGTCGGGGTCGCGTTGCGGCAGGAAGGCGGTGCGCCGCGCGCGGTCGCGCAGGGCGGTGCGGACCCGGGTGGGCGGTACGGGCAGGGCCGTACGGGCGCCGATCAGGGTGCAGACGAAGGCGGTCGCGGCCATGGCGAACGCGGCGGAGAGGCCGCCGCCGGCGGAGCCGTCGGAGAGCAGCAGGTCGGCGAGGGCGAGGAGGAAGAGGAGCGGCGCGAGGACGCGCAGCAGGAGCCCGCCGGGGCCGCCGAGTGCGCTGAGTCCGCGGGGCATGCCTTCCTCCTTTCCCATCCGTTCACGTCGACCGTTTGGCGTCTTCCGGCCTTCCGACCGTTATACAGGATCGCTCACACCCGGTCGCCCTCCAAGGGAACGAGGAGCCGGCGGGGGGCCAGGAGGGCGCGGCTGACGGGGTCGGCGGGGTCGGGGTCGAGGCCGGCGCCGGGCCGCATCTCGATGTCGGCGGGGTGGACGGGCAGCCGGCAGGCCGGGCACTCGCCGTACGAGCCGACCTCGGTACCGCACTCGGCGTGGTGGAAGTGCCGCATGGGCAGGGTGCCGGGCACGTTCTCGCGCCCCCACAGACCGAGCGAGCGGATGACCGGCCAGAGGGCGACGCCGCGCTCGGTGAGCACGTACTCGTCGCGCGGCGGCGACTCCTGGTAGCGGCGCTTGTCCAGGACCCCGGCCTCGACGAGCGCCTGGAGGCGGGTGGCGAGGACGGCCCGGGGGGCGCCGAGGTGGACGAGGAAGTCGTTGTAGCGGCGCACGCCGTAGAAGGCGTCCCGCACGACGAGGAGGGTCCAGCGCTCGCCGACGACTTCGAGGGCGCGGGCGATGGAGCACTGCTGGGTCGCGTAGTCCTTGCCGAGAGCCATGGGACGAGTCTAGCGGACCAGGTTCAATGATTGAACCTCTACTGGTACGGTGGGACGAAAGGGAAGGTTCAGTGAACGAACCCACGTCCGCGTTCCCGCCCCGCGCTCCCCCGCTCTCCCCCGCTTCCTCCTCCCACGAAGTCACGAGGTCTCCGGCAATGCCCCAGCTCACGACCGGCGCGCCCCCCGCGCTTCAGCAGACGACCGGCGCGGCCACCGTCCGCCCCGGCGCGACCCTCGCCGTCACCAGCGCCGCCACGGCCCTCATGCTGATGAACTACGCGGCCCCGATGCTCACCCTGCCGAGCACCGCCCGCGCCTTCGGCACCCCCGCCTCCGCGCAGGCCTGGCTGCTCAACGGCACCCCGCTCGGGCTCGCCATGCTCCTCCTGGTGGCCGGCAGCCTCGCCGACGACCACGGGCGACGCCGGGTCTTCCTGCTCGGCACCCTCGGCATGGGCCTCACCACCGCCCTCGGCGGCCTCGCGAACTCCACCCTCACCTTCACGCTCGCCCGCATCGCGCAGGGCGCGGCCGGCGCGGCCGTACTCGTCGCGAGCCTCGGCCTGCTGGCCCACGCGTACCCCTCGGGCGCGGCCCGGATCAGGGCGACCGGGGTGTGGGGCGCCTTCGTCAGCGCGGGCACCGCGATCGGACCGCTGCTCGCGGCGACCCTGAGCAGCCTGGCCGACTGGCGCCTCACGTACGAGGTCCTCGGCGCCGCCACGCTGATCGTGGCCGCGCTGGGCACCCGTACCCTCGTCGAGTCCCGGGCCCCGCGCGAGGGACGCCCGGACACCGCCGGGGCGCTCACCCTCGGGCTCGCCCTGGCCGCCCTGCTCACCGCGCTCACGCTGGGCCGGGACGGCTGGCTGCGCCCGCCGGTGGGCCTGCTGCTGGGCGCAGCGGCTTTGCTGACCGCGCTGTTCGTGCTCGTGGAGCGGCGCAGCCGGGCGCCGATGATCGACCTGGCGCTGTTCCGGCGGCCGGCGTTCCGGGCGGCGACGGCGGCGGCGCTGTTCACGGGCCTGGCGGTGATCGGCTTCTTCAGTGTGCTGCCGGCGCTGCTCCAGAAGGGCTCCGGGATGTCGCCCCTGACGACGGCCTGGCTCTTCCTCCTCTGGTCGGGCACGGCGTTCCTGGTGGCCCTGCAGGTCCGCCGCCTCGCGGGCCGGGTCCCCGCCACGTACCAACTGGCCCTGGGCTTCGTCCTCTCGACGGCGGGCGTCCTCGCCCTGTACGGCGCGCTGGAGGGCGCGAGCTGGCCGCGCCTCCTGCCCGGCCTGGTCGTGGCCGGCGTGGGCAGCGGCCTCCTGAACGCGGCACTGCCCCGGCTCACGGTGGACTCCGTACCGCAGGCGCGCGCGGCGATGGGCTCGGGCGCCAACAACACGGCCCGCTACATCGGCTCCTCGGCGGGCGTGGCCCTGGCCCTGGCCCTGTCGACTGCGGGCGCCGACGTGACCCTGCTGGTGTCGGCGGCGCTGGGGCTCGCGGGAGCGGCACTCACGGTCGCGGTGGCAGGGGGAACCGGGCGCCGGTGAGGTGCGGCGGGGCGGCGCGCTGACCCGGGCGGCGCCGCGGGACGAACGCCTCTGCGGCACACCGCCGGGGGACGGACGCCCTCACCCGTCCCCGCCCCCGCCCCCCACCCACCTTCGCGGGGAGCCGGGCGTCGGTGAACTCCTCGCGGGCGAGCACCTCTTCGTCCTCCCGTTCGTCGGGGGCGCCGGCGGGCCCGTACAGGCTGACGAGGACGGCGACGGCGAGGTTGGCGAGGAGGGCGAGGAGCCCCGCGTTGACGCCCCACAGGGGATCGTTTCCGCTGAAGACGAGCCCGCAGACGATCCCGACGCCCACCACGAGCCCGCTGACGCCCCCGTGAAGACTCATCCGCCGCCAGACGAGGCCGAGCAGCAGCAGCGGCAGGAACTGGGCCATCCCCTCGTACGAGATGAGGGAGAGCCGGACGAGGGTGTTGGGCGCGGTGTACGTCATGACCAGCGCGAGCGTCCCGGCGACGACCACGACCACCTGCGAGAGCCCCTTCTCCCGCGCCTTCGGACGCGGCACGAGCGAGAGCACGCTGCGCCCCCACATCGTCCCGATGACCAGCATGAACACGGCCATCGGCACGATCGACGACAGTGCCGCGGCGACCCCGACGAGCCCGACCGCCCAGCCGGGCAGCGAGTCGGTCACCAGCTTGAAGAGCGCGAGGTTCGACTCGGCGCCGGTGAGCCCGGGGACGACGAAGAGGGCGGCCATGCCGAGCAGCATGGGGACGAAGAGCAGCACGTTGTAGGCGGGCAGCCAGACGGCGTTGCGGCGCAGGGTGTCGGCGTCGCGGGCGCCGAGGTAGCCGGCGACGGTCGTGGGGAAGACGACGACGGTGAGGGAGTTGAGGAGCGTGGTGGAGGCGAACCACCCGACCCCGTACCCGCTCTGCTCGCCACCGTGCCCGGGCAGCTCCAGCCACTCGCCCCTCTCGTCGACGAGCCGCTGGAAGAAGTGGCCGTACCCGCCGAAGTAGTGCAGCGGGACGTAGACGATGAGGAAGCCGAGGGTGAGGATGACGAGGCTGTCCTTGAGGACGGAGACCCAGGCGCTGCCGCGCAGCCCGCTGACGACGACGAAGCCGGTGGTGACGGCGAAGGCGAGGAAGTAGGCGAGGTCGAGCCCGATCCTCCCGTACGAGACGGTCGACACGACCACGCCCATGCCGGTGATCTGGAGCTGGATGTACGGCAGGAGGAACACGGTCGCGAGCACGGCGACGACGGCGCCGAGCCAGGGCCTGCGGTAGCGGTGGGCGGCCATGTCGCTGAGGGAGACGAGGCCGTGCTTGCGGGCGTACCCCCAGAGCATGGGCCCGACGAGATAGCCGACGGCGTAGCCGCAGGACATGTACGCGACGACGTACAGCACCGGGGCGCCGTAGTTGTAGCCCCAGCCGGCGGCGCCGAGGTAGCTGAAGCTGGTGTAGCCCTCGCCGGCCATCAGCACCCAGATGAACACGGGTCCGAGCGACCGCCCGCCGACGGACCAGTCGGCGAGCCCGCCACGCTCCTGCCGCCGGGCGGCGAGCAGCCCGAGGACGACCGTGAGCGCCAGGAAACCGGCGAGGATCCAGACCGCGGCACTCACCGCTTCCGGTCCCCCCGCCATGCCATGGCCACGGCCATGGGGGTGAGGACGGTGGCCCCCAGCAGCCAGAGGAAGAGCAGCGGAACCCGGTTGACGAACGGCAGCACGCCGACGAACAGGAGGTAGGGAACAAGCAGCCAAAGCAGCTGGGGCCGACGTCTGATCACCCGCCCGAGACTAATCGGCCACCAGCTTCGCCCAGACGATCAACCGGTAGGTGGAGGTGTACTCCGGGGTGCAGGTGGTGAGCGTGAGGAAGGCCCCGGGTCGGTCGTACCCGTAGGACGGCTTGTAGAGCGACCGCGGCACGGGGGCGATGACGCCGGTGTCACGGGGCGAGGTCTGCGGGAGGACCCGGTCGACGCGGTAGGTGTACGTCCTGTCGCGGGTCCGGACGGTGATGGTGTCGCCCGGCCGGAGGCGGTTGACGTACCGGAAGGGCTCGCCGTGGGTGTTGCGATGCCCGGCGAGGGCGAAGTTGCCGGTACGGCCGGGCTCGGCGGTGCCGGGGTAGTGCCCGGCGAACCCGCGGTCGAGGACCTTGCGCTTGCCGACACCGGAGGCGACGGGGACGGTGAGGCCGAGACGGGGGATGCGGAGGACGGCGTAGGCGGAGGCGGTGGCGGGCGGGGCCGCGGGCACAGGGGGGCCGCCGCCTGGAGGCGGACTCCCGCCCACGGAGTCGGAGGAGTCGGCGGAATCCGGGGCATCCGGCACGGTTGCCATCGACGGGGACGGGAGCGGGGGTGAGGGCGAGGGTGAGGAGTCCCACGCCCGTTCGAGGTTGCGCACCTGCTGACCGGCCTCGGCGCGGGCCTGCTGGTTGGTCCACCAGACCTGGTGCACGACGAAGAGCAGCACGACAACACCGCAGGTTACGAAGACCTCGGCGGACACCCACAGGGCGCGGGCCACGGGACCGCGCCCCGCGCGCGCCTGCACGACCACCGGAACACGCCCCTGTACAAACCCCTGTACACGCCCCTGCCGACCCCGCACGGCGGGCACGATAAGCGCTGGAGCGCCAACTCTCCAGGGCCGTACAGCAGTACGGTGGTGGGCATGCGCCCCGATATTCCTGCCGACCACACCACCGAAGCCGAGCGCCTGCTCCGCACCGCGGGGCAGTACCCGGAGGACCGCGAGCCGCTCCTGCTGCGCGCGGCGGCCCACCTGGAGCTGGCGGGCGACCGCGAGCGGGCGACGGCGCTGTACGACAGCCTGCTCGCCACCGACCCGGCCGACCCGCTCCTCATCAGGTCGCTGAAGGCCGCGAACCTGTGGGAGTACGGCCACGAGGCCGAGGCCCGGGCGATCATCGAGGGCGTACGGCGGGAACGCCCCGCGGAGGCGGCGCCCTGGGCGATCGCGGCGGAGACGCTGGAGTCCCACGACGAGCTGGAGGAGGCGGAGGCGACCTTCACGGAGGCGGCCCGCCTGCTGGTGTCGCCGTCGGACGAGGAACTCCCCTACGCGACCCACTCCCTCCTGTCGGGCCGCCACCGGGTCCGCCGCCTGCTGGCCCTGCCCCACGACGCCTACGACACGCTGGCGGACCGCCTGCACACGGGACAGGTCCCCCTCGACGAGCTGCACGACCCGAAGCGCCTGTGGTCCCTGGGCTCATCGGACCCGGCCGAGCTCCAGGCGGAGATCGCCCGCCTCCGCTCGGAGCTGGGCTCCTACCGCACGGCCCTGTCCCGCCCGTTCCCGGTGGCGGTCCTGCACTGGCCGGAACGGGAACTGGACGAGCTGCTGGCCGCGTACCCGGAGCTGGAGGCGGAGTACCCCACGTACCGCGCCCACCTCACCGACATCGAGGCCTCCCTCCGCGAACTGGCCCAGGCCGGCACCCCCAACCTGGGCATCGTCCCGGCCACCGTCCCCTCCTACGAGGCCTTCGCCGCCTCGGAGACCTCCTCCCCCGCCAACCCCGACCTCCTCCCCCAGTACGCCACCACCCTCGCCGCCCGCGGCCGCGCCACCCCATGGCCCCCACTCCGCTCGGCATCCTGCTGGTGCGGGTCGGGCCGGACTTACGGGGAGTGCCACGGGGCGGAGTGACCGGCAGCCGCTGTCGGGGACGGCTGGTATGACTGGTGCCTCGGGAGCGGGGAGGGGAAGAAGTGACCAGTCTTACCAGTGCCGACGAGCCAGCCGCGGGGCTCTACGAGCAGCTCATGACCCTGCGGTTGGAGACCCAGCTCGCCGCGCTCGCGGAGCAGGGTTGGCAGGCGATCGACGACACCGTCGGCCCTGAATCCTCCCCGCGGGTCATCGCGAAGCACGTGGCGGACACGGTGCGCCGCATCCTCGAAGGACTGCCTCCAGCGGACCGCGTGCACGCGGCGAACCACATCCTCGACTCGATGAACAGCATCGACGGCGCCCGGGAGTGGGTCGATCTCGTCTCCGACGGACCTCGCCAACTACTCGCACTCGCCCAGCAGGAGGCCAAGGGCGTTTATCGGATCCGCCCCGCCACCCCGCTGGCCGAAGCGGCCCTCATCACGAATGCGCCGGACGACCCCAGCCTGGGGTTCGAGCTGCGCGCGGAGCTGGCCACGGCCGACCGTGTGGATCTCCTCTGCGCCTTCGTGAAGTGGCACGGGCTGCGGGTCATCGAGCAGTCCCTCGAGGCGGCTCACGCACGGGGTGTCCCCATACGGGTCATCACGACGACGTACATCGGCGCCACCGACCGCCGCGCGCTCGATCGACTCGTGCAGCGGTTCGACGCCGAAGTGAAGGTCAACTACGAGCTCCGCTCCACGCGCCTGCATGCCAAGGCCTGGCTCTTCCGGCGGAGCAGCGGCTACGACACCGCGTATGTCGGCAGCTCCAACCTGTCGAAGGCGGCTCTACTCGACGGGCTGGAGTGGAACGTCAGACTGTCCTCCGTCGCGACGCCGGACGCGATGCGCAAGTTCGAGGCGACATTCGACTCGTACTGGAGCGACCCCGCCTTCGAGACGTACGACCCGGATAGGGACGCGACGCGCCTCGATCAGGCCCTCCGGACGGCCGCCGGCCGCGGTAACGACCGAGGTACGGATCGCCCGATCACCTTGTCGGGGCTCGAGGTGCGCCCGTACCCCCACCAGCGCGACATGCTGGAACGCCTCCAGGTCGAACGGGAGGTGCATGACCGACACCGCAATCTCCTCGTGGCGGCCACGGGCACGGGGAAGACCGTCATGGCCGCCCTCGACTACAAGCATCTGCGCCAACAGCACGGCCGAGACCTGCGGTTGCTCTTCGTCGCCCACCGGCAGGAGATCCTCCGCCAGTCCCTCCGCACGTACCAGGACGTCCTCGTAGACGCGAACTTCGGCGAGGAACTGCACAGCGGGATCACACCAGAGAAGTGGCGGTACGTCTTCGCAAGCGTCCAGTCACTGACCTCGGAGCGACTCGAAGCGCTTGATCCGAGCCACTTCGACATCATCGTCATCGACGAGTTCCACCACGGCGTCACCTCCACATACCGCCAGATACTTGACCATTTCCGACCCGTCGAGTTCCTCGGGCTCACCGCCACCCCCGAGCGCATGGACGGCCGCAACGTCCAGGACGAGTTCTTCGGCGGGCGCATCGCGGCGGAGATGCGCCTTTGGGAGGCGCTGGAGAACGACCTGCTGAGCCCGTTCCACTACTTCGGCGTCACCGACAACACGGACATGAGCGCCATCGCCTGGAAGCGCGGATCCTATGACGCGTCGGTCCTGAGCAATCTGTTCACGGGCAATGACGCCCGGGCCCGACTCGTGGTGCAGGCCGTGCGGGACAAGGTGTCTGACCCTGGCAGCATGCGGGCGCTCGGCTTCTGCGTATCCGTCTCCCACGCCGCGTTCATGGCGGAGTTCTTCCGTCGCGCCGGCCTCAACGCCGTCGCGCTCTCTGGCGAGACCCCCCGAGAGGAACGTAAAGCCGCGCTGGATGCGTTGAGGTCCGGAGAGATACAAGTGATCTTCTCTGTGGACCTCTTCAACGAGGGCTTGGATATCCCGGATGTCGACACCCTGCTTCTGCTGCGCCCCACGTCCAGCGCCACGATCTTCCTTCAGCAGCTGGGCCGCGGGCTGCGCCGCACCCAGGACAAGGCTGTACTGACGGTGCTCGACTTCATTGGGCAGCACCGCAGGGAGTTCCGTTTCGAGGAACAGTTCCGGGCCCTGACCAACCTCACGCGTAACCGCTTGTTGGCCAACATCGAGCAGGACTTTCCCCAGCTTCCCTCCGGCTGTCAGATCATCCTTGAGTCCAAGGCCAAGGAAATGATCATCGACAACATTCGCAGTCAGATCAGTGTCAATGTCACGCAACTCGCACAGGAAGTACGGCGGTACGGCGAGCCGCAGCTCGCGACGTATCTCAGGGAGAGCGGCCGCGATCTGAAGGAGCTCTACCGCGGTACCGGCAACTCCTGGACCGGTCTGCTCCGACGCTCTGGGCTGCTACCGAAGGAGGCCCCGCACGGCGAGGACGCGCTCCTGAAGCGCGTCTCGGCCTTCCACCACACGGATGATCCGGAGCGGATCGCCCTGTACTCCAAGCTCCTCGAGGATGACGCACCACGCTACGGCGAGCTCACTGAGCGCGAGCAAGCCTTCGCGCGCATGCTCTACTTCTCGCTCTGGCCCCTGAGCGGCTTCACCAGCTACGAGGAGGGTCTGGAGTCACTCCGCCCCCAGCACGCCGTCCGCGACGAGCTGCGTCAGGTGCTGGCGTACGTGCTCGACCGTCTGGACCATGTTCCGATCAGCCTGGAAGGTCCGCTTGCCAGCCTGCCTTTGACGGTCCACGCCTCCTACAGTCGCGAGGAGATCCTGCCCGCCCTGGGACAGTCCTTCATCGACCGCGAGGTGCCAGGCCACTTCCGGGAGGGCATCAGATGGTGCGAGGGCATCGGGACCGACGCGCTCTTCATCACGCTCGAGAAGGACGAGAAGGACTTCTCCCCGCAGACGCGGTACCACGACTACGCACTGAACGAATCCCTCTTCCACTGGGAGTCGCAGAACCGAACGTCGGACACTTCCGCGACGGGCCGGCGCTACCAGACGCACCAGGAGGGCGGCTCCCACGTCCTGCTCTTCGTCCGCCGCTACAAGAAGACGGACATCGGTGGCCCTCAGCCGTGGCTCCTGCTCGGACCCGCGGAGTACGTCACGCACAAGGGAAGCAAGCCGATGGGGATCACGTGGCGGTTGCTCCACGAGATGCCCGCCGACGTGTGGACGTACTCCGCGGTCACGGCGGGGTAGCTCCGGCGGTCCGCTCGAACCGGCCCGCTACTTCGCCGGGCCGGTCCCGCTCTCCACGACCTGGGCGATCTCCTTCACGAGACCCGAGCCGGCGTCGATCGCCGTCTGAACCTGCGTGGCTCCGGTGGCGAAGAGCGCCGAGGCCGTGACGAAGGCCAAGAACCCGCGCTTCCACTTCCCGCTCGTCTGGGCGTCCTGGCCGGTCAGCACTGTGGACGCCTGCGCCAAAGCGCCGACCACGGAGGAGGACTCGCGCGCGATCCGGGCCGCACCGAACAGAGCCGCGTTGTCGATGAGCCACAGGAGGTGACGGATCTGAGCCGTGATCTCCTCCTGCAAGGAGAGGGGCAACTCGCCCTCGGGCATCTCCGCCAGAATGTCGAGCCAGGAGTGACAACTCTCCCTCAGTCCTTCCAGGTTGGCACCCGAGGGCGCCGAGCTGGTGCCTTGGAGCGCGCCCTTGAGGAGGTCGGCCGCCGACGCGAGATGGTCAAGCGTCTCCTGTGTGACCAGTACGCGGGCGGGGCGCCCCGGATCCGACCAGCTCACGTCCGGCTGCACCACAGCCGTCCACCACTGCGGGAAATAGCGGGAGTATCGATTCTGCTGGGCATCCGGCAGCGCCTGCACCTGCCGAATTGTCTCGGCGAGCAGGCCGGCCACTTCAGCATGCCGTCGAGCGAACTCCGAGGAGCCCCACTCGGCGCCCAGCGCATCGGCCCATCCACCCCGGAAGTTATGAGCCCCCGACTCCCAGACGCGCACCAGAATCTCGTGCAGACCGTGGGCACTCGTGCCGGGAATTCTCATCTCCATCCCCCACCTCACAGCTTGAGCAGCTCAGAAACAACGAAACTACCAGATCGGGGTGGTGGAACCTGGAGGAGACAACCCGCTCCCGACTCCCCAATAGGTAGCGACAATTCGCCATAAACTACGCAGGTCATGACGTAGATAGCGACATGCGCGGCGCAGCCAACGCCTGGCGGGATAGCCTCTTCCAAGACTCGGGGAGGACCGCCATGGCCATCATCAAGAACGCCGCCCGCCAGACGCTCGGCCAGCTCATCGGAGCCAACAACCCGCCGGTTGAGGTACCGAATGACAGTCAGCGCCAATACGCGTGGGGAAAGCGCGAGGTGGACACCTACTGGGCCGATATCCAGAAATTCATGCGGGCTCGGCGAACCGGTAGCCAGGCGTCGTCCGAATACTTCATCGGCCCCATTGTGACCATCACCGACGACAAGATCACGGCCCGGTCGCTCCTCGACGGCCAGCAGCGCCTCACCACCTCGACCATCCTGATCGCCGCCATACGCGACACCCTCGGGACCATGGCTTCGACCGAGGCCCGTGTCATGGCGAACAACATCCAACGCGATTACATCGCACGCCGCGACGGCCGGCACTCGCGGCCCCAGTATTTCCTCACCCTTTCGCTTTTCGACCGGGACTTCTTCAAGGATTACATCCAGAACTGGAGCGAGAGCGCGGGCAGGATCGCCACCACGGAGCAGCCCTCTCGACCTTCGCACAAGCTCATCCAGGACGCATACTCGGCCTTCAAGGGCCACATTTCCACCGCACTGGAGGAGATTTACGCCGAGGAAGACCGACTCGATTGGCTGGATGAGTTGGCCGATTGCCTGGTCAAGGGTCTGGTGTTCGTCGAAGTCCAGACACCGACCTCCAGCGATGCAAACGAGGTCTTCGAGACCATCAACTCCCGCGGAAAAGACCTCTCTACCGTCGACCTCGTCCGAAATTTCCTGATGGAAAAGAGCCGGGACGACGAGGAGAAGGATCGCGTGAACAATGCGTGGCGGTCCCTTCTCGACGGATTCGAGCGGCGTGAGGACATAGAGAAGTTCCTGCGCCATTTCTGGGTCGCCCGCCACGGCGACGTGCGTTCGCACAGCCTCTACACGACGATCCGCAAGGACCTCACCAAGCGGTTCGAGACGGTGGCGCCCCGCTACGAAGTGCGTACCTTCGCCGCGGAACTTCAGAACGCGTCGGGCCGGTACATCGAACTCATCACGGCCAGCACGACCGTCGAGACGCTCGACACCTTGCTGGACGAGGTGAAGAGCCTCAACGCGGACGCGGCCTACCCGCTGCTCCTCGCCGTCTCCGAGAAGTCCCCGTACGCCGAGATGGAGCAGGTCACCCAGGCCCTCATCAGCTACTACGTCCGCTGGACGGTCGTGGGGCGGCGCGAGTCCACGCTGCTGGAGGAGAAGCTCTTCGACCTGGCCAAGCAGGTCAGCGCCGGTCTGAGCACCGATGGGGTGTTCGACCAGATCACCAGCTGGACCCCCGACGACGCGACGTTCCAGGCGGACTTCGAGCAGGCCCCCATCCCGCGCAGCACCCAGGCCCGCTACCTGCTCTCCACCATCGAGCAGCACCTCCGCCGGACGGCCGGTGTGGATGACGTGGTCGTGGCCGGCGCGACGGCCGTCCACGTCGAGCACATCTACCCGCAGTCCCCGGAGCCCGAGTTCCGCCTCGACGACCACACGGTCTGGGTCAACCGCTTGGGAAACCAGACGCTTCTGCACGGTCGGAAGAACCGGATCGCCTCCAACAAGGCGTACCCGGAGAAGGTCGACGCCTACAGTTCCTCGTCCCTGCTCATCACGTACGACTCGGGCATCGAGCGACTCTGGGACGCCGAGCTGGGCGGCTGGCGAGCACGCGGAATCGAGGAGCGGCAGGCTGATCTCGCCAAGATCGCCGTGGACGTGTGGCCCGTCGGCTCCCGCAGGGACGACGGGCGCTGAGGAGGGCAAGGGGCCCTCGTTAGGCTCGTACGGAGAGACGCCGATTCGAACACGAGGTGACCCCATGCCCCGCATCCCCTCCCCCGCCATCGCCGCCACCGGTCTTGTCGGCGGATATGCCGTAGCTCGGTGGACCAAGAAGAGGCCGCTCGGTGGGGTGGTGCTTGCGGTGGCCGGTGGGGTTGCGGCTCGGGAGTGGCGGCAGGTGGCAGGCGGGAAGGCGGCGGCCGGGCTGACGGGGGCGTACGTCGCCGCGTTCGCCGGGTCGCATCCGCTCGCCAAGAAGGTCGGGGCGTGGCCCGCGGTGTTCTCGGTGGCCGGAGCCATGGCCGCCACCTCGTGGGCCGTGACCCGCAAGCGCTAGACCGTGATCCGCTGCCCGCCCCCTAGCCGCCCAGTGCGTGGCTGATCGTGTAGATCAGGAGGCCGGCCAGGGCGCCGACCACCGTGCCGTTGATGCGGATGAACTGGAGGTCGCGGCCGATGTTGGCCTCGATCTTCTTCGAGGTCTGGGTGGCGTCCCAGCCGGCGACCGTGTCCGTGATCAGGGACGTGATCTCGGCGCGGTAGGTAGTGACCACGTACGCCGCCGCGTCCTCCGCCCAGCCCTCGACCTTGGCCTGGAGGCGGGCGTCGGTGGACAGGCGGCTGCCCAGCGAGATCAGGGAGGCGCGGGCGCGGCGGCGGAGTTGGCTCTGGTCGTCTTCCGCTGCCGCCAGGATCAGGGCGCGGACCGAGGACCAGGCCGAGGCGATGATGTCCTGGACCTCGGGGCGGGCCAGCAGGTCGGACTTCAGGCGTTCCACGCGGGCCCGTGTGTCGGTGTCGGCCTGCAGGTCCGCCGCGAAGTCCGTCAGGAAGCGGTCGATCGCTCCCCTCGCCGGGTGGCCCGGCATGTCCCGCATCTCCGTCACGAAGCGGAGGAGCTCGCGGTAGACGCGTTCGCCTACCTTGCGGTCCACGAAGCGTGGGGTCCAGCCCGGTGCCCCGCCCTGCACCGCGTCCATCACCGAGTCGCCGTGCGTCACCAGCCAGTCGTGCGCCCGGGCGCAGACCAGGTCCACCGCCCGGTGGTGGGCGCCGTCGGCGACGATCCGGTCCAGGGTCTTGCCGAGGCCCGGGCCGATCTCGGCCGCCTCCGCGCGCCGCGTGATCGCCTCGCCGACCACCGCCTGCACGTCCGAGTCGCGCAGCACCGTCAGGGCGCCGCGCAGGGCGGCGGCGAGTTCCGAGGTGACGCGGCCCGCGTGGGCCGGGTCCGCCAGCCAGATGCCGAGGCGGCGCGCGATGCCGAAGCCGCGCAGCCTGCCCCGTACGACGTCGGCCGACAGGAAGTTCTCGCCCACGAATGAGCCCAGCGAGGCGCCCAGCTGGTCCTTCTTCGTCGGGATGATCGCCGTGTGCGGGATCGGCAGGCCCAGGGGGCGCCGGAAGAGGGCGGTCACCGCGAACCAGTCGGCCAGCGCGCCCACCATGCCCGCCTCCGCCGCGGCCGCCACATAGCCGGCCCAGGGGCCCGCGTCCGCGTTCCGCGCCCAGGTGGCCAGGGCGTAGACGACGGCGACCAGAGCCAGCAGGCCCGTCGCCGTGGCCTTCATCCGCCGGACGCCCCTGCTCTTCTCCTCGTCCGCCGCCGTGTACGTGAAGCCGACCATCACCTCACCTCACCTCCTTATCTCAGTGACTCCTGGGGCGCATCCGGAGTTCCCCCGGCAGCACCTCCGGGCGTCCCCTCGTCCGTCGGCCCGCCCGCCCCTCCGTACATCTTCGCGATCACCGCCTCGATGTCCGGCTCCCGCACCGACAGGTCCACCAGCGGGTACGTCGCCGCCACCGCCGCCACCACCGGGGCCGCCGATGCCGACGCCGGGATCGCCAGCCACTGGCGCGGACCCTCCGCCCGTACGAAGCGGGCGCCGGGCACCTCGATCGGGGCGGTATCGCGGGCCAGGTCGACCACCAGGAGGCGCTCGCTGTCGCCTACCGCGTGGAGGCCGGCGAGCTCCCCGTCGTACATCAGGCGGCCGTGGTCGATGACCATCACGCGGGAGCAGAGCTGTTCGATGTCCGTGAGGTCGTGGGTGGTCAGCAGGACCGTGGTGCCGCCGGCCGTGTTGAGTTCGCGCAGGAAGCCGCGGACCTTCGCCTTCGACACGACGTCGAGGCCGATCGTCGGCTCGTCGAGGTACAGCACCTCCGGGTCGTGCAGGAGCGCCGCCGCGATGTCGCCGCGCATCCGCTGGCCGAGGGAGAGCTGGCGTACGGGTACGTCGAGCAGGTCGCCCAGGTCGAGGAGGTCCACGCAGCGGGCCAGGTTCGCGGCGTAACGGTCGTCGGGGATCCGGTACATCCGGTGGACCAGCCGGTACGAGTCGCGCAGCGGCAGGTCCCACCACAGCGTGGTGCGCTGGCCGAAGACGACGCCGATCCGCTGGGCGAGGCGGGTCCGCTCCCGCGACGGGTCGATGCCGGCGACGCGCAGCCGGCCGCCGGTCGGGGTGAGGATGCCGGTCAGCATCTTGATCGTGGTGGACTTTCCGGCGCCGTTCGGGCCGATGTACCCGACCATCTCGCCCTGCTCCACCGTGAAGGAGATGCCGTCGACCGCCCGGACCTCGCGCTTCTCGCGGCGGAGCAGGCCCGCCTTCCGGCGGACCATGAAGGTCTTCTCCAGGCCGTCCAGTTCGATGAAAGGGGGCATGTGCGAATCAGCTTCCTGTCGATCGGTAGCTACGGAGACCCGCGCGCCACGCCACGCCCGCCACCGCGCAGCACACCGCCGCCACCAGCGGCGACGCGAACGCCGTCCACCCCGGCACCCCGGCCGGCGTCGTCCTCCCGAGGACGTACAGGGCGGGCAGCCAGTTGACGAAGGCGAGCGGTACGACGTAGACGACGCCCCGCACCAGGTCCTGGGCGAAGATCGTCGGCGGGTACTGGAGCATGGTGTTGCCGCCGTACGTGAACGAGCTCGTCACCTCGGCCGCGTCCTGCAGCCAGAACAGGAAGGACGCGCCGAGCACCATCACCGCGGCGAAGATCAGCGCCCCGCTCAGCAGCATCACCGGCACCAGGAGCACCTTCAGCGGCGTCCAGGCCACGTCGAGCAGCACCAGGCCCCAGACCAGGACGAGCAGGCCCTGGGCGATCCGCCCCAGCCTCCGCAGCGCGAAACGGTCGGCCGCCACCTGGGCGAGGACCGGCGCGGGGCGCAGCAGGAAGGTGTCGAGCGAACCGTCGCGCACCCGCTTGCCCATCCGCGGCAGCGAGCCCATCACCAGGTCCGCCAGGCCGAACGAGGTCCCCGTCGTCCCGTACAGGAAGGCCACCTCGGCGAAGGAGAAGCCGCCGAGGCCCTGCACCTGACCGAACATCAGGAGGATGACGACGAAGTCGAAGAAGGTGACGGTGAAGGAGGTGAGGAGGGTGAGGGCGAAGGAGGAGCGGTACGTCATGGTGGAGCGGATCCACATGGCCGCGACCATGCGGTACGTACGCCATGACTCCGCGGCCGTCCGCAACGCCCGCCCCGGCTCGCCGCCCGCCGTCCCGTACGCCCGCCCCGGCTCGCCGCCCGCCGTCCCGTACGCCCGCCCCGGCTCGCTCCCCGCCGCCGTCCCGTAGGTACTCCCCGGCTCGGCCGCCGTCCCATAGGTACTCCCCGGCTCGCCCCCGCCCGGCACCGACGCGGTCCGCTCAGCCACCCTGCACCACCACCTTCCGCGTCGCCGCCCCCTGCGCGACCCGCCCGGCCCCGAGGAGCACGACCGCCCAGCCCGCCTGGAAGGCGTACGCCCCGAGCAGCCCCCACCCCTCGTACCGCTCCAGGTACACGTCCGCCGGCACCTGGAGCATCGACGCCCACGGCAGCAGCCGCGCCAGCTCGCCCAGGGGGCCGGGGAACACGTTGAGCGGGAGCATCATCCCGGAGAAGAACAGGCCGCCGAGCCACGCCACCTGCAGCACGCCCTGCCCGTCGAGCAGCCAGAAGGCGCTCATCGCGACCAGGTACCAGATGGCGAAGCTGACGACGGAGCCGAGTGCGACCGATCCGAGGAAGGCGAGCCAGGTCCAGGGCCGGGACGGCAGGGTCAGGTCGAAGACCAGGGCGCCGAAGACCATCGGGACGACGCCGCGGCCGAGCAACTGGTAGGCGGCGCGCCCCAGATTGGCCGAAAACCACCAGGTTTGAAGATCGACGGGTCTGAAGAGGTCGACCGCGATGTCACCGGTCCTGATCCTTTCGATCAGCTCCTCCTCGAAACCTCCGCCCATCAGCCCGCAGACGGTGATGAGGGCCTGACCGATCCACACGTAGGCGAGCGCGTCACCCATGCCGTATCCGCCGAGCGTGGGACGGGCGTCCCAGAGGGCGATGTAGGTGTACGAGAGGACGAAGCCGAAGACCGTGTTGGTGAACACCCCTGCCGCCGTGGCCACCCGATAGGTGGCATGGCGCCGGAAACCGCCCGCGGCGACCGTCGCGTACAGCCGCAGCATGCTCTCCGCTCCCTCCAGCCGAAAGCCGGGGCACCACGGCCGATCGCGCGGCACCAAAGCGCCCGACCTTAGTGCGACGGGCCGAGTCGGGTCGAGTCGTTTTGCCGACTTCCGGCGCCGCACGTGCAGGATGGTGTGCTATGTCCACTTCATCCGGTTTGCCGTCCGGTGCGAGCGAATACCAGCCCCCCGACCAGGCGGCCTGGGAGCCGCGGGACCCGACCCTCCCCGGCCCGCCCGGCCGGCGCCGCCGCCCCCGCCGCATCCTGCGACGGCTGCTCGGCCTCGTCGTCTTCGGCACCCTGCTGCTGCTCGGCTGCTTCGTCGCCGGCTATCTCCTCGTGGACATCCCGCCGGCCAACGCCACCGCGGTCGCCCAGTCCAACCTGTACCTCTACCGCGACGGCACCCAGCTCGCCCGGGCCGGCGAGGTCGACCGCGAGAACGTCGGCCTGCAACGCGTCCCGGTCCCCGTCCGGCGCGCCGTACTCGCCGCCGAGGAACGCGACTTCCACACCTCACCCGCCGTCGACCCCAGGGCCATGATCCGCGCCACCTGGAACACCCTCACCGGCAAGGGACGGCAGTCCGGCTCCACCATCACCCAGCAGTACGTCAAGAACTACTACCTGGGCCAGGAACAGACCCTCACCCGCAAGGCCAAGGAGTTCTTCATCGCGATCAAGCTCGGCCGCGAGAAGAGCAAGGACGAGATCCTCGAGGGCTATCTGAACACCAGCTACTTCGGCCGCAACGCCTACGGCATCCAGGCCGCCGCCCGCGCCTACTACGGCAAGGACGCCAAGGACCTCGACACCGCCGAAGGCGCGTACCTCGCCTCGCTGCTCAACGCCCCCAGCGTGTACGACGTCGCAGCCCACCCCGAGAACCGGCCCCGGGCCCTCGCCCGCTGGCGCTACGTCCTGGACGGCATGGTCAAGGAGGGCTGGCTCTCCCCCGCCGCCCGCACCGCAGCCGTCTTCCCCTCCCCGCGCGCCGTCCGCCCCTCCGCCGGCCTGTCCGGCCAGCGCGGCTACCTCGTCCAGGCCGTCGAGCAGTACCTGACCGAGCGCGGCATCGTCGACGAGAAGACCCTGGCCGCCGGCGGCTTCCGGATCACCACCACCCTGGAGCGCGCCAAGCAGGACGCCTTCGTCGAGGCCGTCGAGGCCCACGTGACCTCCCGGCTCGACCCGCAGGCCAACCCCGCCGACCGTTACGTACGGGTCGGGGGCGCGGCCATCGACCCGGCGAGCGGCAAGGTCGTCGCCGTCTACGGCGGCGTCGACTACACCCGGCAGTTCGTCAACAACGCCACCCGCCGCGACTACCAGGTCGGCTCCACCTTCAAGCCCTTCGTCCTCGCCACCGCGCTCCAGCACGGCGCCCAGACCCAGTACGGCGAGCCGATCACCCCCAACACCTACTACGACGGCGACAACCGCCGCCCCGTGCAGGGCTGGAACGGACCGCAGTACGACCCGGCCAACGAGGACGACACCAACTACGGCGACATCACCGTACGGTCCGCCACCGACCACTCCGTGAACGCCGTGTACGCGCAGATGGCGGTCGACGCCGGCCCCGCCCGGGTCCGCCGGACCGCCGTCGCGCTCGGCCTGCCCGTGAACACCCCCGACCTCACCTCCTCCCCCTCCATCGCCCTCGGCCCGGCCACCGCGAGCGTCCTGGACCTCGCGCAGGCGTACGCGACCCTCGCCAACCACGGCACCCGCGGCACGTACACCCTGGTCGAGAAGGTCGCCAAGGACGGCGAGGAACTCGACCTGCCCGCCGCCGGAGGCCACGAGGCGATCGGCCGCGAGGCCGCCGACACCACGACCGCCGTGCTGCGCGGCGTCGTCGAGAGCGGCTCCGGCACGGCGGCGCTCGCCGCAGGACGGCCCGCGGCGGGCAAGACGGGCACGGCGGAGGACGACAAGGCGGCCTGGTTCGCCGGCTACACCCCCGAACTCGCGACCGTCGTGGCGATGATGGGCCAGGACCCGGAATCGGGCCGCCAGAAGTCGCTGTACGGGGCGCTGGGGCAGCCCCGCATCAACGGGGGCGGGGCGCCGGCCGAGATCTGGGCCCAGTTCACCCGCGACGCGCTGGCGGGCGTCGCGCCGAAGGAGTTCGACCTGAAGCTGCTGCCGGGGGCGGAGGAGCCGCCGCCGGAGCCGCCGGCGTGGGAGTACGCGGAGGGGGACCCGGAGGACACGGAGGGCTACGAGGGGCCGGGGGCGCGGCCGGGCGCGCGGCCGGGGACGGGACCCCGGCCGGGGGGCGAGTGGCGGCCGGGGGCGGCGGGGCGGCTGGAGCGGGAGCGTCAGGCCGGGCCGACCGGGCCCGGCGGGCCCGGCGGGCAACCCCGGCAGCCCTGGCAGCCCTGGCAGCAGCCGGGCCTGCCCCAGGACGGACCCCAGCCGCCCCAACAGGCCCCGGCCCAGCAGGCTCCCGCCCAGCCACCACCGTCGCAGCCGCTTCCGCTACCGCTCCCGGTCCGGCCGACGGCGGGCACCCCAGCCCCGGCCGATGACCCGGCCGGCGCCCCGCCGGGGGACCGGACCCCGCTCAATGCCCCGACGTCGCCTTGAGACCCACCACGGCCACGAGCAGCAGACACACGAAGAAGATCCGGGCGGCGGTCGCGGGCTCACCGAGCACCACCATGCCGAGCACCGCCGCACCGGCCGCGCCGATGCCGACCCAGACGCCGTACGCCGTACCGATCGGCAGCGTCTTGGCGGCCTGCGAGAGCAGCATCATGGAGGCGACGATCCCGGCGCCCGTGAGGAGACTGGGCCAGAGGCGGGTGAACCCGTCGGTGTACTTCATGCCGATCGACCAGCCGACCTCGAGCAGACCGGCGACGAGGAGAAGAACCCAGGCCATGACGACGAACACCTCCGAGAGACGGATCAACAAGGGGTGCGTCGTCTTGTCGTGAACCCGGTACGGCGCGTCTCGTCGGGGTGGTTCCAGGCTAGCAAAGAACGGGCAAAGGGCCTGGTGACACCCGTCACCAGGCCCTTCGAGCAGCGCCCTACGGCGGCTGGAGCAGCCTTACAGATACAGCCCGGTCGAGTCGGTCGCGCCCTGGAAGCGGTCCGCGGCGACCGCGTGCAGGTCGCGCTCGCGCATCAGGACGTACGCCACGCCCCGCACCTCGACCTCGGCGCGGTCCTCGGGGTCGTAGAGAACCCGGTCACCGATCTCGACGGTCCGGACGTTCTGTCCGACCGCGACGACCTCGGCCCAGGCCAGCCGGCGCCCGACGGCCGCGGTGGCGGGAATCAGGATGCCGCCGCCCGAGCGCCGCTCCCCCTCGGGGGTGTCGGTCCGGACCAGAACCCGGTCGTGCAGCATCCGGATGGGCAGCTTGTCGTGCGTGTTGTCGCTCACGGTCCGAACCTACCTGCCCGGGCGTGTCGTCCGTACCAGGGACGGGCGATCCGTCATCGCCTGCCCCTACGGGAGGACACCGCGAGCAGCCCGACGACCGCGACGGCCACCAGCGCCACCGGCACGACGCGCTCCAGGCGGGGGGCGCCGTCCTCGTGGGTGAAGCGGGCCTTCACGTCCGAGACGACCCGGTTCACGGCGACGAACGCGCGGCCGGCGGTGTGGTCGACCTGCGCGGCGACCTTGGCCTTCGCGTCGCCGACGATCGTCTTCGGGTGCATCCGAATGCCGATCTCGTCGAGAGTGACGGCGAGCTGCTCGCGCCGGCGGACGATGTCCGCCTCGATCTGCGCAGGGGTCCTGGCGTCCGACACCGCGCTGCCTCCGTAGTCGTGTTCCGGTCGTTGACAGACAGTCTGTCAGCTTCCTCGCCCGCGGGTTGTCCCCGACCCCCATTAGGCTCTCAATCGCGTACGCGAACATTCCCGAGGAGAGCCAGCCATGAGCGAGCGACTGCAGCCCGGCGACACCGCCCCCGCCTTCACCCTGCCCGACGCGGACGGCAATGAGGTCTCCCTCGCGGACCACAAGGGCCGCAAGGTCATCGTCTACTTCTACTCCGCCGCCCTGACGCCCGGCTGCACCAAGCAGGCCTGCGACTTCACGGACAACCTGGACCTGCTGGCGGGCGCGGGCTACGACGTCATCGGCGTGTCCCCCGACAAGCCGGAGAAGCTGGCGAAGTTCCGCGAGAAGGAGCACCTGAAGGTCACCCTGGTCAGCGACCCGGAGAAGAAGGTCCTGGAGGCGTACGGCGCCTTCGGCGAGAAGAAGCTCTACGGCAAGCTGGTGACCGGCGTGATCCGCTCCACGGTCGTCGTCGACGAGGAGGGCAAGGTCGAACGCGCCCTGTACAACGTGAAGGCGACCGGCCACGTAGCCAAGATCATCAAGGACCTGAAGATCGAGGGCTGACCCCCTCGGGGACGTGACGCACGTCCCAATCCCCGTCCGCGGGCGTTTGTGGACGGCACGACCGCACAGAAGTCCTCCCTGGAGCACCACCAGCGAGAGGACGTACGGTCATGCCGCCCACAGATCGCGAGCCCACACCGGATGCCGGGGCCCGGAAGCGTCACCCGCGGCTCTTCCGGGCCCTGGCGCGGCGGCAACAGCCACGACTGCGCCGTACGGGCATCACGGTGACCGACGAGGCCGCGGTCCGGCGGGCCGTGCGAGCGGCCTCCCTGGGCAACGCCATGGAGTGGTTCGACTTCGGCATCTACGCCTACCTCGCCGTCACGCTCGGGCACGTCTTCTTCCCTACCGGCAACGCCACGGTCCAGCTGCTGTCGTCCTTCGCGACCTTCGCGGTCGCCTTCCTCGTGCGTCCCCTCGGCGGCCTGGTCTTCGGCCCCATGGGCGACCGGCTGGGCCGCAAGAGGGTGCTGGCCCTGACCATGATCCTCATGGCGCTCGGTACCTTCGCGATCGGCCTGATCCCGTCCTACGCCGACATCGGCTTCTGGGCGCCGGCGTCGCTGGTCTTCTTCCGGATGCTCCAGGGCTTCTCGACGGGCGGTGAGTACGGCGGCGCCTCCACGTTCATCGCCGAGTACGCGCCGGACCGCCGGCGCGGGTACTTCGGCAGCTTCCTGGAGTTCGGCACCCTGGCGGGCTATGTCGGCGCCGCCGGCCTGGTCACCGCGCTCACCGCTTGGCTCGGCTCCGACACGATGGAGTCCTGGGGCTGGCGGGTGCCGTTCCTGGTGGCGGGGCCGCTGGGCCTGGTCGGCGTCTACCTGCGGATGCGGCTCGACGAGACCCCCGCGTTCCAGCGGCTGGAGTCGGACCCGGTTCGCCCGTCGGCGACCGCGGACGCGGTGGAGACCTCCGCCAAGGGCGACCTTGGCAAGATTTTCCGGGAGCAGTGGCCGGCGCTGATCCTGTGCGTGGCGCTGGTCGGCGCGTACAACATCTGCGACTACATGCTGCTGTCGTACATGCCGACGTACCTGTCCGACGAGCTCGGCTACAGCGACACGCACGGCCTGCTCGTGCTGCTGCTCGTGATGGTCCTCCTGATGTCGGTCATCACGCGAGTGGGGCGGCTGAACGACCGGTTCGGGCGCAAGCCGGTGCTGATGACGGGCATGCTGGGCTTCCTGTTCCTCTCCCTCCCCGCGTTCCTGCTGATCGGCCAGGGCGGCCTGGCGGCGATCACGGCGGGCATGCTGATGCTCGGCCTGTCCTTGGTCTGCCTGCTCGCCACCATGTCGGCGGCCCTGCCGGCCCTCTTCCCCACCCGGGTCCGCTACGGCTCCCTCTCGGTCGGCTACAACCTCTCCGCGTCCCTCTTCGGCGGTACGACCCCACTGGTGATCACCGCCCTGATCGGCGCGACCGGCAGCCCGCTGATGCCCGCGTACTACGCGATGGGCGCGGCCCTGGTCGGCGTGGCCGCGGTCGCCTGCATGAAGGAGACGGCACAGCGCCCCCTGGACGGCTCCCCGCCGGCGGTGGAAACCCCGGAGGAGGCAGTCGAGATGATCTTGGCGCAGGCCCCCGAACCGAGGTTCTGACCCGCCGGCTCCGCCGCCCCCTGCCCTGAACGGCCCGCACCGATCACCATCGGCGCGGGCCGTTCGGCGCTCCCGCCGCTTGCGATGTCCGTACGCGATATGAGGTGACCGTCCGATATGCGGCTCGTTAGCCCGTACGAGGTCCGCACACAAGGAGGGGACTCATGGGGGCCAGCGTGTACTCGAGGGAACGTCTCGGCACCGCCGTGGCGGAGTCGAGGGGGTGGGCGGACCTGATGCGTCGACTCGGCGTCGCGGAGAGCGGCGGACGACGGCGGACGCTGCAGGCGAAGGTCGCCGAGTACGGCATCGACACAAGCCACTTCGAGCAGCGCAGCCCCTGGCGCAAGTACACGGACAGCGCCATCGCCGAAGCAGTCGCCACCTCGACGACGCTGCGCGAAGTCGTACGGAAGCTCGGGGTGCCGCCAGCGACCGGAACCCTCTCGCACATCCGGCGCCGTATCAAGGCGGCAGGAATCGACGTCAGCCACTTTCCCGGGCTGAACCGCTCAGCCACGGTCCTGCCGTTCACCACGGACGAGCTCCGAATGGCCGCGGCTTCGACGCGCAGCGTCAGGGAAATGGCCCGCCTGTTGGGCGTAGGCGATGACAGCCGGTCCCGGGCCGCGCTCAGACACATGCTCGACAAGCAAGGCATCGACATCTCTCACTTCACCTACAGGCGCACCGATGTACCCGAGGACCGTCTGCGGACGGCGGTGGTCGAGTCCACCAGCTTCGCCGATGTGATGCGCGCCCTCGGACTCCCGGTGAGCGACCAGAATCACCGGCGGGTGAGGCGGTGGGTGACCGGGCTCGACCTCGACACCTCTCACTTCAAGCGACGGACCTGGGGCGCAGTCCGGACCAAAGCTCCGAGGAGCATCGCGGACACGGTCTTCCGGGTACGCCCCGCGGGATCCTCGCGCGAGAACCGCGACCGGCTCCATCGGGCCCTCACCGAGGTGGGCGTCCCCTACCGCTGCGTCGAGTGCGGGAACAGGGGCGAGTGGCGGGGTGGACGCATCACCCTGCAGATCGACCACATCAACGGCGACTGGCTCGACAACCGCCGGGAGAACCTCCGCTACCTTTGCCCCAACTGCCATGCGATCACCGCCACCTGGTGTCGTGGCGGCACCCGGTACGATGGCAGGCAATTGAGCGGCGGTGGTGCAATGGCGACACAGCAGACTTAGGATCTGTGGCCCTTGATCGGGCTTGAGGGTTCGAATCCCTTCCGCCGCACATATACGGCCTGCGCATCGAAGGATCGATGCGCAGGCCGTTCCGTTGCGAGGCGTCAGCCCAGCAGCTCGCGCACCACCGGTACCAGCGCCCTGAAGGCCTTGCCCCGGTGGCTGATCGCGTTCTTCTGGTCCGGGGTCAGCTGTGCGCAGGTCACCTCGTAGCCCTGCGGCTGGAGGATCGGGTCGTAGCCGAAGCCGTTGGTGCCGATGGGCTCGTGGCGGAGGGTGCCCGGCATGCGGCCCTCGACCACCCGCTCCGTGCCGTCCGGCAACGCGAGCGCCGCGGCGCAGGCGAAGTGGGCGGCGCGGTGGGGGTCGGCGATGTCGGAGAGCTGGGCCAGGAGCAGGTCGAGGTTGGCCTTGTCGTCGCCGTGGGTGCCGGCCCAGCGGGCGGAGAAGATGCCGGGGGCGCCGTTCAGGACGTCGACGCACAGGCCCGAGTCGTCGGCGATGGCGGGCAGGCCGGTGGCCTGGGCGAGGGCGTGGGCCTTGAGGAGGGCGTTCTCCGCGAAGGTGACGCCGGTTTCCTTGACGTCGGGGATCTCGGGGTACGCGTCCGCGCCGACGAGCTCGTGGTCGAGGCCTGCGTCGGCGAGGATCGCGTGGAGTTCGGTGATCTTGCCCGCGTTGCGGGTGGCGAGGATCAGACGGGTCATGACCCGATTATCCGGCCCCCGCCGGACCGCCTGGGACGTCCTAACCCGGGGTGCAGACCTTGGCGACCTCGCCGGCCGCGTCCGTGATCGGCTTGATGTCGGGGGTCGTGTCGCCGTTCTTGACCGCCGTGCGGACGGTGTCGACGCCCTTGTTGAGGTCGTCCACCGCCTTGGACAGGTCCGCGTTGTCCGTCGTGTTCTTGAGGTTGCCCAGTTCGGTGTCGATGCTGTTCAGGGCCTCCTCGATCTGCGTCGGGTCGTTGGAGGCGCTGGAGACGGCCTGCGAGAGCTTGTCGACCGAGGTCGCGATCGCGTCGGCGGTCTTGACGCAGTCCATGGCCTTGTCGAGCGCCCCGCAGCCGACCAGGCCGGTGACTGCGACGGCGGCCGTGGCGACGGCGAGTGCTATGGAGCGGCGGCGCTTCACGAGTCGGGTCCTCCCCCTACGTACGTTCGGATCTGGACGGCGCGCACGGCGTGGAACCGTGCGCCCGTATGCACAGGGACGCCCAGGGGCGTCAGAGAGTTCCTTCGAGGGCCTTGCGCTGGATTTCCGCGAGTTCCGCGCAGCCGCCGGAGGCCAGGTCGAGGAGGGCGTTGAGCTCCTTGCGGTCGAAGGGCTCGGCCTCGGCGGTGCCCTGGACCTCGACGAAGCGTCCGTCGCCGGTGCAGACGACGTTCATGTCGGTGTCGGCGCGGACGTCCTCCTCGTAGCAGAGGTCGAGGAGGGGGGTGCCGTCGACGATGCCGACGGAGACGGCGGAGACGGTGCCGGTGAGGGGCTTGCGGCCGGCCTTGACCAGCTTCTTGCCCTGGGCCCAGGCGACCGCGTCGGCGAGGGCCACGTACGCGCCGGTGATGGCGGCGGTGCGGGTGCCGCCGTCGGCCTGGAGGACGTCGCAGTCGAGGACGATGGTGTTCTCGCCGAGCGCCTTGTAGTCGATGACGGCGCGCAGGGAGCGGCCGATGAGGCGGGAGATCTCGTGGGTGCGGCCGCCGATCTTGCCGCGGACGGATTCGCGGTCGCCGCGGGTGTTGGTGGAGCGGGGCAGCATGGAGTACTCGCCGGTGACCCAGCCCTCGCCGCTGCCCTTGCGCCAGCGCGGTACGCCTTCGGTGACGGAGGCGGTGCAGAAGACCTTGGTGTCGCCGAAGGAGATGAGGACGGAGCCCTCGGCGTGCTTGCTCCATCCGCGTTCGATGGTGACGGGGCGGAGCTGTTCGGGGGTACGGCCGTCGATACGAGACATGTCTTGAGCGTAGCCGTACGACGAAGGGGCCCGTTCCCCTGCCGGAACGGGCCCCTGCGGACGCGGGTCAGCTGCTCGCGTCGGGTCTTCCACTCACATCATGTCTTCGATGTCGGCGGCGATCGGGTCGGCGTCGGTGCCGATGACGACCTGGATGGCGGTGCCCATCTTGACGACGCCGTGGGCGCCGGCGGCCTTGAGGGCGGCCTCGTCGACCTTGGACGGGTCCACGACCTCGGTGCGGAGGCGGGTGATGCAGCCCTCGACCTCTTCGATGTTGTCGATCCCGCCGAGCCCGGCGACGATCTTCTCAGCCTTGCTGGCCATGTGTTCTCCCTGTCCGTCCTGTTAAAAGAACGTGAGTCTCGCGCACCGATGGTCCGCTTTGTCACGGTAACCCACGGTTGGCCCAACCTCGCGAGCGCATGCGGCCGTTCTGCCGAATGATGACGATCACCGGCGGCCTGCCCTCGGCGACCACCGGGAGCCTATCGCAACTGGTCTACACCAGTGTGCAACGTCAGCAGGGCTCGGCTGGTTCCGGGTCAGGGAGGACGCCGATGAGTACGGACAGCCCGGCCGCCGTGCCGAAGAAGTCGATGTGGGGCGGGCTCTTCCAGGGGCTGCAGAAGATGGGGCGCAGCCTCCAGCTCCCCATCGCCGTCCTGCCGGCGGCAGGCATCATCAACCGGCTCGGTCAACCCGACGTCTTCGGCGCCGACGGGCTCGGCTGGGACAACGTCGCCAAGGTGATGGCGGGCGCCGGCGGCGCCCTGCTCGACGGCAACCTGGGACTGCCCCTGCTGTTCTGCATCGGTGTCGCGATCGGCATGGCGAAGAAGGCGGACGGCTCGACGGCGCTGGCGGCCACGGTCGGCTTCCTCGTCTACTACAACGTGCTGCGCCAGTTCCCCAAGGACTGCCCCAAGGGCACGGTGGACATCAACGGCGGCTGCCTGGCGCCCGAGCAGGTCTTCAGCGGGTACACGTACCAGAATCCGGGCGTCTTCGGCGGCATCGTCATCGGTCTGCTCTCGGCCTGGTTCTGGCAGCGCTACCACCGCAAGAAGCTCGTCGACTGGCTGGGCTTCTTCAACGGCCGCCGGCTCGTGCCGATCATCATGACGTTCGTGGCGATCGCCTTCGCGGCCCTGTGCGTGTGGATCTGGCCGCCGATCGGCGACGCCCTGGAGAACTTCAGCGACTGGCTGGTGGGTCTGGGTGCGTGGGGTTCGGGCATCTTCGGCGTCGCCAACCGCGCGCTGCTGGTGATCGGCCTGCACCAGTTCCTGAACGTGCCCATCTGGTTCCAGTTCGGCACGTACGAGAAGCCGGACGGCACGACGGTCCACGGCGACATCCCCATGTTCCTGGCCGGCGATCCGAACGCCGGCCAGTTCCTGACGGGCTTCTTCCCGATCATGATGTTCGCCCTCCCGGCGGCGGCGCTCGCGATCACCCACTGTGCGAAGCCGCATCGGCGCAAGGCCGTCGGCGGCATGATGCTCTCGGTGGCGCTGACCTCGTTCGTCACCGGCATCACCGAGCCGATCGAGTACTCGTTCCTCTTCATCGCTCCGGCTCTCTACGCGATCCACGCCGTGCTCACGGGTGTGTCGATGGCGGTGACCTGGGCGTTCGGCGTGAAGGACGGCTTCAGCTTCTCGGCCGGCCTGATCGACTACGTCATCAACTGGAACCTGGCGACCAAGCCCTGGTTGATCATCCCGATCGGCCTGGGCTTCGCGATCGTCTACTACGCGATCTTCCGGTTCGCGATCATCAAGTTCAACCTCCCCACCCCGGGCCGCGAACCGGACGAGCTGGGCGAGGAGATGGAGCGCGACGTCACCAAGGCGTGACCTGGCCGGCCCCGACCCGCCGATGACCTTGGAATCCTGACTTCCGCGGGGCTTTCGACCCCTCGGCCAGACCCGGAAAGGCCCTCGGACCTCATGGTCCGGGGGCCCTTCGTCACGCCGTGCCGGGCTTTCGCCGAGCGCACGGAATTCGCAGGTTCCTTATCTAAGTCACACGTGCTACAACTGGTCTACACCACACATTGGTGTAGACCACGCGGTCCAGACCACCGCGTTCCACGAGACGCCGCCGTCGCCCCCTTTCACTGTCCTCTGGCGGCGCCTTGCCCTACTGGAGGAAGTTGATGAGTACGGCCACCGCCCAGGCCGCCGCTCCCGCGAAGAAGCGCGGATCCGGCCTGTTCCAGGGCCTGCAGAAGGTCGGTCGCAGCCTGCAGCTGCCGATCGCCGTGCTGCCGGCCGCGGGTATCTTGCTCCGTCTCGGCCAGCCCGACGTCTTCGGCGCCGACGGCCTCGGGTGGGGCAAGGTCGCCTCGGTCTTCGCCACCGCAGGCGGCGCAGTCTTCGACAACCTGCCGATGCTGTTCTGCATCGGCGTCGCCATCGGCTTCGCCAAGAAGGCCGACGGCTCCACCGCCCTCGCCGCCCTGGTCGGCTTCCTGGTCTACAGCAACGTGCTGAAGGCCTTCCCGGTCACCGACGCCGTCGTCAACACCACCGCCAACAAGGGCGTCGACGTCGCCGCGACGTACAACAACCCGGGTGTCCTCGGCGGCATCCTCATGGGTCTGATCGCCGCCGTGCTGTGGCAGAAGTACCACCGCACCAAGCTCGTCGACTGGCTCGGCTTCTTCAACGGCCGCCGTCTCGTCCCGATCATCATGGCCTTCGTCGGCACCCTCGTCGGTGTCGTCTTCGGCCTGGTCTGGGAGCCGATCGGCAACGGCATCTCCAACTTCGGCGAGTGGATGACCGGCCTCGGCGCCGGCGGCGCGGGCCTCTTCGGCCTGATCAACCGTGCACTGATCCCGGTCGGCATGCACCAGTTCGTCAACACCGTCTCGTGGTTCCAGATCGGCGACTTCACCAACGCCGCCGGCGAGGTCGTCCACGGCGACCTCAACCGCTTCTTCGCCGGTGACGGCAGCGCCGGACTCTTCATGTCGGGCTTCTTCCCGATCATGATGTTCGGTCTGCCCGCCGCCGCCCTGGCCATCGCGCACTCGGCCCGCCCCGAGCGCCGCAAGGCCGTCATGGGCATGATGATCTCGCTGGCCCTGACCTCCTTCGTCACCGGTGTCACGGAGCCGATCGAGTTCTCCTTCATGTTCATCGCGCCGGTCCTGTACGCGATCCACGCGATCCTGACCGCCGTCTCGATGGCCGTCACCTGGGCGCTCGGTGTCCACGCCGGCTTCACCTTCTCGGCCGGACTCATCGACTACCTGCTGAACTGGAACCTCGCGACCAAGCCCTGGCTGATCATCCCGATCGGTCTGGTCTTCGCGGCGATCTACTACGTGGTCTTCCGCTTCGCGATCACCAAGTTCAACCTCCCCACCCCGGGCCGCGAGTCCGACGAGGAGATCGAGGAACTCACCAAGGCGTGAGCCTCACGGCAGTACCCGAAGGGCCCCGGAACCAGACGGTTCCGGGGCCCTTCCCGCATGCTCAGATCTCGTACACCGCGCCCGCGTACGCCAGCTCCGACGGCCCCGTGTACGTCTCCCGTGCGTCCGCCAGGTTGATCCCGCCGTCCGTCCACGGCGGGATGTGGGTCAGGACCAGCCGGCCGACCCCCGCCCGGGTGGCGTGGGCGCCGGCCTCGCGGCCGTTGAGGTGGAGGGCCGGGATGTCCTCCTTGCCGTGGGTGAAGGAGGCCTCGCACAGGAACAGGTCCGCGCCCGCGGCCAGCTCCTCCAGGGCGTCGCACACCCCGGTGTCGCCCGAGTAGGTGAGCACCTTGCCGTCGTGTTCGACACGGATGCCGTACGCCTCCACCGGATGCTGGACCCGCTCCGTGCGGACGGAGAACGGGCCGATCTCGAAGGAGCCCGACTTCAGTGTGCGGAAGTCGAAGACCTCGCCCATCGCGGTCGGCGAAGGAGTGTCCGCGTACGCCGTGGTCAGCCGCTGCTCGGCGCCCTCCGGCGCGTAGACGGGGATCGCGGGGCAGCGGCCTCCGTCATGGCGGTAGTAGCGGGCGACGAAATAGCCGCACATGTCGATGCAGTGGTCGGCGTGCAGATGGCTGAGGAAGATCGCGTCGAGGTCGTACAGACCGATGTGTCGCTGCAGCTCGCCCAGGGCGCCGTTGCCCATGTCGAGGAGCAGCCGGAAGCCGTCGGCCTCTACGAGGTAGCTCGAGCAGGCCGAGTCCGCGGACGGGAACGACCCGGAGCAGCCGACGACGGTGAGCTTCATGGAGCGTGAACCTCCGTGGACGGGTGCGGAAAGCGCGCTGAGAGGGGAGGTCGTGCGGTCTGTCGAGCGTAAGGCGCGTCGCGGCCCGTCGCTCCTCCGTGGCGGCCCGTTGTGGGCGAACTCACGGGCTCTGTCACCGGTTCGGATGGATGGCGGGGCGCGGCGGCGCTGTGGCGGGCGCGACGGTACGGTCTTGAGGTATGGACACGTCGTGGTGGCCCGCACTCGTCGCGGTCGTGGTGATCGCGCTGGTGGTGGCGGTCGCCGACGGATGGCGGCGCTCGGGTCGCCGCCCTGCGGGCCGGACGCGCCCGCCCGCCCGGCCGGCGCCGCGCGGGAGGGCGCCGGAGCGGCTGCCGCGGCCGGGTGAGATCTGGTGGGCGGATGTTCCGTACGAGGACGGTCCGGGCTCGAAGGACCGGCCGTGTCTCGTCCTCGTGCTGCGCGGCGACAACGTGCTGGTCGCCAAGATCACCAGCAAGTACCACGACGAGCGGCCCGGGGTGATCGCGCTGCCGCCGGGTTCGGTGGGCGACGCGCACGGGCGGCCGAGCTTCCTGGAGACGGACGAGCTGCGGGACGTGCCGGTGTGGGAGTTCCGCCGGAGAGTGGGAATGGCGGACCCGGTGGTCTGGGACCAGGTCCGCCATCTGGCGCGGTAGTGGGGCTCACCGAGAAGCGGGCTACGCCCAGAGCTGGTCGCGCATGGTCGCGATGGCCTCTTCCGTCGTGGCGGCCGTGTAGACGCCGGTCGACAGGTACTTCCAGCCGCCGTCCGCGACGATGAAGACGATGTCGGCGCTCTCGCCCGCCTTGACCGCCTTCCTTCCGACGCCGATGGCCGCGTGCAGGGCCGCGCCGGTGGAGACGCCCGCGAAGATGCCCTCCTGCTGGAGGAGTTCACGGGTACGGGTGACCGCGTCCGCGGAGCCGACCGAGAAGCGGGTGGTGAGCACGGAGGCGTCGTACAGCTCGGGAACGAAGCCCTCGTCGAGGTTGCGCAGGCCGTAGACCAGGTCGTCGTAGCGGGGCTCCGCGGCGACGATCTTGATGTCGGGCTTGTGTTCGCGCAGGTAGCGGCCGACGCCCATGAGGGTGCCGGTGGTGCCGAGGCCGGCCACGAAGTGGGTGACGGAGGGCAGGTCGGCGAGGATCTCGGGGCCGGTGGTGGCGTAGTGGGCGCCCGCGTTGTCCGGGTTGCCGTACTGGTAGAGCATCACCCAGGACGGGTTCTCGGCGGCGAGCTCCTTGGCGACGCGGACGGCCGTGTTGGAGCCGCCGGCCGCGGGGGACGAGATGATCTCGGCGCCCCACATGGCGAGCAGCTGGCGGCGCTCCTCGCTGGTGTTCTCCGGCATGACGCACACGATGCGGTAGCCCTTGAGCTTGGCCGCCATGGCGAGCGAGATGCCGGTGTTGCCGCTGGTGGGCTCCAGGATGGTGCAGCCGGGGGTGAGCCGGCCGTCCTTCTCGGCCTGTTCGATCATGTGGAGCGCGGGGCGGTCCTTGACCGAGCCGGTGGGGTTGCGGTCCTCCAGCTTGGCCCAGATGCGGACGTCGTCCGAGGGGGACAGCCGCGGCAGCCGGACCAGGGGTGTGTTGCCGACCGCCGCCAGCGGGGAGTCGTAGCGCATGTGGATCAGACCATGCCACCCGCGACCGCGGGCAGGATCGTGACGTTGTCGCCGTCGGTGAGCTTGGTGTCGATGCCGTCGAGGAAGCGGACGTCCTCGTCGTTCAGGTAGACGTTGACGAAGCGGCGGAGCTTGTCGCCGTCGACGATGCGGGCCTCGATCCCGGCGTGGCGGGACTCCAGGTCGGCGAAGAGCGCGGCGAGGGTGTCACCGCTGCCCTCGACGGCCTTGGCGCCGTCGGTGTAGGTGCGGAGGATGGTCGGGATGCGGACCTCGATGGCCATGACGTGGGCTCCTGTCGGAAGGGGCGAGACGAGGGTGGTGGCGTGGTGGGCGCGCGCGTGGGGCCCCCGCGCCGCGGGGGGTCGTACGGGTGGTGCGGGTGCGCTCGGGCCGTGGCCGGTGGTTCAGAGCGCGGCGCGCGGCGGACACATCGCGCTCGCGAGGCGGCACAGGTCGACGTGCAGCCGCGCCACGAGCAGGGGTGTGCCCGGCGTCTCTTCGCTCACGTCGTGGGAAACCATGCGGTCATCGTATCGATTCCCGGTCCGGGTTCCGGAATGTGATCTCACATGGCGGACAGATTGTGTTCGGCTGCCGGACTGGCCAGATAGACGACGAGCGGGGTTCCGGTCCGCGGATGCGCGATGACCTCGGCTTCCACCCCGTAGACGGTGGCGAGCAGGGCCGGCGTGAGGACCTCGGCCGGCGGCCCCTCGGCGACGACCCGGCCGTCCTTGAGGACGTAGAGCCGGTCGCAGTAGGCCCCCGCGAGGGTCAGGTCGTGCAGGGCGAGGAGGTTGGTGGTGCCCAAGTGGCGTACGAGGGAGAGGATCTCCAGCTGGTAGCGGATGTCCAGGTGGTTGGTGGGCTCGTCGAGGACGAGCAGCGCCGGGTCCTGGACGAGCGCCCGGGCGACGAGCGCGCGCTGGCGCTCGCCGCCGGAGAGGCCGGGGTACGGGCGGTCGGCGAGGTCCTGGATGCCGACCCGGGCCAGCGCCCGGTCGGCCCGTGCCCGGTCCTGTCCGGTGTCGCCCTCCCAGAAGCGCTTGTGCGGTGAGCGGCCGAGGGCGACCAGTTCGCGGACGGTCAGCTCGAACTCGGCGGCGCTGTCCTGCGGCACGGTCGCGACCCGGCGGGCCCGGGCCCGCGGCCCGAGCGCGTGCAGGTCGTCGCCGTCGAGGAGGGCGCGGCCGGACGTGGCGGTGAGGGTGCCGTAGACGCAGCGCAGCAGGGTGGTCTTGCCGCTGCCGTTGGGTCCGACGAGGCCGACGGTCTCGCCCGGGCGGGCGACGAGGTCGATCTCCCGCAGCCGTCCCTCGTACGAGAGGGATTCGACCCGCAGCTCGGTCACAGGGTGGCTCCTTCGGGGCGGCGGCGCATCAGCCAGAGGAAGAAGGGGCCGCCGGTCAGCGCGGTGAGGACGCCGACCGGGAGGTCCTGGGGCGCGGCGACCGTGCGGGCGGCCAGGTCGGCGAGGACGAGGGCGAGCGCCCCGCCGAGCGCACAGACCGGCAGCAGCCGGCGGTGCGGGGCGCCGACGGCCAGGCGGGCGGCGTGCGGGACCATCAGGCCGATGAAGCCGACGGCTCCGCTGGCCGCGACCATGACGGCGGTGACCAGCGAGGCGAGGACGAAGACGGCGGCGCGGAAGCGGGCCGTGTCCAGGCCGAGGACGGTGGCGCCCTCCTCGCCGACGAGCAGCAGGTCGAGCGGGCGGGCGAGGGTGAGCAGGGCGCCGATGCCGAGGGCGAGGACGGCGGCGGGCAGGGCCAGGCTGTCCCAGCGGGCGCTGCCGAGCCCGCCGAGGGACCAGAACAGCGCCTCCTGGAACTGCTCGGGCCGGCCGGCGACGACGAGGAGCAGGGTGGTCAGGGCGGACAGGATGTACGAGACGGCCACCCCGGCGAGGACGAGCCGGGCGCCGGTCATGGTGCCGCCGCGCCGGGCCAGGGCATAGACGAGGACGAGCGCGAGCAGGGCGCCGGCGAAGGCCCCGGCGGGCAGCGCGACGGTGGTGGTGGCTCCGCCGAGGACCCCGCCGAACACCCCGGTGCCGAGGACGATCACGGCCACCGCGCCCGCCGACGCCCCTGAGGAGATGCCGAGCAGGAAGGGGTCGGCGAGCCTGTTGCGGACCAGGGCCTGCAGGACGGCGCCGACGACGGCGAGCCCGGCCCCGACGACCGCCCCGAGCAGGACCCGGGGCAGCCGGACGTCGAGCACGATGGTCCGGTACGGCGAGGGCCCGGCCTGCCCGGTCAGGGCGTCGAGCACCTGGCCGGGCGGGATGCGGACGGAGCCGAGGGCGAGCGAGGCGAGGACGGCCAGGGCGAGCGCCACGAGCAGTCCGGAGACGACGGACGCGTGGCGGACCCGGGTCATCGGGCGGCGGGGTGGAGCTGGGCCGCCAGCTTCCCGATGGCGCCGGGGGCCCGTACGCCGAGCACCGCGTCGGAGAGCGGGAGCACGGCGAAGCGGCGGTTCTTGATCGCGGGGACCTCGCGCAGGGCGGGGTCGTCGAGGAGCCGCTGCTTCTTCTGGGCGACGGTGGTGGAGCCGTAGTCGTAGATGAGGACGACCTCGGGCTTGCGGGCGACGACCTGCTCCCAGGTGGCGTCGCCGAAGGTCTTGTCGAGGTCGGCGAAGACGTTGCGGCCGCCGGCGCGGGTGATGAGCTCGTTGCCGATGCCCTTGCCGCCGGCCGTGAACGCGGTCTTGTCGCCACTGTCGTAGACGAAGACGGACACGGGCGCGGCGCCGCGCAGCCGCTGCTCGGTGGCGGCGACGCCGGCGCGGGCCTCGCGGGCCCACTTCTCCGCCCGGCCGGCGACGCCGAAGGTGCGGCCGACCTCGCCGACCTCGCGGTAGAGGTCGTCGAGGGAGGAGGCGCCGGAGGGGCAGTACTCCGTGTTGAGGCGGGAGTCGATGCCCGAGCGCTTCAGGTCGTCGCGGCCGCGGCCGGCCTTGGCGTCGAAGGCGCTGGCGTAACCCCCGTACACGAAGTCGGGGTCGGCGGCGAGGAGCGCCTCCTTGGAGGGGTACTCCTTGGCGAGGACGGGGACGGTGTCGTACGCCTTCTTGTACGCGGGGAGGATCGCGTCGTCCAGGTAGGCGGTGCCCACCAGGGACTTCTCCAGGCCGAGGGCGAGCATCACCTCGGTGACGTGCTGGTTCATGGTCACCGCGCGCTTCGGCGGGGCCTGGTAGGTGGTCTTCACACCGCAGTTGGTGACGGTGTACGGGAAGCCGGGTGCGGCCTTCGCGGTGGGCTCGGCGGCCGGTGCCGAGCAGGCGGCGAGCAGGGGTACGAGAAGGGCGGCGGACAGCAGCGGGCGGCGCCGGGACATGACGGAACGTGCCTCCTGACGGGGATTTCCACGTCCCCGATCGGTGGTGAGAGGCGGCAGGTCAGTTCCTGGCTCCCGCCCCCGAGGGGGCGGTCACAGTGGCGGGACCGCGCCGGGTTCGCACCGGCTTCCTGGGTCCTGCCGCCCGTTGGTCCGGGTCAGTCTCTCACTCGGGCTCTCACTCGTACGCCTCGACGATCTTGACCTCTTCCTCCGCCACGACGCCCTCGACGATCGTGTAGGAGCGGAACTGGAAGGGCCCGGCGCCGTCGGTGTCGGCGGTGGAGACGAGGACGTAGTGGGCCTGCGGCTCGTTGGCGTACGAGATGTCCGTACGGGACGGGTAGGCCTCGGTCGCGGTGTGCGAGTGGTAGATGACCACGGGCTCCTCGTCCCGGTCGTCCATCTCGCGGTAGAGCTTGAGGAGGTCCGCGGAGTCGAACTCGTAGAACGTGGGCGAGCGCGCGGCGTTGAGCATGGGGATGAAGCGCTCGGGGCGGCCGGTGCCGACCGGACCCGCGACCACGCCGCAGGCCTCGTCGGGGTGGTCCGCGCGGGAGTGTTCCACGATCCGGTCGTACAGGGCTCGGGTGATGGTCAGCATGCCGACAGGATAAGCAGACGGGCCGCCCCGTACCGATGCGTGGTACGGAACGGCCCGAATGCCGAGACGGTGCAGGTCAGGAGCGCTTCACGAAGGCCGCACCCTCGGGGTTGCGGGCCTTGAGCACCAGGTAGGAGACGCCCAGGATCAGGCCCCACAGCGGCGCGCAGTACAGCGAGACGCGGGCGCCCTCGTCGATGCCCATCATCACGATGACCATGCCGATGAAGAGCAGCGCGAACCAGCTGGTCCAGGGCGCGCCCGGGGCCTTGAAGGTGGACTCGGGCAGCTCGCCGCGGTTGGCCTTGGCGCGGTAGCGGATCTGGCAGACCAGGATCATGATCCAGGCCCACATGCCGGAGATGGTGGCGAAGGAGACCACGTACTCGAAGGCCTTGCCGGGGGCGACGTAGTTGATCCAGACGCCGACCAGCATGAGCGCGGCCGAGAAGGTGGTGCCGAGGAGCGGGGTGCCGTTCTTCGTCAGCCTGGTGAAGGCCTTCGGCCCCTGGCCGTTGAGCGCGAGGTCGCGGAGCATGCGGCCGGTGGAGTACATGCCCGAGTTGCAGGAGGACAGGGCCGCGGTCAGCACGACGAAGTTGACGATGGCGGCGCCGATGCCGAGGCCCATCTTCTCGAAGGCGTGGACGAAGGGGCTGACGCCCGGCTGGAACTCGGACCACGGGACGACCGAGAGGATCATGACGAGCGCGCCGACGTAGAAGACGGCGATGCGCCACGGCACGGTGTTGATGGCCTTGGGCAGGACGGTCTTCGGGTCCTTGGACTCGCCGGCGGTGACGCCGACCAGCTCGACGGCGAGGAACGCGAACATCACGATCTGGAGCGTCATCAGCGTGCTGCCGATGCCGTGCGGGAAGAAGCCGCGGTCGTTCCAGAGGTTGGCGACGGTCGCGGTGTCGGCGGCGTCGGAGAAGCCGATGGTGAGGATGCCGGCGCAGATGAGGATCATGCCGATGATGGCGGTGACCTTGACCATGGAGAACCAGAACTCCAGCTCACCGAAGAGCTTCACGGAGATCAGGTTGGCGCCGTAGAGGACCACGGTGAAGACGAGGGCGGACAGCCACTGAGGGATGTCCCACCAGTACGTCATGTAGGTCGCCGCGGCGGTGACCTCGGTGATGCCGGTGACGACCCAGAAGAGCCAGTACGTCCAGCCGGTCACGAAGCCCGCGAAGGGGCCGATGAACTCCCGGGCGTACTCCGAGAAGGAGCCCGACACGGGGCGGTACATGAGCAGTTCGCCCAGGGCCCGCATGATGAAGAAGATGACCAGACCCGCGATGGCGTACGCGAGGATCAGGCTGGGGCCCGCCTTGGCGATGGCCTTGCCCGCGCCGAGGAAGAGGCCGGTGCCGATGGCGCCGCCGATCGCGATCATCTGGATCTGCCGGGCGCCGAGGCCACGCTGGTAGCCCTCGCCGCCGCCCACGGCCCCGTCGGTGCCGTCGTGCTGCTTGTCGACCTGCACTGAGGTCATGGTGGTGCGCCTTTCTCCATGCTGATCCGCGCACCGGCCGCGCGGGCCGTTCGTGCTGCGGATCAGGTCCTGATCCCCCCGGATGTGGATGGAGTGCCACCGGCGGTCAGCCGGTCAAAGCGCCCCCGAGGACAGGGGTGGCGTCCTCGGGTGGTCGTGAAGATTTATCACGGTGTTCACACTGATCGACGGGGGCGCGTGTGACGGGAACCACACGAAAAGGCAGACAAAAAGGACCCGAGAGAGCAACGGGGGCGGCTGAATAACGTATTCGTTATCCGGATTTGAGCGTCCGCTGAGCGAACGACCCCAGGAGACGGGCCTCCGGCTACGCCATCAGCGTCTCGACGAGCGACTCCTGCAGCGCCCCCAGCCACAGGTAGGCCATCACCATCGGCTTGCGCGGGTCGGAGTCGGGCAGCCGGTACAGCTGCTCGCTCTCGTCGTCGTCCGTGACCTCGAGACGGGTGCCGATGGTCAGCCGCAGGTCGTTGAGCGCGACGAGCCAGGCCCGCGACTGGTCCGGGCTCAGCTCGAGGACCGCCCCGCCCTCGCCGGCCGCGTCCGTGGAGAGCGCGTCGAGGCTGCGGACCACCGTGAGCGCGTCCTCGCGCTTGCGGGCCCGCAGGTCGTTCTCCGTGTAGCGGCGGAAGTCCGCGGCGGCCTGCCGCAGCTCGTCGCTGTCGTCCCCGTACGCGTCGGGGAAGAGCCGGCGCAGCGCCGGGTCGGCGGGCGGTTCACTCGGACCCTCGGCGAAGAGCGCGGCCAGCGGGTCCTCGCCCTCCACGGGCTCGTCGCCCGGGCCGATCAGCTCCATGAGCTGTACGGCGAGCGAGCGGAGGATGGAGATCTCGACCTCGTCGAGGGCGACGGCGGCGCCACCGCCGGGCAGCGGTCCGAAGCGGCCGGCCATCAGCCGCGGTCCTGGGAGAGCGTCGCCCACAGGCCGTAGCCGTGCATCGCCTGCACGTCCCGTTCCATCTCCTCGCGGGTGCCGCTGGAGACCACCGCGCGCCCCTTGTTGTGCACGTCGAGCATCAGCTTGTGCGCCTTGTCCTTGGAGTAACCGAAGTACGCCTGGAAGACGTAGGTCACATAGCTCATCAGGTTGACCGGGTCGTTGTGGACGATGGTCACCCAGGGCACGTCGGGTTCGACGACGGCGGAGACCTCCTCGGCCGATTCGGTCCGTTCGATCTCAATTGGCGCGACGCTCACTTACCCCATGCTGCCACCCGCACCGGCCGGTCGCACAAACGGGTCACCCGCACAGCTCCCCTATTCGTCAGAGTGACGAATACTGCGGTAGCATCCTCCTATGAACGCTGCGGACCTTGGGCTGCCGGTGGACGTTCCGTCGACGGCGCTCTTCACCGACCAGTACGAGCTGACGATGCTCCAGGCGGCCCTCAGGGCCGGCACCGCGGACCGCCGGTCCGTCTTCGAGGTCTTCACCCGCCGGCTGCCCGAGGGGCGGCGGTACGGAGTGGTGGCGGGCGTCGGACGCGTTCTCGACGCCGTCGAGAACTTCCGCTTCGACCCGGGCGTGCTCGGCTTCCTGCGCGAGCACGGGATCGTCGACGAGCCCACCCTCGAGTGGCTCGCGCGCTACCGCTTCTCCGGCGACATCTGGGGCTACCCCGAGGGCGAGGTGTACTTCCCCGGATCGCCGATCCTGCGCGTCGAGGGCTCCTTCGCCGAGTGCGTGCTCCTGGAGACCGTGATCCTTTCGATCCTCAACCACGACTCCGCCATCGCGGCCGCCGCCTCCCGCATGTCGGCCGCGGCGGGCGGCCGGCGGCTCATCGAGATGGGCGCCCGGCGCACCCACGAGCTCGCCGCCGTCGCCTCCTCCCGCGCCGCGTACGTCGGCGGCTTCGACTCCACCTCCGACCTCGCGGCCGGCTTCCGCTACGGCATCCCCACCGTCGGCACGTCCGCCCACGCCTTCACCCTGCTGCACGACAGCGAGCGCGACGCCTTCCGGGCCCAGGTCGACTCGCTGGGCAGCGGCACCACTCTCCTGGTCGACACCTACGACGTGGCCGAGGCCGTCCGTACCGCCGTCGAGGTGGCCGGCACCGGGCTCGGCGCGGTACGGATCGACTCCGGCGACCTGCTGCTGGTCGCCCACCGGGTACGGGCCCAGCTCGACGAGCTCGGCGCCCGGGACACCAAGATCGTGGTGACCTCGGACCTCGACGAGTACGCCATCGCCTCGCTCGCGGCCGCCCCCGTCGACGCGTACGGCGTGGGCACCCAGCTGGTCACCGGCAGCGGGCACCCGACCTGCTCGATGGTCTACAAGCTGGTCGCGCGCGCCTCCTCGGCCGACCCGAAGGCCCCGCTGACCGCGGTCGCCAAGAAGTCGGTGGGCGGCAAGGCCTCCATCGGCGGCCGCAAGTGGGCCGCCCGCCGGACGGACGCCACCGGCGTCGCCGAGGCCGAGGTCATCGGCACCGGTCCCGTGCCGGCCGAGCTCGTCGACCGTCAGCTCCTGGTGGAGCTGGTGAAGGGCGGCGACGTGGTGGCCCGCGAGCCCCTGGAGGCGGCGCGGTCCCGGCACATCGCGGCCCGGGCCGGGCTGCCGATGTCGGCGATCCAGCTGTCCCGCGGGGAGCCGGTGCTGGCGACGGAGTACGCCTGAGCGGCCCCGGGGGCGTACCGATGCGCCTGCAGATGCCCCGAAACGCCACGGAGACGCCCCCTCCCCTCCGGAGGGGGAAGTCTCTAGGCTCGATCCCAGCCCATCCGACGCGCTAAGGACACCCGCCATGCACCGCGCATTGATCGTTGTGGACGTTCAGAACGACTTCTGCGAGGGCGGCAGCCTCGCGGTGACGGGGGGCGCGGACGTCGCCGCCGCCATCACCGACCTGGTCGGCGACGCGGCGGGCGCCGCCTACCAGCACGTCGTCGCGACCCGCGACCACCACATCGACCCGGGCGGGCACTTCTCCGAGCAGCCGGACTACGTCGTCTCCTGGCCGAAGCACTGCCTCGCCGGCACGGAGGGCGTCGGCTTCCACCCGAACTTCGCGCCGGCCGTCGCCTCCGGGGCCGTCGCCGCCGTCTTCGACAAGGGCGCGTACGACGCCGCGTACAGCGGCTTCGAGGGCCGCGACGAGAACGGCGAGACGCTCGCGGACTGGCTGCGGGAGCGGGAGATCACCGAGGTCGACGTGGTCGGCATCGCCACCGACCACTGCGTGCGCGCCACCGCCCTGGACGCGGCGCGCGAGGGTTTCCGTACGCAGGTGCTGCTCGACCTGACGGCGGGGGTGGCGAAGGAGAGCACCGAGCGCGCGCTGGAGGAGCTGCGGGAGGCGGGCGTGGAGCTGACCGGGAAGCCGGTGGTGGCGTAGCCACTCGGCGGTTCAGGCCGCCGGTGCCTTCGGGAGCGAGCGTATGGGGTGCCAGAGCTCCTGGGCGGTGCTCCGCCACAGCAGGCCGTCCGGGTGGTGCAGGACGGCCGTGACCTCGTCCGGGGTCGGCGGCTCGCTGTTGCCGCGCAGGTAGACCGCCCGCAGGCCCAGGTTCCGCAGCCGGGTCAGGGCGCGGGCGCGGTTCGCGGCGTGCACGAGGAAGCGGACGGTGGCCCCGTCGCCGGCCGGACTGGGCAGTCCGATGGCGACGACGACGCTGCCTCCCGGCAATCTGCAGAACCCTCCATTGGGCATGCGGAACCACTCCCCCGTGGGTCGACTGTCAATAAGGTCGGGCGGCCGAGGCCGTAAGACGCACCTAAACACGATCGGCCGCCGCCCGCTAGAGGGCGACGGCCGATCACGCTTTGACCTGCGACGATGTGAATTACATCAGCGTCACTTGGTCGACGGGCCCACCTGGACCGTGATCGTCTGGCCGTTCTTCGGCTCCTTGACGACCTGGATCTTGGTGTTGGTGTCAGTTACCTGGACACCGGCGCGCTCGGTCTCCTTGAACCAGTAGACGCCCTTGCGGTCGTCGAAGATCGGGTTGCCGGCCTGGGACGGGACCCAGGTCGAGACGCCGGCCTTGTGGAGCGGGAAGCCGTCCGTGCGGGAGAGGCTGAACGGCGAGTCGTACGCCTGGACGCGGTTGCGCATCAGGGTGCCGTCCGAGTACTTCAGCGGGCTCGGGTGCGAGTCGATCGGGAGGACCAGACCCTTGCCCGGGTGCTGGGAGGTGTTGTTGTCCTTCTGGGACAGGTCCCACTTCCAGATCAGCAGGCCGTTCTGGTACGCGTAGTGCTCGACCCAGGCGGCCTTGTCACCCGTGAAACCGAAGTTGTACGGGCCGACCTTGAGGGTCGCGTCGTAGGACACGTACTGGCGGTTCTCCGCGATGTAGTACTGCTCGTACTGCTTCGTGAAGCCCTTGCCGATGCGTGAGAAGCCCTTGGCGGTCCAGCCGTTGTCGCCGTTCTCCGCGTTGTCCGAGAAGACGGTGGCGCCATCGGCGTTCAGGGTGATGGCGTCGGCCGCGAAGCCCTTGCCGCCGGCGCCGCCGTCCGTCTGGTAGCGGAAGCGCAGGTCGAACTTCTTGCCCGCGTACGCGTCCAGGTTGTAGACGAGCTTCTTGTACGCGCCGGAGACGTCGGTCAGCGCCGGGGCGCCGGACGCGTCACGCGGGAGCGGCTTGCCGTCGGCGGTGCCGTCCACGGCGGTCCAGTTGGTGCCGCCGTCCGTCGACACCTCGGTGTAGAGGTAGTCGTAGTCCAGCTCGATGTCGTACCAGCCCTGGAGCTCCAGGGAGGCCTTCGTCTTGCCGGTCAGGTCGACGGGGCGGGTCAGGGTGTTCTTGAGGTCGTCACCCATGTTGCTCCACCACTGGGTGGCACCCTCGGCGGGGGCCACGACATCGGTGGTGACGTTCTGCTTCGGCAGCTCGACGACGAGCGCCTGCGGGTTCTTGGTGTTGTACTCCGAGACGCCCAGCGTGTGGGTGGTCTTGGTGCCCCGCTGCCAGTCGTTGACCTTGGCGTAGTTCAGCCAGCCGAGCTGGAGCTTGTCCCACGCGGTCATGTCGCCGGGCAGGTCGCCGATCGAGTCCTTGCCGGTGCCGAGCCAGGAGCCGGACGACATCAGGGTCCAGAACCCGGTGGAGTTCTCGCCGCCCGAGGTGTCGTAGTGGTCCGGCAGACCGAGGTCGTGACCGTACTCGTGGGCGAAGACGCCGAGGCCGCCGTTCTCCGGCTGCATCGTGTAGTCGCCGACCCAGATGCCGGTGTCGCCGATCTGCGTGCCGCCGGCCTTGTTGCCCTCGGGGCCGGTCTTGCCCGCGTTGGTGCCGTAGGCGTACCAGCGGTGGGCCCACAGGGCGTCGGTCTTCTGCTTGCCGCCGCCGGCCGACTCGTCCTCGCCCGCGTGGACGATCTGGAAGTGGTCGATGTAGCCGTCGGCCTCGTTGAAGTTGCCGTCGCCGTCGAAGTCGTAGCGGTCCCACTGGTCGTACTGCGCCAGGTCGGCCTTGATCTGGGCGTCGGTACGGCCCTTGGCCTTCTGGTCGGCGACCCACGCGGTGACACCGTCGCGGACCGTGTCCCAGACGTTGGCGCAGTTGGTCTGGCCGCAGTAGTTCGAGCCGTAACGGGCCTCGTTGTACGGGACCTTGACCCAGTCGGCGACCTGGCCGTCGACCGAGTAACGGCCGGACGAGGTCTGCTCGTAGTAGGTCTTCAGGGACTGCTTCGGCTGGCCGTTCTTGTCCTTGCCGGTGCCGAAGTACAGGTCCTGGAAGTGCTGCCGGTTGTAGTCCGCCTGCCAGGCCGTGGAGTTGTCCGTCTTGCGGTCCGGCTTGGCTATGGAGTTGTGCAGCGGGCCGGGCTGGCCGCCGAACTTCGGCTTCAGCTCGGTCGTGTCGTCGTCCTTGCGGTCGACCAGGGTGGTGTTGTCCACCTGGTCGCCGAACTCGACGAGGATGGTGAAGATCTTGTCGGTCTTCTCGCGGCCGAGCTCGACGTACTTCTTGTTGTCGAGCTTGACCACCTGGGAGCCGCCACGGCGCTCGACCTTGGTCTCGCCGCTCATGACCTGCTCCAGGGCAGCCTTGCGCTGCTGCTCCTGCTGCCGGCTGAAGGGGCCTTCGAGGTCGTGGTCGACCGTGGTCTTGTCGACAGCCTGCGCGCCGCTCGTCGGAGCGCTTCCGTGGTTATCGGCCCATGCGGTGGTGAAGGTCGAGGCGGTGGCGGCGGTGGCCGCGAGCGCCACGACGACTGCGGACGCTCTGATCGCCCGTCGTCTGTTGGTCACTTGGATTTGTCCTCCCCGGCGCCCCTCGCCGCGGACCGGTGGTGGGGTGTCCGCTCGGCGGGTTCGCGCGTCACAAGTGACGACATTCGACCGGAGTTGGAGGAGAAAAGACAGATCTTGACTTGGACAGACCAACTGCACTATGCGGGAGCGGATTTCCGATAGTCGAACACCGCACAGGCGCATCATTGCGGACAAACGAACAGCGCGATGACTCCATGCGCCCCCCGTGCACCACTCCGGCGGGTACCGTGGGTTAGGTCACGCTTACTTCCTGTTCCGCTCGGGCATCCACCGTCGTAGAGTCGCTCGACAGTACGACTCCGCCGACGCACCCCGATCCTCGAGGGACGGTATCCGTCATGCAGCGTCCGAACGCCGCACAGTTCGCCTACGGTTCGGCCACCGTCGTGCTAGCGACCGTCGCCCTGCTGTTGCTCTCCCGCACGACCACGACGCTCGGCATCGCGGTGATCTGCGCAGCGGGGCTGATGCTCGGGGTGCTGGTGGCGGTGACGATGCCGGTACGGGCGACGCCCGTCAAGACCTCCGGCACCGCCCGCACGGACGAAATCCGGGTACCGGCCGCGCCCGTGGGCGCGGGGGCCGATACCCGGATGGGTTCGTAACTCCTGGTCCCTTTCGTCTGGTTACTGGGGTACGGCCACCACCACGGTCTTGGCGGCCTTGTCGTGCAGGCCCTGCTTGTACGGCTTGTCCACCAGGATGAGGATCAGGATCAGCAGCGGCCACAGGCAGGCGCAGCAGATCAGCGCGGGCAGCCAGAGCACGATCGCGCGGATGAGGGAGGCGTTCATTGGCGGCGTGGAGCCGTCGTTGAGCATCGCGACCCGCAGCTTCATCAGCTTCTTGCCGAGGGTCTGGCCGTTCCTGGCGGTCATCACGGTGTCGTAGGCGACGTACGCGACGATGGTGATGAGCTGGAAGACGAGCTGGCTGCCTCCGTTGAGGCTGTTGAGGGTGTCGCCGAAGTCGTTGTCGTTCTTGGTCGCCCGCTGGTAGATGTCGAACGGGATGCCGATGATCGCGAGCGGTACGGCGATGATCAGCCAGTCGATGATCCGCGCGAAGATCCGCCGCCCCGAGTCGGCGAGCGGCGGCATCCCGGCGAGCGGATCGGCACCGCCGTAGCCGCCGCCGTAGCCGCCGTAGGGCGGGGGTGGGGGCGGGGGCATGTTGTCGTACGGGTTCCCGGACGACGGGCCGCCGGGGGGCGGCTCCTGGGGCCCCTTGCCGAACGGGTCCTCCCCGGGCGGCGGACCCGGGGGCGGGGTGCCACCGGAGGGCGGGGTGCCGCCGGGGGGTGGACTCGGTTCCCGGGGCTTCTTGGCGAACGGATCCTCCTCGGGCGGCTGGCCCGGAGGCGGCGGCGGCTGATCGTTGCTCATGGGGGCAGTGCACCCCGGGACCAGGGCCCCCGCAAGGAATCGCCGCCCGTTAGGGGGACGGGCGCTGAAGTGGCCCGGCTACGGGTGCCTCGTCGATCAGGCCGGATCAGGGGCGGCCCATCCGGCTCTGATCCGCCGGACACGCCCTAACCGGCTACGAACGTACGGGCCGCCTTGTCGTGCCAGCACTGCCGCCAGGGGCGGTCGAACAGGCACCACAGCACGTTGAGCACCCCGAGCACGAGCAGCCCGAGCACGCTGTAGACCAGCCAGCGCCGCAGTGCGGCCCCGAACGTGGGCGGCTCGTGCGCCTCGATGTCCCGCACCTCGATCCCGCACACCTTCTTGCCGAGCGTGCGCCCCCACTTGGCGGTGGGCAGCGCCTCGTACAGCACACCGAGCACGAGCAGGGCTGCCAGGGCGATGCCGAACTGCAGGGAGGTCGTCGAGTCGATCAGCCACACCTGGACGGTGAGGCCGGACTGCTTGGCGGCCTCGATCTTGTCGTCGATGTGCTGGAGGGCGGCGGTGACGAACGGGTACGACACGGCCCCGACGGCCGCGCCGAGCACGACCGTGTCGATGAGCCGCGCCGCCAACCGCCGCCCCATCCCGGCCGGCCGAGCGGACGCCTGCGCCCGAGCCACCGACAGGAACGGATCCTCGACGACCGGCTTCCACGGGACGACGGGCTGGGATTCCTGCGGGGCGGACTGCTGGACGGCCGGAGCGTGCGCGTGAGCCTGCTGGGCGGGGGCCTGCGGCTGGGCCTGGGCGTGGGGCTGGGCCTGCTGAGCCTGGGCCTGCTGGGCCTGGGCCTGCGACGGGGCCTGCTGGGCCGCCCAGGAGGGCGTGACGGGCATGCCGCCGAGCCGGGCGGGAGCGCCGGTGGCAGGGGCGTCCTGCGCGGGGGCCGCGCCCGCGCCGCCGGGCCGCTGGCCCGGCAGGGCCGAGGCAGAGCCTGCCTCGCGACCGGTATCGGCGGCGCCACCGGCCGCGGGCCAGGCGGGCGCGGGCGCACCGGCGTTCGCCTGCCGGGCCGGGGCGGCCACTGGCGCGGCGTCACCGGCCGCAGGCCAGGCGGCCGCCGGGGCGCTGCCGGACGACCGGTCCGGAGCAGGGACCTGCCCGCCTGCGACGGGTCCGGCCGGAGTCGAGGAGGTGCCGCCCCCACGGGCGCCGGCGTCGGCCACGCCGCCGGGTCCCTGGCCCGGCACCGCCTGGCCGGCGGCCGCGGGCCACGCGGTCGGGGCGCCGGTGTTGCCGCTCCCGGCCGGGGAGTTCGAGGCGGCACGAGCCACGCGGCCACCGTCGCGGGCGCCCCCAGCGGCGCCGCCGGACCCTTGCTCGGGCTCCCCCTGCCCACCGGCCGCAGGCCAGGCGGCCGCCGCCGAGGAGCCGCCGGACCCCTGGTCCACCTGCCGCTGTCCGCCGCCGGCGGGCCGGTTCGTGGACGCGGCGGCCCCAGCGTCACCCGTACGAGCGTCGGCGTCGCGGGCACTGCCGGTCCCGTGCCCCGATCCGGCACCCTGCCCGCCCTCGCGCGGGTCGGCCGCCGGCCATGCGGATGCCGCGGCCGAGCGCGGATCGGCGGGCGCGCCGGCGGTGTCAGGCGTGCCCCACGAGACCCTCTGGTCGCGTTCGCCGCCGAAGCCCGTCTGGCCGGAGGTCGTCGCCTGCCAGGCGGAGGAGGGCTCCTGAGAGGCCGGTTCCGGGTCGGCGTCGAGGAAGACGGGGCCCGTCTCCTCGACCGCGGCGACCGGGACCGGCGCAGGGGCCGGGGCCGGGCTGGAGGCCAGCAGCGGGGCGACCGAGACGGGCGGGGCCGGGAGGGCTTCGCCCTCCTTGGGGGCAGGGCGGCTCGTGCCGGGGACCCAGGCGCCGCCGTTCCAGTACCGGATGTACCCGGGGATCGACGGATCCGGGTAGTAGCCCGCCTGCGGTACGTCTCCGCCGCCTCCAGGAGGAGTAGCCACTGCCCCGACTCCGTTCAGTCACAACGCCTTTGATCCGCACGGCCACGCCCCGACCGCGCCGTGCCCAAGGAGGACAGTAACGAAGAACGCCCCCGAGGGGACAAGGAGCCCGCCAGAAAGCCCCGCCTTCGGGGGACGGACCCGCCCTTTCGTCACTCACCGTGATCTTCGGGCCGTGGGTTCGCCGCGCCCGCCGCGTGGGCCGCCGCAGCGGTCGCCGCGGGTTTCCCACCTTCCCCGCCCTCCCGGAAAAATTCCCCGGAAAGTTTTCGGAAGTCGCGTAATGGATCCGCCCCACCCCCCTCTCTCCCCATGAAGGCCCACCCCTGGGCCCCGACCAGAGAGGCGGCACCGCCATGCAGAACACCGAGAACAACGTCGTCGAGCGCGAGCTCGAGCTGAAGCTCGTCCTCTCCCCCGAGCGCTCCATCCCCGTCCCCGCCCGCCTCGCCTACCGCGTCGACGACCCGTACGCGGTCCACGTCACCTTCCACGTCGGCTCCGACCATCCCGTCCACTGGACCTTCGCCCGCGAGCTCCTCGTCGAGGGCGTGTTCCGGCCCTGCGGCCACGGCGACGTCCGCATCTGGCCGACCAAGGTCGAGGGCCGCAACGTCATCCTGATGGCGCTCTCCTCACCCGACGGTGACGCCCTCCTGGAGGCGCCGTCCGCGCAGGTGTCCGCCTGGCTGGAGCGGACCCTGCGCGCCGTGCCGCCGGGCACCGAGACCGAGCAGCTCGGCATCGACGACGGGCTGGCCGAACTCCTCGCCACCACCGTGGTCGCCGACGACCTGTGGCTGCGCGACCCGTGGCCGTCGGACGAGTCCACGGACGGTGAGGCGTGACCCCACGGGAGGCGAGCCCCGAAGAGCCGGAAGGGCCAGAGGAGGCAGAAGACCCTAAAGGGCCGGAAGAGCCGAAGGAGCCGGAAGAGCCAATAGTTTCAGAAGAGCTTGCCCGGGTTCAGCAGGCCCAGCGGATCGAACGTCCGCTTGATCCCGCGCTGCAACTCCACCCCCACCGGCCCCAACTCCCGCGCCAGCCACTCCTTCTTCAGTACGCCCACCCCGTGCTCGCCGGTGATCGTGCCGCCCAGCTCCAGGCCGAGCGCCATGATCTCGTCGAAGGACTCCCGCGCCCGCCGCGACTCGTCCTCGTCGGCGTGGTCGAAGCACACGACTGGATGGGTGTTGCCGTCGCCCGCGTGCGCGCAGACCCCGATGGTCAGCCCGTACTTCTCCGCGATCGCCGTCGTGCCCGCCAGCATCGCGGCGAGCTTGGTGCGCGGTACGCACACGTCGTCGATCATCGTCGCGCTCTTGATCGTCTCCAGGGCCGTGAGCGACAGCCGGCGCGCCTGGAGGAGCAGTTCGGACTCGGCGGCGTCCTCGGCCGGTACGACCTCGGTGGCCCCGGCGGCCCGGCACAGCTCGCCGACCGCGGCCAGGTCGGCGGCAGGGTCCGGGGTGTCGAAGGCGCACAGCAGGAGCGCCTCGGTGGTGTCGGGCAGACCCATGTGGGCCAGCTTGTTGACGGCCCGGACGGTGGTGCCGTCCATGAGTTCGAGGAGCGACGGAGTGTGGCCGCGCTCCATGATCGCGCAGACGGCGTCGCAGGCGGCCGCCGCGGAGGGGAACTCGGCGGCGAGCGCGAGCTGCGCGGGCGGCTGCGGCCTGAGCGCGAGGACCGCCCTGACAACGATGCCGAGGCTGCCTTCGGAGCCGACGAAGAGCCTCGTCAGGTCATATCCGGCGACACCCTTGGCGGTGCGCCGGCCGGTGCTGAGCAGCCGGCCGTCGGCGAGGACGACGTCCAGACCGAGCACGTACTCGGCGGTGACCCCGTACTTCACGCAGCACAGGCCGCCGGACGCGGTGCCGATGTTGCCGCCGATGGTGCACATCTCCCAGCTGGAGGGGTCCGGCGGGTAGTACAGGCCGTGTTCGGCGACGGCGCGGGAGAGCACGGCGTTGATCACGCCCGGTTCGACGACGGCGATCCGGTCGACCGGGCTGATCTCCAGGATGCGGTCCATCTTGACCAGGGACAGGACGATGCAGCCGTCGGAGGCGTTGGCGGCGCCGGACAGACCCGTGCGGGCGCCCTGCGGGACGACCGGGACGCGCAGGGCGGTCGCGGTGCGCATGACGTGCTGGACCTGTTCGACGGTGCGCGGGAGCACGACGGCCGCGGGGGTGCCGGCCGTACAGAAGCTCGCCATGTCGTGGGCGTAGGAGGCCGTCACGTCGGGGTCGGTGAGCAGCGCTTCGGCGGGGAGACCGGCCCGGAGGGCCTCGTGGAGTTCACGGGACCGCGTCTGAAGATCGTCCATGCGTCCAGCGTGGCACCCGGGGCCATCGGTGTGAACCCGCCGGACCGGGAGCTCGTGTGCTCTTCGTACAGCGGCCCGCGGGAGCACAGTGAGCGCCATGAAGAGCGAGAACGTGTCGAGGACGGTGCTGGCCTGCGGGGTGGGCGCGGTGCTCGCGGCGACGGCGCTGCTGTACGGACCCGAACTGTTCGGCCGTACGCCGCCGCCCGCGCCCGGTCCCGCGCAGCGGGCGGCGAACGCGGCGAACGCGGGGGCGCAGGCGGCGCTGCCGGACCTGGTCGCGCTGATCGGCGACCGGGAGCAGTGGCTGAAGGCCCACCCCGGTGACGACGCCTCATGGGCGGTGCTCGGCGCGGCCTATACGGAGCGGGGGCTGCGGCGCGGGGACGCGGCGGACTTCCCGCGGGCGGAGAGCGCCCTGAAGCGCTCCCTCGCCGAGCTGCCGGCCGCCCGCGGGAACGTGGACGCGCAGCTGGGCATGGCCGCCCTGGCGAACGCGCGCGGCGACTGGAAGTCGGCGAAGGAGTGGGGCGAGCGGGTGCGCAAGGCGAACCCGAAGCGCTGGTCGGCGTATCCGGTGCTGATCGACGCCTACAACGGCCTCGGCGACTACAAGGCTGCCCAGAAGGCGACGGAGACGCTGGCCGACCTGCACTCGGGGGCGGCGGTCAGCACGCGTTCGGCGCAGCTGTTCCGCGACCACGGCTGGCGCGAGGACGCCGGCGCGGCGGCGCTCGACGCGGTGGCGCTGGCGGAGACGGGCGCCGACAAGGCCGCGGCGCTCGCCCGCCTCGGCGACCTGGCGTGGGAGCGGGGCGAGCCGGCGGAGGCCCTCAACCAGTACGGGACGGCGCTGCGTGTCGTACGGGATCACGGGCCGTCCCTCGCGGGCCGGGCGCGGGCCCTCGCGGCGCTCGGCCGCCCGCAGGAGGCGGTACAGGCCTGGCGGGCCGCCCTGGAGCGGCTGCCCCTGCCGGAGTACCTCCTGGAGGCGGGCGAGCTGTACGAGTCGCTCGACCTGGACGGGGACGCCCAGGCGCTGTACGAGCGGCTGCGGACCGGCTCCTGGACGCGCGCGGAGGCGGTCCTCGGCCTCCTGGAGGCGGACCACGGCGACCCGGCCCAGGCGGTACGGCGGCTGCGCGCGGAGTGGGACCGGGGCCACCGCTCGGTCCAGGTGGCGGACGCCCTCGGCTGGGCCCTGCACCGCTCGGGCGAGTCCAAGGAGGCGCTGGAGTACGCGAAACGGGCCACGGACCTGGGCCTGCGCAGCGCCCTCTTCGCGTACCACCGGGGCGAGATCGAGCGCGCCCTCGACGACTACGGCCCGGCCCGCCGCCACGTGTCGGAGGCCCTGCGTACCAACCCGTACTTCTCCCCGCGCCTGGCCCCCCGCGCGAGGGAGGCCGTCACGGCTCTGGGCGACCCGCCCGACGAGCTGCCGAAGGAGCTGCGCCCGGAGGAGCCGGCGAAGCAGGCGCCGCCGACGAAGACCGTGACGCAGAAGGCCGTCACGCAAAGGGCCGTGCCGTAGAGAAGGCCGTCACGCAAGGACCGTGACCGCGGCAGAGGCCCCGGGCGAGCCCCCCGTAACCCGCCCGGGGCGTGAAGGGGCCCGGCCCGGGGATGTCCCCGGGCCGGGCCCCTCGTTCAGGTGCGGCAGCCCTCAGAGGTTGCCGCGCTTGTCCTGTTCGCGCTCGATCGCCTCGAACAGGGCCTTGAAGTTGCCCTTGCCGAAGCCCATGGAGCCGTGCCGCTCGATCATCTCGAAGAAGACGGTCGGGCGGTCCTGGACCGGCTTGGTGAAGATCTGCAGCAGGTAGCCGTCCTCGTCGCGGTCGGCGAGGATCTTCAGCTCGCGCAGCTCGTCGATCGGGACACGGGTGTCGCCGACCCACTCGCCGAGCGTGTCGTAGTACGTGTCGGGGACGGACAGGAACTCGACGCCGGCCGCCCGCATCGCGCGCACGGTCGCGACGATGTCGTTGGTGGCGAGCGCGATGTGCTGGACGCCGGGGCCGCCGTAGAACTCGAGGTACTCGTCGATCTGCGACTTCTTCTTCGCGATCGCCGGCTCGTTGATCGGGAACTTGACCTTCTTGGTGCCGTCGGCGACGACCTTCGACATCAGCGCCGAGTACTCGGTCGCGATGTCGTCGCCCACGAACTCCTTCATGTTCGTGAAGCCCATGACCTTGTTGTAGAAGGTCACCCACTCGTTCATCCGGCCGAGCTCGACGTTGCCGACGCAGTGGTCGATGGCCTGGAAGGTGCGCTTGGCCGGCGGCTCGACGATCGGCTTGGCGGCGACGTAGCCGGGCAGGTACGGGCCGTCGTAGCCGGAGCGGTCGACGAGGGTGTGGCGGGTCTTGCCGTAGGTGGCGATGGCGGCGAGGACGACGGTGCCGTGCTCGTCCTTGAGCTCGTAGGGCTCGACGAGGCCGGTGGCACCGCGCTCGACGGCGTGGGCGTACGCGGCACGCGCGTCCGGCACCTCGATCGCCAGGTCGACGACGCCGTCACCGTGCTCGGCGACGTGGTCGGCGAGGAAGCGGCCCCAGTCACTGGTGGCCTTGATGACGGAGGTGAACACGAAACGGGCGGAGCCGTTGGTGAGGACGTAGCTGGCGGTCTCGCGGCTGCCGTTCTCCGGTCCGGAGTAGGCGGCCAGCTTCATGCCGAAGGCCGTGGAGTAGAAGTGCGCGGCCTGCTTGGCGTTGCCGACGGCGAAGACGACCGCGTCCATTCCCTTCACCGGGAAGGGATCGGCCTCGCGCTCGGTGGTCGGGGTGTGGTCGATGGTCTCAGTCATGGCAGCAGAGTCGCGCCGTCCGGCAAGCTGCGCAATAGTTTCTTGTTCCACTGGTCAGTCTGCCCAGTGGCGCGCCCGTTTTCGGGTGCGACTTGTACATCATGACCATCGGGAGGGCGTCGTGGCGATCGATCATCTGGACGGACGGCTGATCGTGCTGCTCGCACAGGAGCCGCGGATCGGGGTCCTGGAGGCCTCGCGCCGCCTCGGCGTGGCGCGCGGCACGGTCCAGGCGCGGCTCGACCGGCTTCAGTCGAACGGAGTCATCCGCGGCTTCGGCCCCGAGGTCGACCCCGCGGCCCTCGGCTACCCGGTGACGGCCTTCGCGACCCTGGAGATCAAGCAGGGCCAAGGAGCCGACGTACGCGGCCACTTGGCGACCGTGCCGGAGGTCCTGGAGCTGCACACGACCACCGGCCACGGGGACATGCTGTGCCGGCTCGTGGCCCGCTCCAACGCCGATCTCCAACGGGTGATCGACCGGGTCGTCGGTTTCGACGGCATCGTCCGGGCCTCCACGGCGATCGTCATGGAGAACCCGGTGCCGCTGCGGATCATCCCGCTGGTGGAACAGGCCGCGGGGGACGACGCCCCGCGGTGACGCCCCCGTGCCGGGGGGCCGCAGGGCACCAGCGGGGGGCGACCCGTCGGCACGACTTGCAAAGAAGTCTCTGCAAAAAACCCTTGCAGAGATTCCTTTGCAACTCTACTGTGGAGTCATGCCCGAGAAGCCCGAGCCCGAGCCCGCACCCGAAGACAAGCCCGCACCCCCCGGCAGCCGGGTGCTCGACCCGCGCTCCCTGCGCGGCCTCGCCCACCCCCTGCGGATCCAGCTGCTCCGCTCCCTGCGCCGCCACGGCCCCGCCACCGCCTCCCAACTCGCCGAGCGGCTGGGCGAGTCCAGCGGTGCCACCAGCTACCACCTGCGCCAGCTCGCCGCCCACGGCTTCGTCGAGGACGACCCGGAGCGCGGCAAGGGCCGGGAGCGCTGGTGGAAGGCGGTCCATCAGGGCACGGCCTTCGACGAGTCGCTGTACAAGAACCCCGACCCCGAGGTCCAGGGCGCCGTCGAGGTCTTCCTCCACGAGGTCGCGAACATCCACACCCAGGAGCTCAACACCTTCATCGGCAACCGGCACGAGTGGGTCGACGTGTGGAGCGGCGCCTCCGACATAAGCGACTTCACGCTCCACCTGACGCCGGAGCGGGCACGCGAGCTCAACGGCAGGATCCACGAGCTGATCGGCGAGTACCGCGACACCGCCGAGCCGGACGCCCCGGACAGCCAGCGGGTCCGGATGCACCTCCACGCCTTCCCCCAGCACGGCGCGAACTGACCCGACCCACCACCGGAAAGGCCGAACGCATGCACCCCGACATCCACCTCACCCTGCACCACCTGACCGCCGCCGAACTGCGGCAGACCGCCGCGACCACCGCTCCCTCCACCCCCGTACGCGTCCAACTGGGGTGGAGACTGGTCGAGTTCGGCCTGAAGCTGACCACGCCGCGCACGAGCCGCCCGGTCATCTGCGCCACCGCCTGACCGAGCCGGCTGCCGAAGCAACAGAATTCCGGGGGGAATCACCGTGCCCGCGCACGCCCGCACGCCACTGGCCACCGTCCTGGCCGCCAACGCCATCTCCATCAGCGGCAATTCGCTCACGCTCATCGGTGTCCCATGGTTCGCCCTGGAGACCACGGGAAGCCCCGGCAAGGCCGGTCTGGTCGCCTTCTGCGCCGCCGTGCCGGTCGTCGTCTCCGCCATCGCCGGCGGCCCCGTCATCGACCGGATAGGCCGCCGCAGGGTCAGCGTCCTCTCCGACCTGGTCTGCGGCCTCGCACTGGCCGCGATCCCGCTCCTCAACGAGGCCGGCCTGCTCCCCTTCTGGATGCTGTGCGCCCTGATGGCCGTCACCGGGCTCTTCCACGCACCGGGCGAGACGGCCCGCCACGTCCTCGTCCCCGACCTCGCCCGCCGGGCCGGCACACCGCTCACCCGCGCCGCGAGCCTGTACGACGCCGTCTCCCGGGGCGCCCGCATGACCGGCGCGGCGCTGGCCGGACTGCTCGTCGCGCTGATAGGCGCCGACACGGTGCTGTACGTCGACGCCGCCACCTTCGCGGTCTCCGCGCTGCTCGTCCTCGCCGGACTGCGGGGCATACCCTCCGCCGAGCCGCTGCGCGAGGCCCCGCCGCTCTCCCTCGCCGCCTACCGCTCCGACCTGCGCGAGGGCTACTCCTTCCTGCTGCGCACCCGGCTGCTGCTCGGCATCAACCTCATGGTGATGATCACCAACGGCCTGGGCCAGAGCTGGAGTTCGGTGCTGCTGCCGGTGCACGCCCGCCAGGATCTCGGCGGCTCGGCCGCGCTCGGCCTGCTCGTGGCGGTCTTCGGCGGCAGCGCCCTGCTCGGCGCCCTCCTCTACGGGGCGGTCGGACACCGCTTCCCGCGCCGCCCGGTCTTCGCGATCGGCTTCCTCCTGGCGGGCGCCCCTTCGTACGTGGTCGCCGCGTTCACCGACACCACGCTGCCGCTGCTCGTGACGATGGCCCTCGGCGGACTCGGCGCCGGGGTGCTCAACCCGATCCTCACCACCGTCTTCTACGAGACGGTCCCCGAGGACCTGCGCAGCCGCGTGGGCGGCGCCAGCACGGCCGGTGTCCTGCTCACCACCCCGCTGGGCGGGCTTGCGGCAGGCCTCCTGGTCGAGCGGGCAGGCCTGACCACCGCCCTGCTCACCTTCGGCGGCATCTACTTCCTGGCCACGCTCGCCCCGCTGGTCTTCCCCGCCTGGCGGGCCATGGAGTCCCCCGGCCAGGAGGCCCCCGGCAAGAGCACGCTCAGCAGCTCGGAACCTTCGACTCCTGCCCCTGCTCCAGGGCGCGAAGAGACGACACCGCGTCGCTGAGGGCGGTCACCGGGATCAGGCGCAAACCCTTCGGCAGCTCCGACCGCGCCTGGGAGCACTCGTCCTTCGGCACCAGGAAGACGGTGGCGCCGTCGCGCGCGGCGGCCTGTGTCTTCAGGGAGACCCCGCCGACCGCGCCGACCGTCCCGTCGGGCTCGATCGTGCCCGTACCGGCGACGGTCCGGCCGCCGGTGAGGTCGCCGCCGTCACCGTCGCCGTCGATCTTGTCGACGATGCCGAGCGAGAAGAGCAGCCCGGCGCTGGGCCCGCCGACATCGGCGAGGTGCAGATCGACCTTCACCTTCTTCGGATCCAGCTTCAGATAGCCGAGGGCGGCGAGGGTGGCCGCGTCCTGCGACTCCTTCATCTGCCCCAGGTTGCGCTTCTCGATCTCCTCGTCCGACTTGCCCGAGGGATAGACCGACTCGCGCGGCAGCACCGCCCGGTCCGTACGGAACCAGGCGTCGGCCACCTCCGCGAGCTCGATGGACTCCGAAGGCCCGGTCGCCAGGATCGTCGTCATCCGCAGCTGCCCGTCGGTGTCCCGGACCGGGACACCGGAGACGGTGATCACCTCACGCCCCTTGTCCTTGCCGAGCACGTCGGCCGTCGTCCCGGGCTGCGCGATCGAGTACGGCAACGGGGCGAGCCCGGCGACGGCGAGCAGCGCGACGACGGGCAGGGCGCAGAGCGCGAGCGCACGGCTGCGCGGAAGACTGGAGAGCACGCCCCCAATCTACTGGGCGCCCGTCCGGACCAGGTGACGGCCGAAGAAGCCGCGGAGCCGCCGTCGCAGCACCGCCACGGCCACCGCCGGGTCACCGGGCCCCACGAGCGCGTCCCTGGTGGCGGCGGAGACCAGCCCGGCGGCCTGGAGCCGTGGGACGAGGGCCGCGTAGTCGGTGACGGCCCAGTGGGCACTGCCGGCGAGCATGAGGCGCGGGGCGGCGAGACCGGCCCAGGAGCGTTCGACGCGGGCGGCGCCGTCGAAGTCCTCGGTGCGCACGAGGAGCAGCGGCCGGTCGAAGCCGTCCAGGGGGCCGAGGTCCAGATAGCCCTCCAGGTTCACGGCGGCACGGAGCCGGTGGTCGCCGTGCGCCGCGTACACGGCCGCCGTGCCGCCCGCGGAGTGCCCGTAGATCCCGACCCGCCCGAGGTCCATGGCAGCAGCGCAGAACAGCCCGCCCAGCCGGTCCACGACGAACCGGAGGTCGGCGACCCGGGTGTCGATCATCGTGCGGAAGGTCGCCTCGTCCGGCTCCCCGCGCAGGACGGTCACCCGCATGCCGCCCGCCGGCAGCTCCACCTGGGTCGCGTCGCCGGGATGGTCGACGAGGACCACGATCGCCCCGTGGCTCGCCAGGTCCTCGGCGAGGACCGTGCCAAGCGTGCGGGAGTCCCCGCCGCCCGGCGTGTACAGCAGCACGGGCCGGCGCCCAGGCAGCACGGGCGCGCCCGTGTGCCCATGGGTCAGGACACCGCCCCAGTCCACGGCCCCCGCCGCCGGCAGCCCTGGGTGGGCCAGCGGCGCGAGCTCGGCGAAGACCCGGGCGGCGGCCGGGGTGAGCTGCGGGGCACGCGGGTAGCCCCGGTCGGTCCGGGCCGGATGGACGACGGTCAGCACCACCTCCCGCGCACCGAGCGCGGGTTCCCAGGGGTCGACGCGCGAACGGTCGGTCAGCTGGACGGTGCGGACGCCGACGGGATGCGGCCCGGTAGGCGCGGGCAGCCGCAGCGGCGGCCGGGCGTGTGCGGCGGTCGCCGGCAGCAGACCCGCGGCGGCACCGAGGAGCGCCCCCTTGGCGAGAACACGACGACTGATGGCGGGTGATGAGGTCATACCCGGCATCCTTGGCGGGGACGGGGGCACCGGGCGAAGGTTCAGCCCTGTCCCGAAAGGCTGGCGCGAGACGAGGAGTCGTGCGGGTGCTGCGGATCCACTTCACACCGGCCGACCTCGCCCGCGTCCGCATGGCACCCCGCCCGGCGCCGCTCCAGGAGCTCCACGCCGCCCTGATGACCGCCGTCACGCCCCACCAGGAGCCACTCCTGGCCCGCTGGCGCCACCGGCTCCTGCGCACGCTGCCGGCCGCCGCGGACCCCCTGGCCGACCTGGTGCCGGCGGGCCGCCCCCCGTCCTTCCTCGACGTCCTCGGCGACACCCTGACCGACGCCTTCGAAAGCATCCGCTCGACCGTGCCGGAGATCATCCGCACGGATCTTGAGCGCGTTTACGGTACGGGCGCCCCGCCCCGCTGGATCCGGGCCCTGCACGCGGGCGAGCCGGCGGCCTGGCACACCGTGGCCAGGGCCCAGCGGGCGGCCTACGAGACGATCCTCGCCCCCGTCTGGCCGGTGGTCCAGGACATGCACCGGGCGGAGTTCACCCGGCACGCGCTGAGCGTCGCCGAACACGGCCTGGCCACCGCCCTGACGGCGCTGGCGCCGGCCACCCGCCTGAACGGCGCGGTGTGGGAGTGGCCGGCGACGGCGGACCGCGACGTCCGTCTCGACGGACGCGGCCTCGTACTCCTGCCGACCTTCCACTGGACGGCGGGCCCGCTCCTCCAGGACCACCAGGCCCGCCCGGTGGTCCTCACCTACCCGGCGGGCCCCGGCCTCCCGCCCGCCGCGGACGGCCCGGGCACGGACGAGGCCCTGACGGCCCTCCTGGGCCGTACCCGCCTGGAGGCGCTGCGCCTGCTCGCCACCCCGCACACGACCACGGAGCTGGCCCGCGCCCTGCACGTCAGCAACGCGACGGCCTCGGCGCACGCGGCGGCCCTGCGCGGCGCGGGCCTGATCACGACGACCCGCACGGGCAGATCGGTCCACCACGAGAGAACACCCCTGGGCACCCTGGTCACGGGCACCCCCTAGGGGGTAGGGCGGACCAGCGCCGGACAGGCCCCGCGCCGGGAGCCCGTCAGGATCGCCGTGATCGGCGTGATCGGCGGGATCGGCGGGATCGGCGGGATCGGCAGGATCGGCAGGATCGGCAGGATCGGCGAGACACGGACTAGCGCAACGCGTCGGCGACCTCCCGTGCCGCGTCCACCACGCGCGGCCCGACCCGCTCCGGAACGGCGTCCGCGAGCATGACCACGCCCACGCTGCCCTCGATCCCGGTCACGCCCACCAAGGGGGCCGCCGCGCCGCTCGCGCCGGCTTCCAGCTCACCGTGGGTGAGGGTGAAGCCCGGTTCGATGAGCTCGCCCTGCCGGGCGGCGAGGATCGCGCGGCCGGCCGCCCCACGGTCCAGCGGGTGGCGGAAGCCGGCCCGGTAGGCCACGTGGTAGTCGGTCCAGGTCGGTTCGACGACCGCGACCGCGAGCGCCTCCGCCCCGTCGACCAGGGTCAGGTGGGCCGTCGCCCCTATGTCCTCGGCGAGCGAGCGCAGCGCGGGCAGCGCGGCCTCCCGCACCAGGGGGTGCACCTGGCGGCCGAGCCGGAGCACGCCGAGGCCGACCCGGGCGCGGCCGCCCAGGTCCCGGCGGACGAGGGCGTGCTGTTCGAGCGTGGCGAGCAGACGATAGACGACGGTCCGGTTCACGCCGAGTCGGTTGGACAACTCGGTGACGGTCAGGCCGTGGTCGGTGTCGGCGAGCAGTTTGAGGACTCGAAGTCCCCGGTCGAGCGTCTGGGAGGTCTCCGCGGTCACGACGCCCTCTCCTTCGGAGTGAGTGACAGCGGACTCGTACGAGAGCTGCGACACCGGTCCCATCGGCGACGCACGTCAGAGGCCGCCGGCAGGACGGGGTACACCGGCTGCGCTCCGCGGCGGCGCTGCCACGGGGCGTTTGCTTGAGCCGGGACAGTAGCGAGCCGCTCCGCTCAGCGGAAGACCTCGTCCAGAATCCGGGCGCGTGCGACCGGATACGGGCGGTTCGGGACCTAAGTCGGCCGAACAGGGGACTTTGGCGGACAAGACAGGCCCGCCGGGCCCCGTAGCGTGGACGGTGCGCGAGGCCTGCCGTGGGGGCCGGTCCTCGCGGGACGAGCGAGGCCCGTACGCCCACCCCACGCGTACGGGCCTCGTGCCCGCCCTCCTTCGTCCGGACCGCTCACCGCATCCGGCGTCCGCACTCGGGCCTTCCTCCACCGCCCCGGCTCACCGCATCCGGCGCCCGGACTCGGCCGTTCCTCCACGACCCCGGCTCACCGCATCCGGGTGGCCCACTCCTGCACCTTCTTGATCCGCTCGCGGATCTGCCCGGCCGTGGCCTCGGCGCTCGGCGGCCCGCCGCACACCCGGCGCAGCTCGGTATGGATCACGCCGTGCGGCTTACCGCTCTGGTGGACGTACGCACCGACCATCGTGTTGAGCTGCTTGCGCAGCTCGAGCAGCTCCTTGTGGGAAACGACGGGCCGCCGTTCCGCCGGAAGCTCCAGCAGATCGGCCTCGGTGTCGGGCTTCTTACGGCTGTGCGCGATCTGCCGGGCCTGCCGCTTCTGCAGCAGCAGCTGTACCTGGTCGGGCTCGAGGAGCCCGGGGATGCCGAGGTAGTCCTGCTCTTCCTCGCTGCCCGGGTGGGCCTGCATGCCGAACTCGGCGGCGTTGTAGAGCACCCGGTCGAAGACGGCGTCGGACTCCAGCGCCTCGAAGGGCAGCATGTCCTGCTCGCCGGTGTCCTCGTCCTGCTGCTTCTCCGCCTCCGCGAGCTCCTTCTCGGACTCGGCGTACGGGTCGTCCTCGCCCTCCTTCTTCGGCCGGTCGAGCACGTGATCGCGCTCGACCTCCATCTCACTGGCGAACCCGAGAAGAGAGGGAATGGTGGGAAGGAACACGGACGCGGTCTCGCCACGCCTTCGCGATCGCACGAAACGCCCGACGGCCTGCGCGAAGAACAACGGCGTCGAAATGGTGGTGGCGTACACCCCGACCGCGAGCCGCGGAACGTCGACGCCCTCCGACACCATCCTGACGGCGACCATCCAGCGGTCGTCGTTGTCGCTGTACTCGTCGATCCGGCTGGACGCCCCGGCGTCGTCGGACAGGACCACGGTCGCCTTGCTCCCCGTGATCTCGCGGATCAGCTTGGCGTACGACCGCGCCGAGTCCTGGTCGGACGCGATCACGAGCCCACCCGCGTCGGGAATGGACTTCCGGACCTCGGTCAGCCGCTGGTCGGCGGCGCGCAGCACGTTGGGCATCCAGTCACCGCGCGGGTCGAGCGCGGTGCGCCAGGCCTGGGAGACGGCGTCCTTGGTCATGGGCTCGCCGAGGCGCGCGGCGATCTCGTCCCCGGCCTTGGTGCGCCACCGCATGTTGCCGCTGTAGCTCAGGAAGATGACGGGCCGGACGACGCCATCCCCGAGGGCGTTTCCGTAGCCGTACGTATAGTCCGCCGAAGACCGCCGGATCCCGTCATTCCCTTCTTCGTAGGTGACGAAGGGAATGGGGTTGGTGTCGGACCTGAAGGGCGTACCGGTCAGGGCAAGCCGCCGAGTGGCGGGCTCGAACGCCTCCAGACAGGCCTCGCCCCAGGACTTGGAGTCTCCGGCGTGGTGGATCTCGTCGAGGATGACGAGGGTCTTGCGCTGCTCACAGCGGTTGCGGTGGAGCATGGGCCGCACGCCGACACCGGCGTAGGTGATCGCGACCCCGTCGTACTCCTTGCTGAGCGGCCCGGCGCTGTAGTCGGGATCGAGCTTGATCCCTATCCGCGCCGCGGCCGCCGCCCACTGCTTCTTGAGGTGCTCGGTGGGCGCGACGACGGTGACCTGCTGCACCACGTGGTGGTGCAGGAGCCAGGACGCGAGGGTCAGCGCGAAGGTGGTCTTGCCGGCGCCGGGCGTGGCGACCGCGAGGAAGTCACGAGGCTGCTCCTGGATGTACTTCTCCATCGCGCCCTGCTGCCAGGCTCGCAGCTTGTTGGCGGTGCCCCAGGGGGCGCGGCCGGGGAAGGCGGGAGAGAGGTGATGGGAGGAGGAGGCGGTAGTAGTCACGATCTCCGGTTCGACGCTCGTCCAGATATGACAACCGGGCCACCTTACCGGTGCGACCCTCGCACCCCCGCCCGAACGCCCCCGCGCCGCCCCACCATGAGACGGTCCTCACAACCCCCTCAGCCGCTCCGCGATGACCGAAATGTCCCCCAACTCGCCCCCGGCCACCCCGATGACCAGCTCATACGCCCGATCAAGATCGACGTCTCCGAGATCGACCCCGTTGACCGCGAGAAACACGACGGCGGCCAACCAGGCGGCACGCTTGTTCCCGTCCACGAAGGGATGGTTGGCGGCGATCCCGTGCAGCAGCACGGCCGCCTGCTCGTGGAGATCGCCGTACGCGCTCTCCCCGAACATCCGGGCCCGCGGCCGATGCACGGCGGACTCGAGAAGCCCGGGCGCCCTCAGCTCCGGAACACCGTCCCCGGTGAAGGCGATCCGAGCGATCTCGGCAACCTCCGTGACGGTGAGAAACCGACTGCCGCTCATTGCCCGAGCCTCCTCAGCAACGAGGCATGCCGCTGTGCGAGCCGCACGGCTTCACTCCGTACGGCCTCGGCCTCAAGGCCGACATACCGCTGTACGGCCTCACCGACGAGGTCCTCGACGGAAACACCACGGGCATCGGCAAGGTCGGCGATCTCCTCACCGACGAACAGGGAAACGGACCGATTCATGAGCCCGACCTTAGGCACCGCACGCCAACTCCGGCGAACGGTTTCGGACCCGACGACGCGAGGCGCGAGGGCCCCCGGCCCCGGTCCCAACACCCGCCCGCGGCCCCGGCCCGGGCCCCGGCCCCGCTCCGGACCCCACCCGGCCCCTGATCCCGCGCCCGGCCCCTGCCCCGGCCCCGGCCTCCACAGGGACCTACGCGCTTCGCGCCTCCAGCCGTGTGGCGACCCAGGCCCCGACCACCGCGACGGCGGCCATGGGCAGGAAGACCGCCGCGAAGGCCGCGGGATGCGAGCCCACGCCGGCCGCGTCCGTCGCCCCGGCCGCCGCACGGCCCACCGCACCCCCGCCGAGCGCGGCGAACGCCGCGCCCCCGGCGGCCAGCAGCAGCACGTTCGACAGCCCGTCCGAGATCTGCAGGGCCGCGGAGTTCGCCCCCGCCTCCTCCGGCGCCGAGAGCTTGAGCAGCAGCACGCTGGTGGAGGCGATGACCAGCCCCATGCCGAAGCACCCGAAGGCCCAGGCAACCGCCACCATCCACGCCGGCACGGCCTCGATCAGCACACTGGGCGCCGCCGCGATCGCCGCCGCGACGAGCACCATCCCGACCACCATCAGCCGCTCCCGGTACGGCTCCGTACGCGGCCGCGACTGCACGTACGAACCCAGCGCCCACGTCAGCCCCCCGACGGCCAGCGAGAGCCCGGCGAGCGTGGGGCTGAGCCCCCGCTGCGTGACCAGCATCAGCGGCACGAAGGACTCGGCGGCGATGAACGCCCCGGCGGAGATCCCACGCAGCAGCACCACGGACGGCAGTCCTCGCACGGCCCGGTACGTGCCGCGCGGCAACAGCCCCCGCACAGCGGGAACGAGCAGCGCCGCCCCGGCCACGGCCGGAAGCACCGAGAACCACCGCAGCTCCTGCCCGGCGTACTGGAGCAGCGCCGCACCGAGCGAGACGGCGAGGGCGAGCCGCAGCCGCCTGCGGTCGTACGGCGGAAGGGGCGCGCCGGGGTCCGCGGGCCCGGAGGCGGTACGGCGGATCGCGGGCAGCGCGAGCGCGAGCGGAAAGACGACGAGCGCAGGTATGCCCACGAAGACCCACCGCCACCCCAGGTGCTCGGTGATCGTCCCGGAGGCCAGCGGCCCGACCACGGACGGCACCACCCACGCCGCCGCGAAGGCGGCCATGATCGCGGGCCTGAGGTGTTCCGCGTAGGCCCGGCTGACGACGACGTACAGCGCGACGATCACGAGCCCGCCGCCGAGCCCCTGGACGGCCCGGCCGAGGATGAACAGCCACATGGTGCCGGCCGTCCCGGACAGCAGCAGCCCGGCGGCGAAGGCGCTGATACCGCTGGCGAGCGGGGCGAGCGGCCCGTTCCGGTCGGACCACTGCCCGGACAGGACCATGCCGAAGAGGCTGGTGGTGAAGTACGCGGAGAAGGCGAAGGCGTAGAGGGAGACCCCGTTCAGCTCACGGGCGGCGACGGGCATGGCGGTTCCGACGGCCGTGGCCTCGAAGGCGACGAGCAGGACGACGGACACCACGCCGATGCTCAGCGCCCGGTGCTCACGATCGAGCACGGAGCCGCCGCCGGTGGTGGCGGCCGCGGCGGCGGAGGGCGGTGCGACATCGGAGTCGCGCGATTCGAGGGCGCTCATGCGAACAGAGTAAGGGCCGTTTTCATGATTGACCCCTGTCGCGAGAAGGGTCCGTTCTGGTCCCTTGGTCGTACGCCTCCCGCCCCACCGTGAACGGCGTATGGCAGTCGTGTTGCACGCCCCCGGCAGCCCTTGAGCCGCCCCCGGCCCCCGCCTAACGTCGTACCCGTCGCCACCACGACCGTGTGCCCGAGTGGTTGAGGGGCTCGCCTGCAAAGCGAGTTACGTGGGTTCGATTCCCGCCACGGTCTCCAAGAGGAACCGCACGAAGAAGGGGCGCCCCGATCACGGGGGCGCCCCTTCTCCCGCTCCCGGCCCCGTCAGTAGGCCGGAACGTCACCGGCCCGCGGGCAGCCCATGGCGAGCGCGAGCCGGTGCGACAGGTCCTGGAGGACCCGGAGGTTGGCTTCCCGCGGATCCAGGTCCCGTGGCCGGTTCCCGTACAGGAGCTGCCCGTGGACGACCGGCTTGCCGACCCCTGGGACCTCGCAGGCGAACCACAGGTCCGCCTGCGCGTCGTCGCCTTCCGCGAGCAGGCCGACCGGGAGGGTCGTCAGAGCGACGGCCGGGGGCTGAGGGGCGGGTACGCGCTCCACCTCCTCGAAGATCACGGTCATCTTCGAGGGGCTCTCGTCGGGGTCGGCGACATCCGGCTTGATCACGCAGGTCGCCGGCTTGTCACCTCCCCGTCGATCGGCATCGTGCAGGCGCGCCTTGAGCGTGTCCGCGGAGTCGTAGTACCGATCCTCGAACTTCTCGGTCTCCGAGATCTGTTCCAGCGCCCGAGCCGCCTTGGGTGAGAGCCCCCCGCACACCTGGGTCGCGGGAATCGTCTCCTTGGCCACGTCAGCACCGTCGCCGGAGTCGCCCCCGCACGCCGTGAGCGCCAGCGCGAGGACCAGCACCAGCGCCCCAGCCGCCGCCCCGCGAGCGCGGCGCTCCGCTCCGTACCGCCTCACCGTCATGTGTACCGCCTCGCCGTCACGACTTCGGATCGGGCGTGACCCGAGTGATGGCGTCGCTGCCGTCGTTGTACTTGGTCTCTACCGTGCTGTGAATCTCCCGGGCCCATTCCGTCCCCTCCAGGTGATTCGCGCGGATGTAGGCGTCCAGCGGCGAGACCGCACGGGCCGTGCCCAGGCTGGAGAACTCCTCCAGCTTCATGTGCTCCTTGGCGGAGAAGTCCGGGCCGTTCTTCTCCAGCTCCCGGTTGATGTCGATGCCGAACTGCGTCATGCCGGCCCCGGCCACCGCCCCAGCCACCTGCGGTACGGCGAAGGCGGCTACCGCGGCACCACCGGCCGCGGCACCGGCGAAGGGCAAGGCCACCGCGCCGACGCCCACCGCCACGGCCGCCCCGACCCCGAACTTCTTCCACTCCGCCGCCTCGGCGAGCTTCCGCTCGGCCTCCTTGGTGGCCTCGCCGAACTGAGCGTGAATCTCGTTGGCACGCGCCTGGTCGAACATGCCCTGCATCTTGGAGCCCGTCTCCAGGATCTGGGCTACCTCGCCGTCCGGCTTGGGATGGGCGCGCAGGCCGCTCGCGGTGTACTCCTGCTGAGCCATCGAGAGAATCTTGTATCCGTCCTCGTCTCCGCCGGCCACGGCGAGGAACGAGGCCGCAGTCGAATCCCGGAGGTCGATGTGCCCGGGGCCCTCATGGCCGAAGGCCGAGTCGCGGAGGCCCTGTCCCGTGTAGGCGTTGCCGAAGTTGGACGAGGCCCAGTCGAGGTCGTCGATGTAGCCGGCACCGATCTTGCCGAAGCTGTCGCCAAGACCCTTGTGGTCCTCGAGATACTTGGGCTCGGAGCCGACGTACTTCATGACCTGCTCGGTGACGTTCGCCGTCGTGTCGTCGCGGCGCAGTCCGAGCTCGGGCTGGTCGTACGGAACACCGAGCGTCGCCGCCTCCAGGGCGTGCCCCAGCTCGTCGAAGTCCTCACTGCCCTTGTTGTTGATCATGTCGGGCCATTTCCGGTCCGTCATCAGGTACTTGAGGTCCGGGTCCATGGCTTCGAGCCTCTTGTCCTTGGCGTCCCAGTCGCTGGAAGCGAAGAACTCCTTCGCCGCATCCGGGTTGTGCCCCAGCGCCTCCATGTACCCCGCCACCGGATCGAGCCCGTGATCCGTACCGGCCCCGAAGTTCAGGTAGGTCTCGTACCCGTCCGGCTGCCAGAGCCGCTTCGGGTCCGTCCCCTTGTGGGACTTCTCGAAGTCGATCAGGCTCTTGCCGTAGTCCTTGAGGAAGTCCTTCTCGTACTCGCCGTTGCGCATGAGGCTGCTCATGACCTGGTAGCCGTACGGCCCCTTGTCGATGGTGGCGCGCTCCATGTCGATCATCTCCACCCGGTCGTCGCCGAGCGCGATCATGTCCTTCTTCCAGCCCGCCATCGCGGGGCTGGTCGAGTGCGAGGCGGTGGCGAGGGTGTAGCCCAGGCTCTTCTGGATCTTCGCCGACTCCTTGGTCATGTCGTCGCCGAACTGCCGGCGGTCGGCGATGCGCGTCCAGAACTCCAGGGTCTTCTTCGGTCCGAGCCCGGTGGCGAACCGCTCCGCGAAGTAGGGGTCGCCCTCGTGCCGGGCGAGCAGCGTGTTGATCCGCTTGATCTCGTCGAGCGTGTACGGCCGCTTCGTACCGGCCAGGTCCATGAGCGCGTCGCGGTCCTTGTCGGCCTGCTCCTTGCCTGCCTGGGCGCCCTTGATGCTGTTGTACGTGTTCGAGTCGAAGCCCTGGCCGCGCCCGTTGTAGTCCTGGCTCAGCGCCCAGTACAGCGCGTCGTCGGCCTCCTGGGCCGCGGTGACCTGGTTGCGGATGCTGGTGCGGTAGGCCTGGATCGTCTCCTGGTAGCCCTTGTTGAGGGAGGCCAGGTGTTCGTTCGGGGTGTCCTCCGGCGGGTCGAACCACACTTCCCCGTCCGGCTTGATCGAGAGGTACTTGTCCTTCTCGATGTCGCTCCTGATGGTCTTCAGCTTCGACTGGGCCTGCGAGAAGACGTGGTACGCGTCGCTCAGCAGCCGGTGCACGTCGTCGGCCTCGTCCCCCGCGGCCGTGATCTGCTTGCCGACGAGCGCGACCTTGTCGAGCGCCGCCTCGGCGGTCTCGCCCTTCCAGTCGGATTCGGCCAGGCCGTTGGCGACGGTGTTGTCGTACAGGCGCCCGGCCTTGCGGAACTCCTCCGGCGCCTTCGCCCACTTCCCGACGGCCTCGGAGAGCGGGGCGAGGTCGGCGTCGAGGAGCGTCTTGTAGTCGAGCATGCTGCGGGTTCTCCCCGATCACTCAAGCGAGGTTGCGGTCGCTGCCGGTGTTGCCGGCGCCCTTGCCGTGCCGTGCCTTCTCCGTACGCTCGCGCGCGTCGAACTCGGCGGCCGACTCGCGCAGGGCTCCGGCGACACCGTTGGCCAACAGCCCGTCGACGTACTTCATCTGCGCGCTCCAGCGCGTGGTGAAGGTCTTGAAGGCGGGCGCGGACCGGAAGCCCTTCAGTCCGGCCGCGACGTCGCCGGTCTCCTTCGCCGCCGCGTCGTCGGCCTTGGCGAAGTCGGTCCGTACGGTGTCGGCCTTGCCGGCCCGTCCGCGCAGCTCACCCGAGTCGACGTGCAGCTTCTTGCCGGAGCCGGCCCCGGACCCGCCGCCACCGCCGCCGTCGGCCGGGAGCTGGTTGAGGCGCATGGCAGATTCCTGGTGGAGGACCGCCGTCGCCCGCGCACTCGCCCACTCTTCGTCGAACGACATGTTCCCCCCGTGCGATTGCGGCCTCATCGGCTTCACAGCAGCAAGCGTGTCAAGCATCGGAATGCATCAAGACTAGTTCAGCGCAGGGCAGTTGAGCCCGAGATGGCGGGCAAATGCCCACCCACCCGCAATCTTCACGAGCCACTCACACATCATTTCCGTTCGCAACGGAAGAACGTCGAGAGATGCACCCATCCCCCACCATCCTCGCCGGAAACGGACGACCGGCCCACCGTCCGGACGGCCGGGCACGGTTGAGTAGGCTCTCCCTGCTCAGGGGGACGACAGGGGGATTCGCAAGTGGAACGGCCGTACCGCCTCATCACACGTCTGGACCCGCCACGGGACCAGCAGACCTCCCCTCTCCCCTGCCACCGCTTCGTGGCCCGCGCCGAGTCGGGCGACCGCACGGTGCTCCTGACGACCCCGCTGAAGGGCACCGACCCGGCCGTGTTCCGCGCGGAGGCGGAGGCGGCGCAACGGCTGGCGGCGCCGTGGACGTTCCCGGTGACGGAGATCGGCGGGGCGCCCGGGGCCGCGGACGTCTGGTTCACCACCCCGTACGTCCCCGCCCTCCCCCTTCCCGTCGCCCTGGCCGTCCACGGCGGCCCGTTGCCCGAGGGAACGGTCCGCGTCATCGGCGCGGCCCTCGCGGAAACCCTGGCCGCCCTGCACGCCCAGGGCGTCACGCACGCGGGAGTGACCCCGGCGGCCGTCCTCCTCACCGCAGACGGCCCCCGCCTGACCTGCTTCGGCGCGGCCCGCACGACGGACCAGGTGGACCGGGGGGCCCTGGCCCCGGAGGCGGCGGCGAGCGGCCTGCCGAGACCGCGGGCCGAGGCGTACGCGACCGGAGGCGCGCCCCAGGGCGACACGTACGTGCTGGGACGGGGAACCACCCCGCCGGGCGACACATACGTGCTGGGACGGGGAACCACCCCGCCGGGCGACACATACGTGCTGGGACGGGGAACCACCCCGCCGGGCGACACGTACGTGCTGGGAGGCGCAACCCCCACGCCCGCCCCCACTCCCAGCCCCAGCCCCAGCCCCAGCCCCAGCGACGTCTACGGCCTGGGCGCAGTCCTCGCGTACGCCGCGACCGGTCACACCGTCCCCGAGCGCTCCGAGCTCCCGCCCGCCCTGCGCCCCACGATCACCGCCTGCCTCACCCGCGACCCGGCGAACCGCCCGGCCGCCGCCGAACTGCTGCCCTCCCTCGCACCGCCCACCCCGCACGAGACGGTGCTCGGCTCGGCCGCCTCGCTGCTGACGCCCGGCTGGCTGCCGGCCCGCGTGGTGGCGGCGCTGGCCCGCCAGTCGGCGGCGCTCCTCTCCGCCAACCTGCCGGAAACCCCCGGGAACTGACCGATGCTCTCCCCCCTGACCCACGACGACCCGTCGGCCATCGCCGCGTACCAGCTGCTCGCCCGCCTGGGCTCCGGCGGCATGGGCACGGTCTATCTGGCGCGCACGCCGGGCGGCCGCACCGTCGCGCTGAAGACGCTCCACGCCCGGCTGGCCGCGGACCAGGCCTTCCGTACCCGGTTCCGGCTGGAGACGGACGCGGCGCGCATCATCGGCGACCGCCACGGCGCGGCCGTCTTCGACGCGGACCCGCTCGCGGACACCCCGTGGCTGGCCACCGAGTACGTCCTGGGCCCGCCCCTGGACGACGCGGTCGCCCTGGCGGGCCCGCTCCCCGAACCGACCGTCCGCGCGCTGGGCGCGGCACTCGCCGGGGGGCTACAGCAGCTGCACTCCTCGGACGTGGTCCACCGCGACCTGAAGCCCTCCAACATCCTGGTCACCGCGCACGGCCCGAAGCTCATCGACTTCGGCATCGCCCGCGCGGCCGGCGACGACCGCCTGACGACCACGGGCGCGGCGGCCGGCACCCCGGCCTACATGTCCCCGGAGCAGGCCTCGGGCCAGGAACACACCCCGGCGGGCGACGTGTTCGCCCTCGCGGGCGTCCTGCTGTTCGCGGCCACGGGCCACGGCCCCTTCGGCTCCGGCGCCCCGGCGGACCTCCTCTACCGCGTCCGTTACGCCGACCCGGACCTGTCCGCACTCCCCCCGTCCCTCCACCCCCTCCTGACCGCCTGCTTCTCGAAAAACCCCGCGGCACGCCCGACGACGGCGACCCTGATCGCCCACCTCCACGACGGCCACGGCGACTTCGCCGACCACCTCCCGGCCCCCCTCCTCACCGCCATCGCCCGCCGTGCCACCGACGTCTGGCACCCCCACCCGCCCCGCCTGCCGGCACCGGCGGAGGATCCGTACGCGGAGACGGCGGTCGCGGACCTGCCCCGCCGTACCGGCGTGTCGCGTCGCGGGTTCCTGGCCCTGGGCGGCGGCGTGGTGCTCGCCGCGGCGGGGGTGGGGGCCGGCGTATGGGCGTGGCAGGGCAAGGAGCCCGAGCCCGGGGCCAAGCCGCCGACGGGTCCCGTGCTGGGCAAGGCCCCGAACGCGCTGTGGAGCCAGGAGATGTCGACCCCGGAGAAGGACGAGCGCGCCTTCCCGATGGCCGTCGGCGACCAGGTCGCCCTGGTCGCGGGCGGGGGCGTGGTGTTCAGCGACGTCACGTCCGGCAAGGTCGCCGGGGTCTGCTCGGTCGAGACCACACCGTGGACCGTCGTCGCGGACGACACCACGGTCTACGTCGTCCCGCGGAAGCCGGACGCGGACCGTCTCGACCTGACGGTGCACACGGTCGACACCAAGCGGTTCGAGCTGCGGAAGCCCGGCATCACCGTCAAGGGCCTCAACGCCAACATGCGCGCGACGCAGCTGCTGTGCGTGGCCGACGGCATCGCGTACGTCACGGGCGGGAGCGGCGTCCAGGACGCGCTGACCTCGCACCATCTCGTGGCCGTCGACACCCGTACGGGCAAGGAGGTGTGGCGCACGGCGATGAGCAACCCCGACAAGAACGACACGCGGCTGGTCGCGGCCTCGGCGGTGCGGGGCGACCGGCTCATCACCTTCGAGAGCGACAACGACTACGACAACACGACCCGGATCATCGCCCGGGACACCAGGACCGGCGTCACGCGCTGGCAGAAGGACATCGACATGCCGCCGAAGACGGCGGCCCTGAACCAGCCCTGCCTGGACGACACGTACCTGTACACGGGCGGCTCCGACTTCTCGGCGTTCCGGCTCAGCGACGGCACCAGCGCGTGGCGGGAACGCGTCTCGAAGAACGACCTCTTCTCCTGCCCCGTTCTCGGCAACGGGACGGTCTACGCGGTGGTGGAGAACGGCGCGTACGCCGTCGACACGGCCTCGGGGACGAAGCTCTGGCAGGAGAAGCCGCCGGCCGACAACCCGGCGCTGGACCACTCGGACCAGGCACTCGCCGTGAGCAGCCGGTACCTCTACTACCGGAGCCAACTCGGCCTCGCGGCAGTCGATCTGAAGAGCCACGCCCGCGCCTGGGTGTACCAGACGGACGCGGACCACCTGCTGGCGCGGCCGCAGCCGAAGGGGGAGGGCCGGATCTTCGCGGTCGGCACCAGGTTCCTCATCGGGCTCCCCCTCAAGTGACCGCGACCGCGGCCCGCCCCACCTGACCGGCCGCACCCGGCCCACGCCCCGCAGGCCCCGACCCGCGCCCCCGACCCGCCACCCGCCACCCGCAACCCCGGACCCGCAACCCGCCACCCGCAGCCCCGGACCCCCGACCCGCCACCCGCCACCCGCGACCCCGGACCCGCAACCCGCCACCCGCAACCCCGGACCCCCGACCCGCCACCCGCGACCACGACAGGACGTGACACCCCATGGACCCCCTCGGCTTCGGTGACCCGCTGCGCCTCGGGCCGTACCGTCTGCTCGGCGTCCTGGGCGAGGGCGGCATGGGCAAGGTCTACCTCGCCGTCGGAACGGACGGCCGGCCCGCCGCCGTCAAGGTGCTGCGCCCCGAGCTCGCCCACGACCAGAACCTCGCCCAGCGCTTCGTACGCGAGGCGCACACCGCCCAGGCGGTCACGAGCCGCGGGGTGGCGCGGGTCCTCGGCGCGGAGTTGGAGGGCGGGCGGCCCTGGATCGCCACGGAGTTCCTGGCCGGCCCCACCCTGGAGCAGGCCGTCACGCAGCACGGCCCGCTCGACGAGCAGGTGGTACGGGCGCTGGCGGCGGCGCTCGGCGAGACGCTGCGGGACATCCACGCGGCGGGACTCGTGCACCGCGACGTCAAGCCGGCGAACATCGTGCTCACCTCGGACGGGCCCCGGGTCATCGACTTCGGCATCGCCCGCCCCGAGCACGGCCTCACCCTCACCACGACCGGCCAGATCCCGGTCACCCCCGGCTACGGCGCCCCCGAGCAGGTGCTCGGCCGGCGGGTCACCGGATCCGCGGACGTCTTCTCGCTGGGCGCGGTGCTCGTGTACGCGGCGACGGGCCGGCGCGCCTACGACGGCCCGCACGTGGCGGCCGTCCAGTACGCGGTGGTGCACGAGCAGCCGGACCTCACGGCCCTGCCGCCCGCCCTCCACCTCCTGGTCGCCCCCTGCCTCCACCGCGAGCCGGAGCTGCGCCCCACGCCGGAGCAGGTCGCCCAGGCCTTCGCGCCGGACCGGAAGGCCCGCGACGTCTGGCGCCGGGGGGCGCTGCACCAGGAGGTGAAGCGGCGGGAGGCGGAGATCCGGCGGCACACCTCGGCCGCCACCGCGACCGTCATGGCGGCCGCCGCCCCGAGCCGGCGCCGCTTCCTCACTGCCTGGGGAGCGGGCGGCGCCCTCCTCGTGGCCGGCGGCGGGGGCACCGCGTGGTGGCTCCGGAGCCGCCAGGAGGACGCGCTGCCGCCGGCCGGCGACGCACCGGAGGCCCGCCTCCTCGACCAGGCGAACGCGGGCATCCGCCCGACCCCCCTGTGGGGTCCGGTCGACGCCGCCGCGACGGGCCCGCTGCCGCCACCCGTCGTCCTGCGGGACGTGGTGATCTTCCCGGCCCGGGACCGCGGCCTCACCGCGCTGAAGGTCGTCGACGGCACGACGAAGTGGACCCTGCCGGGCCTCTCCAAGACGGCCCGCCACCTCCGCCTCAACACGGACGAGTTCGTGGCCGCCGACGAATCGGGCCGGATGGTCGTCCACAACGCGTCCACGAGCGAGGAGATGTGGTCACTGCCGGAGGCCGAGGTCGCCTTCCTGCTGGCGGCGGAGCCCGCGGCGGTCTACGTCCTCACCACCAAGGGGAAGCTGCGGTGCATCGACATCGCGAAACGCAGGATCCGCTGGACGGTCGCGTCCACCGAGCGCGTCACCGACACGAGGGGCCCGCTCGCCGCCGTGGGCCAGGACCACTTCGTGCTCTCCGGCTCCGACGGCCACGTCACGGTCCTGGACACGGCGACCGGCCGCGGCGCCTGGGAGATCCGCGGCCAGTCGTCGGGCACCCTCCAGCCGGCCGTCGACAACGACACCGTCTACCTAGGCGGCAAGACCCTCACCGGCATCACCCTCTCCACCGGCAAGCAGCTCTGGTCCGAGAAGCCCACGTACACCTGGGGCCCACCCGGCCTGGACGCCGACTCCGTCACCGCGACGGACGGCAGCGCGGTCCGCCGCTTCGCCAAGGACGGCAGCCAGGACAGCTTCTGGTACGTCAACCTGAACAGCCGCTTCCCCGCCGCCCAGCCCCCCGTCATCCAGGGCGACTGCATCTGGGTCGCCGAAGCCGACAACGGCGACTCCGGCGTCTCAGGCCTCTCCAGGCCCGACCGCAAACGCCTCTGGACCTACGAACGCGACAACACGGGCCCCTGGGCGATGACCGGCGCGGGCAACCGCGTGTTCCTGATCAGCAAGGGCAAGATCACGGCCATGCCGACGTTCTGAGCGCGGGCGGCATGCGGATTCGGCTCACCCCGCCGCCGGCAGCCCACCGTCCGTCCCATCCGCTGCGGAGCCGCATCCGGTGACCAGCACGGCGGCTGCCGCGACCATCGCAACCGCTCCTGCGCGAGGACTCATCTACTTGAGGCCGTCCGTACGGTCACTCGCATTGGTCACGAGCCCGATGACGGCGCGGTCGAATGCGCGGACCAGAAGTCGGATTCCACGTTCGGTGCAGTGGGCGGCTGCTTGCTGTAGTCGGGTCCGTTCGGCGGCGTGGCGGGAGGCAGAACGTCGGACTTCTCCACACAGGGAGTGGTCACCTCGAAATGGGCCTGCCCCTTCCACCCGATGAGAACCTCGAGCTGGAAGCCGTCCGGGGTGAGGTAGTGAGCGGACAGCTTGTCCACACTCGCCGCACGGAACGTGTAGCCCTTGCCCTTCCAGTGCCGGTCCACCAGCCCCAGGAACGCGGTGCGCCGCTCCTCGGAGATGATGGTCATCACGGTCCGTGCGCGGTCCGTGGAGCAGGTCCCCGGCATGGTCGCCCGGTGGGTCCACTGCACGGGCGGAACGATCGCGGCCATCGTCTCGTCAAGGATCCGGTCGGCCTGCTCGGCGGCCTGCTGCATGTTCATCTTCGGCTTCTCCTTGTCCCCTGAACCGGTTTGTCCGCCGCCCATGGTGGAACAGCCCGCGAGGAGCATGACGAGGCCCATCGCGGCGAGACCTCTCCGTTTCATCGACGTGCCTCCGGAATCATCTTGCCGGGCTCTCCGGCGACGATCGCCGCAATGTTCTGCGCGGAGATCCGGTCCTTCTCGGGGGTGAAGTAGTTGGAGTGGGCTTCGATTCCCGCCTCGCTGTTCCACACGTCGGGGAACCGCTCCCGGATGAGCTCGGGCCCGTCCTCGGTCCGAAAGCGGTTCGCGCCGAACGCCTCACTCGCCGGATCCTTGCCGAAGTACAGGTCGTCATGACCCCGGTCGAACGTCTCACCGACCCCGTACCCGACCAACCCGCCCGTGACGCCGCCCACGACCGTACCCATCACCGGCCCCCCGAGAAGAGTGCCTGCGACTCCGCCGACCGCCGTGCCACCGATGGCCATCTTGCTCTCGCCCTGCGAGGGCAGCTTGGTGACGATGTCGTTGTCCGCCGCACCCACGAAGACATGCTCCTTGCCGACCTGGAGGTCCTCGGCACGCTCGGCACCCACACCCGGGCTGCCGACAAGGATGATGTCGTCGGCTCCCGGAATGCCGTCCCCCAACTGGGCGGCTGTGCCCACCGTGAGCGAGCCGTAGGAGTGGCCGATGGCCGTGATGTGCGGATCGGCGAAGGTGTTCGTCGTGCTCAGGCCGGCCATGAAGGCGTTGTACGCCGGGGCGCCACGCTCCGCGTCCTCCCTCGACATGACGTCGACGTCCTGAGGGGCGTCGTAGCCCAGCCAGACGATGGACGCACTCGACGGGTCGATCTTGCGGGCACCACGCGCGGTGTCGAGTGCCCGCTGCACCGTACCGCCGGCGAAGCCTCCGTCGAGCTTCGTCCCCAGGCCCGGCACGTACGCCGAGACGTTCTTGGAAGTGTCCGGGTCGCCGAAGGCCACGATGGCACGGCCGTTGCCCTGATCCCCGATGCCGAGCAGGAGCATGGGAGGCTCGCTGGCCATGCTCAGCTTGTCCTGGATACCCCGCAGCCCCGCGAGCTTCGTCGCCGACGCCTCGTCGCCCTGGTCGCCGAGTTTGCCGATGAGTTGCGGAAGGTAGGCGCGGTTGGCCTCGTCGCGGGCGAGAGAGGGGATGCCGTCCAGATTGCCGACGGTCTCCGGGTAGACCGCCATGTACGCGATCCGCTGCTCCTCACTGAGGCTGTCCCACCAGGCCTTGCGCTCGGCAGGCGTACCTTCGGTGGGGATGTCGTCCTTGAGCACGTCGTCGGCCGCGCCGTGCACGGCCTGGCTGTCCTTGTTGACGTCGGCCCAAGTGTTCTCGGTGATGTCGAGACCCTGCTCGGCCTTGAGCCGGCGTACGGCCTCGGCATACTGGCCGTCGATCGAACGGGCCTCGGACAATGCGCTGCCGATCGCGTCGGCGATGTCCTGGGCGCGGGCGGCGTGCGGGTTGGCGTTCATCTGGGCCGTGACGCCGTCCACCATGTGCCCGAAGAACCCGCCGTCACTGCGCCGCGTGGTGTCACCGGGGACCTCTTTGCCGTCGTACTTCCCTTCGGCGGCCGGATAACTCACGGACCCGTCGGGGTGCACGGTGAACCCGAGCGCTTCGGCGTCGGCCAGCGCGTTCTTCAGCTTCTGCTGCGGGCCGACCAGCTCTTCGGCGAGCCCGCTCAGCGCGGCCTGGAGCAGTCCGCACTCGGTATGGATGTACTGGTAGTTCCGCCCGAGCCGGCCGAGCCGGTACGCAGCCATCGACGTGGACATGCCCTTGGTGGTATCCGTCAGCTTCGGTACCACGTCGTTGTCGATCCGCTTGCGGGACCGGTACGAGCTCTTGCTGACCTCGCTCCAACCGCGGGCGGCCTCGACGAGCTCGCCGAGCTTGAGGTCCCTCAGCTCCTGCATCGACATCATGACGGTCACTCACCGGCCTTGTGTGCGCCGGAGTCGCCCGTCGCGGGCGTGGGCGCGAGCGCCGAGAACTTCGCCCGCTGCCGGTTCTCGAGCTCTCCGTGGTCCTTGGCCACCTGCCGCAGTGGCGTCTCCAGATTCCCGGCCTCGTCGCGCACGGTCTTCAGCCGCTGCTGCCAGGAGTAGAGCACGGCACTGAGCGCGGCGGTGGTCTCCAGCCCCTCGGTGTTGGTGTCCACCCCGCTGTGCGCGGATTCCAGCTGACCGAGACTCGCGTTGGTGTCCGACCGCAGCTCCACCACGGCCCCGGCGGCGTGCGTCCACGGCCCCTCGCTCTGCTTGAGGTCCGCACTCCCCCCACCCGACCCCCCGGGCTCCGGAGCCAGCCCCGCGAGCCGCATCCCGGGCTCGGAGGAGGCCCTCACATTCCCTTCGTACTGAACCAGTTGCTGAAGACTCTGCGGTTGCGTCACCTCGGACACGACACTCCCCCGATTTTGTCTGCCTTGCATCTCCGTCACTGCGCTAGGCGACGCTACATGCCCAACGCAGTTCGTAAGCAAGTGCAATGATCCTTCCGCACCCATTCTCGCCAGGCCTCAGCACCCGCCATCGCTACGGCCCTGAACAGCGGACAGCGACACACCCCGGCTCTCGCCTCTCCCGACTCCAACCGGTCGCGTAGGCAACGAACATCGCGCGGACGGCAGACACGGGCAGCGCAGCGCACCGGCGACGATAAAGGCGAGAATTCGCCCCCACTGGCAAGCGAGACCGAGTGGAACGACCGCGACCGGTCAGCCCTGTCCGGGACCCGGCGGCGGTCCGTACGGCATGGGCGGCTGCTGCGGCTGGCCGTACGGCGGGTACGGCGGCGCTGCGGGCGCGACCGGGGGCATGGGCGGAACCGTGTGACGACGCCGCGAACGGACGACGACCGCGGCCACGGCCCCACCGATCAAGAGAGCAGCGCCGATTCCCAGGCCGATCCACAGCCCGGTGTTGCCGCCTTCGTCGGGGGAGGCAGCAGCAGGCGGTTGCTTGGCGTCGGCTGTCGGGGCGGGGGCGGCCGACGCGCTCGCAGATGTCGAGGGCGACGGCGAGGCGGACGCCTCGGCGGCAGCGAGGTCCGGCAGCGGGTAGACGTCGGCGGGGCCGGGATCGCCGGGGTTGGTCAGGGCGACGCGGGGGCGGACGGCTCCGTAGCCGATGGTGTCCGTCCTGTCCTTTCCGCTCTTCGGCTTGCCCGCGGTGTTGAGCATGACGCGGAGGACCTGGTTGTTGGTCCAGTCGGGGTGCTCGGCCCAGATGAGGGCGGCGGAGGCGGAGGCGAGAGCGGTGGCCGCACTGGTGCCGCTGCCCTCGCAGAGCTGCGTGCCACCGGTGCAGGCGTTGGTGATGTTCTCCGCGGGCGCAGCGAGGTCCACCTGCGGTCCCGTCTGGGACTTCGACCACCAACCGGCCTTGTTGTTCACACCGCCGACGCCGACGACGCCTGGGGTGGCAGCCGGGTACTCGACCTGGTTCCCCGCGTCGGCCTCGTTGCCCACACCCGCGAAGATGAGTTTGTTCTTGGACAGCGCGTACTTGACCGCCTCGGCAAGCTCCGGTCCTGGCTGCCGGGGGCTTGCCACGGAGATGTTGATGATCCGTGCGTCGGTGTCGGCGGCGTAGCGGATCGCCGTCGCCATGCTCTGGGAGAAGCTCTCCTTCACCCTCTTCTTCGTCGCCCAGCGCTCTTCGTTGTACGGGATGCGGATGGGAAGGATCTTCGCCTTGGGCGCGAGTCCGAACGATCCCTGTACGGCCCCCCGCGCTCCGGTTCCGGCGATCAAGGCGGCCATACCGGTGCCGTGGTTGTCGATGTCGTTGTTCTCGTCGCCGTCCAGCAGTGAGTAGTCCTTGCCCGGCAGCACCTGACCGCGCAGATCCGCAATGGACTTGTCCACGCCTGAGTCGAGGACGGCGACGACGACGCCCTCGCCCCTGCTGACCTTCCACATCTCGTCCGCGTGCATGGCATCCAGATGCCACTGCTGATCGCGCACGGACTCCGCGTGGGCGGGTATCGCGCCGATGCCCAGCAGTGTCAGGGCCATCGTCGTCGCCACGAGGGAACCGGAACCGATGGCCCGTCCACTGCTGGTACGCATGCGCTTCTCCGAGTCCTTGCCTACGAGATCAGTCGACGACCGGCGGGACGACGCGGCGGCTGCCCTGCTGCCACGTCTCCTCGTCCTCGGTCAGGTAGTCGGGACGCTCACCACGTCGCTCTTCGTCCTGACCCTCTCCCGTACGCGCACCGTGCACCGGACCAGCGACCGGACGGCCCTGTCCCGCGCCGCCCGAACCGGGCTGCGCTCCGCGGACGAGGCCGGTGCCGCCGGGGGTGAAGGGACGTCCGCCGGCCTGACCGGGGCGCTGCGCGGCGCGACCGCCCACCACACCTCCGGTCTCGGTGGCCAGGCGACGCCCAGCGGCGTTACCGCCCTGGCCGCCACCAGGTCCGGTGGGGCTCATCGTGCCGCCGCCCATGGGACCGCGCCCCTGCCCACCACCCTCGGTGCCGATCACGGTGCTTCGCGGAATACCGGTCGTGCGGCCTCCGGCCGAGGGAACGGCACGGCCACCGGTGATGCCGGTCTCACGCGGCATACGCGGGGCCGCCGTTCCATGGGGACCGGTCGTCATGGGTCCCGTGATGCCGCGCACACCGGGCATGTTCTTCCCGCCACCGCCGCCAAGCGACGGCGGCACGGTGCCACGCTGCGAACCGCCACCACTGGGGTAGGTCGGCGGGACCGTGGAGATCACGTTGGGATAGGTGGTGGTCGGACCGTCGGTCTTCGGCGGGACGGTGCCGGTCGGCCCCGTCGGCGTGGTCGGCTTCTCGGGGGTGATCGTGATGCCGTCGATGCCCAGGTCGATGTCCTTGTCGGGAACGACCACGCCCCGATCGTTCGGGACGCTCGGCTTGACCGTTCCGGTATCGGTGGGCCTCACGACAGAGTCCTCGGTGCTGCCGGTCGTCCGGGAGCGTCCACCGGTCGTGTCACTCGTGCCCGTGGACCGCGTCGTACGGGTCGTCCCGCTCGGGACCTGCTTGTAGTCCTGAGGCATGACCCAGGCGTTCCCCAGGTACCCCGCCGGCGGCGGAAACTCCGGCATCGGCTGGTTGTTGATCTGCGTCCCGGAGTGGGTGTACGTCTGCCCCAGGCTGCGCAGCTTCATCATCGCCTCGATGCGCGTGCGTTCACGCGTCGTGGCCGCCGCCGCCATGTCCGCGGAAGCGTCCTTCGCCGCGTTCTTGCCCGCGTCGGGGTCGTGGTTCGCAGCGTGCAGGGTCTTCTGGGCGTTGGCGTAGCTCGTCTTCGCACCGGCGCTCGCCTTGGCCAGGCCTTCCACGCCGCTGCTCGCCTCGGAGATCGCCTGCGAGACGTCGCTCAGGCAGGCGCCCGCCTTCGTCGCGTACTCGCCGAGCCGCAGGGTGGCGAGACCCGTGGCCCCGGTCCACTCGCGGAAGGCGTCCGCGCCCTCGCCCTCCCACCGCAGCAGGCCGGCGCGAAGCCGCAGTTCGTTGCCGATGGCCGTGATCTCGCTGCCCACGGAGGTGAGCTTCTGCGAGAGCAGGTCCGCCCTGCTCTTGTTCAGCGGGGTCAGCATCGCGAGCAACTGCTCGTTGCTCAGGCCCTCGAGCGGTGTCTCCTCAGGCTTCGGAGTTTCACGCTTGCCACTCACTCGCTTCGTCCCCCGTTTCGATCTCGAAAGTCCGTGTCCACTGCGTCCACTAGAAGTCGCCGTGGTCGTCCTTGGAGCCGCTCGGCGACTCCTGCGACACCGGGCGCTCGCTCTTGCCGCCCATGCCGTGCGTGCCCGTGTCCTGACCGTCCGGCTTCGTCCCCTGCATGGCAGCGATCTCCGCGTTCAGTCGCTTCATCTTCGCGCGGATGTCGTCGTCGATGGTCTGGTACCCGTTCTGCGTGGCATGGATCGCGAGCTTCATGCTCTCCATCTGCAGTTCGAGCACCTTCGAGAACTTCAGCAGTTCACGCCGCACTTCTCCGTACGACCCGAAGAGGAAGTCAGCCTCCTTGAAACCGGGTCCACCGAGGCCGGTCTTGTCCAGCCAGTCCTCACCGATCTTCTTCGGGCCGCCCTGAGACGTGCCGAAGTCCTCGAGAAGCTTGTCCACCCGCTTCTTGAGGTTGTCCATTTCGCCGAGCTCGACGACCAGATTGGTCGCGGCCACGGCCGCACCGGCCACGCCACCGAACACCGGCGGGATGAACGGGATGCCGCCCCCGCCGCCGCCGTCCTTCGCCTCCGCCATCGTCGCCTCCCCGTTCGACAAGTCTGAACTGCATGGTAGTCAAGACGACGGACAGCGCGCACCTCCGGGTTGCACACGCAACGCAACTCACATGGTTACGAATTGGGTACGACCACCGCCGCCTGCGGCCTGATCGGCAGGCGGTTGACGGGGCGTCCGGTGGCGGCGCGGACTGCTGAGGCCACGGCGGCCGGGGAGGTGACGACCGGGACGGCGCTGGCCGGTTTGGCGCCGAAGGGGGCTACGACGTCGCGTTCCTCGACGAGTTTGACGATGCGAATGTCCGGGGCGTCCAGGGACGTCGGCAGGGCGTAGCCCGTCAGGTCGGGGTGGCGGACCAGGCCGCGGGAGGTGCGGAGGTTCTCGGTGAGGGCGGCGCCGACGCCCTGGGTGATGCCGGCCTCGATGCGGGTGGCCAGCTGGGCGGGGTTGAGGATGCGGCCGACGTCCTGGGCGACGGCCATCTCCACGACGCGCACCGCGCCCAGTTCGACGTCGACGTCCACGACCGCGCGGATCGCGCAGAAGGCGAGGCCCACGAAGGCGTCGCCCTGGCCCGCTTCGTCGAGGGGCTCGGTGGGGTGCGGGCGGCACTGGGCGGTAGCCCAGAGTTCCTTGCCGTCCATGGCCTCGGTGACCGTGGTGGACAGGACGCCGTCGTACGAGGTGATCTTGCCGTCGGTGATCTGGAGCAGCTCCGTCGACATGCCGAACTTGTGGGCCAGCGGCTGGAGCAGCTGGGTGCGGACCATCTTGGCCGCGCGTTCGACCGCGCCGCCCGACACCCACGTGTGCCGGCCGTGGGTCGCGGGGCCGGACGGGGGCTGGTCGGTGTCGACGGGGGCCACGTGGACCTCGTCGATGCCCAGGGTCTCCTGGACGATCTGGCGGGCCAGGGTCGTGAAGCCGGAACCCGTGTCCACGGCCGCGCAGATGACCGTGGCCACCCCGTCCTGGACCCGTACCGTCGCCGTCGACACCTCGTCCGTGCCCTCCGCGCCCAGCATGTGCACCATGCCCAGCGCGTAGCCCACGCCCCGCCGTACCGCGCCCGGCTCGCCCGCGCCGTCCGGGCCGCCGGGCAGCAGCCAGTCCTCCTCCGGGGAGTCCATGGGAAGGGGCGGGAGGGGGAAGTCCCGTACCGCCGAGAGGAGTTCCGCCACCGGGGCCGGGCAGGTCACCGTCTGGCCGGTGGGCAGGATGTCGCCCGTGGCCAGGACGTTGCGCATGCGGAGTTCCGCCGGGTCCAGGCCCAGCTTCCCCGCCAGTTTGTCCATCTGTGCCTCGTACGCCGCGCACACCTGCATCGCGCCCTCGCCCCGCACATGGCCGGACGGCGGGTTGTTGGTGCGGACCGCCCAGCCCTCGACGAAGGCGTGCGGCACGACGTACGGGCCGCAGGCGAAGGCCACCGCCGCCGCGAGGGACTCGGACGACGAGTCCGCGTACGCCCCCGCGTCCAGCAGGATCTGCGCCTCCACCTTCACCAGCCGGCCCTCCGCGTCCGCGTGGTGGCGGTAGCGCAGCAGGGCCGGGTGGCGGTGGGCGTGGCCCAGGAACGACTCCTCGCGGGTCGCGGTGAGCTTCACCGGGCAGCCGGTGCGCAGCGCGAGCAGGCCCAGCGGGATCTGGAAGCCCGGGTCCTCGCGGTCGCCGGTGGCGCCGGGCACGCCCGTCACGACCAGCTTGACCTGCTCGGGCGACAGGCCGAAGCAGGCCGCCGCCAGGTCGCGGTCGGTGTGCGGGTCGGTCGACGCCGTGTACAGCTCCACGCCGCCGTCCGGGCGCGGCACGGCCAGCGCGGCCTCCGCGCCGACCGGAGCCGTGTCCTGCCGGCCGATCCGGTACAGGCCCTCCACGACGATCTCGCCCGCCGCCTCAGGGTCGCCGAAGCTCAGCGGGATGTGGCGGATCAGGTTGCCGTCCGGGTGCAGGGGCTCGGCGGCGAACGCCTTCTCCGGGTCCGTGACCGGGTCGAGCAGTTCGTACTCGACCGCGATGGCCGCGGCCGCGAGCCGCGCCGTGTCCGGGTGGTCGGCGGCGACCGCCGCGATCGCCTCGCCGTGATGGCGTACGAGCTCGGCGGCGAACACGGGACGGTCGGCGACCGTACGGCCGTACGTCGCCGCCCCGGGCACGTCGGCGTGGGTCACCACGGCCCGTACCCCCGGCATCTCCGCCGCCGCCGACGTGTCGATCGACACGATCCGGGCGTGCGGGTGCGGGGAGCGCAGGATCGCCGCCCACAGCAGGCCCTCGGCCCACAGGTCGGAGGCGTACGGGAAGGTGCCCTCGGTCTTCGCCCGCGCGTCGGCCTGCGGGAGCGAGACGCCGAGACCGAGACCGAAGCCGGCGCCGGAGCCCGCGGTGAGGTCGGCCGGCTCCGTGGTCGTCGTCTCGCTGGTCACGCCGTGCCTCCGTCGTGCGGGTGGGGAATCTGGTGCGGGATACGGGCGGCGGCGGGCCGGTCGCCCGCCTCCGCCTCTGCGGCCGCCTCGCGCCCCGTGACGACCTCCCGTACGGCGTCCAGCACGCCCCGGTAGCCCGAGCAGCGGCACAGGTTGCCGCACAGCGCCTGGCGGGTCTCCAGCTCCGTGGGGGCGTGGTTGCCCTCGAGGAGGTCGTGCACGGTCATCGCCATGCCCGGGATGCAGAAACCGCACTGCACCCCGCATTTGGCCAGCGCCCGCTGCACGTCCGACGGCTCGCCGTCCACGGCCAGGCCCTCGACCGTCCGCACCTCGGACCCCGCGGCCGTCGCCGCGGGCACCAGGCAGGAGGCGACGAGCCGGCCGTCGACCTGGACGTTGCAGGCCCCGCACTCGCCCTGCGAGCAGCCGTCCTTCGCCCCGGCGAGGCCGAGGCGCTCCCGCAGGACGTACAGCAGCGACTCGCCGATCCAGGAGTCCGTGACGGGGCGGTCGGCGCCGTTCACGCGCAGCGTGTAGGAGGTGTGGGGGTGCTCGTCGCTGTCCGTCGACATGTCCGTGGGCAGGTCCGCCGGCATGTCCGTGGGCGGGTCGACCGGCGCCGGCTCCCCCGGCTGGACCGGCTGATCCGGCTCCCCCGGCTGATCCAGCTGGTCCGGCTGGTCCGCCGCCGGCGCCTCAAAGGCGTCCGGCTCCTCCAGGGAGACGGATACGGGTACGGGCTCGGGCCCGGGCTCCGGCTCCTCTACGGGTACGGGCTCGGGCTCGCCCACCGCCCACGGTGCCGCCGCGCCCCCCGGCAGCGTCGCCGGTGCGCCGCTCGCGTACCGGGCCAGCCTCGACGCCGTGTACTCGCCCGAGTCGTCCAGGACGTCCGAACCGTCCTCGATCGTCGGAATCGTCCACGAAGCCGTCTGCTGCTGCGGAAACTCCCGCGGAGGCTCGTACGCGAACTCCTGCGTGAACTCCTCGGTGAACTCCTGCGGGCCCTCCGCCGCGAAGTCCTGCTCGAACGTCTGCGGGCGCTCCGCCCCGAAGTCCTCCGCGAAGTCCTGCGGCGGCTCCGCCGCCACCGGCACCTGCACCATCCACGAGCCCGTGGCCCCCGGGTCCGTGCCCGCCGCGGGCACCAGCGGGGTGATCATGGGCGGCACGTAGCCGTGGCCCGGGGCCTCCAGCGGGATGCCCTCCAGCATGAACTCGGGCGGCAGCTGGACGAAGGCGGTGGCGTCGCCGTCGTAGCCCTCGCTCTGCGGGATCGGCTCCCAGCCGCCCATGCCCTGCCCCTGTCCCTGTCCCTCTGCCTGTCCCTGTGCCTCGTCGCTCACGACAGCGCCCTCCCCAGTGCCCGTCGGGCCAGCGCGGCGACCGTGCGCCGCAGGTGCAGTACGGCCGGGGGCAACTGCTCGTCGCCCTGCGGGTCCGGGATGCACGCGGCGGCGACGTAGTCGCCGAACGCCGCCAGCGCCTCCGGGGCGAGCCCGCGCTCCCCGTCCCAGTCCACCAGCGAGGCGATCCACTGCTCGGCCTCCAGCGGCCGCAGCGGCATCGGCGCGATGGCGCCGACCGCGCAGCGCACCCCGCGCCGCGCCGGGTCGAGGACGACGGCGACGGAGGCACTGGCGCGGGCCGGGCCGGTGCGGCCGGTGGCCTTGAGGAACACCTGGGGGGCGTGCAGCAGCGGTACGCGGACGAAGGCGACCAGCTCGCCGGGGGCCAGCAGGTCGCGCCCGGCCAGCAGGTGGCTGACGGGCAGCTCGCGGGTGCCCATCGGGCCCACGACGACCAGCTCGGCCTCCAGGGCGGCCAGGACCGGCAGCGAGTCCCCGGTGGGCGCGGCGGTCACGACGTTGCCGCCGAGGGTGCCGGCGTTCCGGATCTGGGGCGGGCCCGCGACGCGCGCGGCCGCGGCCAGGGCCGGGATGAGGGCCGCGAAGTCGGGGCGGCCCATCCGGGCGTGGGTGAGACCGGCGCCGAGCAGGGCGTGGCCGTCCTGGTACTGCCAGCCGCGGATCTCGTTGATCCGGCCGAGGCCGACCAGGCCGGCCGGGCGCAGCTGCCCGCGGTTGACGGCGGCCATCAGGTCGGTGCCGCCGGCCACGGGAACGGCGGCCGGCATGGCCGTGAGCGCCGCCACGGCCTCGTCCAGCGAGGCAGGCAGCGTCACGGACTGCGCCGTCTGTGGTGCGTGCGTGGTCAACCCGCTGCCCCTTCCCGGTGTCCCGGTGATCCCCGACCGTCCCCGGCTGTCGCGCCCCGGCCCGCACGCGGGTCCCGGTGCCGTACCGGTGCCGCTGTGACGGGAGTGCCGACAAGCCTGTGTGGCCGTACGGTACGTGCTCACAGCCCGGACGTGGCAACTCTGGCACATCTTCCGAGCCGTACGTCGCGAGGGTCCGGGAAGGCCTGTTCCGTCCCCGACCTCCCGCGAGCGGGCCCGACTTCCGATTTGCCACTCTTTGGCGAGAAGGGAGCAGACGGGGGTTGACGCCGGCCGGCAGCGGGTCTCACACGTTCGGGGGTGCCCCCTCGACCGGGCGGCCCTGGACGCCCGGGCGGCGCTGCCAGGGGTGCGGTCCGCCGGGCGGCCGGTAGTCCACCCCGAGCGCGTCGAGGCGCCGGTAGTGCGCGGTCATCCGGCGCTCGAAGCCGGCGAGGTCGCGTGCGCCGGGGGCGGGCAGCCGGGACCACGCGACCTCGGCGAAGGCGGCCAGGCGCGGGTGGGTCTGGTAGTCGACGCGGGCCCGGTTCTCCATCACCTCGGTCCACACGTTGGCCTGCGTTCCCAGGATGTGGGCGGCCGCCGTCTCGTCGAGCCCCGGTGGCACGGGCTCGAAGCGGTACACGTCCTCCAGGGTGCGTACGTACCCGATGGGCATCGGTTCGTCCTCGCCGGGCGCCTGACGGTGGTCCAGGTACACCTGCTGCTCGGGACACATCACCACGTCGTGGCCGGCCTCGGCGGCGGTGACCCCGCCCGCGTAGCCCCGCCAGGACGACACGGCGGCGCCGGGCGCGAGGCCGCCCTCCAGGATCTCGTCCCAGCCGATGAGCCGGCGGCCGCGGTCGGCGAGCCAGCGGTCGAAGTGGCGGACGAACCAGGACTGGAGCCCGTCCTCGTCGGCGACCCCGAGCTCCTCGATGCGGGCCTGGGCGGTCGGCGAGGCCTTCCACTGGTCCTTGGGGCACTCGTCGCCGCCCACGTGGACGAAGGACGACGGGAAGAGCTCCAGGACCTCCTCGAAGACGCCCTCGTAGAAGCGGAGGACGTTGTCAGTGGGGGCGAGTACGTTCGGATTGACCCCCCAGGTGTCCCAGACGGAGAGGGCGGTGGTGTCGATGACGTCGGTGTTGCCCAGTTCGGGGTACGCGGCGATGGCGGCCTGCGAGTGGCCGGGGACGTCGATCTCGGGGACGACCGAGATATGCCGGTCGGCGGCGTAGGCGACGATCTCGCGGATGTCGTCGTGCGTGTAGTAGCCGCCGTGCGGGGTCTCGTTCCACAGCGGTGACGCCCGGTGCCCCCACTTGGTCCGCGCCCGCCAGGCGCCGACCTCGGTGAGGCGCGGGTGGCGCTTGATCTCGATGCGCCAGCCCTGGTCGTCGGTGAGGTGGAGGTGCAGGACGTTCAGCTTGTGCGCGGCCATCAGGTCGAGCTGGCGCAGGACGTCGTCCTTGGGCATGAAGTGGCGGGCGACGTCGAGCATGAGGCCGCGCCAGGGGAAGCGGGGCCCGTCGGTGACGGTGATCCTGGGCAGGCTCCAGTCGTGCCCGGCGGGCACCACGCGCGCCCTGCGGTACGCGTCGGGCCCGAGCAGTTGCCGGAGGGTCTGCGCCCCCCAGAACACCCCCGCGGGGCCGCCGCCTTCGATGGCGACGGCCACGTCGGCCACGGTGCCGTCGGTCGACAGCACGTAGCCCTCGGGGCCGTGCTCCCGCGTCACGTCAGCGCCGGTCCTCAGCCGGATCGCGTGCGGGCCGGCGCCGTCGGCGAGCGGCAGGCCGGTCGCGGCGCCGAGCACCGCCCGCAGCCAGCGGGCGGTGTCCTGTGTGCCGGGTCCCGCGTCGATGGTGGTGCGGTCGTCCAGGGCGACGTGCCCGGGGGCGTCGGCAGGGCACTCGGCGCGCGCCGGCGCGGGGATCAGGTCCAGTTCGGAAGGCATCGCGTCAGTCCTTCACCGCCCCGCCCAGGCCCGAGACCAGGCGGCGCTGTACGAGTACGAAGAAGACGAGCACCGGGAGCGTCATCACGGTCGATCCGGCCATGATTCCGCCCCAGTCGTTCTCGTCGGGCTTGAAGAAGACGAGCAGGGCCATCGGGAGCGTCGACTGCGAGGTGTCGCTGATGAGGAACGACTTGGCGAACAGGAAGTCGTTCCAGGTCGAGATGAAGGAGAAGACGCTCGTCGCCACAAGGCCCGGGAAGACCAGCGGGAAGAGGATCTGCCACAGGAAGCGGGCCCGGCTCGCCCCGTCGATCGCCGCCTGCTCCTCGAGGGCTTCCGGAACCGCCTTCACGAAGCCGCGGAGCATCCAGATCGCGAAGGGCAGCGAGAAGGCGACGTGCGGGAGGATCAGCGAACCCAAGGTGTTGAGCTGGCCGAAGTCCCGCATGAGGAAGAACAGCGGGATGGTCAGCGCCTCGATGGGGACCATCTGCGCGACCAGGAACATGATCAGCAGGGTGGTGCGGAACCGGAAGCGGAAGCGGGTGACGGCGGTCGCCGCGAGGAAGGCGATGACCGCGGAGGCGAGCACGACCGTGCAGGCGACCAGCAGGCTGTTGAGGAAGTAACGGCCGAATTCCTGCTGTTCGAAGACGCGCCGGAACGAGTCGAGGGACGGCGAGAGGGTCCACGGCCGGGGCTCGGCCGACTGGATCTCGCCGGCCGGTTTGAAGGCGGAGAGGACCATCCAGTAGAGCGGGAAGGCGACGACGACGGCGACGAGGAGGGCCGCGGCCTCGGCGACGAGCCGGCCCGGGCGGCGCACGCCGGGGACGCGAAGGGCGGTCACAGTTCTTCTCCCTGACGGCGCAGCAGCCGGAGGTAGACCAGGGTCACCGCCAGCAGGACGGTCAGCATGACGACGCCGATGGCGGAGCCGAGGCTGTACTGGGACGAGGCGAACGCCTTCTGGTAGGCGTACACGTTCAGGACGAGGTTCTGGCCGGCGATGCCGCCGCCCGAGGTCATCACGTAGATCTGGGTGAAGACCTTGAAGTCCCAGATGATCGACTGGATCGTGACGACGACGAGGATCGGCCGGAGCACCGGGGCCGTGACGGAGCGCCAGATCCGCCACTGCGAGGCGCCGTCGAGTGCGGCGGCCTCCAGGATCTCGGACGGGATGGCCTTGATGCCCGCGTACACGGTGACCATCACGAAGGGGAACGAGCACCAGACGACCTCGAACAGGACCAGGGCGAAGGCGCTGTAGCGCCCGTACGTCCAGGAGAAGTCGCCGAGCCCGAGGACCCGGTTGACGGGCCCGAAGTCGGGGTCGAAGAGGAAGACCCAGACGGTCGAGCCGGTGACGGCGGGCGTGGCCCAGGCGCCGAGCGCGGCCAGCATCAAGGCGAGCCGGGGCAGGGCGCGGATCCGGGTGAGGAGCACGGCGAGGGCGCAGCCGACGGCGAGGGTGGTGACCACGCAGGCGGCGGCGAACAGGACGGTGGCGAGGAGGACCTGCCGGAACTGGGGGTCGGAGAAGAGCGCGGTGTAGTTGCCGAGTCCCTGGAAGGAGGTGGGCTCGCCGCCGCTGACCTGGGCCTGGGTGTACTCCAGGAAGGAGATCAGGCCGAGCTGGTAGATGGGGTAGACGAGGAGCCCGCCGAGGACGACGAGCGCGGGCAGCAGGTAGAGCCAGGGCGTCCAGGCGGAGCCGCGGCGGCGGGAGGGCCGCCGGGCGGCCGGACCGCCGGTCCGTGGGCGGGGAAGCCGCACGGGCGCGGCTTCCTCCGTACGAGGTGCGGTGGTCATCGCGTACGCCTCAGCCCGCCGCCGCGAAGGCCGCGTCCATCTTCCGGGCGGCGTCGTCCGATGCCGTCTTGACGTCCTTCCGGCCGCTGACGATCTCCTGGAACATCGTGGGGAGCACGAGCGAGGCGTCGATCCGGCCCCAGCCGGCCGAGGCGGGGACGAACCTGGCACCGGCGCCGAGGGTGTCGGTGAAGGGCTTCACGAACGGCTGCTTCCGCGCGGCCTGCTGCCGTACGTCGCCGTACGTGGGCAGAAAGCCCATCGCGTCGAAGAGCCGGCCCTGGGTCTCCTTGCCGGCGAGGGACTTCATCAGGTCCACGGCGAGGGTGCGGTGCGAGGTGCTCCTGAGGACGCCGATGTTGTTGCCGCCCGCGAAGGCTGGGGCGATGGAGCCCGCGGTGGTGCCGGGCAGCGGGACGACGGCGTACTTGCCCCTCACCGCGCCCGCCTCGACGGCCGCGTGGCTGAAGTCGCCGCCGATCGCCATGGCGGCCTTGCCGGAGGCGAAGGCGGTGACGGTGGCGTTGCCGCCCATCTGGGCGCACTTGGCGGCGGGGCAGTTGTCGTCGCCGAAGAGCGAGGTGTACGCGGCGATGCCCTTGCGGGCGGCCTCGCTGTTGACGGCCGACTTGTACGTACCGCCCTGGGCGGTGGCGAGTTCGCCGCCGTTGGCCCAGATGAAGGGCATGGCGCCGTAGGTGTAGGCGCCGCCGACGGCGATGCCGTACAGCTCGGGCTTCGCCTTGCGGACCTTCCTGGCGGTGGCGACGAGCTCGTCCTGGGTCTTGGGGGCGGTGAGGCCGAGCTCCTTGAAGACGTCGGTGCGGTAGTAGAGGGCGCGGACGCCGACGAAGAGCGGGGCGCCGTAGACCTTGCCGTCCACGGTGACGGAGGACCTGGCGGTGGGGTCGGTGTCCTTGGCGTCGGCCCAGGCGCCGAACTCGGCGGTGATGTCGGCGAGTCCGCCGTCCTTCACGTAGCCGGCGGTGTCGGTGTTGCCGTACTCGATGAGATCGGGCGCGGACCCGGGGTCGTTGAACGCGGCCTTGATGCGCTGGGCGCGGGTGTCGACGGGGATGTACTCGACCTCGACCTTCGCGCCCTTGTGCCGCTGCTCGAACGCGGCGACGGCCTGGTCGACGACCTGTTCCTTCGGCTTGTTGGCGACCTCCTGGAAGAGCCAGACGCGCAGGGTGCCGCTCTTGTCGTCGGTCGTGGCCGCGCCGCCGGAGGTCTGCGGGGCGCAGGCGGCCAGGGTCAGGAGAGCGATGGGTACGGCGATTCGGGCAGGAAGCTTCATGGCGGGTCCCCTCCGCGCAGCCGTTGCAACATACGCAACGGACGTTTCGCACTGCACAACAGCCGTGAGGTTAGGGGCGGACCAACGCCGCGACAAGTGGTCTCAACCACTCTGTGACCGCCCGAAGCACCCCGTGCAACGCCAGACGACCCCGGACAACGCGAACGGCCCCCGGCGCACGCACCGAAGTGCGCACGCCGGGGGCCGTCCCGACCGCGAGGACGTTCCTCTTACTTGTCCTTGCCGCCCTTGTCCTTGTCGCCGCCGGCGCCCATGGAGTCGTAGATCTCCTTGCACATGGGGCACACCGGGTACTTCTTGGGGTCGCGCCCCGGCACCCAGACCTTGCCGCACAGTGCCACCACGGGAGTGCCGTCGAGGGCACTCGCCATGATCTTGTCCTTCTGGACGTAGTGGGCGTAGCGCTCGTGGTCGCCGTCACCGTGGGACACCTGCGGCGTCGGCTCGACGAGGGTCCCCGTACCTGCCCCGCGCTCGGGCTCGAGAGTGCTCATGGCACCCAAGGGTACTGAAAGACCCGGGCGTCAGTTGAGCGACGGGTCGTCCGGGTATGTGGCGACCATCGCGAGCTCGCCGCGCTGGCGGCGGAGGACCTGGCGCCAGAGGCTCTCGGGGCGCGGGGAGGAGACGTCGCCGGGTTCGGACTCGACGACGTACCAGGCGCCGTCGCCCAGCTCGGTCTCCAGCTGGCCGGGGCCCCAGCCCGCGTAGCCGGCGAAGATGCGCAGGGCGCCGATGGCCGGGCCGAGGAGTTCGGGCGGGGTCTCCAGGTCGACCAGGCCGATCGCCCCGTACACCCTCCGCCAGCCGAGCGGGCCCTCGTCGCCGGGGATCACCGCGATGCCCAGGGCGGCGTCGAGCGAGACCGGGCCGCCCTGGAAGACGACCCCCGGCTCGCCGGCCAGGTCGGCCCAGGGGGCGAGGATGTCGCCGACGGTTATCGGGGTCGGCCGGTTGAGGACCACGCCGAGGGAGCCCTCGTCGTCGTGGTCGAGCAGCAGCACCACCGCGCGGTCGAAGTTCGGGTCCGCCAGCGCGGGGGTGGCGACGAGCAGCCGTCCTGTGAGCGAGGACACCTCGGTCATGCGACACATGATCCCGCATCTTCGGCGTTTAGGGGGGTTGTCCGGCGCGGTCCGGGGTAGGCGTGCGCCACCGCAGGTCAGCCGGGCCCACGGGAGCGGCCACGGAGCCAAGCGGACGGTGACGCTCCGCAAGATCACGGGGACGGAGGGTGTTGTGCCGAATTCATTACATTCGCGGGGCCCTCTCCGCCACACAAGTGGGGTCCCCTTGGCCCTTACTCTTTTCTCTGGCCACCCGACCGACGACCCGGAACGCGAGATTCATGACCGGCACAGACAGCCATGACGTACTGCTTGTCCACGGCGGAACCCCGCTGGAGGGCGAGATCCGCGTCCGCGGCGCGAAGAACCTCGTGCCCAAGGCGATGGTCGCCGCCCTGCTCGGCAGCGAGCCGAGCCGCCTGCGCAATGTGCCCGACATCCGTGACGTCCGGGTGGTCCGCGGGCTGCTCCAGCTGCACGGGGTGACGGTCCGCCCCGGCGAGGAGCCGGGCGAGCTGATCCTCGACCCGACGCACGTCGAGTCCGCCAACGTGGCCGACATCGACGCGCACGCCGGGTCCTCCCGCATCCCGATCCTCTTCTGCGGCCCGCTGCTGCACCGCCTCGGCCACGCCTTCATCCCGGGCCTTGGCGGCTGCGACATCGGCGGCCGGCCGATCGACTTCCACTTCGACGTGCTGCGCAAGTTCGGCGCGACCATCGAGAAGCGCGCGGACGGGCAGTACCTGGAGGCCCCGCAGCGGCTGCGCGGCACCAAGATCGCCCTGCCGTACCCCTCGGTCGGCGCGACCGAGCAGGTGCTGCTGACCGCGGTCCTGGCCGAGGGCGTCACCGAGCTGTCCAACGCGGCGGTGGAGCCGGAGATCGAGGACCTCATCTGCGTGCTGCAGAAGATGGGCGCGATCATCGCCATGGACACCGACCGGACCATCCGGATCACCGGTGTCGACAAGCTCGGCGGCTACAACCACCACGCCCTCTCCGACCGCCTGGAGGCGGCCTCCTGGGCGTCGGCGGCGCTGGCCACCGAGGGCGACATCTACGTGCGCGGCGCGCAGCAGCGCTCGATGATGACCTTCCTCAACACGTACCGGAAGGTCGGCGGCGCCTTCGAGATCGACGACGAGGGCATCCGCTTCTGGCACCCGGGCGGCTCGCTCAACGCGATCGCCCTGGAGACGGACGTGCACCCCGGGTTCCAGACCGACTGGCAGCAGCCGCTGGTGGTGGCCCTCACCCAGGCGGCGGGCCTGTCCATCGTCCACGAGACGGTGTACGAGTCGCGGCTAGGCTTCACCTCCGCGCTGAACCAGATGGGTGCGCACATCCAGCTCTACCGCGAGTGCCTGGGCGGCTCGGACTGCCGCTTCGGCCAGCGCAACTTCCTGCATTCGGCGGTCGTCAGCGGCCCCACCAGGCTGCAGGGCGCCGACCTGGTCATCCCGGACCTGCGCGGCGGCTTCTCGTACCTCATCGCGGCCCTCGCGGCGCAGGGCACCTCGCGGGTGCACGGCATCGACCTGATCAACCGCGGCTACGAGAACTTCATGCAGAAGCTCGTCGAGCTTGGCGCCAAGGTCGAGCTCCCGGGCAGCGCGCTCGTATAAGCGCCTGCAACCGCTTCTGGCGGGCAAACGAGAGGGCGGCCACCCCCTGACAGGGTGGCCGCCCTTATCGCTGCCCTCAGGCCGCCTCAGCGGCCTGAGGCGCGCTGCCTACAGGCCTCTTACTTGCCCTTGGCGGCTTCCTTGAGCTTCGAGCCCGCGGAGACCTTCACGCTGTAGCCGGCCGGGATGTTGATCGGGTCGCCGGTCTGCGGGTTACGAGCGGTGCGAGCGGCACGGTGGGTGCGCTCGAAGGTCAGGAAGCCGGGGATGGTGACCTTCTCGTCGCCCTTGGCGACGACCTCACCGACGGTCTCGGCGAGCGCGGCCAGAACGGCGTCGGCGTCCTTGCGGGTCACCTCGGCGCGGTCGGCCAGGGCGGCCACCAGCTCACTGCGGTTCATTTTGTTACTCCCGTGTTCTTCTTGCCTGTGAGGCGGGCCACGCGGCGGAGCCGCATGATGGGTACTGCGAAGCCGATGCTGTCAGGGCCCTCGGACAGTCCCCGGACCCGGGTCTGGTGACAGACCCTCGCGCCCAAACACGCATCCTGCCCCCACCAGCGGCGGGAACGCCAATCCGGCACCCTCTGGGGTCACACGAAAAGCGCCGGAAACCCTGGGTGGTGACATTGCGTCGACTCCGCACGGACCGTGCGGAGTCGGACTACCACCCTAAAGGCGGGTTTGGGGTGCGACGGCCCGCGACACGCACCCCGACGGGCCTCAGGCGCCCTCGCCGGCCGCCTTCGCCGCGTTGCGCACCGCACCCGCCACCGCACCCGCGACCCGGTCGTTGAAGACCGACGGGATGATGTAGTTGGGGTTGAGCTCGTCCTCGCTGACGACGTCGGCGAGCGCGCTCGCGGCGGCCAGCATCATCTCCGTGTTGACCGTACGGGACTGCGCGTCGAGCAGACCGCGGAAGACACCCGGGAAGACCAGCACGTTGTTGATCTGGTTGGGGAAGTCCGAGCGGCCGGTGGCCACGACGGCGGCCGTCTGACGGGCGATCGCCGGGTCGACCTCGGGGTCCGGGTTCGCGAGCGCGAACACGATGGCGTCCTCGGCCATCGCGGCCACGTCGGCGGCGCCGAGCACGTTGGGGGCCGAGACGCCGATGAACACGTCCGCGCCGGCCACGGCCTGCTTGAGGGTGCCGGTGACGCCCTCGGGGTTGGTGTTGTCGGCGATCCAGCGCAGCGGGGTGCCCGGCTTGGCCTCCACCAGGTCCTCGCGGCCCGCGTGGACGACGCCGTGGATGTCGGCGACGACGGCGTGCTTGACGCCGGCCGCGATCAGCAGCTTCAGGATGGCCGTACCGGCCGCGCCGGCACCGGACATGACGACCCGTACGTCCCCGATGCCCTTGCCGACCACGCGCAGCGCGTTGGTGAGCGCGGCGAGTACGACGATCGCGGTGCCGTGCTGGTCGTCGTGGAAGACCGGGATGTCGAGGGCCTCGCGCAGCCTCGCCTCGATCTCGAAGCAGCGGGGTGCGGAGATGTCCTCCAGGTTGATGCCCGCGAAGCCGGGGGCGATGGCCTTGACGATCTCGACGATGGCGTCGGTGTCCTGGGTGTCCAGGCAGATCGGCCAGGCGTCGATGCCGGCGAAACGCTTGAAGAGGGCCGCCTTGCCCTCCATGACGGGCAGGGCGGCCATGGGGCCGATGTTGCCGAGGCCGAGGACGGCGGAGCCGTCCGTCACGACTGCGACGGAGTTGCGCTTGATGGTGAGGCGGCGGGCGTCCTCGGGGTTCTCGGCGATCGCCATGCACACGCGGGCGACGCCCGGGGTGTAGATCATGGACAGGTCGTCACGGTTGCGGATGGGGTGCTTGGACGCCATCTCGATCTTGCCGCCGAGGTGCATCAGGAACGTACGGTCGGAGACCTTGCCGAGCACGACGCCCTCGATGGTGCGCAGTTGCTCGACGATCTCGTCGGCGTGCGCCGTGGAGGTGGCGGCGATGGTGACGTCGATCCGCAGCTTCTCGTGGCCGGAGGCGGTCACGTCGAGGCCGGTGACGGAACCGCCGTGGGTCTCGACCGCGGTGGTGAGCTGGGAGACCGCGGTGCCGCTCGCGGGCACCTCGAGCCGGACCGTCATCGAGTACGAGACGCTGGGCGCCGTTGCCATGGCCGTGTTCCTCTGCTTTCCCTAGCTTCGTTGCTACGCCGGCCCGGCTGGTCGCCGGGCGGCGCCCTCCGATCGTCGCACCTACCTGCGGGTAGCAGGTAATACGGTCTTTTCGTTTTCGGAAAGTGTTTTCCACCATACGAGAGATGACCGGGAAACAGAAGAGGCCCCCGTCACCCGAAGGTGACGAGGGCCTCTCCAAGCAAGTGGCACCGACCCGCCATGCTCGCCTCGCGGCAAGTGGTCCCTCTAAGGGACGAAGGTTGGGCCCGGGGGCTTGGATCGAGCCGGTGCCACGAACAAGGCTAACAAACCACCCTGGCAAGTGATTCCCGCCGCGCGAGTTGACTCGAAATCAGCCCCGGCCGGCCCTCCGCGCCCCCGCGCTCAGTCCCGCAGCAGGTCCGGCACACCGTCCGCGTCCGGCAGGTCCCGCTCGCCCGAGAGCACCGTCAGCGCCTGCGTGGACCGGGTCAGCGCCACGTACAGGACCCGCAGGCCGGCCGGGGACTCGTCCGCGATCTCCGCGGGCGAGACCACCACCGTGGCGTCGTACTCCAGGCCCTTCGCCTCCAGCGAGCCGAGCGCCACGACCCGGTCGCCGAGCCCGGCGAGCCACCGGGCGGCCTCCTCGCGCCGGTTCATGGCGACGACCACACCGACGGTGCCGTCCACCTGCCGGAGCAACCGCTCCGCCTCGGACCGTACGGTTTCGGCCAACTGGGCCTTCTCCGTGACCGGTACGAACCGGGGCTCGACACCCGTGGAGCGGACCGCGCGCGGCGACTCCTTGCCGGGCATCGCGAGCGCGAGCACCTTCGCGGCGAGGTCGGCGATCTCGGCCGGGTTGCGGTAGTTCACGGTGAGCTCGAAGCGGCGCCGCGGGCGGGTGCCGAGGGCCTCGTCGCGGGCCGCGGCGGCCTCGTCCGGGTCGGACCAGGAGGACTGGGCGGGGTCGCCGACCACCGTCCAGGTGGCGTGCCGGCCGCGGCGGCCGACCATCCGCCACTGCATGGGCGTGAGGTCCTGCGCCTCGTCCACGATGACGTGCGCGTACTCGGTGCGCTCGGCCGCGAGCCGCTCGGCCCGCTCGAACTGGGTCTCCTCCCGTACGGGCATGAGCTCCTCCAGGCCCGTGAGCTGGTCCAGCGGGTCGTACTCGCGCCTCTTGCGGGGCCGGACCGGGGTGCCGAGGAGGGTGGCCAGCTCGTCGAGCAGGGCCACGTCGTGCACGGAGAGCCCGGGCCTGCGCAGCGAGCGGGCGAGCCGGCGCACCTCGCCGGGGTTGAGGACGCGGCGCGCCCAGCGGCCGAGCCGCTTCTCGTCGGCCATGGCGTCGAGGACCCGGCGCGGGGTGAGTTCGGGCCACCAGGCGTCGAGGAAGCCGAGGAAGGAGTCCTCGGTCGACACGTCCTCGTCGAAGGAGGAGCGCAGTTCGGCGGCGAGCTCGGGGTCGCTGTGCCGGCTGGCGGCGCCGGACTTGGCGTACAGCGCGTCGAGCAGCAGGCGGCGGGCGCGGGGGCGGAGCAGGTTGACGGGGGCGGTGCCGCCGAGGACGTTGTGGCGGATGCGCGCGAGGTCGTCGGCACCCAGTTCGAGACGGCGGCCGAAGGCGACGACCCGGAGCAGGTTCGGGGAGACCGCCGCCTTGGGGGCCTCCTCGTCCTCCTCGCCCAGCGCGAGCTGACCCCCGGCGGCGGGCTTGGGCGCCGGGGTCTCCAGGGCGCCGCGGGCGGCCTTGCGCAGGACGGCGAGCATCCGGGAGGAGCCCTTGATCCGGGCCACGGCGGGCTCGTCGTAGGCATCGGCCTCGGCGCCGGCGGCGTCCTCGCCGAGCGAGCCGATCGCACGGATGGCGACCTGCCCCTCCTCGCCGAGCGAGGGCAGCACGCCCTCGGTGTACGAGACGAGCAGCGGGGTGGGCGAGACGATGAGGATGCCGCCCGCGTAGCGGCGCCGGTCCTGGTAGAGCAGGTAGGCGGCGCGGTGCAGGGCGACGGCGGTCTTGCCGGTGCCGGGGCCGCCCTCGACGTACGTGACGGAGGCGGCGGGGGCGCGGATGACCAGGTCCTGTTCGGCCTGGATGGAGGCGACGATGTCGCGCATCGTGTGGCTGCGGGCCTGCCCGAGCGCGGCCATCAGGGCGCCGTCGCCGATGACGGGGAGCTCGCGGCCGTCGAGGGTGGCCTTGAGCTCGGGGCGCATCAGGTCGTCCTCGACGCCGAGGACCCGGCGGCCCTTGGAGCGGATGACGCGGCGGCGGACGACCCGGCCGGGGTCGACCGGGGTGGAGCGGTAGAAGGGGGCGGCGGCGGGGGCGCGCCAGTCGATGACGAGCGGGGCGTAGTCGGAGTCGAGGACGCCGATGCGGCCGATGTGCAGGGTCTCGCCGATGTCGGCGGTGTTGTCGGGCCGTACGGCGTCCTCGGCGGGCTCGACGGAGGTGTACGCGCCGTCGGGACCCTTCTTGCCGTCCTTGCCGTACAGCAGGTCGATGCGCCCGAAGAGGAAGTCCTCGAACTCGTTGTTGAGCCGGTTGAGGTGGATGCCGGCCCGGAAGACCTGGGCGTCGCGCTCGGCGAGGGCGCCGGGCGTGCCGACCTGTCCCCGCTGGGCGGCGTCGTTCATCAGGAACTCGGCTTCGTGGATCTTCTCCTCGAGGCGGCGGTAGACCTGATCCAGATGTTCCTGTTCGACACCGATCTCACGGTCTCTGACCGTGTCGACGGCTTCCTGCGCGGCCACCGGGCCCCCTTCTGACGTGCACTGGGCAGCCGTCGAGCGTACGCCACCGGGAGGGGGTATGTCAGGCCTGGTGACGGGCGGGGCGCGGGTGGGCCGCGCGGTGCCGGGCGACGCGGGCCCGGTTGCCGCAGATCTCACTGGAGCACCAGCGCCTGCGGCGGCCCCGTGAGGTGTCGAGATAGCAGCGGCGGCAGCCGGGGCCCTCGCAGCGGCGGAGCAGGGCGCGGGCGGCGGGGTCGGTGAGCAGGTCGACGGCGTCGCGGGCGACCGCGGCGAGCAGGGCGCGGCAGTCGGGTTCGCCGCTGAGGGCGCGGACGAGGTGCCCGGAGCGGGTGCGGACGGCGCGGGGGGCGGGGGGTGCGGAGGCGGCGGCGAAGGCGTTGAGGAGCTCCAGGGCGGCGGGCCGGGCGGGCCGGGCCTCGACCTGGGCGGCGACCAGTTCGGCGAGGCAGTCGCGCAGTTCGCGGAAGGCGGCGAGCCAGCGGGTGTCGAGGGTGCGCAGGCGGGTGCCGGGCGGGACGAGACCGGTGGCGCGCAGGAAGCGGGCGAGGGCCTCGGGCCGGTCGAGGGGTTCGGCGGCGAGGCTCAGGCAGACCCGTCCGGAGTCGAACCGTACGGTCATGCGCACGTCACCCCTTTCACGTCCCGACCAGAGTGCTCCCGGGGAGCGCAACTGGCTAGAGGCGCGGAAAGGGTCAGCCGCGAGGTGACGGAAAGGGGTCGGCCCGGGCGTACGGGGGAGCCGCCCGGGCCGACCCGGAACCGGCGCGGCACGGGGGAGAGCCGTCCGGTTGTCGGAGGGTGTCCCCGCAGGTCAGCGCGGGGCACCCACAGCATGAACGTTCAACTGTTTATTATCTACGGACGATTTTTCCTGGTAATTCCCTGGTACTTCGCACACGGACACAAGGGGTCACGGTGAACAGGACGGCGCTACGGGCCCTCTTGCGGGAACGCCGCGAGCTGATCGCCCCCGAGGCACACGGGCTCAGCCGCCCCACGGGACGGGGCCGGCGCGCCCGCGGCCTGTCCCAGCACCAGGTCGACGAGCTGACCTGCCGCGCCGTCGACACGTATAACCGCCTGGAGACGGGCCGCTACCCGAACCCGCCCGCCGACTACCTGCGCCAGGTCGCCCGGCTCTTCGGCCTCAACGAGCAGGAGTGGGTCTCGCTCTGCCGGTACGCGGGGATCGGCGACCCGCCGGGACCGCTGCACCCCTCCTCCGGCCTGGAGGTCCCCGGCGTGTGGCAGGAGGCCGTGGACGGCATCGGCCACATGGCGTACCTCACCGACGCCTCCTGGAACCTGCTCGCCCACAACCGCCACTTCGCCGACATGGTCCCCGGCGGCCGGGTGCCTTCGAACACCATGCGCTGGATGCTCCTCGACAAGGAGGCCCGCGACACCAGCCTGCTCGACTGGTCGACCGTGTGGGCGCCGCTGATCCTGCCCCAGCTGCGGGCCGCGCTCGCCCTGCGCGGCGGGGACGCGACCCTGCGGCAGATCGAGCGGGAGGTGCGCGCCGACCCGGACCTCGGTCCGCTGTGGGTGGCGGGCGGCGCCCACATCCACCCCGACGGCGACGAGCGCCCGCTCCACCACGCCGTCGCGGGCCCCGGCCACGTCACGATCTGCGCCGCCCAGCCGCTGACGGCCCCCGGGGCCCGGCTGATCATCATGCTGTTCCGCCCGGGCCTGCAGAAGGCCCACGCGAGGGCGCCGATGCTTCGGGCGAATTCCTAGGGGTGTCTCGGGGGGTCTCGTCGGGGCGTCTCGGGAGTGTCCTCGGGGGTGTCTCGCCCCCTGGAAGGCCGGCCCTAGACGACGGGCGGCCCGTCGTCGTGCAGGACCCGCTGGAAGAGGTGGTGGTCGCGCCACTCACCGTCGATGTGCAGATAGCGGGGCGCCGTCCCGATCCGCTCGAAACCGCACTTGGCGAGCACACGCTGCGAGGCGTGGTTGTACAGCAGCGTGCCGGCCTCGATCCGGTGCAGCCCGAGCTCCTCGCGGGCGGCCCGGCAGACCTCCTCGGTCAGGGCGGTGGCCAGGCCCCTGCCCGCGTACTCCTGATCGATCCAGTAGCCGAGCGAGCCGCTGCGGAAGGGTCCGAGAACGATCCCCGAGAGGATGGCCGAGCCCACGATCCGCTCGCCGTCGACCGCGAACCAGCGCCTCCCCCCGTCACCGAGCCGCGCTGCCTGCCCCTCGTCGGTGTAGTACGCCTCGGTCCGGTGCGGCTCGAAGGGCCGCATGTACGCCCGGTTCCTGAGCAGGGCCGCGGCGAGCGCGGGGGCGTCGGTGGGGGCTGCGGGTCTGATGCGTACGGTTGCCATCCGCGTACCGTAGACGCCCGCGTATGCCGGTGCGACGGAAAACCATGGAGCGCACCACTCCCCGGCTCTTGAATGGGGACATGACACAGAACTGGGGCGGGAAAGGTGCCGGGGCGGTCCTCGGCTCGGCGACGGTGGCGACCGGACTGGTCGCGGGGGTGTGGTTCGCGTACGTGTGCTCGGTGATGCCGGCGCTGGCGCGCAGCGACGACCGGGTCTTCGTCGAGGTGATGCGGAACGTCAACGACGTGATCCAGAACCCGGTGTTCTTCACCCCGTTCTTCGGGGCGCTGATCCTCACGGCGGTCTCCGCCTGGCAGCACCGCGCCACCCGGGCCCGGGCCTGGACCCTCGCCGCGCTCGTCCTGTACGCGGCGGTCTTCGTGATCACCTCGGCGGCGAACGTCCCCCTCAACGACGCCCTCGCGGCGGCACCGGACCCGGCGCGGGCCCGGGCCGGCTTCGAGACCCCGTGGGTGGCCTGGAACCTGGCCCGCGCGGTCCTGACGGCGGCGGGCTTCGGCTGCCTGCTCGGGGCCGTGACCGTACGGGCCGGGGGCCGGGCGCGGGCGACGACCGGCGCCGGGGCCCTGCGCTAGCGACCCGCGCCGGTCGCGCGGGGGGCCCGCGCTAGTCGCTGTCCGGGACCCCGTCCCCGTACTTGTCGTCCGCCGCCGGGTCGAGGGCCAGCCGGTAACCCCGCTTGACCACCGTCTGGATCAGCTTCGGTGTCCCCAGGGCCGTGCGGAGGCGGGCCATCGCCGTCTCCACCGCGTGTTCGTCGCGGCCCGCGCCGGGCAGGGCGCGCAGGAGTTCGGAGCGGGCGACGACCCAGCCGGGGCGGCGGGCGAGCAGGCCGAGGAGGGCCATGCCGGCCGGGGGGACCGGGCGCAGGGTGCCGTCGACGAGGACCGCCTGGCCGCGGATCTCGACCCGGTGGCCGGCCAGCGGCAGGACCCGCGCGCGGGCGGGCAGTTCTTGGCACAGGAGCTGCACCAGGGGGCCGAGCCGGAAGCGCTCGGGCTGGTGGGTGTCGACGGACAGGGCCTGCAGCGGCAGCGCCGTCACCGGGCCCACGCACACCGCGAGCACGTCGTGCCGCAGCGCCGCCACCAGCTCGTCGAGCAGCCCGCGTTCGCGTGCCCGGTCGAGCAGCGAGGCGGCGGCCGGGGCGCTGGTGAAGGTCACCGCGTCGAGGCCGCGCGCGACGGTCGCGTCGAGGAGCCGGTCGAGCGGGCCGATGTCCTCGGGCGGCATCCAGCGGTAGACCGGGACGACCACGACCTCCGCCCCGCCCGCCGTGAGCGCCTCCACGAAGCCCGGCAGCGGCTCCCCGTGCAGCTGGAGGGCGATGCGCCGCCCCGCGACGCCCTCGTCGAGCAGCCGGTCGAGGACCTCGGCCATCGACTCGGAGGACGGCGACCAGGTCTCGGTGAGCCCGGCCGCCCGGACCGCGCCCTTCACCTTGGGCCCGCGGGCGAGGAGTTCGACCCCGCGCAGCCGGTCGAGGAGCTGCTCGCCGAAGCCCCAGCCGTCGGCCGCCTCGACCCAGCCCCGGAAGCCGATCGCCGTGGTGGCGACGACGACGTCCGGGACGTGGTCGATGAGGTCCTTGGTGGCGGCGAGAAGTTCGGTGTCGTCCGCGAGGGGCACGATCCGCAGCGCCGGACCGTGGACGACGGCCGCACCGCGCCGGCGCAGCAGCGCGATCAGCTCGTCCGCGCGCCGCGCCGCCGTGACCCCGACGGTGAAGCCCGCGAGGGGCCCCTGCTCTTGCTCGTCCATGTCCGCCGAGACTGCCGGGGAAGCGTGTCGGTCTCGGTTCACCGGTATTTCCTGGTCGTTACGGCCGTGCGGGACCACTGTGACTCACACCTCGGCGTATCCGCGGCGGGCCTCCGCCTGCTCGGCGGCCCCGTCCGTCCCGACCGCCTCCACCGCGTCCGGCACACCGGCCCGGCCCCGAAGGTATACCGCCCAGGTGACGGCCATGCACGCCGCGTAGAAGGCGAGGAAGGCGACGAAGGCGCCCGTACCGGAGCCGACCGTCAGGAACGACTGCCGGAAGGCGAGGTTGATGCCGAGGCCGCCGAGCGCGCCCACCGCACCGATCAGCCCCATGGAGGCGCCGGAGAGCCGGCGGCCGTACGCCTCCGCAGTCTCGCCCGACAGGCCCTTGCGGTGCCCCTGGGCGAGGAAGATCGCCGGGATCATCTTGTACGTGGAGCCGTTGCCGAGGCCGCTGAGCGCGAAGAGCGCGATGAAGCCGACGAGGAAGACGGTGAGCGACTCGGCCACGGAGGCGTAGAGCACGACACCGGTGGCGGCCGCCATGGCGGCGAAGGTGCCCAGCGTGATGCGGGCGCCGCCGTACCGGTCGGCGAGCGCGCCGCCGAGCGGCCGGACGAGCGAGCCGAGCAGCGGGCCGATGAAGGTGAGCGAGGCGGCCTGCAGCGGGGTGCGCCCGAACTGGGTCTGCAGGACCAGGCCGAAGGCGAAGCTGTAGCCGATGAACGAGCCGAAGGTGCCGATGTACAGGAAGGCCATGATCCACGTGTGGCGGGCCCGCACGGCCTCCTTGACGGCGCCGGTGTCGTTCCTGACGGGGGCGAGGTTGTCCATGAACACCGCGCCGCACACCGCGGCGACGGCGATCAGCGGGATGTAGACGCCGAGCACGATCCTCGGGTGCAGGGCGCCGGCGGTGCCGATGACCAGCAGGCCGACGAGCTGGACGACGGGGACGCCGATGTTGCCGCCGCCCGCGTTGAGGCCGAGCGCCCAGCCCTTCTTCCGCAGCGGGAAGAACGCGTTGATGTTGGTCATGGAGGAGGCGAAGTTGCCGCCGCCGACGCCGGTGAGGGCCGCGACGAGCACGAACGTGCCGTACGAGGTGCCCGGTTCCATCACCGCGTACGCGAGGCCCGTCGGCAGCAGCAGCAACAGGGCGCTCACGACGGTCCAGTTACGGCCGCCGAAGCGGGCGACGGCGAAGGTGTACGGGACGCGGATGAAGGCGCCGACGAGGGTGGCGGTGGCGATCAGGAAGAACTTGCCCGCCGGGTCGACGCCGTACTGGGGCCCCATGAAGAGGACCATGACCGACCACAGGCTCCAGATGGAGAAGCCGATGTGCTCGGCGAGCACCGAGAACCACAGGTTCCGGCGTGCGATCCGCTCCCCCTGCTCCTGCCAGAAGGTCTCGTCTTCCGGTTCCCACCGTTCGATCCATCGGCCGGCCATCTCGTACCTCCACGGATGTCGGGCCCTTGCGCGGTGCTCGGGTCCCCTTGCGGTATGACGCTAGGAACGTCGCGTTTCAGGACGGTGGCGCGAAGTGACGGGTACGGAACCTTGCTCTCACCGGGAGCGGGCGGGGGGTGTGAGCGCCCCCCTACGGCGCTCCCGGTTCCCCGTCGGGGATCCAGGACCCGGCCGGGCGCCGGTGCCAGCCCTCCCGGGCGGCGAGGTCGGCGGCGGCCCGGCGCAGGACGTCGAGCCCGGGATGCCGCAGCCCTTTGCGCCACACCAGGCTCACGGGCGACAACGGTACGGGGTCGACCAGCGGCCGCAGCACACAGCCCGGCATGTCCGGGAAGCTCAGCACGGCGAGGACCGGGGTCGGGGCCTTGGCCATGATCCGGCCGAACTCCTCCTTGCCGACGGCGAGCGGCGCGGGCGGCGCGATACGGATGCCACGCCCGGCGAACAGCCGGGCGGCGAGGTCGGTCCACTCGGGCGTCCGGTCGTTGCCGGCGCCGGCGTAGACGTCCCGGCCGGCGAGGGCGTCGAGGGGGACCTCGGGCAGCCCGGCCAGGGCGTCGCCCTCGGGCAGCAGCACGGCCATCGGGTCGTACCGTACGAACTGTGCCTCAAGGCGCTCCCGCAGGCCCGGCGCGAGCCCCCCGTACCGCCCGAAGGAGGCGTCGAGGCGCCCGGCCAGGATCTCCCGCACGGCGCCGGTCAGACCGCTCTCGTAGCGGGCCATCAGCTCCAGGTCCGGGGCGAGTGAGCGGGCCAGGTCGAGGACGCGCTCATGGCCGAGTCCGTCGCTGTTGAGGTCGACGAGGAGCGGCCGGGGCCCGCCGCGGAACGCCTCGGCGAGTTCGTCGTGGGCCGCGAGCACCCGGTGCGCGTACGGGAGCAGCCGCTCGCCCTCGGGGGTGAGGGCGACCTGCCGGGTGGTACGGACGAACAGCTCGGCGCCCAGGTCGCGTTCGAGGCGCCGGATGTCGCGGCTGAGCGCCTGCTGGGCGGTGTAGAGCCGGGCGGCGGCGCGGGTGAAGTGGAGTTCGGCCGCCACGGCGGTGAAGGCGCGCAGGAGCCGGGGGTCGAGATCGTCGGTCGGGGCCACCGCCGCATCTAACAACACAGGTGCGTCAATCGCCACCGATTAGGTGTTGGACCGGCAGGGTCATGCCAACGGAACCTTGATCCATGCCGCCATCGCACCTCACCCTCACTCCGGCGGGCCCCGCCCTGGCCCCGCGCTACCGCGAGACCCCGCCCAAGCCTCACCGCGAGACCCCGCCCACGCCCCACCGCGAGACCCCGCCCAAGCCCCCGGCCAACCCCTACCTCCGTCTCTTCTCCCTCCCCGGCGCCCGCGCCTTCACCCTCGGCAATCTGATCGCCCGGCTGCCCATGGGCATGTTCGGCGTCAGTGCCGTCGTCATGATCGCCGGCGCGTACGGCTCGTACGCCCTCGCGGGCGCCGTCAGCGCCACCGGCCTGGCCGCCGGGGCGCTCACGGCGCCCTGGATCGCCCGCCTCGTCGACCGCCACGGCCAGGCGCGGATCGCAGTGCCCGCCACCGCCTACGCGGTGCTCGGCCAGCTCGTCCTGCTGCTCTGCGCGCACGCCCACGCCCCCGCCTGGACCCTCTTCCTGACCAGCGCGGCCACCGCCACCGCCCCGAACACCGGCGGCATGTCCCGGGCCCGCTGGGCGCACCTCCTGAAGGGCGACCCGGACACCCTGCACACCGCCAACGCCTTCGAGCAGGCCACCGACGAGCTGTGCTTCATGATCGGCCCGGTCCTGGCCGCGTTCCTCTGCTCGGCGCTCTTCCCCGAGGCCGGCATGCTGGTGGCCGCCCTCCTCTTCCTCACCGGGGTGCTGCTCTTCGCCGCCCAGCGCGCCACCGAGCCGCCGGTCGCCCCGCGCGTCACAGCGGGCTCCCCGCTGCGGGCCCCCGGCATGCCGGCCCTGCTCGCGGTCTTCCTCGCCACCGGCGCGGTCTTCGGCTCGATGGAGATCGTCACCCTCGCGTACGTGGACGGCCCCGTCGCGGGCCCGGTGCTCGCCCTCCAGGCGGCGGGCTCCTTCCTGGCCGGCCTGGCCTACGGGCGCGCCCGCCGCTCCGTCCGGCTCGCGAGCTGCCTCGCGGCCATGACGGCCCTGATGACCCTCCCGCTGCTCGCCGCCCTCACCGGCTCGCTGCCCGCCCTCGCGGGCGGCCTGCTGGTGGCGGGCATGGCGACCGCGCCGACGATGGTCACCGGCATGACCCTGGTCCAGCGGCTGACCCCGGCGGCGCAGCTCAACGAGGGCATGACGCTCGCGGTGACCGCCCTGCTCGGCGGCATCGCGCTGGGCTCGGCGTCGGGCGGCTGGCTCGCGGAGCACGCCCCGACGACGACGTACGGCTACCTGGTCCCGGCCACGGCGGCGGGCCTGGCGCTCACGGTCCGGCTCATCACCGGGCGGGGCACGGGGCGGGCGGGCACGAGGCAGCCGGGCACGGCGCGGGCGGGCGGGGCGCAGGAAGGCGTGGCGCAGCCGGGCACGGCGCGGGCGGGCATGACAAAGGCCCGGCGGTCGTGAGACCACCGGGCCCGTGCCCACATGGGATGAGTGGAGATGGCGGGAATCGAACCCGCGTCCAACGGTGCAGAATCAGGGCTTCTCCGTGTGCAGTCCGCTAGGAGTTTCTCAGCCCCGGAGATCACGCGGACAAGTCTCCGACGGGCTCAGTCACTGTTTGATTTCCCTCAGGCCCCCGTGACCGGGGCTAGAGGTTTAGATCCCTAGATGACGCCAGGATCCGGGTCGGGACCACCCCCGGGCTGACGCTCCTCACAGAGGCTTCTACTCGTTACCTGAAATCAGGCAGCGAGGGCGAAGCGGGAGTTATCGCTCTTGGTGTTGGCGATTATTGGTTGCGACATATGGTTTACGAGATCATTGCCGCTTCCTCGACACGCTTCCCCTGCTTCGACATCCGCTGTCGAAACCGATCATCCCCATGTTGATTTTTCAATGCACGCACCCTCGGTGAGGTGCGCTGCCCATCGTACGTGACCGACGAGCACGCTCGCCAGCGTATTACCGGTGGCGGGCCTCCCGGCGCCGTCCGAGCACGCCCGGTCGAGCGCTCGGCCGAGCGCGCTCAGCCGAGCTTCGCCGCCCGCTGCTTGCGGCGGGCCGCCGCGATGGCGCGGCTCGCCTCGCGCGTGTCCTGCTTCTCCCGCAGCGTCTGGCGCTTGTCGAACTCCTTCTTGCCCTTGGCGAGCGCGATCTCGCACTTCACCCGGCTGCCCAGGAAGTACAGGGAGAGGGGCACGATCGTGTGACCCGTCTCCGAGGCCTTCTGCTCCAGCTTGTCGATCTCCTCCCGGTGCAGCAGCAGCTTGCGCTTCCGCTTCGCCGAGTGGTTGGTCCAGCTGCCCTGGGAGTACTCGGGGACGTGGATGTTGTGCAGCCACGCCTCATGGCCGTCGATCTGGACGAAGCCGTCGACGAGCGACGCCCTGCCCATCCGCAGCGACTTCACCTCGGTGCCCATGAGCACCACACCGCACTCGTAGGTGTCGATGATGTGGTAGTCGTGCCGCGCTTTCTTGTTCTGCGCGATGAGCTTGCGCTCCGGCCCCTTGTCCTGGTTCTTCTTCGCAGGCTTGCCCTGCACGTTGACGAGTCCCTTTGCCATAGTGCGGTCATTTTCGCACTACGAGGCCCCTCCGAGGCCACTCAATACCGTACGGGCCCGATCCTCGGCCCGATCGCCGGCCGCGAGGTCCGGGGTGATGCCGCGGCCGTCCACCGCGTGCCCGGCCGGTGTCCGGTAGTGGCCGACGGTGAGCTCGGCGACGGAGCCGTCCGGCAGGGTGCTCGGCATCTGCACCGAGCCCTTGCCGAAGGTGCGCGAACCGACCGTGACCGCCCGGCCCCGGTCCTGCAACGCCCCGGTGAGCAGCTCGGCCGCGCTCATCGTGCCGCCGTCGATCAGCGCCACCAGGGGCCGTGCGGTGTCGCCGCCGCGTTCCGCGTACACCGCGCGCTGCTCGCCGTCCACGTCGTACGTGGCGACCAGACCGCCGTCGAGGAAGGCGGAGGCGGCGGTGGCGGCCTCGGCGAGCAGCCCGCCGGAGTTGCCGCGCAGGTCGAGCAGGACCCCGGCGCCGGCCGGTGCGCGGCGCACCGCCTCCCGTACCCGGTCGCCCGTGCCCTTGGTGAAGGCGGCCACCCTGATCAGGACGGTGCCGTCGGCGAGCCGGCGGACGGTGACGGGGTCGGTTTCGAGCCGGGCCCGGCGCAGGGTCTGGGTCCAGGCGGAGCGGCCGCGCTCGACGCCGAGGGCGACGCTGGAGCCGGAGACGCCCCCGCCACGCAGTAACGACACGACCTCGGAGACGGACAGGCCGCCGACGGCCCGGCCGTCGACGCTGGTGAGCCGGTCACCGGGGCGCAGTCCGGCCCGCTCGGCGGGCCCGCCGGCCTGGACCCGGCTGATCTCGACCCGGTCCCGCGCGCCCTTACGGGCGGAAAGCCCCACGCCGGTGTACGAGCCGTCCAGTGCCTGCTCGAACTCGGCGTACTCCCGCTTGTCGTACACCGCGCCCCACCGGTCGCCGCTGCGGCTGACGAACTCCTCGGCGGCCTTCTTGCCGGACTTGCCGTCGGCGATCGCCTCGGCGGCGGCCCGGGCCAGCGCGGCCCGGTCGACGGTGCTGCCCGGCACCGCCCTGGCGGGCTCTCCCGGCCGCTCCTGCCGGGGCAGCGCCCCGGTGGCGGCGGCGGTGGCGAGGACCCCGGCGAAGACCAACGTCAAAGCGGCCCCACGGAGAACTCCGCGGGGCCTTCGACAGAACTCGGGGCCGGCACCGGCACGCATGTCGCCCACTCTAGGACAAGCGAATGGCGCCGTACGGCGGTTGGCCGGACGACGCCATGGGCTCACCACGAGCGAACTGTCACACCTTCAGGTACTTGCGCAACGCGATGAAGGCGGCAAGGGCGGGCATCAGCAGGCCGATCGCGATGACGAGCGGCAGCTTGGCGAGGACGGCGTCCCAGCCGATGAAGTTGACCAGCTGCATCTTGTCGGCGAGCGCGATGCCGTGGTCGATCAGGAAGTAGCGGCCGACGAGCAGCATCACACAGGCGACGGCGCCACCGAGGAGACCGGCGAAGGCGGCCTCCATGATGAACGGCATCTGGATGTAGAAGTTGGTCGCGCCGACCAGACGCATGATGCCGGTCTCGCGGCGCCGGCTGAACGCGGAGACGCGCACCGTGTTCACGATCAGCATCAGCGCGATGACCAGCATCAGGCCCATGACACCGAGGGCGGCGATGTTCATGCCGTTCATCAGGTCGAAGAGGTTCTGCAGGATGTTGCGCTGGTCCTGGACCGACTCGACGCCGTCGCGTCCGGCGAAGGCGGTCGCGACCACCTTGTACTTCTCCGGGTCCTTCAGCTTGACCCGGAAGGACTCCTGCATCTGGTCCGGCGTCACGACCGAGGCGATGGCCGTGTCGCCGTACTGCTCCTTGTAGTGCTTGTAGGCCTCGTCGGCGGACTCGTGGTGGACCGTCTCGACGATGTCCATCTTCTTCAGATCGGCCTCGATCTGCTCCTTCTGCTGCGCGGTGACCGCGCCCTTGGCGCACTTGGCCGAGGTGGCCCCGTCGCTCTTGTTGCAGAGGAAGATGGAGACGTTGACCTTGTCGTACCAGTAGTCCTTCATCGTGCTGACCTGCTCGCGCATGAGCAGCGCCCCGCCGAACAGGGCGAGCGAGAGGGCCACGGACACGATGACGGCGAAGGTCATCGTCAGGTTGCGCCGGAGACCGACGCCGATCTCGGAGAGCACGAACTGAGCGCGCATGGGTCTGCTTTCTCCTACTCGCTATCGCGGGCTCAGTGCTGGTATCCGTAGACGCCGCGCGCCTGGTCACGGACGAGGCGGCCCTTTTCGAGCTCGATGACGCGCTTGCGCATCTGGTCGACGATGTTCTGGTCGTGGGTCGCCATGACGACGGTGGTTCCCGTCCTGTTGATCCGGTCGAGCAGCTTCATGATGCCGACCGAGGTCTGCGGGTCGAGGTTGCCGGTGGGCTCGTCGGCGATCAGCAGCATCGGGCGGTTGACGAAGGCCCGCGCGATGGCGACGCGCTGCTGCTCACCACCGGACAGCTCACCCGGCATGCGGTCCTCCTTGCCGCCGAGGCCGACCAGGTCGAGCACCTGGGGCACGGCCTTGCGGATCTCGCCGCGGGGCTTGCCGATGACCTCCTGGGCGAAGGCCACGTTCTCGGCGACGGTCTTGTTGGGCAGCAGGCGGAAGTCCTGGAAGACCGTCCCCAGCTGGCGGCGCATGTGCGGCACCTTCCAGTTGGACAGCCGGGCGAGGTCCTTGCCCAGGACGTGCACCTGGCCGTGGCTGGCGCGCTCCTCGCGCAGGATCAGCCGCAGGAAGGTCGACTTTCCGGAGCCGGAGGAACCGACGAGGAAGACGAACTCCCCCTTCTCGATCTCCAGGGAGACCTCCCGGAGAGCCGGGCGGTTCTGCTTCGGATAGGACTTGGAGACATTGTCGAATCGGATCACGGATGCACCACGGTCGGCCGGGAGTAGGTGTGCGTGACCATACGCGAACGGGGATGGCCCGCGCAGTCGCGGTCCTGGCTTGTGTGCTTTATCCTTTTCGTCCTTCCGGTCACGGCGCACGGGGCGCGCCGAAACAGTCCGGAGCTGGCACAGTGGTAGAGGGAACGGTCGGATCACCCCGAGCGTTGTCCAGGTAAGGATCCCTGTGCGGGAGGAGGAGAGCGCATGACCTATGACCGACTGGTGTGCGCCAGCTGCGCGGCCCCCGTCGCGGAGGGCCGCTGCCCCGTCTGCCGCGCGAACCGCGAGCGTCTGCCCCAGCCGACGGGCCTGACCCCGGCGATGTTGCTGACCCTGGTGATCGCCCTGGTGGCGACGATGGCACTGCTGGCGGCCGTACGCGGCATCTAGGGGCTCCCTGGAGCCGCACACGAGCCGGAACACGAAGAAGGGCCGAGGGCTTCGCCCCCGGCCCTTCTCATGCTCTTACCGCACCCTCAGGCGCCCGAGCCGCCTCAGACGGCGGCGCGACCGCCGGAGACGACGCGCGGCAGGAAGCGGAAGCCGATACCGCCGGCGATCATGGTCGCGGCGCCGATGATCAGGAACGAGGTCTCGGCGGCGCCGGTCTCGGCCAGCTCCTCCTTGGCCTTGCCCTGCTCGACGGGCTGCGAGCCGGCGTTGTTGGTGTCGGTGTTGTTGTTGTCGACGCACTCGGCACCATCGAGGTCGACGGTGCAGGTGCCGGCGCCGCCGTTGGTGGTGGAGCCACCATCGGTCTCGGTACCGCCGTCGGTCGAGCCGCCGGTGGTCGAGGTGCCACCGTTGTTACCGGTACCGCCGTTGTTGCCCGTACCGCCGTTGTTACCGGTACCACCGTTGTTGCCCGTACCGCCATTGTTACCGGTACCACCGTTGTTACCGGTGCCACCGTTGTTGCCCGTACCGCCGTTGTTACCGGTACCACCGTTGTTACCGGTGCCACCGTTCTCGGTACCGCCGTTCTCGGTACCGCCGTTCTCGGTACCGCCGTTCTCGGTACCGCCGTTCTCGGTACCGCCGTTCTCGGTACCGCCGTTCTCGGTACCGCCGTTC